>PHCI01000018.1 GCA_002842205.1 Betaproteobacteria bacterium HGW-Betaproteobacteria-3 | reverse complement strand
GGCCGCAGCCGCTGCAGGGGCCGCCGCCGGGGCCACCTCCGCGGCAGCAGCGGGCGCCGCGCCAGGCGCTGCGGGTTCGGGCAGCTTGCCGCCACTGCCGTTGGCCAGGTAGACCACGGCGCGGGCGATTTCCAGGTCGGCCAGATCGCCACCGCCTTGCGCGCCCATGGCGCCCTTGCCCTTGAGGGCTGAATTCAGCAGGGCCTCAAAGCCGGTGGCGATGCGTGGCGCCCAGGCAGCAGCGTCGCCCAACTTGGGCGCACCGGCCACCCCGGCGGTGTGGCAGGCGCCGCACTGGGCCGCAAACACCTGTTCGCCGGTCTTGAGGGCGCGGTTGGCGTCGCGGATCTCCACCACGCCGACCTTCTGGATGCGGTGTTCTACCGCTTGCGCCAGAGCGTCTTCGCTGACGCCGGGCGCGGTCTTGGGCGCCGAACTGACGTAATACACGAGGCCAATGATGGCAAAGATGGGCACCACAAACGACATGAAAACAGCCAGCAGCAACTGCTTGGGGTTCTTGATCGGGCCGGTGTGGGCTTCTTCGTGGGTGTTGTCGCTCATGGCGTCCTCAATAGTGGCGGGGCGTTGAAATCAACCTTTAATTATAAGGGGGCGTCCGGGCTCGCCGGGTCGCTGCCGGGCGGCGCGGCCAACGGCGCGCGGCTGCGGAAAATGCGGCGCACCACCACAAAGAACAGGGGCACAAAAAACACCGCGAGCACCGTGGCGGCGATCATCCCGCCCATCACCCCGGTGCCAATGGCGCGCTGCCCGGCCGAGCCCGCGCCCGTGGACACCACCAGCGGCAGCACGCCCAGGATGAACGCCAGCGAGGTCATCAGGATCGGGCGAAAGCGCAGGTGGCAGGCCTCCAGTGCGGCGTCCACCAGGCTCTTGCCCTGCGCCTGCAGGTCTTTGGCGTATTCGATGATCAGCACCGCGTTCTTGGCCGCCAGGCCGATGATGGTGATCAGCCCGACCTTGAAGTACACATCGTTGGGAAAGCCGCGCAGGTTGGCGCCCAGCAGCGCGCCCAGAATGCCCAGCGGCACCACCAGGATCACGGCCAGCGGGATCGTCCAGCTCTCGTACAGCGCGGCCAGGCTCAAAAACACCGCCATCAGCGAGAACGCCATCAGGATCATGGCCTGCGCGCCCGAGAGCTTTTCCTCGCGCGACTGGCCGGTCCATTCAAACGCGAACCCCGGGGGCAGTTGCCCGGCCAGCCGCTCCATCTCGGCCATGGCCTCGCCGGTGCTGCGGCCCGGCGCCGCCTGGCCCGAAATGCGCATGGCCGGATAGCCGTTGTAGCGGATGGTCTGCATCGGACCGGTGACCCAGCGCGTGGCCGCAAACGCCGACAGCGGCACGGCCTTGCCCTGCGTGTTGAGCACGTTCAGGCGCAGCAGATCGCCCGGCTGCATGCGCCCGGGCGCGTCGGACTGCACGATCACGCGCTGCAAGCGCCCGCGGTTCGGGAAGTCGTTGATGTAGCTCGACCCGAGCGACGTGGACAGCACCGCGTTGATGGCCTCAAACGGCACGCCCAGCGCGCTGGCCTTGTCGCGGTCGATGTCGAGCTGCAGTTGCGGCGCGTCTTCCAGACCGTCGGGGCGCACGCCCGTCAGCACCTTGCTCTGCCCTGCGGCACCCAGCAGCTGATTGCGCGCGGCCAGCAAGGCGGCGTGGCCGTTGCCACCGCGGTCCTGCAGCCGGAAGTTGAAGCCCGACACCGTGCCCAGCTCGGGAATGGGCGGCGGGCTCAACGCAAAGATGAAGGCATCGCGGATTTTGGAAAACGCCCCGAACGCGCGCCCCGCCACCGCCTGTGCCGTGGCGCCGGCGCCCTTGCGTTCGCTCCAGTCCTTGAGCGTGACGAACGCCAGCGCGGCGTTCTGGCCCTGGCCCGAGAAGCTGAAGCCCAGCACGCCCACCATGCTTTGCACCTCGGGCTGCTTGAGAATGTAGGCCTCCACCTGCTCGATCACGGCCGAGGTGCGTTCGCGCGTGGCCCCGGGTGGCAGCTGCACGTTGACGATCAGGTAACCCTGGTCTTCGCTGGGCAAAAACGCCGATGGCAGGCGCGCAAACAGCACCACCACCGCGCCGACGATGGCCGCGTAAATGACCAGATAGCGCGGCGTCTTGCCCAGCAGCCGGGCCACCCAGCGCTCATAGCCCTTGGCGGTGCGCGCAAACCCGCGGTTGAACCCGCCGAAAAAGCCGCTCTTTTCATGATGGTGCCCCGCCTGCACCGGCTTGAGCAGCGTGGCGCACAGCGCCGGCGTGAGCGACAAGGCCATGAACGCCGAGAACAGGATGGACGTGACCATCACCGCCGAGAACTGCCGGTAGATATTGCCCACCGCCCCGCCAAAAAAAGCCAGCGGCACAAACACCGACACCAGCACCACCGTGATGCCGATGATGGCGCCGCTGATCTGCCCCATGGCCTTGCGCGTGGCTTCGCGCGGCGGCAGGCCCTCTGAGCTCATGATGCGCTCGACGTTCTCCACCACCACGATGGCGTCGTCCACCACGATGCCAATCACCAGCACCATGCCGAACATCGTCAGCACGTTGATCGAAAAGCCCAGCGCCAGCAGCACCGCAAAGGTGCCCAGCAGCGACACCGGCACCACGATGGCCGGGATGATGGTGTAGCGGAAGTTCTGCAAGAACAGGAACATCACCAGAAACACCAGCACCATGGCCTCGAGCAGCGTCTCCACCACCTGCGAGATCGAGATGCTGATGAAGCGCGAGCTGTCGTAAGGGATGGCCCACTTCATGCCCTTGGGGAAGAATTTGGACAGCTCTTCCATGCGGGCGCGAATCGCCTTGGCCGTGGCCACCGCGTTGCCCGTGGGCGAGAGCTGCACCCCGATGCCGGTGGACGGGTTGCCGTTGAGCCGGGCGGAGGTGGCGTAGGTCTGGGCGCCCATTTCGATGCGCGCCACGTCCTTGAGCCGCACGGTGGAGCCGTCGGTGTTGGCGCGCAGCACGATGTTGCCAAACTGTTCCACCGAGGCCAACTGGCCCTCCACCACCACGGTGGCCGCCACGCCCTGGCCCGCCACATTGGGCAGCTCGCCAATGCCGCCCGACGACACCTGGGCGTTTTGCGCGCGAATGGCGTTGTTCACATCGGCCGGTGCGAGGTTGAAGCTCAGCAGGCGTGCCGGGTCCACCCAGATGCGCATGGCGCGCTCGGTGCCAAACAGCTGCGCCTGGCCCACGCCGGGAATGCGCTGGATCTCGGGCAGCACCGTGCGCGAGGCGTAGTCGCCCAGCGCAATCGGGTCAAATTCGCCGTTCTCGGACGACAGGATCGTGAACAGCAGGAAGTTCGAACGGGCCTTGTCCACCCGCACGCCCTGCTGCGTCACGGCGCCGGGCAGGCGTGGCGACGCGCGACCCAGGCGGTTTTGCACGTCCACCTGCGCCAGATCGGCGTTGGTGCCGGATTCGAAGCTCAGCGTGATCTGCCCGCTGCCGTTGGCCTGCGCCACCGATTCCATGTAGATCAGGCCCGGCGAGCCGTTCATTTCCTGTTCGATCACGCTCAGCACGCTGTCTTCCAGCGCCTGCGCCGAGGCGCCGGGGTAGGTGGCCGTGATCACGATCGACGGCGGCGCCACCGGCGGGTACTGCGCCACGGGCAACTGCGTGATGGCCACCCCGCCCATCACCAGGATGAACAGGGCAATCACCCACGCAAAGATGGGGCGGTCAATGAAGAATCGGGCCATGTGCCGCGCTCCTCAGGACTTGGCCGCAGGGGCGGAGGCCGGGGCCGAGGCGGCGGCCGCAGGCGCCGATGCAGCGGGGGCGGCTGCAGGGGAAGCCGCCGACGCCTTGGCGCCCGGGGGCTGCCACGGCACGGGCTTGACCGGCGCGCCCGGACGCAGCTTCTGGAAGCCGTCCACCATCACCTGCTCGCCGGCCTTCAGGCCGTCCAGAATGACCCAGCCGCCCGCCTGGGCGTTGCCCACCTTCACGGTGCGCGGGCCCACCTTGCCGTCGGGCCCCACCACCATCACGCTGTCGCCCTGGCCCGAGCGGGTGACGGCCTGCTGCGGCAACACGATGGCGTCGGGCGCCTGCGCCTGTTCCAGCCGCACGCGCACATACAGGCCCGGCAGCAACACGCTGCCCGGGTTGGGCACCTCGGCGCGCAGGGTGATCTGGCCAGTGGTCGGGTCCACGGACAGATCCGAAAACAGCAGCCGACCGGCGCGCGGGTACACGCTGCCGTCCTCCAGCACCAGACGCACGCTCACGGCCTCATCGCCGGCGGCGCGCTTGAGCTGGCCGGCTTCCAGTGCGCGGCGCAGGTTCATCACCTCTGCTGCCGATTGGGTGAAATTCACCAGCATGGGCTGGATCTGCTGCACCACCGCCAGCGGCGTGGCCTCGCCCTGGCCCACCAGCGCGCCCTCGGTCACCAGCGCGCGGCCAATGCGCCCGGCAATGGGCGCGGTGACGCTGGCGTAATCGAGGTTGATGCGGGCCGTCTGCACGCCCGCGCGGCCCACCGCCACATCGGCCTCGGCCTGGCGCTGGCCGGCCAACGCGTTGTCAAACGCGAGCTTGCTGACCATCTGGGCTTCGAGCAGGGGCTTGTAGCGCTCCATCAGCGCCGTGGCTTGCGCCAGGTTGGCCTCGGCGCGTGCCAGCGAAGCCTGCGCACTTTGATAGGCGGCGGCGTAAGGCGCGGGGTCGATCCGGAACAGCAGTTGCCCGGCCTTCACGTCGCTGCCTTCGCGGAACAACCGCTGTTGCACGATGCCCGCCACGCGCGCCCGCACCTGCGCCACGCGCGACGCCTCCAGCCGGCCCGGCAACTCCGTCACCAGGCCCACGTCGCCTGGCGTCACCGTCACCACGCCCACTTCGGGTGGCGGCGGGGCCGGGGGCGCGGCCCCATTGCCCTTGCTCTCGGTGTTGCCGCCTTGGCCACAGCCCGCCACCAGCAGCGTGGCCAGCAGCCCGGCAGCCAAGGCGCTGGCCCACGGGTCGGGCCGCAGTGCGCGGGCCACAGGACGGGATGGAAGAGTGCTCAACTCGGACATGGAAAACCTTTTGGGGGAAAAGAGTCACGCGATCCGGGCCTTGGGTCGGCCGACGGGGCGCTGAGGCACCGATTTTGCCGACTTTATGGGTCGGGCACCGGACGGCCCGCATTTGGCCCCGCACCGGCCCGCCCATGTGCGAGAATTCAGGGCTGCATCACCCTGCATGCGGCTGTAGCTCAGTGGATAGAGTATTGGCCTCCGAAGCCAAGGGTCGTGGGTTCGATCCCCGCCAGCCGCACCAAATCAAGCCTTCGCGCCGCACCGCTCCCCGCTGCGACGCGACTCGCGCACCAGCTTGCGCATCGCCCCCACCATGTTCTGTTCGGTCGACCGCAGGAACCACGCCGGGTCAGACAGGCCGCTGGCCAGGCGCTGGTAGGCGGTGCCGAGGTTGTGGTACGGCATGCCCGGAAACAGGTGGTGGGTGGCGTGAAAGCGCAGGCCCACGGGCGCCCACAGTGTCGTGACCAGCGGATGGCCGGGCACGTCCACCGAGTCGTGAAACTGCTCCATCAGGGTCAGCGGGCGTTCGCCGGGGAAACGGTAGCGGTGCGCAATCAACGTGCGCACGCCGTTGAGCATGAGGATGCCCATCAGCATCAGGTACCACAGCACCAGCACGCGCCACGGCCACACGCCCGCCGCCATCAGGCCCACGCCGGTGCTGGCGCACAGCCATGAATACGCGTCCTGCCAGCGCCAGCTTGGGTCGTCGTGGCGGGAGTGGGGGCGCTTGAACTCAGGGTCGATGATCAGCGACGACGCGCGCTCCCACAGCCACCGCGCCAGCGGCGGGATCAGCCACGACAGCGGCACCAGCACCAATGCGCGCACCAGCACGATGGCCGGCACCACCACCGCCAGCGCCCAGTGGCCAAACACCGCCAGCAGCCGCATGCGCGCAAACGGCAGGTACTCGCCATCGGCCCGGGTGCCATAAAGGTGCTGATAGTGGTGCAGGTTGTGCACGCCGCTGTAGGTGTACGACTGCACCAGGATCGGCCCGCCGCAAAGCAGGTTCCACGCCGCGCGAAAGGCGGGCCACTTGCGCGGCCCCAGGTGCGCCAGTTCGTGCACAAAGATGACCGCGCGGTACAGCGCCACCACGCTCACCCCCAGCGCCACGGCCTGCTGCGCCGACCACGCCGGCCACCGCACGGCCGCCACAAAAGCAGCCCAGCCCAGGCCGGCGCTCAGTAAAAAATCGACCCAATAGCGCGGTGCACGCGGGGTGTAGAGGTCGCGGACCAGCGTGCGGGCCTCGGCCAGTGCAGCGGTGTCGGCGGCATGGGCGCTGGGCGGTGCGGGGGTGGTGGCGGCGATCTCGGCCATTCAGGCGGCTCCTTCGGGGGCGGTGCGGCACGCCAAAGGGGCCGTGGCGCCAGGGTTGTGCAACGAAAAATCAGCGGTTTGAACCGGGGGTGCTATTGTGCGCGTTCGGCGTTTCGCCATCATAAGTTCACAGGGAAAAGCACATCATGGCGACTCTCATGCCCGCGCTGGGCGCATGCGTTTCACGCATGACGCAGGGTGAGCGACGTCTGGCCGAACGGCTGGAGCACAAGCTCGACGATGACTACCTGGTCTGGTACGACGTGCCGGTGGGCCCCAAACAGTCGCATCCGGATTTCGTGGTGCTGCATCCGCGCCGCGGCCTGCTGATTCTGGAAACCAAGGACTGGAAGCTCGAAACCATCCGGCGCGCCACCAAACAGATGTGGGAGATCGTGCCCGACGGGCAGCTCAAGGTGGTGATCAACCCGCTGGCGCAGGCGCGGCATTGCGCCATCCAGGTGGTGAACGCGCTGGAGCGCGACCCGCAACTGGTGCATGCGGCGGGGGCGCATCAGGGCAAACTGGCGTTTCCCTGGGGGCACGGCGTGGTGTTCACCCGGATCACGCGCAAGCAGTTTGAGGCGGCCGGGCTGGGCGACGCGATCGAACCGCACGATGTGATCTGTTCGGACGAGATGACCGAGACCACCGACGCCGAGCAGTTCCAGCAACGTCTGTGGCACATGTTTCCCCATGCGTTTGGCAGCGTCATGACGCTGCCCCAGCTCGACCGCGTGCGCTGGATCATGTTTCCGCAGGTGCGGGTGCAAACGCAGGGCGTGCTGTTCGATGACAACGACGCCGACGCCGAACTGCCCAGCATCATGCGTGTGATGGATTTGCAGCAGGAGCAACTGGCGCGCTCGCTGGGCGACGGCCACCGCGTCATCCACGGCGTGGCGGGTTCGGGCAAGACGATGATCCTGGGCTACCGCGCCGAATACCTGGCGCGGGCCCATACGCCCACCAGCAAGCCCATCCTGATTCTTTGCTACAACGAGCCGCTGGCGGTCAAGCTGGCCAGCATGATGGAGGCCAAAGGCCTGTCGGGCGCGGTGCATGCGCGCAATTTCCACAAATGGTGCCGCCAGCAGCTGGTGGCGTTCGGGCAGACCCTGCCGCAGCAGGGCCCCGACATGTTTGATGAAATGGTGCGCAGTGTCATCCACGGCGTGGACCGCCAGCAGATTCCCGCAGGCCAGTACCAGGCCGTGCTGATCGACGAGGGCCACGACTTTGCGCCCGAGTGGCTCAAGCTCGTCACGCAAATGGTGGACCCGGCCACCCAGAGCCTGCTGGTGCTGTACGACGACGCCCAGAGCATCTATGAGCGAAGCCGCAGCAAGCAGTTCAGCTTCAAGAGCGTGGGCATCCAGGCGCAGGGGCGCACCACCATCCTGAAGATCAATTACCGCAACACCCGGCAGATCCTGCAGACCGCCAGCCTGATCGCCGCCGATCTGTTGACCGCCGAAGACCACGACGACGATGGCATTCCGCTGCTGCACCCCGTCAGTTGCGGGCGCGACGGCGAAGCGCCGCTGATCGTCCGCCTGCCCGGCCTGCGTGCCGAAGCCGCCAGGGTGGCCGAGCTGCTGGGCGCTGCCCACCAGGAGGGCCACGCCTGGGGCGACATGGCGGTGATCTGCCGCCGCTACAGCGAAATGGACGAATGCGCCCAGGCGCTGCGCCGCCTGCAGTTGCCGCACCAGGTGCGCAAAAGCTCGGGCAGCTTCAACCCCGGTGCCGACACCATCAAGGTGCTGACCATGCACGCCAGCAAGGGGCTGGAGTTTCCAGTAGTGGCGCTGATGGGTGTGGGCCAGATGCCTGCGGCCGGGGAGGACGAGCGCGAGGAGGCGCGGCTGTTCTACGTGGGCGCCACGCGGGCCACGCAGCGGCTGGTGATCGCCCTCAGCGGCGGCGGGCGGTTTGGCCAGGCACTGCTGCGGGGATCGGCGCCTGCGCCCTGACGACACCGGTTTCGCGCGCGGCGATCCTGCGCAACGCGGGGCCGCCACCGCCCCGGTCCCGGCAAGCCCATGCGTTTCCCGCCAGAATGCGCGTTCGCGCCCGGCGCTGGCCGCCCGGCTTTGCCCTCACCTGCAGGAAATCCATGCCTTCTGAAATCACCCACCCCATTGCCCTGAAATGGCCTGCCCGGCACCCGGATCGGCTTCAGTTGTACTCGCTGCCCACGCCCAACGGGGTGAAAGTGTCGATCATGCTGGAAGAAACCGGGCTGCCGTACGAGCCGCACCTGGTCCGCTTCGAGACCAACGACCAGCTGTCCGACGCCTTCCTTTCGCTCAACCCCAACAACAAGATTCCGGCCATCCTGGACCCTCACGGACCGGGCGGGCAGCCGCTGGCGCTGTTCGAGTCGGGTGCCATCCTGCTGTACCTGGCCGAGAAAACGGGGCAATTCATGCCGCAGGATGCGGCACAGCGCTTTGAAACCGTGCAGTGGCTCATGTTCCAGATGGGCGGTGTCGGCCCGATGTTCGGGCAGCTCGGCTTCTTCCACAAGTTTGCCGGCAAGGACTACGAGGACAAGCGCCCGCGCGACCGCTACGTGGCCGAGAGCCGACGCCTGCTTGGCGTGCTGAACCAGCGTCTGGCCACCCGCCGCTGGACGATGGGCGACCCCTACACCATTGCCGACATGGCGATCTTCCCGTGGGTGCGCTCGCTGGTCGATTTTTATGGGGCGGGCGAGCTCGTGGGCATACACGACTTCCCCCACGTCACGCGGGCGCTGGCCGAGTTTGTGGCGCGGCCCGCGGTGGTGCGGGGTTTGGGGATTCCCGGCAAGTCCTGAATTAATAGCAAACTATCACCATTTGACGTGGACTAAAGGCTATTTTTGTTCAAAAAATGCGATGCACACCAGGCGCCGGCCAGACGCCCCAGGCGCGCGGCGCACAATCAGGCGGGTCACGGAGCGCATGGATGCATCGCAGGGGTTTTTTGACGGCAATCCCGGGACTCGCGTTTGGCGGGGCGGCCTGGGGCGCGTTGGCCGAAGGCGATGCGGACGGCAACGCCCGGCCGCGCTACACCGTGTCGGCCGCGCAACTGCGCCAGGCGGTCGCCCGGCGGTTTCCGCTGCGCTACCCGGTGCCGGGCCTGCTGGACCTGACCTTGCTGAGCCCGCGCCTGACCCTGCTGCCCGCGCAGAACCGCCTGCGCGCCGACATGGCGGTCGAAGCCGCCGGCCCGGCCCTGCGGCGCAGCCACGCGGGCACGTTCGAGGTGGACTTTGCCCTGCGCTACGAAGCCAGTGACCGCACCCTGCGCGCCTACCAGCTGCGGTTGGGGCGGCTGGATTTCCCGGACCTGCAACCCGCCGCGTCCGAACTGCTCAACACCTATGCGCCGACATTGGCCGCGCAGTCGCTGAACGAGGTGGTGCTGCACGCCTTGCGCCCGCAGGATCTGGCGCTGGCCGACGGCCTGGGCCTGCAACCGGGTCGCATCACCGTGACTGAAAAGGGGCTGGAAATCGGCTTTGTCCCCAAACCGTTGTGAAAAGACGGTGCCCCGAAAAATATGTCCCTCAAAACCCTGTTGATGCCTTTCATCACCCAGCGCATGCTGTCGCGCGAGCGCCTGCAGCAGCAGCGCGAGCGGACTGAGCGCGCGCGTGTGCGGCGCGGCGAGTCGCACCGGGTGCACTACTTCCATCAGGCCGACGATCCCTACAGTGCGCTGGCGGCGGCCAGCCTGATGCCCCTGCTGGCGCGCTACACCATCGAACTGGTGCCGCACCTGGTCGGCCCGGTGCCCGACGCCGCCGCCCCCGCGCGCGAGGCGCTGGTGGCCTACAGCCGCCGCGATGCGCAACGGCTGGCGCAACAGGTGGGCTTGCCATTTCATGACCCCGGCGTTCAACCCCCGTTGCCGGCGCTGGCCATGGCTCAGCGCCTGCTGGTGGGCGCCATCGAGGGCGGCTGCTTCGCGCAGGTGGCGGCCGAGGTGTCCAAACGCCTGTGGCATGACCCCGCCACGCTGGTGGACATGGTGCTGCCCGGCGGCGCCACCCCCGCCAGCGAGGCGCAAACCGCGGCCCACATGGCGGCCGCCGACGCGCAGCGCCAGCAGCTGGGCCACTACCTGGGCGCCACCTTTTTTTATGGGGGCGAATGGTATTGGGGCCTTGACCGGCTGCACCACCTGGAGCGGCGGTTGCAGACGCTGGGCGTGCAAAAGGGGTCGCACACCGAACCCCTGTACCCGCCCGTGCCCGACAGCCTGGCGCCGCTGCACCTGGCGCCGCCGCCGGTGATCGACTTCTTCTTTTCGTTGCGCAGCCCGTATTCGGCCATCGTGGCGCCGCGCGTGTTTGCGCTGGCGCGCCGTGCCGGGGCGCAGGTGCGCCTGCGCTTCGTGCTGCCCATGGTCATGCGCGGGCTGGCGGTCCCGAGTGAAAAGCGGCGGTACATCGTGCACGACGCCGCCCGCGAGGCCTTCGAGCGCGGCATCCCGTTTGGCCGCATCAACGACCCGCTGGGCCGCCCCACCGAGCGCGGGCTGGCGCTGCTGCCCTTTGCCGAGCGCGAGGGCAAGGGGCCGAGCTTCCTGCTGTCGTTCATGCAGGGCGTATGGGCCGAAGGCATCAACGCCGGCAGTGACCGCGGCCTGCGCCAGATCGTCGAGCGTGTGGGCCTGTCGTGGCCCGCCGCGCAGCAGGCGCTGCAGGACGAAGGCTGGCGCCAGACGGCCGCGCAAAACCGTGACGAACTCACCCGCCTGGGGCTGTGGGGCGTGCCCTCGCTGCGCGTGTTCGACACCGCCGTCTGGGGCCAGGATCGGCTGTGGGTGATCGAGGCTGCGCTGCAGCAGGCCGCCGTTCAGCAGCCCAACTGATCGGCCAGCGCCGTCAGGCTGCTCGCGTGCAGGGTGTTGCCGGGCTGGGGTGACACGTCTTTCACATGGCCCGCGCCAAACTCCAGCGGCCGCTCGATGTAGGCGGTCTGCAGGCCGCAGGCGCGCGCACCGGCCAGGTCGTCGTGGTGCGCGGCCACCAGCATCACCTGCGCGGGCTTGAGGTCAAACACCCTGGCCACGCCCAGGTAGGTGGCCGGGTCGGGCTTGTAGGCGCGGAACACCTCGGCCGACAGCACGCAGTCCCAGGGCAGCCTGGCGTGCTTGGCCATGTTCGTGAGCAGCCCGAGGTTGCCGTTGGACAGCGTGGTGATCGTGTAGCGCGCCTTCAGCCGCGTGAGGCCGGCCACGGCGTCGGGCCAGGCGTGCAGCCGGTGCCACACGCGGTTGAGGTGCTGGCGCTGGGCTTCGTCCAGCGGCGCCAGCCCGAACTGCGGCAGGATGCCGTCCAGAATCATGCGGTGCAGGTCGTCGATCAGCGTCCAGCCCAGCTCGCCCGCCATCACGCGGCGCATGGCCGGCTGGTAGCCCGCGCGCCAGGCCAGCGCAAAGGCGTCGCCATCGACCGCCGGATGCAGCGCCTGCATCTCCCGCACGATGCTGCCGTGCCAGTCCACGACGGTGCCAAAGATATCGAACGCAAGAACCTCGACGGTGTCGGCAATGGGGTGGGTCATGGTGTGTGGTGGTTGCTGGGCGCTGGGCGCCAGAAGGCCCGATTCTGCTGCAAAAAGCGCGGGGTGTTCGGCGTGGCCCGTCTGGATGAATATATGAACAAAATTGACCATTAGTCCCCGTCAAATTGTCATAGTTTGCTCCTATTTTGATACTCTTCAGACCGCAAAGCAACCGCTCAACGCGGCCCGTCCAGAAACGCCTGCAGACGCAACAAGGCCTGCTCGCGCGCCTGCGCGTTGGCGCCCACGGTCACGCCCTGACCTGGCCGCACGCCGTTGGGCACGTCCTTGCGCTGACGCACGGGGGCGGTGCCGTCAAAGCCGTGGAAGGCGCCGGGGTAGCTGACCACCTGGGGCGCCACGCCCTGGGCGTCGCGCGCCAGACGCTCGCAGGGCTCGGCCGGCGTCCAGTCGTCGCTGGCGCCCAGCAGCAGCAGCACGCGCGTCGATGTCCGGTAGCCACGCCGCAGTTCGGCCGTGCAGCCCGGGTAGAAGGCCACGGCAAAGGCGGCATGCACCTCGGCGCCGCGCACTTGGCGGTGGGTTTCGTTGGTGGCCGCCAGCACGGTGCTGCCGCCGTTGGACCAGCCCAGCAGGCCCAGGCGGCTGGCGTCCACGCCCGGCTGGCGGGCCAGCCAGCGCAGGGCGGCCAGGGCGTCGCCGCGGCGCTGCGCCTGCGTGACCTTGCGGGTTCCGATGGTCTGGGTGCACAGCTCTTTTTCGCCACGTGAGGTCAGGGAGTCCAGCACCAGGGCGTGCATGCCCTGGCGGTGCAACAGGCCCACGTAATCCAGGTAGCGCCGGGCCAGTTGCCCTTGGCGGTCGTGAATGCCCCCGCAACCGTGCAGCAGCACCACGGCCGGGCGCAGGGGGGTGGGTTCGGCGCCCGGGGCCACGAACCACCAACCGTTCAGGGGCACGCCGGGCTCACCATCCGCGCTGTCGCTGACGAGGGTGACGGCGGTCGCGCCATCGGGGGGGCTTGGGCGCGGCGCCGTCGGCGACGCCATCGCCCAAGACGCGGTGGCCCACAGGCCAGCGGCCAGTGCAAGCCCAATTCCGAGCCGTTTGGGGCTGCGCAGACCGACCGCTCCAGGCCCGCCATCGCAGAGCGAAGACGGCGCACGGTCACAGACGAGGCGGATCGGCGGCGGCATGGTGGGCCAGGGTCTCCGTCTCTCAGGGCTTGGCCACCGCGGGCAGCACGATGGTTTCGCTCCACGCCACAAAGCCCGAGTTGGCGGCGTCGCGGTGCGCCTGCTCGATCTGCGCCTGGCCCGCACCGGCCTCGCCGTTGGCCAGCATGCTTTGGTAGAACTCGCGGTAGAACGCGTCGGGCTCGACCCACAGGCGCAGCACCAGCGCCGTGGCACCCGTGCGGCGCGGGGCGCGGTAGTCAAACTCGGCCTGGCCGTCGGGCGGGATGCGGGTGTCGGCGATTTCGGCGCTGAGGTCGAGCTTGACGTCGCGCGCGATCATCCATTGCTGGCGCGTGGCGGGCAGCTCGCGGCCGTCGCGGTCTTCCTGGTAGGCCTGCACGAACACCCGCGGCGTCACATAGGTCGGAAAGTAGTGCCCGGCCCCGGTGTTGCGGATGCGCAGGTGGGCGGCCAGGGTGCCGTCCGCCGGCGTCGGGCGGGTGACTTCGATCGTCAGCGCGCGGCGCACCATGTCGGGGTCGTGGATGCCGCGCCACAGGTGCCGGCGGTCGGGCATGTGGCAGTTCTGGCAGGACACGCCCTCGCGGGCGTAGCGGCTGGCCTGCCATTCGTTGAGCGTGTTCTCCAGCAGCTTGCCGTTGAGCGCAAAGCCGTCGGGTTCGAACTGGTGGCAGGTGGCGCAAAAGCGCGAGCTTTCAAACGCGGTGCTGGCCGACCAGCGGTGCAGTGCCGGCGGGGTTGTACCCGCGCCGGGGGTCGAGCCGTCGCGGCGCGGTGGCCCGAACACCTGCCCCTCGCGCACATGACAGCTGGCGCACATCAGGCCGCGTTCGTGCAGTCGGTCGGCGGGGTTGCCTGCGCTGGGGGTGGTGGCAGTGGCAGTGGCAGGCGGGCGGCTGCGCACGCTTTTCGCAAGCGAACGGGCTTGCTCGGCCAGCGGGGCGTGGCACCGGGTGCACGATTCAGCCGACGCGGGGTCGGCCGCCACCATGGTCACCAACTGCCCCGCCACGCCTGGCCCCATGGCGCGCGAATGCAGGCTGTGGCGCCAATCCTCATACTGCGCGGGGTGGCAGGCGGCGCAGGCGGCCACGTCGAGGGCCGCGCCCTCCAGCCCCGGCCCGGACGCGCGAATCCCGCTGCCATCGGCCGGGCGGGCCCAGTGGGACTGCAAAAAGGTGTCGATGGCGGCGCGTGCCTCGGGGGTGTCACTGGCCGGCGCAGCGCGGGTGGCGGCAACCGGCGTGGGCGCCGTGGCGGTCGGCTGGGGTGCCGGTGTGGGCGTGACTTCGGTCTTGCCGCATCCGCCCAGCCCCGCCATGGCCGCGGCCAGCAGCAGCGCACCCCAGCGGTGGCGCAAGGTGGCGACGCGCGGCGATGGGTGGCGGGCTGGCCGCGGCGCCATGCGGGGAAGCCTCGGGGTGTGCTGCAGCGTCATGGTTCAGTGTTCAGTGTTCTTGAGCGCGAGGGCTTGTTCGTACAGTGCGTTGCGCGGCGCGCCGGTGAGTTCGGCGGCCAGCTTCACGGCGGTTTTGACCGGCAGCTCGGCCAGCAACAGGGTCAGCACGCGCCGCGTGGCCGCGTCCTGCGCGGTGGTGTCGTCGGGGTCACGGGGGGCCGGATGCAGCACCACCACAAACTCGCCGCGCAGGCGCTGCGCATCGGCGGCCAGCCAGCCGGGCAGGGCGTCGGCGGCCAGGGTGACCACCTGTTCGAACTGTTTGGTGATCTCCCTGGCCAGCGTCACCGGCCGCGCGCCCAGCGCAGCCAGCGCACGCGCCAGCGCCTCGATGCGGTGCGGCGCCTCCAGCAGCACCACGGTGCGGGGTTCGGCGGCCAGGGCCTGCACGGCAGCGTCGCGCTCGGTGGCCTTGGTCGGCACAAACCCGGCGAACACGAAGCCGCTGTCGTCGGCGCGCGCGTTCACGGCGCCTGCCACGCTGAGCGCAGCGGTCACGCTGCTGGCGCCGGGCAGGGCAATGGCCTGCAGCCCGGCGGCCTGCACCGCGGCCACCAGCCGTGCGCCAGGGTCGCTCACGGCGGGCGTGCCGGCGTCGCTGGCGTAGGCCACGCGCTGGCCCGCGCGCAGCCGCCCGATCACCGTTTGCGCGGCCTCGGCCTCGTTGTGCTGGTGCAGCGCCAGCAACTGCGCCGCCACTTTGTCAATGCCGTAGGCGCGCAGCAGCGCCTGGGTGTGGCGCGTGTCTTCGCACGCCACGGTGTCGGCCAGCGCCAGCACGTGCAGCGCGCGCAGCGAAATGTCGGCCAGATTGCCAATCGGCGTGGCCACCACGTAGAGCGCACCCTGCGGATAATGCTGCGAGCCGGCCGCGTCACGCGCGGCATTCAGGGCAGATGCAAACGAAGCGCTCAATGAAACTCCTCAAAACAACCCGGCCCACCACCAAACAGGCCGGCGACGCCGCCGAAGACCGCGCCCTGCAACACCTGCAGGCCGCCGGTTTGCGACTGGTGCAGCGCAATTATCGGACGCCCGGGCGCGGCGGCGGCGAAATCGACCTCATCGTGCGCGCCCCGGATGGCACGCTGGTGTTTGTGGAGGTGCGCCAGCGCAGCAGCACGCGCCACGGCGGTGCGGGCGCCAGCATCAGCGTGACCAAGCAGCGGCGCATCATTTTTGCCGCCCGCCACTACCTGATGCGGTTGCCCCAGATGCCGCCGTGCCGCTTTGATGTGGTGCTGGTGGAAGACACCGTGCAGTGGCTTCAGGGGGCTTTTGATGCGGGCTGAACAAACGTAACCCACTCGAAACTTAACCTCATTTTTGTGCGGCCACCCGTGCCCGCCGATGCGCCGGGTATCATCCCGCCACATGTTCGAGCAACGCATTCAAAAGCATTTTGTCGACAGCGCCGACCTCAAGTACCAGGCCGCGCAAACCCTGAGCAAGCCCATTGCCGACGCGGTGCAGGCCATTCTGGCCTGCGTCACCGGCGGCGGCAAGGTATTGGCCTGTGGCAACGGCGCTTCGGCCGCACTGGCCCAGTATTTTGCGTCCAGCTTTGTCGGCCGTTTCGAGCGCGACCGCCCCGAGCTTGGCGCGATCGCCCTGACCGCCGACAGCGCCATCGTGTCAGGTCTGGCCAGTGAGTTTGACTACAGCCAGGTCTTTGCCAAACAGGTGCGCGCGCTGGGCTCGCCCGAAGACGTGCTGCTCGTCATCAGCAGCAACGGGCAATCGGCGAACCTGCTGGCCGCGGTCGAAGCCGCCCACGAGCGCGAGATGACCGTGGTGGCCCTGACCGGCCAGGGCGGCGGTGCGGTGGGCGCAGCGATGCGCGAAACCGACGTGCACGTGTGTGTGCCGCACGATCGCGCCGCGCGCATCCAGGAGGTCCATATTCTTGCGTTGCACTGCATTTGCGACAGTGTGGACGCCCAGTTACTTGGTGACCAGGAGATTTCCCCATGAAGCCCGCTTCCCGACATTCATCCCGACATTCGTTCCAGCGCATCACCCTGGCGCTGGCCGCGGCGGCCACCGTGGCGGTCAGCCTTTCGGCCTGCCTGCCGCTGCTGGCAGGCGGTGCCGTGGGCGGCACGCTGATGGCGATTGACCGCCGCACCTCCGGCACCCAGGTCGAAGACGAAGGCATCGAGCTGCGTTCGGCCAGCCGCATTCGTGAAAATGTGACGGGCGACGTGCACATCAACGTCACCAGCTACAACCGCCAGGTGTTGCTCACGGGCGAGGTGCCCAATGAGCAGACCAAGCAGCTCGCTCAGCAGGTGGTCTCGCAGGTGGACAACGTGCGCTCCATCGTCAACGAACTGGGGGTGGAGGCCAATTCCTCCCTGGCAACGCGTTCGTCCGACACCCTCATCACCGGCAAGGTCAAGGCCACGCTGGTGGACACGCCCGACCTGTTCGCCAACGCGTTCAAGGTCGTGACCGAGCGCGGCACGGTCTACCTCATGGGCCGCGTGACCCAGCGCGAGGCCGACCGGGTCGCCGACGTGGTGCGCGGCATCAGCGGCGTCAAGCGCGTGGTGCGCGTGCTGGAGATCATCTCCGAAGAAGAGCTGCAGCGGCTGGTGCCGGCGGGCACCTCAAATCCACCGGCACCGGCACCGGCAGCGACGCCTGCCGCACCGGCAGCGTCGGCGCCGCGCAGCTGAAATATTGCCTGAATCAGGCTTTAGCCCCCGTCAATAGGCCATAGTTTGCTATATTTTATATAGCAAATGGTCGCGCAGCACCGGACTTACCGGAGCCGACGGATCAGGCTCGACGTGTCCCAGCGCTGGCCGCCCATGCGCTGGATGTCGGCGTAGAACTGGTCCACCAGCGCGGTCACGGGCAGTTGCGCGCCGTTGCGGCGGGCTTCGTCCAGCACCAGGCCCAGGTCCTTGCGCATCCAGTCCACGGCAAAGCCGAAGTCGAACTTGTCGGCCACCATGGTGGGGCCCCGGTTGTCGAGCTGCCAGCTCTGCGCGGCCCCCTTGCCAATCACGTCGATCACCTGCAGTGCATCGAGCCCGGCTTTCTGGCCAAACGCCAGCGCCTCGGACAGGCCCTGCACCAGCCCGGCGATGCAGATCTGGTTGACCATCTTGGTGAGCTGGCCTGCGCCGCTCGCGCCCATGAGCGTGAACGCGCGTGAAAACGCCATCGCCACCGGGCGGGCCGCCTCGAACGCGGCAGGGTCGCCGCCGCACATCACGGTCAGCAGGCCGTTTTGCGCGCCGGCCTGACCGCCCGAGACCGGGGCGTCGACAAACCGCAGGCCGAGCTGGCGCGCCGCCGCGTCCAGCTCGCGCGCCACATCGGCCGAAGCGGTGGTGTGGTCCACAAAGATCGCGCCGGGCTTCATGCCGGCAAAGGCGCCGTCGGCACCCAGTGTGATGGCGCGCAGGTCGTCGTCGTTGCCAACGCAGGCGAACACAAAGTCGGCACCGGCTGCCGCTTCGCGCGGCGTGGGCGCCGAGGCCCCCTTGAACTCGGCGGCCCAGGCCTTGGCCTTGGCCGCACTGCGGTTGTAGACCGTGACCTGATGGCCTGCCAGCGCCAGATGCCCGGCCATCGGCAGGCCCATCACGCCCAGGCCCAGAAAGGCGACCTTGCGTGAGGGAGTGGATTCGTAGGTTTTGGGGTGGGTGGTGCTCATGGGAAGTCCGTTGAGGTGGAGGGGAGGGCAATGGATGGGGTTGACACCGCTGCGCAGGGCGCGCTGCGGTGTCGCGACAGGAAGGCGGGTCAGAGCCGCCCGGAAACCGGGACCACCTTCAGGCTGGCAAGGGCCGTGCGACCAGCGCCGCCCTGCGCCCGCGCAATAGCCTATCAGACAATGGCGAAGTGTTCCGTGCCGGCGGCCAGGTCCTGCGTCTTGGCGCGCTGGCTGTTGAGCTTGATCTGCAGCCGCAGGTCGTTGACGGAATCGGCATTGCGCAGCGCATCTTCGTAGCTGATGATGTTGTTCTCAAAGGCGTCAAACAGGGCCTGGTCGAAGGTCTGCATGCCCAGGTTGCGGCTTTTCTTCATGATCTCCTTGATCTCGGAGACTTCGCCCTTGAAGACCAGGTCGGAGATCAGCGGCGTGTTGAGCATGACTTCCACCGCGGCGCTGCGGCCCTTGCCGTCCTGCTTGGGGATCAGCCGCTGCGAAATCATGGCGCGCAGGTTGAGCGACAGGTCCATCAGCAACTGCTGGCGGCGTTCTTCGGGGAAGAAGTTGATGATGCGGTCGAGTGCCTGATTGGCGCTGTTGGCGTGCAGGGTGGCCAGGCACAGGTGGCCGGTTTCGGCAAAGGCCACCGCGTGTTCCATGGTTTCGCGGTCGCGGATTTCGCCCATCAGGATCACGTCGGGCGCCTGGCGCAGCGTGTTCTTCAGGGCCGCCTCCCAACTGTCGGTGTCCAGGCCCACCTCGCGCTGCGTGATCACGCAGTTCTTGTGCGGGTGGACGAACTCCACCGGGTCTTCCACGGTGATGATGTGGCCGTAGGAGTTTTCGTTGCGCCAGTCGACCATGGCCGCCAGCGTGGTCGATTTGCCCGAGCCGGTGGCGCCCACCAGGATGCACAGGCCGCGCTTGGACATGGCCACGTCCTTCAGCACCTGTGGCATGCCCAGCCCGTCAATGGTGGGCAGCACGGCCGGGATCACCCGCATGACCATGCCCATCTTGCCCTGCTGCACAAAGGCGTTGACGCGAAAGCGCCCGATGCCGGCGGGTGAAATGGCGAAATTGCACTCCTTGGTGCGTTCGTATTCCGCGGCCTGCTTGTCGTTCATGATCGACCGCGTGAGCGCCAGCGTGTGGGCCGGCGTCAGCGGCTGGCCCGACACCTTGGTGATTTTCCCGTCCACCTTCATGGCGGGCGGGAAGTCGCCGGTGATGAACAGGTCGCTGCCATTGCGGCTGACCATCAGCCGAAGCAGGTCGTTGATGAATTTCGATGCCTGGTCGCGTTCCATGATGAGGTTTCCTTAAAGCAGCGCAGCGCGCGTGGAGGCCAGTGGCCGACCCGGCCGCCGTGGTGTCCAGGCCAGAAACACCACGGAACCGGCTTTGCCGGGCCGTCGGTGTTGCCCCCTCGAGGGGGGATGCGGCCACACGGAGTGGGCAAGCGACGGGGGGGAGATCATGGTTATCCGGGGAAATTCTCGGGAATCTTGGCCTTGCCGCGTGCTTCGGCCGGGCTGATGATGTTGCGCTTGACCAGGTCGGTCAGGTTCTGGTCCAGCGTTTGCATGCCGAAGCTGTTGCCGGTCTGGATGGTGGAGTACATCTGCGCCACCTTGGCCTCGCGGATCAGGTTGCGGATGGCGCTGGTGCCCAGCATGATCTCGTGCGCCGCCACGCGGCCCTGGCCGTCCTTGGTTTTGCACAGGGTCTGTGAAATGACGGCCTGCAGCGACTCGGACAGCATGGCGCGGATCATTTCCTTTTCTTCGCCGGGGAACACGTCGATGATGCGGTCGATGGTCTTGGCCGCGCTCGAGGTGTGCAGCGTGCCAAACACCAGGTGACCGGTTTCGGCAGCGGTCATGGCCAGGCGGATGGTCTCCAAGTCGCGCATTTCGCCCACCAGGATGGCGTCGGGGTCTTCGCGCAGCGCCGATTTGAGCGCATTGGCAAAACCCAGCGTGTGCGGGCCGACCTCGCGCTGGTTGACCAGGCATTTCTTGGATTCGTGCACGAATTCGATCGGGTCTTCCACCGTCAGCACGTGGCCGTATTCGGTCTCGTTGAGGAAGTTCACCATGGCGGCCAGCGTGGTGGACTTGCCCGACCCGGTGGGCCCGGTCACCAGGACCAGCCCGCGCGGCTTGAGCGCCAGCTCGCCGAAGATCTTGGGCGCGTTGAGTTGCTCGAGGGTGAGGATCTTGGACGGGATGGTGCGGAACACCGCCCCGGCGCCGCGCTGGTGGTTGAAGGCGTTGACGCGAAAACGCGCCAGCCCGTCGATCTCGAACGAGAAATCGACCTCCAGAAACTCTTCATAGTTCTTGCGCTGGGTGTCGTTCATGATGTCGTACACCATGCTGTGGACCATCTTGTGGTCCAGCGGATCGACGTTGATGCGGCGCACGTCGCCGTTCACGCGGATCATGGGTGGCAGCCCGGCGGAAAGGTGAAGATCAGAAGCCTTGTTCTTGACGCTGAATGCCAGCAGTTGGGTAATGTCCACGAAGTCCCCGATGGTTTGATACGCTCGACACTGATTATGACGACGATTGCCAGCAACCTCCAAGGGGTCCGTGAGCGGATCGCCCAAGCCTGTGCATCGGCGCGACGGCCCGTGGAAGATGTCACATTACTGGCGGTTTCCAAGACATTTGGCCCGCAAGCGGTGCGCGAGGCTGTCGCGGCAGGACAACGCCGGTTCGGTGAAAACTACCTCCAGGAGGCGGTGGACAAGATTTCAGCCCTCCGGGCCTGGGAGTCCGAGGGCCTTCGGCAGGCCCACGCTGCGCCGACCGAATGGCATTGTATTGGCCCGATCCAGAGCAACAAGACGCGCCTCGTGGCCGAATATTTTGACTGGGTGCACACGGTGGACCGGCTCAAGATCGCCCAGCGCCTGAGCGAGCAGCGGCCACCGGGCCTCGCCCCGCTGCAGGTCTGCCTTCAGGTCAACGTGGACGGCGGGGCCAACAAATCGGGTGTGCCGCCCGACGAAGCCCTGGCGCTGGCGTGCGCGGTGGCCGTGCTGCCGCGCCTCACGCTGCGCGGCCTCATGACGATTCCCGAGCCCGCACCCGACGCGGCCGCGCAGCGCGCGGTGCACGCGCGCACCCGTGCGCTGTTCGAGGCCATGGCGGCGCAGTTGCCAGCGGGGGCGGTGTGGGACACGCTGTCGATGGGCATGTCGGCCGATCTGGAAGCGGCCATTGACGCCGGCAGCACCCTGGTGCGCGTGGGCACGGCGATCTTTGGCGGGCGCAAACCCGCCGCGGCGCGCCCCTGAGCCTGGCCGCAGCGGGGTGCCCGCAGGCGGCATGACGGGGCTACTTTTTGGGCGGGGCGACCGGTTTGACCGTGCCGCAGTCGGCGGCGAGCCACTTGCCCGCGCCGGTCATGGTGACCGTTTCGGGCTTGCCATTGCGCGGGGTCGTGATTTTCATCCGGGACGTGAAACCGGTGTCGCCGCTGAAGGTATAGCTGCCTTCGCCCGTGGAAGGGGGTCGGGTGCAGACAAAGCTGATTTTCAGGGTGTTGCCGCTGCGCGAGTTCTGGGTGGTCTTGCAATCGCCTTCCGTCTGCGACGGCATCTCGTTGCGCTCGATCATCTCGCGCGTCATGCAGACTTTCAGGGCCATGCCTGCGCCGGGCGCAACGCCCATGGTCACGCCTTGTCGGCCCATCATGTCTTCCATCGCCTTGCGTTGCTGGGGTGACATGCCGGCCAGTTGCTGCTGCATCTGGGCCATCGCCTGGTCCATTTCGGCGGAGCCCGACATGCGCTGCGTGATCTCCCAAAGGCCCGGTTTCTGGCTTTGGCCCCACACGGGAGCGGCGAACACGACACCCACAACAAAGGCCTGGGCGGCGACCTGGAGGCCACGGACAAGAGTCATGATCGATCTCCTGCAAAAAAATGTCATTGTGCAGCGACTGGAGCCTCAATCCAACTCGCTCGTATGTGCCAGGCTCTGGCGCCAGCTGCTGGGCAGCCAGGCCGACAGGCGGCTGATCGGGTTTTCCTCGCGGGTCTGGCGGATCGCGCGGCCCAGCGCCAGGCAGGTCAGCGCGCGCATCAGCACCGGCTCGGGAAGCTCCAGCATGGCGCGCAATTCCTCGGCGTTCAGCGAAGTCATCTCCAGGGCGTCCAGCACCGTCAGGCAATGCTGGCCGGCTTCGGACGCCGCCACGGGCAGGGCATGGCGACGGCACAGCCGTGAATCCAGAAAGCTGGTGGGCAGCATCTCGGGCAGCGACTCGGTGTCGCAGCGCTGGGCCAGCGTCCACAGTGCCTGCGCCATCGCAAAGGGTTTGAGGCTTTTGGAGGGCACTTCGGCGCTGTGGGGCCGCGCCACGATCTCGGCCTCGGCGAGCTGGGTGGGCGTCACGCCCGTGCGCAGCGACATGCGCCAGTGCGCGGGTTCGATGGTGGCGATCAGGTGGCGGTCCAGCAGCAGGTGAAACTGGCGGTTTTTCCATTGCTTGCGCCGCTCCCACGCCATTCGCGCCAGGGTGTAGTGCAGTCGCTGGGGCATGAGTTGCCGGGTGGCAAAACGCAGCGACTCATGCAACTCGACCATGGCGTCGGGCCGTTCGGGCGCCCAGCGGGAGTGCGAAGCCTCGGAGTTGCCCAGCATGCACACCGGACGCCCGCCGTGGCGGCCGTTTTCATCGACCAGCAAGCGCCGGGGTGGCAGATGCGGCGCCTCGGCCGGCGCCCTGACGACCTGCTCGCCGGGCAAATCCACCGATCGCAGGTGCGTGACATAAGCATCGGGCCGGAAGCCCGGCATGGGGAGAACCCAGCGCACGCCGTCGTCCAGCTTCGCGGCCGCGGCGATGACGGCAGCGGTTTCGTCGGGGCTCAAACCCACCGGTTGCAACTGTGCGAGGGGGACGGGATGAATGACCATGGCGGGATTTTGCATCAAAATGTATCAGGCGGGCCTACTTTAGTGTTCCCGGCGGCGCGCGCGCCCTGACACGGCTGCGCAACCGCGCGATCGGGGTAAAACTGCGCAAAATCGGTTGCCCCTGTGGCGTCCAGGCCATGGTGCGGGTGCCGTTTGGCATGATTTAGAGCCCGGGCAGCGCCAGCCGCCGTGAGTCCTTGACCTCTTCCATGACCGCGTAAGTGCGTGTTTCGCGCACGCCGGGCAGTTGCCACAGCACGGTGCCGGCAAATTCGCGGTAGGCCTGCATGTCGGCCATGCGGGTCTTGAGCAGGTAGTCGAAGCCACCGGCCACCATGTGGCATTCCATGATCTCGTCGCGCACCTGCACCGCCGCCTTGAACTGGTCGAACACGTTGGGCGTGGTGCGGTCCAGCAGCACCTCCACAAACACCATCATCCCGCGCCCGAGCTTGAGGGGGTTGAGCCGGGCCTCGTAACCCAGGAGGTAGCCGTCGCGCGCCAGGCGCTGGGTGCGCGCCAGCACGGCCGTGGGCGACAGCGCCACCGCTTCGGCCAGTTTGAGGTTGGAGATGCGGCCGTCGTCCTGCAGGACATTCAGGATTTTCAGATCAATGCGGTCAAGACCTGGTGCGGATTCACTCATGAGTAGTGAATTATCCGGCAATATGGCTTAAAAACAAATAAAAACTCGTTGCGTTTCGTCCGAACATGGCGGAAATCACCTGCCCCCTGGAGCCCGCCATGTCATCCCCGCACCTGCCCTTTCCCTATCGCGCCGAGGCTGGCGTGGTGTCCCATCGCCTGCAGTCGCTTGCGGGCGCACTCGACTGGGCCGCCGCCGCCCACGCGGCACGCCCCTGGGTGCAGGCCGTGCGCGAGAACCCGCCACCGTTCTGGGCCATGGAGAGCCTGCTCAAGGAATACCCGATCTCCAGCGCCGAAGGTCTGGCCCTGATGCGGCTGGCCGAGGCGCTGCTGCGCGTGCCCGATGCCGAAACCGCCATCGCGCTCACGGCCGACCAGTTGGGGCGGGCCGACTTTGACGGCGCGGGCGACTCTGCGCTGGCGCGGCTGTCGTCGTCGGCGATTGCGATGTCCAAGCACTTTTTGCCACAACCCGCCAAGCCTGGGCGTGCCGAAGGCGTTTCAGCGGGGCCGGTGCCGAGCCCGTCGAAAGGCGCAACGCGAACGGACGGGGGCGTCAGCCTCATGGCCAAACTGGGTTCGCGCACCGTGGTGGCGGCCACGCTGCGCGCGGTGCAGCTGCTGGGCCGCCAGTTCGTGCTCGGCCAGACCATTCAAGAGGCCATGGGCGAGGCCGCGACGGCCCGCAAACGCAACGCCAATGTCCGGTTCAGCTATGACATGCTGGGCGAGGGCGCCCGCACCGATGCCGACGCATTGCACTACCTGGCGAGCTACCAGAACGCTATATCAAAAATAGCAGATAACAGCCATTTGACGGGGGCTACAGAGCAAAATGACGGTATTTCCATCAAGCTGAGCGCCTTGCACCCGCGTTATGAGGACGCGCAACGCGAGCGCGTGCTGGCCGAACTGGTGCCGCGCGTGTGGGGCCTGTGCGAACAGGCGGCGCGCGCCCACATCAACCTCACCATCGACGCCGAAGAGGTCGACCGGCTGGAGCTGTCGCTCGACGTGTTCGAGGCGCTGGCCGCGCAGGTGGCGCAGCACCACCCGCAGTGGCGCGGCTTTGGCCTGGCCTTGCAGGCCTACCAGACCCGCGCGCTCGAGCTGATTGCCCACGTCACGGCGCTGGCGCGCAAATACAAGCTGCGCCTGATGTGCCGCCTGGTCAAGGGCGCCTACTGGGACGCCGAGATCAAGCGCGCGCAAGAGCTGGGCCTGCCCGCCTACCCGGTGTTCACCCACAAGCACCACACCGACATCTCGTACCTGGCCTGCGCCCGGGCGCTGCTGGACGCGCCCGACGCGATCTACCCGCAGTTTGCGACGCACAATGCGGCCACCATCGCCGCCATCCTGCAGATGGCCGCACGTTCCGGGGCGGCATTCGAGTTGCAGCGGCTGCACGGCATGGGCGAGGGCATCTACCGCGAGGTGCTCAAAAACCCGTTGATCGGCTGCCGCGTCTATGCCCCGGTGGGCGCGCACCGCGACCTGCTGGCCTACCTGGTGCGCCGCCTGCTCGAGAACGGTGCCAACTCGTCCTTCGTGCACCAGCTGGCCGACGAGTCGGTGGGCATGGACGAACTGCTGATCTCGCCCCTGCGGCTGGAGCCGGATTCGGCGCACCCGTTGCCGCCCGACCTCTACGGCCCCAGCCGCAGGAACAGCGCCGGCCTCGACCTCACGGTGCACGCCATGCGCGCGCCGCTGCTGGCCGCGCTGCAGACGGTGCAGGTGCCTGTGGTGCCCGAGTTTGATGCCAACCAGGTCGAAAGTCCTTGTCAGAAGGCGATAGTCAGCTATAAAACATGGAGCAAAACTTCAGTGGGCGAACGTGCGGCCGCCCTGCGCCGCGCCGCCGATGCGCTGGAGCGCGAGATGCCCACGTTCTGCGCGCTGCTCGTGAAGGAAGCCTTTAAAAGCTGGGGCGACGCCGTGTCTGAAGTGCGCGAGGCGGTGGATTTCTTTCGCTATTACGCCAACGAGGCCGAGCGGGTGATGGCGCCGGTCGCGCTGCCAGGCCATTCTGGTGGAGTGACGCATGGCGTCACGGGTGAATCCAACGAATTGCGCCTCACGGCCCGCGGCGTCTGGGTCTGCATCAGCCCGTGGAATTTTCCGCTGGCCATTTTTGCGGGGCAGGTGGCGGCGGCGCTGGTCACCGGCAACACGGTGCTGGCCAAGCCGGCCGAACAGACGCCAGGCGTCGCGCTGGAGGCGGTGCGGCTGCTGCACGCCGCGGGCGTGCCCGCCGACGCCCTGCAACTGCTGCACGGCCCGGGCGAAACCGTGGGCGCCGCGCTGGTGGCGCACCCCAGCGTCGCGGGCGTGGTGTTCACCGGCTCCACGCAGGTGGCCAAGATCATCCAGCGCGCGCTGGCCGCCAAGGACGGCCCCATCGTTCCCCTGATCGCCGAAACCGGCGGCATCAACGCCATGCTGGTGGACAGCACCGCGCTGCCCGAACAAGTGGCCGACGCCGTGGTGCAAAGCGCCTTCCGCTCGGCCGGCCAACGCTGCTCGGCATTGCGCCTGCTGTGCGTGCACGAGGCGATTGCCGACGGCGTGATCGCGATGATCGCGGGCGCCGCGAAAGAACTGGTGGTGGGCGACCCGGCCGCGCTGTCCACCGACGTCGGCCCCGTCATCGACCGCGAGCCGTTCGACGGCATCCAGAAACACCTGCAGCGCCTGAATTCAGAAGCAAAACAGGTGTTAGCCCACGTTGATACGTCAAAGTTAGCTACTCAAAAAATAGCAAATCTGGTGCCGCCGATGGCCTTTGAAGTGCCGTCCATTGCCAGCATGAAGCAGGAAATCTTCGGCCCCGTGCTGCACATCGTGCGTTGGGGCTCGGGCGCGTTGCGCACGGCCGAAGACGTGATCGACCAGATCAACGCGCTGGGCTACGGCCTTACCCTCGGCATCCAGACCCGCATCGACAGTCGCGCCCAGGCCCTGGCCGCCCGGGCCCATGTGGGCAATGTCTATGTCAACCGCAACATGATCGGCGCGGTGGTGGGCGTGCAGCCGTTTGGTGGCGAAGGCCTGTCGGGCACCGGCCCCAAGGCCGGTGGCCCGAACTATCTGGTGCGCTTTTGCGCCGAACAGACCGTCACCGTGAACACCACGGCCGCGGGTGGGAATGTGGCGCTGCTGGCGTGATCGGGTGAGCGTGCCACGTGGGTGGCGCGCGTCGCCGCTCAGCGGTAACCGCTCGGGTTCTGGCTTTGCCAGCGCCAGGCGTCGGCGCACATGTCGTCCAGCGTGTGGTGGGCCTGCCAGCCCAGCAGGCGGTGCGCCAGCGCCGGGTTGGCGTAGCACTGGGCCACGTCGCCCGGGCGCCGTGGGGCGATCTGGTAGGGCACCGGGCGGCCGCTGTTTTGCTCGAAGGCGTGCACCACCTCCAGCACGCTGTGGCCGCGCCCCGTGCCCAGGTTCACGGTGAAGCTCTCGCCCCGGCCGAGCAGCGCCTGCACCGCCGCCACATGGCCGGCGGCCAGGTCCTGCACGTGGATGTAGTCGCGCACGCCCGTGCCGTCGGGCGTGGCGTAGTCGTTGCCGTACACGTTGAGGTGCGGGCGCTGGCCCACGGCCACCTGCGTCACATAGGGCATGAGGTTGTCGGGAATGCCCAGGGGGTCTTCGCCGATCAGCCCGCTGGGGTGGGCGCCCACGGGGTTGAAGTAGCGCAGCACGCCCATGCGCCATGCCGGGTTGGCGATGCGCATGGCGGCCATGATGTCTTCGCCCACCAGTTTGCTGTGGCCGTAGGGGTTGGTGTGGCTGCGGGGAAAGTCTTCGGTGATGGGCACCGAGGCCGGGTCGCCGTACACCGTGGCGCTGCTCGAAAACACCAGCGTGCGGCAGCCCGCGGCGTCCATGCCCTGCAGCAGGCTGACCATGCCGCCCAGGTTGTTGGCGTAGTACTTGAGCGGCTTGGCCACGCTTTCGCCCACGGCCTTGAAGCCGGCAAAGTGGATGACGGCCGCAATGCCGTGGCGCTCGATCACGGTTTGCACCAGCGCGGTGTCGCCCACGTCGCCGCGCTCGCACACCACGGCCTGGCCGCGCAGGCGCTGCAGCCGCTCCAGCACGGCGGGGCTGCTGTTGGAAAAATTGTCGAGGATGACGGGCTCAAAGCCCGCCGCGCACAGTGCGAGACAGGTGTGGCTGCCGATGAAGCCGGCGCCGCCGGTGAGGAGGATCGAGGGGTTGGCGGTCATGGTGTGGAACTACTCGGGTCGGTGCTGCAAAGTGGGTGCCGAAGCAAACGGTTTTTGGCGCGGGCGTCACGGCTGCGCCGCCGCCGGGACGAGGGGCTTACCTTCAATATAGGCTTCAAGTTGTCGCAGTGGCAGGGGCGGGCAAAACAGGTGGCCCTGGAAAAAGCCGCAACCCTGCTCTGCCAGAAAGGCGCACTGGGCTTCGGTTTCAACGCCCTCGGCCACCACTTCCAGGTTCAGGCTCTGCGCCAGCGCAATGATGGCACGCGAGATCGCGGCGTCGTTGGGGTCGGTCAGCACGTCGGCCACAAAACTGCGGTCGATCTTGAGCTGGTCCAGCGGCATCCGCTTGAGCAGTGACAGCGACGAATAGCCCATGCCGAAGTCGTCGAGCGACAGGGTCACGCCCAGCGCCTTGAGCGTCCCCATCTTGGCCAGGGTGATTTCCATGCGGTCGGCCAGCAGGCTTTCGGTCAACTCCAGCTTGAGCCGTTGCGGCGGAATGCCGGTGCTTTGAATGGCGGCCATCACCATGTCCACGAAATCCGGATGGCGAAACTGACGCACGCTCACGTTGACGGCAATCGAGAGGCCGGCGGTCTGCGGGGAGCGGGCCCATACCGCGAGTTGCGCACAGGCGGTTTCCAGCGCCCATTGGCCCAGCGGCAGGATCAGCCCGGTGTCTTCGGCGACGGGAATGAATTCGGTCGGCCCCACCAGGCCGCGTGCCGGGTGCTGCCAGCGCAACAGCGCCTCCACCCCTGCGATGCGTCTTTCCCGGTCCACCAGCGGCTGGTAGTACAGCACGAACTGCTGGTCACGCAACCCCATGCGCAAGTCGGCGCTCACGGCGGCATTGGCGCTGACCGCCGCCTGCATCCCGGGGTCGAAAAAGCACACGGTGTTGCGGCCCATGGCCTTGGCCTGGTACATGGCGAGGTCGGCCTGCTTCAACGGCTCGCTCACGCCGTCGTCGCTCGCGCCGCCGCCCAGCGCGGTGACGCCGATGCTGGCGGTGGCGAAATGCCGGTGGCCGTCCAGGTCGAACGGTTCGCGCAGGCGCGTCAGCACCTTTTCGGCCACGATGCGCGCGCGGACTTCGGCGACGACGGGGTCGTCGCCCAGATCGTTGAGCATCACGACAAACTCGTCACCCCCCAGGCGGGCCACGGTGTCGGTCTTGCGCACGCAGTGCATCAGCCGGTCGGCCACCTTCTGCAGCAGCAAGTCGCCCTTGTGATGGCCGATCGTGTCATTGAGCACCTTGAAGTTGTCCAGGTCGATGAACATCAGCGCGCCCTGGCGCCCGGCCAGCCCCTCCAGTGACAGCACGCCTTTCAAGCGGTCCAGCAGCAGCTGCCGGTTGGGCAGGCCGGTCAGGGCGTCGTAGAAGGCGAGATGGTGGATTTCGTCCTCGGCCGCCTTGCGCTGCGTCACGTCCCGGCCCACGGCCACCCAGTGGGTGAGCTCGCCGGTGTCCGAGAGCACGGCCACCACTTCCAGTTCGAGCCAGAACCAGCTGTCGTCGCGCCGGAAAATGCGCAGCTCGCCCCGCACCTGGCGGTCGGTGTTCAAGGCCGCGGACATGCGGCGCAACTCGAACAGCTGCAGGTCCGGTCCCAGCAACAGGCGTGGCGTCTTGCCCAGCACCTCGTCGCGCCGGTAGCCGGTGAGTTCTTCAAACGCGTCGTTGACGAACACGATGTTGGGCGCCGCCTCGCCTGCCTGCAGGGCTTCTGCGACGACCACGATGTCGTTCAGGCGCGAAATGCTGGTCTCCAGCAGCATCAGCTGCTCCTGGGATTTTCGGCGTTCGGTCACGTCGCGGAAGTAAATGGCCAGCCCTTCCGTGAACGGGTAGGCCCGCACCTCCAGCCATTTGCCGAGGGTGGCGCAGTATTCCTCGAATTCGACGCGCTGGCTGCCCTGCATGGCCTGCTGCAGCTGTTCGCGCAGGCGCCGGGCCATGGCCGCCCCCCGGTCCTGCCAGATTTCCTTGCCCAGCAGCTCGCTGGTCGTGTGCTGCAGCAGGCGCTCGCTTTCCTGGTTCAGGTAGGTGTAGCAGTACTGCCGGTCTAGGGTGACAAAGGCTTCGGTGATGCTGGCCAGCGTGGTGGTCAGGCGCATGGCCAGCCGCAGCGTCTCGCGCTGGGCCTGCTTCTGCTCTGAAATGTCGTGCAGCACCCCCTGCAACCGGACGATCTGGCCGTCGGCATCCCGCACGGCTTCGCCCACCGCCCGGACCCAGGTGCGCCGGCGCCCGATGCCGGCAATCTGCATCTCCTCGTCGAAGGCAATCCCGTGCTGCCGGCAGTCCCGCAGATGTTTGGCCATGCCAGCGCGCCACTCGGGGGAGAAGCGCCCGGCCAGCGTGATCAGGGTGAGCGTGGCGTAAGGCCCCAACCCGAGAATCGCGGCGCACTGGTCCGAGCAGATCAGGGCGTCCCCGGGGAGTGGCAGGGTCCAGCTGCCAATCCGGGCGGTGCGCTCGACCAGCGCCAGCGGTTCATCGGGGAGATGCGCGGAGCCGACCAACATGTCGGCCGGTTGCGTGTCGGCGAATCCGGCGGGGTCGGGGTAAGTCATTGCTGCAATCAGGGTTTTACTTACAAAACACGAACAATCCTGCCTATTGGCCCTTCAAACGGGGCCAAAGTCAACAACTGCGTCATTTTTGTCATACTTTCTAGTGAACTAATACCAATTTGTAACTTTACTGTGACTTCCTGTTACTGATGGTGTAAGCTAATAGTTAAGAGCTAAAAAGCGGCAATTTGCCCGCCTTGATTGGCCGAACGAAGAAGCAAGGGAACCCACCATGAACGCACTGAGTGACTTACGGCAATGCCCTGATGTTGCAACTTTAAAGCCCGCATTGCACACCCTTGCGGGCCAGTTCGGTCGCGTCACGCGGCTTGACATCCTGACCACCATGCATGAGCGGACCAAGCAGGCGATCTGCTTTCTGCGCCTTGACCATCCTGAAAAAGAGCAAGCCCTCATGCGGACGCTGGGCGTGGGGCGCTTTGGTGGTGAAGTCATCATTGTCGTAGACATGGACGCTTCGGTGGCCACCAAGGACGACGGCCCCTCTTCCCGTTGGGCCGAGTTCGAGGACGACGAGTAACCGGCCGGGCCGCGCATTGGAGTTCTGAAATGACGCGCCCACTCTCGCCGGTCCTGCGGCGCCATCACAACGCCGGCCACCGGCATCCCGACACCCCTTCCGCAAAAGGCGCCATGTCCTTCGGTGCTGCATTTTCGCGGCTGCTGCAACGCCGCAAGACCTTGCCGCGGGTGCAGACCGCGTTTTATTACGGCACCCCGGTGCCCGTGGCGGCGCTGTCGCGGTTTCCCCGTGTGGTGGTCGAGGCCGATGCGCTGACCGATCTGGCGGGCCTGCGGCAAAACGGTGCCGAGGTCTTTGCCTATGTCAGTGTCGGTGAGGCCGAGGGCTGGCGGGCTTGCACGCGCGCGCTGTCGCCTGCGCTGTTTCTGGGCGCCAACGCGGCCTGGCAAAGCCGCGTGGCCGATCTGACCCACCCGGACTGGCAACGGTTTTTGCTGGAAGAGCGCATGGCGGGCCTGTGGGCCGACGGCTACCGGGGCTTTTTCCTGGACACACTCGACAGCTACCAATTGGCCGTGGCCCACCCGGTGGACCGCCTGGCCCAGTCCCGGGCACTGGTCGCGCTCATTCGCGCCATGCACCAGCGCTTTGCCGGCGTCCAGCTGATGTTGAACCGGGGGTTTGAGGCGCTTCCCGAAGTCGCTTCCATCGTCTGCGGCCTGGCGGCCGAGTCCTTGTTTCAGGGCTGGAACGCGCAGACCCGTGAATACGTGAGCGTGAGCCCGGAAGATCGCAGCTGGCTGCTGGCCCGCCTGACCGAAGCCCGTGAGCGCCATGGCCTGCCGGTCACGGTCATTGATTACGTCGCGGAAAACGCCCCCGGGCTGGCGCGGCAGACGGCAGCGCGCATCGCCGCGCTGGGTTTTTCTGCGTGGGTGGCCCACCCGGGCCTCGACACGCTTCCCGATGGAACCGCGCAATGAGTCGACACCTTCCTGCCTCGGCCCGCAACACAAGGGCCGCCCACCCATTGCACCATTGGGTGTTGGCGTCGGCGCTTGCCTGCGGTGCCGTTGTCGCGCCATTGAGCGTGGTGGCCCAAACCAGCGCACCCGTGGCGGCCCCGACTTCGGCCGCCGACCGGGTCCAGTGGCTGTGGCTGCAGATCGGCGGTGGCCCCGAAAAGGCGCTGCTGGCCGACCGGTTGCAGGCCTGGCAAGCCGAGGCGCAGGCCGACCCGGCTTACTGGGCGGCCTACGCGGTGGCGCTGCTTCAACTCCAGCGCGTGGACGAATCGCTCATCTGGTACGGCAAGCAGGTGGCGGCCAACCCGCAAGACCATCCATGGCAAGTCAGCTACGCCGAGGTGCTGGCGCAGGCCGGACGGCCGGACGAGGCCCAGCGCATCCGCAGCAACGCCCTGCCGCACCTGAAGTCCGCCATGGAGGGCATCGACAAGATGCCTCGCGCGCAAGCCAAGGCGCTGCTGCTGGCCTACGCCTCGGCCCAGCGTGGCCTGGAGGGTGACAGTGCCGGCGACCAGGCGCTCAAGGACCTGCTGGCGCGTGGCTACACCGATGTGGATGTTTACGAAAAACTGGTGGCCTCCAGCCTGGCGCAGGAGAAATTCGCGGAGGCCCGCGACTGGCTCGCGCGTGCCGGGGACCATCAGCACACCCTGCCAGCCTACCAGACGCTGGCGGTGGCACTGGGGCTGAACGACCGGCCCATGCTCGCCAAGGTGGTGCAGGAGCGCGCCCCAGAGCTTTCCGTGCCCGACCGCATCACGGCGCTGCGGCGGCTGGGCCGCAACCGCGAAGCGCTTGACCTGGTGGACGCCCAACTGCCGGAGGCCCAGAGCCCCCTGCGTGAACTGTTGTTGCAGCACCAGGCCGAACTGCAGCTCGCGCTGTCGCGCCGCGTCGAATTGAAGGCCTCCCAAAGGAATCTGGGCGATCTCGACATCACGCAGACAGGGGGTTCGTTCAGCCTCCCGCTGGATTCGGTCCGCCTGACCGCAGACCTCGCCCATTCACGGTTCCGTACCGACCCCGGTGGCCTGAACCTGCAGGGTATCCGCAATGAAACCGAAGTCGCGTTCATCGCCGACTATGCACTGGGCGTTTCGCCGGTGCGCATGACGCTCGGAACCAATCAGCGCTCCGACACCTCGCTGACCTTCGGCCGCCTCGAATACGCCCGGTCCCTGGCCCGGCAACTGCAATTCCGGCTGGACGCCTGGGTCAACCGGGTGACGGAAGAATCGTCGGCACTGCGCATGATCGGCGCCAAAGACCGTCTTGCTGCGGGCCTGTCGGCCAATCTGACCCCCGCGTCCTATGCGCGGATCGAGTACGCGTTGCAGAACTTTCACACCCGCAAGGGCGCCCCGCTGGGCCATGGCGACCGTGTCGAAGGCGAGTTGGGCGGCACGGTCTATTCCGGCACGCCGGTCTGGCGGGTCCGCGCATCGGGCAGCGCCGAACGCAACCGCCTGGTGGACGACCTGCCCCCGGGGCTGATCGGCGGAGTTCTTTCGCCGTTCCAGACCATCGACAGCGTGCTGGCCCGCCGCTTCCGCACCTTTGGCGTCGGCAGCACGCTGCAACTCGGCGGGCCCGACGGACCCCAGCGCCGCCTGCGCGGGTCGCTGGACGCCTGGGTCGGCAAGCAATGGCCTGCCAATGAGTTGGTGTACACGGCGCGCCTGGTGGTGGCGATTCCGGTCACCCGGGTCAGCGACATCCGGCTCGAAGCTTCGTATGGCGACGTGAAAAGTATTTTCCAGGCACAGGCCACGCGGTCCGCGACGGTCTCTTACCGGCACGATTTTTGATTGCTCCCATGGTTTGCATTGCAGTACCCCTGACGGGGCAAACGTCATCCAGAAAGGTTCTCACGTGAAGTGGCCAACGTGGGGTCGTGAATCCGCAGCACCCGATGCGCCCCGCGTGGCGGGCCTGGTGCTGCCCGCGCTCGCGCCGGATCTGGCGAAAGGGCTGGCGGTGACCGACCGCCAAGGCCGTGACCCCGAAACTGCCGCCGCCGGGGCCTCCACGCGGACCGTCACGACCGAGGTGCTGGTGTTCGGGGGGCTGATTCCGCTGGCCCTGTTGTGGTGGGTGCCGATGCAGGCGTTGCAGCACGTACTGCCACTCCTTTGCCTGAGCCCGCTGCTGCTGGGGCTGCGCCACGGGTTCAACGCGGGGACGGGTGCCGCGGCCATGATGTCGGGCGCCGTCGTCTGGGTCACGCTAGCCCATCCCGGCATGCTGGGCGCTTTTCCGGGGGCGCAGATCATCGGCCTCATGATCGCCGGCATGGGCGCCGGCGAGGCGCGTGACCTCTGGACCGCACGGGTGCGCCAGCTTGACGTGCTCAGCCGCCATCACCAGACGCGCCTGTCCCAGTTCACCAATGCCTACCACCTGCTGCAGGTGTCGCACGCGCAACTTGAACAGCGCATGGTGGGCGGTGAAAACAACCTGCGCACCGCCCTGGAGCGGCTCAAGCAACGCGAACCCTGCTTTGACCGTGTCGCCCAGGAGCCGCTCGACGGCCTCGCCGAGGCCTTGCTGGAGATCATGGTGGAGCAGGCGGGCCTGTACGCCGCCAATGTGTATGCGCTCAACGAGCGGGGCATGCTGCGCCTGCCGGCCGTGGCCCGGGCGGGCAACGCGCCCGAACTGTCGATCTTCAACCCGCTGCTGCGCGAAACACTGCAGACCGGCACGCTGACCAGCGTGCATCCCGAGCACGACGCCAGCCTGGACCAGGTGCTGGCGATCGTTCCGCTGGTCGATTCCACCGGCCACATCCATGGGGTGGTCAGCGTCCATGACATGCCCTTTACCCAGGTCAACCAGGACACGTTCGCGTTGCTGGGCGTGCTCGGCTCGCACATGGGCGACATCCTGGCGCACCGTCCCCGGCCCATGGGCGACACCGAGGGGCGCTACACCTTGCGCGAAAGCCTGCAGCGCCACCTGAAGGACGTTGACAAGCACGAACTGTCGGTCGCGCTGGTGGCCTGCAAGGTGCTGGACGTGCCGCACCGTGACGTGCTGGTGGCGTTGTGCCTGCAAGACGGGCGCGGCCTGGACCAGAGCTGGACGTCGATCGACCGGGACGGCCACCCCGTGGTGGTCAAGCTCATGCCCCTGACACCGGAAGCGGGCGCGCGCGCTTACCTGGCCCGCATGCAAAGCGCGGCCCTGGCCCAGGGTGCCACCGCCGAAGGCATGGCCGCGTGGCTGTGGATGCTCGACCGGGCCTTCACCGCCGACGATCTGCTGGCGCAGGTCTACGCCACCTGTGCCATCGACGTCCCGCCGCAAACCACGCCCGAAGCCGACCGGCAAGACCCGACCCTGAAAGCCGTGCCATGACCATCGCCTGGCCGCTTTGCGTGATCTTCCTGATGCTGGACGCCGTCGCCATGCGTCTGGTGATGGACGTGCACGCCCCGGCGGCCCTGACCCTGCGGTTTGCCGTCATCCACACAGTGGCCTGCCTGCTGTTTGCACCGGCCTGGGTGGCCTTGTTGCCCGCCCCCTACCGCCAGCGCGTCCCCCAGGCGATGGGTTTCGCTTTTGCCGTGGCGCTGGCGTTGCCGGTGCTGGGCATGGCCGGTCTCTTGCTGTGCCTCGCGCCGGCGCTGCTGTTGCCCAACCCGGCAGGCCGCGCCATGGTGTGGAAGCATCCGCGCCCGCTCAGGCTCCCGCACGGCCCGGCCGACGCGGGCGAGGGGGCTCGCCCTTCATGGGCAGCGGGCCTGGCGGGGTCGTTGCAGCATTCGCCCGACCCCAAAAGGCGGGCCGAGGCCGTCATTTCCACGCTGTCGCTGGACGACCGGCTGGCTGTGCCCTTGCTGCGTCGGGCGCTGAAAGACCCGGAAGACGAAGTCCGGCTGCTGGCTTACGCGCTGTTGAACCGCAAGGACAAATCGATCGAGGAGCGCACCCGCAAGCGGCTGGCGCTGCTGGACCAAGCCCTGCCTGAACAAGCGTTTCTGTTGCACAAGGCGCTGGCGCACGACTACTGGGAATTTGCCCAACTGGCGCCGCAGTTGTCGAGCACGCAGCTCTCGCTGTGTGCGCGCGCGCGTGAACAGGTGTTGTCGGCGCTGCAGATGCGGCCGGTGGACGGGGGCCTGCACTTCCTGCTGGGGCGGATCTTGCTGGCCGAGCGCTGGCTCGACGCCGCCTCTGACGCATTCGATGGGGCCGAGAAATGTGGTGTTGACCCGCGGCAGATCGCGCCCCAGCGCGCCGCCATTGCGTTCCACGCCGGCCGCTACACCGAAATCCGGCTCCGCCTGCGCGAAGCGGGTGCGGCCCGCAGCCAGCCGGGGTTTGGCCGGGTTGCCGCCTATTGGGAGGGGGCCCGCCATGCCGCTGCCGCCTCGTAGCGTGGACATCACGCTGCTGCTCGAAGGCTCCTACCCGTATGTGCGGGGGGGCGTCTCCAGCTGGGTGCACCAGCTGATCGAGGGGCTGCCCGAGCTCAATTTCTCGCTGGTCCATCTGGGGGCGGAAAAACTGCCCGATGAGCAGGTCCGCTACCAGCTGCCGCCCAACGTGCTGGAACTGCACCCGCACTACCTGACCGGCGAAGTGGCGTCTGACAAGCCCAGGGCGCGTGACGGGAACGCCGACTATTTTGCCGCAAGCGACCAGTTGCACGACTGGTTCCGCCACCCCGAGGGTGCGCCCAAAAAAGACTGGCTGGACCGCGTGGTGCTCCAGAAAGACCTGGCCAAGGCCGGCGACGCCGACGACTTCTTCTACAGCAAGGCCGCCTGGGCACAAATCCGCGAGAGCTACGCGCGCTATTGCCCACAGGCGCCTTTTCAGTCGTATTTCTGGTCGGTGCGCAACATGCACGCGCCGCTTCTGAAACTGGCCGCCATCGCGCGCACGGTCGGGCCCACGCGGGTTTTTCATACCGTCACCACGGGTTACGCCGGCCTGCTCGGCGCCATGCTGCAGCAGCTCACCGGGCGCCCGCTGATCCTCACCGAGCACGGCATCTACACCAAGGAACGCAAGATCGAGCTGCAGTCGCTGTTCCTGCGCGAAGTGCCGGTCGGGGCCAGCCACGCGGCCGACTCCGGCATGGAACACCACCACCAGGCGTGGATCCGCATGTTCGAAGGCATTGGTCGGCTGGTGTACCACGCGGCCAACCCGATCGTCACCCTGTACGAGCAAAACCGGCAGCGGCAGATTCGCGACGGCGCCGACGCCCGGCGCACGCAGCTCATTCCCAACGGCGTGGACGTGGCGCGCTTTGCCCCGCTGCGCGCACGCCGCCCTGAACAAACTCCCTTGGTGCTGGGCCTCATCGGGCGCATCGTGCCCATCAAGGACATCAAGACCTTCATCCGTGCGGTGGGTGTGCTGGTTGACAAGCTGCCCGAAGTGCAGGGCTGGCTGATCGGCCCCGAGGAAGAAGACCCGGTGTACGTAGAGGAATGCAAGGCGCTGGTGAAAAGCCTGCAGCTCGAGAACACCATCCGCTTCATGGGCTTCCAGAAGGTCGAGGACATGCTGCCCCAGCTCGGGCTGCAGGTGCTGACTTCCATCAGCGAAGCGTTTCCGCTGGTCATTCTGGAAGGCCTGGCCAGTGGCGTGCCGGCGCTGGCCACCGATGTGGGCGCCTGCCGCGACCTGATCGAAGGCAATGAGCCCGCCGACCGTGCCCTGGGCCCGGCCGGCGAGGTCGTGCCCATCGTCGACTATGACGCGCTGGCCCGGTCCGCCCATTCGCTGTTGACCGACACCGCGCGCTGGCGTGCCGCGCAGCAGGCGGGCATTGCACGCGTCGAACGCTATTACCAGCAATCCATCGTGATTGACGGCTACCGCGAAATCTACCGCCGCACGGGGGTGCACTGATGGCCGGCATCGGGTTCGAACTGCGTCGCATGCTCAAGAAGGAATCCTTGAGCGGCAAGCTCCAGGGCTACGCCTTCTCGGCCATCATCGGCAGCGGGCCGTGGGTGCTGTCGATCATCGCCATCCTGGCCATCGGCATGCTCAACACCCGGGGCGGTGCCACGGCGGCATTCGTGAGCGACTTCCAGGTGTCCATCACCTACCTGATGGCGTCCTCGCTGGTGGCCACCAGCGTGCTGCAGCTCATGTTCACCCGCTTCGTGGCCGACCGCCTGTTCGAGCACCGCGACGCCCTGGTGCTGCCCAACCTGCTGGGCGCGCTGCTGCTCACCGTGGTGGTGACCGGCCTGTTCGGCCTGGCCGTGGCGGGGCTGTGGCTCGAGGGTTCGGTGCTGTACCGGCTGTGCATGCTGGCCGGCTTTGTGATCCTGTGCGCCATGTGGGTGGTGCTGGTGTTTGCGTCCACCATCAAGGCCTACCGGCGCATCCTGCTGGTGTTTCTGGTGGGCTACGGCATCACGGTGGTCGCCGCCTACGGCTTGCGCCACATGGGGGTCGAGGGGCTGCTGCTGGGCTTTGTCACGGGCCAGGCCACCCTGCTGTTTTTGCTGCTGGCCATGGTGGTGCGTCAGTACCCGGGGCAGCAACTGCTGGCCTTCGGGTTTTTGCAACCCGCGCTGATTTACCCCAGCCTGATCTTCACCGGTCTGTTCTACAACGTGGGCGTCTGGGCCGACAAGGTGCTGTTCTGGTTCCATGCCGACACGGGCGTGCGCATCACCGGGCCGCTGCAGGCCTCGCCCGTGTACGACCTGCCCATCTTTTTGAGCTACCTGTCGTTGATCCCGGGGCTGGCGATCTTTTTGATCCGCATGGAGACCGACTTTTCCGAACGCTGCGAGCAGTTCTACACCACCATCAAGGACGGCGGCACGCTGGCCCAGATCGAGCAGGCCAAAAAAGACATGGTGGCCAGCGTGCGCGCCGGCATGCTGGCGGTGTTCAAGGTGCAGGGCGCCACCACCATCATCCTGCTCGTCATGGGCGGCGAAATTCTGGCCTGGTTTGGCGTCACCACCGTCAACCGCGCCATCCTCAACATCCAGCTCGTGGGCGTGGCCTTCCAGTTGCTCATGCTCTCGGCGCTCAACGTGTTTTATTACCTCGACCAGCGCCGTGCGGCGCTGCTGCTGTGCCTGTTTTTTCTGGTGGCCAACACCGTGCTCACGTGGGTGTCGCTGCAATTCGGCCCCGCTTTCTACGGTTACGGCTTTGGCCTGGCCATGCTGCTCACCAGCGGCCTGGGCATCGCCATGCTGGCCCGCAAGCTCGACCTTCTGGAATACGAAACCTTCATGCTGCAACCCGCCAGCACCTGATTCAACCCGACACCGCCCCATTCAACCACCCATTTCCCATCATTTTTACAGGAGAGAGAACCATCATGAACACACCGATGAAAGCACCCGCCCTCCCGGCTTCACGCTGGATGCCACTGGCCCGCGTCGGCCTCGCCATCACCCTGGCCACCGGCCTGGCCCACGTGCAGGCGGCCCCCAACGATCCCGCGCCCGCGCCTGCGGGCGGTGCCCCGCAGGCCGACCGCCAGACGCCCGCCAAAGCGCCCGGCGCAGGCGGCCGCCACAAGCACCGCAAGGAAGTGACGAAGGCCCCGGTCAAGCGCCCGTTCTACCCGTCCAACCCGCTGCCGCCCGTGCCGCAGCGGCCGTAACGGCAAAACGGCAAAACAGCAAAACGACCCAAGCCGCCGCCATCCGCCCCGGACCTGTTTTTTCATTTCATTTGTCGAGTAGGGAGTCCACCGTGAACCTTCAGCTTTTCATCCAGCGCCTGTCCCGGCGCCCGTCCCGGCGCCCAGCCGCCCCGCCAGGGGCCGCGCCATCGTCCACCCGCACCGCTGGCGCATCGTCGGCCGTGTTGCCCCGCCCCGTCCAGCGCCTGTGGGCCCGTTGGGCGGCGCTGGCCGCGGCCTTTGTTGCGGCGGCCCTGGTGGCCTCGTGTGGTGGCGGCGGTGATGGCACCGGCCCGGCCAGTGGCGGGCTGGGTGCGCCTTTGTCCAAGGCGGCGGTGGTCGGCGGGCAGGGCAGCTCCGTCGAGATGAAGGTGCTGGTGATGTCGGCCGAAGGCACGCTGCCCAGTTTCCTGGCCATCACGTCCATCCTGGACCAGATTGGCGTGCCTTACGACAAGATGGTGCTCAAGGGCCCGGGCGCCACACCATTTGACGCGAGCACCTTGTCCGACGGGGCTGGCAATGGCAAGTACCAGGGCATCATTCTGGAGACGGGGGATCTCGCTGCCTTCAACGCGCCCACCAACAATTTTCCCAGCGCGTTGACCGATGCGCAGTGGAAAATGCTGCGTCAGTACCAGTTTGACTTTGGCGTGCGCTCGGCCACGATGTTTACCCGCTCAGCGAACACAATCGATGTGAATGGTGTGTCTCTGGATCTCACTTACGGGTTAACCAATGTCGCTGAAGTCAAGTCGACCGATGCCAGCCCGGTTGCGGTAACGGTCACGCCCGAAGGGGAGCAGGTGTTCAGCTATCTGAACACGGCCACCTCCATCCTGCTCAAGAACGCGCCCGGGGCGGAGCTCTTCACCTACCCGAGCACCCCGGTGTCCAACACCACGGCGGTCTCGCTGTTGCAGGCCGCAGACAATATCAACACCCTCGCGTCCATCTACACTGCGCCCGAAGGCTGGCAGAACCTGACCCTGTCGGCCGACAACAATCCGGAGCTCACCCACTCATTGCTGCTGGGCTACGGCATCGTCAACTGGGTGACCAAGGGCGTGTTCCTCGGCTCGCGCAAGGTGTACCTGAGCGCACAGCCGGACGATGTGTTTCTGCCGGATGATCTTTGGGATCCCGCGACCAACACCACCCCGGAGACCATCCAGTTCCGGCACCGGAATGACGCCACTGACTACAACAGCCTCGTGGCTTGGCAAACTGCCTTGAATTCAAATGCCCAGACGGCGTCCATCAAGCTGGAAATGCCGTTCAATGGATTTGGCTACAACACGTCGGATCCCAACGTTTTGAACCAATTTGAAGCGACCGACACCCTTTCTCCTGCGGTGCGCGCCAACCCCAATGTGTTCCGCTGGATCAACCACACTTGGGACCACACTTCGCTGGACCCGGAGGGCGGTTTCACGCCGACCGTCGCGTCGATCGTGAGTCAACTTCAGCGCAACCACGAGGTGGCAACGGGCCAGCGCAGTGGCGATCCCGACAACGGAGGGCCGCGGGTGACGTTCAGCAACTACAACCAGAACGCCATGATTCAACCGGACATCTCCGGTCTGGAAAACCCGGTGTACTGGGAGGCCGCTCAAAACTTCGGCCTGCGCTACATCCTGATGGACACGTCGAAGGCGTACAGCAATTTCATACCCGCCCGACCCGTTGTGGCACCCATTCCGCCCAACACCGGGTTCACGAGCAGTCTGGACACCTTCGTGCCGACCAATCCGCGCATCTTCATCATCCCGCGTTACCCCACCAATCTGTTTTTCAACGTGTCGACGCCAGCAGAATGGGTGAGCGAATACAACTTTCTCTTTGCGGCATTGCCGCCTTCGCAGGGCGGTGTAGGCGTTGTTTCCGACTACAACCAAATCCTCGACCGCGAGTCCGAGGTGCTGCTGGGCTACATGCTCAAGTTCCACGCGCTGTCATGGATGTTCCACGCAGCGAATCTGCGTGACTACGACGGCGATGGCGGGACCAACCGCTCGCTGTTGTCCGACCTGCTGGACGCCGTGACGACCAAGTACAAGGCCCGGTACAACCTGCCGATTGAAAACCTGAGCCAGACCGAAATCGGCCAGCTCATGCAGGACCGCATGGCCTACAACGCGGCGCTTGCGGGGGGCTTGAAAGGCCGCATCGTGTTCGGCCCCACGGTCACCATCGAGCTGACCAATCCGTCCGATGCGGCGGTGAACGTGCCAATGACGGGTGTGAGCCAGGGCATGACCATGGCCTACGGCGGCCAGACGATCTCCAGCGTCACGCTGGCGGCTGGCGGCGCCACCTCCTTTGAGGCCCCTGCCGCGTGGATTCCGCCGCAGGCGGACCTGTCGGTCACGCTCACGCCCAGCACGCCGACCCCGTTGTCGGGCGGTACGCTCACCTACAGCGTGCTGCTCAGCAACGCCGGCCCCAGCACCGTCACGCTGGCCAGCTTCGGCAGCAGCCTGGCGTCCGGCTGGGGCGCGATTACCAACGTGGTCAGCCAGGCCAGCGCAGGGGGCAGCACGGCCTCGTTCTCTGTGGGGCCCACATCGGTGTCGGGGCAGGTTTCGCTGCCGGCCGGTGGCAAGCTCACCGTGACCTACCAGGTGAGTGTGTCGCCCGCTGCCACGGGTACGCTGGCCAGTTCGGCCAACGTGACGGCGCCGGCCGACATCACCGATCCGGTCCCTGGTAACAACACGGCCAACGCGGCGGTCACGGTGGGCTTTGCCGATGTCACCAGTGCGGTGGTTCTGCCGGCCAATGCGCCGGCGGGGTCGGTGGTCACGGGCACGGTCACGTTCAGCAACGCCAGCACGGTGACCGGAGGCACGGCGGTGAACGCCACGGCGGTAACGGGCACGGTGACGCTGTCGAGCGGTGATGTGCACACCTTCACGGTGGCCAGTCTGGCGCCGGGCGCCAGCAGCACGCAGACCTTCACCACGACCGTGCCCTCGGCACTGGGCACAACCGCCCTGACGGCGTCGAGCACGGTGGCCACAGTGACACCCGAGAGCAACACGGCGAACAATTCCGCACCGGCGGCCGGCCCGCTGGCGGTGCTGTTTGCCGACCCGGGGGTGGTGGTCAACCCGTTCCCGGCGGGTACACCGGGCAGCACGGTGACCACGACGTTGATTCTGTCGAACGTCGGTGGCCAGACGGCGGTGACTTTCACGCCGCAGGTGGTTGTCAACGGCGGTGCCCCCCAACTGTTGAGCCAGGTCTCGCTTGCGCCGGGGCAAACCGTGACCAGCGTCCCGATCAATGTGCTGCTCACGACCACCGGGGGCACCGTCACGGCCAACGTGACGGCGGCTACGGTGCCTGACAGCAATCTCGCGAACAACACCGACACCAAGGTCAGTGGCGCACTCTTTGCCGACATGACCACGGCCGTGGTCTTGCCGGCCAACGCGCCAGCGGGTTCGGTGGTTTCGGGTACGGTGACCTTCACCAACAGCGGGTCGGCCGGCACGGCGGCCTCGGCGGTGACGGGCACGGTGACGCTGTCCAACGGCCAGGCGCAAGCCTTTGCGGTGGGTGACCTGGTGCCGGGGGCGAGCAGCGTGCAGACCTTCACGACGACCGTGCCCTCCACGGTGGGCACGACGGTCCTGAATGCCACCAGCACGGTGGCCACGGTGACACCCGAGAGCAACACCGGCAACAACACCGGTGTATCGGGCAGCTTGGCGGTGCTGTTTGCTGACCCGGGGGTGGTGGTCAACCCGATCCCCAGCGCCCTGGAGGGCGTGGTGGTGCAGACGACGCTGACGCTGTCCAACAACGGTAGCACCACGGTCACCTTCACGCCGCAGGTGGTGGTCAACGGCGGGGCGCCCGTCTTGCTGGGTGCCGTGACGCTCGCCCCGGGCCAGAGCGCGGCCAGCGCGCCCATCAACGTGCCGATGACGGCCACCGGGGCCACGGTGACGGCCAGCGTGACGGCGCCCAGCGTGCCCGACCGCAACCCGGCCAACGACACCAGCGTGGCTGCAGTGGCCGTGACGCCGCCTGCGCCCCCGCCGCCACCGACGCCTGACCCGGCGGTTGACTCAGGTGGTGGTGGTTGCACGATCAACCCGGACGCCCGGTTCGACCCGCTGCTGTGGATGATGTTGCTGGTGGGTGGTGTGGCCGGAACCTTGCGCCGCAGGCGCACCGCCTGACCCAAGGGGCGACTCTGCAAAAAGGCCAACCGGGAACGGTTGGCCTTTTTTTATGGGGAGTGGTCGCGACGCAACCGGGGCACCCGGACTGCGCCGTGGCGTCGGCCGATCAGAAGTTCGACGGCCAGTAGCACACGGTTTGCTGCCCCGCGCTGGCGTCGGACACCGAGGGCGAAAACCCCCGTGCGCGGCTGGACTGGAAGGCCGACTGGGCGTCCGTGGTGTTGCTGCAGCGGCCCACGTAATCGAGCGTGGCCACCCAGAACGGGCGGCCACCGGGGGTGAGGTTCATGCCCGACCAGTTGATCAGTCGTGACTCGACCGCGCTGTCAAACGTGGGCTTGTAGACCTCTTCGTGCGCCAGGCCGTCGAACAGGCTGGGGAACGGCACGGGGCCCGCGGCCCGGGTTGCGGTGCCGAGCCGGGTGGTGTTGCTGGCCGCGTTTTGCAGGACGAACAGCATGTTGGGGTATTTGTCGCGCAGCTTGGCGATGAGGTTCAGCCCGCCCTGGCTGCACTGGGCGTTGCACGGGCCGTTGGTGGTGTTGGTGCCGTGTTCGACGATTTCCATGTTGTCGAAATAGAAGCCGTCAATGCCCTGCGCCACCAGCCGGGGCGCGATGTAGTTGAGCACCAGGGCCTGGTAGTCGGCGTTGCCCACGTCCATCCACACCTCGTCCGGAAAACCCTCATAGGGGCCCAGTTGCGCGGCCTTGTTGGCCGAGCATGACAGCACGCCGGCGGGCACCTTGCTCCAGTAGCTGCGGAAATTTTCGCAGGAGCCCAGGTTGAAATACGTCAGCACCTTGTTCTGACCGCCGTTTTGCAGCTGCTTGATCTGGGCGGGTGTGAAGTTGCCTGTGTCGGGGTCGGCTTCAATGTCGAAGATGCGAAAGGTGGAGGCCATGCGGGCCAGATCAACCGACCCTGCCGGGCCATAAAAAGAGGTCCACGGCCCGGCCGCCGGAAAGCCCCGGCCGCCGCCGGCGGTGGAAGGGGCGGTGTCAATGGGGGTGAGCACGGCATCGGTGCCACCGCTGCTGCCGCCACAGGCCGACAGCGAGCAGGCCAGCGCCAGACCCAGGGCCATCGCGTTGCGGCGAAAGCGGCGCGGCGCCACGTCAGGCGGGGTCTGGCAGGGTGGGGTTGCCGAGCTGAGGTGGTGTGTGCGCATGCTGCAAAGTATAGTAAGAATGTTTTTCTTTTGGGGGCTTGTTTGAGGGCTCGAAGTGCCCCTGGCACCGACCGTCGCTACGATGGCGCCATGCGAGGCACGCCACCCCACAAAAACCCCCTGAAACCCGGCCCGCGCGCCAATGGCTCGCGCCGCGCCATGGCCAGCATGGTGTTGGCGCTGGCCGGCTGGCTGGCCGGTTGCGCCGCGCTGGACGGCGCCCGCCCGCCAGGGCCTTCAGCGGCCAGCCCGGCCGCCCGGGAATGCGCGTTGTGGTTGGCGCAGCTTGACGCGGCCATTGACAGCGCCCATGTGCGCGACGGTGGCGCCCATCGCATGGCGGGGTTTCCGTTTGTGCGGGTTGACCGTTTTCTGGCTTCGTTTCGCGACGAGGCCCTGGCCAGCGACGCCGCGTTTGCCGCCTGGGGCGCGAGGCTGATGGCCCTGGACGCGGCCGCACGGGTGGCTGAACTGGGCAACCTGCCCGCCGACGAACCCACCCCTGAGGCCCTGGAGACCCACGACGCGGCCCTGGCCCGGGCCGCGCAATGCGCCAACCTGCTGTGGGCCGATGTGGCCGCCCGCCCCGAGGCGCGCCAGGCCCTGGCCGCCCGCGCCGTGGTGCCGGACGACTACGCCACCTGGCAGCGCGCGGCCGGCTTGTATGCGTTGACGCGGGTGCCGTTTTTTGCCGGCGTGCAAGCCTGGCAGGCCGGGCTGCGCGACACCTTCGACCGGCTGGCCCCCCGCGCCCCTGGCGCACCCGGCGCCGGGGCGTGGCAGCGCTACGCGCCCGCGTACCCAGCCATGGCGCCGGGGCCGCTCACGGCGCTGGCCCAGGCCATGCCCCGCGACGCCCTGGGCATTCCGGTGCCCACCCGCGAGGCCGCCGCTGCGTTGCTGCAGGCCTATGCCCCGGTGCTGGAGGTGGCGCGCGCCGGATCCGGCGGCGTTGCGCCGTTCGACCGCTTTGGCACGCTGCGCTGGGGCGCGGGCGACGCCCCCGAGGTGGCGACGCAGCACCCGGTGGCGTACCAGCGCATCGCCTACACCCGCATGGGCGCGCAGACGCTGGTGCAACTGGTTTACAGCTATTGGTTCCCCGAGCGCCCGGCTGCGGGGGCGATCGACCTGCTGAGCGGCCCGCTGGACGCGGTGGTGCTGCGCATCACGCTGGCGCCCGACGGCACGCCGCTGTTGCTCGACACCATCCATGCCTGCGGCTGCTATCACCTGTTTGTGCCCACGCCCGCGCTGGCGCCGCGGCCCGCGCCCGAAGCCCGTGTGGAATGGGCCTTTGTGCCGACGACCTTGCCTGCGCTGGCGCCGGGGCAACGCCTGCGGGTGCGCGTTGCCAGCGGAACGCACTACGTGGTGGGGGTGGCGCCGCACACCGAAGGCGCTGCCGGGGGCCAACCAGGGGGCGACGCGGCAGACGGCGTGACCCCCTATGCCCTGGCCGACGACCACGCGCTGCGCACCCTGCCCACGCCGCAGGGCGGCACGCGCAGCGCCTTCTGGCCCAGTGGCATCGTGCCCGGCACCGCGCGTGGCGAGCGCGTCCTGTTCTGGCCCATGGGCATCGAAAGCCCGGGCGCGATGCGGCAATGGGGCCGCCAGCCCACGGCGTTCGTCGGGCGACGGCATTTTGACGACGCGCGGCTGCTGGACGATCGGTTCAAGCTGCGCTGAACACGGCGTCGGCGGCTGGAAATTCAGCGCGCCAGTGTGGACATGCCAAACAGGCTGCCGATCAGCTCGACGGCCAGTTCGGCGGTCTGGTTGCGCACGTCGAGCGCCGGGTTGATCTCGACCACGTCGAGCGACGCCAGCCGCCCGGTGTCGGCAATCATCTCCATGCACAGCTGCATTTCGCGGTAGGTGGGGCCGCCGCGCACGCCGGTGCCCACGCCGGGCGCGTCGGCCGGGTCGAGGCAATCGACATCGAAGCTCACGTGCAGGTGGGTGCTGTCGTCCACATCCTGCAGCGCTTCGGTCAGGGTGTAGCGCATGCCGTGTTCGTCGATGTGGCGCATGTCAAACACCTGCAAGCCCAGTTCGCGGATGGCCTGCTTCTCGGCGGCGTCCACGCTGCGGATGCCGATGAAGTCAATCTCGTCGGGGGTGAGGGCAGCGGGCTGGCCGCTCCAGCCCGACAGCGGCGCGGGGCCGTGGCCCAGCAGACAGGCCACGGGCATGCCGTGCAGGTTGCCACTGGGGCTGATGGCGCCGGTGTTCACGTCGGCATGGGCGTCGAGCCACAGCACCCGCAGTTTGCGGCCAGTGGCGCGGCAGTGCCGGGCCACGGCGCTGATGGAACCCACGCCCAGGCAGTGGTCGCCGCCCATCAGCAGCGGGATGTGCCCGGCGTTCAGGGCTTCGGTCACGGCGTCGAAAACGGCGCGGTTCCAGGCCACCACTTCGGTCAGATGGCGCAGCCCGGCCTGCGGCGGGGCCCAGGGGTTGGGCGGGCCGGCCAGGTTGCCGCGGTCCAGCACGGTCAGGCCCTGGGCCTGCAGGGTTTCGGCGAGGCCCGCCACACGCAGGGCGTCGGGGCCCATGCCGGCGCCGCGCACGCTGGCGCCCACGTCGGTGGGAGCGCCTATCAGGGAAAGGGTGGTCATGATGAGGGGTGGGGGTTGAGGACGGTGGAGGGCAGTGCGGGTGCGGGTGCGGGTGCGGGGGGCGTGGGGTGACGCGGCGCAGTGGTGGCGGCGTGGCTCAGGCGGCCTGCAAACGGAACGCCACACGGCGCTCGCCCACCTGCAGGCCGCGCGCGTTGACGAGGGCCGCGGCGCGCCAGGGGGCGAGTTCGGCGCGCTGGGCCTCGTCCAGCCAGCCCAGCTGCGCCAGCACCTCGACCGTGGCGGCAAACAGCGCGGGCTTGTTGCCGTCGATGATCTTGATGGCCAGGGCTTCGCCCCGGCTTTTGCTGCCCAGCACCTGCACGCCGTCGGCGCCGACCTTGCTGACCCAGTCGCCGCGGCCCGCGCGCATGAAGGCCAGGTCGTTGCGGCCGGTGCCCGACACCAGGTCGGGGTGCGCCGTCATGGCGTCGGACAGCGCGGCAAAGCTCTCGCCGAACTCGCCGTCGCGTGCGCCGCTGGCCAGCCGGGCGTAGGCGCCGGCCAGGCGGGACAGGGGCAGCGCGTAATTGGGGGCGGAGCAGCCGTCGATGCCCATGCGCAACGCGTGCGGGGCGCAGCGCACGGCCCGGGCCACATCGCGGCGGATCGCCTGCTGCAGCGGGTGATCGGGGTTGACGTAGTCGTCCAGCGGCAACCCGTGCTGCACGCAGTACGCCAGGAAGCCGGCGTGCTTGCCGCTGCAGTTGTTGTGGCGCTCGTCGTAGCGCAGGCCTTCGGGGACCGGGGTGTCGGTGTAGGTGAAGCGCAGCGGCACGTGGCAGCCGCACTGCAATGCGCGGGTGGGCACCCCCACCTGGTCGAGCATGGCCTGCACCTGGGTGACGTGCGCGTCTTCGCCGTTGTGGCTGGCGCACAGCAGGGCCAGTTGCGCCGAGGTAAAGCCGAACTTGCGCGCGCCGCCGCCTTCCATGAAGGGCAGCGCCTGCAGGGCCTTGAGCGTGGAGCGCGAGAACGTCAGCCAGTCGGCGTCGCCGACGCGGGCCAGCAGGCGGCCCTGGGCGTTGACCACGGCCACCGCGCCAAAGTGCTGGCACTCCAGCGTGCCACCGCGGGTGAGTTCGATCAGGGGAACAAAGGACATGGCCGCTATTGTGTCAACTTCAGGCGGTCGCGGTCGCGGTCGCGTGCGCCCCGCGAAACGTGGCGCGGGCCGCCGTGTCGCCCGCTTGACGCCAGCGCCCTCGCGGCTGCCCGCAAAATCACCCCCATGACCGAACTTCGCGCTCCCTTGCAGGCCCTGGTGGTGGAATATTGCGTGACGCCCGGCGCCGACGTGCGCCAGGGCGATCTGCTGCTGATCCTGGAAGCCATGAAGATGGAACACGAAATCCGCGCGCCTGTGGACGGCAGGGTGCAGGCGGTGTTTTTCGCGGCCGGAGATGCCGTTGAGAAAGGTGATTTGCTACTAAATATAGAGCAAACTATTGCCATTCGACGGGGGGAAGATGCCAAAAAACCTCATAATTTGTCGCCTGACACGGTTTCCAGCCCGGCAGGCGGTCTGCGGGCCGATCTGCAGCGCGTGATCGACCGCCACGCCCTGACGCTCGACGCAAACCGGCCCGAGGCCGTGGCCAAACGCCACGCGCTGGGCCTGCGCACCGCCCGCGAAAACATCGCCGACCTGTGCGACGCGGGCAGCTTCAAGGAATACGGCGCACTGGCGGTGGCCGCGCAGCGCAGCCGCCGCAGCGAGGACGACCTGGTGCGCAACACCCCGGCCGACGGCATGGTCACGGGCATCGGCAGCATCAACGCGGCGCTGTTCGGCGCCGAGGCGGCCCAGGCCGTGGTCATGGCCTACGACGCCACGGTGCTGGCGGGCACGCAGGGCCTGCGCAACCACCAGAAGACCGACCGGCTGCTTGGCATCGCGCTGCAGAACCGGCTGCCGGTCGTGCTGATGGCCGAAGGCGGCGGGGGCCGGCCGGGCGACACCGACATGCCCATCGTGGCCGGACTGCACGTGGGCACGTTTGCCAGTTTTGCGCGGCTCAATGGCCAGGTGCCGGTGGTTGGCATCGTGGCGGGGCGCTGTTTTGCGGGCAACGCGGCACTGCTGGGCTGCTGCGACGTGATCATCGCCACCCGGGGCAGCAACATCGGCATGGGCGGCCCGGCCATGGTGGAGGGCGGCGGGCTGGGCGTCTGCACGCCCGAACAGATCGGCCCGAGTGAGGTGCAACATGCCAATGGTGTCATCGACGTGCGGGTCGACGACGAAGCGGCGGCCGTGGCGGCGGCGCGCCACTACCTGTCGTTTTTTCAAGGGCGGGTGGCCGCCTTCACGGCGCCCGACCCGCAGGCGCTGCGCGACGTGGTGCCCGAAAACCGCCTGCGCGTGTACGACACCCGCGCGGCCATGGTCGGTATCGTGGACGCGGGCTCGCTGCTGGAATTGCGCACCGGCTTCGGCGTGGGCATTCACACGGCGCTCGGCCGTATCGAAGGCCGGCCGGTCGGGTTGCTGGCCAACAACCCGCTGCACCTGGGCGGCGCCATCGACGCCGACGCCGCCGACAAGGCCGCGCGATTCATGCAACTGTGCAACGCCCACGGCCTGCCGCTGGTGAGCCTGGTGGACACGCCGGGCTTCATGGTCGGGCCCGACATCGAGGCGCAGGCCCAGGTGCGGCACGTGAGCCGGATGTTCATCGCCGCCGCGCATCTGCGCGTGCCATTCTTCAGCGTGGTGCTGCGCAAGGGCTACGGGCTGGGCGCCATGGCCATGACGGCCGGCGGGTTTCATGCGCCCGTGTTCAACGTGGCCTGGCCTACGGGCGAGTTCGGCGCCATGGGGCTGGAGGGCGCGGTGCGCCTGGGCTACCGCAAGGAGCTGGCGGCGGCGCCCGAAGGCCCGGCGCGGCAAGCTCTCTACGACAGGCTGGTGGCGCAACAATACGAGAACGGCGGTGCCCTCAACATGGCGGCCACGCTGGAGATCGACGCGGTGATCGATCCGGCCGAAACCCGTGGCTGGCTGGCGCAGGGGCTGCAGGCGGCTTGCGCGGCCGGTCCCGGGAACACCGAGAGTGCCCGGATGGTCGATTCCTGGTGACGGGCGCCCGGCCGCAGGCCGTGCTAAGCTGATCCACCCGCACGGCCCGAGGGCCGGTGCCATCCCCATGACGCCCTGAAACGGAGACCACCATGCCCGGACTTTTGCCCAACGTCGACCCTGACGGCCTGCTTGAATTTTCGGTGGTCTACACCGACCGCGCCCTGAACCACATGTCCAAAAGCTTCCAGGGCGTGATGAAGGACATCTCGGGCATCCTGAAAAGCGTCTACCACACCCATTCGACCGTGCTGGTGCCGGGCAGCGGCACCTTTGGCATGGAATCGGTGGCGCGGCAGTTTGCCAACGACAAAAAAGTGCTGATCCTGCGCAACGGCTGGTTCAGCTATCGCTGGTCGCAGATCATCGACATGGGCCGCATCACCACCGACGCCACGGTGCTCAAGGCCCGACGCACCGGCACCGGCAAGCAGTCGCCCTGGATTCCCGCCCCCATCGACGAGGTGACCGCCACCATCCGCGCGCAAAAACCTGCGGTGGTGTTTGCCCCGCACGTGGAAACGGCGGCCGGCATGATCCTGCCCGACGACTACCTCAAAGCCGTGGCCGACGCCGTGCACGAGGTGGGTGGCCTGTTCGTGCTCGACTGCATTGCCTCGGGGGCCATGTGGGTGGACATGAAGGCCACGGGCGTGGACGTGCTGGTCAGCGCGCCGCAAAAGGGCTGGAGCAGCTCGCCCTGCTGCGCCATGGTGATGCTCAGCGAACGCGCCCGCCAGGCCATCGACGGCACCACCAGCACCAGCTTTGCCTGCGACCTCAAGAAATGGCTGCAGATCATGGAAGCCTATGAAAACGGCGGCCACGCCTACCACGCCACCATGCCGACCGACGCGCTCACCCGGTTGCGCGAGGTCATGGTCGAAACCCGCAGCTACGGGTTTGACAAGGTCAAGGCGGAGCAGATCGAACTCGGCCGCAAGGTGCGCGCGCTGTTCGAAGGCCGCGGCATTCCGAGCGTGGCGGCCCCCGGCTTCCAAGCGCCCGGCGTGGTGGTGAGCTACACCGAAGACCCCGAAATCCAATCGAGCAGGAAGTTTCTGGCCGAAGGCCTGCAAACCGCCGCCGGTGTGCCGCTGCAATGCGACGAGCCGGCCGACTTCATGACCTTCCGCATCGGCCTGTTCGGCCTGGAGAAGTGGCACCACGTGGACCGCACGGTGGCGCAGCTGCAGGCCGCGCTCGACCGCGTGCTGCCGGCGGCTCAGAACAGCCGGAACGCCAGCGGCAGCAAGAGCGAAGCCGTCACCACCTGAATGCCCAGCGCCAGACCGGCGTAGGCGCCGGCGTCGGCGTTCACCTGCAGGGCCCGGGCGGCGCCGATGCCGTGCGCTGCCGTGCCCAGCGCAAAGCCGCGAACTGTCCAGCCCTCAACCGTGGTGGGCACCCGCATGAGCGCAAAGAGGTATTTGGCGCTCAAGGCTCCCACCAGGCCAGTCAGCACCGCAAACACGGCGGCCAGCGCCGGAATGCCGCCGATTTTTTCGGCCACGCCCATGGCCACGGGCGCGGTCACCGATTTGGGCGCCATGGACAGCACGACGTCCATGGGCAAGCCCACGGCCAGCGCCAGCGCCACGGCCGATCCGCTGGCCGCCGCACCCCCGAGCAGCGCGGCCACCAGCAGGCGGCCCCAGCGCTTTTGCAACTCGGCCCGGCGCTGCCACAGCGGCCAGGCCAGTGCCACCACGGCCGGCCCCAGCAGGAAGTGGATGAACTGCGCGCCCGAAAAATAGGTGGGGTAGGGCACGCCCGTGAGCAACAAACCGGTGGCCAGCGCCACCACGCTCCAGAGCACCGGGTTGGCCCACGGCGCCTGGTTCAGACGGGCGTAAAGTGCCTGGGCGAACACGTAAACCACCAGCGTGGCCGTCAGGCCGAACAGCGGGGTGGTGGAGAGATAGACCCAGAGTTCAACGAAGTTCGGCATCTGCCCCCCTTGCCGCCAGCGCCCGCAGCACCAGTGCCGTGACGGCCATGCCGATCCAAGTGGACAGCACCACCACCAGCAGCATGCGAACGCCATACGCGCTGACCAGCCCCAGGTGGGTCATAACGCCCACGCCCACCGGCACGAACAGCAGCGACAGGTGCGACAGCAGGAAATCCGCGCAGGCGGCCACCGGCGCGCGCACGGCCGGCCAGCGCAGGGCCAGCAGCAAAAGCACCATGCCCACCACCGGGCCGGGCAGCGGCAGGTGAAGCAGCCGGGAGATCACTTCGCCCAGCGATTGCAGGGCCAGCAGCCAGGTCAGTCCGTGCAGCGCGCGCATGCGAGGCGGGGGCGTCAGAACCGCGGAAGGTCGGGATGCGAAATCTGGCCGCCGCGCACCAGCATCTTGCCGTACTCGGCGCAGCGGTGCAGGGTGGGGATGACCTTGCCGGGGTTGAGCAGGCCCTTGGCGTCAAAGGCGCGCTTGACGCCGAACATCTGTTCGTTTTCCTCGGCGCTGAACTGCACGCACATGCTGTTGAGCTTCTCCACGCCCACGCCGTGCTCGCCGGTCACGGTGCCACCCATGGCGACACTGGTTTCCAGAATCTCGGCGCCGAACAGCTCGCAGCGGTGCAGTTGGTCGGGGTCGTTGGCGTCGAACAGGATCAGCGGGTGCAGGTTGCCGTCACCGGCGTGAAACACGTTGGCGCAGCGGAGCTGGTATTTTTTCTCCATTTTCTGGATCGCCAGCAGGATGTCGGCCAGCCGGTTGCGCGGAATGGTGGAGTCCATGCACATGTAGTCCGGGCTGATGCGGCCCGAGGCCGGAAAGGCATTCTTGCGGCCGCTCCAGAACCGCAGGCGCTCGGCTTCGCTCTGGCTGACGGCAATGCCGGTGGCGCCCGCGCCCTGCAGCACGGCGACCATGCGGCCAATTTCTTCTTCAACTTCTTCGGGGGTGCCGTCGCTTTCGCACAGCAAAATGGCCTCGGCCGTGAGGTCGTAACCGGCGTGCACGTAGTCTTCCACGGCCGCCGTCATGGGCTTGTCCATCATTTCGAGCCCGGCCGGGATGATGCCCGCGGCGATCACGGCGGCCACCGCGTCACCGGCCTTGCGGATGTCGTCAAAGCTGGCCATGATGCAGCGCGCCAGTTGCGGCTTGGGGATGAGTTTGACGGTGACTTCGGTGGTGACGGCCAGCATGCCTTCGCTGCCCACCACGAGGGCCAGCAGGTCGTACCCGGCGGCGTCCAAGGCATCGCTGCCGAACTCCACCGGCTCGCCCTCGACGGTAAACCCCCTGACCTTGAGCACGTTGTGCAGCGTCAGGCCGTATTTCAGGCAGTGCACGCCGCCGGAGTTTTCGGCCACATTGCCGCCGATGGTGCAGGCGATCTGGCTCGACGGGTCGGGGGCGTAGTACAGGCCCAGCGGCGCGGCGGCCTCGCTGATGGCGAGGTTGCGCACGCCCCCCTGGACGACGGCGGTGCGGCTCAGCCGGTCCAGCTGGAGGATGCGGTTGAACTTGGCCAGCGACAGGGTGACGCCCATGCGGTTGGGCATGGCGCCGCCCGACAGGCCGGTGCCGGCGCCGCGCGCCACGATCGGTACATCGAGCTTGTGGCACGTCTTGAGCACCGCCTGGACCTGTTCATAGGTCTCGGGCAGGGCCACCACCAGCGGGCGCTCGCGGTAGGCGGTCAGGCCGTCACATTCGTAGGGCACGGTGTCTTCAGGCGTCCACAGCAGCGCGTGGGCCGGCAGGTGCGCCGACAGCGCACGAACCACCAGCGACTGGCGTTCGGCGCGGGCGATCAGGTCTTGCTGGCTGGAGGTGACAGGGGCGTTCATGGCGGGGCCTCACGGTGCTGCAATGGCGCAGCCACTGGAGGCAACTCTAAGGCAAAACCGCGCCCGGTGGCTTGAAGAAACTTGCAGCGGGGTGTGAATTGCCGCCATCGGGCGGTCCCGCGCGAACAACGCCCAGTCTCTCAGACCACGCTCTTTTTGAGCCATTCTGCAAAGGCCGCACATTCCCAGCGGTCCATGGCACCGGTCTTCCAGCACAGGTAGTGCGCATGCGGTGAGGGCACGCTGCGCTCGGCCAGGCGCTCCAGCGAGCCGTCCTCGATCCAGGGTGCGCCCAGCTTCAGGCGCACCAGCGCCACACCGAGGCCCTGGGCCGCGGCGTCGCACATGAGGCCGATGTCATTGAAGGTGGAGCCGTCCAGCGGCTCGGGCCAGTCGAGTTCATGGGCCGCAAACCAGGTGCGCCAGGGCTCCAGCGGGCTGCGCAGCAGGGCCGCCCGTTGCAGGTCTTCGGTCGTTTCGAACGGGCCGTTTTCCCGGATGTAGGCCGGCGAGGCCAGCGGCGTGACCTCGTCCTTGAGCAGGCAGAAATGTTCCACATCGGCGTAGCGGCCGGTGCCAAAGCGCACGGTCAGGTCGGCGTCCTCGGCCACCACGTCCAGCAGGGGGATGGACACCTGCAGCGTCAGGTCGATCTCCGGGTAGGCGTCGATGAACTGGCGCAGCCGCGGCATGAGGATGGAGCGCGCAAAGGTGGGTGTGACCGCCAGTTTGAGCTTGCGTTTGCCCGGGGTGGCCGCACCGCCCGGAAAGCGTTGCAGGACGGTGAGCCCTTCGCGCACATGGGCCAGGTATTCGCTGCCTTCGGTGGTCAATGAAAAATCTGCGCGCCCGAACAGCTTGGTGCCCAGAATCTGCTCGAGTTGCTTGACCCGGTGGCTGACCGCGCTGGGCGTGACGTTGAGCTCGTCCGCCGTTTGCGTCACGCTGCGCAGGCGCGCCAGCGCCTCAAAAGTCAGCAGACACTGGATCGGCGGGATGCGGATGGCCATGGCTACTTGAAGATCACGGTCTTGTGGCCATTGAGCAGCACGCGGTGTTCGCTGTGCCACTGGACGGCGCGGGCCAGCACCTGGCTTTCGGTGTCGCGGCCCATGGCGGTCAGGTCTTCCACCGTCTTGCTGTGGTCCACGCGCGCCACGTCCTGTTCGATGATGGGGCCTTCGTCCAGATCGGCCGTCACGTAATGGGCGGTGGCGCCGATGAGCTTCACACCGCGGTCGTGTGCCTGGTAATAGGGCCGGGCGCCCTTGAAGCTGGGCAAAAAGCTGTGGTGGATGTTGATGGCCTTGCCCGAGAGCTTGCGGCACAGGTCGTCGCTCAAGATCTGCATGTAGCGCGCCAGCACCACCAGTTCGGCGTCTTCGTTCTGGACGATTTCATACTGCCGGGCTTCGGCCTGCGCCTTGGTGGCGGCGCTGATGGGCACATGGTGAAACGGCACGTTGTAGCTGGCGGCAAGCTGGTAAAAATCGCGGTGGTTGCTGACGATGGCGCGAATGTCCAGCGCGAGCAGGCCGCTCTTCCAGCGGAACAGCAGGTCGTTCAGGCAATGCCCTTCCTTGCTGACAAAAATGACCGTTCGCATGGGTTGTGCCCGGGCATGCAGCTGCCATTGCATGCCGTAGGGTTCGGCAAACGCCTTGAGCTGGGCCTGCAGGTCGTCCAGCGTGAGCTGCACGCAGGCGAACTGCACCCGCATGAAAAACAGGCCGGTGCCGTGGTCGTTGTACTGCGCAGCTTCTTCGATGTTGCCACCGCGTTCCAGCAGAAAGCCCGAAACCGCGTGCACGATGCCGGCCCGGTCCGGGCACGAGAGATTGAGGATATAGACGTGATTCATACGGGCTGAATTGTCGCAGGATGGGCGCCAGCGCGGCCGCTGGGTCGGTTCTGGCCTGGCCGAACGCAACCGGTTAACCTTGCCGGATGTTCCGGACGGCATCCCTTTCCACCAAGTTGATCCGCATCGGCACCGCCTTGCTGGTCGTGGCCATCGCGTCCATTGGACTGACGCTTTGGGTCACCTGGCAGCTGGAGGGCGGCGCGGCGGCCGTCAACGAGGCCGGGCGCATGCGCATGCAGACCTGGCGGATGGCCAGTGCGGTGCAGGCCGACGTGGCACGCGAGGACGTCCGGGGTTTTGTGCGCCAGTTTGACGGCAGCCTGGCGTTGCTGCGGTCGGGGGATTCAAATCGCCCGTTGTTCGTGCCCTGGGACGTCCAGGTCCACGCGCGGTTTTCAGTGGTCGAGGCCTTGTGGGAGAAACACCGGCAGACCCTGCTGGACGAGGCGGCGCCCGAGCCCGTGGCATCGATCCAGGCGGCGGGCAATTTTGTCGATGCCATCGACAGCCTGGTGCTGGCCATCGAACAGCAGTTGTCACGGCTGACCGCCATCCTGAATCTGTTTCAGTTCCTGATGATGGCGCTGGCAATCGGTGGTGCGGTGGTGATGCTCTACACCGGCTACATGTACGTGATCAATCCGCTGGGGTCGCTGCGCCAGGGCCTGCGCAAGGTGGAGGCGGGCGAGTTTGCAACCCGGATCGAGGTGGACACCGGGGACGAGTTCGGGCAAGTGGCGGCCGGGTTCAATCGCATGGCCTCGACCCTGCAGTCCCTGTATGGCGACCTCGAAGCCCAGGTGGAGGCGAAAACACGGCGGATCGATGCCCAGCGCGCGCGGCTGGAGGCTTTGTACGGGGTCAGCGCCTTTTTGGGCCAGGCCAGCACCATCGACGATCTGGCGCGCGGGTTTGCGCAGCGGGTACGGACGGTGATGAAAGCCGACGCCGCTGCGGTCCGGTGGGCGGATGAAGCGAACCACCGCTACCTGATGCTGGCATCCGACCGCTTTCCGCCGGAGATGATGGAGGAAGAACGCAGTCTGCTGGCGGGGGCCTGCGCCTGCGGCAGCCTGCACCCGGACGCACGAACGCGGGTCATCCCCATCCTGAGCCATGAAGAGGCCCCGGTGCGCCACTGTGCGAAAGTAGGGTTTGAGACCGTGGTCAGTGTTCCGATCCGGCTCCAGCAGCGGCTACTCGGTGAATTTGACCTTTTCTTTCGCGCTCCCGTGCAACTGAGTGTTGAAGAGACGGAGTTGCTCGATGCGCTGGCCAGTCATCTGGCCAGTGCGCTGGAAGGGTTGCGGGCGGCGGCGCTGGAGCGGGAGGCCGCGGTGGGCGACGAACGCGCCCTGCTGGCGCGTGAACTGCACGATTCGATTGCGCAGTCGCTGGCATTCCTCAAGATCCAGCTTCAACTCCTGCGCACTGCGGTAGAGCGGGGCCAGTCCGAAAAAATCCAGAAGGCGCTGGATGAGCTGGATGTGGGATTGCGCGAAAGCATTGGCGATGTCCGGGAGCTGCTGGTGCATTTCCGCACGCGCACCAACACCGGCGACATCGAACAGGCCCTGCAGGAAACGCTGCAGAAATTTCAGCACCAGACCGGATTGCCAACGGAAATCCAGGTCAGTGGCGAAGGCCTCCCATTGCCGGCCGATGTTCAGGTCCAGGTGTTGCACGTGGTGCAGGAGGCGTTGTCCAATGTCCGCAAACATGCGGGCGCCTCCCGGGTCTTGCTGGAGGTGTCCAAGGGCGCTGCCTGGCGCTTCCTGGTCCGGGACAACGGGCAGGGGTTTGATGCCACCCGCAACCATGGACAGTCGCATGTCGGCATGAAAATCATGCGCGAACGGGCCAGCCGCATCGGTGCGGTGGTCGAAGTGGTGTCCACCGCCGGGGAGGGCACAACGGTCATGCTGACACTGCCGCCCCATCCTGTGGCGGGGACGGTGGCGGCAGGTCGTCCGCATGAACATGATGAGGTGCCGTATCGCGGCAATCCGGATGAACCCGAAGGAGTGCGGGCTTGAGCGAGAAACCCACGAATCCCGTCCGATTGCTGGTGGTGGACGACCACACCCTGTTTCGGCGCGGACTGATTGCCCTGCTGTCACAGGATGTGCGCTTCGAGGTGGTGGCCGAGGCGGGCGATATTGGCGAGGCCTTGCGGTGTGCAGAGCGTTCACCGCCCGACCTGATCCTGCTGGACAACCATTTGCCCGGCGTGCTGGGCGTGGAAGGCATCGCCACACTGAAGGACGCTGTCGCGGGTGTGCGCGTCCTGATGCTGACGGTCAGCGAAAACGAAAACGATCTCGCGAAGGCCCTGAGGGCAGGGGCTGATGGCTACCTTTTGAAAACCGTGGAACTGGACCACCTGGCCGAGTACATCGTCAAGGTGATGGAGGGGGAATCGGTGGTCAGTCCGGAGATGATGTCGAAACTGGTCGCGGTGTTCCGTGCCGAGGGCGTCGCCGCGCCGGTGGCACCGGGCGTGCAAGGCGGTGAAGGCGGTACCCCCGACGGAGCAGCCCCCGGGCTGGCGGCATCCGGTAAAAGCGAGGGCATTGCACTGCTCTCCGCGCGCGAGCGAGAAATCCTGGCCCTGATTGCGCACGGCAACAGCAACAAGATGATCGCGCGGGAGCTTCATATTGCCGAAACCACGGTGAAAATCCACGTGCAGCACATTCTGCGAAAGCTGCAGCTGACTTCGCGCGTGCAAGCCGCTGTATACGCGACGGGCTGCAGCCTGGGTTGATCTGGATCAAAGCCGAACCATTCTGGGCCCTCCCTAGTCCTTCAGAACGATGGCGTCTCAGGGCGCCATCGTTCTTTTGAACCGGCAATCCGTTCCAACGGGGGATGTTCACCGCCTGCTGAACATCGGACAGTCATGCCATGTCTCTGGAGAAAGAAACATGGGCAATGAACTGAAAAACCCCAAAAAGGCGTGGTCGGTGCTGATCGTCAGCACATTGGCGTTCACCGTGTGCTTCATGGTGTGGATGATGTTCGCCGTGATCGGCGTGCCGCTCAGGAAAACACTGGGGCTCAATGCCACCGAGTTCGGGTTGCTCACCGCCATGCCGGTGCTTAGCGGCTCGCTGATCCGTGTGCCGCTGGGCATCTGGACCGACAAATACGGGGGGCGCATCGTGATGACCATCCTGTTGGCGGTCACTGTTCCGGCGATCTGGCTCATGGCCTATGCCACCGCGTACTGGCACTTTCTGGTGATCGGACTGGTGCTGGGTCTGGCGGGCGGTTCTTTCTCGGTCGGCACACCTTACGTGGCGCGCTGGTTTCCGAAAAAACGCCAGGGGATGGCCATGGGCGTCTTTGGCGCCGGCAACTCGGGGGCGGCGGTCAACAAGTTCATTGCGCCGGTGCTGGTCGTGGCATTTGGCTGGACGATGGTTCCCAAGGTCTATGCGGCCATCATGCTGGGCACCCTGGTGCTGTTCTGGCTGTTCAGCTACAGCGACCCGGACCACCTCGTGCCCAGCCATGTGAAGTTCACCGACCAGCTCAAGGCATTGAAAGACCCCAAGGTCATCAAGTATTGCCAGTACTACAGCATTGTGTTCGGCGGCTATGTGGCGCTGTCGCTCTGGATGGTGCAGTACTACGTGGGCGAGTACGGGCTCGATATCCGGATCGCCGCGTTGCTGGCCGCGTGTTTTTCTCTGCCCGGTGGCGTGTTGCGTGCGTTCGGCGGGGTGTTGTCTGACAAATACGGCGCGCACAGCGTGACGTGGTGGGTCATGTGGGTGAGCTGGATCTGCCTGTTTCTGCTGTCCTACCCGCAAACCGACTTCACCATCCTGACGACCAACGGGCCAACGACCTTTCACATTGGCCTGAACGTCTACGCGTTCACCGCCCTGATGTTCACGCTGGGCATTGCGTGGGCCTTTGGCAAGGCCAGCGTCTTCAAGTACATCAGCGACGACTACGGCGGCAACATCGGGACCATCAGCGGCATCGTGGGTCTGGCCGGTGGCTTGGGGGGCTTCGTGCTGCCGATCATGTTCGGCGCTTTGATGGATCTCACCGGCATCCGCTCCAGCGCCTTCATGCTGATGTACGGCGTGGTCTGGGTCTCGCTGATCTGGATGTATTGGACCGAGGTACGGCGCACCGCCATCATGGGCGAAAACGCCAAAGGTTTCAGTTTCAAGGGCTGAGCCCGCCCAACCCAACAAGGATCATCATGAACACAAGTTCCTCCCTGAGGGAAACGACTCCCGCCGCGCGCCAGGGCGCAGACATCGCCGACTGGCGCCCGGAAGACGAAAGTTTCTGGGAAACCACGGGCAAGAAGATCGCCTACCGCAATCTGTGGATCTCCGTGCCGGCATTGCTGTGTGGCTTCGCGGTCTGGGGCATGTGGGGCATCATCACGGTGCAGATGCTCAACCTGGGTTTCCCCTTTACCCAGGCGCAACTGTTCACGCTGACCGCCATTGCCGGACTGGCCGGCGCGACCATGCGCATTCCGGCGTCGTTCCTGATCCGACTGGCCGGGGGGCGCAACACCATCTTTCTGACCACCTCGATGCTGCTGGCGCCCGCCATTGGCACCGGCATTGCCCTGCAGCATCCGGAATGGCCGCTGTGGGTCTTCCAGCTGATGGCGCTGTGGTCGGGTGTGGGCGGCGGCAACTTTGCCAGCTCGATGTCCAACATCAGCACGTTCTTCCCCAAGCGGCTGCAGGGCACTGCGCTGGGGCTCAACGCCGGGCTCGGCAATTTTGGCGTGACCACGATGCAGGTTGTGATCCCGCTGGTGATGACCTTGCCACTGCTCGGCGCCCTCGGCGGTGAGTCCATGACGCTGGCGAAAGACAGTGGCTGGATCTTCGGCAAGATCGCGGCGGGCACCCCGACCTGGATCCAGAACGCCGGCTTTGCCTGGGTGTTCTCGCTGGTGCCGCTGGGCGCCCTGTGCTGGTTCGGCATGAACAACCTCAAGACGGTGTCACCCAACACCGGCCACCCCATCGTGGCCTTCGCCAAGATCACCTACCTGTACACGCTCGCTTTCGTGCCGACGATGTTCATGCTCTGGCTCTACCTGCCCAAGCCCACCGGCCTTGGGCTGCTGAACATGTGGGTGGCGATCCCGCTGGACATCGTGCTGGCACTCGCCGTGATGCGTCTGGCTGCGTTCGGCGAGATGAAGGAAGGTGTGAAGAAGCAGTTTGCGATCTTCAAGGACAAGCACACCTGGTCGCTCACGGTGCTCTACATCGTCACCTTCGGCTCCTTTATCGGATTTTCGATGGCGTTGCCGCTGGCCATTACCGTGATCTTCGGCTTCCAGCACGTGCCTGACGCGGCGGGCGTCATGACCCATACGCTGAAAAATCCGAACGCACCGTCCGCCTTGACGTACGCCTGGATCGGGCCCTTTGTCGGGGCACTGATCCGCCCGGTGGGGGGCTGGATTTCGGACAAGACCGGTGGCTCCATCGTGACGCAGTGCATCTCCGCCGTCATGGTCCTTGCGTCCGCGGCCGTGGGGTATGTCATGTTCCTGGCCTACAAGTCGGCTGCTCCCGAGCAGTATTTCCTGGCTTTCATGGTGCTCTTTGTGGTGTTGTTTGCGGCCAGCGGCATTGGCAACGGCTCGACCTTTCGCACCATCGGCGTGATCTTTGACCGGCAGCAAGCCGGCCCCGTGCTGGGCTGGACTTCGGCCGTTGCCGCCTACGGCGCGTTCATTGCGCCGGTGGTGATCGGCCAGCAGATCAAGGCCGGAACGCCGGAAGTGGCGATGTACGGGTTTGCCATCTTCTATGCCCTGTGTCTGATTCTCAACTGGTGGTTCTACCTGCGTCGCGGCGCCGAAATCAAGAACCCCTGACGCACCACGAACCGCACCGTTACCGGAGATCTCCATGAGCCATTTTCTTGACCGCCTGAACCATTTTTCCAATCCGAAGGAGCCATTTTCAGGCGACCACGGGGTCACCACGGGCGAAGACCGTACCTGGGAAGACGCTTACCGCGACCGCTGGGCGCACGACAAGATCGTGCGCAGCACCCATGGCGTGAACTGCACGGGGTCGTGTTCGTGGAAGATTTACGTCAAGGGGGGCATCGTCACGTGGGAAACCCAGCAGACGGACTATCCGCGCACCCGGCCTGACTTGCCCAACCACGAGCCGCGCGGCTGCGCCCGCGGGGCCTCGTATTCCTGGTACCTGTACAGCGCCAACCGGGTGAAGTACCCGATGGTGCGCGGGCGGTTGCTGCAGCACTGGCGCGCGGCGCTGGCCGTGGCCAGGAGTCCGGTCGACGCCTGGGCCAGTCTGGTGGAGAACACCGAGGCCCGGCGCGAATGGCAGAAGCAGCGCGGTCTGGGCGGTTTTGTGCGCAGCACCTGGGACGAGGTCAACCAGCTCATTGCCAGCGCCAATGTCTACACCGCCAAAAAGTATGGCCCCGACCGCGTGATCGGGTTCTCCCCGATCCCGGCCATGTCGATGGTCAGTTACGCCGCGGGCAGCCGCTACCTGTCGCTGATCGGTGGCGTCTGCATGAGTTTCTACGACTGGTATTGCGACCTGCCGCCCGCCAGCCCCCAGGTGTGGGGCGAACAGACCGACGTGCCCGAATCCGCTGACTGGTACAACTCCACCTTCATCATCGCCTGGGGTTCCAACGTTCCCCAGACGCGCACACCCGACGCCCACTTCTTCACCGAGGTGCGCTACAAGGGCGCCAAAACCGTGGCGATCACGCCCGACTATGCCGAGATCAGCAAGCTGGCCGATCTGTGGATGCACCCCAAACAGGGCACCGACGCGGCCGTGGCGATGGCGATGGGCCATGTGATCCTCAAGGAGTTCTATTTCGGCGAAGGGGTGAACGGGCGCAGCAGCTACTTTGACAACTACGTGCGTCGCTATACCGACATGCCGAATCTGGTGCAGCTCGAAGAGCGCACCCTGCCCGATGGGCGCAAGATGCTGGTGCCGGGCCGCTACCTGCGCGCCAGCGATTTCAATGGCAAGCTCGGGCAGGCCAACAACCCCGAGTGGAAGACGGTGGCGCTGGATGAAAACGACAAGATCGTCCTGCCCAATGGCTCGATCGGTTTCCGTTGGGGCGCCGAAGGTCGGGCAGATGTCGGCAAATGGAATCTGGAGGACCGTGAGGCGCGCAACGACAGCACGGTCAAGCTCAAGCTCAGCCTGATGGAGGGTGACGAGCCCGGCTACACCGTGGGTGACGTGGGGTTTCCCTATTTCGGCGGAATCGACACGCCCAACTTCAGTGCCAACAAGCAGGAAGAAGCGCCGGGCGACATTCTGGTGCGCAAGGTTCCGGTGCGTCGCATCAAGCTGGGCAAGGCCGGCGACGAACGCTACGCGCTGGTCGCCACCGTGTTCGACCTGACGGTGGCCAATTACGGCGTGGCCCGCGGACTGCCCGATGAAAATGCGGCCGCCAGCTACGACGACGACACGCCCTACACCCCGGCATGGCAGGAGAAGATCACGGGGGTCAAGCGCGACCAGGTGATCGCCGTGGCGCGGCAGTTCGCCGACAACGCCAACAAGACCCAGGGCAAGTCCATGGTGATCATTGGCGCGGCCATGAACCACTGGTACCACAGCGACATGAACTATCGCGGCATCATCAACATGCTGATGATGTGCGGTTGCATTGGCCAGAGCGGGGGCGGCTGGGCCCACTACGTGGGCCAGGAAAAGTTGCGGCCGCAGACCGGCTGGACGGCACTGGCCTTTGCGCTGGACTGGGCGCGACCGCCGCGGCAGATGAACAGCACCAGCTTCTTCTACGCCCATACCGACCAGTGGCGCTATGAAAAACTGGGGGTGGACGAAATCCTGTCGCCGCTGGCCGACAAGGCGGCCTTTGGTGGCAGTCTGATCGACTACAACGTGCGCGCAGAGCGCATGGGGTGGCTGCCCAGCGCGCCGCAGCTGCAGACCAATCCGATGCAGGTGGTGCGTGATGCACAGGCCCAGGGGCTTGACCCGAAGGACTACGCCGTCCGGTCGCTCAAGGACGGTAGCCTCAAAATGAGCTGCGAAGACCCGGACCACCCGGACAACTGGCCGCGCAACCTGTTTGTGTGGCGCTCCAACCTGCTGGGGTCCAGCGGCAAGGGCCACGAATATTTCCTCAAGCATCTGCTTGGCACGACCCATGGCGTGCAGGGCAAGGACCTGGGGGCAGAGGAAGCCAAGCCCCGCGAAGTGCAATGGCATGACCATGCCCCCGAGGGCAAGCTGGACCTGCTGGTCACGCTGGACTTCCGCATGAGCACCACCTGCCTTTACTCCGACATCGTGTTGCCCACCGCCACCTGGTACGAGAAAAACGATCTCAACACCAGTGACATGCATCCGTTCATCCATCCGCTTTCCACGGCAGTGGACCCGGCCTGGCAAAGCCGCAGCGACTGGGAGATCTACAAGGGCTTTGCCAAGGCCTACAGCGAGGTCTGTGTAGGTCATCTGGGGGTGGAAAAAGAACTTGTCCTGACCCCCCTGATGCACGACACGCCGGCTGAACTGGCGCAACCGTTTGATGTCAAGGAGTGGAAGAAGGGTGAGTGCGAGCTGATCCCCGGCAAGACGGCGCCACAGATCCAGGTGATCGAACGCGACTACCCCAACGTCTACAAGCGCTTCACGGCCCTGGGCCCGCTGATGGAAAAAGCCGGCAACGGTGGCAAAGGCATTGGCTGGAACACGCAGACCGAGGTCGGTCAGCTGAAGGAGCTCAACGGTACGGTCCGGGCCGAGGGCGTGACGCAGGGCATGGCCAATATCAACACCGACATCGACGCCTGCGAAGTGGTGCTTCAGCTGGCACCCGAAACCAACGGGCATGTGGCGGTCAAGGCCTGGGAGGCCCTGAGCAAGATCACGGGCCGTGAGCACGCCCACCTCGCCTTGCACCGCGAAGACGAAAAAATCCGCTTTCGCGACATCCAGGCCCAACCCCGCAAGATCATCAGCTCGCCGACCTGGAGTGGTCTGGAAAGCGAAAAGGTGTCCTACAACGCCGGGTACACCAACGTGCACGAGCTGATCCCATGGCGCACGCTGACCGGGCGTCAGCACTTCTATCTGGACCACCCCTGGATGCTGGCGTTCGGGGAAGGCCTGTCGAGTTACCGCCCGCCGGTGGACCTCAAGACCGTGGGCGACATGATCGATCGCAAGCCCAATGGTCACAAGGAGATCTCGCTCAACTTCATCACGCCACACCAGAAGTGGGGCATTCACTCCACGTACACGGACAACCTGATGATGCTCACGCTGAATCGCGGCGGCCCGGTGATCTGGCTCAGCGAGGATGACGCCAAACGTGCCGGGATTGTGGACAACGACTGGGTGGAGCTGTTCAACACCAACGGTGCGATTGCAGCGCGCGCCGTGGTGAGCCAGCGGGTCAACCCGGGCATGGTGATGATGTACCACGCCCAGGAAAAGATCATCAACACCCCCGGGTCCGAAATCACCGGAACCCGCGGCGGCATCCACAACTCGGTGACCCGCATCGTGACCAAGCCCACGCACATGATCGGCGGTTACGCGCAGTTCAGCTACGGCTTCAACTACTACGGAACCATCGGCACCAACCGCGATGAGTTCGTCGTGGTGCGCAAGATGAACAAGATTGACTGGCTTGATGGTGAAGCACCCGCCACAACCCAGATCTGAGGAGAAAACCATGAAAGTTCGCGCGCAAATCGGCATGGTGCTGAACCTGGACAAATGCATCGGTTGCCACACCTGCTCGGTGACCTGCAAAAACGTCTGGACCAGCCGGCCGGGCATGGAGTACGCCTGGTTCAACAACGTCGAAACCAAGCCTGGCATCGGCTACCCCAAGGAGTGGGAGAACCAGGACAAATGGCAGGGCGGCTGGATCCGCAAGAGCGATGGCTCCATCGAGCCCCGCCAGGGGGGCAAGTGGAAGCTGCTGATGCGCATCTTTGCCAACCCCAACATGCCGCAGATTGACGACTATTACGAGCCGTTCACGTTTGACTACGACCACCTGCAGTCGGCACCCGAGGTCAAGGCGGCGCCGACGGCAAGGCCGCGCAGCCTGATCACAGGCAAGCGCATGGAGAAGATCGAGTGGGGGCCGAACTGGGAGGAAATCCTCGGCGGTGAGTTCTCCAAGCGCAGCAAGGACGCCAATCTGGCGAACTTCGATCAGGTCCAGAAAGACATGGTCGGCCAGTTTGAAAACACCTTCATGATGTACCTGCCCCGCCTTTGCGAGCATTGTCTGAACCCGGCGTGCGTGGCGTCGTGCCCCTCCGGGTCGATTTACAAACGCGAAGACGACGGCATCGTGCTGATCGATCAGGACAAGTGCCGCGGCTGGCGCATGTGCGTCAGCGGTTGCCCCTACAAGAAAATCTACTACAACTGGAAAAGCGGCAAGGCCGAAAAATGCATCTTCTGCTATCCCCGGATTGAAGCCGGCCAGCCCACGGTGTGCAGCGAGACCTGTGTGGGTCGTATCCGCTACCTTGGCGTGGTGCTGTACGACGCCGACCGAATCCAGGAGGCGGCCAGTGTCGAAAACGACAAGGACCTCTACCAGGCCCAACTGGACATTTTCCTCAACCCCAATGACCCGGCGGTGATCGCGCAGGCGCGAAAAGACGGCATTCCGGAGTCCTGGCTGGAAGGGGCGCGCAACAGTCCGGTCTACAAGATGGCCGTGGACTGGAAAGTGGCGTTGCCGCTGCATCCCGAATACCGCACGCTGCCCATGGTCTGGTACGTGCCGCCGCTGTCGCCCATCACCTCGGCGTCCAACGCGGGGCAGATCGGTGTCAACGGGGAGCTTCCGGACATTTCGGCAATGCGCATTCCGGTCCAGTACCTGGCCAACCTGCTGACCGCCGGCGAAACCCGGCCGGTGATCCGCGCGCTCGAGCGCATGCTGGCGATGCGCGCCTTCCAGCGCGGCAAGCACGTGGACCAGGTGCAAAACCTTGCGGTGCTGGAACAGGCCGGTCTGACCGTGGCGCAGGTCGAGGAGATGTATCACGTGATGGCGATTGCCAATTACGAGGACCGGTTCGTGATTCCCACGTCGCACCGTGAGTACGCCGAAAACGCCTTCGACCTGCGCGGCGGGTGCGGCTTCTCTTTTGGCAATGGGTGTTCGGACGGTGCGTCGGAGACCAGCCTCTTTGGCGGAACCAAGCGCCGCACCATCCCCATTCAATCGACGCTGTGACCGTAGGAGACGCTCATGAAAGACAACCGATATTCCCTTCGTGCACTGGCCCTGATGCTGGGTTACCCCAACCAGGATCTGCGCGCCCAACTGCCGCGGCTGCTGGAGGCCATCGACACCGAAGACATCGTGCCGGCCACCCGGCGTGCAGAATTGCACGCCCTGGCTTCGGAGTTGCTCCGGCTGGATCCGATGGAGGTCGAGGCGCGGTACGTGGAAACCTTTGACCGGGGGCGCGCGACCTCGCTGCACCTGTTCGAGCATGTGCATGGTGACTCGCGTGACCGCGGCCCGGCCATGGTGGACCTGGTGCAGACATACGACAAGGCCGGCTTGCTGCTGGCCCCCGACGAACTGCCAGACCACCTCTGCGTGGTGCTGGAGTTTGCCTCGACCCAGCCGCCTGCGCTGGCCCGGGAGTTTCTGGGCGAGATGGCGCACATCCTGACGGCCATCTTCAGCGCACTGCTGCAGCGCGGCAGCCCGTATGCCGCCGCTGTGGCGGCCGTGCTGGAACTGTCCGGCCAGAAAGTGCAGGCGGTGCCGATCGAGGCCGACGAACCCATGGACGAAAGCTGGGCCGAGCCGGTGGTGTTTGACGGTTGCAGCACCCGCGGACAGGCCCGGCCGGGCGATCCGCAGCCCATACACATTGTCCGCAAGAACGCCCCTCAGCCGGGAGTCATCGCATGAACTACCTCGACCACCTGCTTTTTGGTTACTACCCGTACATTTGCCTGACGGTGTTTTTGCTGGGCAGCCTGATCCGGTTTGACCGCGACCAGTACACCTGGAAAAGTGATTCGTCCCAGTTGCTTCGTGCGGGTCAGTTGCGATGGGGCAGCAATCTGTTCCATGTGGGCGTGCTGTTCCTGTTCTTCGGGCACAGCGTTGGCATGCTGACACCGCATTTTGTCTACGAGCCCTTCATGACGGCAGGGGCCAAGCAGTTGCTGGCCATGATTTCGGGCGGGGCTTTTGGCGTGCTCGGCTTCGTCGGGGTGTCGATCCTGCTGCACCGCCGCCTGTCGGATCCGCGCATCCGACAGAACTCGAAGACCGGCGACATCGTTTTGCTGTGGCTGCTGTGGCTGCAATTGCTGCTGGGCCTGGCCACCATTCCGCTGTCGGCCCAACACCTCGATGGGAGCATGATGCTGCTGTTGGCCGAGTGGGCGCAACGCATCGTCACGTTCCGCACCGGAGCCCCCGAGCTGCTGGCCGGCGCCAGCTGGATCTTCAAGGCACACATGTTTCTGGGCATGTCGATCTTCCTGATTTTCCCGTTCACCCGTCTGGTCCACGTCTGGAGCGGATTTGGTGCGGTGGCCTACCTGATTCGCCCCTACCAGATTGTTCGCAGTCGCCGTCTGGGGGTCGCGTCGCGCGGACCGATCGGTCGCGACAGCCATTCCGTCTGACCCGCAAGGAGCCTTTCATGAACGCCCAGACATCCACAGTCACCGGTTGCGGCAGCAGCACCTGTCAATGCGCCGGAGCGGACCGCGAAGCCGTCAATGCGGTGGCCAGCATCAACGGGATCGCGTTGCATCCACCCGGTCAGCGCCCGGCGCCGGAGGTGTTGCGTGAACGGGCGCATGCCGAGCTGTTGCGCCAGCAGGCTGTCAAAGCCGGATTGCTCCCCCGCCACAAAGGGCTGGAAGCGCCAGAACTTGGTGAGGCGCAGCGCAAGGTGATCGAGGCCATGGTGGAGCAGGCGGTGGTGGTTCCCCAGCCCACCGACGAAGAGGGTCAACGGTATTACGACGCCCACCCGGCGCAGTTCGTCGTCGGTCAGGCCATGCATGTGAAGCACATCCTGTTTGCCGTGACGCCGGGCGTGAATGTCCATGCCTTGACGGTTCACGCCGAAAAGGCGTTGATGGAGCTGTTGCGAAAGGATGCGCCGGCCGATCAATTTTCCAGACTGGCTGCAGAGCTGTCGAACTGCCCAACCGGCGCGCAAGGAGGCGATCTCGGCTGGATCGGTCCGGACGACTGCGCGCCCGAACTGGCCAACGAGCTGTTTCTCCAGAAACACTCCAACTGGGGCATGGGCGTGCACCCGAGACTGATCCACACGCGCTTCGGGTTTCACATCATCGAGGTGCTCGGACGCCGCCAGGGCAAGCAGGTGCCGTATGCGACCGTGCGCGAGCGCATCGCGGCCCAGTTGACGATGCAGTCGCGGGCACGTGCCATGTACCAGTACATGAGCTTGCTGGTGGGCGAAGCGCAGGTCGAGGGACTGGTACTGGAGGGGGCCGATTCGCCTCTGGTGCAATGACCGTTCCCGGGGCCGACGCCGACGAGCTGCTGTCGCGCCTGCGCCGATTCCATTCCGACTATTTCCCGCTGCACCAGCAGCGCTTTCAGGATCTCGTGGTGCAGGGGCAGCATCCGAAAACCCTGTTCATCGGGTGCTCGGACTCGCGCCTGGTGCCGTACCTGTTGACCGGGGCTGGGCCGGGAGAACTGTTCATTGTCCGAAACGTCGGGGCGTTCATCCCGCCCCACGATGGTTCACACGGACTGCACGGAACCACCGCCGCCATTGAATTCGCCGTCCTGAACCTGCACGTGGAGCGCATCATCGTGTGCGGTCACAGCCACTGCGGCGCCATCCGGGCGGCTTACGACGGGGCACCCGCCGAAGCGGTGGCCCTGACCGCGTGGCTCAAGCTGGCCAGTGAAGCCCTGCTGCCCGTGCAAATCACCCCCGAGGCCCTGCGCCGCACCGAGCAGCGTGCCGTGGTGCTGCAACTGGAGCGCCTGATGGCCTACCCCATGGTCCGGCGCGCCGTCGAAGCGGGGCACATGACGCTGCACGGATGGCATTACGTGATTGAAGACGGAGAAATCCATGTTTTTGATGCACAACAAGGCGGCTTCGTCCCGGCTTCGATAGCCTCCAACAGCGGCACGGGCCCGTACCAACCTTATGTGGAGCACGATGGACAAATTCTCACCGACTGATGCCGACGTGACCGATCAACTGGCCCGCCTCGCGAGCGGCTCGGGCCTGCACCCCTGGAAACTGGCGGGCAAAGCGCTCGTGCCGGTGGTGCAGGGGGGCATGGGCGTTGGCGTCTCGGCCGGAGGCCTGGCCGGCAGCGTGGCGCGCCTGGGGGGCGTCGGCACGATCTCGTCCGTGGACCTGCGGCGCCTGCACCCCGACCTCATGGCCCGCACCCAGCACCTGAACAAGGAGCCGGATGCGCGGGCCCGGATTGACGCTGCCAACCTGGAGGCGCTGGACCGCGAGATCCAGCGCGCGCGCGGCATTGCACAAGGCCATGGCTTGATTGCGGTCAACATGATGAAAGCGCTCAATGCGTACGAGGCTTCGGTGCGGCAGGCCCTGGCCAGCGGCGCGGACGCGCTGGTGGTGGGTGCCGGGCTGCCGCTGGATTTGCCCGACCTGGCACGCGAGTACCCCAAGGCCGCGCTGATTCCGATCCTGTCGGATGCGCGCGGCGTGCAACTGCTGGTCCGCAAGTGGGAGAAAAAGGGCCGTTTGCCCGACGCCATCGTCATCGAGCATCCGCGTCTGGCGGGCGGGCATCTGGGCGCTGCCAAAGTGGCCGACCTGAACGACCCGCGATTTGATTTTGACGTGGTGATCCCGCAGGTGCAGGCGTTCTTCAAGTCGGCCGGGATCGAGCGCGACATCCCGCTGATCGTTGCCGGCGGCATCCGCTGTCGCGAGGACATCCTGCGCCTGCAAGCCCTGGGCGCGGCCGCCGTGCAGTTGGGAACCGCGTTTGCGGTGACAAAAGAGTGCGATGCGGATCCGGCGTTCAAGCGTGTCCTGGCCGAAGCCCGGCCCGAAGATGTGGTGGAGTTCGTGAGCGTGGCCGGACTGCCCGCGCGGGCCGTGCGCACGCCGTGGCTGGCCAAATACCTGCGGGTGGAACCCAAGCTCAAGGCCGTTGCGCACGTCAAGGCCAAGTGCAACATGTCGTTTGACTGCCTGGCGCATTGTGGACTGCGCGACGGTGAGGCCGCAATGGGGCAATTCTGCATCGATCAGCAGCTGGGCCATGCCCTGGAGGGCCATGCGGACAAAGGCCTCTTCTTCCGTGGTGCCGGACGCCTGCCGTTTGGCGATCAGATCCGTTCGGTGCAAGAATTGATGCAGTGGCTGCTGGGCGGCGTTCGCCCGGCGGCCTTGATCTGAGGAATGCGGGACATGAAGCGCGATCATTTCGGCCAACCGCAGGACATCACTGCCACACAACCCATCAGCCACGACGTGCTGCGGGAAAAATACCTCAAACCCGGCGAAAGCGGCGTGGAGGACTTGTTCCGTCGCGTGGCACGCGCACTGGCCTCGGTCGAACCCGAGGCCGGGCGGGCAGCCTGTGAGGCCCTGTTTCTGGAAAACCTGCACGCGGGCGCCATCGGTGCGGGGCGCATCATGAGCGCGGCGGGAACGACCATCCAGGCCACGCTGATCAACTGCTTTGTGCAGCCTGTGGGGGATTGCATCCAGGGCGTGGACGACGAGGGCTATCCCGGCATTTACGAAGCCCTGCGCGAGGCGGCCGAAACCATGCGGCGCGGTGGCGGCGTGGGGTATGACTTTTCGCGCATCCGGCCCCGCGGCGCCGAAGTCAAGGCCACGGCGTCCATGGCGTCGGGGCCGTGCAGCTACATCAATGTGTTTGACCAGTCCTGTTCCACCGTGGAAAGCGCGGGCGCCCGGCGTGGTGCGCAGATGGGCGTGCTGCGCATGGACCATCCCGATGTGATGGATTTCATCACGGCCAAGCGCACGCCCGGGCGCTGGAACAACTTCAACGTTTCGGTGGGGGTACCCGACGCCTTCATGCAGGCACTGGCCGACGACCAACCCTGGGAGCTGGTGCACCGCGCCAAACCCGGTGCGGCGTTGCTGGCGCAGGGTGCTTTCCAGCGCGCGGACGGGCTGTGGGTCTATCAAACCATGGCAGCGCGCGAACTGTGGGACACCGTCATGCGCTCGGCCTTCGACTTTGCCGAGCCCGGCATCCTGTTTCTGGACCACATCAACCGGGACAACAACCTGCGTTATTGCGAGGCGATCGCGGCGACCAATCCCTGCGTGACCGCCGACACCTGGGTCATGACGGCCGACGGCCCTGCCCAGGTGGCCGATCTCGTGGGGCGGCGTTTCATGGCGGTGGTCAATGGCCAGGCCTATCCCGTGCAGAGCGAGGGTTTTTTCAAGACCGGACATAAAACCGTCTTCGCCTTGCAAACACGTGAAGGGCATGCCCTGCGTCTGACGGCGGACCACCGGGTGCGGCGGGTGACACGGAAAACACGCTACCTGATCGAATCCGGATGGACCGAAGCCGGGCTTTTGCAGCCGGGGGACGAAATTCTCCTGCACGACCATCGTGCGGTGGACGGGTGGGATGGCGCGGGCACCTTCGAGCAGGGCTACCTGTTGGGCCTGCTGACTGCCGATGGCACGCTCAAGAGCGACAAGGCCGTGATTTCGGTCTGGGCCCCTGAACTCAGGCAGGTGGCGCAGGGCGCTGGGGCTGTCGCGTCATCGCTGGTCACCGGCGGGGTTGCGGGCGTGATGCAGGCCGCTGAAAACGCCGCTCTCAGCCTGCCTCATCGCGCCGATTTCAAGGGCTTCCAGCGGCCTTTGGCGGGACGGGGTGAGTGCCGGTTGAGTTCGGCGGCCGTCTGGCACCTGGCGCATGAACTGGGCATGCGCCCGGACCATAAAACCATTACACACGCCATGGAGCGGCAGTCGTCGGATTTTTCGGTGGGGCTGTTGCGCGGCTTGTTCGACACCGATGGTTCGGTGCAGGGGTCGCAGGAAAAAGGCGTGAGCGTGCGGCTGGCGCAGAGTGATCTGGCGCTGCTGCAAACGGTGCAGCGCATGTTGCTGCGCCTGGGCGTGGTGGGCACCATCTACACCGAGCGGCGCGAGGCAAAGGCGCGGGCTCTGCCGGACGGGCGTGGCAGCCTGAAGCTGTATGACACCCGGGCGCAGCATGAGCTGGTCATTGCCCGCGACAACCTGCCACTGTTTGCCGAACGGATCGGATTTTCAGACACCGACAAAGCCGCCCGGCTCGAACAGGCACTCGCGGCGTACGGGCGCCGTATCAACCGCGAGCGCTTTGTTGCCACGGTCGAGTCTGTTTCCGAAGAGGGGCAGGAAGACGTTTACGACGTCACGGTAGCCGATGTGCATGCCTTCGACGCCAACGGTCTGATGGTGCACAACTGCGGCGAGCAACCCCTGCCACCCTACGGCTGCTGTGACCTCGGGCCGGTCATCCTCACGCGGTTTGTGCGACATCCGTTTGGCTTTCAGGGCGAGCCGACGTTTGACTTCGACGCTTTCGGACGGTCGGTGGCCACGCAGGTGCGCGCCCTCGACAACGTGCTGGACGTCACCTTCTGGCCGCTGCCGCAGCAACAGGCCGAAGCGGCCGCCAAACGGCGCATTGGCGTGGGCTTCACCGGTATGGGCAACGCCCTGACCATGCTGTGCCTGCGTTATGACACGCCACAGGGCCGGGCAATGGCCGCCCGCATTGCCGCGCACATGCGCGACGCCGCCTATGCCGCGTCTGTCGCCCTGGCGCAGGAGAAGGGGCCTTTCCCCAAGTTCGACGCCGACGGCTATCTGGCGGCGGGCACCTTTGCCAGCCGCCTGCCCGATGCGTTGCAGCAGGCCATCCGGGCCCACGGCATCCGCAACAGCCATTTGCTGTCGATTGCGCCGACCGGCACGGTGAGCCTGGCTTTTGCCGACAACGCGTCCAACGGCATCGAGCCGGCGTTCTCGTGGGTGTACCGGCGCAAGAAGCGCGAGTCCGATGGCAGCACCACCGAATACGCGGTGGAAGACCATGCCTGGCGCCTTTATCGGGAACTGGGCGGGGACGTGAACGCATTGCCCGACTATTTCGTGTCGGCACTCGACATGTCGGCGGCCAACCACATCGCCATGATGGAAGCCGTGCAACCCTACGTGGACACGGCCATCTCCAAAACCGTGAACGTGCCGGCCGACTGCCCGTATGACGATTTCAGGGGCTTGTACCAGCAGGCCTGGCAGGCTGGACTGAAGGGCCTGGCGACCTACCGGCCCAACAGCATTCTGGGGGCCGTGCTCGAAACCGGGACCGCAACCGCCAGCAACGCCAGTCCCGCGGCAGCCGTGCCGGCCGACCCGATGCGCACCGTGATTGAAAGCCGTCCCAAGGGCGCACTGTCGGCGGTGGCAGAGAAGGTCGAGTACTGGACGCAGGAGGGGCACAAGACGCTCTACATCGTGGTGTCGTTCCTCCCGGTGCCGGGGGCCGATGGAGCGGCCACGGTGGACCGTGCCATCGAGTTTTTCATGCCGGTCGGCCAGAGCGGCGAGTCGCAACAGTGGATCACGTCCAGCATGCGCATGCTGTCACTGGCCGCGCGGGGCGGATTTCTGGAGCGGGCCCTGAGCGACATGCGCAAGGTCGCGTGGGACCGTGGCCCGGTGCGGCTGGGCACTCACCGCAAGGCCGATGGCACGCACGTGCCGATGTGGCATGACTCCGAAGTCGCGGCCATTGCCTACGCGATCCAGAACATTCTGGCGCGGCGCGCGGCGGCCCCGGCAAGCCCGGCGGCCGTGCAGCAACCCCCCGACACCGCGGGCATTCCCATGCCCCCCGTGATGGCGGGGAAGAAGTGCAGCGAATGCGGCGCCCACGCGGTGATTCGCAAGGACGGTTGCGACTACTGCACCCAGTGCGGCCATCTCGGGACGTGCGGATGAACGAACGGCGGGCGATCCCGCGGCCTGGCGGGGCGGGTCAAGCTTCGGTGACCCCCCCCAGCGGACCCGACCGGCACTGGCGCGTTCGCCACCTGTTGCTGGCACCGCACCGCCTGGGCTTCTTTCTGGCCATGGTGGTGCTGGCAAGTGCGGGCGGCTGGTGGGCCCTGGTGCAGTTCAGCCGGATGAACGCCCTGCTGGTGTTGCCCTATGCCGTGTCGCCCTCGCTGGTGCACGCGGCGGTCATGACGTTCGGGTTCATTCCGCTGTTTTTCTCGGGCTTCCTTTTCACGGCCGGGCCCAAGTGGCTGGGGGTGCAGGCGCTGGAGGCGCACCAGCTCCAGGTGCCGCTGCTGCTGCAGGCCACCGGGTGGCTGGTGTGGGTGGCGGGCGGGCATCTGGCGGCGCCATTGGCCGTGGCCGGGGTGCTGATGGCGTGGGCGGGGTTGTCGTGGGTGACGTGGCGGTTCTGGCGGCTCATCCGACTCAGCGAGGCAGAAGACCGGCTGCACGCGCTGACCATCGGCATGGCGTGCCTCGTGGGCTGCCTGAGTCTGGCCGGACTGGTGGGCGGTCTGCTGTGGGACGCGCCGGCCGTGGCGCGTGCGTCGGTGCTCACGGGGCTGTGGGGCTTTGTGGTCGTGGTGTACGTTTCGGTGGCGCACCGCATGATCCCGTTCTTCACCTCGAGCGCCCTGCCGTTCATCACGGCCTGGCGGCCGTTCTGGGTGCTGTGGCTGATGCTGGGTGCTGCGGCCATGGAGGTGCTGGCGGTCTGGGTTGAGCTGGGCGGTCCGCTCCAGGGTTCTGCTGCGAACGTGTGGGCGCTCGTGCGCGGCATTTTCGAGCTGGCCGCGGGCATGGTTTTGCTGTGGCTCGCCTGGACCTGGGGGCTGGTACAAAGCCTGCGCAATCGCCTGCTGGCCATGTTGCACATTGGCTTTGTCTGGCTCGGTCTGGCTTTCACGCTGGGCGGTGCGGCGCAATGGCTGGGCCTGTGGCGCGGTGCCCCGGTGCTGGCGCTGGGTTCGCTGCATGCACTCACCATGGGATGTCTGGCGTCGCTGATGCTCGCCATGGTCACGCGCGTGTCGTGCGGCCACAGCGGGCGTGCCCTGGTGGCCGACGGCATCGCCTGGTCGCTGTTCTGGCTGCTGCAGGGGGCCGTGGTGCTGCGCATCGCCGCCGCGGCGCTGCCGTCGTATGCCGGTGCGTTGCTGTTGTTGACGGCCTTGCTGTGGGGTGGGCTCATGACCACATGGGCCGTGCGTCTGGGGGGGTGGTATGGACGCCTGCGTGCCGACGGCCGACCGGGATAAGCAGGAGCGGCTGGCCGTGAAAATCTGTTCGACAGATCAAACCCGGTCGGACGGTCTGGCCGCGGCTGACGCACCCCCGGCGGGTGACGAACTGGTCACGCTGGCGGTGACGCTGATGCAGTCACGCCAGACCATCCTGCCCAAACACCTGGTGGCACCCGGACCGGACGACGGGCAGCTGGCCCTGTTGCTCCAGGCCGCCGCCAGCGCCCCCGACCACGGGCGGCTGTTGCCCTGGCGTTTTGTCGTGGTGCCGCAGTCGGCGCGCACGCGGCTGGCCGAAGTGTTTGGTGCCGCGCTGCTGGAGCGCGATCCGGCCGCCACCGCCACGCAGGTGGAGCAGGCGCGCGAAAAAGCCCATCGTGCGCCGCTGCTGCTGCTGGCGGTGGTGGACGCGCAGTGTGGTGACCCGGCCATCGACCTGCATGAGCGCACGGTGTCGGCGGGCTGTGCCATCCAGAACCTGCTGCTCATGGCGACGGCGCTCGGGTTTGGCTCGGCGCTGACCAGCGGCAAGGCGCTCCGCTCCGCGGGGCTGCGCGCGCTGTTCGGGCTGAACGCGGCCGAAGTGGCGCTGTGCTTCATCAGCGTGGGCAGCGTGCTCACCCGCAAACCGGCGCGCCTGCGACCGGCCCCGTCCGATTTTGTGTCCCGTCTGCCCGATGCAGACGCTTCGCCGTGAAAGGCCGTTCATGCATATCTCAAGTTTCCAGGATCTGTTGCAGGCGGCCCGCGCCCAACCCGAACCGCAGCGGCTGCTGTTCGTGTTCTCGGGTATCGAGCTGCCCGACGACGCCACCCCGGCGCAACGTGCGGGGTTCGAGGCCGGTGAGGGCGGCGCCATCGTGCCGCTGATGTGTGTGGACAAGGCCCTGACCGAGTTGCAGAGCTTCAGCGCGCTGGTGGCCGAGTCGAGCCTGCTGGGGCAGGACTGGCGCATGGTCTTCGTGGCCGCGCTGGTCGGCAACGCGGGGCAGGCCCCCAGCAGCGCCGATGCCGAAGCGCCCCTGCAACGCATGGTGGAGGCGATCCAGCGCGGCGCGCATGAAGCGTTCATCCCGTTCGACCGCGACGGGGTGCCGTTGCGGTTCGGTTGACATGACCGCCGATCGCGTGAGACCGCCCGCCGTGACCCGTGGCATCGAGCTGCCCGGCGTGCGCGCACCGGCCGTCGGCCTGGAGCAACCCTTCGAGATGCTGGCGGCGTGCCACGAGCGCGTCACGCGCATGCTGGGCCTGCTCGCACGGCTGCAGCAGCACTTGCGCGACACGGGCTGTGATGACGCGGCCCGCCAGGCCGCTCGCGACGTGATGCGCTACTTTGACCTGGCCGCGCCGCTGCACCATGAAGACGAGGAGCTGCACGTCTTTCCCCCCTTGCTGGCCGGGGGCGACCCGGCGGTGCGCGCGCTGGTGCTGCGTTTGCAGCACGACCACCGGCAGATGGCGCTGGCGTGGACCGAAGCGCGGCAGACGCTGAACGCGGTGGCCGAATGCGAGCCGTCGGCCTGGCAGCCGTTGCAGGCCGGGCCAACCGCGGCGCTGGACCGCTTTGCCGACCTGTACCAACAGCACCTGGTGCATGAAGACGAAACCGCCTACCCGGTTGCAAAGGCCATGCTGACCGACGCGGCGCTCCAGGCCATGAGCGCCGACATGATGCGCCGACGCGGCGTCAGGGGTTGATACGGTTTCGCCTTCAAACGTATCACCGCGTTGGTTCGCCTTGCCGTGCTACAGCAGGGTCTGCGGCTCCCGCCTTGTTCTACGCTTGAATGCAAAACCGTATGAGCACCGCCCGGCGGGCCCGGTGAAGGCGTTGCGTCACCCGGCCTTGCGCAGCGACGCGCAATAGTCCTTGGGCGGCACGGCGGCGGTTTGCAGCGAAAGGTCGGCACCTGCACCGATGGGGTCGTGGCCTTGCGCACCGGCCTGCAGCGCCACCACGCGCGCCACCAGCGTTGGCGGCAGGAACACCGGCACGCCGAGATCGCGCCGCACATGGCCGCCGCCTGCCAGCAGCACCACGGTTTTACCCGGCTGGCGCGCCCGCACCACCGTTTGCGCCATGCGTTGGTCGCGTGCCAGCTGGATGCGGGTCATGGGGGCGATCTGGCTTTCGGGCAATTGCCCGCAATGCCCGTGGCGAATGTTTTCTTGTTGTTTTCGCAGGTTATCCCCCGTCAGATGGTCTTCAATAGCTATGTTTTGCATAGCGTTCCGCATCTCGCTGCGGGGCAGATTGGCCCCCAGCACCGGCACCCCGGCGCGCACGGCAGCCATCACGGCGGGTGCGTAAGGCGCCCAGGGCCAGGCGGGCGTGGCCCAGTGCAGGGCGGCTTGCACTTGCACCTCGGTGGCGTCGCGGGGCAGGCCCGCCGTGCTGGTGCCGGCGTCGGCCATCTCCAGCGCGACGGCGGCCAGCGTGTCACGTCCGGCCAGCCAGACCACGACGTCCTGATGGACGCGCTGGTGTTCGGGTGCGTCGTGCTGCTCGCCGATCAACAGGGCGTCGGCTGGCAACAGCGCAGCGATCCGGGCCATGGCTTCGGGCGGCGTGGGGGGCACGGTGGGGGCCACGTGGGCACAGGCGGCGAGCAGCCCGAGGGGGATGAGCCAAAAGGCGACGGCAGTGCGACGGTCCATCCGGCGATACTAAGCGCACTGACAAATCCTGACCCATGCTCCTGAATTTCTCCCTGCGCGCGGCGCTGCGCGTTGCCCTGACACTGGGGCTGGCCCTGGTGGCCGCTGAATTTTGTGTCTGGCTCAAAACGCCTCTGCCATGGATGATCGGCCCGCTGCTCGCCACGGCCGTGGCTTCGATGCTGGGCGCGCCCACGCAGAGTGCCGGGCCATTGCGCAACCTCGGGCAATGGACCATCGGTACCGCGCTCGGGCTGTATTTCACGCCCCAGGTGACGGCGCTGGTGGCGGGCCTGTGGTGGGCCATCGCATTGGCCATTGCCTGGGCGCTGGCCCTGGGGGTGCTGTTCGGGTTGTGGTTGCAGCGCGTGCATGCATCGCACCTGCCTGGCGTGTCAGCCGGTGCCGTGCGCGCCACCACGTATTTCGCGGGAGGCATCGGCGGCGCGTCCGAAATGACCTTGCTGGCCGAGCGCGAAGGCGCGCGCACCGACCTGGTGGCCGCCGCCCACAGCCTGCGGCTGCTGATCGTGACGCTGGTGATCCCCTTTGGCATGCAGTTTGGCGGGCAGACCGGCATCGACCTCACGCCGCCCGGCCCGCGCGAGGTGCATCTGGCCGGGTTTGCCCTGCTGGCGCTGCTGACCGGCGCCGGCGCCTGGGGCATGCGGTGGTTGGGGCGCGCCAACCCGTGGTTCATGGGGGCTTTGGGGGTGGCCATGGCGCTGACCATGGCCAGCGTCACGCTGTCGGCCCTGCCCCAATGGCTGTCCAACGCGGCGCAACTGGTCATTGGCGTGAGCCTGGGGGTGCGCTTCACGGCCGGGTTCGTGCACACGGCACCGCGCTGGCTGGCGTCGGTGGCGCTGGGCACCGCGGTGATGCTGGTGCTGTGCGCGGGTTTTGCCGCGCTGCTGGCCTGGGCCACCGGGATTCACGCGGCCACCCTGATTCTCGGCACCTCACCCGGAGGGATTGCCGAAATGGCGATCACCGCCAAGGTGCTGCAGCTCGGCGTGCCGGTGGTGACGGCGTTTCAGGTGTGCCGGCTGGTGGCGGTGCTGCTGCTGGTGGAGCCGCTGTACCACTGGAAGGGGAAGGGGAAGGCCAAACCGTAGGAGACGGTCGCAGCGGCATCAGTGCATCAGCACCGGGTTCTGGGCCAGTTCGGCGTACTGGCCCAGCGTGTCTTCGACTTCTTCCTGGGTGGGCGTGGTGTGCTGCCAGGCGGTGATCTGCTGCTGGAAGAACTCGGCCCAGGAGCCGTCGAGGTAGACCTCTTTGCCGGAGCGTTTGTCCACGATTTCGAAGCCGTTGCGCTCGAGCATGGGCGTGACGGGTGCGGCGTCGCCCTCGGCCACGGCGTTGGCCTGCATCCGCACCACGGCGAACGACTCGGAGTCATAAAGCATGTGCATGTTGAGCGCCTTTTGCAACGAATGTCTGGTTGTAGTCCTTCTCAGATAGCAACGATGGCGCCAAGTTCAAGAATGCCAGGGATTCCCCGACTTTTTTGGCACTTTGGGTTTCATTTTTCTGTGCCATGGCGTTAGGGCGCAACACTGGCGCGCAGCTGCTGGTCCACAAAGTCCCCGTTGGCCTGGGTGACGCGGATGCGAACGGGCAGGTGGCCCAGCGACGGTGCCAACCAGGCTTCGACGCGCTGGTCGTATTCGCGGCGCGGGGCGCGGCTCAGTTTCACGGTCTCGAAAGGCCCGGCGGGCAGGGTCAGGGTTTCGGTGGCGTCCAGCGTGAACGTCCAGACTTCCGCGTCGCGCGGGCCAGCGGTTTGCACTTCGAACGGGCTGCCTTCGGGATAGCGCGCGGGCGCCGCCGCCAGTTGCGCGCCCAGCTGGATCAGCACGCTGAGCCGGTCCTGCGCGCCCGCCAGCAAGGGCGCGTCCGGGGTGTTGGCGCTGAAGGTGATGCGGCCTCGCACCGGGTCGAAATGGGCGGCCTGTTCGCCCCGCCATTGGCTGGAAAACCGCGTGGGCGCCAGACCCGCCGGGCCGATGCGCCCGGCGCTGGTTTGCACGCGCGTGCCCAGCACACTGCGCAACGCCAGCCGGGCTTCGTATTGGCTGGCGTCGTGGCGGAACAGCAGTTCGGCGTCGGCGCTGTAGCGCAGGCCGCGGGCCGAGCCGGTCACGTCGTATTGGAGCCGCATCGGCGCGGGCAACTGCACCGGCACATCGGGCGCCCCGACCGGGGACGAGGCCTCGGGCGCGGCAGCTTGCACCGACGGCAAGGGCACTTCACGGCCCTGAGGGGGATCGATGCCGATGTCTTTTGCTATCTTGTTTGAAGCAAAGTGTTCATGTTCGACGGGGGCTTGTGCCACATTTTGTTCATAAAATGCGCCAGAGGGCCAGTCGACCGCCGCGCGCGCGGCGGTGGCCTTGGCGCCAGCCTGCGGTGGGCGGCGGTCTGGCGCACGGGCGACCGGCACCGTGGGGGGCACGGGGCGAGGCACAGGCGGGCTCGCCACCACGCGCGAAGTTGCGGGGGCCGGCGTTGGTGGCGGTATCTGGCGGGTGAAGAGGGTCGGCGCGGCGA
>PHCI01000032.1 GCA_002842205.1 Betaproteobacteria bacterium HGW-Betaproteobacteria-3 | reverse complement strand
GGCGGTAGCCGCGCCCGCGGTGGCGTCTGCGGCGTCTGCGGCGTCTGCACCAGCCCCCGCACCCGTCGCGCCTTCGGCAACACCGGCGCCGGCGGTAGCCGCGCCGGCGCACAACCCGACCGCAGCCCCCGTTGGCCTGCCGCACGCTTCCCCCTCGGTGCGCAAGTTCGCACGCGAACTGGGCGTGCCCCTGGAAGAGGTCAAGGGCAGCGGCCCCAAGGGCCGCATCACCGAAGCCGATGTGCAGGGTTTCACCAAGGCGGTCATGGCCGGCGCGACGCAAACCCGGGCCCAGGCGGCCAAGGCGCCTGCGGCGGGCGGCGACTCTGGCGCTGCGCTCGGCCTGCTGCCTTGGCCCAAGGTCGACTTCGCCAAGTTCGGCCCGGTCGAACGCAAGGACCTCTCGCGCATCAAGAAAATCAGCGGCGCCAATCTGCACCGAAACTGGGTGATGATCCCCCACGTCACCAACAACGACGAGGCCGACATCACCGAGCTGGAAGCCTTCCGCGTGTCCACCAACAAGGAGAACGAAAAATCCGGCGTCAAGGTGACCATGCTGGCCTTCGTGATCAAGGCGGTGGTGGCGGGCCTCAAGAAATACCCCGACTTCAACGCCAGCCTGGACGGCGACCAGCTCGTCTACAAGCAGTACTTTCACATCGGTTTTGCGGCTGACACTCCGAACGGCCTGGTGGTGCCGGTACTGCGCGACGCGGACAAGAAAGGCATCATGCAGATCAGCCAGGAAATGGGCGATCTGGCGAAGAAGGCGCGCGACGGCAAGATGGGCCCGGCCGACATGACCGGGGGCTGCTTCTCGATCAGCTCGCTGGGCGGCATTGGCGGCACGCACTTCACGCCCATCGTCAATGCCCCCGAAGTGGCGATCCTGGGCCTGTCCAAGGGTTTCATGAAGCCGGTGTGGGACGGCAAGGCCTTCCAGCCACGGCTGATGCTGCCGCTGTCGCTGTCCTACGATCATCGTGTGATCGATGGCGCGTCTGCGGCTCGCTTCAACGCGTATGTGGGCCAGTTGCTGGGCGACTTCCGGCGTGTCATCTTGTGACGACGGTTGTTGTCGTCCAAAAGGCCGGCCAGGTGGCCATTGCCGCCGACACGCTGGTGACGTTCGGCGACACCCGGCTGGCGCACCGGTACGAGGCGAACTCCAAGCTGTTCAGGCTGGACACGCCTGCGGGGCCGAGTTACATCGGCATGGCGGGCTCGGTGGCGCACTTCCCCGTGTTGCGGCGGGCCATGACAAACCTGCCCAAGGAGCACGTGAAGCTCAGCAGCAAGGACGAGGTGTTCGACACTTTCACGCGGCTGCATCCGATGCTGAAAGAGACGTTTTTCCTGCAAACCAAGGAAGACGACAACGATCCGTACGAGTCCAGTCAGTTCAGCGTGGTCATTGCCAATGCCACAGGGATCTACGGGCTGTACAGCTACCGCGAGGTGTTCGAGTTCAACCAGTTCTGGGGCATCGGCTCGGGCCGCGCGTTTGCGCTGGGTGCGATGCACGCCGTCTGGGACAAGGCGAAAACAGCCCGCGAAGTGGCTGCGGCCGGCATGCAGGCGGGTTGCGAATTCGACAGGAACTCCGCCGGACCGGTGGAGGTGTTCACGATCAAACTGAAACGATGAGCGCGGACAGGGTCTGTGCAGCATCTGGAGACACGAAATGAGCGTTATCGAAATCAAGGTACCGGACATCGGTGATTTTTCCGAAGTGGCCGTCATTGAGCTGCTGGTCAAGCCCGGCGACACGATCAAGGCCGAGCAGTCGCTCATCACCGTCGAGTCCGACAAGGCGTCGATGGAGATTCCGTCGTCGGCCGCGGGCCTGGTGAAAGAGCTCAGGGTCAAGATGGGCGACAAGGTGAAAGAGGGCTCGGTGGTGCTTTTGCTGGAAGTCTCTGGCGCGACCGAAGCCGCGGCGCTTCCTGCCACCCCGGCTGCGCCGCAGGTGCCGGTTCCTGAACAAAAAATGCCTCAAGCCCCCGTGGATAGGTCACAGTTTGCTTCTGTATCGGTAGCATCCAGCTATGCCGGAGAGGCCGACCTGGCGTGCGACCTGTTGGTGCTGGGTGCGGGCCCGGGGGGGTATTCCGCAGCGTTTCGCGCGGCCGACCTGGGTCTCAAGGTGGTGCTGGTCGAACGTTACGCAACCTTGGGTGGTGTTTGCCTCAACGTGGGCTGCATTCCGTCCAAGGCACTGTTGCATGTGGCGGCGGTGATGGACGAGGTCAGGCACTTTGCCGACCTGGGCGTCAGCTTTGCCGAGCCCGTGGTGGACCGCACCAAACTGCTCGGCCACAAGAACAAGGTGGTGGGCAAGCTGACGGGCGGCCTGGCGGCCATGGCCAAGATGCGCAAGGTGACGGTGGTGCGCGGTTACGGCAACTTCCTCGACCCGTTCCATCTGCAGGTCGAAGAGACCGGCGGCGCGGCACAGGAGAAAACCGGCAAGCAGCAGACCATCAAGTTCAAGAATTGCATCATCGCTGCCGGCTCGCAGGCGGTGCGCCTGCCCTTCATGCCCGACGATCCGCGCGTGGTGGACTCCACCGGTGCGCTCGCCATGGGGCACAACCCCAAGCGCATGCTGATCCTGGGCGGCGGCATCATCGGCCTGGAGATGGGCACGGTCTACAGCACGCTGGGCGCCCGCCTGGATGTGGTGGAAATGCTCGACGGCCTGATGCAGGGCGCCGACCGTGACCTGGTCAAGATCTGGCAGAAGATGAACGCCAAGCGTTTTGACAACATCATGCTCAAGACCAAGACGGTCTCTGCACGCGCCTTGCCCGAAGGCATTGAAGTCACGTTCGCGGCGGCGGAAGAGGGCGTGAAAGTACCAGAGCCTCAGGTCTACGACCTGGTGTTGCAGGCCGTGGGCCGCACGCCCAACGGCAAGAAGATCGCCGCGGACAAAGCCGGTGTGGCCGTCACCGACCGCGGCTTCATCAACGTCGACATCCAGATGCGCACCAACGTGCCGCACATCTTTGCTATTGGCGACATCGTGGGCCAGCCCATGCTGGCGCACAAGGCGGTGCATGAAGCGCATGTGGCGGCAGAAGTCATTGCTGGTGAATTGCAGGGCAACAAGGAACTGGCCAGCGCCGCCTTCAACGCCCGCGTCATCCCCAGCGTGGCCTACACCGACCCTGAAGTGGCCTGGGTCGGCCTCACCGAAGACCAGGCCAAGGCGCAAGGCATCAAGGTCAAGAAGGGCCTGTTCCCCTGGACGGCATCCGGCCGCGCCATTGCCAACGGCCGCGACGAAGGTGTCACCAAACTCCTCTTTGATGATTCACCTGAAGCGCACGGCCACGGCAAGATCCTGGGTGGCGGCATGGTCGGCACCCACGCGGGCGACATGATCGGCGAGATTGCGTTGGCCATCGAGATGGGCGCCGACGCCGTGGACATCGGCAAGACCATCCACCCGCACCCCACGCTGGGTGAGAGCATCGGCATGGCGGCGGAAGTGGCGCATGGGTCGTGTACCGATTTACCGCCGACGCGCAAATAGCGGCCACCGAAGGATCACGCCGAAAATCCGGCGAGGCCCCGCATGGGCCTCGCATGCACCATTCTGGTGATGGCTGTGCATTGCACGGCGGCGACACTGCAACGCCCTGACTGGCAACGGTCGGGGCGTTTCGCATTTCGCAGGCAGGAAGCGCCTGCAGCGCTGTGTCGCCAATCAGACGTTTAACAAGTCGTCACGCTTGCTGACATTCAGAAAGGCAGTGTTTGGTTACCTTACGGCCTGTTGTTGGGGCAAGGTCAACGACGATCACTTGTCAAGAATTGCAGCGCCAACGCCGACGAATCGGGGGGCGCAAGCAGCTTGGCGTCTGGGTGGGTCGGTGGTGCACTTTGCGTGGTCTCTCCGACACTTCAAACGATGACTGGACGAATAACAATGAAATCACGGGAGCCTGGGCAGAGCCGCTGCGCATTGACACGTGGCGCAGCGAGTTGTCCGTGGGCTGATATTTCACGGAGGTGGGATGCGGTTCGGTATGCCCGTGGTTAACCAGCGCCCGGGTTCTTTTGTGCACGGCCTGCAACGTCGCGCTGCCACTCCCGTTCAGGGCGGTTGGATCGCTCGCGAAGAAGCCATCATGGGCACGTCGATCCAGGTGGAGCTGTGGAGCGATGACCGCATTGCCGGGGAACAGGCCGTGGATGCAGTGATGGCGGAGATGCACCGGATCGATCGCGCGATGAGCCCCCACAAGCCTGATTCGGAGTTGTCGCGCATCAACCGAGAAGCCGGAGCCGTTGCGGTGCCAATCAGCGAAGAGATGGCTGGGTTGATCGCCCGGGCGATTGATTTTTCGAAGCTCTCGGGCGGCGCCTTTGACATCACCTTTGCAAGCGTGGGCTGTCTATACGACTATCGGCTGGGGGTTCAGCCGACCCGCGAAGCACTCGAACATGCCCGCTGTGCGGTGGGTTACCAGTACCTCTTGCTGGACCGCGAGGCGCGGACCCTGCGCTTTGCCCGCGCAGGGATGCGAATTGATCTGGGTGGCTTCGCCAAAGGGCTGGCGGTGGACAACGGTGCGGCCATCCTGCGGCGGCGCGGCATTCGCAATGCCATCGTGACCGCCGGCGGGGACAGTCATGTTCTGGGCGACCGTCGGGGGCGACCGTGGACCATCGGCATCCGGGACCCGCGGCGCGCGGGTGAGGTGGTTGCCGTGCTGCCGCTGGAAGATGTGGCGATGTCAACTTCCGGCGACTACGAGCGGTATTTCGAGCGGGATGGCGTTCGGCACCATCACATCATCGATCCCGCCACCGGTCGTTCACCCGACAGCGTACGCAGCGTGACGCTGCTGGGGCCCGACGGGCTGACCACCGAGGGTTTGTCCAAGAGCGTGTTTGTGCTCGGCCTTGAACGCGGCTTGCAGCTGGTGGAGTCGGTACCCGGCGCGGATGCCGTGGTGGTGGACGCCGCGGGCGCCCTGCATTTCTCTTCAGGTTTGCTGGCCGGGGCGATGGAGTCCCGGCCGTGACGGTTTTTTTGATCCACCACAAGTCGACGATGGAGGCGAAGATGAACATCAACGCGAAGATCGGGGCATTTGCGCTGGCCGCAGCGCTTTTGGCATTGGCAAGTTGCGGCGGCGGGAGTTCCACCGCGCCGTCGGCCACGGTGACCGTGGCGGGCGATGTGCCGGTGGCCTATGTTCAGCGGCCAACCAGCGTGCGAATGAACCCGACCAATGGCGCGCCGAGCGCGCCGGGCGGTGACCTGATGGTGCGGGAAAAATCATCGGCCAGTGCGCCGGAGCACAACATTACCAAGGCGATCACGCAGGGCCTGGGGGACGCTTCAGACCCCGAGGTGTCCTACGACGGCAAGAAGATCGTCTTCTCGCTGCGTTGCCCCGCGTCGAACACGGCGACCATCGACGGTCTGCCCGCCTGTACCGGGCGCTGGAACATCTGGGAATATGACATGACCACCGGCGGCTTGACCGGGGGCACACTGCGGCGCATCACGGCGTCGAACCAGCACGACGACGTCGATCCAGCCTATCTGCCGGCAGGTGGCGGTTTTGTGTTTTCGTCGAACCGCCAGACCAAGTCGTTCTTAGGTCAGGCGCTCGGCCGTGACTATTTCGCACTCGACGAATATGAGCGTGAACGGGTTTTTCACCTGCACACCATGGATGTGTCGGGCGCCGCCATCACGCAGATTTCATTCAACCAGAGCCACGACCGAAATCCCGTGGTGCGGCCCAATGGCGACATCATGTTCTCGCGCTGGGAGCACTTCGCCGATCACAACCGGTTCGCGATTTTCCGCGCCAAACCTGATGGCACGGACATGTTTGTGCTGTATGGCGCGTTGAGCCCCGGCAACAGTTTCCTGCACCCCCGTGACATGGACCCCAGCGGACCTTTTGCGGGTTTTCTTTCGTCGTCGCTGATGTCGTTGTCGGGTACCCAGGAGGGAGGCGCGCTCATGTTCATCGACGCGGCCAACTACTCCGAAAACAATACGCCAGCCAATACCACCGTCCCGGTTCAAGGGGGGCAGCGCGAGGTGACGCAGCAACCGCTCAACATGGGGCGGGGCCTTTCACCATTTGGTCGGGTCACCACGCCTTACCCGCTGTGGGACGGGACGAACCGGGTGCTCGTCTCGTTCCGCCCCTGTGAGGTCACGCGCAATGGCGCGGTGGTGCCTTGCGCCACACTGACTTCGGCAGAGCTTGCGCGCCTGAGTGACGATCAGCGCACGGACGTCCAGATCCAGGCCGACGCCGTGCGGGACAACGCGCCCTCGGCATATGCGGTCTACATGTTTGATCCGGCGCAGCAAACGTGGCTGATCGTGGCCGCTCCGCCGCCAGGCTTCATGAACACCGACCCGATTGCCTTGCAGGCGCGACCCGAACCCAATGCCACGCCGCCGACCAACATTGATGCAGATCTGGCAGCGCAGAACATGGCGCTGATCGAAGTGCGAAGCGTCTACGACACCGACGGTCTTGGGCGCATGGGTGAAGCCATGCTTGTCCCGAGCGACTTGCCGACCGGGTGCACCCAGGGCATTGCCAAAATCGCACCCGACGATTCGGCCGACACCCGACCTCTGGTGGCCGACCTGCTGCGCATGAAGGACCCGGCCGATCCGGCGTACCGCTGCGCACCCGCACGGTTTGTCCGGGTGATCCGTGCGGTGCCACCCCCGTCGAGTTCCATGGGCCTGCGCAGCGCCATCGGTGAGACCGATTTCGAGCAGCAGCAAATCCTGGGTTACGCGCCCATTGAACCCGACGGTTCGTTCAAGCTGCAGGTGCCGGCCGACGCGCCGCTGGCGCTGAGCGTGGTCGACGCCAAAGGCCGCGCCTTCCAGACCCATCCCAACTGGATCCAGGTGCGCCCGGGTGAGCGACGCACTTGCGACGGCTGCCACAGCCCACGGCGCGGTGCAGCCCTGAATTCCGGCGTGGTGGTGAACACACTGCCAGCGGCATGGACGCCTTCGTTGTCCAGCCAGCACGCGTCGGGCGAGACGATGGCTTCGTTGCTGACCCGCCTGCAACCGGCAGCCCTGCAGATCACGCCCGATCTGAGTTACCAGGACGTCTGGGCCAATACTGTGACCTTGGCACGACCGGCGATCCTGACCCGCTACACCGGAAATGCCAACGCTGCGGACAATCTGGCCACGACAGTCCCTGTCAATGGCGTCATCAACTACCCGCAGCACATCCAGCCGCTGTGGAGCCGTGACCGTGGCGCCAACACTTGTACCAACTGCCATGCCGATCCGGCCAAGCTGGATCTGCGTGCCACGACCGCCGGTACCGGGCGCCTGACCTCGTACGAGGAATTGCTGGTCGGTGACCCGCTGCTTGACGCCGCTGGCCAACCGGTGGTCCGTCTGCAGCAGGGGGTGCCAGTGATCCAGCGCGCTGCGGCACTGGTGGAAACCAGTTCGAATGCGGCCAATACGGCGGGGCAGGCCCGCAAGAGCCGGCTGACCGAAATCATGTTCGGCGAGGAACTGAAAGCCGGTTCTGCGGCGCGCCTTGCGCACCCAAATCCACCTGGCACGGCTCCCGACCACTCGACCATGCTCAATGCCGCCGAGAAGCGCCTGATGGTTGAATGGATGGACCTGGGCGGCCAGTACTTCAACGATCCGTTTGACGGTGGAAGCGGCGTGCGAACCGTGACATCGCTGAGCCAAGCCAGCTTCGCGTCCCAAGTTCTGCCGATCTTGAGTGCGACCTGTGCCAACAGCTGTCACCAGGCGGTCGGGAACAATCCAGCGGCCGCCCCGGGAACGTCATTCCGTGAAAACCGACTGGTGCTGACGGGCGACGTTGAGGGCGACTTCAACGTCACGCTGTCCATGATCTCCAACACCTGCGTTCCGGGTTCCAACTTCCTGTTGAACAAGCCGTCGACCGTGCCCCATCCGGCTGGCGCGATCGGTCAGACGACGGCCGTATTGCCCGTCGGAAGTGCCGGCTACACCGCGATCGCGAACTGGATCCAGTCGGGCTGCATCACTCCATGAGGACCGTGCGCCATCTTTTCTCTGCGTTATCCGGTGGCCGTAGCCGCGGACCGCAAGGGCTGTCCGCGCTGACCTTGGCAGTGGCCCTCGTCGGTTGCGGCGGTGGGGGAAACCCCTTGGGAAACCCCTCGTCGGTCAACAACCCGGTCGTCGCATCGGGCCAGAAATTGTCTTTCGCCTATTTCCAGCGCTGCATCAACCCGATTTTTCTGGCACAGCTGCAGATCTCGATCAACGGTGTGGTCTCGACCAATACCTGCGCGTCTTCGGGTTGTCATGACAACACCAACGGTACCGGTGGGGCGTTTCGCGTGGTGGGCGCTGCGCAACCCGTGGATGTGACCAACCCGGCCAACACGCCCGAGGCAATCCGCACCAGTGACATGTTCAAGAATTTCTTTTCGGCCCAGGCCGAGACGGTTTCAGGCGGTCCAGCGCAGAGCCGGTTGCTCAACAAACCCCTGGTGCGGGGTGTGCTGCATGGCGGGGGACTGATCTTTGCCAATGACCAGGACCCGAACGCCCGATTGATCAGTTTCTGGATCAACAACCCGGTGCCCCAGGGCCAGGACGAGTTCAGTACCGCCTCGTTCGGCCTGTTCACACCGAACGATCCGAACACCGGGGCCTGCAACACCCAATGACCCCATGAGATTGCCATGTCTTTCGATGCCCCGGCGCTCTGTAGCCCGCCGCTGGCTTGCCACCATGGTTGCAGCGATGTGCCTGTGGGGCGGTGTTGCTGTGGGGGCCCACGCTGCGCCCGAATCGGCGCAGCGTCTGCAGGTGAGCGATCCGTTTCTGGAGTTGCATACCGGACCCGGGCGGGGATTTCCGGTTTTTTTCGTGGTCGAGCGCAACGACTGGGTCGAAATCGCCCTGCGCCATACAGACTGGTTCAAGGTGCGTACCGACGGTGGAAAAGAGGGCTGGGTGCATCGTGCGCAGCTTGAGAATACGCTGACGCAAGCGGGGTCGCGCAAGACCTTCCGCGACATCGTGGTCGACGACTTCCTGCGCCGACGCCTTGAACTCGGTGCGTCGTGGGGGCAGTTCCGGTCCGAGCCGATGCTCAAGGTCTGGACGGCCTACCGGTTCACCGAAACACTCAATGTCGAAGGCACGCTGGGTCAGGTTCAGGGTGTTTTTTCGAGTACCAACTTCTGGCACATCAACCTCAATTCGGAGCCCTGGGCCGATCAACGCATTTCACCGTTTTTCGGTGTCGGCCTGGGCAAGTTCAGAAACATCCCGAACGCCAGTCTGGTTGGCGCACTCAACACCAACGCCAACCTTGCCAACGCCACCGTCGGTGCGCGCTGGTACCTGACCGACCGGTTTGTCGCCCGGGTGGACTACACGCTGTACACCGCCTTCCTATCGGACAACCGCACGAGCCAGTTCCGCGCATACACCGCTGGACTTTCTTTTTTCTTCTAACCCCTGCGAGTTCAGACCATGCCTTTAACCGTTTCCACTCAAGCACCAGCCCTGGGCACCCGGCGTGCCGCGCCCGCAAGACGGTGGGCTGCCGCTGTCACGTCCGGGCTGGCCATGGTGATCGGTGCCACCGCCTTGCCAGCTGCCGCGCAACCCACCGCCGGTGGCAACGAGCAGGTGATCGTGCCTGAAGTCAACCGGCGGGATGTCACGGTGCCGAAGATCCCCTCGAACGATTTTGAAGTGGGACTGTTCACGGGCACCTATTCCACCGAGAACTTTGGCGCCAGTCTGGTGGCGGGTCTTCGTCTGGGCTACCACATCACCGAGGACATTTTCGTGGAGGGTGTGTACGGTCAGACACGCGTCAGCGATGCGTCATTTCGTCAGATTCTGCCGGGTGGCATTTTCGCGGGGCGAAAGGAGACTTTGCGCTACTTCAATCTTTCGGCGGGTTACAACATCCTGCCCGGTGAGGTTTTTGTCGGTCGCAAATCGGCCTGGGCGTCGGCGCTTTATGTCATTGGGGGCGTGGGCAGCACCCGCTTCAACGATCAGCGTCGGCAAACGCTCAATTTCGGCCTCGGGAGCCGCGTGTTCCTGACCAACAGCATTGCATTGCAGGTCGATGCACGTGATCACGTGTTCACGCTGGACCTGCTGGGCCGGCGACAGACCACTCACAACCTCGAACTGACCGGTGGCGTCACCTTCTTCTTTTGACCGACATACGAACCATCTCGCAGGAATCCAAAACCATGCAACCGCTGCGCCGACAATCTCTCCGTACCGCGCTGGGCCTTGTGTTGGCAGCCGCTTCGGCTGCTGTACCTGCTGCGTTGACCCCATCGTCCCCCGCGCCCGATTTCACCCTGGCACGCATGGGCGGGCCCAACGTTCGTCTGCAGGAGCAGCGCGGTCAGGTCGTGATGGTGAATTTCTGGGCCACCTGGTGCGCGCCCTGCCGCGAGGAGATGCCGCACCTGGAGCGCCTCTACCAGAAGTACCGTGCTTCGGGATTTGTGCTGCTGGGCGTCAATGTGGACGACGATGTTGGCAATGCTGTGGTGTTGGCCCAGAAGCTGGGGGTCAAATTTCCGGTGCTGCTGGACACCGACAAGAAGGTCAGTCGTCTCTACCAGCTCAGTTCCATGCCGTCGACCGTGTTGATCGATCGCGACGGTCTCGTACGCCATGTGCACCGGGGATACCAGAGCGGGTACGAAAACACTTACGAAAAAATCATTCGGGAATTGCTCAAGGAATGAACGCACACCAATTGTTCCGAATCGGCTTGCCTGGAGTTGTGATTGCAACGGCACTCTTGTTGAGTGGCTGCGCCATCGAACCCTGGGTGATGCCCTATGAGCGCGAGCGCCTCGCTGACCCTGTCATGCAGGTGTCACGCGATGCCCTCGGGGCCCGCCATCGGGCCCACATCCATGAAGTGCGCGAAGGCGCGCGTGGTGCCACGGGCGTGCAAGGAGGCGGTTGTGGCTGCAACTAGACAAACTCCGGGTACGAGACTGGCACGCTGGATTCGTTCGGGTGCGAAGGTTGCCGCACATCTGGCAGGACTGCTGGGCGGGCTGTTTGTGAGCGGCGGGGCCCGGGCCGTTGACCTGCCAGCCGACCGCGCCGAATCGATGGTTCACCTGTTCAGTGGCGGAGGGGTGACTGCCGGGGGGCCGGCGCTGCTGGTTCGCAAGAGTTTGGCCGATCGGGTGTCGCTTTCAGGCTCGTATTACCTTGACGCGGTCAGCAATGCATCGATCGACGTCGTGACGCAGGCAAGTCGCTTCAAAGAGACGCGCCACGCTTTTGAGTTGGGTGTCGACTACGTGGTTCGCGACACCTTGATCTCATTGGGTGTTGCCCGCAGTGACGAGCCCGATTACATCGCCCGCAACGCCAGCATCGATATTGCGCAGGAGGTCTTCGGTGGCATGACCACCGTGAGTCTGGGCTTTTCGCGCGGCACCGACGATGTATCGAAAACCGGTGCGCCCGAATTCAGGGACAAGGCCGATCACTGGCAATACCGGCTGGGCCTCACGCAGATCCTGAGCCCGCGCTGGCTGGCAAGCATCAATGCCGAAGCCTTGTCCGACAGCGGATTTCTGGCCAATCCCTACCGCGCAGCCCGTGTCTTCGGCGCTTCGGTTCCAGAGCGACATCCGCGAACGCGAACTGCACGGGCCGTCAAGCTCCGGACCATTGGCGAGCTGGGTACTGCAGATGCGATCCGTGCGGAATACCGGTACTACTGGGACACGTGGGATGTCCGTGCGCATACCGCTGAGCTCGGTTATGCGCGGCATCTGGGGCCAATCTGGTTGGCCGAGGGTACGTTGCGTCTTCATACCCAGAGCCGCGCCTTGTTCTACAGCGACAACGCCACCACCGAGACCACGTTTGTTTCGCGCAGCAAACAGCTCAGCAGCTTCAGCAGTTACGCGCTGGGGGGCAAGCTGTCGTACCGGCTCAAGCGGGTGCCCGGGAAGTACGAGATCAATGCATCCGGCTCGTATGAGTGGATGCAATTCAATTACCGGGATTTCACCGATGTGCGTACAGGCAAACGCTATTCGTTCGGTGCCAATGTGCTTCAGCTGATGGTTTCGGCGAATTTCTAAAGAGGTTGTCGCATGTTCAAGCAATGGATCCGCATGTCAATGGGGACGGTCTTTGTGATGGCGGTGGCGCTGTCATCGGCCTGGGGTGCCGAAACAGCCACCCCGGTCAAGCCGCAGGCGTCAGTCCAGGCCGCTGAGCCCGCCGCTGAACCGGGCAAGGCCCCCCCGGTGGGGGGCAGTCTGGACGGCCGCATTCAGGATCTCAAGAGTGAAGTGATCCAGCTCAATCGCGATTTGCTGGTGCTCGAGGAAGAGTTGCTGTTCCCGGCCAATACCCAGGTGGCGCTTTTCGTTTCAATGGACGTCGGAAAGCTGTTTGAACTGGAGTCGCTCCAGATCAAGCTCGACGACAAGGTGGTGACCAATTACCTCTACACGCCACAAGAAGTGCAGGCGCTGCACCGGGGTGGTGTGCAACGTGTGCATTTGGGGAATTTGCGCGCAGGCAAGCATTCGTTGGTTGCTTTTTTTACCGGCAAGGGACCGCATGATCGGGATTACCGGCGCGGCACCACGCTCGAAATTGAAAAGGGCACCGAACCGAAGTACATCGAACTGCAGATCAGGGACTCCACGCTCAAGCTGCAACCGGAATTCCAGGTCAAGGTCTGGCAGTAGGCATTCATGCGCATGCGACTTTTTGATCTCATCGTGGTTTGGCGCCTGGCGGGGGCCGCGATCCTGTGCATGCCATTTCTGGCATCCGGGGCCGACAGGGCTTCCGGGCAGGCACCCGTCCTACAGGACCCGCACTACGGCGACGGGCTGTTCCATTTCTACCAGACACGGTATTTCACATCGATCACCAGTTTGATGGTTTCGCAGCATTTTGAACGCATGCCGCACCATGCCGACGAGGCCGAAATCCTGAGAGGCGGTTTGTTGCTGTCGTACGGCCTGCATCGCGAGGCCGGTGAGATCTTCGCCAAACTCATTGAAAAAGGCGCTTCACCCCCTGTGCGGGATCGTGCCTGGTTCTATCTGGCCAAGATCCGGTATCAACGTGGGTTCCTTGCCGAAGCCACCGAAGCATTGGGGCGAATCGACAAGTACCTTCCGGCGGATCTGCAAGAGGAGCGCGTTCTGCTGGACGCCAACGTCCGAATGGCGCTGGGCGACTATGCCGGGGCCGTGTCGATCTTGGAGGGTGCTGCGAAGGGCAAGGGCGCAGGGCTTTATGCGCAGTACAACCTGGGGGTGGCATTGGTCCGCAACGGTGATTTCACCGGCGGCAGTGCCCAACTGGAGGCTGTAGGCCGCCTTCCCGCCACGCGGGACGCAGCGCGGGGCATGGCGGATGAAGAATTCCTCAGCCTGCGCGACAAAGCCAATGTGGCCTTGGGATTTGCCGCCTTGCAGGATCAACGTCCCGAAGATGCGCGCACCTTCCTGCAGCGCGTGCGGCTGAATGGCGCGCAGTCGAACAAGGCCTTGCTTGGATTTGGTTGGGCAGCGGCTGCCTTGAGTGCGCCACAAAAGGCTTTGGTGCCCTGGACCGAACTGGCCCAGCGCGAAAGCAGTGATGCGGCGGTTCTGGAAGCGCGTATTGCGGTGCCCTATGCGTTGGCCGAGCTCAAAGCTTATGGCCAGTCCCTGGCGCGCTATACCGAAGCGATCCATGATTTTGACCGGGAGGGTGTTGCGCTGGACGAGTCGGTCGCCGCCATCCGTGAGGGCAAATTGCTGGAAGGGCTGCTGGAAAACAACCCTGGGGAGGAGATGGGCTGGTTCTGGACCATTCGTCAACTCCCGGCCATGCCGCACGCAGGGCATTTGACGCCGCTGCTGGCCGAGCATCAGTTTCAGGAAGCCTTCAAGAATTACCGCGACTTGCATTTTCTGGACCGGAATCTGCATCAGTGGGCCGACAGTCTGGGCGTGTTCAATGACATGCTGGCGAACCGGCGAGTCGCCTATGCCGAGCGTTTGCCCAAAGTGCTGGCTCAGGCAGGCCAGACCGATCTTGGCAATGCGCGCCAGCAGCGCGATGGATTGGCCGCCGAGTTGGCCCAGGCGGAGCGTGTCGCGGACGGTGTGGCTTTTGCCAATGCCCGTGAACGCGATCTGCTGGCGCGCCTTGAAAGCGTTCAGGCTGCGCTCGCACGCCATGGGGATGATCCCGAGGCGGCGGGCGCGCGGGATCGCCATCGCCTCGCTTCCGGGGCACTGGTTTGGCAACTCGCGCAAGCCTATCCGGGGCGCGTTTGGGATGCGAAGAAAGCCATGCGTTCCGTGGACGCGGGGCTTGACGAAGCCACTCGCCGCGAGTCGGCGCTTGCGCAGGCTCAACGTGATGAACCCGCCCGCTTTGATCAGTTCGCGCAACGCATTGCGGCGCTGCAAGGCCGACTGCAGGGCCTGATTCCGCGCGTGGCCGCGCTGACGCGTGAGCAGCAGGGCGTCGTGCAGGATCTGGCGGTGGCGGAATTGGTCCGCCAGAAGGAGCGGCTCGCCGAATACACCACACAGGCCCGCTTTGCAGTGGCCCAGCTTTACGACCGTGCAACGGCCTCGCGGAGTCATGACGATGCACCGGCACGTTAAGCTGGGGCTTTCCCTGATGGTCGCTGGCGTGGTCGCCGGTTGCGCCGGATCGCGTCAAAAGGCGTTGAACGAAGGCCCCACACTGGCGAGTCTGGCGGGGCGCCAGATCGCCGTGGCGGCCGACCCGGGCATTCCGGCCAGCGAGGAAAAGGCCATCGCGGCCTACAACGACTTTCTCAAGGCCGCTCCGCGTGCGACGCAGCGGTCGCAGGCACTGCGTCGGCTGGGGGATCTGGAGATGGACAGTGCCGAAAATCGAAGCGCCAGCGGCAACAGCGACCCCGACTACCGCGCTGCGATCGCGCGCTACCGCGATGTCCTGGCGGCTTACCCCAAAGACCCGGCCAATGACCGTGTGCTCTACCAGCTCGCGCGCGCGCACGAACTGGGAGGGGATCTGGACACGGCGCTGGTCACGCTGGACCGGCTGGTGCGCGAATATCCCGAAACCCTGCATCGCGACGAAGCCCAATTCCGTCGCGGTGAATTGCTGTTTACCGCCCGCCAGTATCCGCGCGCCGAGCAGGCCTATGCGATTGTGCTGCAGGGGGGGCAACAGAGCCCGTTCCGCGAACGGGCGCTCTACATGCAGGGTTGGTCCCTGTTCAAGCAGGGGCGGCTGGAAGAATCCTTGCATTCGTTTTTTGGGGTGCTCGACGCCAAGCTGGCCGGTGACAGCGCCGCGGGTGCCGACGCCGAAGAGCTCGACGGCCTGGCCGGACTGTCGCGTGCCGACCGAGAGCTGGTGGAGGACACCTTTCGCGTCACGAGCCTGGCATTGCAGAACCTGCAAGGCGCCGAATCGATTGCCGCCTACATGAACTCGGATGTTCGCCATGGCTACGAATTCCGCGTGTACCAGCAGCTTGGCGAGCTCTATATCAAGCAGGATCGTGTCAAGGATGCGGCGGACACGTTCGGTGCCTTTGCCCGGAGATATCCACGGCACGTCCAGGCGCCATTGCTGCAGGCGCGGGTGATTGATATTTACGAACGATCCGGCTTCGCTACGCTGGCCCTCGATGCCAAGAAGGACTACGTCGTGCGGTACGGGCTGGATGGCGAGTTCCGGCGAGCCAATCCGGCCGGGTGGGGTCGCGCCCAGCCGCTGGTCAAGACGCATCTGTCGGCGCTGGCGCGCCACTACCATGCCAGTGCGCAAAAAACCCGGGCCAGCGCCGACTATCAGGAGGCCGTGCATTGGTACCGTGCCTACCTCGAATCGTTTCCGAACGATCCCGATGCGGCTCAGAGCAACTTTCTGCTTGCGGAACTTCTGTTTGAAGACCGTCGCTTCGGTGAGGCGGCGCTGGAATACGAGCGGGCAGCCTACGACTACCCAACGCACACGCGAAGCGCTGATGCCGGTTACGCCGCATTGCTCGCACATGCCGGTCAGGAGAAGTCGGCTCTCCCTGACGACAAAGCCGCACGCCAGCGTGCCAGCGTGAACAGCGCGCTGCGTTTTGCAGCAGGGTTTGGCAGCGACCCGCGCGCCGGGACAGTGCTGACCGATGCGGCCGAAAAATTGTTTGCACTGGGCGAGGGCGATCGTGCCTCCAGCGTGGCGCAGCAGGTGCTGGCGCTGGATCCGCCCGCAGCGCCCGCGCAGCGTCGCGTTGCCTGGACAGTGGCCGCGCACACCGCCTTTGAGCGGGGTGACTTTGCGCGCTCCGAGACGGGCTATCGCGAGGCCGTCGCGCTCATGCCCGAGAAGGATCCCGGTCGCGCCGATCTGGTCGAACGCCTGGCGGCCTCCATCTACAAGCAGGGTGAGCAGGCACGGGCTGCCGGCCAGCCGCGCGAGGCGGTGGGACACTTTGGACGTGTGGCCGCGGTCGCCCCGCAGTCGGCGGTACGCGCGACGGCGCAATACGACGCGGCTGCGACGCTGATTGGCCTGAAAGACTGGGACGGCGCCGCCCGCACGCTGGAGCAGTTTCGCGAAACCTTCCCGCGCCATCCTTTGCAGGCCGAGGTTCCGGCCAAACTGGCGGTGGTGTACCTGGAAAATGGGCGTTGGTCACAGGCAGCGGTGGAGTTCGAGCGCATGGCTTCTTCAAGTGCTGCACCGGACGAGGCCCGTGCGGCCCTTTGGCAGGCGGGCGATCTGTATGAGAAAGCCGCCGATGCGGGTGCTGCACGGTTGCCGGCGGTCCGCGTCTATGAGCGTTACGTGGCGCAGTACCCAGCGCCGCTCGAACCTGCGCTGGAGGCGCGCATGCGCCTGGCCCGCCTGGCCAAGGCCGATGGTCGGCGATCACGCGAGCTGGCCTTGATGAATGAAATTCTGCAAGCCGACCGCAATGGGGGCACGGCACGCACGGACCGGACCCGTTTTCTCGGCGCGAGTGCCGCCCTGGTGCTGGCCGAGCCATCGGTGGAGGCATACCGCAAGGTGGCACTGGTGGAACCACTGAAGAAACAACTGCAGTTGAAAAAATCCCGGATGGAAGAGGCGCTCAAGGCCTACGCCGTTGCTGCTGAATACGGTGTGGCCGATGTCACCACGGCCGCAACCTATCACACGGCTGCGATCTATCAGGATTTCGGGCGCTCGATGCTGGAATCCCAGCGGCCCCGCCGGCTGTCCAAGGTTGAACTGGAGCAGTACAACGTGTTGCTGGAGGAGCAGGCTTTCCCATTTGAGGAAAAGGCGATTGAACTCCATGAAGGCAACGCGCGGCGTGTCGCCTCGGGCTTGTATGACCGCTGGATCCAGGACAGCTTTGCGGCGCTGGCCAAGTTGCGACCCGTGCGTTACGGCAAGCTTGAACGAAGTGAGGCGGTGCTCGATGCGATTCGCTGAACGGTCACGGTACGGGGTGTTGCTTGCGCTGGTGGGCGCGGGCCTTCTGGGCTGCGCGACGCCCACGCCTTCGGGGACCGCCACCGCGCCACCAGCAGCGGCCATGCCGTCCGCCAAGGGGCGCGATGCAACGACCGGGGCGCTGGCGGCCCCACGCCAGGCCGGCGCGGCCCCGGCGGGTGCCGCCGTTGCCG
>PHCI01000017.1 GCA_002842205.1 Betaproteobacteria bacterium HGW-Betaproteobacteria-3 | reverse complement strand
GGTGGCCGCGGCGGTTACTGAAACCGGGCCTAAGTGACCAGAGCTTGATGCTCTGGCGCCACGCACGCACCAAAATGGGGCCCTCGGGCCCCATTTTTCATGGCGCCGCTGGATTCACCGACCCGCCATCACTCGGCCATTTGACGCAGCGGCCTTTGCCAGTTCTGGCGGATTTGCCGCATAATTTCATCGCGCGAGTCAGGCCAATGACCTGCGCAACCCCAGTTTGCGGTGTACAGGTCACTTTCGCTTCCTTTCCGGCTTTGCGGTGTGTTGAAGGCGTTTTCGGGACTCCATCGCTGTGTTCACGTGTTTACAGGAGTCCCTTCATGGGAAATAAACTTTACGTCGGCAATCTGCCGTATTCCGTCCGCGACAACGATCTTGAGCAGGCTTTCGGCCAGTTCGGTGCGGTCACCAGCGCCAAGGTCATGATGGAGCGCGACACGGGTCGCTCCAAGGGTTTTGGTTTTGTGGAAATGGCCAGCGATGCCGAAGCACAAGCCGCCATCGAAGGCATGAACGGCCAGTCGTTGGGCGGCCGTAGCGTCGTCGTCAACGAGGCCCGTCCAATGGAAGCACGCCCCCCGCGCAGCGGCGGTTTTGGCGGGGGCGGGGGCGGGGGTGGCTATGGTGGTGGTGGCGGGGGCCGCAGTGGCGGTGGCGGCGGGGACGGCGGTTTCCGCAGCCCCTATGGCGCTGGCCCGCGTGGCGGTGGCCGTGGGGGAAGTGGCGGCGGCGGTGGCGGCTATGGCGGCGGCGGCGGCGGTTACTGATCGACGTCGTACTTCGCCTTCAGCTTGCGACAACAAGGGCTCCTGCGGGGGCCTTTTTGCTGGGTCTCCTGAAGTCAGGGCGCCGTTTTTCTGTGCTTTCGGGGCCGTCCCGCCAATGCGCGGTCGAACACGGCATTGGGCAGCACCCGCAACAGCTTGGCCACGACGCCCATCTGCCACGGAATCACGCGGTAGCTGGCGCCCGACGCGATGGCGGCAAAGGCCCGGTCGGCAAAATCACCGGGCTGCATGAGAAAGGGCATCGCATACCGGTTTTCGCGCGTCAGCGGGGTGTCGATGTAACCGGGGCAGATCGTCACCACCTTGACGCCGCTGGCCCGCAGCTCACCGCGCAGGCTTTCGCAATAGCTGATGACAGCGGCCTTGCTGGCGCAGTAGGCGCCGTGGCCTGGCAGCCCGCGGATGCCGGCCACGCTGCCAATGCCCACCAACGCGCCGGAGCCGCGCGCCGCCATGCCCTTCATGAACGGATGGAAGGTGGCGGCCATGCCAATGTTGTTGGTCGCAAAGGTCCGCGCGATGGCATCTAGGTCTTCGCGCTCGGCCGTGTCCACGCCCACGCTGATGCCGGCATTGGCCACCACCACATCGGGCATTCCCTGTGCAGCAATGCAGGCGTTGGCGGCGGCGACGATGCTGTCGGTCACCGAAACATCGGCGCTGTAAATCTTGCAGTGCGTCCGGTCTATTTTCTGGTGCCCGATCCAGGCGTCCATTTCGGCCGTGCGGCGCGCCACGAGGGCCAGCCGGTAGCCGGCCTGGTGAAAGCGCCAGGCCAGGGCTTGCCCGATGCCGCTGGACGCGCCGGTGATGAATGCCAGTTTTTGCACGGTTTCTCTCTCTCTCGGATTCCCGGTCGCCGGGGTCGGCCCGCTACGGCGCCGGTCGGGCCGCGATCACCCCCCGCACACGCTCGTGCAGCTCAAGCACCCGGTCCACGTTGTCATAGTCCATCGCCTCCGCCGAAAACCGGTCGGCGCCCCGCAGCAGCACGACAGGCTTGTGGGTACGCACCCGCTCGGTTTGGACGAATACATGCAGGAAATCACTCCGGAACTCCAGGCGTGGCACTGGGTTTCCCTGGGCATCGGTTGCCGGCTCCCGCACCACCACGGCATTGCCCAGCAGCTGGATTTCGGAGCCATCGCCGTTGCTCAGGGCGCGCTCGGCGGTCGCCACGGTCACCAGGGCGGTGGGCCCGATCAACCGGATGCGCGCGGTGTCAATCTCCAGTGTATCGGTGTCCGGGTAGTGCCGTGCCTCCGTGCCAAACACCTCGCTTTTGAGCTTGCCCTCTGCATCAAATGATTTCACCTGAAAACGGCGCATGTAGTAATCGGGCTCGTGCACGGGCGCCCGGGTTTGCGACGGCTCAAGCACTGGCGGGGTGTTGCGAACCAGCCAGTAGGTTCCCAGCGCCAGCACGCCCATGAGGAGCACCGGAATGTACAGGGCCACACGGTCCCAGGTCCTTCGGACCGCCAGGCTCACGACCGTCATGGCGTGGTGCGTCCGGCCGCGAGGGCCAGTTGCGTGGCATAACCGCCGCTGGCAACGAGGAGCAGGTCGCAGAACTCCCGTGCGGCGCCTTCACCCCCGCGCGCACCGGTCACGTGATGCGCGATGGCGCGGACTTCGATGTGCGCACCCGGCGGAGCCACCGCCAGTGCGCTCGCCCGCATCACCGGCAAGTCAGGCCAGTCGTCGCCCATGGCGGCGGCCTGGTGCCAGCCCAGGCCGAGCGTGCGCAAACTGGCTTCGGCTGCGGGATGCTTGTCTTCGGTACCGTAATGCGCGTGGGCAATGCCCAGGGCTTCAATGCGTCGGCGCAGCGGTGCGGAGTCGCGTCCGGTGACAATCACCGGTTCGATGCCCGCACGCTGCAGAAGTTTCAGGCCATGGCCGTCCAGGGTGTGAAACCGCTTGAGCGTTTCGCCGGACTCGGAAAAATACAGTCCGCCGTCCGTGAGCACGCCGTCCACGTCGAAAAAAGCCACGCGCACGCCCTGGGCACGCAGCAGCAGTTCGGCGGGAAAAGCCAGGGCAGGGGTCATGGGTTCAGATGACCTTGGCACGCATCAGGTCGTGGGTGTTCAGGGCGCCGCACAGGCGCCCCTCGCCATCGACCACGAGCACGCTGGTGATGCGGTTTTGCTCCATGAGCTCCGCCGCCTCCACGGCCAGGGCGTCGGGCCGGATGGTCCGTGGCCCCGGATGCATCACATCACGCGCGCGCATTTCTCGCAAATCCGCGCCTTTTTCAATCAGTCGACGCAGGTCGCCATCGGTAAAGATGCCCAGGACACGGCCCTGCGCGTCCACGATGGCCGATGCGCCCAAGCCTTTGGCGCTCATCTCGCGCATCAGCGCGCTGAAGCTGCTGTCCGCCTCCACGCGCGGCGCCGCCTCGCCTTCGCGCATCACATCGCTGACATGGGTGAGCAGCTTTCGTCCCAGCGCACCGCCCGGGTGCGAACGTGCAAAATCTTCCGACTTGAACCCGCGCGCGTCCAGCAGCGCCACGGCCAATGCGTCGCCCAGGGCCAGTTGCGCCGTGGTGCTGGCCGTGGGGGCAAGGTTCAGGGGGCAGGCCTCGCGCGCCACGCTGCTGTCCAGCGTGACTTGCGCATGCCGCGCCAGTGTGGAGCCCGCGCCGCCGGTGATGGCGATCAGTGGCACGCCCAGGCGCTTGAGCACGGGCAGGATGGCGGTCAGTTCCTCGCTTTCCCCGCTGTTGGAGATGGCCAGCACCAGATCGACCGGCTTGATCATGCCCAGGTCGCCATGACTGGCTTCGGCCGGGTGAACAAACATGGCGGGCGTGCCGGTGGAAGAAAGCGTGGCCGTGATCTTGCGGCCAATGTGTCCACTCTTGCCCATGCCCATCACGACCACCCGGCCGCGAACGTCCAGCATCATCCGGACGGCGCTCGCAAAAGTGTCGTCCAGTCGCGATTGCAGGCCAAGAATGGCCGCCGCTTCGATGTCGAAGGTCTCGCGCGCGAGCCGGGTCGCCTTGGCAGCATCAAAGGTCATGGGTTCATTTTATCGGTCGGCAAGCCACTTGCTAGTATCGTGGGATGTCGTCACTCGAACTCACGCTGGTTTATCTGCTCGCCGCAGTGCTGGGCGTGGTGGCGTGCCGGTCACTTCGCCTGCCGCCCATGCTCGGTTACCTGGCCGTTGGTGTGGTGATCGGGCCCAACGCCTTGGCGCTGGCCCAGAACTCCGACGGAGTCCGGCACCTGGGCGAGTTCGGCGTGGTGTTCCTGATGTTCGTGATCGGGCTGGAGTTCAACCTGTCCAAGCTGCGCGCCATGCGAAACCATGTGTTCGGACTGGGCCTGTTCCAGGTGGTGTCCACCATGCTGATCGCCACCGGAGCGCTGCTCGTGATGGCTCGTGTCGCGCCCGGTTACTGGGGATTTGGCTGGCAGACCTCGCTTGCACTCGCGGGCGTGCTGTCGATGAGCAGCACGGCCATTGTGGTCAAGCTGATGTCGGAACGGCTTGAAATGGAGTCTGAACACGGCAAGCGCGTCATCGGTGTGCTGCTGTTCCAGGATCTGGCCGTGGTTCCGTTGCTGGTGCTGATTCCGGCATTGGGCGCCAAGCCCGAGGCCTTGTTCATGGCGCTGGCATTGGCGGCGCTCAAGGCCGTCGCGTTGATTGCCGTGTTGTTGGCGGGAGGCCAACGGGTCATGCGGTGGTGGCTCACGATCGTGGCACGGCGCAAGAGCGAAGAACTGTTTGTCCTGAACCTGCTGCTGATCACGCTGGGGCTGGCCTGGCTGACCGAACTGGCCGGACTGAGCCTCGCGCTGGGCGCTTTCATTGCCGGCATGCTGATTTCGGAGACCGAATACAAACACCAGGTGGAAACCGACATCCGCCCGTTTCACGACGTGCTGCTGGGGCTTTTCTTCATCACCATCGGCATGATGCTCGACTGGCGTCTGGTGCTCGCTCGCTGGGAACTGGTGCTGGTGCTGGTGACGCTGCCGGTGTTGTTCAAGCTGGCGGTCGTCACGGGGCTGGCCCGCGGGCTCGGGGCCACGGCCGGGGTGTCGTTGCGCACCGGCCTGTACCTTGCGCAGGCCGGCGAATTCGGCTTTGTGCTGCTGGCCCTGGCGCAGCAGAACGCGCTGGTGCCCCCGGAACTGCTGAACCCCATTCTGGCCGCAATGGTGCTGTCCATGCTCGCCACGCCCTTCATCATTCTGTACACCAACCGGCTGGTCATGAAGCTCGTGAGCAGCGAATGGCTGCAGCAGTCCCTGCAGATGACCACCATTGCACGCAAGTCGATCAACGCCAACAAGCATGTGATCATTTGCGGTTATGGCCGCTGCGGGCAGAATCTGGCGCGCATGCTCGATGGCGAAGGCATTCCGTACATGGCGCTTGATCTGGACCCCGACCGGGTCCGCCAGGCGGCGGCGGCGGGCGATTCCGTGGTGTTTGGCGACGCAGCGCGCCTGCAGGCCTTGATCGCGGCCGGTCTGGCGCGCGCCAGCGCCGTGGTCGTGACCTACCTGGATGTGGCCAGCGCCATGAAAGTGCTGTCGTATGCCCGCGCCCATGCTGCACACGTGCCGGTGATTGTCCGCACCAAAGACGATCACGATCTGGAGAAGCTCCAGCAGGCGGGTGCCACCGAGGTGGTGCCCGAAGCCATCGAGGCCAGCCTGATGCTGGCCAGCCACGCGCTGGCCCTGGTGGGCGTTCCCATGCGGCGCGTCATCCGGCTCGTGCAGGACCAGCGGGACGCCCGCTACAGCCTGCTGAGGGGGTATTTCCATGGCGCGGACGACGCCGGCGCCGACGCGCTGGAGCAGGAGCGTTTGTCGTCCTTTGCGCTGCCGCTAGGGGCTCGGTCCATCGGCAAGCCGCTCCTGCATCTGGCGTTGCACGCGATGGGCGTGCGAGTGGTCAGTCTGCGGCGCAGCAACGGCAAGGCGGTGTCCCCCGAGGACGACGTGGAGCTTTGTGGCGGCGACACGCTCGTGCTGTCGGGCAAACCGGCCCAACTGGAAGCCGCTGAAGACAAGCTGCTGCGCGGCTGAACCCCCCGAGGCCGTTGGCGTCGCTGCGACACCCATCGTGTGAGAGGCCCATAATCGTGGCCTGCACTTTCTTCGCGTGAGCCCATGCCCGACCTTTCCGTCTCAGATTACCTGCGTGAGCACATTCGTACGGTGCCGGACTGGCCGGCGCCAGGCGTTCAATTTCGCGACATCACGCCGTTGCTGCAGGATCCAAAAGTGTTCCGTGTACTGATCGATGCGTTCGTGCACCGTTACATGGACCGCAACTTGCGCCCTGACGTGGTGGCGGGTCTGGACGCGCGTGGGTTCATCCTCGGTGCGGTCGTCGCTTACGAACTGAACGTGGGTTTTGTGCCGATCCGCAAAAAAGGCAAACTGCCCTTCACCACCGTGGCCGAAACCTACGAACTGGAATACGGCAGCGCTACCGTGGAACTGCACACCGACGCCGTCCAACAGGGAGACCGTGTCCTGCTGATCGACGATCTGATCGCCACCGGGGGCACCATGATGGCGGGTCGGCGCCTGCTGGAAAAACTTGGCGCCACAGTGACGGAGGGCGCCGCCATTGTGGACTTGCCGGAGCTGGGCGGTTCAGCGCGGTTGCGGGCCTCAGGCCTGCCGCTGTTCACGCTGGTCCACTTTGACGGCCACTGATACGGTTTTGCCTTCAAGCGTAGAACCGGGCGGGAGCCGCAGACAGCGCCGCAGCACGGCAAGGCGAAACCGTATCAGCCGTTGCGCCCTCCGCGTTGTGTTCAGTTCAGATCGCCGTACTGCGTAGTGCTGAGGCCGGGGATGGGCTGCACAGGCACGACCTGCTGCGTGTCTTCGTAACCGGTCCCGGCCTGGGCTTCACGGTTTTGTGTCGGCAGCGCCGTCTCAACCGCGGGCGGTGCAATGCGGGTCGCTGCGCGCCGCCGGGTTGGGGTGTAGGGCTCGGGACCGCTCAAGCGCCAGTAAACCGCCGCCACATGGATGTCGTGCCGCGCCCGGGCCATGCGTTCCATCAGTCCCTCGATCCAGCCCATCTGGGCCACGCCGCCCACCAGGGGCTGCGTGAGGTCGACCATGATGACATAGCGTTGCCCGGCCGGATCGGTGGAAAGCACCTTGAACTTGTACGTCGCCGACAGTACGCCCGCGCTCACCATGGACTCGCGCACCGTGCTGTACAAGGCATCGCGGCGCCGGGAGCGAGCGGCTTTTTCGCTCGCTGAATTTGGGGCGGTGTCCAGGCCGCCATGGCCACCCTGGTTTCCGTCGCCAAACGGAGAAGCCTTGGGGTCATCGGCCACGGGCGCCTTGCCAAAGAACCACGAAACGAAAGACATGCCTGATCTCCACAGAATCTTGCGCAGCACACCCCGGTCTGCACCCGGGTCCGACTTCCGCGCAGTGTAGAGGTTCCTCAGCGCTTCCCAACCACCTTTGGCGGCGGGCTGGTTACCGCGTCGAAATTGTTGTTTCGCGGGCCGTTACACATGCGCCAAACACTGCGCTCAGGTCACGGCGATCTGCTTGAGCTTGCTGGACATGCGCTTGGCCAGCACAGCGCCCAGGCCGACCGCAAGCTCCAGGGCCACCGCAGGCTGGCGGGTCGCCATTTCGCGAAAGCGCAGGGGCGTCATGCACCAGAGCTTGCACGCTCCCGTGCCCACCACGCTGGCATTGCGCGGCAGCCGCGAGAAAAAAGCCCCTTCGCCGACGACCGAACCGGGCCCCACAATGGCGAGCTTCATCTGTCCATGTTCGTCCTCGACGTGCACGCTCAGGGAACCGCTTTCGATGAGATACAGCGTACGGTCGTTGGAACCCTGCTCGATCAGCATTTGCCCACTGGCCAGAGCAAACGGTTGCAGATAAGTGCCCAGCACCTCCCATTGCGCCGGGGTCATGGCGCAGTTGATGCGGTCGTACCCGGTACTGTGCGTGATCGCCCGGATCAATTCATTGACATCGAACCGGACAGAATTTGACGGCGGCATGTTCATGATGGTCTAACGGTAACGGGGACGGGTGCGCCGCACAAGCGGCATGTGTAACGCTGTGCATTCTACGCAGAAATGCAAAACTTTAGTAGACGTTTATTTGCCAATGCAGAATTTCGAGAAGATGACGCCCAGCAAGTCGTCTGGCGTGAATTCGCCCGTGATCGTGTTCAGTGCAGACTGGCCCAGTCGCAGTTCTTCGGCCATCAAGTCCAGCGCTGGCGTTGGCGCGTTCAGTTGGGCGGCCGCCTGCGCCAGACACGCCTGCACCTGACGCAAGGCCTGGACATGGCGCTCGCGAGCGATGAACACGCCTTCGGGTGCGGCCTGCCAGCCCGCCACCGTCAGCAACCGTTGCCGCAGCGCTTCCAGACCGAACCCCGTTTTGGCCGACAGCGCCCATCCCGCGGGGGCGGCATGCGGCACCACATCCGCCTTGTTCCAGACATCGATGATGGGCACGGATTTTGATAGTTTTTTGGCTAAAGCCCCGGCAATTTGGTCGTCTTGCGCTATATATTTAACAGCATTCAACTGTGTCAGATCGTGCAGGAACAACACGGCGTCGGCGGCCTCGATCTCGGCCCAGGCGCGTTCAACACCGATGCGCTCGACTTCGTCGGCGCCCTCGCGCAAACCGGCCGTGTCCACCACATGCAGCGGCACGCCCTCGATCTGGATGGTCTGCGTGACCTTGTCGCGCGTGGTGCCCGCAATGGGCGTGACGATGGCCAGTTCGGCCCCGGCCAGCGCATTGAGCAGCGAGCTTTTGCCGGCATTGGGTTGGCCAGCAATCACCACCGTGATGCCTTCTCGCAACAGCGCGCCTTGCTTCGCGCGGCCCAGCACCGTGTCGAGCTGCGCTTGCAGACGCCGCAGTTGCCCCCTGGCGTCGGCCTTTTGCAGAAAGTCGATGTCTTCTTCGGGAAAGTCGAGCGTGGCTTCCACCAACATGCGCAAATGGATCAGCGCGTCGCGCAGGGTGTGGATTTCTCTGGAGAATTCGCCGGCCAGCGAACGCGTGGCGCTGCGCGCCGCGGCCTCGGTGCTGGCGTCGATCAGATCGGCAATCGCCTCGGCCTGCGCCAGATCGATCTTGTCGTTCAGGAAGGCCCGCTCGGTAAACTCACCCGGCCGGGCCACGCGCAGACGGGCCAGCCCCGGCGCGCCCGATGCGCCTTCGCACGTGGCGGCCGCCTGCAGACAGCGGGCCAGCAACAGTTGCAACACCACGGGCCCGCCATGCGCCTGCAGCTCCAGAACATCTTCGCCGGTAAAGGAGTGGGGCGCCGGGAAAAACAACGCCAGCCCATGATCGATGGGTTCACCGTCGGCCCCGCCAAAAGCGACATAAGCCGCCTCCCGCGGCTTGAGGTCGCGGCCGCACAAGACCTTGGCCAGCGGCGCCAGGCCGGCCCCCGACACCCGGACGATCCCCACCGCACCGCGGCCCGGGGCGGTCGCAATGGCAACGATCGGATCGGTCTGGCCCTGAAGCATGGTGGCATCCTACCCTTGGCGAGCATGAAAAAAGGCTCCGTGAGGAGCCTCTTTTCTGTCGCCCATGGAAGTTACTTGAACTTTGGCAGGTTGAACTGTGGCGGCACGCCCATGCGGGTATTGATGACCCACTGCTGGGCAATCGACAGGATGTTGTTGGTGATCCAGTACAACACCAGGCCGGACGGGAAGAAGAAGAACATCACCGAGAACGCCAGTGGCATGAACCACATCATCTTGGCCTGCATCGGGTCAGGCGGCACGGGGTTCAGCGCCGTTTGCAGCAACGTGGTGAGCGTCATGAACAACGGCATGATGTAGAACGGGTCGGGTGCCGACAGGTCGTGAATCCACAACATCCACGGTGCGTTGCGCATTTCGACACTGGACAACAGCACCCAGTACAGCGCAATGAACACCGGAATCTGGACCATGATCGGGAAGCAGCCGCCCAGCGGGTTGATTTTTTCCTCGCGGTAGATGCGCATCATCTCCTGCTGCATCTGCTGCGGATTGTCCTTGAGCCGCGCGCGCATTTCGGTGATGCGCGGCGTGACCGCCTTCATCTTGGCCATGCTTGAATAAGCTTTGGCGTTGAGCCAGTAGAACGCGATTTTCAGCAGCACCACCAGCGCCACGATGGACCAGCCCCAGTTCTGGATAAAACCATGCAGCTTGTCCAGCAGCCAGTACAGCGGCTTGGCCAGGATGGTCAGCCAGCCATAGTCCTTGACCAGTTCAAGACCCGGGGCCAGTGCCTCCAGAACCTTCTCTTCCTGTGGGCCGGCGAAGAAGCGGGCGTCCACGGTTTTGGCAGTCCCCGGGGCCATCTCGCCCAGCGGGGTGATCAGGCCTGCGGAATACAGGTTGACGTCCACCTTGCGCACAAAAATGTCGCGCTGGATGCCGTCGGCCAGCATCCAGGCACTGGCAAAGTAATGCTGCACCATGGCCACATAGCCATTGGCCGATGTCTTTTCAAAATCCGCCTTGTTCTTGTCGACGTCGCTGAAATCAACTTTCTGGTATTTCTTGGCCTCGGTGTACACCGCCGGGCCGGTAAAGGTGGAGTAGAACGACGATTCGCCGGGCGGCTTGCTGCCGTCACGCACCAACTGCAGATAAAGCTGCGGCGACACGGGCGCGGTTCCCGTGTTCACCACCTCATGGCGGACCGTCATGGCGTAAGACCCGCGCCTGAGCGTCCAGGTCTTGACCAGTTTCACCCCGCCCGCGTCGGGCGATTCAAACTTGACCACCAGATCGCTCTGCCCGTCCTTCAGCGCCCGCTCGCCGCTGAACGTCATCAGGGTCTTGTGGGTGGGAAGACCGGGTGCGCCGATCAACCCGGTTTGCGCCATGTAGGTTCGCGCGGCACTTTCGTCCAGCAACACCAGGTTGCGGGACTTGTCCGCCATGTCGATGTGCTTGAGAAGTTCGGCCCGCACCAGGGAGCCGCCTTCGGTGTCGAAGGTGAGCTTGAGTACGTCGGTGGTCACCACCACCTGTTCGCGCGGCGAGGCCGGTACCGCAGCGGCCCCGACCCCGGGAACCTGGCCTGCGGGTGCAGCACCTGCAGCGCCGGGCACACTCGCCGCGCCGGTTGGCACCGTCGTCGTGGCCGCCGAAGCACCCGCCGCCGGAACCGCCGTGGCGGAATCCACTGCGGTCTTGCCGGGGAAGAAGGTGGGCTTGTTGCCGTTGTGGATCTGCCATTGATCCCACAGCATGACCATGGAAAAACCAAAGATCACCCACAGGATGGTGCGGCGAATGTCGTTCATGAAGGCTTCTTGGGTAAAGGTTGGGGGGTTTGACGCCCGATCAGGCCCGTGAACAGGCCCGGTGGTGTGTCCGGCGCACTTGAGTGGCGCGCCGGTGGCGGCAGATCCAGTCCACCGTCGCACCAGGGTTGGCAGCGAACCAGCCGCCAGACGGTCAGGCCGCTGCCGCGTATCGCGCCATGGGTGGAAAGCACTTGCAAGGCATAAGCTGAACACGTCGGCTCAAACCGGCAGGCCGAACCCAGCCAGGGGCTGAGCAGCAGCCGGTAGCCCTTGACGATGCCGATGAGCAGGGACTGGATCATGGCCGGGCCGGGGGTGCTGCCGGGACACGCGGCATCTCGGGGGCATTCGCAAACAGCGCCTGCAACTCGGTGCGCACCGCGCGCTTGAGCGCGTCGGAACTGGCGCTCACGAATCGGGCCTTGTCAAAACCCGAGCGCAGGCGCACCACATGGGCGGCCACAGGAAGCGAGGGGATCAAGGAAGCGCTCAAGGTGTAGATCTGCCGCTTGATGGCATTGCGTGTCACCGCCCGGCGCGCCCAGCGTTTAGGCACCAGCGCACCCATCCAGGCGTCGGCCCTGGTAAACAGGGGTTGCACCGGTGCGTTTGGTCCCGCCGGAAGCGCTGGGGTGTCCAGTGCCGCACGATGCAGGGCAAAGTGTGCCGTACGGCTGACCGTGCCAGCCGCCATCACCGCCTGGAACTGGGTCCGGGTTTTCAGCCTTTGCATGGGCGGAGCCGGTTCGGGTCGACCATGGCCGATGCCAGCCAACGCCGGACCGGGCCGGTCGCGCTCAGACGGCCAGACGCTTGCGGCCTTTGGCGCGGCGTGCGTTGATGACCGCGCGGCCACCGCGGGTCTTCATGCGAACGAGAAAGCCGTGCGTGCGTGCGCGGCGAATTTTGGAAGGCTGATAAGTGCGTTTCATGATGATTCCTGCGAAGATCCGGATGTCGGCTTGGGTCCTGGCGCCAGCCACCTGCAACAGGCGCCATGCAATGGGACAAAGCCAGTTCGCCCTGAACACTTTCAGGGAAACCCGCGATTATCGCAAAATTTGTCAACCACGGCAACGTCTTGCGCGATTTTACTTGCGCGCCACATGAACTCGCATGGCATTCCCGAGGCATGCCGCGGCTTGTGGATAAGGGTTTGATAAAATACAATCCTTGGTCCTGCGCGACCCCGCATATCCACAGAAGCAAAACACAATAATGACAGAGGGACAACCATTGGGCCTGGCGGGCCTTGCCGCCAAAGGCAGCCCCAGCGCCGGGATTGGCTTGTGGAAAGCATGCCTGGACCAACTGGCCCAGGAACTGCCCGAGCAGCAGTTCAACACCTGGATCAAACCCCTGTCTGCCCACGTCGCCGAAGACCTTTCGCGCGTGACCGTGTTGGTCGGCAATCGCTTCAAGCTGGACTGGATCCGGGCCCAATACGCCGGTCGTATCACCGCGCTGCTGGAGACCCTCTATGGCCAGCCCATACAGCTTGAGTTAGCGCTCGCACCCAAGGAAACTCCCGCCCGGTCGTTCTCGAACACAATGGTTTCCGAAATCGTCGTTCTGCCAGAGTCCAGTGCAGCGGCGGACGACGGTGCTGCGGGGGCGTTCAAGAACCGGCTCAACACGGCGCTGACTTTCGACACTCTGGTCGAGGGCACGGCCAACCGCATGGCCCGCGCCGCGGCCATGCACGTGGCGGGTTCCCCGGGGCAACTTTACAACCCGCTTTTCATCTATGGCGGCGTGGGCCTGGGCAAAACCCATTTGATGCACGCGGTAGGCAACAAGCTGCTTCTGGACCGCCCCGACGCCAAAGTTCTCTACATCCATGCCGAACAGTTTGTGTCCGATGTGGTTAAGGCCTATCAGCGCAAGACTTTTGACCAGTTCAAGGAGCACTACCACTCGCTGGACCTGCTCCTGATTGACGACGTGCAGTTCTTTGCCAACAAGGACCGCACCCAGGAAGAATTCTTCAACGCATTCGAGGCCCTGCTGGCCAAGAAATCACACATCGTGATGACCAGCGACACCTATCCCAAGGGCCTGCCGTACATCCACGAACGGCTGATTTCACGTTTTGACGCCGGGTTGACCGTCGCCATCGAGCCGCCCGAGCTTGAAATGCGCGTGGCCATCCTGATCAGCAAATCGCGCTCCGAAGGCACCGAAATGCCGGAAGAGGTGGCTTTCTTTGTGGCCAAGAACGTGCGCTCCAACGTGCGCGAGCTCGAAGGCGCACTGCGAAAAATCCTCGCGTATTCACGTTTCAACCAGAAAGAAATCTCGATCCAGCTCGCCCGCGACGCCCTGCGCGACCTGCTGTCCATCCAGAACCGACAGATTTCCGTGGAAAACATCCAGAAGACCGTGGCCGACTACTACAAGATCAAGGTGGCCGACATGTACAGCAAGAAGCGCCCGGCCAGCATTGCGCGGCCGCGCCAGATTGCCATGTACCTGGCCAAGGAACTCACCCAGAAGAGCCTGCCCGAAATCGGCGAGCTGTTTGGCGGGCGTGATCACACCACGGTGCTGCACGCCGTGCGAAAAATGGCTGCCGAGCGCCAGCAGATGACCGAGCTCAACCAGCAGCTGCACGTGCTCGAGCAGACCCTGAAAGGCTGAACCATGTGCCGCGTTCCTTTGAAAAAAACACCATGGAAAAACCTGGGGATAGTTCTGGCACAACTACAGGCTTATCCACAGGACGCCGCCCCCGCACCCAGATATCCCCGTTGCAGGTACACCGCCGAAGCACAGGTACCCACATGATTGAGGCTATGGCAAGTGCTTGATAAAAAAGGGGAAAATGGCGCTGTTCACAGCTTTGCGCTGCCCTTAACTACTACTACTAATCTTAAATAAAGAATCTAGAGAAGAGGCTGACATGATCGTTCTGAAGGCAACACAAGACAAAGTACTCGCGGTTCTTCAATCGGTATCGGGCATCGTGGAGCGGCGTCACACCTTGCCGATCCTGGCCAATGTGCTGTTGCGCAAGGTGGGCGACGAAGTCCAGCTCACCACCAGCGACCTTGAAATCCAGATCCGCACCACGGCCACGCTGGGTGGCGACACCGGCAACTTCACCACCACCGTCGGCGCCCGCAAGCTGATCGACATCCTGCGCACCATGCCGGCCGACCAGACCGTGAGCCTCGAGTCCAGCCAGAGCAAGCTGATCCTCAAGGGCGGCAAGAGCAAGTTCACGCTGCAGACCTTGCCGGCCGAAGACTTTCCCCTGGTGCAGGAATCGGCCAGTTACGGCCCGGTGTTCAGCGTGCCGCAAAAGACGCTGAAAGACCTGCTGGGCCAGGTGAGCTTTGCCATGGCGGTGCACGACATCCGCTACTACCTCAACGGCATTTTGTTTGTGGCCGAAGGCAAGCAGCTTGCGCTGGTGGCCACCGACGGCCACCGGCTGGCGTTTGCGTCGGCCACGCTTGATGTGGAAGTGCCCAAGCAAGAGGTCATCCTGCCGCGCAAGACGGTGCTGGAACTGCAACGCCTGCTGAGCGACGCCGAAGGCGCGATCGACATGCAGTTCGCCAACAACCAGGCCAAGTTCAGTTTTGACGGTATGGAGTTCGTGACCAAGCTGGTCGAGGGCAAGTTCCCCGACTACAACCGCGTGATCCCCAAGAACCACAAGAACATCATCACGCTGGGCCGCCAGCCGCTGCTGGCCAGCCTGCAGCGCACGGCCATCCTGACCAGCGAGAAGTTCAAGGGCGTGCGGCTGAACATCGATCCCGGAACCCTGCGCGTGGCCAGCAACAATGCCGAGCAGGAAGAGGCCATGGACGAGCTCGACATCGACTACGGTGGCGATTCCATTGAAATCGGCTTCAACGTCACCTACCTCATCGACGCGCTGGCCAACATGAGCCAGGAGATGGTGCGGGTGGAGCTGTCCGACTCCAACAGCTCGGCGCTGCTGACGATTCCCGACAACGCCACCTTCAAATACGTGGTGATGCCGATGCGTATTTGATGCTACTTAAAAAGTAGCAATAAAAAACCAGAACCCGCGGGCTATCGCGGGTTTTGGTCATTAAAGAGATTCAGAAAATAGGGGTTTCTGCCAGAAACCAAGCCGACATGACCGAAGACAGCAAGCCCAGCAACGACATCCACACTGGCCAGGGCGGGGCCGACAGCTCCAACTTTCAGCCCACCATCGACGCCCACCAGGCCGGTGCGAGCGAAGGCTATGGCGAAGGCGCCATCCAGATTCTCGAAGGGCTGGAAGCCGTGCGCAAGCGCCCGGGCATGTACATCGGCGACACGTCCGACGGCACCGGCCTGCACCACCTGGTGTTCGAGGTGGTCGACAACTCCATCGACGAGGCGCTGGCCGGCCATTGCGACGACATCGTCGTCACCATCCACACCGACAACTCGGTCAGCGTGGTGGACAACGGCCGCGGTATTCCCACCGGCATCAAGCTGGACGACAAGCACGAGCCCAAGCGCAGTGCCGCCGAGATCGCGCTGACCGAACTGCACGCCGGGGGCAAGTTCAACCAGAACAGCTACAAGGTGTCGGGCGGCCTGCACGGGGTGGGCGTGAGCTGCGTCAACGCCCTGAGCAAGATGCTGCGCCTGACCATCCGCCGTGAGGGCAAGGTGCACAGCATGGAGTTCTCGCGCGGTTTCGTGCAAAACCGCATGGTTGAAACTGTGAACGGCGTCGAGGTTTCACCCATGAAGATCATGGGCGACACCGACAAGCGCGGCACCGAGGTGCACTTTCTGCCCGACACCGACATCTTCAAGGAGAACAACGATTTCCACTACGAAATCCTCTCCAAGCGGCTGCGCGAGCTGAGTTTTTTGAACAACGGCGTGAAGATCCGCCTGGTGGACGAGCGCTCGGGCAAGGAAGACGACTTTGCCGGCGCCGGTGGCGTCAAGGGGTTTGTGAACTTCATCAACAAGGGCAAGACGGTCCTGCACCCCAACGTGTTCCATGCCATGGGCGACCGCCAGAGTGACCAGGCCACCAACATCGGCGTTGAAGTCGCCATGCAGTGGAACAGCGGCTACAGCGAACAGGTGCTGTGCTTCACCAACAACATCCCGCAGCGCGACGGCGGCACCCACCTGACCGGCCTGCGCGCCGCCATGACGCGCGTCATCAACAAATACATCGACGAATCCGAACTGGCCAAAAAGGCCAAGGTCGAGGTGACGGGCGACGACATGCGCGAAGGCCTGTGCTGCGTGCTGAGTGTGAAGGTGCCCGAGCCCAAGTTCAGCAGCCAGACCAAGGACAAGCTGGTGTCCAGTGAAGTGCGCGGCCCGGTGGAAGACATCGTCAGCAAGCTGCTCACCGACTACCTGCAAGAGCGGCCCAACGACGCCAAGATCATCGTCGGCAAGATCATCGAGGCCGCCCGTGCCCGCGAAGCCGCCCGCAAGGCGCGCGACATGACGCGCCGCAAGGGCGTGCTCGACGGCATGGGCTTGCCCGGCAAGCTGGCCGATTGCCAGGAAAAAGACCCGGCGCTGTGCGAGATCTACATCGTCGAGGGCGACTCCGCCGGCGGCTCGGCCAAACAGGGCCGAGACCGCAAGTTCCAGGCGATCCTGCCGCTGCGCGGCAAGATCCTGAACGTCGAAAAAGCCCGCTACGAAAAGCTGCTGACCAGCAATGAAATCCTGACGCTCATCACGGCACTGGGCACCGGCATCGGCAAGGCCGGCGGCAGCACCGGCAACGACGACTTCAACGTCGCCAAGCTGCGCTACCACCGCATCATCATCATGACCGACGCCGACGTGGACGGCGCGCACATCCGCACGCTGCTGCTCACCTTCTTTTACCGCCAGATGCCCGAGCTGGTGGAGCGTGGCCACATCTACATCGCACAGCCGCCGCTCTACAAGGTCAAGGCCGGCAAGGAAGAGCTGTACCTGCAAGGCCCGGGCGACCTTGACAGCTTCCTGTTGCGCATTGCGCTCAAGGACGCGAGCGTCTACACAGGCACGTCACCGGACGGCGCCTCAGCGGGCGGCGGTCAAGTGATCACCGGCGACGCATTGGCCGAACTCGCGCGCAAGCACCAGATTTCCGAAGCCGTCATCACCCGGCTGACCAACTTCATGGACGCTGAAGCCCTGCGCGCCATTGCCGACGGTGTGGAGGTCAAGCTCGACACCGTGGCCGAATCCGAAGCTTCGGCCGTGGCGCTGCAAACCAAGCTGCGCGAACTGGGCAGCGGCGCCGAAGTGGCCGGCGAATTTGACGTGCGCACCGACAAACCCCTGCTGCGCATCAGCCGCCGCCACCACGGCAACGTCAAGAGCAGCGTGCTCACGCAAGACTTTGTGCACGGCGCCGACTACGCCGCGCTGGCCGAAGCCGCCAACACCTTCCGCGGCCTGTTGTCTGATGGCGCCAAGGTGATGCGCGGCGAGGGCGAGCGCCAGAAGGAAGAAAAAGTCGGCGACTTCCGCCAGGCCATGCGCTGGCTCATCGGCCAGGCCGAAAACGCCACCGCTCGCCAGCGCTACAAGGGGCTGGGCGAAATGAACCCCGAACAGCTGTGGGAAACCACCATGGACCCGAAGGTGCGCCGCCTGCTGCGCGTGCAGATCGACGACGCCATCGAAGCCGACCACGTGTTCACCATGCTCATGGGCGACGACGTGGAGCCGCGGCGCGAGTTCATTGAGGCGAACGCGCTGCGGGCGGCGAATATCGACGTTTGACTTCCACTTACCGAAATTGCCGTGTCCATTCACATACCTACGGATCCTGGGAAGTCGTTCGCTGAACCAGAGGAGAAGACCCCTGAGTTGATTGAACGGTTGATTGCGAAGTCCGACAAGGTAATTGTCAAGAAATTGGCAAATAACGATCGAAATTGGGCAGTTTGGGATGAGGCGAAGGGACGCTACAAGAGCAATCAAGCGGGTGTTCTATTGCCTGCTGCGGCACGAGAGGTTGATTTCTTTCCGCCTCTTGTGCCGGACCCCGCAAAGCCGCACAACAGTTCGTCAGATATAGTGGTTTTCTGGCCTGCAACGGGGAAGATTTACGAGTCCCGATTCATTTGGTATTCTGAAAAGGGGTTAGCTGAGAATCATTGGACAAAGAGCCCACGGAGCGAGTTTTCGGATCTTTCGCCAGCGAGTTTTGTCTTGCTTTTCAAGTCAAAAGAGTCAGGGGGCTGCTATGACGCCCTTACAGTCGACTCGTCGGATGACCTGCTCTGCGACTATCTCGACGAATTGTTTGGCGCATCAGCTCCAGACTTCTCGTTCGGTATATTCAAGGCTGCGGAAGTCGTTTTGGCTCCGTCGCGGACCAAGCTGCAACAGCTTGCGGCAGATCTGATTTCAGCCTTGTTAAAGGGACCTGCCGCGCTGGATATTTTTGTCGAATCGATTCAGAAACGATCGACTGCGGATATTGCAGCGGAAGCCTTCGAGCAGTGGCGAGTTGACAGCGGAAATCTGACCCTCAACCCGTATCTGTTGTCAGCGCCAGGTGACACACTTCAGGACCTGACGCGTGAGCGCGAGTTCGGCATCTACAAAAGAGACGAGGCAGCACATTACGGCCCGCGGCTTGTGCAGGCGGTTTACGGCTCTGGTCGGGGTCGATCGACGAATGAGGTAGTTGCGACACTGCTTGAGAACTTCGATGCGATCTACCGAGTGTTTCTCAGCGCGGGGCAAACGCGCAAGAGCCGTGCGGGCGGGTCGTTCGAGATTCACGTTGGACGAATGCTTAAAGACGGAAATGTACCGCATTCTTCGCAGCCAATTTTTGACAGGCGACGGCCAGATTTTGTCCTGCCCTCAAAGAAGATATACAGGGACGTTCTCAGACGGTCGAACAGCGCTTTGGTGTTGACGCTGAAGACGACGTTACGTGAGCGTTGGGCGCAGGTCGTCAGCGAGAGCGCTGGTTGTCCGATCTATTTGGGAACGCTCGATGAGCGCGTTCCGAGGTCAACATTGGACAAGCTCGGTGAGGCGGGGATAACGCTTGTTGTTCCTGAGCGATTTATTTCGTCTGAATTTGCAGAGTATCAGCAGCATGCGTCGGTGATTTCATTCCGCAGGTTCTTTGATGACGTCAGGGACACCAAAGGCGAGGATTGGCATTCGTTGGGCATCCCTTGCTTCCACTAATTTTCTTTAGCGTTGCAAAAGTTTTTTGCTAAGGCGATCAATCGTGGGATTGGGTAGTGCGTAATTGTTCTTCCTAAGGGCGCACTCCCAGACTTCAAATACAGTCCAGCCCAACTTCTTGAGCGCTAGCTTCGCCCGCTTGTCTCTGGCGACATTGGCGTTTAGCTTGTCCTCCCAGAACTGCTTGTTTGTCGTCGGCCATTTGAAGTACGAACATCCATGCCGGTGCCAAAAGCAGCCGTGAACGAAGACTACAGCCGATCGAGAAGGGAAGACTAGATCTGGCTTTCCGGGTAAGGCGCTTCCACCCAACCGATATCGCAGTCCTTCACGATGAAGGGCTTTTCGCAAGAAAAGCTCGGGCTTCGTATCAGCACCCTTGACGCCCGCCATCATGCGACTACGGGTTGCTGTGTCTACGTTGTCTGCCATATTGGCTCGGTTGAGATATTCGTGCCGAACAACTTGCGATCAGCCTGGGTAATCGCTTGACGATGTAATTCCGCTACGCTGCGCGAATATCGACGTTCTCGTGCGTCATGCCGCAAGAAGATCGCGCTCTTCTTGTAGCGCAGCGGCGTCGCAAATCATAGGTTGCATGGCACGCGCAACCGCTTCCATAACCGGGACCACGACTGAATTGCCAAACTGCTTGTAGGCGCGCATGTCGGAAACAGAAATCTTGAAGCTGTCAGGAAAGCCCATTAGGCGTGCGCACTCGCGTGGCGTGAGCCGTCGCGGGTTTTTCTTCGCGCCTTGGCTCAACAGGATTTCAGATCCATCCTTGTAGTAACGTGCTGAAAGTGTCCGCGTCACGCTGGTTGGCGTGACCATGCCAAAGCCAAAACCATTGCCTGCGGCTTGGTGCTTTTTCTTGTAGTTCTGCAGGTAAGCCCAAAGGTTATCGGTCAGCGTGTACTTGTCCAGTACCTTGTTCTTTGCGTGGTCGTAGAAGCGGGAGCCATCAGATTCAATGACCGACTCGCCAGACTTCTTGTGCAGGATTTCACCCAAGGTGTGTCGCCCCTTGGCGGGGAGATCAAGCATGTCCCAATCAAAGATCACAGGATCTTTAAAGCCAACAATGATGATTCGCTCGCGGTGTTGCGGAACAAAGTGGGCACCATCGATGACCTTGTAGAAAACCTGGTACCCGAGATCGTCACGCAGCGTGCGGTGGATCACGTCGAACGTACGACCCTTGTCGTGAGATTGAAGGTTCTTGACGTTTTCAAGCATGAAGGCGCGAGGCCGCTTCTTGGCGATGATCCGCGCGACATCAAAGAACAACGTGCCCTGTGTTTCATCAGCGAACCCGTGCGCGCGCCCGAGGGCGTTCTTCTTGGAGACACCAGCAATGGAGAACGGCTGACATGGGAAGCCACCCAGCAGCACATCGTGGTCAGGGACATCATCTTCGTGGATTTGCGTAATGTCACCGTTGATGGCGTGACCGCCGAGGAAGTTCTCTGCATACGTCTTCTGAGCGTATGAATCCCATTCGCTGGTGAAAACACATTCGCCACCAATCGCCTCGAAAGCTAGGCGAATGCCTCCGATGCCAGCAAACAAGTCGATGAATTTGAAGTCTCCACGCTTGCCGGGAAGTGGGCCGAAATTCAGGATGCGCTGCAGTTCTGCCGCGATGTGTGCCGGTGGCATGAACTCACCGGTTTCCCAGCGGCGTAGATGCCGCGCCGTGACACCTAAGCGTTTCGCCAGCTCTTCTTGCAGATGGGTTTTGCGTGCTGCCGCCAAGTAGGCGACGGCGGCGGTGTGGTTTGCGGTTGTGATTGGATTTGTCATACGGCGGGAAGAAGTTCGGACATTTTGTCCGCTTTTGTTCCCTTTGTAAATATATCCAGTTGTTTAATTTTGGCGTTGCTCTTGCACTTATAAGCAAGATAAGAATTCATGTTTTTCCCCGGTTTGACGGGCTTAGTCAGCTATTGAAAACGTAGTAAATAGTCATGCCAATGATGCCGCAACGGCATGTTGCCCCGACATCCCCGTCGGCCGGTTTGCGATTCGCCTTGATGCCGAGCGCCTAAAACACCCGCAGCTTGAACTGCACCACCACCGAGCCATCCACCTGGCCGACGGACGGGATCAGGCCCACGTTCACCCCAAAGCGGGTGCCTTCGTAGGTGGCCAGGGGCAGCGCGGCAAAGAAGGCACCGCCGCGGGCGCGGGAAGGGTAGCCGTTAAGAATGCCGGCCGAGGCCCCGAGTTTCCAGGCGCCCATGATCAGCGGCTGCCAGTTGATGGCGCCGTAGTAAGTGGTGTGGCGCACGCTGTTGTAGTAGGCGCCGGCCATGTACGACACAGTGGGGTGAGTGCGGTATTCCACACCGAGGCCGTAGTTGGTTTCGTTGTAGTCACGGGCGCGGGTGAAGTGGCGCGAAAATCCGCCAAAATTGACCCACACCTGGGACGTTTCGCCAGGCTCGCTGGCGGCTGCAAAGGCCGGGGGTGCGCTGCAGGCCAGCGCACAGGCCAGGGTGAACATCCATCGTTTCATACCACCACCGCTAACGTTCGTTGCCGGGCAAAACTGGCTGAAATCGATCGGGATGCCCGGAGCGGTGATGTTCCGGCGAAGCGCGCAGGTGCAGCGGGCGTATCAACGGCAGATTTGGCACGCTTATCAATGAAATAGGCCTTAATCCCCCGTAAAATATCAACAGTTTGCTATAAATATCGTCATCATGAACACCCTACCTACCACCCACGACACCACCCGCATTGATGACACGCGCATCCGCGCGGTGCGCCCGCTCATGACGCCAGCCCTGTTGGAAGAGGCGCTGCCCGTGCCCGAGGCCGCGCAGGCCCTGGTCGAGCACAGCCGCGCGGCGATCTCCAAGGTGCTGCACGGCGCCGACGACCGGCTCGTCGTGGTGGTGGGGCCGTGTTCCATTCACGACCATGACCAGGCCATGGAATACGCGCAGCAGCTCAAGGCGCAGGCCGATGCGCTGGCGGCGGATTTGTTCGTGGTGATGCGCGTGTATTTCGAGAAACCCCGCACCACCGTGGGCTGGAAGGGCTACATCAATGACCCGCACCTGGACGACAGCTTTGCCATCAACGAAGGGCTGGCGATGGCGCGGCGCCTGCTGCTCGATGTGCTGGCGCTGGGCCTGCCGGTGGGCACGGAGTTTCTGGATTTGCTGAGCCCGCAGTTCATCAGCGAGCTGGTGAGCTGGGGCGCCATTGGTGCGCGCACCACCGAAAGCCAGAGCCATCGTCAATTGGCCTCGGGTTTGAGCTGCCCGGTGGGCTTCAAGAACGGCACCGATGGCGGCATCAAGGTGGCGACCGACGCGATTCAGGCGGCCAAGGCGGCCCATGCCTTCATGGGCATGACCAAAATGGGCCAGGCGGCCATTTTTGAGACCCGCGGCAACGACGACTGCCACGTGATCCTGCGCGGCGGCAAGCAGCCCAATTACGCCAAGGCCGATGTGGACGCGGCCTGCGCGCTGCTCAAGGCGGCAGGCCTGCGCGAGCAGGTGATGGTCGACGTGAGCCACGCCAACAGCAGCAAGCAGCATCTGCGGCAGATCACCGTGGCGGCCGAGGTGGCGCAGCAGATGGCCTCGGGCGACGCGCGCATCACCGGCCTGATGATCGAGAGCCATTTGAACGAGGGTCGGCAGGACATCGTGCCCGGCCAGCCGCTGCGCCACGGGGTGTCGGTCACCGACGCCTGCATCAGCTTTGCGCAGACCGTGCCGGTGCTGCACGGGCTGGCGGCGGCGGTGCGGGCGCGGCGGGCGCTGCGCTGATACGGTCTCGCCTTCAAACGTATCACCGCGTTGGTTCGCCTTGCCGTGCGACAGCAGGGTCTACGGCTCCCGCCTTGTCCTACGCTTGAATGCAAAACCGTATGAGGGGCCGCGCGCGATGGGTTGCCCCGTGGGCGCGCTGCACAGGCCGTAGACTGCCCGCATGTCCACAATGGCCGTCATTGACTTCGAAACCACCGGCCTGTCGCCCACGCAGGGCGACCGCGCCACCGAGGTGGCCATTGTGCGGGTGGAAGGCGGCCGGGTGGTGGACCGCTTTCAGAGCCTGATGAACGCGGGGGTGCGCATCTCGCCCTTCATCGAGAGTTTCACCGGCATCAGCAACGCTATGGTGGCCGCGGCGCCACCGGCTTCGCAGGTGATGGCCGAGGCGGCGCGTTTTGTGGGCCTCGCCCCCATGGTGGCGCACAACGCCGCGTTTGACCGCCGTTTCTGGGCGGCCGAGCTGGCACGCATCGGACTGGCCGCGCCGCAGCCGTTTGCCTGCACCTTGCTGCTGGCGCGCCGCCTTTATCCGCAGGTGCCCAACCACCGGCTGGGCACGCTGGCCGAGTTTCATGCGCTGCCCCGCCATGGGCGGGCGCACCGGGCGTTGGCCGATGCCGAGATGGCGGCCGCACTGCTGGCGCAGATCCAGCACGACTTGTGCGTGCAGTTTGGCGTGGCCGCGCCGCCGCACGCGCTGTTGATGCAGTTGCAGGGGTGCCAGCGGCAGGCGCTGGCGGCGGCGGTCAAGCGGTATGGGCAGGCGCCGACCTGATGCGGCCGGGGCTCAACGCGGGGCGCTTCAGCGCAGGCCGGTGTTGCTGCCGTTGCCGCCGCGCGGGGCGGGGCGCCGCCGCGGCGGCGGGGCTTCGCTTTCGTCCAGGTTCATCAGGCCGCTCAGACCCAGCACTTCGGAGTCGGAGAATTCCGACGACGCAAACTTCTGGTCGAACTGGGAGAACTGCGCTTCGAGCTGCTCGCGCACTTCGGCGCGGCGTTCTTCCTTGCGGCGCGGGCGGGCGGCCAGGTTGAGCTGGCCGCGGAACACATCGGGCGCGGGCATGCGGCGCGGGGTGTTTTTAAGGAACACCAGGCGCACACCGGCGGCCTTGAGGATGCGGTTCTTGGTTTTGACGTCTTCGGCGTGGCGCTCGGCGTCGCTCAGGTGGTAGCGCTCCACGTCAAAGGCAAAGACGGGCAGGCCATCTTCACCGCAGGCGACAAAATCGACGGCGAACGTGGCCAGCGCCTTGCGCGATTCAGCCGGGTTGGCCGAGCGGGTGATGGTGAGCATCTCGGCCAGACGGATGTTGGGCAGCACCACCTGCCCGGGGAAGGTGTTGCGCAGGTAGTCGAGCATCTGCACCTGGTCGGGCTCGAGCAGGCGTTCGACGGCGTAGCGGTCGTTCAGGATGGAGCCCTGCCCGGCAAAGCGGCGGTAACCCCACATCCACAGCCCCAGCCCTGCCAGCAGCACGGCCAGGATGGCAATCACCCAATAGTTCGACATATGCGCACCATTCCCTGTTGTTTGTAACGATTCTAGGCAGGATGCCTTCGTTCGGATAGTGAACTATTGCCGTATTTCGGCGTTTCTGGACCGTCTGGTTGCTGCCTTGCGGCGCGAAATGGCGTGTCACAAACGGGGGCGGCCGCGCGTCTAATGGTGACAGAAACGGCACAATGTGCCCGGAGTCAATATCATGAACCATCACAACCGTATCAAGAAATGCCTGGTGTCTTTGGGGCTGGCGGCGGCGCTGGGGGCTGCCGGGTCGGCCACCGCCGAGGCATGGTGGCAGCCCACGGGCGCGATGGCACAGGGCGGGGTGACCTCCGGTTCGGGCTCGACCAGCCAGTACGCGGGCTTGGGCCTGGTGTGGGGCACGCAGTGGGGCGCCGACTGGTTTGGCGGGCGCGTGGGCTACCACACCGAGCTGCAGCTCAACCGCTGGAACGCCGACCAGGCGGGTGGGGGCAACAAGGGGTTTTACCAGCTGGCGGTGCTGCCGATCTTTCGCACCCGCACCGACGGCGGGCGCTCGCGGTTTTATGCCGAAGGCGGCATTGGCCCGTCGGTGTTTGACGACGTGTACCGCACGCGCAGCAAGTCATTCAGCACGGCGTTCCAGTTCACCAATGTGTTGGGCGCAGGCTACAACTTTGGCCTGGCGCGCCAACATGAGGTGGGCGTTCGCGTGATGCACGTGTCCAACGGAAGCATCAAGAGCCCCAACCCGGGCGAGAACCTCGTCGTGCTGCGGTATTCGTACAATTTCTGATCAAAATAGGCCATTATCCCCCGCAGAATGGTGATAGTTTGCTATAGTTATAGCAGCAATCTACTTGATCCCGATGGCCCACTGGATCAGGTACTTGGCCACAAAGCCGACCATGCCGAAGGCCAGGCCCAGAAACAGCACAAAGGTGCCGAAGCGCCCGGCTTTGGATTCCCAGGCCAGCTGGCCGATGATGAACAGCATGTAGACCATGAAGGCGCCCACACCCCAGGTCAGGCCGAACTGGGCGATTTCGCTTTCGGTGAAGCCGAAGATCGTGCCGGTCATGGCGCGCGCTCGGCAGGGGGTGCGTCTTGCGGCAGCACCAGCGCACGATAGGCGTGCCAGCTTGCGTGGCCCAGCAGTGGCACCAGCACCACCAGACCCACCAGCAGCGTGGCCAGGCCCAGCAGCGTCAGGCCCATGATGAGCGCCGCCCATAGCGCCAGCGGCACCGGGTTGGCCAGCACCGCGCGCCAGCTGGTGAGCACGGCCTGCAGCACGCCGACGGGCCGGTCCACCAGCAGGGGCATGGCGATGGCGCTGGACGCAAACACCGGCGCGGCCAGCACGCCGCCCAGCGCGAGCCAGATCTCGAACAGGACGTTGTCGCGCGCCAGCACCACGTGGTGCACGAAATCCATGGGTTTGAGGATCGGCAGCGGCGCCAGCAGTGTGATGAGTGCCGCCGAGGTCAGCACCCAGCCGGTGCCGGCCAGCGCCAGCAGCAGGCCAAAGCGGACCAGCCGCCAGTTGCTGGCGTGGCCACCGGAGGCGCCGCTGCGCCAGGGCATCCAGGTGGCCAGCACAAGGGCCAGGCTGGCGGGTTCGCCGCGCTCCAGCGCCCGGCTCAGCGCGTACAGGCCCGCGGCCACCACCGGCGCCACCACCAGAAAGCCCGAGAACGCGCCGGCGATCAGCCAGAAGCGGTCGTGTGCGGCGGCGGCCAGTGCGGCGCCAAACAGTGCAATCACCGCCCCGTGCGCCAGACTCAAGCCCGGGCAGCGGCGCAGGTCGTGCCACGCCAGGGCCAGCCAGTGCAGGGGTTGGTCGAGCGTGATGCTGCGCACGGTCGGACGTTCGGGGCCCGAGGGCTGGGGCGCGGGGGTTTCGGGCATGGATGAGAACCTTGGGCGGTATGGCAAGCCTGGCGCGGGCGGTGTAGAGTCCGCGGGTCGGGCTCGGGTGCCTGCATTGTGCCGCGTCCCGCAGGCCGTGCGCGCGCACGGCACCTGTGGATTTGTGTTCCTTCCAACTCAAGACAGGAGATCTCCATGTCGTGGCTGATTCTGGGCCTGGCGCTTTTTCTGGGCGTGCATTCAGTGCGTATCGTGGCCGACGGCTGGCGCAGCCGCCAGCTGGCGACGCTGGGAGTGGGCGCCTGGAAGGGCGCCTACGCCCTGCTGTCGGTGGCTGGGTTCGTGCTCATCTGTTACGGCTACGGCCTTTCGCGCCATGCGCCAGTGGTGCTGTGGACGCCGCCGCTGGCCTTGCGCCACGCCACCGGGCTGCTGATGCTGGTGTCGCTGGTGCTGCTGGCCGCAGCCTACGTGCCGCGCAACCGCATCAAGGCCTACCTTGGGCATCCGATGGTGGCGGGGGTCAAGGTGTGGGCGTTTGCCCACCTGCTGAGCAACGGCAACCTGGGCGACGTGGTGCTGTTCGGGGCGTTTCTGGTGTGGGCCATCCTGAGTTTTCTGGCGGCCCGCCGGCGCGACCGCGCACAGGGCGTGGTGCACCCCGGGGGCACGCCGGGCGGCACCGCCACTGCGGTGGGCGCAGGTGCCGTGGCCTGGGTGGCGCTGGCGTTCTGGCTGCATGCGCCCCTGATCGGCGTGCGGCCGTTCGGTTGAGCGACACCGCAAACGGTTGAACCAGGGAGGGCTCCATGCCACGCCAGATACTGACGGACGCCGATATTCACCCCGCCATCCGGGACCGGCTGGCCCTGCATGGCCAGGCCATTGTGAGCGAGGTGCAGGCCGCCGTGGCGGCGCACGCGGTGGTGGTGGTGGGCATGGGCATGAACCCGGTGGTGCGCAAGGCGCGACGCGCGCTGGACGCGGCGGGCGTGCCCTTTCATTACCTGGAGTACGGCAACTACTTCAACACCTGGCGCTCGCGCAACGCCCTCAAGATGTGGACCGGCTGGCCCACGTTTCCCATGGTGTTCGTGAAGCGCCAGCTGATTGGCGGGGCCGAAGACCTGCTGCGCCTGATTGAAAACGGCCAGCTTTGAAGGGCTGGCCGTTGTAAAGCAGCGGGGGGATCAGCTGCGGGGGCCGTGGCCGTGTCCGCCCATGCCTTCGTGCATGCCCATGCCACCGTGCATCCCGCCGCGCATGCCATGGCCGCGGCGCAGGGTTTGCGCATCGAACACCTTTTGCTGGTCGGGCGTGAGCTGCGCGTAGAACGCCTTGGTGGCGTCGGCGCGCTGGTCCATGGCGGCCATGTGCTGGGTGCGCATCTCACGCATCTTGTCGATGCGCTGGGGGGTGGTGAGTTTTTCAAACTCGGCACGGTCCGGGCGCTGCCCCATGGTCCCCATGGCCGGGGGTGTCAGGGCGGCGGTGAACGTGCTCCAGGCGGCTTCCTGTGCCGGGGTGATCTGGAGTTTTTCCTTCAGCGCGGCCTGCCGCTTGGCCATGTGCTCGGCCCGGTACTGCTGCATTTTGGCGGGGTCGTGCTGGCCCATGCGGGCGTGCGCGTGGGTGGCGTCGGCCGGGGCGGCGGGCGGCGCGCTGCCTGCGGTGCCCTGCGCCACAGCGGCAAATCCGATGGAGGCCAGCAGGCCGGCGGTCAAGAGGTGTTTGCGAAACGAGGTCATGGCAACTTCCTTCTTCATGAGTGCCTGAAGCACCAACTTGGCATCAGGTTGAAAACAAGTGTGGCCGCCCGATGTTTCGCCCCGATTGCGCGGGGGTGATGCTTTGTAAAGTTTTGGCGCTGCCCGGGCGGGGCGCGTCAACGGGTTTGGGCGAGGATTTTGAAGCCAAATTGGCCATAAGCCCCCGTCAAATCGCAATAGTTTGCTATTAAAACAGAACTTATTGAGGGCCCTGACTCAAACCAGCCGGCCGTTCTGGAAGTCGTCCACCGCCTGCATGAGCTGCTCTCGCGTGTTCATCACGAACGGGCCGTACTGCGCAATGGGTTCGTGCAGCGGCTGCCCGGCGATCAGCAGCACGCGGGCCGGTGCGGCCAGCGTGGCGGACGCGCTGAGGGTGATGCCGTCGCTGCCGGCGTCGTTGCGCAGGATCGCCATCTTGCGGTGGGCCACGGCGGTGTCGCCCACGTTGACGGATTCGCGGTACACCACCACAAAGGCGTTGTGGCCATCGGGCAGCGGCTGGCTGAAGCGGGCGCCGGGCGGCAGGGTGAGGTCCAGGTAGAGCGGGGCCGTGCCGTCGCGCTGCACGGCGCCGTGCACGCCGTGGCTGCTGCCGGCGATCACGCGGACCTGCACGCCAGGGCGGTCGCCATGGTGTGCTGCATCGGCCGCGAGCGTGAAGCCGGGGATGTCGCCGCTCTGGATGTCGCGGTACCAGGGCGTGCACATCTTGTCCTTGGCGGGCAGGTTGAGCCAGAGCTGAAAGCCCTCCATGGCGCCTTCTTCCTGCTCGGGCAGTTCGCTGTGGACCAGGCCGCGGCCGGCCGTCATCCACTGCACGCCGCCGTTTTGCAGCAGGCCCTCGTGGCCCGCGCTGTCGCGGTGGCGCATGCGGCCGGTGATCATGTAGGTCACGGTCTCGAAGCCGCGGTGCGGGTGGTCCGGGAAACCGGCGATGTAGTCGTCCGGGTCGTCGCTGGCAAAGTTGTCGAGCATCAGGAACGGGTCAAGCCGCTGCTGCAGGTCGTGCGTGAGCAGGCGCAGCAGCTTGACCCCCGCGCCATCGCTCGTGGGCTGGCCGTGGACGATGCGCTCGACCGTGCGCGGGCGGTGGACGGTGGCGGGTTGCAGGGGCGTCATGGGGGCCTTCGGTAAGGGGCAACACCCGTGATTGGACCACCACCCGGATTCATGGCGCGGCGTCAGGGTTATGCCGCCGCGCGGGGGTGCGATGCGCTATTTGATCTTGACGGCGCAGGTGTTGATGCCCAGCACCTTGTAGATCGGGCACCAGCCGATCAGGCCCGTGGCCAGCAGCACGACGCCCAGATAGCCCCACAGGCCGATGGTGCCGGTGAAGGCCAGACCGATGAGCGCCAGGCCCGCGACGATGCGCAGGATGCGGTCGAAACCGGCTTCGTTGGATGACATGGGATGTCCTTTCAGGGTGGAATAGGGTGGGTTTCGGTTCAGGCCCATTGCACCGCGGGGCAGCGGCGGCGTCTGTGACCTGAGTCACCCTGGAAGGCCGCCGGGGCGTTGCGGCCGCTCCAAAGCGCAGGCTTTTGCGGGCGGGCCGGTTCAATGCCGCGCGGCCACCCGCCGCAGTGCGGCGCTGTCGCAAATCCGGATGTGCTCGCGCGACAGGGCCACCCAACCCTCGCGCTCGAAGCGGCGCAGCAGCCGCGTGACGATCTCGCGCACCGTGCCCAGGTCGTCGGCCAGCGCCTGGTGCGTGATGGCGAGGTCTTGCCCGTGACCGAGCAAGGCCGCGGCCAGGCGCTGGTCGAGCTTTTGGAACGCCACGGCGTCGATCAGGCTGGTGAGGTCGGCCATGCGCTCGGCAAACAGGGCGAGCACCTCGCGGCGGAAGTCCGCGTCTTCCAGCCACTGCGCAAACACCGGCGGCGCAATCATCATCAGCGTGGTGGGGCGCGTGGTCACGCCATGGGCCGACAGCGGCTGGCCGCGGAACAGGCTGGCCGACGACACCAGGCACAGCTCGCCCGGCACCACGCGGTACAGCTCCAGCGAGCGGCCGTCGCCGGACGAGCGCGAAACCTTGACTTCGCCGTCGAGCACCAGCGGGAAGCCCTGGCACGGCGCGTTTTCTTCAAACAACGGCACGCCCGCCGCAAAGTGATGGGGGCCGGCGGCGGGGCCGAGCGCGGCCCATGCGGGGTGCACCGAGGCCAGCGCCGGGTATAGCGTGGCCGGGTCGGGGGCTGAGCTGGCTTGGGTTGGCCCTGCGCTCATGACCCTGGCCCTGGTGAGTGACCGGCGAGGTCGTCCAGGATCGGGCAGTCGGGCCGGTCGTCGCCGCGGCAACCCTGGATCAGCTGCGACAGCGTGCGCTGCATGGCCTGCAGGGCGGCGATGCGCTGGACCAGCTCGTCCGAATGCTTTTGCGCAATGCGTTGCACACTGGCGCTGGCGCGGCGCCGGTTGTGCCACAGGCCCATGAGTTCGGCGATTTCGGCCATGGAAAAGCCGAGATCGCGCGCGCGCTTGATGAACTGCAGGCTGTGGATGTCGGCCGCGCTGTACTGGCGGTAACCGCTGTCGGTGCGCGCCACGGCAGGCAGCAGGCCCAGCGATTCATAGTGCCGCACCATCTTGGGCGACACACCCGAGTGCCGCGCGGCTGCGCCGATGTTCACGGGCTGGGTGGCGAGGGCAGCGAGGGTGGCGTCGAACATGGCGCGGAATTCAGGCAGCGACGGCGTAGCCTTCTTCGGCGATGGCGTGGGCCAGCGCGGCGCGCCCGGCGCTGCTTTGCACGTCCACCGTGCCGGTGCTGCGGTCGATTTTGACCTCGGCCTGTGGATCGACCTGCTTGACGGCTTCGGTCACGGCGCGCTCACAGTGGCCACAGGTCATGCCTTGCACTTGAAAGGTCTGGTTCATGAAAGCTCCTTCAATCATCGGGTTGGACACAAGCATAGTCTGAACCCTGCCCCTATGGGAAGGTCAAACGCCCCGTTGCGTAGCCCTGCGCGCCGCAAGGTTGAGTGACATCAAGCGGTTGACCTTCCCCTAATGGCAAGGTTTAAGCTTGTGCCCATGAATACCGCGACCCTCTCCGCGCCGCTGCCAGCGCCCCTGCCCACGCTGGACCTGGCCATTGGCGGCATGACCTGTGCCTCGTGCGTGTCGCGCGTGGAGCGAGCCCTCAAGAAGGTGCCGGGCGTGCACGAAGCCACCATCAACCTCGCCACCGAATCGGCCCGCATCGTGTTTGCGCCATCGGACCAGATGGAGGCACGCCTGCGCCGGGCGGTGCGCGATGCCGGGTACGAGCCGCGGTCGCCCGCGCAGGCCGACGCGCTGGAAGACGCCTCGCCCTGGGCCGGTTTTGCGCCGGTGGCGATCGGGCTGGTGTTGTCGACCCCTCTGGTGTTGCCCATGCTGGCCGATCTGTTCGGCTTGCACTGGATGCTGCCGGCCTGGGTGCAGTTTGCGTTGGCCACGCCGGTGCAGTTCATTCTGGGGGCGCGCTTTTACCGCGCCGCCTGGCACGCCCTGAAGGCGCGCAGCGGCAACATGGATTTGCTGGTGGCCATCGGCACCAGCGCGGGCTGGGCCCTGTCGGTGTGGCTGTGGTGGGTGGCGCAACCGGGCCAGATGATGCATCTGTACTTTGAAGCGTCGGCCGTGGTGGTCACGTTGGTGCTGCTGGGCAAATGGCTGGAGGCGCGCGCCAAACGGCAGACCACCTCGGCCATCCGCGCGCTGCACTCGCTGCGGCCCGATGTGGCGCATGTGCTGCGGGGCGCGCACGACCGTGGGGGCGAAACTGACCTTCCCGTGGCCGAGGTGCTGGTGACCGACCGGCTGGTGGTGCGTCCGGGTGAACGGGTGCCGGTGGACGGCGAGGTGCTCGAAGGGCACACGCAGGTCGATGAGTCGATGCTCACCGGCGAGCCGCTGCCCGTCAGCAAGACCGTGGGCGACCGCCTGACCGGGGGCAGTATCAATGGCGATGGCCGCGTCGTTTTGCAGGTGCGCGCGGTGGGTGCCGAGACCGTGCTGGCACAGATCATCCGCCTGGTGGAAGACGCGCAGGCGGCCAAGGCGCCGATCCAGCGGCTGGTGGACCAGGTGTCGGCTGTGTTCGTGCCGGTGGTGCTGGGGATTGCGCTGGTCACGCTGTTGGGTTGGTGGCTGAGCGGCCACCCGTTCGAGCTGGCGCTGATTCGCGCGGTGACGGTGCTGGTGATTGCCTGCCCGTGCGCACTGGGGCTGGCCACGCCCACGGCCATCATGGCCGGCACCGGTGTGGCAGCGAAGCACGGCATTCTGATCAAGGACGCGCAGGCGCTGGAGATTGCCCACAAGGTGGACACGGTGGCGCTGGACAAGACCGGCACGCTGACCGTGGGGCAACCGCGGCTGGTGGCGCTGGAACTGCCCGGGGGCGGCGACGACGCGGCGGTGCTGGCCGCGGCCGCCAGCCTGCAAAGCGGCAGCGAGCACCCACTGGCGCGTGCCGTGGTGGCCGCGGCCCGGGCGCGCGGCCTGACCGTGGCGGCGCCGACCCACGTGAGTGCTGTGCCCGGGCGCGGCAGCGAGGGCGAGGTGGGCGCGCAACGCTATCTGATCGGCAGCCTGCGCTGGTTCGACGAACTGGGCGTGCCGTTGGCCGCGCTGGCACCCCGTGCGGCCGCGTTGCAGCACGAAGGGGCCACCGTGTCCGCCATGGCCGAACGCACGCCTGACGGCCTGCGCCTGCGCGCCCTGATGGCGTTTGGCGACGAGCCCAAGCCGGGGGCCCGTGAGGCGCTGGCTGCGATGCGCGCCCGCGGCCTGCGCCTGCGCATGATTTCCGGCGACAACCGCGGCGCCGCGCTGGCCATGGGCGCGCGCCTGGGCCTGCAACCCGACGAGGTGATGGCCGAGGTGCTGCCCGGCGACAAGGCCGCAAAAGTGGTGGAGTTGAAGCGTGGGGGCCACCCCGCCGCTGGCCACATCCACACCGTAGCCTTCGTCGGCGACGGCGTGAACGACGCGCCCGCGCTGGCCGCGGCCGACGTGGGCCTGGCCATGGGCACGGGCACCGACGTGGCGATGCACGTGGCGGGCATCACGCTGATGCGGGGCGACGTGGCGCTGGTGGCCGGTGCGCTGGACATCTCGCGCCGCACCGTGGCCAAGATCCGGCAAAACCTGTTCTGGGCCTTTGCCTACAACGTGGCCGGCATTCCGCTGGCCGCGCTGGGCTTTCTGAACCCGGTGATGGCGGGCGCCGCGATGGCGTTGAGTTCGGTCAGCGTCATGAGCAATGCCCTGCTGCTCAAGCGCTGGAAGCCGCCGCAATGAACGGCGGAATGCGCCGGGCTTGATCCAGGTCATGGTTGCCGCGGGCCGCCGCAGGCATCCTCAGGCGGTTGAGTGTTCCCACGCAAGGAGTCGCCATGCAACCCACCAGCCTTCAGGTCATCCGTGACGAACATGCCGCCCTGGCGGCGATGCTGCTGTCGCTGCAGCTGATGGTGGAGCGCGGCCCGGGCGACGCGCCCGAGTCGTTTTTTGACGTGGTGCGCGCCATGCTGTTCTACATCGACGAGTTTCCTGAAAAACTGCACCACCCGATGGAGTCGGACGTGCTGTTTCCGCGCGTGGCACGGCTGTCGCCGCAGACCCGGCCGCTGATCGAACGGCTCGACCGCGACCACATGAAGGGCGAGTCGGCGGTGCGCGAGTTGCAGCACCGGCTGCTGGCGTGGGAGCTGATGGGCGAGTCGCGCCGCGAGGCGTTTGAGACCGAGGCCCGGAAGTACCTGGACTTTTACCTGGAGCACATGCGGCTGGAGGAGACCGAGATCCTGCCCGAGGCCAAGCGCCTGTTTGACGCGGACGACTGGAAGGCGCTGGACGCCGTGTTTGGTGTGTCACGCGACCCTCTCGTGTCGGGTGCTGCGCGCGACGGCAACTACAACCGTCTGTTCACCCGCATCCTCATGAAGGCGCCAGCGCCGATCGGGGTCGGGCCGGCCTGACCCATCGGTCGCAGCACGCCGGTGGCGCGGCGCCGACCGTCCGTGGCGCCCATGGGTCCGGTGGGCTCAATAGATTTTCTTGAAGCCCACGCTGAACAGCGTGTCGCGTTCCTGGCGGCCCATGCTGCCGTCAATCTGCAGCCCCGGCGCGATGTCGGTCCGCAAGCCGGCCTGAAAGCCGGGCTTGCTGCGGCGCTGGCCGAAGGCTTCCAGGTTGGCCGTGATCCGGTCGAAGGCCCGTTCCACGGCCACACCCCAGGTGCCAAGCGTGGGCCCGTGGCTTGCACGGTTGCCGCCAAGGTTCAGGTGCAGGGCCCCAAAGTCGCTGTTGCAGGTGCCGATCGCGTTCACAAAGGTGGCGTTGCCACCGCCATGGCTGGCGTGGCTGGCCCCCACGGAGGCGCCCAGGTTGCAGCCGTGCTCCTGCACCGGCGTGATGCGCCACTTGGCCTGCAGCGCACTGCCGGTGGCGGGGGCGGTGGTGTCGCGGACGAGGGCTGCGCCCAGTTCCAGGCCGTCCACCACCACAAATACCGGGGCGACGTTCCAGGTGTTGGTGCGGCCGGTCAGTCGGCCGTACCAGGCCTCGACATGGCCGGTGCCAGCCTCGGCGACATCGGCGTCATCGACGACCAGCGGGCGGCCCGCATGGGCGGGCAAGGCCATCAAGGCGCCGCACAGGACGGCCAGCGGCACCAGGGCGTTGGGGTGAAGCATCGTTTTCATGAGGCGGAGTTTACGGGGCCCGGCGCCGCCCCAAAAGCCCGATCAGGCCAGTGTTGGGTAGTCTGTATAGCCTTTGGCGCCACCGCCGTAGAAGGTCGTGCGGTCGGGCTCGTTGAGGGGCTTTTCTTCCCGCAGGCGACGCACCAGGTCGGGGTTGGCGATGAACAGCTTGCCGAAGGCCACCAGGTCGGCCCCCGCGGCCAGCGACTGGTTGGCCAGCGCGCCGTCGTAGCCGTTGTTCACCATCCAGGCGGCACGGCCACCGGCCGCGCGGTAGGCGGCGCGCAGGGCGGCGTAGTCAAACGGCTTTTCGCCTTGCATGTAATCCCGTGCGCCGCCGGTCTGGCCTTCAATGAGGTGGAGGTAGGCCAGGCCCAGCGGGGCGAGCTGGCGCACCACGTGTTCGAACAGCGGCTGCGGCTGCGGGTCGCTGGCGTCGTTGGCCGGGGTCACCGGGGACAGGCGCAGGCCGGTGCGGTCGCCGCCGATTTCCCCGGCCACGGCGGTCATCACCTCGATGAGCAGGCGGGCGCGGTTCTCGATCGGGCCGCCATACGCGTCGGTGCGGTGGTTGGAGCCCGAGCGCAGGAACTGGTCGAGCAGGTAGCCGTTGGCGCCGTGCGCTTCGACGCCGTCAAAGCCTGCCGCCATGGCGTTGCGCGCGGCGTGGCGGTAGTCTTCGATGAGGCCGGGCAGTTCTGACAGCGCCAGTGCACGGGGCTCGGTGGTGTCCACGAAGGCGGGTACGCCATCATGGATCAGCACGGTTTTGGTCTTGGCGGTGATGGCCGAGGGCGCCACGGGTGCCTGCCCGCCGGGTTGCAGTTCGTGGTGCGACACCCGGCCCACGTGCCAGAGCTGGACGACGATCTTGCCGCCGGCGGCGTGCACGCTGTCGGTGATCTTCTTCCAGCCCGCCACCTGTTCGGCGCTCCAGATGCCGGGCACGTCGGCATAGCCCTGGCCCTGGTGGCTGATGGCCGTGGCTTCGGTGACGATCAGGCCGGCGCTGGCGCGCTGCGTGTAATAGGTGCGCATGAGCTCGGTGGGGACGGCGCCGGGCGCGCGGTTGCGCGTGAGCGGGGCCATGACAATGCGGTTGGCCAGCGCGAGGGCGCCGGCCTGCAGGGGGGAGAACAATGAAGACATGCTTGCTTTCGGGTTTTCAGGAGGAAAGCGCCGAGGTTACGGGCAAATCAAAGCCCTTGCCGAAGCGGCGATGACACGCATGTGACAGAGGCGCTCACCGGCACGCTGCCTGCAGAATCGAACCCTTGACCCGGAGACCGCTTGGCCCATCTCAACCCGACCTCACCGACCGCACCGACCCCGCCAGACGCTCCGAAGCCGCGGCCGAGCATGACCCCGGCGCAAGCCGTGGGGCTGGCGGTCGCCTTGTCGTTGGGCGCCGCGGTGTCGCTGGGCGTGGCGCGCTTTTCGTACGGGTTGCTGCTGCCGCCGATGCGGGCCGACCTGGGCTGGTCGTACACCCTGGCCGGCGCCATGAACACGGCCAACGCACTGGGCTATTTGCTGGGCGCGCTGGTGACGCCGCGGCTGATGCAGCGCTTCGGACCGGCGCCGCTGCTGGTGTGGGGCGCGCTGCTGGCGAGCCTGTTCATGGGCTTGAGCGGCTTTTTCACGGCTGCGGCGCCGCTGTTGGCGCAACGCCTGCTGGCCGGGGTGGCCAGTGCCTTTGTGTTCATTGCCGGGGGTTTGCTCGCGGCGCGGCTGGGGGCGCTGCAACCTGCGCGCGGCGGGCTGTTGATCGGGCTGTATTACGGCGGCACGGGGTTTGGCATAGTGCTGTCGGCGCTGCTGGTGCCGCGGGTGCTCGACGCCACGGCCCACCTGCCACACGGCTGGGCCTGGGCCTGGTGGGCGCTGGCGGCGGCCTGTCTGGGCGCGACGGCGGCGCTGCTGTGGCCCGCGCGCCGGTTGGCGCAACTGAGCCTGCCGGGGGCCGCTGCCACGGGCACGGCTGCGCAGGGCGCCTGGCCCGACGTGCTGCCGCCTTTTCGATGGCGCCGCCTGGCGCCTGCGCTGGCAGGCTACACCTTGTTTGGGGTGGGCTACATCGGCTACATGACCTTTGTGATCGCCCTGATGCGCGAGCAGGGGGCGAGCGCGGGGGCGATCACGGGGTTTTATGCGCTGCTGGGGGTGGCGGTGGTGGCGTCGTCGCGCATCTGGGCGGGGCTGCTGGACCGAGCCCGCGGCGGTGGGGCGTTGGCCCTGCTCAACGCGCTGCTGGCGCTGGCCACGCTGGTGCCGGCGTTCACGGCGCACGCGGGGGCGTTGCTGGCGTCAGGGCTGGTGTTTGGGGCGGTGTTCTTGTCGGTGGTGGCGTCCACCACGGCGCTGGTGCGCCACAACCTGCCTCCCGCGCAGTGGGCGCAGGGCATCAGCGCGTTCACCATCCTGTTTGCCGCCGGGCAGATCGTGGGCCCGACGGTGGTGGGCTGGATTGCCGATGGCCCCGGCGGGCTGGCGCGCGGCCTGGTGTTTTCGGCCGCTGCGCTGGCGCTGGGGGCGGTGCTGGCCTGGCGCCAACGGCCGCTGTCCGCCTAGTGCGGGCAGGGCCGCGGCGCTTTGTCGGCCGCTGCAAGCGCGGTGCTTACTGGGTCAGGCCTTCGGCCTTCATGGCGGCCTGCACGGCCGGACGCGCCGCCATGCGGGCGCGGAACGCCAGCAGGTTGGGGTAGGGCGTGAGGTCGATCTGCATCGGCGCTGCCCAGTTGCTGACGGTGAAGAGGTAGGGGTCGGCCACGCTGAAGGTGTCGCCCATCAGGTACTGCCGGCCCGCGAGTTCGCCGTCGATCCATTTCAGGCGGCCCAGCAGGCGTTCTTTGGCGGCGGCCTTGGCTTCGGCGGGCATGGCGGGGTTGAACAATGGTGAAAAGCCCTTGTGCAGTTCGGTGCCGATGAAGGTCAGCCATTCCTGCAGCTTGTAGCGCGCCATCGTGCCGTTGGCCGGGGCGAGGTGTTTGGCGGGCACCTGGTCGGCGATGTACTGCACGATGGCCGGGCCTTCGCGCAGCTGGGTGCCGTCGTCCAGCTCCAGCAGCGGCACGTAGCCCAGCGGGTTGATGCGGTAGTAATCGCTGCCATCGGGCAGCAGGTGCGTTTTGGTCGGTGCGGCGATGGCTTCAAAGGCCAGGCCCGACTCCTTGAGCGCGATGTGCGGCGACAGTGAACAGGCACCGGGCGAGTAGTAAAGCTTCATGAGGGAGGGTTCCTTGAATGGATTTGAACGGGAGGTGAATGCTATCGCTTGCCGCCCGTTCTTGCAGGGCGCGGAGCCGTCAGACGTTGTAGCCCGGGTTTTCGCGGTCAAGTTTGCGCAGCAGCGCGGGCCAGGCGATGTTGGCGCCCTGGCCGGCCGTCGCGGTTTTCATGACCTGCGCCATGCCTTCGAGGATTTTCGGGTTGACCTGCACCAGCTCGCCCCCGGCCTGGGCATCGATCTGGATGCGGCAGGTGTTCTCGAAGGTGTACATGCCCAGGAAGGCGTCGGCCACGGTCTTGCCGACGGTCAGCAGGCCGTGGTTGCGCAGCACCAGGAAGTTGGCCGTGCCCAGGTCTTTTTGCAGGCGCGGCTTTTCGTCGTCACGCAGGGCCACGCCTTCGTAGCCGTGGTAGGCCAGCGAGGCCAGCACGAAGGTGGACTGCTGGCTGATCGGCAGCACGCCGCCTTTTTGCGCGCTGACGGCCACGCCCGCGCGGCTGTGGGTGTGGAGCACGCAACCGGCGTCCTCGCGCACCTCATGGATGCAGCTGTGGATCACGAAGCCGGCCGGGTTGACCGGAAACGGCGAGTCAATCAGCTGGTTGCAGGCCTGGTCCACCTTGACCAGGCTGGACGCGGTGATCTCGTCGAACATCAGCCCATAGGGGTTGATCAGGAAGTGGTGTTCCGGCCCGGGGATGCGGGCGCTGACGTGGGTGAACACCAGGTCGCTCCAGCCATAAAGGGCGATCAGCCGGTAGCAGGCGGCCAGGTCGCAGCGCAACTGCCATTCGTCGGCACTGACGACTTCCCGGAGTGAGGGGATGTGCATGGGGGGCTCCACGAGGGTGATGAAGCCGTGAGCTTAGTGCAGCCGGGTGTCGATTTCCAGTCGCGGAAGGTACAGCTTGTCGGCTCGCGATTATGTCAAAATAGATAGCAAACTATGACCATTTGACGGGGGCTTAGTGCCAATTTAATTCAGAATTTGTGAGAATACGGGGTTTCGGACCGCGCTGCGTTCAGGCGGCCGCTTCCGTGGGCGCCAGCCGCGCGGCGGCCCACAGCACCTGTGCGACCACGGCCTGCACGCTGTCGCGGCTGGCCTCGTGGACGAGGCGGCCCTCGGCGTCGAAGGCTTCGCCGGCGCGGCCCAGCGCAAAGTTTCTGGGCGCCAGCCAGCACTGCAGGTTGAGCAACAGCGGGGCCAGATGTTCGAGCGAACGCAAGCCCCCCAGCGCGCCCGGCGAGGCGCTGAGCAGCCCGACCACCTTGCCCACGAACGGCCGGGTGCCACTGCCCCATTCGGGGTGGCCCTTGACCGGGCTGGACGCCCAGTCGAGGGTGTTCTTGAGCAGCGCGGTGTAGCTGCCGTTGTATTCGGGCGAACAGACGATCCACGCCGGGTGCGCGAACAGCAGGGCCTTCAGGCGCAGCACGTCGGGCGGTGTGCCCTGCGCTTCCAGGTCGGCGTTGTAGAGCGGGATGTGGAAGTCGGCCAGCTCGAGGTGCGTGACCTCGGCGCCGGCGTCGCGCGCCACCGTGGCAGCCTGAGCGGCCAGGCGGCGGTTGAACGAGTGCTGGCGGGTGCTGCCCGCAAAGACAAGGAGTTTCATGCCGCCATTGTGCCGACTCTGGCACGCCGGGGACGGCGGTCCCGGGCGGCGATGTCGCGCTTCAGGGATAGAGCCCGCGCATTTCGCGCGCGTGCAGGATGCGCTTGCAGGCCACGATGAAGGTGGCGGTGCGCAGGCTGACCTTGTTGTCTTGCGCCACGTTCCAGACGGCGCCGAAGGCCTCTTTCATGATGCGCACGAGGCGGGCGTTGATCTCGTCCTCGCTCCAGAAGAAGCTGGAGAAATCCTGCACCCATTCGAAGTAGCTGACCGTCACGCCGCCGGCGTTGGCGATCACGTCGGGCAGCACCAGCACATTGCGCTCGTGCAGGATGTCATCGGCCTCGGGCGTGGTCGGGCCGTTGGCGCCCTCGATCACCATGCGGGCCTGGATGCGGCCGGCGTTGGCGGCGGTGATCTGGCCTTCAAGCGCGGCGGGGATCAGGATGTCGCAGGGCACGCCCCAGAACGTGTCGTCGGCCACTTTTTCGGCGCCGGGAAAACCCGCCACGCTGCCCGTTTCGCGCACATGGGCCAGCAGTGCGGGCACGTCCAGGCCGGCTTCGCGCACGATGGTGCCGCCATGGTCCTGCACGGCCACGACGCGGGCACCGGCTTCGGCAAACAGCTTGCCGGCGATCCCGCCGACGTTGCCAAAACCCTGCACCGCAATCCGCGCGCCCTTGATCTCCAGGCCGATGTGGTTGGCGGCCTCCACCCCCACGGTAAAGACGCCGCGGCCGGTGGCTTCGCGCCGGCCGAGCGAGCCGCCCAGGTCCACGGGCTTGCCGGTGACCACGCCGGTGGCGGTGGAGCCGCTGTTCATGGAATAGGTGTCCATCATCCACGCCATGACCTGCTCATTGGTGTTGACGTCGGGCGCGGGGATGTCCTTGGTCGGGCCGATGATGATGCCGATCTCGCTGGTGTAGCGGCGCGTCATGCGCTCGAGCTCACCCATCGAGAGCTTTTTCGGGTCCACGCGGATGCCGCCCTTGGCGCCGCCATAGGGCACGTTGACGGCGGCGTTCTTGACCGACATCCAGGCCGACAGCGCCATGACCTCGGACAGGGTCACGTCCTGGTGAAAGCGCACGCCGCCCTTGCCGGGCCCGCGCGAGGTGTTGTGCTGCACGCGGTAGCCTTCAAAGTGCGCCACGGTGCCATTGTCCAGCTCGATCGGCACGTCCACGATCAGGGCGCGTTTGGGGCGCTTGAGTGTTTCCACCCAGCGTGACAAATGGCCCAGATAGGGGGTGACGCGGTCCACCTGTTGCAGGTAGATGCCCCAGGGGCCGAGGTTGTCGGCTTGCAGGTAAGAGGGCAGGGTGTGCGCGGTGACCGCGGGCGCAGGAGACGGGGCGTGCGACATGGGCGTGGGTCCTTCAAGGAGGGGTGATCAGGTCGCGAAGCTTAGTCCGCGGGGGCGATCACGTCCAAGGCCGGAACGCAGTGGCGTCATGCGTTTAATGCATAACCACGCGCCAACCGGGCGGCGTGGCCCGGTTGGCGCGGCATGCGCGGGTGCGACGATCAGGGTGCGCTGAACACCACCTTGACGGTGGCGTCCACGGCCGCCTTTTCAATGTAGCCGATGGCGTTGGGGTTGCTGGCCAGCTGGCGCTTGATTTCTGCGCTGTTGCTGAAGTCCTTGGGCGGCGAGCCCTTGCCCGTGAACACGATGCGCGACCAGTAGGCCTTCATCTGGGCTTCGTCCTTGCCCACGACCTTGGTGTAGAACTCGGTGCGCGGCGCGGTGCCTTCGCTCTGGTCGATGGGCACGGCCGAGCCACCGCCCGGAAAGCTGTTGTTCTTGCCCATGAAAATGGCAGACACCTGCTCCGGCGTGAGCGTGGTGACGGCGCTCTTGGCGCTGACCACGACGGCCACTTCGGCCTGTACCAGCCCGGGCAAGCCGAGCGCCAGCATGAGCAGTGCCGATGCGACGGCGCCAGAATGATTTTTGGAATGGGGGTGCTTCATGGCGGGCCTCTTCAAAACACGAAATCAACGACGGCGCTGACCACGTTCACCGGTCCGCCAAAGCCGGGCTGGGCGTTGACCAGGAAGCCGGTGCTGCCAGCGCCACGCAGGCGGATGTGGTCAAACTGGACTTTCAGGGCCATGTTCTTGGCAAAGTCGTAGCGCGTGCCCACCGATGCCGTCTGCTGGCCGTTGTTGCCGGTGGCCAACAGCATGTTCACGCCTTGCGCGAGCATGGCCGTGCCACCGCTGTTGGGCAAGGTGTTGTTGGTGACCGGGCTGTCCACGCGCAGGCGCGCCAGTGTGAAGTAGGGCATGACCTTGCCAAACCGGTAACCCGCGGTGCCGTACCAGCCTGTGGTGTCGGCCATGAAACTCTTGGTGCGGCGCAATGTGTATTCACCCTGCAGCAGCACGTTGCCTTCGCTGTAGATCACGCCCGCGCCCATGAACTGGCCGCGGCTGCCGCGCGCTTCGAGCGAGTCGGCCAGCGTGCCTGCTTCGGGCATCGTGGCCGAGGCCATGCGCAGTCCGCTGAACACCGAGTCGATCATGCCGTTGGACACGGTGAGCTTGGTGCGGTTGTAGCCGGCGCGCACGGTCCAGGGCCCGCGCTCGAGCACCATGTTGATGCCGACCAGGTTGCTCGACTTGCCATTGACTTTGCCCGCCCCCGGGAAGGGTTCTGGCAGGTCAAAGCGGGTGGTGCCATACATCGGCTGGATCGACAGCGCGTTGTCACCCCAGTTCAACTGGTAGGTGGCATCGATGCCGTCGATGGTGTACATCGGAACCTGGCCATACACGTCCACCGGCGGGCGCACCCACGGGTTGGCGTAGCCCACGGCAAAGGACTCGGTGGCCAAAAAGGCGGCCCAACGCAGGCGCCCCACGCGGACCGCCAGGTCGGAATTGGGCTGCCATTTGACAAAGGCCATGCTGATGGCGTCAGCGTTGGACGTTTCGCCGGCGCGCTGGGCGAGCACTTGAACGGAGGCGGAAAACTGCGAGTTGACCTTGCCGTTGAGCTGCAGGCCCAGCTTGCTGTCCACGCCAAAGTCAAGCCCCGAATTGTCGGCGCCGCGTTTGGGGAATACGGAGGGCCGGAACTCGGCTTCGCTGCGGTTGGAGCGGGCAAAGCCCGCCGTGCCAAAGCCGATGAAGCTGATGTTCTCGGTCAAGTCGATGGCCATCGCCGCCGACATGCCACCCGCGGCGATGGCCGCGGCGACACTGGTTCTGAGATGCTTTTTCACGGGGGTTCCTTTGCTTGCTTTGTGAAACGGGGTGCACTGGCCGGGGTACGGCGCGGGCGAGGGTTGGCGGGGGTATTCCTAGGCGGCCACCAGGGCGTTGGCGTAAGCCGGGTCGGGCGCCCCGTGGGCGACGGGCGCGCTTGCGGGTTCGTAAGACACAGGCTGCGGCAGCGGCGCTTGGGCTGACAGCTTGAAGACCGAAACGGCGTCGTTGAGCTGTTCGGTCTGCTCGCGCAAGGCCGTCGCGGCCTCGCTGGCCTGGCCGACCAGGGCACCGTTGCGTTGCGTCATTTCGTCAACCTGGCGAACCGCCTGGTTGATCTCCAGGATGCCGGCGCTTTGCTCGGCGCTGGCGCGGGTGATCTCGCCAATGATGTCGGTCACGCTGCGCACCGACTCGACGATCTCGCGCATGGTGTGCCCGGCCTGGTCGGCCATTTCGGCGCCGAGTGCAATCTTGGCGGTGGAATTCTGGATCAAGGTCTTGATTTCCTTGGCGGCCTGCGCGCTGCGCTGGGCCAGGGCGCGCACTTCGGCCGCCACCACGGCAAAGCCGCGACCCTGCTCGCCTGCACGGGCGGCCTCGACGGCGGCGTTCAGCGCCAGGATGTTGGTCTGGAAGGCAATGCCGTCGATCACGCTGATGATGTCCACGATCTTGCTGGCCGAGTCATGGATTTCATGCATGGTGGTGACCACCTTGCCCACCACTTCGCCGCCCTGGATGGCGATGTCGGAGGCCGAGTCGCTCAGGCGGTTGGCATTTTGTGCACTTTGCCCGTTTTGCTGCACCGTTTCGGTCAGCGCATCCATGGCACGGGCGGTTTCTTCGAGGTTGCTGAGCTGGGTGTCGGTGTGCGAGGCCAGCTCACCGGTCTCGTCGGTGATTTCGATGCTGGCTTGCCGGATGGTGTGGGAGGCCGACTGGATGTTCGACACCATGCCGTGCAGGCGGCTCTGCATTTCGCGCAGCGAGGCCAGCAGGCTGTCTTGGTCGTGCGCATCGGTGACGATGTGCATCGACAGGTCGCCATCGGCCACGGCGCGGGCCAGCCGCTGCGCATATTCAGGCTCACCGCCGAGCTGGCGCCAGATGGCGCGCACCACAAACCATGAGATCACAACCAGGCACAGAATGACCAGGCCCGCCACCAACACGGTGGTGGCGATCACGCGGTTGACGTTGCTGGCGCTGCGCTCGATGCCCGCTTCAAACTGGGCCTGGGCGGCGGCGATCGCGGCGGCGAGGTCTTCGTCCAGCGCTTTCTGGCTCGCCTGCATGCGGCCGATGGCGGGCTTGGGGTCATCGGTCTTGTCCAGCCCCAGCATGAGGCGCGTGGCGGCCAGGGCGTCCTTGTGATAGCTGTCAAATTCGTTGCGCAAGCGGGACGCGGTGGGGCTTTGACCGGCAATGCCACCCAGGGTCTGAAGGGTTTTCTGGACATTGGTGACATGTTCGGGCAGCGCCTCCAGGCGGCTCTTGTCGCCCTCGCCCACGGCGTCGCGCAGGGTGTTGGTCACCCCCAGAATCTGGCCCTGAAGCGCCTTGATCTGGTCGAGTACGGGGTAGTCCACTGCTTGCGTGGTCTGGATCGAGGCGATCGCCCGGGTCGAGAAATACACGCTGACCGAAATACCCACGACAAAGATCACGGTGGAGAGCGCGGGCAGCGCCCAGATGTTGCGTTTGATGCTCATGGCCGGGGCTCCGGGCGGGCCGTGGTTAAGTGCTCCGCCTGAAAACAGGGGCGGCAAATCAAAGTCTCGTGGCTTCGGTACATGGCGAATGCTTTCTTTTTGGATGCCCAACAACAGCAACGCCTTTGGCGGAGCTGGCCCCACAAATGAGGTAGGGGGTGGTTCATGTTACGGCGGGGGGTAAGAAAACTTGACTCAAAAAGAGGCAGGTTTTGCCAACAACTCCCGGCGCTGGAGCTGGGTTTTGGCGCCATGGCGCCACAAAAAAACCCCGCAGGGCGGGGTTTTCAGGGCGGGGGTGGGGTCGCCGCGGCGATGGCGGCCTGCAGGGTCAGCGCAAGGCGGTTGCGGGGATCTCCACCATGTAGGCGTCCACGTTCTGCGCGTCATTCACCTGCCAGTTGGAGCTGAACAGGATTTTGGTGAAGTCGCGGTTGACCGAGGCGTGGGGTTCGGTCCAGTAGCCGTTGTAGATGGAACGGTGGAACGCGAGGTTGTAGAGGGTGGGGTTGGCTTCGAGCTTGACGGCGAAGATCTTGCGATGCAGCCACTGCACGCCACTGCTGCCCAAGGTTTCGGCATAGGTCGACAGCAGCACCCAGCCCGGCTTGTTGAAGGCCTTGCCCGACACGTGCAGCGCCGTGGCCGAGCCCGCCACGTAATTGGGAAACAGCGCCGTGCGCACGCCGGTGCGCAGGTTCAGCATGAAAATGTCGCCCGCATTGGACTGGTAGTCCACCGACACATACACGTCGTCGCCGTTGGCGGCGATGGCCAGGTCGGAGTGCTCTGACTTGGCCAGCAGCAGCCGTTGCTGGCTGAAGTCACGCGAATAGGCCACCGTGCCACGGGGGCCATCGCCCGACACCACGCAGTGGTTGCCGCTGGGGCTCATGCTCACGTGGTCGGGGCGGTCACCGTTGGTGTTCATGGTGCCGAGGATGGTGTCGGTGTCGCGGTCCCAGGTGAACACGCCCAGGGTGGCGAAGCTGGCGTCGTCCACCATGAAGCACCAGTAGCGGCCGTTGGCCGACGGCGAGCCTTCCGACTTGGTCCAGGCGGCGTTGGCCGTGGGCCAGCGGGCGCGCAGCCGGGCGGCAAAGTCGCCCACCACGCGGGTGCTGCCGCTGGACACGGTCAACTCATTGAGCTTCATGCCCACGCCGTTGGTCGGCAGGTAGTACAGCAGGTCCGGATTTGTGGGGTGCCACTGCGCCTCGGCGTCGCCGGCCAGGCCGGGCAGGACCTTGATGCGGGCGTAGGTGTTGGCGTCGTACACGTGCCAGGCGCCGTTCAGCGAGTAGGCCAGGTAGCGTGTGCTGTCAGCGTTGAAGGCCTGGCGGCGTGAATAGTCGTTGCGGGTGAAGCCGTTCACGCCGTCGGCCACATGGTCGGTGGCACGCACCATGCAGGTTTTGTAATTGGGTTCGGAAAACGCAACGCCCTTGGCCGGTTTGGCCAGCGGCGCGACGGTGTCGGCGGTGCGGGTGGTGTCGAGCTGGAACCCGGCGGTGTAGAAGCTGGCGCAGGCCACACCGGCCGGGGCCACCGGGGTGGGTTGGGGCAGCGGTGGCGGCGGGGTGTTGACCGAGGTGCCAGGTGAGCCCGATGCGGTGTCGGTGGCGCCACCGCCGCAGCTCGCCAGCAGCAACCCGACCAGTACCCACCCGACGCTGCGCGCACCATGCTTACAGATTGCGTTCATGCCCAATACTCCCAACGGTTGTGCCGAGATGGATGACGTCCCCCGGAGGGCGCGAGCGTTCGGCGACCATTCATTGTGCGGCGGGAACCCCTCGCGTTGTTACAACTTGACGGCGCGTGGCCGCAGAAATTACGGTTTTTCACGCCGGTGTTGCTTCTTGGCAGCCCGGGGGTGGTCGTGATTTTGGCTAAAATGTACAAAATAAATCGATTTGTACAAATGAAAACCCTGTCTTTGAGCGAGTTCCGGGCGCACACCTCGGAAATGGTCGATCTGGTGCAGCAAGGTGAAACCGTGCGCATCCTGCGGCATGGCAAACCGGTGGCTGATCTGGTGCCGGTGGCGGTGGACGTGTCGGGGCGGGTGCCCAACTGGAAGCGACCGATCGAGCCCTTGCGCGTGACGCGGGGAGACGGCGCATCCGGTGCGCGCCGCGTGCTGGACGTGCGCGAGCAGGCACGGTACTGAGGTGGCCCGCATGAAGTTGCTGTTTGACACCTCGGCCATCCTCAAGCGCTACCGCGAGGAGCCCGGGCGCGAGCGGGTGGCGTCCTTGCTGGCGGCCGCCACCGACGTGGTGCTGGCCGACCATTGCAAGGTGGAAATCGCGGCGGGCCTGTGCCAGGATTTGCAGGACGCCGCCATCAGCCCGCAGCAGTACGCGCAGGTGATGGCGCAGGTGCATGCCGATTTTGAGGATTTTGCCGTGGCCCGCCTCGATGCGCGCGCGCAGGCGTTGGCCATTGCCGCCATGGAGACCCATCGCCTGTGTGCCATGGAGGCGCTGCACATTGGCGCAGCGCAGGCGGCGGCGGTGGATTTGTTTGTCACGGCCGACCCACAGCAGGCGCTGGCCGCCCGCGCCGTGGGGCTGAAAACCGAATTGATCGAGACCTGAAATGCTGTACCCCGAAGAATTTGACGTGATCGTGGTGGGCGGTGGCCATGCCGGCACCGAGGCGGCGCTGGCGTCGGCACGCATGGGCGCGAAGACGCTGCTGCTCACCCACAACATCGAGACGCTGGGCCAGATGAGCTGCAACCCGTCGATTGGCGGCATCGGCAAGGGCCATCTGGTCAAAGAGGTGGACGCGCTGGGCGGCGCCATGGGCCTGGCCACCGACGAGGCCGGCATTCAGTTCCGCATCCTCAACAGCTCCAAGGGCCCGGCCGTGCGGGCCACGCGCGCCCAGGCCGACCGCATTCTGTACAAGGCGGCCATCCGGCGGCGGCTGGAAAACCAGCCCCACCTGACGCTGTTCCAGCAGGCCGTGGACGACCTCATGGTGGAGGGCGACCGCGTGGTGGGCGCCGTGACGCAGGTGGGCATCCGGTTCCGCGGCCGCACCGTGGTGTTGACCGCGGGCACGTTTCTGGACGGCAAGATCCATGTGGGCCTGAACCACTACGCGGCCGGGCGTGCGGGCGACCCGCCGGCGGCGAGCCTGTCGGCGCGGCTGAAAGAACTCAAGCTGCCGCAAGGCCGGCTCAAAACCGGCACGCCGCCACGGTTGGATGGCCGCAGCATCGATTTCGCGAAGTGCACCGAGCAGCCGGGCGACGGCATGCCCGGCGGCCTGCCGGGCACCGTGCCGGTGTTCAGCTTCATGGGCAACAGCGCCATGCACCCGCGGCAAATGCCGTGCTGGATCACCCACACCAACGCGCGCACGCACGAGATCATCCGCGCCGGCTTTGACCGCAGCCCCATGTTCACCGGCAAGATCGACGGCGTGGGGCCGCGTTACTGCCCCAGTGTCGAAGACAAGATCAACCGCTTTGCCGACAAGGACAGCCACCAGATCTTCCTGGAGCCCGAAGGCCTGACGACGAACGAGTTCTACCCCAACGGCATCAGCACCAGTCTGCCGTTCGATGTGCAGTACGACCTGGTGCGCAGCATGCCGGGGCTGGAGCGCGCGCACATCCTGCGGCCTGGCTACGCCATCGAATACGACTACTTTGACCCGCGCTCGCTCAAGAGCAGCTTCGAGACGCGGCAGATCAGCGGCCTGTTCTTTGCCGGGCAAATCAACGGCACCACCGGCTATGAAGAGGCGGCGGCGCAAGGGCTGTTTGCGGGCATCAACGCCGCGCTGCAGTGCCGGCAGATCAAGGGGGAGGCGGAGGACTTCGGAGGCGCCTGGCTGCCGCGGCGCGACCAGGCCTACCTGGGCGTGCTGGTGGACGACCTCATCACCAAGGGCGTGACCGAGCCCTACCGCATGTTCACCAGCCGGGCCGAGTTCCGGCTGATGCTGCGCGAAGACAACGCCGACCTGCGCCTGACCGAAGCCGGGCGCCAACTGGGCCTGGTGGACGACGCCCGGTGGGACGCGTTCTGCCGCAAGCGCGATGCGGTTTCACGTGAAACAGAGCGGCTGCGCTCCATCTGGGTCAGCCCGCAAAACCTGCCCGTGGCCGAGGCCGAGCGCGTGTTGGGCAAAGCCATCGAGCATGAATACAGTCTGGCCGATCTGTTGCGACGGCCGGACGTGAGCTACACCGCGCTGATGTCGCTCGACGGCGGCCGGCACGCCAGCCCCGATGTTTCACGTGAAACGCTGGGCGAGCTGCATGCGCCCGTGGTCGAGCAGCTGGAAATCGCCGCCAAGTATTCGGGCTACATCGACCGCCAGAAGGGCGAGGTGGAGCGGGCCGCCCATCTGGAGGGCCTGCGGCTGCCGCCCGACCTGGATTACATGCAGGTCACGGCGCTGAGCTTTGAGGTGCGGCAGGCGCTGGCCCGGCACCGGCCCGAAACCCTGGGCTTGGCCTCGCGCATCTCGGGGGTGACGCCGGCGGCCATCTCGTTGCTCATGGTGCATTTGAAGAAAAGCCGCGTGCGCGGGTTTGCATCGGCCAACGAGCCGCAGGCCGATGCGGCCGCTTGAGGCGTCGTTGCGCGCCGGGCTCGACGCCCTCGGCTTGCCGCTCACGCCGCAGCAAGTCGGGCAGTGCCTGGACTATCTGGCGCTGATCGGACAGTGGAACAAGGTCTACAACCTGACGGCCGTGCGCGACCCGGCAGAGATGCTGACGCACCACCTGCTCGACAGCCTGGCCGTGATCCACCCGTTGCGGCGGCAACTGGGCTTGCCGCAAGACGGGGCAGGGACGTCGGGCCGCGCCGTCCGGCTGCTGGACGTGGGTGCTGGCGCCGGTTTGCCCGGCGTGGTGATCGCCATCGGTTGCCCCGGCGTCGATGTGACCTGTGTGGACACGGTGGGCAAGAAGGCCGCGTTCGTCCAGCAGGTGGCGGTGACGCTCAAGCTGCCCAACCTGCGCGGTTTGCACGCGCGGGTCGAGACGCTGACCACGGCCGACTTCGACGTGGTGAGCAGCCGCGCGTTTGCGTCGCTGGCCGACTTCACCGCATGGTCGGCCGCGGCTTTGCGCCCGCAGGCCGGGGAGGGCGCCCAACCGGCGGGCGTGTGGATGGCCATGAAGGGCAAACACCCCGGCGAAGAGTTGGCGCAGCTCCCGGCCGGGATCGACGTGTTTCACGTGGAACCACTCACCGTGCCGGGCCTGGACGCCGAGCGCTGCATCGTCTGGATGCGAAAAAAACCGGTTTGAAGCTGAGTCGCTACCCCGCTGCCCTCCATGGCGGCGGGCAACCCGGCGTAAACTCGACCCCTCGCTCAGGAGTGGCTTCCCCATGTTCGGCATCGCAGACTACGGCGCATTTGTCGCCGCCATCGTTGTTTTCCTTCTGATTCCCGGCCCCGGCAATCTGGCGCTGATCACCTCTACCGGCAAGGGTGGGGTGCGCGGTGGGCTGGCCGCCACCTTCGGCCTGATCGCGGGCGACCAGGTGCTGATGTGGCTGGCCGTGGCCGGCGTGGCCGCGCTGCTCACCGCTTACCCGGCGGCGTTTTCAGCGGTGCAGTGGCTGGGTGCCGCGTACCTGGCCTGGCTGGGGCTGCGGATGCTCACGGCCAAGCCCGGGGCCCGGCCGATCCTGAACATCCGGCCGCGCCAATTCTTTCGCCAGGCGCTGGCCATCACGCTGCTCAACCCCAAGGCCATTGTGTTTTACATGGCGTTCTTCCCGCTGTTTGTGGACCCGGCGCGGCACCAGGGCCTGCTCACCTTCGGCGTGATGGCCGCGACCATCGCCGCGCTGACGCTGCTCTACGGCCTGATCGTGGTGCTGCTCACCCACCACCTGGCCGAGCGCATGCGCGCCAACCCCCTGATTGCCCGTGTGCTGGAAAAAACCGCCGGCGTGTTCCTGATCGGCTTCGGCGTCAAGCTGGCCATTTCCAAATAATTCAAGATGGCCAAGATCTTCTGCGTTGCCAACCAAAAAGGTGGCGTCGGCAAAACCACCACCACCGTCAACCTCGCCGCCGGTCTGGCCAAGGTGGGGCAACGGGTGCTGATGATTGACCTGGACCCGCAGGGCAACGCCACCATGGGTTCGGGCGTGGACAAGCGCAAGCTGGAGCTCACCGTGTACGACGTGCTGCTGGAATCGGCCTCGGTCAAGGAGGCGGCCACGCGCGCTGAAAAATGCGGCTACGACGTGCTGGGCGCCAACCGCGAACTGGCCGGTGCCGAAGTGGAGCTGGTGGCGCTGGACCACCGCGAGCGCCGCCTCAAGACCGCGCTGGCCGAGGTGGCGGGCGACTACGACTTCGTGCTCATCGACTGCCCGCCGTCCTTGAGCATGCTCACACTCAACGGCCTGTGCTCGGCGCACGGCGTGATCGTGCCCATGCAGTGCGAATACTTTGCGCTCGAAGGCCTGACCGATCTGGTCAACACCATCAAGCAGGTGCACGCCAACCTCAATGCCGACCTGCAGATCATCGGCCTGCTGCGCGTGATGTTCGACCCGCGCATCACGCTGCAGCAGCAGGTGAGCGAGCAGCTCAAGAGCCATTTTGGCGACAAGGTGTTCAACACCGTCATCCCGCGCAATGTGCGGCTGGCCGAGGCACCCAGCTACGGCCTGCCCGGCGTGGTGTTCGACCCGGCGGCCAAGGGCAGCCAGGCGTTCGTCGAATTTGCCACCGAGATGGTCGAACGCATCCGCAACATGTGATTTACCCATTTTATGAACGAAATTGGCCTTCAGCCCCCGTCAAATGGCGATAGTTTGCTATTAATATAGTAACTGATGAGCACATCCGGGGTCCTCATCCTGCCGGGCTGGCAAAACTCCGGCCCGACCCACTGGCAAAGCCTGTGGGAGCGCCAGCATGGCGACGTGCGCGTGGCGCAACACGAATGGATGCACCCGCTGCGCGGCGACTGGATGGCGCGGCTCGAAGACGTGCTGCTCGGCTGCGACGCGCCCCAGGTGCTGGTGGCGCACAGCCTGGGCTGCATTCTGGTGGCGGCGTGGGCCGCGCATTCGCGCCACACGCACCGCGTCCAGGGCGCGCTGCTGGTGGCGCCCGGCGACGTGGAGCGCGACGACCTGCGCACGGTGCTGCCGGGCTGGGCGCCCATCCCGCTGCAAAAACTGCCGTTCCCGGCGGTGCTGGTGGGCAGCCGCAACGACCCGTATTGCAGTTTCGGGCGCGCCCGCCATCTGGCCGACGCCTGGGGCGCCCGCTTTGTGGACCACGGCGAGGCCGGGCACCTCAACGCCGAATCGGGGCTGGGCGACTGGCCCGAAGGGCGCCGCCTTGTGACCGGACTTTGCGGCGCCCATGCGCGGGGGTGACATGGCAACGAACGGCTGTCATTTTCAAGGCGGTGGCGCGCGTCGGCGCCCTTTGATCGCCGGGGTTCATTCGGCCGTCAGTGCTAGACTTCCTGGCAGGTAGTTGAAAATGACTACCGAGGAGTCCGACATGCGCCCCACCATTGCCACCAGCCTGAAACTGTCCGCCGATCTCAAGGCGGCCATCGACGAAGACGCCCGCAAGCAGGGCCTGTCCAGCCATGCCTACATGGTCAAAACCCTGGCCGAGGCGTCCGAGCGGGCGCGGCTGCGCGAGCGGTTCACGCAAGATGCGCTGGCCGCCGAGCAGGACATGCTCGCACGCGGCGGCTATGACCTGGCCGATGTGCAGGCCTATTTTGAAGCCCGCGCGCGAGGCGAACGTCCCGAGCGTCCGTCCCTGCGTCCGGTGGCGCGCTGATGCCCGCGACTGTCCAGCTGGCCGAAGATGCCTGGATCGATCTGGAAGAACTGGCGGATTTCCTGCAGGCCCAGGGCGACCCGAATGCGACCGAACTGCTGGCTTTTGTACTGGACGGCTTACAGGTGTTGACCCACCAACCGGGCATCGGGCGACCGACGCAGGACGGTCTGCGCGAGCTGATCCTTCACCGAGGCAAGAGCGGCTACCTCGTCAAGTACCGTTTTTTGCCCCACCGCCCGGCCGTGCGCGTGCTGCGCATTCGCCACCAGCGCCAGTCTGGCTACACCGAAAGAGACATCTGACATGGTCACCAAAAAACCCAAAGGCCTCGGCCGCGGCCTCGAAGCCCTGCTGGGCCCCCGTGTGCTGGAAGGCAGCGCCGCCGAGGCGCCCGCCAACCCGGGCCTGCCCGCTTCGCTGTTGCTGAGCGACCTGGTGCCCGGCGTGTACCAGCCGCGCACCCGCATGGACGAAGGCGCACTGTACGAGCTGGCCGAGAGCATCAAGGCCCAGGGCATCATGCAGCCGATTCTGGTGCGCCGCCTGAGCGACGAGGCGTCCCGCGCGCGCCGCAGGCAGGAGGCCGAGCAGTCGCCGGATTCGGCCCGCGGTGCCGCCCAGCGCGACCAGCCGGTGTACGAGATCATCGCGGGCGAACGGCGCTTCCGCGCGGCCCGGCTGGCGGGCCTGGACAGCGTGCCGGTGCTGGTGCGCGACGTGCCCGACGAGTCCGCCGCGGCCATGGCGCTGATCGAGAACATCCAGCGCGAAGACCTTAACCCGCTTGAAGAAGCGCAAGGCCTGCAACGCCTGATCAAGGAGTTTGGGCTCACTCACGAACAGGCGGCGCAGGCCGTGGGGCGCTCGCGCAGCGCGGCCAGCAACCTGCTGCGCCTGCTCAACCTGGCCGAGCCGGTGCAAACCATGCTGATGGCCGGCGACCTCGACATGGGCCACGCCCGTGCCTTGCTGGCGCTGGAGCGCGCCACGCAAATCACGGCGGCCAACCAGATCACGGCGCGCAAGATGTCGGTGCGCGAGGCCGAGAGCCTGGTCAAGAAGCTCAGCGCCGAGTTCAACCTTGTGCCGCAAAAGCCCAAGAAGGAAAAGTCGCGCGACCTGAAGCGGGTGGAAGAAGAGCTGTCCGACCTGCTGACCGCCGAGGTCGAGGTGCGCGTCAAAAAGCGCGTCAAGCGCCACGGCCGCACCGAGGAGCTGGGCGAACTCGCCATCCAGTTTGGCTCGCTGGACGAGCTCAACGGGCTGATCGAACGGCTGTCGCGCAGCGTCGGCTGAGCGCGCGGGGACGCGCGGTGCGCTGGCGGCTTTCCCTGCCTTGGCCCTTGCCGGCGCTGCTGGTCTGGGCCGTCGCCTGGGCCGCGTTCGTGCTGCTGGCGCGGCTGGGCCTGCCCGCGCTGATGGCGGTGCTGCTGGCCTGCGGCGTGGGCGTGGCGGGCAGCGTGCTGGGGCGCACCGGCTGGCGCCGCGTTTTCATCGGTGCGGGGTTTCCGCTGTCGCTGGCCCTGAGCGGCGTGGCGCCGCTGCAAGCCTGGCACTGGCTGCTGCCGCTGGCGCTGCTGCTGCTGATCTACCCCCTGAACGCCTGGCGTGATGCACCGCTGTTTCCCACACCGCGCAACGGCCTGCGCGGGCTGGGTGCTGCCGTTCCGCTGCCCGAGGGCGCGCCCGTGCTGGAGGCCGGTTGCGGCCTGGGCGATGGCCTGAAGGCGCTGCGGCAGGTGTACCCCGCGGCCCGTCTGCACGGGCTGGAATGGAGTTGGCCTCTGCGCCTGCTCTGCGCCTGGCGCTGCCCCTGGGCGCGGGTGCGCCGGGGCGACATCTGGCGTGCCGACTGGCGGCCCTATCAAATGGTCTACCTGTTCCAGCGGCCCGAGAGCCTGCCGCGCGCCATGACCAAGGCGACGGCCGAACTGCAGCCCGGCGCCTGGCTGGTGAGCCTGGAGTTTCCCGCTGTCGGCTGGGTGCCCGATGCGGTGCTGCAAGGCGACCGCGAGCGCCCGGTCTGGGCGTACCAGGTGCCTTTCAAGCCAGTCCGCGTGCCGAAAAGCCGGTAAACCGCGCGGCCAGCCGGCCGCATGCCAGCGCATGCGTGGGCCCCGGCGGCATCGGCCGCCTCTTCGGCCCAGTGCCTGCGCGATGCCCGCCAGACCCCGGGCTGCAGCCTCGCTTCGCGCGATGCCGCACAGACCGTAACAGGGTTCCCCGCTAAAACCGGTCGACGCGTGATGGCGCGTCCACGAGAAATAATGAAAATCGTTGCTGTTTTGCTCCTGGCGATGGCCCGCCTTGTGTCGGGCTTCATCGCCTATGACGTTCCGTACGATGGTGGCGGGGGGGTATGGCCGAGATCGGGGCCACGACCGGGACCGGGACCGCGATCACAGCCGCGATCGGGATCGCGATGGCGTGCCAGACAACCGGGACCGGCGTCCGGGCGATCCGAACCGCTATTGAGCCGATGGCAGAGGACTGGCCCGGGTGCCGCGCACCACGTCAAGGCAGCGGAACGCAAAAAAGCCTCTGCAGGGGGAGGCTTCCTGCTGTATGGCGAGCGAGTCGAAGGATCATTGACCGATCTTGAGTGTGCCGCCCTTGCCCAGGCCGCCCTTGACTTCTTGTGCCTTGTAATTGCGCAGCGAGATCACCATGCTGTTGTAGGCGTCCACGAACGCCGCCACGGTGGCTTTGCCCTCAGGGGTGCGCGAGAAACCGCCCAGACCGGCTGCGCCGGCCCCACCGAACGCGCCCAGTGCCGCGCCGTAATTGGTGGCTGTGGAATTGCCCTCAGAGATTGCGATCTGCACCGAGGAGCGGATGTCAAACAGCGTCAAGGTGACCACCGAAGCCTTGGACTCCAGCGAGCCTGCGACAGCACCGAAAAGCCCGCCCACCCGACTGCCCAGCCCGCCGGCCAGCTTGCCGGTGGACGAGTTGTCGATGATGATGGAGGGCTCCATGAAATAGTCGGCCGCCACGCGCTGCCCTTTTTGCTGCTGCGATCCGGCCCGGAACTCGCCCGAATTGCGCTGCTTGTCGGTGATGTTGGACAGCTTGCTTTCGGTGCGGTTGTTGCCAATGGAAGTGATCACGAAGCAGTTGGACTGCTGTACGGCCAGGCGCAGCAGTGGTTCGATGGTGGTGATCTTGGTGGCGGCGCCAAAACTGGCGTACCAATCTTTGCCACGGCCGTCGTCCACGGCCAGTGTTCCCAGGGGTGCGCTGCAACGCTCCAAAGAGGCGTCGGCGCCGGCGCTGGTGCCCCCGGCGGCGCCACCCGTCACGGCGGTTGGACTGGTGCCGGTGGACAGCAGGCCACCACCTTGCGGCGCGGCGCAGCCGCCCAGCACCAGCGTCAAGGCCACCGCGCCGCAGCGGGGGGAAGTGAATTTTTTGAGCATGGGAATCGCCTTTCTGGAAATGGACAGAGGGTGAAAATGCAGGCGCCGCGTTGAAAGGACAGATGCGCCCGAGACAGACCGGTCAAACCGGATCAATAAAAATACCAACCGTTGCCGCGCCAATAGCTGCGGTAGGCGTAGCCGCTGTACCAATAGCCGCGCCAATCGGCGCGGCGAGCGTCCAGCCAGCGCTGGTAATCGGCCTGGTTCTTCTTTTTGGCAGCGCGTGCATCCGCCAGCAGCGAGGCCGCTTCCTTGTTCCCCCGACCTGCGGCCATGGACAGCCATTTCTCGGCCTCGGTCGGATCAGAGCCCATTTCCTCCAGGCCCATCAGGTAAAAACGGCCCACGGCGAGCTGCGCCTGCAAATCGCCGCGTTCGGCGGCGTCGCGCATCCACTGCAAGGCCTGGTAACTGTCCTGGCGCACGCCGTCGCCGCGGAAGTACCTCAGTCCCAGGTCATAGGCAGCGCGAGGATCTTTTTTAGCGACTTCAGTCAGCCCGGCCAGGCGACGTTCGGCCTCCGGGTCAGTGTCGGCGGCTGGATTGAAGGTCTCGGAGCTACGTGGGCGCTCCGAGCAGCCGCTGCTGTCGCAAATGCGGATGGTTCGCTGAGGTTGCTGCGCCAGCGCACCCGTGACCATCAACGTGGTAGCCAGTATCCAAAGACGCTTCATCACTGCCCCCTCGTCTACACCTTGTAACGTGCGACGAAAGTATACAAGGCAAATTTGCCAACGAAAAGGCCTTTTTGTCCCGTCCCAGTGCGCGATCCCGGCTTCCCACCGGACCTTCGGCAACGGCGCCAGCCACCGGATTCAGGTGCATTCGGTGCCGACACTGTCGCGAGCGTGATAGGCCTCGGCCCATGGTTTCGCCCGGGCGAGGGTTCTGCCAATTGACGGTTGCGTTCTCAGCCTTTAGTGTGCCTTGGTCGTGTCACGACACCTCACACCCACAGGAGACGCAACATGAAACTGAACACGTGCACCCGGCGAGCGGCCATGGCACTCGTCGCTGCGCTGGCCCCCGGCCTGGGCGCCGCACAAACCGCGCAACCCGCACCGGCAGGCCTTTCCGCCACCCTTGCGTGGAGCGCCTACGATGTCGGTTCCGGCGGCTACAACCAGTCGGTCGCCATCGGCAACGCCCTCAAGCAGCGCTATGGCGTGAACCTGCGGGTGTTGCCGGGCAAGAACGACGTGTCGCGCACCTTGCCGGTCCGCGAAGGCCAGGTGCAGTTTTCGGCCAACGGCGTGGGCGGCAGCTACCTGGCGCAGGAGGGCGTTTTTGAGTTTGGTGCCCGCGCCTGGGGCCCGCAGCCCGTGCGCAGCCTGTTGCTGAACAACTCCGACCAGGTGTTGACGGCCGTGGCGGCCAAGGACTCCGGCATCAAGACCGCGGCCGACCTCAAGGGCAAGCGGGTCGCCTGGGTGATTGGCGCGCCGTCGCTCAACCAGAACATCACGGCGATTCTGGCCTTCGCCAACCTGACCTGGGACGATGTCAAGCGCGTCGATTTCGGCGGGTTCGGCGCGGCGATGGACGGCGTCATCAATGGCCAGGCGGATGTGGCGTTCACCTCGTCCATCTCCGGCAAGGCGTATCAGCTGGCCAAGTCGCCGCGCGGCATTGTCTACCCCGTCATTTCGCACCAGGACAAGGCCGGATGGGAGCGCATGAGCAAGACGGCCCCGTTCTTCTTCCCGTTCATGGGCGCAGAAGGTGCCGATCTCGACAAGGACCACAAGGTCGAGTCGGCGTCCTACCCCTATCCGGTGCTGATGACCTACGACAAACAGGACCCGGCCCTCGTCTACGCGATGACCAAGGTCATGGTCGAAACGTTCAACGACTACAAGGATGCCGCACCCGGCAACCAGGGCTGGGCGGTCGAACGCCAGAACTTCGCCTGGGTGATGCCCTATCACGAGGGCGCCATCCGTTACTGGAAGGAAAAGGGGCTCTGGAAGCCCGAGCACCAGACGCACAACGACCGTCTGATCGAACGTCAGCGGGTGTTGGCCAGTGCATGGAAGGCGGTGCAGGCCGCGTCGCACGCCGACGACAAGGCGTTTGAGCAGGCCTGGATGACGGCGCGTGCCCAGGCGCTGACCAAAGCCGGTTTTGATCCCGTCGTGACCCGCTGGTAACGCGCGCCATTTCCTGACCGGCGCGGCACGCTGCGCCGGTTCATCCGGTTCCTCTCCGGTTCCTCTCCGGTTCCTCTCCGGTTCCTCTCCGGTTCCTCTCCGGTTCCTTCTGACGGGCCCCGCCGTGTCAACACCTGTTTCTCTTCCCGTGGCGGCGCCGGTTGCGCCCGAAAGCCGGCAACGGCATTTGCCGCCGCTGTGGCGCGGCGTCATCATCGCCACCGGGGTGGCGGCGGTGCTGCTGGCGTTGAACAAGATCCTGAACCTGGGCTTCTTTGTCGGCTACACCCTGCTCGACAACGCCTACCTTTATTCGCTGTGCGCCCTGCTGGTGGGGACGGTTTTCCTGTTTTTGCCGGCCAGTCCGCGGGCACGGCAAGACGGGGTGCCGTGGTACGACGCGGTGCTGTACCTGTGCAGCCTGGCCGTGTTCGGCTACTTTGCCTTCAATGCGCACCGCATCCTGTCCGAGGCCTGGGAGTTCATGGCGCCCGCCACGGCGGTCTGGGTGGCGGCGATCGGCTGGCTGCTGCTGCTGGAGGCCACGCGGCGCACCGGCGGGACCGCGGTATTTGTCGTGGTCGCGCTGGTGTCCCTGTACCCGGTCTTTGCCGGCCACATGCCGGGGCCCATCGCGGGCCTGCCGCAGCCACTGAACACCACGGCGGCCTACCACCTCACCAGCAGCGAAAGCGTGCTGGGCATCCCCACCCGCGCGTTTGGCGAGCTGGTGATCGGGTTTGTCATGTTTGGTGCGGTGTTGCAGTTCACCGGAGCGGCCCAGTTTTTCAACAACATCGCGTTCGCACTGTTTGGGGTTGTGCGCGGAGGCCCGGCCAAGGTTTCCATTTTTGCCAGCGGCTTGATGGGCTCGGTGTCGGGCAGCGTGGTGTCCAACGTCCTCACCACCGGGGTGGTGACGATCCCGGCCATGAAGCGCACCGGGTTTTCGCCCGCCTATGCCGGCGGGGTCGAAGCGTGTGCCTCGACCGGGGGCGTCCTGATGCCGCCCATCATGGGGGCGACCGCGTTTGTGATGGCGTCGTTTCTTGGCATCCCCTACGCCAGCGTGGTGATGGCAGCCCTGATCCCGTCGTTGCTGTTTTACTTCGGGCTGTTTGTCCAGATCGACGGCTACGCCGCGCGCAAGGGGCTGCGCGGACTGCCGCGCGAAGAGTTGCCATCGATCGCCCGAACCTTTGCCGAAGGCTGGCAGTACATCCTGGTCTTCGTGCTGCTGGTCTGGATGCTGCTGGTGCTGCAACAGGAGGCGGTGGCACCGTTTTACGCCACGGCCCTGCTGCTGGCCATCAATCAGGTGTGGCCCCGTCACCGGCTCAACTGGAAGCGCCTGGGCGCGCTGGTCGAGGGGGTCAGCCGGTCGCTGGCCGAACTCGCGGCCCTGCTCGCCGGGGTGGGGCTGGTCATTGGCTCGCTGTCCGTGACCGGGCTGGCCGGCACGCTGGCGAACGACCTGGTTTACCTGGCCGGCAACAACGTCTATGTGCTGCTGGTGATGGGGGCGGTCACCAGCTTCATCTTCGGCATGGGCATGACCATCACGGCCTGCTACATCTTTCTGGCCATTGTCCTGGCGCCGCCACTGGTGGCCGCGGGGTTTGACCCGGTCGCCGTGCATTTGTTCATGATGTATTGGGGCATGGTTTCATTCATCACCCCGCCAGTGGCCCTGGCGTCGTTTGTGGCCGCGGGGCTGGCCGGTGCGCCGCCGCTGAAGGTGGGCATGCAGTCCATGCGGCTGGGCAGCACCATGTATTTCGTGCCGTTTTTCTTTGTGTTGAACCCTGCGCTCATCCTGCGGGGGGCGCCCGGCGAAATTGCCATGGTGGTGGTGACGGCGTTCATCGGCATCCTGCTGATCGCTTCGGCCTTTGAAGGCTACCTGGTCGGCTTCGGGCCGCTGGGGGGCGGCGTGGCGGGCTGGCTGTCCCGTCTGCTGCTGTTTGCCGCGGGCCTGACCATGGCCCTGCCGGGCGGCGGGTTGCTGGGGCTTGACCATGTCCAGTTGCTGCTGGCCAGCCTCGCGCTGGTGACGGGCTCGCTGCTGCTGAGCCGGTGGGTCCGACCCGCGGGCCAAAGCGCGTCCGCGCCAGGCTGAGGGGCCGCGCGCCGGGCTTGCAGGAAACCGGCCTCAGAGGCTGAAAATCTTTCCCGGGTTCATGATGTTCTGCGGGTCGAGCGCGCGCTTGATGGTGCGCATCAGGTCGACCGCGCCGGCGCCGGTCTCGGTGACGAGGAAGTCCATCTTGTGCAGGCCCACGCCGTGCTCGCCGGTGCAGGTGCCTTCCAGGGCCAGCGCGCGGCTGACCAGCTTGTGGTTCAGGGCTTCGGCCACTTCGCGTTCCTTCGGGTCGTTGGGGTCGAGCAGGTAGCCGAAGTGGAAGTTGCCGTCGCCCACGTGGCCGACCAGAAAGTACGGGATGCCGCTGGCGTCGGCCTCGGCCACCGAGTCGAGCAGGCAGTCGGCCAGGCGGCTGATGGGCACGCAGGTGTCGGTGCTGATGGCGCGGCAGCCGGGGCGGCTCTGGATGGCGGCAAAGTAGGCGTTGTGCCGCGCCGTCCACAGGCGCGTGCGCTCTTCGGGCGTGGTGGCCCATTCAAACGCGTTGCCGCCGAACTCGCTGGCGATGTCCTGCACGGTTTCGGCCTGCTCCTTGACACCGGCGGGCGAGCCGTGGAATTCCATCAGCAGCAGCGGCTCTTCGCGCAATCCGAGTTTGGCGTAGGCGTTGACCATGCGCACGGTGTTCACGTCGATCAGCTCCACCCGGGCGATCGGCACGCCCAACTGAATCACCTGGATGGTGGTGCGCACGGCGGCCTCGATGCTCGGAAACGAGCAGATCGCCGCCGACACCGCCTCGGGCAGCGGGTACAGGCGCAGCGTGACTTCGGTGATCACGCCCAGCGTGCCCTCGCTGCCCACCATCAGGCGGGTGAGGTCGTAGCCCGCGCTGCTTTTCTTGGCGCGGGTGCCGGTGCGGATCACCTCGCCACTGGCCGTCACCACCTCCAGCGCCAGCACGTTCTCGCGCATGGTGCCGTAGCGCACGGCGTTGGTGCCGCTGGCGCGGGTGGCGGCCATGCCGCCAATGGAGGCGTCGGCGCCCGGATCGATCGGGAAGAACAGGCCGGTGGACTTGATCTCTTCATTGAGCTGCTTGCGCGTCACGCCCGGCTGCACGGTCACGGTCAGGTCTTCGGCGTGAATGGCCAGCACCTTGTTCATGCGGCTCACGTCGATGCTGATGCCGCCCTGCACGGCCAGCAGATGGCCTTCGAGCGACGAGCCCACGCCAAACGGAATGACCGGCACGCTGTAGGGCCCGGCCAGCTTCACGGCATCGGCCACGTCTTGTGTGCTCTGGGCAAACACCACGGCCGCGGGGGGCGGGGCCTCAAACGACGATTCGTCGCGGCCATGCTGCTCGCGCACGGCCAGCGCGGTCGAGCACTGCGCGCCAAAGCGGGCCTTGAGCGCGTCGAGCAGCGCCTGCGGCACGGCCCGCTGGTGGACTTCGGGCACGAGGTGGGTGAGGGCGGTGGGGGCGTTCATGCGTTGTCTCCTGGCCGGGTGGGTGCTCGGAAAGACCCATTCTAGAAGCCTGCGCTGCCGCCTGGGCCCGCCCGCACAAAAAAGCCCGCCGCACCCCGGGGAGGGCGCGGCGGGCGGGCCTGGACGGCCATCGCGGCCAGGGATGGGGCCGCGGGGGTTCTCCTCTCGTTGGCTTATGGCTTCACGGCCTTGTCGAACTCGGCGCGCGAGATGAACTTGTCGCCGTCCGTGTCGATCTGCTCAAAACGCTGGGCCACGGCGGGCAGCGTCTGCGCTTCTTCGGGGCTGAGCTTGCCGTCCTTGTTTTTGTCGGCGCGTGCAAAGGCCGCGGACGATTCCGCATCGCTGGAGCTGCTCTGCGTGGACGGGGTGGACGGGGCGGCCGGGGTGGTGCCCTGCGCGCGGGCGAAAGGTGCGGTGCCGATCACGAACGCGGTGATCAGCGCCACGCTGCAGGTTTCAAAGTTGGCAATCACGCGGCGATGCGACGACGGGGATTTGGCTTGCATGTAAACACTCCGGGGAAGTTGAAGGAAGCGCTATTGCAACCCGCAACCCGATGCAAGGCCAGCGTTATTGCCGGGTGTTGCCTCGCTCACATGCTGCTTGCCTCAGACACATTTCCCTTCGCCGCGTAACGGCCGCGCCAATGGCGGAAAATACCGTCACCATTCACACACAGGGTTAGGACTTGCATGGGACAACGACTCACACAAATCGCCACGCGCACCGGCGACAACGGCACCACCGGCCTGGGCGACAACACGCGCGTGCCCAAAGACCACCTGCGCGTGCACGCCATGGGCGACGTGGACGAGCTCAACTCCGGCATCGGCGTGCTGCTGTGCGAGGACATGCCGCCCGGGGTGCGCGCGCTGCTGGTTGAAATCCAGCACCAGCTGTTCAATCTGGGCGGCGAGCTGTCCATCCCCGGCTTTACGCTGCTCAAGCCCGAGGCCGTGCTGGCGCTGGACGAGGCGCTGGCGCAGCACAACGCCGCCTTGCCCAAACTGCAGGAGTTCATCCTGCCCGCGGGCACGCGCGCGGCCGCGCTGGCGCATGTGTGCCGCACCGTGGCCCGCCGCGCCGAGCGCGCCGTGGTGGCGCTGGGCCACGCAGATGCGCTCCAACCCGCGCCGCAGCAGTACCTGAACCGGCTGTCGGACCTGATGTTCGTGCTGGCCCGCGTGCTGAACCGCCACCGCAGCGACGGCAGCGTGGGCGACGACGTGTACTGGAAGAGCGAGCGGCTGGCGCGCAACGACGCCGCCGACTGAGCAGAGGCCCCCCAGGCCAGCGCCGGCCCACCCCCGTTTTGCTGCATTAAAAGAAGCAAACTATCAATATTTGACGGGGACTAAAGGCCAATTTGTCTTTAAATCTGCGGGCCATGCAAGGCGCGCGCCCTAACGCCGCCGCGGGGCGCCGCGCACCAGCTCCGCCATCAAGTCGGGCAACTGTTCCAGCTGCGACAGCGCCTTTTGCTCCTTGAGCCAGCGCTTGAACTCGGCGTCGTCCTGCACGCGCTGCAGGTCGGTCGTCATGAGCGCCAGGTCTTCTTCACGCTCCTCGCGGGCCTGCACCAGGTAGCGCGCCAGGTGCTCGGCGCTGGCAAAGTTGGCGGCGTGGGGCGGCAGCTCAAACTCCTGGCACACCTGCTGTTGCAAGTGCTCAAGATCGCGTTCCAGCGCGCTCACCTGGTCTTTCAGCACCACCGCCAGCGCGTTGATCTTGTCGTCGGCCAGGCGCAGCACGGCTTCAGGGTCGGTGCTGGCCAGTTGCAATTGCAGGCGCAGCAGCGTGGTCAGGTCGCGCGCGGCGTAGGCGGCGTTGGCCTCGCTCATGAGCGCGGTCTTGCGCTGGCGCTCGGCCGGGTCTTGCTCGCGGTCGGGGTGCAGGGCGCTGGCCAGTTGGCGGAACACGGTGCGCAGCGCGGTTTGCGCGTCGTGCTGGGTTTGCTCGGCCTGCTGCTGGCGGGCCGACTTGGGGCGCCGGGCCTTGCGGGCTTCGCGCTTTTCCCTGGCGGCGGCTGATTTTTCTTCCATTTGCCGCAGGGCCTCGCGCAGCAGCGCGTCGGGGTCGTCGGCGTCGGCCTTGCCTTGCAGCGGCTGGCCCAGCATGTCTTCCAGCATGGCGTGCATCTCGGCGGCGTCGGCCTGCTGCTTGGCGAGCAGGCTTTGCGGGCTGTACTGGTCGTGCAGCGCCGCCATCTCGGCGTCGCCCTTGGCGGCCAGCGGCGCGCTCAGGGTGCACAGCATCTCGGCGGCCATGCGCTTTTGCGCGGCGGTCAGCGCGGCCTTGCGCTGCAGGCGCGCGTGCAGTTCCACCACCATCTGCCGCACCAGGGCCAGGTGCTGCGCCTGCAGGGCGGCCAGCGCGGCCATGTGGGCGGGGCGCAAGGCGTCGGCGCTGGCGCGGGTGGCGGCCAGCCGCTGCGCCAGGCCGTCCACCCGCGCCAGCAGCCGGTTGAAGCGAGCCTGCGCGGGCGTGAGTTTGACGTCGCGAATCTTCAGCGCCTCGGCCGCGGGCAGCGCCAGCAAATCCTGCGCGGTGGGCAGGGTTTGGGCAAACAGGTCGGGTTGGGGTTTCATGGCGGGAAAGGCGGGGCGGTCAAAAAAAGGCGATCCAAAAAAGGCGGTCAAAAAAGCGATCAAAAAAAGCCGTCAAAGGGCTTCGGCCGACTCAGCCCGAACGGAATTCCCATGCCATCGAACACGGCTCCGCATCACAGAGGTGCGCCGCGGTGCAGGGGTCGGCACTCTGAAGTGCGAGGCATATTGATATGCTAGTAATAGCAAACTATGACCATTTGACGGGGGCTAAATGCCAATTTGACCATTATTTTGGTGCCAGCACCGCCATCGTGATGCGCGACACGCAGGTCAGCTCGCCGGCGTCGTTGGTCAGGTCGATCTGCCACACCTGCGTGGTGCGGCCGATGTGCACCGGCCGGGCGATGCCGGTGACCCAGCCCTGCGTGGCGCCCTTCAGATGGTTGGCGTTGATGTCCAGGCCCACCGCGCGGTGGCCCGGTGGGCAGGCAAACGCCGCGCCGCACGAGCCCAGCGTTTCGGCCAGCACCACGCTCACGCCGCCGTGCAGCAGGCCGTAGGGCTGGCGGGTGCGGAGGTCCACCGGCACGCGGCCCCGGATGAAGTCGTCGCCCACCTCCACAAACTCCAGGCCCAGGTGCTGCACGGCGGTGTCCACGTGGATGGCGGTCAGGGTTTCGACGGAGATGGGTTGTTTCCAGAGGCGCATGGTGGGGCAGCGCGCGGGCGCGGGCGTGGGTGGGTGGCAAGGAGGCGCCAATTATCGCGGTGGTTGCGGCCGATGGGTTGAGGCGCCCCTGCGGCGGGCGGCGCCAACGGCTTGAAACCGGCCCGGTCGAGCCGGCCCATGAGCCCACTGTCTGTGTCGCCGGCCGACGCACGCCACCCCGCCGCGGGTTATTCCGGGGCAGGGTATATCCTGAGGCGCGGAAATTCTCAGGCACGAAACTCGCTTGCGCCCCTAGAATAAATTGACCAATTGGTTAGCTTTTAGCGCATGCCTGCAGATTCCACCCCCAGCCCCCCGTCCGCCGCCCTCGACGAAGACGCCAAAACCGCCCCGCCATCCGCTGTGCGGCAGCCTGCGGTGGCGGTGCACAACGCCAGCGTGATTTACCCCTCGGCCGACGCGCCGGTGCACGCGCTGAGCAACATCGACCTGCGCATCGAAGAGGGCGAGTTCGTCGCGCTCATCGGCCCGTCGGGCTGCGGCAAGACCACGCTGCTGCGCGTGATTGCCGACCTGGAGCCCATCAGCGCCGGCACGGTGCAGGTCAACGGCGTGAGCCCGCAGGCGGCCCGGCTGGCCCGCGCCTACGGTTATGTGTTTCAGGCGCCAGCGCTGTTTCCGTGGCGCAATGTGCTGGCCAACGTGATGCTGCCGCTGCAGATCCAGGGCCGCAGCCGTGCCGAGGGCCGGGCCATCGCCATGGAGCACCTGGCGCGCGTGGGCCTGGCGGGGTTCGAGAGCAAATACCCGTGGCAGTTGTCGGGCGGCATGCAGCAGCGCGTGTCGATCGCGCGCGCGCTGGCCTTTGAGCCGCGCATCCTGATGATGGACGAGCCCTTTGGCGCGCTCGACGAGATCACCCGCGACCGCCTCAACGAGCAGTTGCAGCAGCTGTGGCAGCGCGAGCGCCGCACGGTGGTGTTTGTCACGCACTCGATCGCCGAGGCGGTGTACCTGTCCACCCGCATCGTGGTCATGTCGCCGCGGCCGGGGCGCATCGTCAAGGTGATTGATTCGCCACTGCCCGACGCGCGGCACCTGGGCCTGCGCGACACGCAGGCGTTCATCGACGTGGCGCACGCGGTGCGCGAGGCGCTGGCCGATGGCCACCATGACTGACACCGCCGCCCCTGTGCCCACGCCGGCGACGGTGCCCGAGCAAAGCCCGGGTCGCTCGGCCGCGTGGCTGCAGGCCCACGCCGTGCCGGTGACGGTGGTGCTGGCGGCGCTGCTGCTGGTCTGGTACGGCGCGGCCTGGGCCATGAACGCGCCGGGCGCGATCGAGCGCGTGCTCAACGTCAGCGGCAACCCCTGGGGCTGGCAAGATCTGCTGGCCGCCACCCTGCAGATGGAGCGCCCCGTGCTGCCCGCGCCGCACCAGGTGGCGATGGATTTGTGGTCGAGCCTGGTGGACTGGCCGGTGAATTCACCGCGCAACCTGCTCTACCACGTGGCCGTCACCGGCGAGGCCACGCTGGTGGGCTTTGTCATGGGCACGGCGCTGGGGCTGGTGCTGTCGGTGCTGATCGTGCATTCGCGCACGCTGGAGCGCGCGCTGCTGCCCTGGATCGTGGCGTCGCAGACCGTGCCGGTGCTGGCCATCGCGCCCATCGTGCTGGTGATCCTGGGCAGCCTGGGGTTTGCGGGGCTGGCGCCCAAGGCGGTGATCGCGATGTACCTGTGCTTCTTCCCCGTCACCGTGGCCATGGTGCAGGGGCTGCGCTCGCCGCAGGTGATCGAGACCGAAATGCTGCACACCTACGCCGCCAGCCGCTGGCAGGCGCTGTGGCTGCTGCGCCTGCCCGCGGCGCTGCCGTTTTTGTTTCCGGCGCTGCGCGTGGGCATTGCGGCCGGGCTGGTGGGCGCCATGGTGGCCGAGCTGCCCACGGGCGCCACGGCCGGCCTGGGGGCGCGGCTGCTCACCGGCTCGTATTACGGCAACACCGTGGCCATCTGGTCGGCGCTGGTGATGTCGGCGCTGCTGGGCCTGACGCTCACGGCCGCGGTGGCACTGGTTGAGCAGCGGGTGCTGCGCCACCGGAGGCAGCCATGACGCGCGCCGGGGCGCCGTCGGGCCGTGCCACCGCGGCGTGGGTGGCCGCCGGGGCACTCGCCGCCACGGTGCTGCTGCTGCACCCGGCCGCGCGCGGCGAGGCGCCGCCCGGCGCGCTGTTCTGGGGGGCCACGGTGGCGCTGGGGGTGTTGGCGCTGGCCACCATCCGCCGGGTGGCGGCGCTGCAGGGCGGCCGATTGGACGGCGTGCTCACGGCGGCGCTGTTCGGGCTGTGGGTGGTGTACTTCTGGCAACTGCTGGTGGTGGCGTTGGAGGTGCCGCGCGTGCTGCTGCCCGCCCCGAGCCTGATCGTGCAGTCCATGTTGGACCACTGGAGCCAACTCGCGGGCGACTTCACCCAGACCGTGCTCAAGGCCGTGCTGCTGGGCTGGGCGCTGGGCAGCGGCCTGGGGTTTGCCGTGGCCGTGGCCATCGACCGCCAGCCGTTTTTGCAGCGCGGCCTGCTGCCGCTGGCCTCGCTCACCAGCACCATTCCGCTGGTGGCGGTGGCGCCCATCGCGGTGATGTGGTTCGGCTTTGACTGGCCGTCCAAGGCCGCCGTGGTGGTGCTGATGACGTTTTTCCCCATGCTGGTGTCCACGCTGGCGGGCCTGCAGGCGGCGGGCAAGCTCGAGCGCGAACTCATGCACAGCTACGCGGCCAGCTACAGCCGCACCCTGCTGGCGCTGCGCCTGCCCGCGGCCGTGCCCTTCATCTTTGGCGCGCTCAAGGTCAACGCCACGCTGGCGCTGATCGGCGCCATCGTGGCCGAGTTTTTTGGCTCGCCCACTTCGGGCCTGGGGTTTCGCATTTCGACCGAAGCCTCGCGCATGAACCTGGCCCTGGTGTGGGGCGCGATCGTGGTGGCGGCGGTCACCGGCTCGCTGGCCTATGCCTTGCTAGCCAAGCTGGAGCGCCGGGCCGCGTTCTGGCATCCGTCGGTGCGGGGCCCGTGAGGGCCTGCAGTCTGGCCCGCCCCGTGTGTCGTTGTTCTCGTTCCGTGTATGTCCCCAACCCCTCCAAGGAGAGTTCCATGTCCCGTTCTTCCCAATTCCGTCGCGGCCTGCTGGCCGCCGTGGTGGCTGTGTGCGGCATCACCGCCCACGCCGCCGACAAGGTGACCGTGCAGCTCAAGTGGCTGCCGCAGGCGCAGTTTGCCGGCTATTACGTGGCCGCCGCCAAGGGCTACTACAAGGCCGAGGGCCTGGACGTGACCATCAAGCCCGGCGGCCCCGACATTGGCCCCGCGCAGGTGATCGCCGGCAATGGGGCCGACGTGATCGTCGACTGGATGCCTTCGGCACTGGCCTCGCGCGAGGCCGGGGTGCCGCTGGTCAACATCGCCCAGGTGTTCAACCAGTCGGGCCTGATGCTCACCTGCAAAAAGGCCAGCGGCGTCACCAGCCCCAAAGACCTCAAGGGCAAGACGCTGGGCGTCTGGTACGGCGGCAATGAATACCCCTTCCTCAACTGGATGAGCAAGCTCGGCTACAAGCCCGACACCGACATCAAGATCCTCAAACAGGGCTTCAACGTCGATCCGCTGCTGCAAAACCAGGCGGCCTGCATCTCCACCATGATCTACAACGAGTACTGGCAGGTGGTGGACGCCGGCGTCAAGGAAAGCGACTTGGTGACCTTCTTCTATGAAAAAGAAGGCGTGGCCACGCTCGAAGACGGCCTGTACGTGATGGAAGCCAAGCTCAAGGACCCGGCCTTCGTGGCCCGCATGGGCAAGTTCCTCAAGGCCACCTTCAAGGGCTGGAACGACGCCGTGAAAAACCCCGAAGAAGCCGCCAAGATCGTCGTGGCCGCCGACATGTCGGGCAGCGCCTCGCTCAAGGTGCAAAAGCGCCAGATGGAAAACGTGGCCAAGCTCATCACCAACGCCGGCACCGCCAAGATCGGCTACCTGGAGCCCGCCGCCTACGAGCGCACCGTGAAGGTGCTGCTGGCCGGTGGCAGCTCGCCCGTCATCAAGAAAGACCCGGGCAAGGCCGCCATGACCCATGTGGTGTGGGAAGCGGCCCGCAAGTAAGCGGCCCGCCGCGCAGCGAACGGGGTCGTATCCGCACCGGGTACGGCCCTTTCCTTTTTGTGAACCCACCATGATCGCCCTGTCTTCACCCACCCCCGACGACGCGGCCGATGAGGCTGCCAAGGGCACCATCCGCCAGTCCAACGAGGCGCTGATCCTGGCCGCGGCCGAGCAGGTGTTTGCGGGCGCCGGCTTCAGCGGCGCCACCATGGCCGCCATCGCCGAAGCCTGCGGCCTGCCCAAGGCCAACCTGCACTATTACTTTGGAAGCAAGCAGGTGCTGTACCGCGCCGTGCTGGCCCGCACCCTGACCGACTGGCTGGTGCCCGCGCATGGCATCACGCCCGAGGCCGACCCGCGCACCGCGATCGAAGCCTACCTGCGCGCCAAGATGGCGCTGTCGGCCCTGCGCCCGCACGCCTCGCGCGTGTTCGCCAACGAGCTGCTGCACGGCGCGCCGGTGCTGGGCGAACTGCTGGCCACCGAACTGCGCGACATGGTGCGTGAAAAAGCCGCCGTGATCGACGGCTGGATCGCGGCCGGGCGCATGGCCCCGGTGGACAGCACCCACCTGTTCTTCACCCTCTGGGCCGCCACCCAGACCTACGCCGACTTCGACGTGCAGGTCAGCGCCGTGCTTGGCCGCCCGGGCCTGGCCCCCGCCGAACACGCGCGCGCCACCGAGCATGTGGTGCAGCTGGTGTTGCGGGGGTGCGGGTTGCTGTAGGGTCCGTAGCCATGTTGTTGGCATTGACAGCACAGTCTGCGGCGCCCGCCTTGTTCCACGCTTGAATGCGAAACCGTATGACATGGGAAAGCGCCTTATATTCGTCGGGCGGCATCGGACGGCGCCCGCCCGCAGCGCCCAAACCCGCCGCATGGATCAACCCCCGTTGCCACGTGCACGCCAGAAAAGGAAAACCATGTTCAATCACATCATGATCGGCGCCAACGACCTCGAACGGTCAAAGCGCTTCTACGACGCCGTGCTCGGAACACTGGGCGCGGGCGAACCCGCGCGCAACATCGCGCCTTCGGGCCACGCACGGCTCTTTTACCGGCACGACGGCAGCGTCTTTTGCGTGAGCGAGCCCATCAACGGCGAAGCCGCCACCTTCGCCAATGGCGGCACCATCGGCTTCAAGTGCAACTCGCCCGAGCAGGTGCGCCATTTCCACGACACCGCCGTTGCGCATGGCGGCGTCTCGATCGAAGAGCCGCCCGGCCTGCGCCAAGGCAGCTTGGGGCCACTGCACTTGGCCTATGTCCGTGACCCTGACGGCCACAAACTCTGCGCCATCCATCGTCCCGGCTAACCCTTCGCGGTGAAGTCTTGCGCCCAATCGCGGGGTCGAAGGTTCGGCGGGGCCGCAAGGCAAACCGTGAAGCGGGGCAGCTCTTGCTACGCCACCTGAAGCACGAGCCGTTTGCCGCAGGCCTTGACGTACTTGCGCAGCGTGGCCACCGAAGGGGAGTGCTTGCCGGTGGCCAGGGCGCGCTCGAGACGCGCCACGGCCGGGGCTTGCGTGCCCATGCGCTCGGCGACTTGCGCCTGCGTGAGGCCCGCCTCCTGCCGTGCTTTGAGCAACGCGTCGAGCAGCGCCGACTCATCGCGCTCGATGCGTTCGACCTCGGCCCGGACGCCGGGGCGTTGCATCAGCTTCTTGATGACCTGATCATGAGTTTGCATGTTTGAACTCCTTCAATCGTGATTCAGCGATCTCCAACTCGCGTGGAGGCGTCTTGTTGGACTTTTTGACAAAGCTGTGGAGCATCACGATCCGCCGCCCCACCAAAGTGCAGAAAAAGACCCGTGCGATGCCCTCGGCCCCCTTGAGCCTCAACTCGAACAGCCCGTCACCAAAAGCCTTGGTGTGGGGCTCCCCAAGGTTAGGCCCGAGCGCCACCATTCGCCGGGTGAGCACCACGTACCGCGCGGCCAGCGTGTCGGGCAATCCAAGGATGTCATCCTGCACAGCCTCGCTGAAATAGACGATCGTGTAGTCCACCGGCAGAGTATAACAAATCTGTTATTTTGCGCGTTGACGCACCCCCAAGACCTTGGGGAAAACCGGCCTGGTTTGCGGACACCACGAATGTTGTTTCGTGCGTTGACCTCGCGCCGCGGCTCAACCCGAAGTGAGCAGATCAACGACTCAATCCATAGCAAACTATTGCCATTTGACGGGGGCTAAAGGCCGATTCGGCGCTAAATCTGCGGCTTTCAGGCCACCCCCGCGCGCTCCAGCATCGCGTGCAGCAGCACGTTGCAACCGGCGGTGATGTGTTCGGGCTTGGCGTCTTCGATTTCGTTGTGGCTGATGCCGTCTTTGCAGGGGATGAAGATCATGCCGGCCGGGGCCAGTTTGGCCATGTACACGGCGTCGTGGCCGGCGCCGGAGACGGCGGGCATGTGGGAGTAGCCGAGCTTCTTGGCGGCACGGCCCACGGCGTCCACGCAGTCGGGGTGAAACACCTGCGCGGGGTAGCTCGACACCAGTTCCAGTTTGACGTCCAGCCCGCTGTCCTGGGCCACCTGGGCGGCAAAGGCCTTCACCTCGTCGGACATCTGGTCGACCAGCGCGTCGGTGGCGTTGCGCAGGTCGACGCTGAACTTCACCCGCCCCGGGATCACGTTGCGGCTGTTGGGGTGCACCTGCACCATGCCCACCGTGCCGCGGCCGTGCGGCGCGTGGCGCAGCGCGGCGGCCACCACCTCTTGCATGATGCGGGTGGACACCTGCATGGCGTCCTTGCGCAAGGCCATGGGCGTGGGGCCGGCGTGGGCTTCCATGCCGGTGACGGTGCAGTCAAACCAGCGGATGCCCAGCACGCCCTGCACCACGCCGATGGTTTTGTCGTTGTCTTCAAGCACCGGGCCCTGTTCGATGTGGGTCTCAAAGTACGCGCCGATCGGGTGGTCGCCGGGCTCCTGCGGGCCGATGTAGCCGATGCGTTCGAGCTCGCCTTTCACGGTCTTGCCTTCGGTGTCGGTGGCGGCGTAGGCGTGCTCCAGCGTGAAGGCCTTGGCGAACACGCCCGAGCCCATCATCACCGGCACGAAGCGCGAGCCTTCTTCGTTGGTCCAGAACGCCACTTCAATCGGCGCTTCGGTCTCGATGCCGTGGTCGTTCAGGGTGCGCACCACCTCGATGCCCGCCAGCACGCCGTAGTTGCCGTCAAACTTGCCGCCGGTGGGCTGGGTGTCGATGTGGCTGCCGGTCACGATGGGTGGCAGGCGGTCGTTGCGCCCGGCGCGGCGCATGAAGCCGTTGCCGATTTTGTCGATGGTGACGGTCATGCCCGCCTCTTTGGCCCAGCGCAGGACGAGGTCGCGACCCTGTTTGTCGAGGTCGGTGAGCGTCAGGCGACACACGCCACCCTTGGGTGTGGCGCCAATTTTCGCCAGCTCCATGAGCGAGGCCCAGAGGCGATCGCCGTTGATGCGGACGTTTTCGATGTTGACAGCGGTTGCGGTGTTCATGGTGGTTGACTCCTTGTGTATCGGGGACGGTTTGGGTAACCGTTGAAGTGGCTGCTGTGGTGTGCGCGGGCCATCAGGGGATGGGCGGGGGCCTCATACGCGCTACGCTTTGCGAAATCGACCCCCACCCATCCCCCGATGGCCCCGAGCTGGTGGAGCGCAGGCGCTGAGGTCTTGAATGCGGGCATGCTTCTGCGCCACTTGTCGCCAGGTTGGCTTGCGTCGGGCGCCGATTTCGCAAAGCGCAGCGCGTAGGAGGTGCCCGGCGCAAGCCAGCCTGGCAGGCCACAAGCCGAGCCCCACCCGGGGAAGCCCAGCGCGGCCCCCCAAAATGCTTCACGGACGTACCACCGCCGTGGGCGCCAAGGTCTCCGCCCGCAGCCGGTTGGCCGTGAAGTTGTCATTGAAGGCCGGGCGCTTGATGTAGCGGCCCTTGCCCTGCACGGCGCGCAGGTCGCCCTGCACGAACACCAGCTCGCCCTGGCTCACGGTGTGGGTGGGCACGCCCTTGACGGTGCGGCCCTCAAAGATGTTGAAGTCGCCCTTGCTGTGCTGCGTCTTGACCGAAAGCGTCTTGTGGCCCTCCGGGTCCCAGACCACGAGGTCGGCGTCGGCGCCCACGCTCACGCTGCCTTTTTGCGGGTAGATGTTGAACAGCTTGGCCGCGTTGGCCGACGTGATGGCCACGAACTCGCTGGGCGTGAGGCGCCCGGTGTTGACGCCGGCGTCCCAGATCACGGCCAGGCGCTCCTCGACCCCGCCGCAGCCGTTGGGGATCTTGGCAAAGTCGTCTTTGCCGGCCGCTTTTTGCGCGGCGCAGAAGGTGCAGTGGTCGGTGGCGGTGGTGTGCAGGTTGCCCGACTGCAGGCCGCGCCACAAAAATTCCTGATGGCCCTTGGGGCGAAACGGCGGGCTCATCACGTGGGCGGCGGCGGTGGCAAAGCTGGGGTCGCGGTACACGCTGTCGTCCACCACCAGGTGGCCGGCCAGCACCTCGCCATACACCCGCTGGCCGCGGGCGCGGGCGCGGGCCACGGCTTCGGCGGCTTCGATGCACGACACATGCACCACGTAGATCGGCACGTTGAGCACGTCGGCAATCGCAATGGCGCGGTTGGCGGCTTCGCCCTCGACCATGGGCGGGCGCGACAGCGGGTGCCCTTCGGGCCCGGTGATGCCCATGGCCGCCACCTCTTTTTGCAGCAGGTAGACCAGCTCGCCGTTTTCGGCATGCACCGTGGGCATGGCGCCCAGCTCCAGTGCGCGCTTGAAGCTGTTCACCAGGGTTTCGTCGTCGCACATGATGGCGTTCTTGTAGGCCATGAAGTGCTTGAAGCTGTTCACGCCTTCTTGCTGCACCAGTGTGCCCATGTCGCGGCGCACCGATTCGTCCCACCAGGTCACGGCCACGTGAAAGCTGTAGTCGCTGGCGGCTTTCTCGGCCCAGCCGCGCCACTTGCGGTAGGCGTCCATCAACGGCTCCTGGGGGTCGGGGATGACGAAGTCGATGATGGTGGTGGTGCCCCCGGCCAGGCCTGCGGCGGTGCCGGTGAAGAAGTCGTCCATCGTCACCGTGCCCATGAAGGGCAGCTGCATGTGGGTGTGCGGGTCGATGCCGCCGGGCATCACGTACTGGCCGCCCGCGTCCACCACGGTGGCCCCGGCGGGGGCGTCCAGCTTGTCGCCCACGGCGGTGATGCGGCCGTTGTGGGTGAGCACGTCGGCACGGAAGGCGCGGTCGGCATTGACGACGGTGCCACCGCGAATCAGCAAGCTTGTCATGGTTGGGTCCTCGGTCAGTGGGCTTGAAAAAAACAGGGGCAGGGGGCGGGGGAAAGGCGGTTGGCAGCCGTGGCCTGTGCCCTCAGGCCGCCGCCGTGGCGCGCGCCGGGTTGTTGGGGTGGGTGGTCCAGTCGGCATGGGTGGCCAGCACGGGCTGGCCGGTGCGCCGGTCCACCTCACCCGGGGCCAGGCTGCGCAACGTGATGCATTCTGGCACCGGACAGACCGTCACGCACAGGTTGCAGCCCACGCATTCTTCTTCCTTCACTTCAAAATGGCGCTGGCCGTCTTTGGTGGCGGTGATGGCCTGGTGCGAGGTGTCTTCGCAGGCAATGTGGCAGCGCCCGCACTGGATGCAGCTGCTCTGGTTGATCACGGCCTTGCTGATGTGGTTGAGGTTCAGGTATTGCCAGTCTTTCACCGTGGGCACGGCGCGGCCGCGGAAGTCGTCGATCGAGACAAAGCCCATGTCGTCCATGTAGTCCGACAGCCCGCTGGCCATTTCCTGCACGATCTTGAAGCCATAGACCATGGCGGCGGTGCACACCTGCACCGTGCCCGCGCCCAGCGCAATGAAGTCGAGCGCATCGCGCCAGCTGCCCACGCCGCCAATGCCGCTGATGGGCAGCCCCGCGGTTTGCGGGTCACGCGCGATCTCGGCCACCATGTTCAGTGCGATCGGCTTGACGGCCGGGCCGCAGTAGCCGCCGTGCGAACCCAGGCCGCCGGTGGCGGGGCTCATGGTGAGCGTGGCCGGGTCCACGCCCATGATGGAGTTGATGGTGTTGATGAGCGACACCGCGTCGGCGCCGCCCTTTTTGGCGGCACGGGCCGGCAGGCGCACGTCGGTGATGTTGGGCGTGAGCTTGACGATCACCGGCAGGCGGCTGTAGTGCTTGCACCATTCGGTGACCATCTGGATGTATTCGGGCACCTGGCCCACGGCCGCGCCCATGCCACGCTCGCTCATGCCGTGCGGGCAGCCAAAGTTGAGCTCGATGCCGTCGGCGCCGGTGTCGGCCACGCGCACCAGAATGTCGCGCCAGGCGTTTTCGGTGCATGGCACCATGAGCGAGACCACCATCGCGCGGTCGGGCCAGTCGCGCTTGACTTGCGTGATCTCACGCAGGTTGATCTCGAGGTCGCGGTCGGTGATGAGCTCGATGTTGTTGAAGCCCAGCAGCCGCCGGTCGGGCGAGAGCAGCGCGCCGTAGCGCGGCCCGTTGACGTTGACGACCGGCGGCCCGGCCTCGCCCAGCGTCTTCCAGACCACGCCGCCCCAGCCCGCTTCAAAGGCACGGTTGACGTTGTAGGCCTTGTCGGTGGGCGGCGCGGACGCCAGCCAGAACGGGTTGGGGCTGCGGATGCCGGCAAACTGGGTGTGCAGACTGGCCATGGTGAAAGCTCCTGGGGCAAAGGGTTGCGGGGGCGCGGTGCGGAGGGCGGTGCAGGGGCCGTGTGCTCAGGCGGCAGCGCGTTGCGGCGTCGCGCCCAGCCGGGCATGGATGGCGTGGGCGGCGCGCTTGCCGTGCTCGACCGCCTCGACCGTCAGCTCCAGGCCACCGGCGCGGCAGTCGCCCCCGGCCCACACGCCGGGCAGGGGAGTGGCGCCGTCTGGCGCGGTGACGATGCGCCCACCTGCCAGCGTCAGCCCGGCCTCGGCCAGCACCGGGTTGCCCAGCGTCTGGCCGATGGCTTTGAACACCATGTCGGCGGCGATGGTTTCGGTCTCGCCGGTGGCCTGCAACTGGCCGTTGACCAGCGCCTGGCGCGCCAGGCGCACGCCGGTGGCCTGGCCCTGCTGGCCCAATATTTCCACCGGCGCCAGCCAGTGGCGGATCGTCACGCCATGGGTTTGCGCCCAGGCCTGCTCGTCCGCCGACGCCGACATCTGCCCGGGCCCGCGCCGGTACACCATGTGCACCACCTCGGCGCCCAGCAAACGGCTTTGCACCGCGGCGTCCACCGCCGTCATGCCGCCGCCGATCACCACCACGCGCCGCCCGATGGGCAGGGTGGCCAGGTCGGCCGTCTGGCGCAGCCGCGCGATGAAATCCACCGCGGCTTCCACCCCGGCCAGGTCTTCGCCGGGCACGCCCAGCGTGTGTGTGGCGGCCAGGCCCAGGCCCAGAAACACCGCGTCGTATTCGTCGCGCAGGGCGCTGAGCTGCGCCGCGCTGGCCAGCCGCCAACCGGTGCGCACCGTGATGCCGCCGAGCGCCAGCAGCCACTGCAGCTCGCGCTGGGCAAAGTCGTCGGGCGTCTTGTAGGCCGCCAGACCGTATTCATTGAGGCCACCAGCCTTGGGCCTTGCGTCCATCACCACCACGTCGTGCCCGTGGCGCGCCAGCGTGTGCGCGCAGGCCAGCCCGGCCGGCCCGGCGCCCACCACCGCCACTTTCTTGCCGGTGGCCGGGGCGCGCGTGAACAGCTGCGGCCGGGCGCTTTGCATCAGCGCGTCCACCGCGTGGCGCTGCAGGCGGCCAATGGCCACCGGGCGGTCTTCCTGCGTGTGGCGCACGCAGGCTTGCTCGCACAGGGTTTCGGTCGGGCAGACCCGCGCGCACATGCCGCCCAGCGGGTTGGCGTCCAGGATGGTGCGCGCCGCGCCCCGCAGGTTGCCGTCGGCAATGCGCCGGATGAACGAGGGCACGTCAATGCCCGTGGGGCAGGCCGTGGTGCAGGGCGCGTCAAAGCAGTAGAGGCAGCGCTCGGCCTCCAGCAGCGCCTGCGAAGCCGTCATGGCCGGGCTGGCATCGGCAAACCCCGCCGCATACTCCGCGGCACCCAGCCGGCCCGCACGGATGTCGGAAACAGAGGAAGTGGACACGCTGCAACTCCTGTCAGGAAGGCCATCATGAAACGGGCCATGGCGGGCGCCACGCCGCAAAACTGACCGTTTGGTCAAGTTCGAAAATCATGTTAGCAAACCCTGTGCCAAAGTGGCAACCGAGAACGGCGGTGGGCAAGGGTAAGTCCCAGGTTTTGGGGGTGGCGGAGGGTGGATGGGGTGGGGTGTAACGGCGCCTTGCAAATCGACCCTCCTTACTTTAGAGTAAGGCGTTCCAGGAGCGACACAACCATGACTACAGCAACCGTGACCAGCAAGGGCCAGATCACCATTCCAGCGCCGGTGCGCGCTGCGTTGCACGTGGGAGCGGGCGACCGGGTGGAGTTTGTCGAGATCGAGCCAGGCCGGTATGAATTCATCGCCGCCACACGCGCAGTAAGCGATCTCAAAGGCATGTTCGGCAAGCCGGCCCGGGTCGTGTCGATTGAAGAAATGAACGCGGCGGTTGCTTCGCGTGGCGCTGCGGCGCGATGATTGGCCTCGATACGAATGTGCTCGTCCGCTACATCATGCAGGACGACGCCCGGCAATCCAGACTCGCCTCGACCCTGATGGACTCGCTGACCGTGGATGCGCCCGGGTTCGTTCCTCTCGTTTCGGTGGTGGAACTGGTGTGGGTTCTGTCCTCGTGTTACGGGTTGGATCGTTCGCAGCTTGTGACGGCATTGCAAGTCCTGCTCAGAACCAAGGAGGTAAGGGTCGAAAACGCCGAGGTGGTCTGGCGGGCCGTCCGGCGCTTTCGTGACACCGCGGGGGACTTCGCGGACTGCCTGGTCGAGCAATCGGCCGTGGCGGCGGGATGTGAACGCATCATGACATTCGACAAAGCTGCAGCAAGGGACTGCGGAATGACGCTGGTGCAGTGAGAGTTTGAGACCAGGGAGATGGTGTAATAATTCGAACGAAATTGGCCATCAGCCCCCGTCAAATGGTCTTTGTTTGCTATTTATTGGGTAGTAAAAGACGCCACTTCCGAACGGCGCTGGGGCCCCGAGCCAGGGCACACGGGCAGCAGGCGCAAGGCCCGGGCGCCGTTCAGGCAGTCGGTGACGTCCAGGGGTTGAACAGTGGCACGCCCGTGGGGGCAAAGTCTGAAACATCGCGCGTCACCACGGTCATGCCGTGAACCATGGCGGTCGCCGCGATGAAGGCGTCGCGCTCCTTGCAGGGGTTGGGGACGTGCATGGGCGCACATTTCAAGGCGACTGCCACGTCGATGGCCAGCGTGCGGCCCTCAAAGGCAGGAAGAACCTGCGTGTCCAGCCAAAGGCGGAGAACCGCACCTTGCATCGGGTCGCTGTACTCCTGGCGGCGCACGCCATGTTCAAGCTCGTACACCGTCATGGCCGAGATAAACAGAAGTTCTGCGGGAATGCTTGCCGCCCAGGTCACCACTTTCGTATCGGCTTTGCCAGTTGCGGCCTTTCGCAACTCCGAAACGACGTTGGTGTCGAGAAGAAACATTACGAGAGGTCAGGAATCTTGACCGGCAAATGGGCCTTGGGAGGATCGAACTCGATGTCGTCCCCGATCCCGGCGGGCATGGCAAGAAGATCAACGATGGTCTTTTGCGCTCCAGCAGGGGCGGACAATTTCTTGTAATCGGCAAAGCTCAGCAGCACGTGAGAAGGACGGCCGCGATCCGTGATGATCACCGGCCCGGCCAGCGAGGACTTTTTGGCTTCGCTGGCATGCTGGTTGAATTCGCGACTGGTGTAAATGGTGGTCATGACAAGCCCCTATGGCGGCGTGGAATGTATAAACGTTGCTACATTCCTCAAAACCATGCAACACCCCACTGGGCCCGTGCGGGCGTGCGACGACGTATTTGCCGCGCCCTTGCGAATCACCCGGGCTTACTTCACTCCGCTCATTTCGGTGGTGAAGCTCAAGCCGTCTGCCCCAGCGTCTCGCCCAGCGCATTGATGAGCAGGTCGATTTCGCCGGGCGTGGCGATGAAGGGTGGGGCGAGCTGGATGGTGTCGCCGCCGTAGCGCACGTAAAAGCCTTTTCGCCACATGGCCATGCCGATCTCGTAAGGGCGGCGGGCGGGTTCGCCGGGCAGGGGGTCGATGGTGAAGCCGGCGGCCAGGCCAAAGTTGCGGATGTCGGTGATGTGCTTCACGCCCTTGAGGCCGTGCACCGCGCGCTCGAACTGGGGCGCGAGCGCCTGCACGCGCTCGACCATGTTTTCTTTGGCCAGCACGTCCAGCGACGCAATGCCGGCGGCGCAGGCCACGGGGTGGGCCGAGTAGGTGTAGCCGTGCGGAAATTCCAGCATGTAGTCGGGCCCGCCGGCGGCCATGAACGTGTCGTAGATGTCTTTCTTGACCACCACGCCGCCCAGCGGCTGCACGCCGTTGGTGACCTGCTTGGCAAAGTTCAGGAGGTCGGGCGTGACGCCAAAGGCTTCGGCGCCGGTCCAGGCGCCGGCGCGGCCAAAGCCGGTGATCACTTCGTCAAAAATCAGCAGGATGTTGTGGGCAGTGCAGATCTCGCGCAGGCGCTGCAGGTAGCCCACGGGCGGGATCACCACGCCGGCCGAGCCCGAGAACGGCTCGACGATCACGGCCGCGATGTTGGAGGCGTCGTGCAGCGCAATCACGTTGAGCAGCTCGTCGGCCAGCTCGGCGCCCTGGGCGGGCATGCCGCGTGAAAACGCGTTCTTCTTGAGCTGGGTGTGGGGCAGGTGGTCGGCTTCCACGCCCTGGCCAAACAGCTTGCGGTTGGCGCCGATGCCGCCCACCGAGATGCCGCCGAAGTTCACGCCGTGGTAGCCCTTTTCGCGGCCGATCAGGCGCGTTTTGCTGGCCATGCCTTTGGTGCGCCAGTAGGCGCGCGCCATCTTGAGCGAGGTGTCGGCGGCTTCCGAGCCCGAGCCGGTGAAGAACACGTAATCGAGCCCCTCGGGGGTGAGGTCGCGGATGCGGTTGGCCAGCTCGAACGACAGCGGGTGCCCGAACTGAAAGCCGGGCGAGTAGTCGAGCCGGGCGATCTGGCGGCTCACGGCGTCGATGAGTTCGGGACGCGCGTGACCCAGGCCGCAGCACCACAGGCCCGAGAGCCCGTCGAAGATCTGGCGGCCGTCGCTGTCGGTGTAATAGGCGCCCTTGCCGCTCACGATCATGCGCGGGTTGGCCTTGAAGCTGCGGTTGGCGGTGTAGGGCATCCAGTGGGCGTCGAGCCAGGCGGCGTCGGTGCGGGTGCTGGCGAGATGTTGCGAATCGGTCATGTCCATGGGGGGCTCCGTCAGGGGAAATCAATCACAGTCGCGCATTGTTGACCGACCTGATACTCTTGAATATCAACAAATAGCCCTGTTCAGTTGGCAAACCATGAAAGTAAAGCCTGCCGCCGCGTCGCGCCGCCCCACCCAGGCCCCGCCCGCCCGCCCGACCGCGCCATTGGCTGTGGCTGTGCCTGTGCCAGCGCCAGCGCCCGCACGCCGCGCGCCGCCGGCGGCCGCCACCGCCCAGCCGAAGGCGCGCGCCGTGCTCGGGCAGGTGGGCGACATGGATTTGCGCCTGCTGCGGGTGTTCAAGGCTGTGGCCGAATGCGGCGGCCTGGCCGCGGCCGAGCTCGAGCTCAACATCGGCACCTCCACCGTCAGCCGCCACCTCAAAGACCTGGAAACCCGGCTCGGCCTCACGCTGTGCCGGCGCGGCCGCTCGGGGTTTGCGCTCACGCCCGAGGGGGAGCGCATCTACGGCGAGACCCTGCGCCTGCTGGCCGCCACCGACGCGTTTCGCCACGGCGTGGACGACATCCACCAGCGCATGGGCGGGCAGCTGCACGTGGCGGTGTTCGACAAGACCGCCAGCAACCCGGCCGCCCGCATCGCCCAGGCCATTGCGCTGTTTCGCCGCCAGGCGCCCGACGTGGCGCTGAACCTGCATGTGGGCTCGATCAACGAGATCGAGCGCGGTGTGATCGACGGTACGTTCCAGGTGGGCGTGATCCCGGCGCACCGCAGCTCCGAGGCGCTGCTCTACGACCCGCTGTTTGGCGAAACCATGCTGCTCTACGCCGGGGCCGGGCACCCGCTGTTTGGCGCGGCGGGCGAAGGCGTGGGCGCGGCCGAACTCGACTGGGCCGGCCTGCGCGCCCATGCGTTTGCCGGGCTGGGCTACCACTCGCCCAACATGGCGCTGAGCCACCGCGAACAGCTGGTGCGCGCCGCCACCGGGTTTGACCAGGAGTCGGTGGCCACGCTGATTCTTTCGGGCGCCTTCCTCGGCTTTCTGCCCGACCACTACGCCGCCAGCTTTGTCGCCGCCGGGCAGATGCGCGCCGTGGCCCCGGCGCGGCTGCGCTACGACTGCAGCTTCGTCGGCATCACCCGCCGCAGCCGCGCCACCGCCCGCGTCACGCTGGCCTTCCGGCAGTGCCTGCAGCAGGCCCATGCCGCCCCGGGCGGCTGAGCAGCGCCCCCAACTGCGTGCAACCCCGGGGCGCACAAATGCCGCGGCGCTGCTACGCTTGGGCACCATGCCCGAGACCTCCCGCCCCAACCCCCCTTACATCCCCCAGCTGCGCCTGTACCAGCAGTGGCTGCAGGCCACGCGCGGCCTGACGTTTGACACCTACGACGCGCTGTGGCGCTGGTCGGTGACCGACCTGGACGCCTTCTGGCAGAGCATCTGGGATTACTTTGATCTGCAGTCGCCCACACCGCACCGCGCCGTGCTGGGGCGCAACACCATGCCCGGCGCGCAGTGGTTCCCCGGGGCGCAGGTCAACTACGCGCGGCAGGTGTTTCGCCACGTGCCGGCGGCCTTGGCAGCGGGGCGCGGCGCGGGCCTGCCCGACGGCCTGCCGGCGCTGATCAGCCGCAATGAAAAGGGCCTGCACCGCGAGCTGTCGTGGCCCGAACTGCAGCGCCAGGCGGCCTCGCTGGCGCTGCACCTGCGCCGCCAGGGCGTGCAGCCGGGCGATCGCGTGGCGGCCTACCTGCCCAACATCCCCGAAGCCATGGTGGCGTTTCTGGCCACCGTGAGCATCGGCGCGGTGTGGAGCATCTGCGCGCCCGACATGGGCACGGCCGCCGTGCTCGACCGCTTCCGCCAGATCGAGCCGGTGGTGCTGATCGCCTGTGACGGCGTCAGCTACGGCGGGCGCGACTTTGACCGCCTAGGCGTGGTGCGCGAGCTGTGCGCCGCGCTGCCCACGGTGCGCCATGTGCTGTTGCAGCGCAACCTTGGGTTGACGCTTGATCCTGAATTAATAGCAAACTATCAAGATTTCACGAGGGCTATAGGCCAAAAAGATGCTGAAACTACGGCTTTCGAGCCGTTGTGGCTGCCGTTTGACCACCCGCTGTGGATCGTCTATTCCAGCGGCACCACCGGCCTGCCCAAGCCCATCGTGCACGGCCACGGCGGCACCCTCATCGTGGCGCTGGCGCTCAAGGTTCTGCACAACGACGTGGGCTGCAGCTATGCGCCCAACAGCTTGGGCGAGCGCTACCACTGGTACAGCTCCACTGGCTGGGTGATGTGGAACGCCCAGATGAGCGGCCTGCTCAACGGCACCACCTGCGTGATCTACGACGGCAACCCCGGTGGCACCAAAGACCGCCCCGACTGGACCACGCTGTGGCGCTTTGCCGGCGAACTCGGCGTGACCTTCTTTGGCGCCGGTGCCGCGTTCTTTGCCAACTGCCTCAAGGCCGGCGTGGACCTCGCGCCCATCCCCGGCCTGCACACCGTGCGCGCCCTGGGCACCACCGGTTCGCCGCTGTCAGTCGAGGCGCAGAACTGGGGCACCGAGCAGTTTGCCCACCTGCACGCCGTTCGGGCTGAGCCTGTCGAAGCCCTTCGACAGGCTCAGGGCGAACGGCCTTTCGACATCTGGTGGTGCAACATCAGCGGCGGCACCGACTTTGCCGGCGCCTTCATCGGCGGCAACCGCGAGCTGCCGCAAATCCCCGGCGAAATGCAATGCCGACTGCTGGGCTGCGCGGTGGAGTCGTGGAACGAGCAGGGTGAACCCGTGCTCGACGCCGTGGGCGAGCTGGTCTGCACCCAGCCCATCCCGTCGATGCCGCTGTACTTCTGGGGCGACGAAGGCAACAAGCGCTACCTCTCAAGCTACTTCGACATGTACCCGCCCGGCCATGGCCGCCGCCCCGGTGGCGGGGATGCCACTTCGGACGCCGGCCCGGTCTGGCGCCATGGCGACTGGCTGCGCCTGACGCCGCACGCGGGCTACAGCGGCTGCATCATCTACGGCCGCAGCGACGCCACCATCAACCGCCACGGCCTGCGCATGGGCACGAGCGAGCTGTACAGCGCGGTAGAAGCACTGCCCGAAGTGCTCGACGCCATGGTGGTCGATCTCGAATACCTGGGCCGCGACAGCTACATGCCGCTGTTCGTGGTGCTGCGCGAAGGCGTGGCGCTGGACGACGCCTTGCGGGCCCGACTGAATGGCGCGATCCGCACCGCCCTGAGCCCGCGCTTCGTGCCCAACGAGATCTTCCAGGTGGCCGAGATCCCGCGCACGCTCACCGGCAAGAAGCAGGAACTGCCGATCAAGAAGCTGCTGCTGGGTCAGCCGCTGGACAAGGTGGTCAACAAGGACGCCATGGCCAACCCGGGCTGCCTGGACTGGTACGTGGCGTTCGCGGCGCGCCGTCAGGCCGACGGTGCATGATGCAGACTGCAGCCGGACGTCGGACGCCGACGCGTTCAAGTTTCATTCAACCCACGAGGAGACAACCCATGCAACAACGTCGAACCCTTTTCATCGCGGCCGCAGCCGCAGCATTGCTGGCCGGCGCAGGCGGTGCGCTGGCCCAGGGCGAGCCCTTTCGCATCGGGCTGATCCTGCCCATGACCGGTCCGTTCGCCTCCACCGGCAAGCAGCTCGAAGCCGCGGCGCGCCTGTACATGGCGCAAAACGGCAGCACGGTGGCGGGCCGCAAGGTGGAGGTCATCGTCAAGGACGACACCGGCACCGCCGACGTCACCAAGCGCCTCGCGCAGGAGCTGGTGGTCAATGACAAGGTGGACGTGCTGGCCGGCTTCGGCCTCACGCCGCTGGCGCTGGCCACCGCGCCGGTGGCCACGCAGTCGAAGACGCCGCTGGTCGTCATGTCGGCGGCCACCTCCATCATCACCGAGGCCTCGCCCTACATCGTGCGCACCAGCTTTACCGTGCCGCAGGTGGTGACGGCGCTGGCCGACTGGGCCAGCAAAAACGGCGTCAAAAAAGTGGTGAGTCTGGTCACCGACTACGGCCCGGGTGTCGATTCCGAGAAGTTCTTCAAGGAGCGTTTTGTGGCCAACGGCGGCACGGTGATGGACACCCTGCGCGTGCCGCTGCGCGGCCCTGATTTCGCCCCCTTCCTGCAGAAAGTGCGCGACGCCAAACCCGACGCGCTGTTTGCCTTCGTGCCGTCGGGCCAGGGCTCGGCACTGATGAAGCAGTTTGCCGAGCGCGGCCTGGACAAGGCCGGCATCCGCCTGATCGCCGAGGGCAGCGTCACCGACGACGACATCCTCAACGGCATGGGCGAAGTGGCCCACGGCGTGGTCACGGCCCACCACTATTCCGCCGCCCACAACTCGGCGCTGAACAAGAAGTTCGTCGAAGCCTTTGGCAAGGCCAACAACGGCCTGCGCCCGAACTTCATGGCGGTGGGCGCCTACGACGGCATGCACGTCATCTACGAAGCGCTCAAGGCCACCCAGGGCGCGGGTGGCGGCGATGCCCTGCTGGCGGCCATGAAGGGCCAGGCTTTCGAGAGCCCGCGCGGCCCGATGTCGATCGACGCGCAGACCCGCGACGTGGTGCACAACGTCTACATCCGCAAGGTCGAGCGGGTCAACGGCCAGCTCTACAACGTCGAGTTTGAAACCCTCAAGGACGTGAAAGACCCGGGAAAGACCCGCTGACATGCAGGCCACGCCGCTGCTCCTCGTGCCCGGGCTCATGTGCGACGCCACGGTGTGGGCGCCGCTGCGGCCCGCGCTGGACGCGGTGGCCCGCTGCCAGGTGGTCGACCATGGCCAGGCCGACAGCCTCACGCAGATGGCGCAGCAACTGCTGGACGCCGCGCCGCCCACCTTCGCACTGGCGGGGCATTCGATGGGCGGGCGCGTGGCGCTGGAGGTGGTGCGCCTGGCGCCGC
>PHCI01000016.1 GCA_002842205.1 Betaproteobacteria bacterium HGW-Betaproteobacteria-3 | reverse complement strand
CTCGACCTTCTCGACCTTCGCCTCGACCCTCACCGCGGCGGCCACCGCGGCGGCCGTCGCGGCGTTCACCGTCGCGGCGCTCGCCGCCGCGGCCTTCGCGGGGCTCGCGGGGTTCACGCGGTTCGCGCGAGCCGTCTTTGGCGGCTTCTTTGGCGGCGGCGGGGGCGGCGGGTGCCGCGGCCGGGGCGGGTTTGCCACCCAGCAGGCCCTTGACCCACGAGAAGAAACCGGATTCGGCCGGTGCCGGCACGGGGGCCGGGATGGCACGGGCGGCGGGTGCGGCAGCCCGGGGCGCTGCCGGTTTGACGGGTTCGGGGCGGCTTTCGGCCCGCGGCTGGGCGTGGGGCGCGGGGGCGTCGGGCAGCACGCCCTTGATGATGGGCGTTTGCTTGTTGGTGGGTTCCTGGCTGCGGCGGGTGACCGAGGTCGGGTCTTCGATCTCGTCGGCCAGCTTGTAGGACGCCTCGATGTTGTCCAGCCGCGGGTCGTCGTGCTTGAGGCGCTCCAGCTTGTAGTTGGGCGTCTCGAGCGTCTTGTTGGGCACCATCAGCACATTGATGCGCTGCTTGAGTTCGATCTTGGCGATTTCGGCGCGCTTTTCGTTCAGCAGGAACGAGGCCACCTCCACCGGCACCTGGCACAGCACCGAGGCCGTGCTGTCTTTCATCGACTCTTCCTGGATGATGCGCAAAATCTGCAGCGCCGAGCTTTCGGTGTCGCGGATGTGGCCCGAGCCGCCGCAACGCGGGCAGGGGATGGACGCACCTTCGCTCAGGGCGGGCTTGAGGCGCTGGCGGCTCATCTCCATCAGGCCGAACTTGCTGATGGTGCCGAACTGCACGCGGGCGCGGTCTTGCCGCAGCGCGTCGCGCAGGCGGTTTTCGACCTCACGGCGGTTCTTGCTTTCTTCCATGTCGATGAAGTCGATGACGATCAGGCCGCCGAGATCGCGCAGGCGCATCTGGCGGGCCACTTCGTCAGCGGCTTCCAGGTTGGTGCGGGTGGCGGTTTCCTCGATGTCGCCGCCCTTGATGGCGCGGGCCGAGTTCACGTCCACGCTGACCAGCGCTTCGGTGTGGTCGATCACGATGGCGCCGCCCGAGGGCAGCGTGACGGTGCGGGCGTAGGCCGATTCGATCTGGTGCTCGATCTGGAAGCGGCTGAACAGCGGCGCGTCGTCGCGGTAGCGCTTGACGCGGGCCGCGTGCTCCGGCATCACGTGGGCCATGAACTGCTGGGCCTGGTCGTAGATGTCGTCGGTGTCGATGAGGATGTCACCGATGTCGTTGTTGAAGTAGTCACGGATCGCGCGGATCACCAGGCTGGATTCCTGGTAGATCAGGAAGGCACCCTTGGCGCCCTTGGACGCGCCGTCAATCGCACCCCACAGCTTGAGCAGGTAGTTCAGGTCCCACTGCAGTTCGGGGGCGCTGCGGCCGATGCCGGCGGTGCGCGCGATGATGGACATGCCGTTGGGGTATTCCAGCTGGTCCATGTTCTCCTTGAGCTCGGCCCGGTCCTCGCCCTCGATGCGGCGGCTCACGCCACCGCCGCGCGGGTTGTTGGGCATGAGCACCACGTAGCGCCCGGCCAGTGAGACAAAGGTGGTCAGCGCCGCGCCCTTGTTGCCGCGCTCTTCCTTTTCGACCTGGACCAGCAGTTCCTGGCCTTCCTTGATGACGTCGTTGATGCGCGCCTGGCTCGGCGCGACGCCGGCGGCAAAGTAGGTTTTGGAGATTTCCTTGAACGGCAGAAAACCGTGGCGGTCTTCGCCGTAGTCGACAAAGCAGGCTTCAAGAGACGGCTCGACGCGCGTGACGACGGCCTTGTAGATGTTGCCCTTGCGCTGTTCGCGCCCTTCGATTTCGATTTCGTAGTCGAGCAGTTTTTGCCCGTCCACAATGGCCAACCGGCGTTCTTCGGTCTGGGTGGCGTTGATCAGCATCCGTTTCATGGCGGAATCCTTCTAGTCAAACATACATGCCCACTGCGGGCAACGATGCTCGAGAAGACGCAGCGAAACGAAGGAATTGCCGGAAGGCTTCAACCGCCGGGGCGAGCAGGGCTCAACCCGGGAGTCTGGGCACAGGCGCGTGGATGGGGGCGAACAGACAAGTGCTGGCGATTGCCGTGCGGTGCACGGCAGGCAGTGCCCGGATCACGGGGACTGGGGCCCGACGCACTGCCCTTGCCGGGGCCAGCAGGCGCCTCAGGCAGCAGTACATCAGATTGAACAGCACAAACATTTCGCTTTGATCCGCAGACAGCCTTGTTTCGGCTGTCTGCTGGGGTATTCCGTAACAGTGTTTCAATGCGTCGCCTCTTCCGGACGGGTCGCTGACACGAAAAGGCTTTGGCTTTTCGCTGGCAGACGACGCATGCGGTGGCATCGACCTCCCAGCGGTGGAGGGTGGGCTGACTGGACTAAACTCGGTTCACAGAACGACAACATCCTGCGAAATCAACCACTTACAGCGCACCGCTAGTGAAACACATTATAGGGGCCAGCGAGTCCCCCGCAAGTCCCCAGGTGACGCAGGTCACGGTCGATGACGAATCGACCGGCCAGCGGTTGGACAATTTCCTCCTGCGCCAGCTCAAAGGCGTGCCCAAAACCCATGTGTACCGCATCATCCGCTCGGGCGAGGTGCGGGTGAACAAGGGCCGCGCGGCGGCCGACACGCGGGTGCAGACGGGCGACGTGGTGCGCGTGCCGCCGGTGCGGGTGTCCGCGCGCGTGGCCGAAAAAGCCGCCGCACCGGCACCGGCGCGCGAATTCCCGGTGCTGCTGGAAGACGAGCACCTGCTGGCCATCGACAAACCGGCCGGCGTGGCCGTGCACGGTGGCTCGGGCGTGAGCTTTGGCGTGATCGAGCAAATGCGCCAGGCCCGGCCGCAGGCGCGCTTTCTGGAGCTGGTGCACCGGCTCGACCGCGAAACCTCGGGCATCCTGCTGCTGGCCAAAAAGCGGTCGGCCCTGACGGCGCTGCAAGACCAGTTTCGCGGTCGCGAGACGGGCAAGACCTATCTGGCACTGGTGCTGGGCGCCTGGCCCGCCCGCCAGAAGGTGCTCGACCAACCGCTGCACAAATACCTGGTGGCGGGCGGCACGGGCGAGGGCGAGCGGCGCGTCAGGGTGGTGGCCCGCGACGACCCGGACGGCATGAAATCCGTCACGCTGGTCAAGGTGGCGCGCCAGCTCGACGGCTTCACGCTGCTGGAGGTGACCATCAAGACCGGCCGCACGCACCAGATCCGCGTGCACCTGGCGTCCGCCGGGCACCCGATTGCCGGCGACGACAAATACGGCGATTTCGAGCGCAACAAGGCCTTGCAAAAGCAGGGCCTCAAGCGCATGTTCCTGCACGCCTGGCGGTTACAGTTCAACCACCCGGCCAGCGGCGAGCGGATCGAATTGCTGTCGCCCTTGCCCCCTGAACTTGACCAGTTTGTTGCCCATGTCCCTGCCCAAGCCCCGACCCCGCCAGTTTGACCTGATTGCCTTTGACTGGGACGGCACGCTGTTCGATTCGACGCAGATCATCGTGCGCTGCATCCAGAGCGCGGTGGTCGATGTGGGCGGCGAGCGGCCCACCGACGAAGCCGCCGCGTATGTGATCGGCATGGGCCTGATGCAGGCGCTGGCCCATGCCGCGCCCGATGTGCCGCCCGAAAAATACCCCGAACTGGGCGCCCGCTACCGCCATCACTACCTGAAGCATCAGGACGACCTGAGCCTGTTTGACGGTGTGCTGCCCTTGCTGGCCGCGCTCAAGACGCGCCAGCACTTCCTCACGGTGGCCACGGGCAAGAGCCGCCGCGGGCTTGACGAGGTGCTGCATTCGGTGGCCTTGAAGGCGGTGTTCGACGGCTCGCGCACCGCCGACGAAACCGCGGGCAAACCCGATCCGCGCATGCTGCGCGAGCTCATGGCCGAGTTTGACGTCGCCCCCGAGCGCACGCTCATGATCGGCGACACCACGCACGACCTGCAGATGGCGCTGAACGCGGGTTGCGCCAGCGTGGGGGTGAGCTACGGCGCCCATGCGCATGGCACGTTCGATGCGCTGCGCCCCCGGTTTGTGGCGCATTCGGTGGCGGAGCTTGAGCAATGGCTGCTGGACCACGCCTGATTCCCGTGCTGCCCGAAGCGGGCGCGGCGCCTGCGAAGTGGGTGCCGCTGTGCAACGCCAGTGATTTGCGCGAGGGCGGCGACGCGGTGCCCTTTGACGTGGTGTTTGCGGGCCAGACCAGCCGCGCCTTTGCCATCCGCTTTGAGGGCAAGCCCCACGCCTACCTGAACCGCTGCGCGCATGTGGCCATGGAAATGGATTACCAGCCCAACCGTTTTTTTGACGACAGCGGCCAGTGGCTGCTGTGCGCCACCCACGGTGCGGTGTACCGCCCCGACACCGGTGAATGCGCGGGCGGGCCGTGCCGTGGTGGGCTGGTGCGCATAGACCTTTGCGAAAGTGATGGCGTGGTGCACTGGCATACTGCCTGGAACCTGCAACCTGTTGAGTTTTGACATGACCGACCCGAATCGCCCTGACGAACCAAATTTTGAATCAAATAGGCCCGATGTCCCCGTCGGATCGTCTTCTAGTGCTATAAAAAACTTATCATCCGGTGACCCGACCAGCGCACCGGGCTGGGAGCGTGCCACGCTGGAAAAGCTTGCCTTTGCCTCGCTGAATGAGCAAAAAGCGGCGCGGCGCTGGAAAATCTTCATGCGCCTGAGCTGGCTCGCGTTCTTTGTGTTCATCGTCTGGGCCGTGATGCACAGCGGGGCCTCCAGCACGGCGCCGTCCAAGGCGCACACGGCCGTGGTCGAGATCAAGGGCGAAATCGCCGCGGGCGCCGACGCCAGCGCCGAACTCGTGGTGGCGGCCATGCGCAGCGCGTTCGAGGACGAAGGTGCCAAGGCCGTGGTGCTGCTCATCAACTCACCCGGCGGCAGCCCGGTGCAGGCGGGCATCATCAACGACGAGATCGTGCGGCTCAAGACGCTGCACAAAAAGCCGGTGTACACCGTGGTTGAGGAAAGCTGCGCGTCAGCGGCCTACTACATTGCCGCGGCCACCGACCAGATCTATGTGGACAAGGCCAGCATCGTGGGCAGCATTGGCGTGCTGATGGACGGCTTCGGCTTCACCGGGCTGATGGACAAGCTGGGCGTGGAGCGGCGCCTCATGACGGCCGGGGCCAACAAGGGCTTCCTCGACCCGTTCAGCCCGCAGACCGATGCCCAGCGTGCCTATGCGCAGACCATGCTCGACCAGATTCACACGCAGTTCATCGACGTGGTCAAGGCCGGTCGCGGCAAGCGCCTCAAAGAAACGCCCGAAATGTTCAGTGGCCTGTTCTGGAGCGGCCAGCAGGCCATTGAGCTGGGCTTGGCGGATCATTTGGGCAGCGTCGATTTTGTCGCCCGCGAGGTCGTCAAGGCCGAAGACATCATCGACTACACCCGGCGCGACAACGTGGCCGAGCGCCTGGCCAAGCGGTTTGGTGCCGCCATCGGCGAAGGTGCGGTGCGCGCCACCAAGGCGATCCCGGCGATCCGCTGAAGCTGCCTTGAGCGGGCGCCGACTTCAGCGCCCGATGGCAAAGACGGCGGGCAAATCGCCCACCGTCACCGCCTTGCCGCTTTGCCGCCAGGTGCTGACCGACTGGCTGCGTACCTGGGCGTTGGCCAGCGTCAGGCCGCTGCTGACCGCCAGCCGGGTGCCCGGCTGCAAGGTGGTCAGCAGTGCGTTCAGCAGAGCGGCGTTGCGGTAGGGCGTTTCAATGAACAGCTGAGTTTGCCCGGTCTTGAGGGCCAGCGCCTCCAGTTCGCGAAGGCGCCGGGCACGCTCGGTGGCCTCTTGCGGCACATAACCCACGAAAGCAAAGTTCTGGCCGTTCAGGCCGCTGGCGGCCAGTGCGAGCAGCAAAGACACGGGTCCCACCAGCGGAATCACCGGCAGGCCCAGCGCGTGCGCGGCCTGCACCACCGAACTGCCCGGATCGGCCACCGCAGGCATGCCGGCTTCGCTGACCAGGCCGATGTCATGCCCCTGCAGGGCCGGGGCCAGCAACGGGCGGGCGTCGAACACGGGTGTCCCGCCGCCGCCGTGATCGCCTTTTTTGTGAACCTCGCGGGGCAGTTCCTGCAACTGCAGGGCCTGCACCGGTTGGGCCAGCGGCACCACCTCGCCCACGCGCTTGAGGTAGGCACGGGTGGTCTTGGCGTTTTCGCAGATCCAGTGCTGCAGCCGTGCGGCCACCGCGAGGGTGGCCTGCGGCATCACATCGGCCAGCGGGGTGGCGGGCGTGCAGCCGAAATCGAGCGGGGCGGGGACGAGGTAGAGGGCCCCCACGCTGGTCACTTCGTGTACTGCACTGGACGAGACGCTGCCAGAGTCAGCGACCCTTCGGGCTGTCCGTCCCTGCGCAGGCAGGGACGAAGCCGCAGCCCTCAGCCCCTCGGGGGCTGGCCTTGCTTGGGGCGGCCCGGCGCGGTGCTCTGTGACCCCCACGCTCCCCACTTCGTGTGGTTCGCTGCCCCCCGAGGGGGCTGGCCTTGCTTGGGGCGGTCCGGCGCGGCGGCCGACGGCCCCCACGTTGGCTGTTGCCTGGGGCGAGTCTGGCGCATTGCTCACGCGAGCACCTTCACGCCCGCGGTGCGGAGCATGTGGCAGGTGCGGATCAGCGGCAGGCCGACCAGCGCGGTGGGGTCGTCGCTGTCGATCGCGGCCAGCAGGGCGATGCCCAGCCCTTCGCTCTTGGCGCTGCCGGCGCAGTCGTAGGGCTGCTCGGCCTGCAGGTAGGCCTCGATCTCGGCGTCGGACAGATCGCGAAACCGCACCCGCACCGGCGCCAGGGTTTCCATGACAAACCCGGTGGCGGCGCAAACGACGGCCACGGCAGTCTGGAACACCACGGTGCGGCCGCGCATGCGCCGCAGCTGCGCCACGGCGCGGTCATGGGTGCCGGGCTTGCCCAGGGGTTCACCGTCCAGATCGGCCACCTGGTCGGCGCCAATGACCACGGCGTCGGGGAATTCACGGGCCACGGCCCTTGCCTTGGCCAGCGCCAGGCGGCAGGCCAGATCGCGCGGCAATTCGCCGGGCCGGGGGGTTTCGTCCACCGCCGGCGCGGCCACCTGAAACGGTATTTGCAGGCGCGCCAGCAATTCGCGACGATAGCGGGACGTGGACCCCAATACCAGCGGGCGGGCTGCATCGTTTGCCGGGGAGGGTGTCGTCGTCGGGGGCGTCATGCGGCGATTCTCTTACACTGGCGCCATGAGCAAGGATTTTGTCGCCAACTCGCTGGACATGCGAACGTTCGCCCGGCTGGGTGCGCGTCTTGCGGGGGATGACGCGCTGACGAAATTCGGGCGCCTGCTGGCCGAATCGGCCGTTGACGCGGGGCCCGAGTCGCGGGTGCGCTGGTCGGCCCAAGGGCAGGCGCGGCCGGTGGCCGGCGCAGCCGACCAGATCTGGCTGCAACTGCACGCCGAGGTCACCGTGCCGCTGACTTGCCAGCGCTGCCTCAAGCCGGTGCCGGTCGACCTGCTCGTGGACCGGGCGTTCCGGTTTGTGGCCGACGAAAAGACGGCAGAGACCGAGGACGAGGCCGCCGAAGAGGACGTGCTGGCGCTGGCGCGGGATTTCAACCTGATTCATCTGATCGAGGATGAATTCCTCATGGAGCTGCCGCTGGTGCCGCGCCATGAGGTTTGCCCGGTTCCGGTCACGATGGCGACGGTAGACCCCGATTTCGAAGCCGCCGAGGCCGAGCGCCCCAACCCGTTTGCCGCACTGGCCGGGCTCCAACGCGATAAATTGAATTAAATCAACCCGTTGGGCTATAATTTAAGGCTTCGCGCCAGAAGACTCCAGTGGGAGCCGGCGCTTTTGACCCACCCAACATTCAGCCCAGGAGCCGATCATGGCCGTCCAGCAAAACAAAAAGTCACCGTCCAAGCGCGGCATGCACCGCTCGCACAACGCCCTGAATGTGCCGGGCACCGCCGTCGAGCCGACCACCGGCGAAATTCACCTGCGTCACCACATCAGCCCGAACGGCTTTTACCGTGGCCGTCAGGTGCTCAAGAACAAGTCCGAAGCCTGACCGGTTCTGCAGCTCGGGGCCCGGCGCTACCTGGTAGCTGCGGGCCCTTGCTTTTCATGCGCCTTTTGCCTGTTCTTCAAGTGCCCGGCCGCCTGGCGGGCGGAGTCGGCACGTGAGTGTGACCACCTTGGCTGTGGACTGCATGGGCGGCGACCATGGTCCTGAAATCACGCTGCCAGCCTGCCGTCATTTTCTGGACCATCATCCCGAGGCCGCGTTGCTGCTGGTGGGGCTGCCCGACAGCTTGGCCGGGTTTTCGCACCCGCGCGCGCGACTGGTGACCGCCACCGAAGTGGTGGCCATGGACGACCCGATCGAGGTGGCGCTGCGCAAGAAGCGCGATTCGTCCATGCGTGTGGCCATCCAGCAAGTCAAGGATGGTGCGGCCGATGCTGCCGTGTCGGCCGGCAACACCGGCGCGCTGATGGCCATCTCCCGCTACATCCTGAAAACGCTGGACGGGATCGACCGCCCCGCCATCGCCTACCCCCTGCCCAATGCCAAGAACGGCGCCACCACGGTGCTGGACCTGGGGGCCAATGTGGACTGCTCCGAGCATCATCTGCTGCAATTCGCCGTGCTGGGTTCCGCGCTTGACTCGGCACTGAAGGGCAAGGACAGCCCCACGGTCGGTTTGTTGAACATTGGCTCGGAGGCGATCAAAGGCAGTGAAATGATCAAAAAAGCAGGCGATCTGCTTCGAATTGCGGCCAATTCCGGTGACTTGAATTTTTATGGAAACGTCGAGGGTAACGATATTTTCCTGGGGACCACCGATATCGTCGTCTGCGACGGGTTTGTTGGCAATGTCGCACTGAAGACCAGTGAAGGTCTGGCGACCATGGTGGCTGCGTTCCTCAAGGAAGGCTTTTCGCGCAATATCTTTACGAAAATCGCTGGCTTTATTGCCTATCCAGTCCTATCTTCGTTTAAAAAACGCGTTGATTACCGGCATCACAACGGCGCGGCGCTGTTGGGGTTGCGCGGCCTGGTGTTCAAGAGTCACGGCTCGGCCGATGTGCTGGCCTTTGAACAGGCGCTGAATCGCGCTTATGATGCAGCGCATCACAAGCTTCTGGACCGTGTCCAGGCCCGGATTGCCCATGCGGCCCCTTTGCTGATGGTGTCGCCCGAAGAGGCTCTGCGCGTGTCCACCGGTACCCAATGACCCGATGAGACGTTTTTCCCGCATCACTGGCACGGGCAGTTACCTGCCTCCCCGCCGACTTACCAATGCCGATCTGGCGGCGCAACTGGCCGTGGATGGCATCGAGACATCCGACGAGTGGATCGTCGAGCGCACGGGCATTCGTGCCCGATACTTTGCAGCCCCCGACGTGACCGCCAGTGATCTCGCGCTGGAGGCCTCGCGCCACGCCCTGACGGCCGCCGACCTTCAGGCCAGCGACATCGACCTGATCATTGTGGCGACCTCAACACCTGACATGGTGTTTCCGTCCACCGCCACCATCCTGCAGCACAAGCTCGGCGTTGCCGGGTGCCCGGCGTTCGACCTGCAGGCTGTGTGCAGCGGGTTCATCTACGCACTGGCCGTGGCCGACGCCATGATCCAGACGGGGGCGGCCAGCAAGGCGTTGGTGGTGGGCGCCGAAGTGTTCTCGCGCATCCTTGATTTCAAGGACCGCGGCACTTGCGTGCTGTTTGGCGACGGCGCAGGGGCCGTGGTGCTGGAGGCGTCAACCACGCCCGGTATTCTGGCCACTGAAATGCATGCCGATGGCAAGCACATGGGCATTCTGTGCGTGCCCGGCAATGTGTCTGGCGGGAAAATTCTGGGCGACCCGACGCTCAAGATGGACGGCCCGGCGGTGTTCAAGCTGGCCGTGGGCGTGCTGGCCGATGTCGCGCGGTCGGTTCTCGCCAAGGCCGGGTTGACCGAGGCCGACGTAGACTGGCTGGTGCCCCACCAGGCCAATATCCGCATCATGCAAAGCACCGCCAAGAAGCTCAAGCTCGGCGACGACAAGGTCATTGTCACCGTGCACGACCATGGCAACACCTCGGCCGCGTCGATCCCTCTGGCGCTGGACGTTGGTGTGCGCGATGGCCGTATCCAGCCGGGCCAGACGGTGTTGCTGGAGGGTGTGGGCGGTGGTTTTACGTGGGGCGCGGTGCTCCTTAAAATGTAGCTATAAAAGACCATTTGGCGTGGGCTGATGGCATTTTCTGCATTAAAATTTCAAAGAACATGAAACCGTTCGCATTTGTTTTTCCGGGCCAGGGTTCGCAGGCCGTGGGCATGCTGGACGCCTGGGGTGATCATCCGGCGGTCGTGCACACGCTCCAGGAGGCTTCGGACGCGCTGGGCGAAGACATCGCCCGGCTGATTCACGAGGGCCCCAAGGAGGCGCTGGCGCTGACCACCAACACCCAGCCGGTGATGCTGGTGGCGGGTGTGGCCGCCTACCGCGCCTGGCGCGCCGAGGGCGGCGCGGCGCCGTTGGCCGTGGCCGGTCACTCCCTGGGTGAGTATTCGGCGCTGGTGGCTTCGGGCGTCCTGACGCTGGCGCAGGCCGTTCCGCTGGTGCGTTTTCGTGCGCAGGCCATGCAGGACGCCGTGCCCGTGGGCACCGGGGCGATGGCGGCCATTCTGGGCATGGAGGCGGCCAGGGTCATCGCCGGCTGTGCCGAGGTGACCGCCGGTTTTGGTGCCGGCAGTGCCGAAGTGGTGGAGGCCGTGAACTTCAACGATCCTGCACAAACCGTGATCGCGGGCAGCAAGGCTGCCGTGGACAAGGCCTGCGAGGTGCTCAAGGCCCAGGGTGCCAAGCGGGCACTGCCACTGCCGGTGTCGGCGCCGTTCCATTCGAGCCTCATGAAGCCCGCCGCCGACCGGCTGCGCGAAGAACTGGCCACGGTGACGCTGGCCGCGCCGCAGATTCCCGTGGTGAACAATATTGATGTGGCGGTGGAGACCGCAGCCGATCGGATTCGCGACGCCCTGGTACGCCAGGCTTTCGGGCCGGTGCGGTGGGTGGAATGCGTCGCGACGCTCAAGGCGCGCGGCATCGACACCCTGGTGGAATGCGGCCCGGGCAAGGTGCTGGCCGGCATGGTCAAACGCATCGACGCCACGCTGACGGGCTTGTCGTTGCTGGACCCGGCCACACTGGCCGAAGTGAAAGGGGCGCTGCAATGAGCCAAACCGTTTTTGAAGGCCAGGTGGCGCTGGTGACCGGTGCCTCGCGTGGCATTGGCGCGGCCATTGCGCTGGAACTCGCCCAATGCGGCCTCAAGGTCGTCGGCACGGCCACCACCGACGACGGCGCCGCCCGCATCAGCACGGCGCTGGCGGCGTACCCCGGCTGCAGCGGTGCCCGGCTTGACGTCAACGATGCCGCGGGCGTGGAGGCCCTGATTGACGCCATCGTCAAGGCGCATGGCGGTTTGCAGGTTCTGGTCAACAACGCCGGCATCACCCGCGACATGCTGGCCATGCGCCTCAAGGATGAAGACTGGGATGCGGTGCTGGACACCAATCTCAAAGCGGTGTTCCGCATGAGCCGCGGCGTCATGCGCACCATGATGAAGCAGCGCTACGGTCGCATCATCAGCATCACCAGCGTGGTGGGCGCTTCGGGCAATCCCGGACAGGCCAACTACGCGGCAGCCAAGGCCGGCGTGGCGGGCATGACGCGTGCGCTGGCGCGCGAACTGGGCAGCCGCAACATCACCGTCAACTGCGTGGCGCCGGGTTTCATCGACACCGACATGACGGCGGGCTTGCCTGAAGAGCAGCAAAAAGCGCTACTGGCACAAATTCCCCTGGGGGCGTTGGGCAAGCCGACCGACATCGCGCATGCGGTGGCCTATCTTGCGTCGCCGCGGGCCGGCTATGTGACCGGGCAGGAGCTGCATGTCAATGGCGGCATGTACATGTCTTGAGCATCCATTGGCCGACCTTCGTGCAAATGCGTGAGCCGGTTAAAATCATTTTTTTTCACAACCCTCAGAGGGAACCATGAGCGATATCGAAACACGTGTCAAAAAGATCATCGCCGAGCAACTCGGCGTCGAAGAATCCCAGGTCACCCCTGAAAAAGCCTTCGTGGCCGACCTCGGTGCCGATTCGCTCGACACGGTGGAACTGGTGATGGCGCTGGAAGACGAGTTCGGCATCGAAATTCCCGACGAGGACGCCGAGAAAATCACGACCGTGCAAAACGCGATCGACTACGCCACCACCCACCACAAGGCCTGACCAGCGCATGAGCGTTGTCGGGAACCGCGTCATTCACGCCCTTGTGGCCATGGGTCGCAGGGCGTGCAGAAGGGAGCTTGCATGAGTCGCCGTCGTGTTGTGGTGACAGGTCTGGGCTGTATCAGTCCCGTGGGCAACACGGTGACCGACGCCTGGAACCAGTTGCTGGCCGGACAGTCCGGGATCGACCGCATCACGAAATTCGATGCGTCGGAGTTCTCCTGCAAGATTGCAGGCGAGGTCAAGGACTTTGATCTCGCCTCCTACATGAACACCAAGGAAGCGCGGTCGATGGATACCTTTATCCATTACGGCATCGCTGCGGCGGTGCAGGCTGTGGCTGACGCGGGCTTGCCGGTGGGCGACGCCCTGTCCGAAGAAGAGTCCGTGCGGATCGGCTGCGTGATCGGTTCGGGCATCGGCGGTCTGCCGATGATCGAGGAGACGCATTCCGAGCTTCTCAACCGCGGCCCGCGCCGGATCACGCCGTTTTTCGTGCCCGCCTCCATCATCAACATGATCGCGGGTCACGTGTCCATGCGGTTCGGCTTCAAGGGGCCGAACATCGCCATCGTCACGGCCTGTACCACCGGCCTGCATTGCATTGGTGACGCCGGCCGGATGATCGAATACGGCGACGCCGACGTGATCGTGGCGGGTGGGTCCGAAGCCACTGTGTCGCCCATGGGCGTGGGCGGATTCGCCGCCATGCGTGCGCTGTCCACCCGCAATGACGACCCCAAAACCTCGTCCCGCCCCTGGGACCGTGACCGTGACGGCTTTGTGCTCGGTGAAGGTGCCGGCGTCATGGTGCTCGAAGAATACGAACACGCCAAGGCGCGTGGGGCCCGCATATACGCCGAGCTGGTTGGCTTTGGCATGAGTGCCGACGCCGGCCATATCACCGCGCCCAATCTGGACGGTCCGCGTCGCGCCATGGTCAATGCCCTGCGCAATGCCGGCATCAATGCCGATCAGGTGGACTACCTCAATGCGCATGGCACGTCCACGCCGCTGGGGGATATCAACGAGTCCAATGCCATCAAGGCGGCCCTTGGCGACCACGCCAAGAATATCGTGATCAGCTCCACCAAATCCATGACGGGCCACCTGCTGGGCGGCGCGGGGGGGGTGGAAAGCGTGTTCACCGTGCTGTCGCTGTACCATCAGAAGGTGGCGCCCACCATCAACATCTTCAATCAGGATCCTGAATGTGACCTGGACTACTGTGCCAACACGGCACGCGACATGAAGGTGGAATACGCACTGAAAAACAATTTCGGTTTCGGGGGCACCAACGGTGCCCTGGTGTTCAAGCGTGCCCCATGATGTTTGCGCGCGGGTGATCGGCACACATTCCCCATGAACAACGCTCCGTCGGTTGCCTGCCCGGTGGTCCGTTCCCGATTTCAGGCGGCCGCACTGGTGTTAACCTGGCTCGCCGGCGCGTTCACCACCGCCGGATGGTTGCTGCTGGCGCCGCCGGATGACGTCCGCCCGATGCTGGCCGTGACCGCGGTACTGGTTGCAGGGCTGATGGCCACCATCGACGGGATCAGGGGTGCGCGTGGCACATTGCGCTGGAGTGGCGCCCAATGGTTTTGGCAGGCGCAGGGGGCTTGCGCGAAAGCGCCGGCGCTGGTCGGTACCTTGGGCACGGTGCACGATCTGCAACGCCATTTGCTGGTGCAGTTCCGGGCGGAAAGTGGTGCCCGGGAATGGCTGTGGTGTTCGCGGACGAATTCGCCAGAGATCTGGCTGGCATGGAGGCGTGCGGTGTTTTTTCGCGCCCCTTCCGATGCCCCGGCCTCTGTCCATCCACCGCCTGACCCCGTTGCAGCGTCATGACGACCATCCCGCCGTCCGTTGAACCCAGTTCCAGCCCGGGTCCGGAAGACACGGATCAGCAACTGGTGGCCCGCACAGTGGCGGGCGACCAGCGGGCCTATGAATTGCTGGTCATCAAATACCAGCGCCGGATCCAGCGACTGATCGGCCGCATGGTGCGCGACGTGGATCTGGTGGAAGATATTGCCCAGGAAACCTTTATCCGGGCCTACCGTGCCCTGCATCAATTTCGCGGAGATGCCCAGTTTTACACCTGGTTGTATCGAATTGCCGTCAATACAGCCAAAAAAGCCCTCATGGGGCTCAAGCGCAATCCGGTGGTGACCGAAAGTGCGTTGCGCAACGCTTCCGATGACGATGACGATGAAACTTACCGGCCGCAAAACGAACTAACCACGGACGAGACGCCTGAGACGGTGCTGGCGGCCAAGGAAATTGCCTCGGCCGTCAACGCGGCGATGGACGCCTTGCCCGAGGATTTGCGACAGGCGGTGACCCTGCGCGAGATCGAGGGGCTGAGCTATGAAGAGATCGCTGAAATGATGAATTGCCCGATCGGCACGGTCCGTTCCCGGATCTTCCGGGCGCGGGAGGCGATTTCGGCGCGGGTCAGACCGCTTCTGGACCGGCAGTCGGGCAAGCGATGGTAGTTCTTTGGTTTTATGTAATGTCGACCTGATGGGTCTCTCTGGACGACGTGACAGGGGTGCGGAAAATGGATACTCAATTGAACAACGGTGTGCCTGCGCAGGACTTCATCTCCCTTCTTGCCGACGGCAGGTTGCAGGGGGCTGAGTTCGCGAAAGCGGTTGACGCCGTGGCGGGCGATGCTGAAGCGCGTGCCACGTGGCATGCCTACCACGTCGTGGGCGAGGTGTTGCGCAACGACATGGCCCCCACGGGTTCGGACGCCGCCTTTCTGGCGCGCTTTCGCGACCGTCTCTCAGCGGAGCCTGCGGCCCTCCGCTTGCCGGTGGACGTCGTGACCGTGTCGCAGGGGGTGCAAGCGGCGTCACCGCGCGTGATGGCCGCTGCGGCCAACGAATCGGTGTTTCGCTGGAAACTGGTGGCGGGTCTTGCGTCGGTGGTGGCGGTGTCGGCACTGGCCTGGAGCACGATCTCCGGCCTGGGTTTGCAGGGCGCCGCGCAGCAGCTGGCGCAAGCGCCTCAGGCTGATGCGACGAAGGTCCAGACGGTGGCGGCGGTCACGCCCCAGGTCATGATCCGCGACGCCCGGCTTGACGAACTGCTGGCGGCACACAAGCAGTCGGCCGGTGGCGGGTCGGCGCTGCACATGTCTTCCGGCTTCTTGCGCAATGCAACGTTTGAGGGTGCTGCGCGCTAGTCGTCGCCACCCGGAGCCGGCATCATGAACCTCAAGCATCTTCCGCACATGGCCCTCGTGGCCGTGTCATTGTTTGCTACTACTTATGTAGCATCGCAGGTGCCAGCGCAGCGCAAGGCGGTGGCGACGGCGGAGCGCAGCATCGGCGACTGGCTCACGCGCATGCATGAAGCATCGATGAACAGCGCCTATGTGGGAACGTTTGTGGTGTCGTCTTCGGCGGGCAGCCTGTCGAGTTCGCGGATCTGGCACGTCTGCGACCCGGCGCTGCAGGTCGAACGCGTGGAGTCCCTGACGGGTGCGCCGCGCACCACGTTCCGGCACAACGAGCAGGTGGTCACGTTCTTGCCCGACAAGCGGGTGATCCGCTCTGAAACCCACGATTCCATGGGGTTGTTTCCCAGCCTGTCCAATGACCCGGATCCCACGGTGGCCGAGTTTTACACCGCCCGCCGTACGGGAAGCGAGCGCGTTGCCGGTTTTCTGGCCGACATCGTCGAGTTTCGTCCCAAGGACAAGCTGCGTTTTGGATACCGCATCTGGAGCGAAAAGAAGACGGGCCTGGTCATCAAGCTGCAAACCCTGGACACCGAAGGGGGCGTGCTGGAGCAGGCGGCCTTTTCCGAACTCACGTTCGAGGAGCCGCTGTCGGCCCAAAAGCTCGCCAGCATGATGACCAGCACCGCGGGATTCACGGTTGAAAAACAAACGCTGGTCAAAACCACCCCGGAGATTGAGGGCTGGAATCTCAAGACCCCGGTGGCCGGGTTCCACACCACCGACTGCTTTAGGCGGCCGCCGCCGCTGTCGGCCAGTGGTGCCCCGGGCGAGAACATGGTGCAATGGATCTTCACGGACGGTCTGGCTTCGGTTTCACTGTTCGTCGAAAAATACGATGCGTCCCGCCACAGCCAGGAAGGCCTGATGGCCATGGGTGCGACCCAGACGCTCACGCGCCGTATGGGCGGCTGGTGGCTCACCGCTGTGGGTGAAGTGCCCCCGCAGACGCTGCTGGCGTTTGCGCAAAGTATTGAGCGCAAGAAATAAGTCCCCATCTGTGGGGGCAGCGCGGGGTGCAAAATTCCCTTGCGCGGTCGGGTCCATCGGACGCCGGGCGGCCGTGTCGCTCCATAATTACTCCCGAGTTTCGAGGAAAGGTTGAACATGTTTCAAATCGACTGGATGAAGTTGCGCGCGCCCATGGTCGCCAGCGCTTTGACAATGGCAGTGGCGTTGGCCGGGATGGCGCCGACCGCGGCCTTGGCGCAGGGCAGTGCGGCGCAGGCCGTGCGCGGATTGCCCGATTTCACGGATCTGGTCGAGCAGGTGGGCCCTTCGGTGGTCAACATCCGTACGCTCGAGCGTGTGCGGGCCCGTAGCGCGCAAGGGCCTTCCGATGAGGACATGCAGGAGTTCTTCCGCCGCTTTTTCGGGCAACCCATGCCGGGGGTGCCGCGGCAGACGCCGCGCCCCAACCGTCCGCAACCGGAAGAAGAACAACCGCGCGGACTCGGTTCAGGCTTCATCCTGTCGGCCGATGGCTATGTCATGACCAACGCCCACGTGGTGGACGGGGCCGACGAGGTGATCGTCACGCTGACGGACAAGCGCGAATTCAAGGCCAAGATCATCGGCTCGGACAAGCGCACCGACGTCGCGGTGGTCAAGATCGAGGCGACCGGTCTGCCTGCCGTGAAGGTCGGCGATGTGAGTCGGCTGAAGGTGGGCGAATGGGTCATGGCCATCGGCTCGCCGTTTGGCCTGGAAAACACCGTGACCGCCGGCATCGTGAGCGCCAAACAGCGTGACACGGGCGACTTTTTGCCGTTCATCCAGACCGACGTGGCCATCAATCCCGGCAACTCGGGCGGCCCACTGATCAACATGCGCGGCGAGGTGGTGGGTATCAACAGCCAGATCTATTCGCGCTCGGGTGGTTTCATGGGGATCTCGTTTGCCATCCCGATGGACGAGGCCACGCGCGTGGCCGACTCACTGCGTGCGTTCGGACGGGTGTCGCGCGGACGCATTGGCGTGCAGATCGACCAGGTCAGCAAGGAGGTGGCGGAGTCCATTGGTCTTGGCAAGCCCACGGGCGCACTGGTCCGTGGCGTGGAGCCCGGCGCACCGGCCGACAAGGCGGGAGTGGAAGCGGGCGACATCATCACCCGCTTCGACGGCAAGACCATCGAGAAATCCACCGATCTGCCACGCCTGGTGGGGGGCACCAAGCCCGGGACCAAGAGCACGCTCACCGTGTTCCGGCGCGGGGCCAGCAAGGATTTGAGCGTGACCATTGCCGAGATCGAGCCTGAAAAGCCGGTGGCCAAGGCTTCTGAAGTTGAAGAGAAGCCCAAGGTCGCCGGTGCTGGCAAGTCGCTGGGCCTGTCGGTCAGCGAACTGACCAGCGCGGAGAAAAAAGAACTCAAACTCAAGGGCGGCGTCAAGATTGAGGACGCTGCCGAAGCCGCGGCACGCGCCGGGCTGCGCGAGGGCGACGTGATCGTGCAGGTCGGCAATACCGAGATTCGCAACGTCAAGGAGTTTGAGGCGGCGTTGGCCAAGGCCGACAAAACCAAGTCCCTGAGCCTGTTGATCCGCCGTGGTGAGCTCGCGCAGTATGCGCTGATCCGGCCGCAACGCTGAACGAGACAGTCACTGCCTGCCCCGCTTGTCGTGTGGGGTCAAGAAGCCCCATCCCGGAGTCAGGTTTGGGGCTTTTTCGTGCAGCAGGCGGTCGGAAAAGAAAAATATTTCAAGCAGCAATTTTCTAAATGTTTGTTTGTGCTTACTAACATAAATTTGAACTCATGCGGATTCTGGTTAGAATCAACCTCCTTCAAACCCTCATTCAAGGTATATCAAAAGGCCTTGAATCCACGATGCGGGATGGACACGGACCATCCACCATGGATTCACAGATCACCCACAAGTTGTCCAGAGGACATCCAGTCAAATATGTTGATAACCTGTTGATAAAATTCATGTTGCAGCGCTGCAACGACCTGGAATTGCAAAGTATTGGGCTGTACGGACGGGGCTTTTTGCCTACAATGAAGTTCCAACTATCGCAGTTGCCAATAGATTGTTGGTTCAGGGCGCGTCAGCATACGACGCGCCCTTTTTTCTGCGCGCTCACCTTATCTATCAATCACTTGAAGCTTCCCGTTGATGAATCACATCAGAAATTTTTCGATCATTGCGCACATTGACCATGGCAAATCAACGCTTGCAGACCGCCTGATCCAGCGTTGCGGGGGCCTGACGGATCGAGAGATGGAAGAGCAGGTGCTCGACTCGATGGATCTTGAGAAAGAGCGTGGGATAACCATCAAGGCACAGACCGCTGCGCTGCGGTACAAGGCCCGTGATGGACAGGTCTACAACCTCAACCTGATCGACACGCCGGGGCATGTGGACTTCTCTTATGAGGTGTCGCGCTCGCTGTCGGCATGTGAGGGTGCGCTGCTGGTGGTCGATGCCTCGCAGGGCGTCGAGGCACAGACTGTTGCCAACTGCTACACCGCACTCGATCTCGGCGTCGAAGTGGTGCCCGTGCTCAACAAGATGGACCTGCCGCAGGCCGACCCCGAGAACGCCAAGCTCGAGATCGAGGACGTGATCGGCATCGACGCCACCGACGCGATTCCATGTTCGGCCAAGACCGGCATGGGCATCGACGAAATTCTGGAGGCGGTGGTGGCTCGCATTCCTGCGCCGCGCGGCAACCCGGCCGGCCCGCTGCGCGCCATGATCATCGACAGCTGGTTTGACAGCTACGTCGGCGTGGTGATGCTGGTGCGCGTGGTCGATGGCCGACTGGCCAAGGGCGAGCGCATCAAGCTCATGGCCACTGGCGCCACCTACAACGCCGACAACCTGGGGGTGTTCACGCCAACCACGCAGCCGCGCGAGTCGCTGGAGGCGGGCGAGGTGGGTTTCGTCATTGCCGGGATCAAGGAGCTGCAGGCGGCCAAAGTCGGCGACACCATCACGTTGATCAAACCAGGCACCGGCGGCGTGGCGTTCAGTGCCACCGAGGCGCTGCCGGGTTTCAAGGAAATCCAGCCCCAGGTGTTTGCCGGGCTGTATCCGACCGAGGCCAACCAGTACGACTCGCTGCGCGACAGCCTGGAAAAGCTCAAGCTCAACGACGCCTCGCTGCATTACGAGCCCGAAGTCAGCCAGGCGCTGGGGTTTGGGTTCCGCTGCGGCTTTCTGGGGCTGCTCCACATGGAGATCGTGCAGGAGCGGCTTGAGCGCGAGTTCGACCAGGACCTGATCACCACGGCGCCCAGCGTGGTGTACCAGGTGGTCAAGGCCGACGGCGAGATTCTGATGGTCGAAAACCCGTCCAAGATCCCGGACCAGGGCCGGCTCGAAGAAATCCGCGAACCCATCGTCACCGTGCACCTGTACATGCCACAGGATTACGTGGGCGCCGTCATGACGCTGGCCAACCAGAAGCGGGGCGTGCAGATGAACATGGCCTACCACGGCAAGCAGGTCATGCTGACCTATGAAATGCCGTTGGGCGAAATCGTGCTCGACTTCTTCGACAAGCTCAAGTCGGTCAGCCGCGGCTATGCCAGCATGGACTACGCGTTCAAGGAATACCGGGCGTCCGACGTGGTCAAGGTCGACATCCTGCTCAACGGCGAGAAGGTGGACGCGCTGTCCATCATCGTGCACCGCAGCCAGTCGCAATACCGCGGACGGGCCGTGGTGGCCAAGATGCGTGAAATCATCAGCCGCCAGATGTTCGACGTGGCCATTCAGGCCGCCATCGGTGCCAACATCATCGCGCGCGAGACCGTCAAGGCCCTGCGCAAGAACGTGCTGGCAAAATGCTACGGTGGCGACGTCAGCCGCAAACGCAAGCTCCTCGAAAAACAGAAAGCAGGCAAGAAGCGCATGAAACAAATTGGTTCGGTGGAAGTTCCGCAGGAGGCGTTTCTCGCCATCTTGCAGGTGGAAGACTGATGGAAGCCCTCACCTCACTGGTTCTGGCGGCGTTTGTCGGCTATTCGGGTGCGTGGTACTTTGGCTACGTGGAAGGCAACTTCTCGCTGCTGCTGTTCCTGGCCTGCGTCGTGACCGGCCTGTACTGGCTGGCCGAGCGTCTGGTGTTCCTGCCCCGGCGCCGCGCTGCGGCGGCGGTGCTGGCGGCGCAGGACGCGCAGCGCCGTGCCGATCTGGCCGCCAAGGGCATCACCCAGGTCGACGGCAACCTCGTCGAGGCCCAACAGCGCCTGCTCATGCAGCCCTGGTGGCTGGACTGGACGGCGGGGCTGTTCCCCGTGATCATTGCCGTGTTTGTGCTGCGCTCGTTCCTGTTCGAGCCATTCAAGATCCCGTCGGGCTCGATGATTCCCACGCTCCTGATTGGCGACCTGATTCTGGTCAACAAATTCACCTACGGCGTGCGCCTGCCGGTGCTCAACACCAAGATCACCGCGGGCACACCGCCCCAGCGCGGCGACGTGATGGTGTTTCGCTACCCGCCCAAGCCCAGCCTGGACTACATCAAGCGGGTGGTCGGCGTGCCGGGCGACGAGGTGGCCTACCTGAACAAGCGGCTCACCATCAACGGCCAACCGATACCCGTCAATCCGTTGCCCGATTTTTTTGACGAAGACACCATGCGGTATTCCAAGCAGTTCGAGGAATCGCTGGGCCCCGTCAACCACCGCTTGCTGATCGATAACGACCGCCCGGCCTTCGTCCCCGGGGTCGAGGAGTTCCCGAACCGGCAGAATTGCCGCTACAGTGTGGAGGGTGTCGTGTGCAAGGTGCCTGAGGGCCACTATTTCATGATGGGCGACAACCGTGATAATTCACTCGATTCGCGCTACTGGGGGTTCGTTCCCGATGCGAACATCGTGGGCAAGGCGTTTTTTGTCTGGATGAACTTCAGCAACCTCAAGCGCATCGGTTCCTTCCATTAACACCGTAAATTCATACCGTTTTTCGTCAAAGGGGCAGGGAATGACACTGGCAAGCAAATCCAAACAACGGGGCCTTTCTTTCATCGGCCTGCTTTTTGTGGGCGGCATCCTTGCGGTGACGGGTGTCGTCGGGGCACAGGTGTTCCCGACGGTGGTGGAATACATGGCGGTCAAAAAGGCCGTCAACAAGGCCAGTGAAGGCTCCACCGTGAACGAGGTGCGTACCATTTTTGACAAGGCCGCCGCGATCGACGACATCGGTTCGCTCACGGGCAAGGACCTGGACGTCACCAAAAACGGCGACAAGGTGGTGGTGGGTTTCTCTTATGTGCGTGAAATCCATCTCACAGGGCCGGCCTACCTGACGCTCAAATACGCCGGCCAGTCCAAATAAGCGTGGAGCCGCGTCTGTCTGAACTGCAGGCGCGCTTGCAGCACACCTTTTCCGACCCGCAACTGCTGCTGCGGGCCACCACGCACCGCAGCTTTTCGGCCGATCACAACGAGCGGCTGGAGTTTCTGGGCGATTCCGTGCTCAACCTGGCCGTGGCCAGCCTGCTGTACAGCCGCCTGCGCGACCAGCCCGAGGGCGACCTCTCGCGTGTGCGGGCCAACCTGGTCAAGCAGGACACGTTGCACCATCTGTCGGTGCAGTTGGGGCTGCCCGACGTGATCCGGTTGGGCGAGGGCGAGGCCCGCTCGGGTGGGCAGAAGCGGCCCTCGATCCTGGCCGATGCACTGGAAGCGGTGATCGGCGCCGTTTACCTGGACGCCGGCTATGGTGCGGCGCAGGCCCTGGTGCACCGGCTGTTTGAGGCCGTGCAGATCAACCCCGGCATGCAGGCGGCCGCCAAAGATCCGAAAACCGAGTTGCAGGAATGGCTGCAGGGGCGCAAGATGAAGCTGCCAGAGTACCGGGTGGTCGGCACGCTGGGCGCCGCCCACAAGCAGACCTTCGACGTCGAATGCGAGGTGCCCGAACTGGGCGCCACCGAGCGCGGCATTGGCGCGTCGCGCCGGGCGGGCGAGCAGGCCGCGGCGGCGGCCATGTTGATCAACCTGAAAGCGAAACACACATCATGAATGCTACAAAAAACGTAGCTAAAATCGTAGATTCCACGGGGACTGAAGGGCAAAAAAGCCTAAAAATTCCGGTGGAAGATGCTCCCGGGCAACGCTGTGGGCTGGTGGCCATCGTTGGCAAACCCAACGTCGGAAAATCCACGTTGCTCAACGCCCTGGTGGGCCAGAAGATCAGCATCACCTCGCGCAAGGCACAGACCACGCGCCACCGCATCACGGGCATCTGTACGCGTGGGGCCTCACAGTTCGTGTTTGTGGACACGCCGGGCTTCCAGACGCACCACAACACCGCACTGAACCGCTCGCTCAACAAAACCGTGCTCGGCGCGGTCGGCGATGTGGACCTGGTGCTGTTTGTGGTGGAGGCCGGCAGCTTCACGCTGGCCGACGCCAAGGTGCTGTCGCTGCTCAAAGAGGGCGTGCCCACGCTGCTGATTGCCAACAAGCTGGACAACGTGCACCGCCGCGCCGAGATCGCGCCCTGGCTGCAGACCATGCAGACGCGGCACGCCTTTGCCGAGTTTGTGCCGATGTCGGCCAAGAACGCGAAGGACATCGAGCGCCTGTTCGGAATTTGCGAAAAATTCCTGCCCGAGCAGGGCTGGTTCTACGGCGAGGACGAGCTGACCGACCGCAGCGAGAAGTTCCTGGCCAGCGAAATCGTGCGCGAGAAGCTGTTTCGCTTCACCGGGGACGAGTTGCCCTACACCTCCACCGTGATCATCGACAAGTTTGACGAAGAACCCAGCCCCAAGGCCGGGCGCATGCTGCGCATCGCCGCCACCATCGTGGTCGAGCGCGACGGCCACAAGGCCATGGTGATCGGCGACAAGGGCGAGCGGCTCAAGCGCATTGGCACCGAAGCCCGCCAGGAACTCGAAAAGCTGATGGACTGCAAGGTCTTCATCGAGCTGTGGGTCAAGGTCCGCTCGGGTTGGGCGGACGACGAGGCCCGGGTCCGGTCGTTCGGGTATGAATAAAAACACCCGAAGGCTGCGCCCACTGCGGGTTGCTCCGCCACCTCCCTCCATGGGGCAACGCCAGCGGCCAGGTGAAGCCAGTGCCGTGGCGCTTTCCGCCAGGAAACCACGCTCGCCGCGCAAAGCGTAGTGCCAGGTTCCGTTCGGGTATGGCGACGAAACGCATCAGTGACGAACCGGCCTACGTGCTCCACCGCTACGACTGGAGCGAGTCCAGCCTGATCCTGGAAGTGTTCACCCGCCACCATGGCCGCATTGCCCTGGTGGCCAAGGGGGCGAAGCGGCCGAGTTCCAGTTTCCGGCCCGTTCTGCTGCCGCTGCAGCCCCTGCATGTGGGTTTTGGCGGCGACGCCGAAGTCCGCACCCTCAAAAGCGCCGAATGGCAGGGCGGCCACGTCATGCCCACCGGCGACGCACTGCTTTCGGGCTACTACCTGAACGAGCTGCTCATGCGCCTGCTGGCGCGCGATGACCCGCACGAGGCGCTGTTCGACGCCTATGCGGGCGTGGTGCAGCTGGTGGCGTCGCGCCACGGCGAGGTGCTGCAGGCGGCGTTGCGCACCTTTGAGCTGCTGCTGTTGCGCGAAATCGGCCTGCTGCCGTCGCTGGACGCCCAGACCGCCAGCCTCCAGCCGCTGGAGGCCGCCGCCCGCTACGCCCTGGTGCCCGAGGGCGGGCTGCGCGAAGCCGGGGCCGACACGCGCCATGCGCTGAGCGGCGCGCAGTGGGTGGCGCTGCAGCGCTCGCTCGAAGACGGTGCCCCGCTGACCGCCACGCTGCGCGCCTGTGCCGGCATGATGAACGAATTGAAACCGCAACTGCGGGCGCTGCTGCACTACCATTGCGGTGTTTCCACCCTGCGAACGCGGCAGATGATGATGGATCTGCAAAACCTGTCCTGAAGCCTGTCATGAAAACAGCTCTCTCGGTCAATCTGAACAAAGTGGCGCTGGTGCGCAACACGCGGCACCTGGGCATCCCCAGCCTGATTCGTGCGGCCACGCTGTGCCTGGACGCGGGCGCGCACGGCATCACCGTGCACCCGCGCCCCGACGCGCGCCACATCCGCAGCGAAGACGTGCACGTGCTGCACCGCCTGCTCAAGACGCGCCCGGGGGCCGAGTTCAACATCGAAGGCAACCCGTTCCACAACCTCATGGACTTTGTGCGCCAGATCCGGCCGCACCAAGCGACTTTTGTGCCCGACAGCGAGGGCCAGTTCACCAGCGACCACGGCTGGACTTTCCCCGACGACGCGGCCCGCCTGAAGCCGCTCATCGAAGAGGCCCACGCGCTGGGCGTGCGCGTCAGCCTGTTCATGGACCCGCTGCCCGAGGCCATGGCCGCGGTGAAAGCCGTGAACGCCGACCGCATCGAGCTCTACACCGAAAGCTACGCCAGCGCCTGGGGCACCGCGAGCAAGGATGCCGTGCTGGCGCAGTTTTCCGCTGCTGCGCAGGCGGCACTGGACGCAGGCCTGCAGGTCAACGCCGGCCACGACCTGAACCGCGACAACCTCACCGATTTTTTGCGCGCCGTGCCCGGCGTGGCCGAGGTGTCGATCGGCCATGCGCTGATCTCCGATGCACTCGAGTTGGGCTACGCCGCCACGGTGAAGGACTATCTGCGCTGCATGGGCGCCGCGGGCCCGGCATGAAGGCGCCAGCTACGCCACTGCCGTCGGCCATCGCGTGGGGTCACCGACCGGCATGATCTACGGCATCGGCACCGACATTTGCGACGTGCGCCGCGTCCGCGCCAGCTTCGAGCGCCATGGCGAACGCTTTGCCCGCAAAATCCTTTGCGACGGTGAACTCGCCACCTGGCGCTCACGCACCGCACGCTGGCCCGAACGCGGCCTGCGCTACCTGGCCACGCGCTTTTCCGCCAAAGAGGCCTTCAGCAAGGCGGTGGGCCTGGGCATGCGCATGCCCATGACCTGGCGTCTGTGCGAAGTGGGCAAGCTCCCCAGCGGCCAGCCGGTGATCGTGCTGCACGGTGAGCTCAAGGCCTGGTTCGAGGCGCAGGGCCTGCAGGCCCACATCACCGTGACCGACGAGACCGACTACGCGGCCAGTTTCTGTGTTGTTGAGAAAATTGGCACTTAGCCCCCGTCAACTGGTGATAGTTAGCTATCAAAATGTATTAATCTGTGCACACCAAATCTGATATGACTCAACCCGCCCCGCTCATCCTCGACATCGAAGGCACCCGCCTGACCGCCACCGACCGCCAGCGCCTGCTCCATCCGCTGACTGGCGGGCTGATCCTGTTCGGCCGCAACTGGGCCGACCGTGCACAACTCGCGGCGCTGTGCGCCGAGATCAAGGCGGTGCGCGCCGACTTGCTGATCTGCGTGGACCACGAAGGCGGGCGCGTGCAGCGTTTTCGCACCGACGGCTTTACCCACCTGCCGCCGATGCGCGCGCTGGGCGAGCTGTGGATGGCCAAGCCGCTGGCCGCCACCAATGCCGCCACCGCGGCGGGCTACGTGCTGGGCGCCGAGCTGCGCGCCTGTGGCGTGGATTTCAGCTTCACCCCCGTGCTGGACCTGGACTACGGCGAAAGCAGCGTGATCGGCGACCGTGCCTTTGCGCGCGACCCGCGCGTGGTGGCGCTGCTGGCCAAAAGCCTGATGCACGGGCTGCTGCAGGCCGGCATGGCCAACTGCGGCAAGCACTTTCCGGGGCATGGGTTTGTGCGGGCTGATTCGCACACCGACATTCCCGTGGACCGGCGCAGCCTCAAGGCCATCCTGGCCGACGACGCGGCACCCTACGGCTGGCTCATCACCGCGCTCTCCAGCGTGATGCCGGGGCATGTGATTTATCCCAAGGTGGATGCGCGTGCGGCCTGCTTTTCCAGTCGCTGGCTCAACGACATCCTGCGGCGGCGGCTGGGCTTTGGCGGCGCCATCTTCAGCGACGACCTGTCCATGACCGGGGCCCGGTGGATCGACGGGCGTGAGGTCAGCTACGCCGAGGCGGCGGTCGAGGCGCTCAGCGCCGGTTGCGACATGGTGCTGCTGTGCAACCAGAGCGTGGACGGCGGTGAGGCCGTGGACGCGCTGCTCGACGGTCTGGCCGAGGCGCAACTCAAGGGCCGCTGGACGCCCCGCGAGGCCAGCGAAGAACGCCGTCTTGCGCTGCTGCCCCGCACCCCCGCCCCGGCGTGGGACGATCTCATGACCGGGGCCCACTACATGCAGGCGCTCGGGCTGCTGCCCTGATACGGTTTCGCCTTCAAACGTATAACGGCGTTGGTTCGCCTTGCCGTGCTACAGCACTGTCTGCGGCTCCCGCCTTGTTCTACGCTTGAATGCAAAACCGTATGAGCGTCGGACGGGGCCCGGCCCGCACCTGGTTCGCTCAGCCTTGGTGGCGCAGGGCGGGGAACAGGATCACGTCGCGGATGCTGGGGCTGTCGGTCAGCAGCATCATCAGCCGGTCGATGCCGATGCCACAGCCGCCGGTGGGGGGCATGCCGTATTCGAGGGCGCGCACAAAGTCATGGTCGAAGAACATGGCCTCGTCGTCGCCGCTGTCCTTGGCCGCCACCTGGGCATGAAAGCGCGCGGCCTGGTCCTCGGCGTCGTTCAGCTCCGAAAAACCGTTGCCGAATTCACGCCCGGTGATGTAGAGCTCAAAGCGCTCGGTCACTTCGGGCTGCTCGTCGTTGGCGCGCGCCAGCGGCGAGATTTCGGTCGGGTGTTCCATGATGAAGGTCGGCTGCCAGAGCTTTTCTTCCACGGTTTCCTCAAAGTACAGCACCTGCAGGCTGGCCAGTGAACGGGCGGAGAGTTTGTTTTTCTCTTCGGTCAGACCGAGCTTTTTGAGGGCGTTGGTCAGCCACAGCGCGTCGTCCACGCGCAGGCCGTCGCCCAGCTCGGTGGCGCCGCCGCCTTCGGTGTGCCGGATGATGGCTTCGCGGATGGTGAGGCGCTCAAACGGCGCGGCCAGGTCGACCGGCTTGCTGCCGTAGCTTAAGTGCAGCGTGCCCACGGCCTTTTGCGCCGCGTCGCGGATCAGGGCTTCGGTGAAGTCCATCAGGTCGCGGTAGTTCCAGTAGGCCGCGTAGAACTCCATCATCGTGAACTCGGGGTTGTGGCGCACCGAGATGCCTTCGTTGCGGAAGTTGCGGTTGATCTCGAACACCCGCTCGAAGCCCCCGACGATCAGGCGCTTCAAGTACAGCTCGGGCGCGATGCGCAGGAACATCTGCTGGTCGAGCGCGTTGTGGTGCGTGGTGAACGGCTTGGCGTTGGCGCCGCCGGGAATCGGGTGGAGCATGGGGGTTTCCACCTCCAGAAAATCATGCTGCACCATGAACTCGCGGATGCCGCTGACGGCCTTGCTGCGCGCGATGAAGCGCTGGCGCGCCGACTCGTCGGTCATGAGGTCGACATAACGCTGGCGGTACTTGACCTCCTGGTCGGCCACGCCGTGGAACTTGTCGGGCATGGGGCGCAGGCTCTTGGTGAGCAGGCGCACGTGGCTGGCGTGGATCGACAGCTCACCGGTGCGCGTCTTGAACACCTTGCCCTCGGCGGCCACGATGTCGCCCAGGTCCCAGTGCTTGAACTGGGCGTACAGGTCTTCGCCCACGTCGTCGCGCGTCACGTAAATCTGGATGCGTCCCGTGCTGTCTTGCAGGGTGGCGAAACTGGCCTTGCCCATCACCCGCTTGAGCATCATGCGCCCGGCCACCGAGGCCGGCGTGCCTTCGGCCGCCAGCACCTCGGGCGCCTTGTCGCCGTGGGTGGCCAGCAGCGGCGCGGCGCGGTCGGCGGGCTTGAAGTCGTTGGGGAAGGCCACGCCCTGGCCGTCGGCCTGGCGTTGGCGCAGGGCCTTGAGCTTGTCGCGTCGTTCGGCGACCAGCTGGTTTTCGTCTTGTGGGGCGGGTGGGTGTTCAGACATGGGATGCCGCCGGCAGGCGGAACTTTCGGGCCAAAACCCTGGATTTTAGGTTTTCTGCGGCGGGCTGCCCCGACGCGCCCGTGATAATTGCGGCCATGTTCCTCAAAGCCGGTGCGGTGTCGCTTGCGTTGCTGCTGCTCAGCCGCTTGCTTGGGCTCGCGCGCGAGTCGGCCCAGGCGGCCGCTTTTGGCGCGTCGGGCCTGGCCGACGCGGCGGTGCTCATGCTCACGCTGCCCGACTGGCTGGCCGGCATGCTGGCCAGTGGCGCACTGGCCTATGTGCTGCTGCCGCATTGGGCGCATGAGTCACCGGTGCAGCAGGCCACGACGCAGCGCCGCGTGGCGAGGGCCTTGCTGCTCACCGGGGTGGCGCTGGCCGTGGCCCTGTGGCTGGCACGCGCGCCGGTGCTGGCGGCGCTGGCCCCGGGGCTGCCACAGGTGCTGCAGAGCGGCGCCGCCGACGCCCTGGGCTGGAGCGCACTGGCCGTGCCGATGGCGCTGCTGGCCGCGCTCTGGGCCACCCGCTTGCAACATGAGCGGGACTTTACCGGCCTGTATGGGGCCAATCTGGTGGTCAATGGCACGCTCGTGATCACTATATTAATAGTAGCTAACTATCATTATTCGGCGTGGGCTATGACCCGATTGGGCTTGGGATTGCTGGTGGCGTTCGGGCTGCGGCTGGCCTGGCTGCACTGGCGGCTGACGTGGCATGCGGATGGCGTGAAAGCAGGGGCTTCGCCAACCGGTGGCGATACGGCGACCGACCGCTTCCCGCACGCCAGTCTGTGGTGGTGGGCGGCACTGTCGGCGGGGCTGCCGCTGGCGCTGCCGTTTGCTGCACGCTCCATGGCTTCGCAGTCGGGCGAGGGAGCGCTGGCCATTTTCAATTACGCCTGGAAGCTGGTGGAGCTGCCGCTGGTGCTGGCCATCCAGCTGGTGGCCACGCTGGCCTTTCCGGTCGTCACGCGTGCGTTTGCGGGTGAAAGCGCCCCGGCCGATGCGGTGCGCCGCGCGTTCGCCCTGGCCTGGACGCTGGCCTGCGCGGCTGCGGCAGGCCTGCTGGTGGGCGCGCCAGCGGTGGCGCGGCTGCTGTTCGGCTGGGGCCGCATGGGGCCGGATGGGCTGGCGCTGGTGTCGGCCTGGGGCCGGGTGGCGGCCTGGGGACTGTTGCCGCAGGCGCTGATTGCGGTGGCGCTCACCGTGCTGGCGGTGCAGGGGCGCATGCGTGCGGTGGTGCTGGCCTATGCCGCAGCGCTGGCGGCGTTGCTGGCGCTGGGTGGGCGCGACGGCGCGCAGTTGATGGCCGGGCTGAACCTGGCGCTGGGCGGTGTGGCCGTGGTCAGTTTGGTGGCGCTCGGGCGCGAGGTGCCCCGCTGGCTGCCGTGGCGCAGCGGGCTGGCACCGCTGGCGGCGCTGCTGGTGCTGGCCGGCCTGATGCGCGTGGACGGCTTCCCGCTCCAGAGTTTTGGCACGGTTGCCGGGCTTTTGGCGGCGGGCATGGCTGCTATCGCCGTGGTAGCGGTGGGCTGGATCACCGGGCCCGATCTGCGCGCGGCACTGCGGCGATAATCGGCGCCAACGCCCATGATGGACCTGATCCAGATCACCAACGACCCGGCGCTGGCGCGCCAGTGCGACGCCTTGCCCGGCATGCGCCTGATGGTCGATCTGGAGCGCCTGGGCAAGGCCGAGCGGCAGGCCGGGCGCAACACCTTCATCAGCACGCACCAGCTGGAAGATGTGGGGCACATCAAGGCAGTTTTGAAGAATTCTGTGCTAATGGCCCGCGTCAATCCTGTCAACAATGCTACAAAAAACGAAGTTGATGCGGTCCTGGCGCAAGGGGCAAACCGGCTCATGCTGCCCATGTTCCACACCGCTGCCGAGGTGCGCGGGTTTGCGGCCATCGTGGCCGGGCGTGCACCGGTCACGGTGCTGCTGGAAACCGCGCAGGCCCTCGATACGCTCGAAGCCTGGGCCGACACGCCGGGGCTGGACGAAATCTTTGTCGGGCTGAACGACCTGCACCTGTCGCTCGGCTGTCGCTTCATGTTTGAGCCGCTGGCCCAGGGGGCGGTGGACCGCGTGGCGGCCGTGGCTCGCCAGCACGGGCTGCGCTTCGGGTTTGGCGGCATTGCGCGGCTCGATGAAGGCCTGCTGCCCGGTCGCGACGTGCTGGGCGAACATCTGCGGCTGGGGTCGGGCGCGGTCATCTTGTCGCGCACCTTCCATCGCAGCGAGGGGTCCATCTCATTGGCCGACGAGGTGGCGGCACTGCGCAAGGCCGAACACCTGCTGGCGCAGCGCAGTGCGGCGCGGGTGGAGGCCGACCGCCTGCGCGTGATCGACACCATCGCATCCATTGCCGCCGCCATGCCCGCAGCGGCCGGGGCGCGGGCATGAAGCGGGGGCTGGACGTGGGCGCCTCGGCGCTGCTGCTGCTGCTGCTCAGCCCGCTGCTGCTGGGCGCGGCAGCCTGTATCGCATTTGAGAGCGGTTTCCCCGTGCTGTTTCGCCAGACGCGGCTGGGCCTGCACGGGCGTGAATTTGGCATGTTCAAATTTCGCAGCATGGTGAAAAACGCCGCTGCCATCGGCCCCTATTTCACGGCCGATCACGACCCGCGCATCACCCGCGTCGGCCGCGTCATCCGCCGCACCAGCATCGACGAACTGCCCCAGCTCCTCAATGTGCTGGCGGGCGATATGAGCCTGGTTGGGCCGCGGCCCGATGTGCCGGCCCAGCGCGGCCTGTACACCGACGCCGACTGGGCGCAGCGCTGCAGCGTGCGCCCCGGCATCACGGGGCTGGCGCAGGCGCTGCTGCGCTCTGAAGGCAGCGAGGCCCAGCGGCTGGAGATGGACCTGCGCTACAGCCGCGAGGCGTCGGTCTGGCTCGACCTGAAGATCATGTGGTGGACGCTCGGGCGGCTGTCGGGCAAAGGGTCGAACTGATGCAACAGGGCGGTTTTTGACATGTGCGGCATCTTCGGTTACTGGAGCCGCGCCCGCCAGCCGCTGCCGCCGCAGGCGCTGCACGCTATGGCGCAGACGCTGGTGCACCGCGGCCCGGATGACGAAGGCATCTGGCACCAGCCACAGCGCGGCGTGGCTCTTGGCAACCGGCGGCTGTCGATCATCGACCTGGGCGGAGGCCACCAGCCATTTGTGAGCGACGACGGGCAGGTCGCGGTGGTGCAAAACGGCGAGATCTTCAACTACATCGAACTCGCGGCCGAGTTGCGGCAGCAGGGTGTGCAGCTCAAGACCGCGTCGGACACCGAGGTGATCCTGCGCCTGTACGAACGCGAAGGCATCGGCTTCGTGCGCAAACTCAACGGCATGTTCGCCATTGCCATTGACGATGCACGCGAAGACGCCATGTACCTCGTGCGCGACCGCATCGGCGTCAAACCCCTGTACATCGCCGACGACGGCGATACCGTGGCGTTTGGCTCGGAAATCAAGGCAATTAAGGCTTTACCCCCCGCCAATAGGTCACAGTTTGCTATTGATATTGAAGCAATTCATCATTACCTGAGCTTCAACTACATTCCCGCGCCGTGGACAGTGCACCAGGGTGTGAAGCACGTCATGCCCGGCACCTGGATGAAATTCACGCGCCGTGCCGGGGTGCAGACGCAACGCTGGTGGCGCCTGGCCGACCAGCGCGAGCAAGACTTCACCTATGAAGCCTGGGCCGAGGAATTCATGGCCACGCTGGACGACGCCACCCGTATCCGCCTGCGTGCCGACGTGCCGTTCGGGGCCTTCCTTTCGGGTGGCGTCGATTCGAGCACCATCGTGGGTCTGATGGCGCGGCATGTGGAGCCACCCGTCAGAACCTTCTGCATCGGCTTTGCCGATCCGCGCTACGACGAATCGGCGTTTGCGCTGCAGGCGGCGCAGCGCTTTGGCTGCGAGCACACCAGCGAAGTGGCCGAACTCAACATGCTGGCACGCTGGCCCCAGGTGCTGCACCACCTGGACCAGCCGCACGGCGACGCGTCGTTCATGCCCACGCTGCGCGTGAGCGAACTGGCTGCGAAACACGTCAAGGTGGTTTTGACGGGCGACGGCGGCGACGAGCTGTTTGCGGGGTATGACAAGTACGCGGCGTTTTTTGCGCGGCCTGACGCATCATCGCTGCCCCAAGCAGGCTTCGAGCGCGCGTACTTCGACAGCATCTCGCTGTTCAGCCCCGAAGCCAAGCTGGCGCTGTACCGGCCCGAATGGCGCCAACGGCTGAAAGGCGTCGACAGTTTCACCGCAGCAGCCAAACCGTGGTTTGACGAAGCCCGGCACCTCGACCGGGTCAACCAGGCGCTGTACCTGGACATGCAACTGCTGCTCAGCGGCAACAACCTCGTGAAGCCCGACCGCATGGGCATGGCTGTGAGCATCGAAGCGCGCACGCCATTTCTGGACTGGCGCATGATGGAACTGGCCTTCCGCTCGCGCGGCAGCACCAAGCTCGGACCGGGGGGCGACAAGAAGCACTGGTTCAAGCGAGCGGCCGTGCCGCTGATCGGCGAAGATCTGGCCTATCGAAAGAAGCAAATGTTTACCGTGCCCATCGGTGAGTGGTTCAAAGGCGAAAGTCACGGCTGGCTGCGTGACACGCTGCATGGCAGCGAGCTGCTGGCGCAAATTTTTGAGCGCCCGGTGATCGACGCCATGCTGGCGCAGCACCGCGAGGGCAGCGCCAACTTCACGCGGGAATTGCGGGCGCTGGTGGCGTTGGGGGTGTGGGGGGAAGCTGTTGTCGGAATCGAAGCATGAACCAGCCAGTCCGCGTCCTGCTGGTTGCCTATGGCGGCGGGCATGTTCCCATGATGTTGCCGGTGATGAAGGCCTTGCGGCAACGCCGCCCAGACATCGTCCTTGACCTGATGGCGCTGACCACGGCCTACGTCGCCGCCCGGAACGCGGGCGAGAAACCCTGGCAATTCACCGACCTGAAGCATCTGGCTGATCCGGCATTCGTTGACGAATGGGGGGCAAGACTCGCGCCCCAGCAGCGGCACCCGGATGTGAGCGACGAAGAAACTCGGGCTTATGTTGGTGTAAATTTCTGGGACCTCGTGCAGCAGCATGGACTCGAGGCGGCGAAAAAACTGCATGCGAGCCACGAACGGTTTGCCTACCTTCCCTTGCACTTTTTCCGGCGGGTCCTGGGGCATTTCAAACCGGACGTGGTAGTTGCCACGGTGTCGCCGCGCAGCGAAGAGGCCGCACTCCAGGTAGCCGTCGAAGCGGGCATTCCCACGGTGTCGATGACCGATTTCTACCTTCGTGTTTTCGACCCCTACTGCAAGCGCAGCGTCTACGCTGACCGGGTCACGGTGGTGAACGAGCAGGTCCGACAGACCCTGGAGGACTGCGGCGTGCCACCCGGCAACCTGATGGTGACCGGAAACCCGGCCTTTGACAGTCTGGCGGACCCTGAATGCCGGCGTACGGCCCAGGCGTTTCGCGAGCGGCAGGGGTGGCGCGACAAAACGGTCGTGATGTGGGCGGGGCACCTGGACGACTACACCACCATCCGGCCCGACCCTGTCAAGGCAACCGACTATCCCCTTCAGGTCGAGGCGGAGCTCAGGCGCTGGGTGGATGCCGCGGACGACCGCGCGCTCATCATCCGCTACCACCCCAACGAGATGCACTGGTTCCCGCCGGGGCCGGAGCACCCGCGCATTTTCACCAGCACCCGCGCGCAGCATGTGCACGAGGCGGTTCTTGCAGCTGACCTCGTCGTGGTTCAGATGTCGACGGTGGGGCTCGAGGCCGCGGTGGCTGGCAAGCCGGTGGTGGCCATGGTGAATTCGCCCCACGCCCTGCGCGTCGATTTCAACTACGAAAAGCTCGGCGTGGCCTACGCCGCGCCCGAGGTGGCGCTGCTTGCACAGGTGATCGACCGCGCGTTGCGCGAGGGCTGCGTGGACCCGGCGCTTGCTCGCCGGGAACCTGCCGCGCCGGTGATTGCCGCGGAAATCCTGTCGCTTGCCGGGCGCGGCTCCCGCATCTAGTCCAGGTTTTTGCGCAGCACCGAGGTGGCGACCCATTCGGTCCGGTCGTCCGTCAAGGCATGGGAAGAATGATGGCTGACTTCCTGGAAATAGCAGGTGTAGCCAGGGTGCCAGGTGAACAGGGTGCGATAGTCCATTTTGTGACTGAACAAGCCCGATCGGTGGTGGTACTCGCGCTTCTCGGGCGTGGTACTGTAAAAGTCCCGGATCACCAGCCAACCAGGGTTCTTCAGCACGCGGTCGGCTTCGCTGGCGATGCGAAAGAGATCATCACGGTCGCAAAGATAAAGGCAGAAGCCGAAGATCACGAGATCGAAACGGTGATCGTCGTAGGGTAGTCTGTCGGCCGTGCCCTGTACGACATTCAGTCCCCTCAGGCCCGCCGAGGCGACCGCGTCGGTTGAGGGCTCAATGCCGGAACAATCGTAGGTTGAGTTTTCCTTGAGCCAGTTCAACCGGCTGCCATCCCCAAAGCCTACCTCGAGCAACCGGGCTCCCGTCGCAGGCGCTGGAAGACGAAGAACCTGCATCAGCACTTCGTCGTCATACGGCAGTGAACGGGCGGCCTGCGCCGCCGCATTGCGCGAAAACCACGCGTTGCCTTCAGACTGGGAGAACACTTCCTTTTGCTTCATGACGCAGGATCGCATTTCTGAAAGAGCGCAGACACCATGTTGCCCGGGAAGGCGTGGGCGGGCAGCGGACCAACTTGTCTGTTGGTCACCTGACGGAAATTGTCGAGGAATTGCTGGCGATCTTGCTCCCAGCGTGCGTAGGGGGTCTCCATGTACGGATGGTGCAGAGCGCGCAGTACCAGGCCGGCACGGGCCAGCAGCAGGGCCAGCGAGGCGGTGGAAAACTGATGGATGTGTTCGGGGCACGCTATCTGGTTCCATTGCTCCTTGTACAGCGTTGCGCATACTGAAGAGAAGTCCGGCGTGGCGGTGATGAACACCAGGCCTTCCGGTGCGAGGTGCTTGTCCAGCAGACCGATCAGTTCAGCATGGTCAGGAATGTGTTCAATGACGCCCCGCAACGTGATCACATCAAATTGCCCCTGAATGGCGGCGGGATTGTCAAAGACGGTAACGTGCTTCTTGTTGTCGCGAAGATGCTGGATATGGACCGGATTGACCTCAAACCCCGACTTGTTCCATGAGGCGGGCATGGCATCGAGATAGCCGCCCGAGGAACAGCCATAGTCCAGCACACGCACGTCGACTAGGTCGGTGCTGGCCAGCAGCAAACGGACGTCGAGTTTGTACTGCTGCTGGCGCTGCTGATACAGGGTTTCTTCCTGTTCCAGGTAGTCGGCCGCATACTCGGCCTTGTACATATCCCTGAATTGAGCCTCCGTGTACTCGCGATCGTGGGAACCATGGCCGCAGTTGATGCACTTGCAGAGCCAGACGGGAGCGCCGAAAAAATCTATGTACTCATGGAACGGATACGAGGCCGAGGCACAGATCGGGCAGGAAAGCGGTTTCATCGGATTGCTTGTGGGTGAGGAATTTACTCGAATCCTAGTTGCCGGTCGCGCTCAAGCGCGGGCTGCCAGCCCAGACCTCGGGTGTATTTCTCGTTGAGTCCGAAGACCTGCGGATGGGCGTCAAGGTACGCGACGATATCTTCCATGGACACCCGGCTCACTCGAGCCGGGTCGGCAGCACCGAAATGTCCGATGACAGCTTCGATCAGGGTGAAGTCTTCGGGATAGTCAATGGTGATCCGGTATCTGGACCAGTCCGGGCTGTGGTCAACGCGCTCGCATCTGAATTCCTCGGGATGGTTCCAGAAGTAGAACGTCACATGCTCCCGGTCGGAAGGTCTGACGGCATCCTGCCAAGCTTTCTTGAGGGCGTCAAAGCTCACGATGGAGACGTCCATGCCATCGGGCCAGGAGGAAGGGAGGGGCTCGGAGTTGGAAACGAAATCCACTCCCCCCTGCTGGTAGCGCTGGATCAACGCGCCGAGCACTGCAGGATCCAGCAGAGGGCAATCGGCCGTGATGCGGACCACAGCATCGGGGTTGACCAGGCAGGCAGCCTGATAGTAGCGGTCCAACACGTCATTTTCGCTGCCGCGATAGACCCGGTAGCCCATCTCCCCGGCAAATTGGGCGATTACGTCATCGCGCGCATCTGTGGTTGTTGCCACGATGATCTCGCTGACCTGCTTACAGGTGGACACCCGGTCGAGCATCCAGCCCAGCAGAGGTTTGCCGGACACCGGCATCAGCACTTTGTTGGGCAGACGGGTGGAGCCCATGCGGGCCTGAATGATGGCAGCGGTTTTCATAGGACTCGCAGCTTGTCGATGTACTGGCGAACGACGTTCAGGCGCCGTGATTGTTCGATGTTCAGAACGCGCACGAAATCGCCCAGGCCGTTAGCCAGACCGAATGCGGCGGAGGGCTCGGTGACGCTGTCAACCACGACCTCGTCGGGCCGTGCGAGCAAGCCACCTGAGACCACAGGCACGCCGTCGAACTCTCTGCGCCCAAGCGCATGCAGGACGATGCGTTCGGTCTCCAGTACCATGCCCATATGGCCTTCAAACCCGGGCCGTATATCGGCACGGTAAATCGGAATATTCCTGGCCTGGGCGTGGCAAATCGCATCGGATTCGCAGCAGCCTTTGCCGCCGTCCAATAGCACAGCGCCCGGCGCGAGCACGTCGACCATCGACACCGTGATGACCGGCGTTCCTTGGGTCAAGCCGACAAGGAGATGCGCACCTCGCGCGGCCGACAAACCATCGCTGGCCGCCGAGACATTTGCAATGGTTTCCGCAGGCTTGATGATATTGAGCGCCGCCACGATGGCAGCAAGCTTGTCCTGGTCACGTCGAAGGATGGCGACGTCCATGCCACGCTCCACCAGCTTGAGGGCCAGCTTGGAGCCCACATTGCCCGCGCCGATGATGGCGGCCTTCTTGCCGCTCAGGCCGCGTGGGTAGCTAGAGAGGATCTGCACGATCAGCATCTCGATGGAGTCCACCGTGAGATCGTTGCCTTTGTAGGTCAGCACGCGGGATTGCGTCACTGTCTCACGTATTGCGCGTTCAACGTTGCCTACGTTTTCCTCGCCGTAGAGTTCCGGGCTGATCTTCTTCTCGGTGTCCACGAGGACGTAGTCGACTTTGCCGTCCACCGCCTTCGCCACGGCGACGGCCTGGTCCACGTCATAGACGATCGCGCTGCCGGCAATCAACCGGCTGGTCTTCCGGATGGGCGAAAAATAGAGCCCGGTGGCGTTGATCTTGCGCGTGTTGCCGATACAGAAACCCGTCAGTCGGCCTTCCGCTCGTGCCAGGCGCTGGACCTGGTCAACGATCTGTTCGATGTCCTGTGCCAGGCTCGGCATCAGATGGTGTCCCAGGTCACTGGGTGATCGGCACCAATGTCGGAGCGCGCTTCGCGACCCACGATCAGGTCGATGTACTTGGGAAGAATGCCAATGCCGGGCGATTTGACTGTCAGCATGTCACGCGTGATGGTGGTGCCTTTGGGGATGTCAACGCGTGCAAACACCGTCCGCCGCAAGCGCTGGACCGTCCGGTATTCGCTCGCGGAGATCGCCTTGATACCGGTGCCCAACGCGGTGAAGGTGGCTTCGGCTTCCTCCACCATGGCTTTCAGGGCCGTCGGCTCGAGCGAGAAGATGTGGTCTGGACCCTTCATGGAGCGATCCAGCGTCAGGTGCTTTTCAATCACCCGCGCGCCCAGCGCGACAGCGGGCGGAACCAGAAAAGTTCCCGGAAAGTGGTCAGAGAAACCACTGACCAACTGAAAGGTCTCTGCCAGGCGCGGGATCATGCGCAGGTTGGCTTCGGCCGCAGAGCACGGGTAGCTCGAGACGCAGTGCAGCAGGATGAGGTTCGGGTTACCTGCCTCCAGCACGGTGTTGACGGCTTCCTCGATGTCGCCCAGCGTTGACATGCCGGTGGACATGAACATCGGCTTCATCTTCATGGCCACGGCACGGATCAGCGGAAGGTTGACCACGTCCATTGAGGCGATCTTGTAGGCCGGAACATCGAGTCGGTCGAGCATCTCGACTGAATCGATGTCGAATGGCGTCGAGAACACATCGATATTGCGTGAGCGGCCGTAGGCGAAGATGTCCTTGAGTTCTTCCCAGGAGAAAATCAACCGGTTGAAGAGCTGGTGAAGATTTTCCTCAAGATCGAGGATGTCCTCGTTGTAGCGGGCGTCCAGAACCTTGGCCGAAATGCGCTCGGTGCTGAAGGTCTGGAATTTGGCCGCGTGGCAACCGCTCTCGACGCATACGTCAATTAGTTGCTTTGCCAGCGCCACGCTGCCGTTGTGGTTGAGGCCGATTTCGCCAATGATGTACGGGGGGTATTGCCTGCCGACCAGGTTCTTGCCGATCTGCACTACATCGTTGAATTTGCGGACGCGACGGCTGACCCGCTGAACCCGGTTGAAAGCTGATCCGGGGTCCTGAATCATGTCCACCAGGTCAATGGCCTTGGCGCACAGAATCTGGAAATCGGCGTACGAAAAATCGGCCAGTGTGCCCGTGAAGTAGAAATTTCCGTTCTTTTCGAGTTCGCCCCGCACCCGCTGGAGCTCGGTTTCAAAACCAACCCGGTAGCTGGGGTACAGCGGCCCCAGATCCATGTGATGAACCTTGACGATTTCTGTCCGCCGGATGAATCCCAGGCGCTCCAGATCGGCAATGACGCGTTCACTTAGTTGCGCTTCGTCCATCGTGGAGATGGCGTCGCCCGCCGTGTAGGCGATTTCGCAACACAGAATGGACCAGCCCTTGGGGATGCCGATGTCGCTGAACCGCGTCTGCAGGCCGGCGCGATGGAAAATAACGCCACGGTCCTTGAAATACAGCCAGTCGGCGTCTTTCGGGAACGGGTCGGCACCGGTGGTGGCGATGGCCACTAGTTTGACACTGCGAAAGCTCAGGTTGCAGGGGACGTTGAGGAAGCGGGAGTTGACGGTGATTGGCAACGTGGACACCACGATGTCGTTGCGTCCGAGGTCCACGACTCCCGCGTTTGTCCTTACCCGGCTGATGACCTCGCCTTCGAGTTCGAGACCGAGCACTTCGGTGTTGTAGTCAATCCTGCCGCCATGCGCGATGATTTTCTGTGCCAGGATTTCCATGGCCGTGCCACAGCCGTTCTGCGCAACGCCTGACCACTGGTCGGCATGGAAGGGCTTTTTCTCCTTGCGGATATCTATGCGCTGCGGTGCCCAGTTGGCGGAGAGCTCACTGGTGGGGATGCCCCAGAGCTTTTCCGGATAGTCTTCGTAGAAGATTTTCTGCAACGTGGGGCCGGCCAGGGACTCCATGTAATCCCGGTAGTTTCGGGCGGCGCTGAGCTTGGCCGGGTCTTTGGCCGACATCTCGGCCATGATGCACTTATACAGCTCAGCGGGAAATTGCCGCAGTGTTTCTTCGGACAGCGGGTAGTCGAAGAACTGGCCATCGACATAGTTCTTGCCGTACAGCGCAGGGGTTCGGAACATACCAGGAAACAGGTTTTGCCAGTAGGCGACGATCTCGGGGCTGGAGGTGTGGAAAAGGTGCGGCCCGGCATCAATGTAATAGTCGTCGAAGCGCTGGGTGCGGGCCAGCCCGCCCGGGACGGACAGGCGTTCAATAACCCGTACAGGCACACCGCGTCGGGCGAATTCATAGGCCGTGACCAGACCTGACATGCCGGCTCCCAGAACGACTACACTGCGCTCTACCATGCGGTGAAGCCTCCATCGACCACGATGTTCTGGCCGGAAATGTAGCCCGCCTCGTCGGAGGCCAAGAAAATGACGGCGCCACAGATGTCCCCGTCCTTGGCCATGCGCTTGAACGGGGTCCGTTGAGAGTAGTTGCTCACAAAATCCTCTCCCTGATGGTTGAACACGCCGCCCGGACTCACACAGTTGACACGTACGCCGAGGTCCGCCGCATGGACCGCGAAATACTTGGTGAGCTGGATGACGGCGGCTTTGGACGCGCTGTACACCTCGGAGTTCATGCGCTCGCAGTCGGTGTAGATCCGCGGGTCGCTGCTGACAACGCCGTAAAGCGAGCCAATATTGACGATGGCGCCTTGGCCTTGATCCTTCATGATCCGAAGTGCTTCGCGGGTACACAGGAAAGTCCCCCCCGCGTTGACCGACATGACCTGCATGAATTCAGCATAGTCACGCTCCCAGAACGGCGTGAAGACGCCGATGCCGGCATTGTTGACGAGGACGTCGAGTGCCCCATAGGCGCGCACTTGGGCAAATACACGCTCCACCGAAGCTGGGTTGGTCACGTCCATGGGCAGCGATCCCAGCAACTGGGTGGCCGGTAACTTGGACGCGGCGGCGGTCAGACGCTCCTGCGACTGGTCGGTCAGCCAGAGGTTGGCGCCCTCGGTGGCAAAAGCCTGGGCAAAGCGCGTTCCCAGCTGACCGCCGGCTCCGGTGATCAGCACGTTTTTCTTGAGTAGCCGCATAAGTCTCAGTTGAGTCGATGAAAGCCCGGCCGCGAAACACCGCCGGTCAGATGGGGGGCCAGCGGCCCCTGGTCAACCAGACCGGCGAGTTGCCCGAAAACCTCGGCAGTGGCTTGCCCGAATTTCTGCACGTGCTCTGGCCGCTGGGCATAGTTGGCATAGAAGCGGTTTGACGCCAGGAACCCCCGTTTGAGCATTTCCTGGACGTAGAAGGTCATCCTTGCTTGGGCGTCGGGTGCATCGAAGCCAAAGTGGCTCATCGGATAGATGCCATAGACATGGATGTCCAGTCCAGTCTGGGTCGCAGCGCGGGTCCAGACGTCCTGGACGGCCTTGCCGATCCGGTGCAAGTGGTCGCTAACCTGCTCGCGCTCATGCTTGCGGATGGTGGCTAGCGCCGCGACCGGACCGATCCGATCGGTCCAGTAGGTGCTGCTGATGAAGGTGCGCTCCACGGCGTCCATGACGCCCGCCACCCCGATGATCGCCGCCATCGGGTAACCGTTGCTCATGGCTTTCGCAAACACTGCCACGTCGGGCTCGATATTCACCAGCCTATGGTAGCCACCGGTATTGAGCCGAAAGCCTACCGACACTTCATCAAAAACCAGGACTGCGCCCGCCGCCTTGGCAAGGGCCTTGACCTCCTCGAGAAACCCCGGCTCCGGCATTTCGTTGCGAAGGGGTTCCATTACCACAGCCGCCACTTCGTCTGGGTGCTGCGCGAAGATCGCTTTCAACTCATTGATCTGGTTGTAGCGGAAGGGCAAGGCGGTTCCGCGCAGGCCCTTTGGCACTCCCAGCGGGCTCAGGCCTGGCAACAGGTGCTCGGTGAGGGACTCGTTATCCGAGAGGTTGGCGGCCAAGTACCAGTCGTGCCAGCCGTGGTAACCGCAGAACGCCACGCGGTCGCGTCCAGTGGCGGCGCGTGCGATGCGGACGGCGACGGTCAAGGCTTCACCGCCGGTGCGCGCGAACCGGACCTTGTCAGCCCATGGGTGTAGGTTGCACAGCAGTTCAGCCAATTCAACATCTTCGGGGGCGTTCAGAGAAGAACTGTTGCCGCTCTGCACGCATTTAATCACGGCAGCATCGACATCTGGATCGCAGTATCCTAGGATATTGGCGCCGATGCCGCTGATGCTCATGTCTAGGTATTCCCGACCATCCAGGTCCCAGACACGGGTCCCAGAAGCCTTACTGAAATAGGTAGGCCAGACGCCCGGGGCAAACTGATCTGGGCGCTTGGATAGCAGTTGCGTCAAACCGGGAATCCGGTGCTTGCCCCGTGCAATATATTCATCGGTTCGACTCATGATGCTCCATACTTGACACGGTGACCAAGACGCTCTTCGAGAACCGCGATTCGGGGTGATATTCAAGGCGTTGCCAAGATCAAGCGATATTATCCGATAGTCTTCCGCAGTTCACGGCCGCTTCAACGGAAGGTTGCGTTCGAGCGTGGAACTACCTATTTTGTGCATGACGTCGCTAATCTCCCGATACTCGCTCCAACCCCTCAAGCTCGCGATTGACATTGGACTGGTTGGGCTAGCGTGGGTGACAGCTTTCTGGCTCCGCTTCAATTTTGACATTCCAGACCAATTTTTGGATTTGGCTTGGGAAAGTGCGCCATGGGCTATGTGTGCATTTGTGCTGGGTCTGCGTGTCGCTGGTGTGCATCGCCAGGTCTGGCGCTATTTCGGCTTGTTGGAGTTGCGTCAGTTGACTGCGGGAGTTTGCCTGGGCGGTCTGGCGGCGGCAGCCACCGTTTTGGCCCTACGGATGCCCAATTTCCCTCGTTCGGTGCTTGTCTTGCATCCGATTTTGTCCCTGATGCTGTTCGGGGCGGCGCGTGCAGCCTGGCGCACCTTCAACGAACGCACTGTCGTAGGGCTTGGCGGGATGGCGCGTCGGCTTTTGATCGTCGGGTCCTTGCACGACTCCTCTGCCGCGCTGCGCGCGCTTAAGGGTTCGCAGCAATGGCAGCCCGTTGGAATCCTTTCCCGCGAGCGTGGCGAGAAGGGGCGTTCTATCCAGAACGTGCGCGTGCTGGGGGATATTTCTGATATTGCGGCGATGGCCAGTTACACGGGCGCGGTCGCCGTTCTGGTCGCATCCCCGCCCGGCTCCGCCGAGCGCCGCGAAGTCCTGCTTCATGCGGCCGATGCAGGGGTGACCCTGCTGACCATGCCGCGCCCGGACGAATGGCTGCGCTCCGACGGGCCGGGGCCGCGCCATGTCGAACTCGAAGACCTGCTGGGCCGCACGCCGATCCAGCTGGACGTGGCGGGCCTGTCCGATCTGTTTGCTGGCCAGACGGTTCTGGTGACTGGCGCGGGCGGCTCCATTGGCTCGGAGCTGTGCCGCCAGATTGCCCGCTTTGGCGTGGCGCGGCTGGTGTGCGTGGATGTGTCCGAAATTGCCGTGTACGAGCTTGAGCAGGAGTTGCGCGCCGCGCATCCGCAGATGCAGGCGATGTATTACACGGCGAACGTGCGCGAGTTCGAGCGCCTGCAGGCCATTGCCACGGTGCACCGGCCGGCCGTGGTGTTCCATGCCGCGGCCTACAAGCACGTGCCGCTGATGGAGGAGCTCAACGAAATCGAGGCGGTGCGCACCAATGTGCTGGGCACGCTCCATGCGGCGCGGGTGGCCGGGCTGTGCGGTGCGCGGCGTTTTGTGATGATCTCCACCGACAAGGCGGTCAATCCCACCAATGTGATGGGCGCGAGCAAGCGGCTGGCCGAGCTGGTGGTGCAGGCCGTGGCGGCCGAACACGCTGCCACGCAGTATGTGTCGGTGCGTTTTGGCAACGTGCTGGGTTCCAGTGGTTCGGTGGTGCCGCTGTTCACGCGGCAGATCCAGCGTGGCGGGCCGGTCACGGTCACGCACCCGGACATCGTGCGCTATTTCATGACCATCCCCGAGGCCGCGCAACTCGTGCTGCAGGCCGGGCTGATGGGGCGGTCGGGTCAGATCTATGTGCTTGACATGGGCGAACCGGTCAAGATCGTCGAACTGGCACGCCTGCTCATTCGCCTGTCGGGCAAGACCGAGCAGGACGTGCCGATTGCATTCACTGGCTTGCGCCCTGGCGAAAAACTGTTTGAAGAGCTGCTGGCCGATGACGAAACCACCGAGCCCACGCCGCACCCCAAGCTGCGCGTGGCCAAAACGTCGGGGCAGTCGGCGGTGGGTATCGACGCGGTGGCGGGCTGGATTGCCCAGGCCGGGCCGGCGCCGGCGAGCCACGATTTGCGGCGCTGGCTGCAGACCCATCTCCCAGAGTACGTTTCACCCAATATCTGAGTGAAATTGGCCTCTAGCCCCCGTCATTTGGTGATAGTTTGCTACATATAAAGCAGCAAATCAGGGTGGGGCACTGAATTCAATCGCTGGCAATCCCGGTGCGTGACAGCACGTCGCTCACCAGCTCCAGCCGGATCAACGGGTTCTCCAGCTCCATTAACTGCTGTTTGAGCTTGAGCGGCAGTGGCAACAGTTCGCACCAGCGGTTGGCCACCCAGCCGCAATCGTCCAGGCGGTAGGGCGGCATCAGCGGCAATTGCCCTTGCGGCGCGCTGCGCTGCTTCAGCGACTCGATCAGGCGGCCCAGGGCGCGCGCGGTCTCCTGCAGGTCTTCGGGCACGGGCACGGCCATGTCGTCGTCCAGGCGGTTCACGTCGGCAACCCAGAGGCCGTGGCGCAGCTGCTGGCGGCGTGTGATGCGAAACCGCTGCGCGGCCTCGCCCCGCACCAGCAGCAACCCCGGCTGCGGGGTTTCGAGCCCCGCGATCGTGGCCAGTGTGCCTACATCGCTGAACGATTCGGGCCCACCGTTGGCGTGCCGAACCTCGCTGCCTTGCGTGAGCGACACCACACCGAACGGGGCGCCGGCCTTGTGGCAGCGCGAGATCATGTCGAGGTAGCGCACCTCGAAAATCCGCAACGGCAGCAAACCACCCGGAAACAGCACGGTGCCCAGCGGAAACAGGGGCAGGGAAGACAGTGTGAGGGAATTGGACATGGCACAAAAATCCTGTGCAGCTATCATCCCACGACCTGATTGCCCTTCCAACATGGCCTACCAAATCCTTTCCTTCCTGCTCGACATCGCAACCGGCCTGCTGGGCGGCGCGTGCCTGCTGCGCCTTTACATGCAGCACCAGCGCATTCCGTTTGGCAACCCGGTGGGGCGGCTGATTTTTGCGCTCACCGACTGGCTGGTGTTGCCTTTGCGCCGTGTGGTCCGGTCGGTGGGGCGCTGGGATCTGGCCAGCCTGGTGGCCGTGTTTTTGCTGGAGCTGGCGCAGTTCACCCTGCTGTGGCTGATCGCGGGGGGCTCGGTCCACTTCGGCGGGGTGCTGGTTCTGGCCGTGTTTGGCGTGGCGCGCCTGGCGGTTTCCGGGATCACGGCGCTGCTGGTCGTGGCGGTCATCCTGTCGTGGGTACAGTCGAATTCACCGCTGGCGAGCATCGTGGAGCGGCTGGCCGCGCCGATTTTGAGGCCGTTCCGGCGCATGATTCCCCTGGTTGGCGGAATCGACCTTTCACCGCTGGCGGTGCTGGTGCTGTTGCAGGTGGCCGCGATGGTGCTGGCCGAATTGCAGCGTCAGGTGCTGCTCTGAGACAGTTGCGTGCTGCTCAGGCCACCGCGTCGGCCGGCTGACGCAGCAGCATGGCCAGGGTGTTGGCCACGGTCTTGCGCAGTTCGCGGCGGTCGCAAATGAAGTCGATCGCGCCCTTTTGCTGGAGGAATTCGGCACGCTGAAAGCCTTCGGGCAGGGTCACCCGCACCGTGGATTCGATCACCCGTGGGCCGGCAAAGCCGATCAGCGCCTTGGGCTCGGCAATCACCACGTCGCCCAGGAAGGCAAAGCCGGCACTCACACCGCCCATGGTCGGGTCGGTCAGGACGCTGATGTAGGGCAGGCCTTTCTTGGCCAGTCGCGTCAGGGCGGCATTGGTCTTGGCCATTTGCATCAGGGACAGCAGGCCCTCCTGCATGCGGGCGCCACCGGTGGCGGTGAAGCACAGGAAAGGAACCTTCTGTTCGATGGCCGCCTCCACGCCGCGCACAAAGCGCTCGCCCACCACCGAGCCCATGCTGCCGCCCATGAAATCGAACTCGAAGCAGGCGGCCACCAGGTTGATGCTCAGCACCGAACCGCCCAGGACGACCAGGGCGTCGGTCTCGCCGGTGTTTTCCAGCGCTTCCTTGAGGCGTTCGGGGTATTTGCGGCTGTCCTTGAACTTCAGCGGATCAATCGGCAGTACTTCCTGACCGATTTCGTAGCGCCCCTCGGCATCCAGAAAGGCGTCGAGCCGGGCGCGCGCACCGATGCGATGGTGGTGGTTGCAACTCGGGCAGACGTTCTGGTTCTGTTCCAGATCGGCCTTGTACAGCACGGTCTCGCAGCTCGGGCATTTGATCCACAGGCCCTCGGGCACCTGGCGGCGCTCGGTCGGGTCGGTTTGCTGGATCTTCGGGGGGAGCAGTTTTTCTAGCCAGGACATCGGTTTTTCTCCAGGGAACGCGATTATGCGTCCAGCGCCGCGCGGATTTCCCGCAGGAAGCCTGAAGCCGTGGCCACGACCTCGCCGCGCGGTTGTGCTTCGATCAGCTGGATGATCTTGCTGCCGATCACCACGGCGTCGGCCACGGCGCCGATGGCCCGCGCCGTGGCGGCGTCGCGGATGCCAAAGCCCACGCCCACCGGCACTGTCACATGCGCGCGAATGCGGGGCAGCATGGTGGCCACGGCGCCGGTGTCGAGGTTGCCGGCGCCGGTGACGCCGGCCAGCGACACGTAGTACACATAGCCGCTGGCCACCCGCGCCACCTGGGCCATGCGCTGGTCGGTGGAGGTAGGGGCGAGCAAAAAGATCAGGTCCATGTCGTGCGCGCGCAGCTGCGCGGCAAAGTGTTCGCACTCTTCGGGCGGATAGTCGACGATCAACACGCCATCGACACCGGCCTGCGACGCATCCACGATGAAGCGGTCGGCCCCATGCTTGAGGTTGTAGCGTTCCACCGGGTTGGCGTAGCCCATGAGCACCACCGGGGTGGCAGTGTCTTTCTGGCGGAAGACGCGCACCATCTCCAGCACCTGCGCCATGCCGATGCCCAGTGCCAGCGCTTTTTCGCCCGACTTCTGGATCACCGGCCCGTCGGCCGACGGGTCGCTGAACGGCACGCCGAGTTCGATCACGTCGGCGCCCGCGGCCACCATGCCGTGCATCAGTTCGGGCGTGATGTCGGCAAACGGAAAACCGGCGGTCACATACGGAATCAGCGCTTTGCGCCCCTGGGCCTTGAGCGCGGTGAAGGTACGGGTGATGCGGCTCATTTCACCACCTGCACCGGCTGTGCGCCGCCCTTGACCGCCTGCCCCTGGCAGGAGGGCCGGCAATAAAACTCGGCGTGACTGAGGTCGGCCACGGTGCCGATGTCCTTGTCGCCGCGGCCCGAAAGGTTGACCAGAATGGACTGGTCGGGCCGCATGGTTTTGGCCAGCTTCATGGCGTAGGCCACGGCGTGGCTTGATTCCAGCGCAGGGATGATGCCCTCGGTGCGGCACAGGTAATGGAAGGCTGCCAGCGCCTCGGTGTCGGTCACGCCCACGTATTCGGCCCGGCCGATGTCCTTGAGGTAGGCGTGCTCGGGGCCCACGCCGGGGTAGTCGAGGCCGGCGCTGATGCTGTGGGTTTCGGTGATCTGGCCGTTGTCGTCCTGCAGGATGTAGGTGCGGTTGCCGTGCAGCACGCCCGGGCTGCCGCGCTGCAGCGAGGCCGAATGCCTGCCGCTGTCCATGCCTTCACCTGCCGCCTCCACACCGATCAGGCGTGTGTTCTCAAAACCAATGTAGGGGTGGAAGATGCCCATGGCGTTGCTGCCGCCGCCCACGCAGGCCAGCACCGCGTCAGGTTGCCGGCCGTGGTGCATTTCGGGCATCTGCTCGATGCATTCCTTGCCGATCACGCTTTGAAAGTCGCGCACCATCATCGGGTAGGGGTGCGGGCCGGCCACCGTGCCGATGATGTAGAAGGTGTTGGCCACGTTAGTGACCCAGTCGCGCATGGCTTCGTTGAGCGCGTCTTTCAGCGTCTTGCTGCCCGATTCGACCGGCACCACCTTGGCGCCCAGCAGGTGCATGCGGTAGACGTTGGGGCTCTGGCGCTTGACGTCCTCGCTGCCCATGTACACCACGCATTCCAGCCCGTAGCGGGCGCAGATGGTGGCGGTGGCCACGCCGTGCTGGCCCGCGCCGGTTTCGGCGATCACCCGCGGCTTGCCCATGCGGCGGGCCAGCATGGCCTGACCGATGGTGTTGTTGACCTTGTGCGCGCCGGTGTGGTTGAGGTCTTCTCGCTTGAGGTAGATCTGTGCGCCGCCCTGTTCGCGGCTCATCCGCGCGGCGTGGTAAATGGGCGAGGGCCGACCCACAAAATGTTTGAGCTCGTAATCGAATTCGGCCAGAAACTCGGGGTCGTGCTGGTACTTGGCGTAGGCGTCTTTCAGTTCGTTGATGGCGTGCGTGAGCGTCTCGCTCACGAAGCTGCCACCGTAGATGCCGAAATGACCTGTCGGATCAGGTTGTTGGTAGGGGAGCATGACTGGAACCTGCAAGTTGGGCGTCGGCCGCGCGCACGGCGGCGACGAACTGTTGAATCTTTGCGGCGTCCTTGATGCCTTTCAAGGTGCCTCCGCCCGGCGCCGAAACCTCGACGCCCGAGCTCACGTCAACGGCCAATGACCGGCAACGGGGTCGCACTTGCAAAATGCCATCGCCCACGTTTGCAGGCGTGAGTCCACCACTCAAGACGAGGTGAGCGTTGACGCTTGGTGGAAGAAGTGACCAATTGAATGTCTTTCCGGCGCCGCCATAACCGTCCACATGGGCGTCGAGCAGGATGGCCTGCGCGTCGGCGAACGCCAGTCCGAATTTTACCAAGTCAAAGGGCGTGGCGCCGTCCAGGGGAATTCGCGCCGCGCGCAGGAAATTGCGGTGTGTGGCGAGCGCCGCGGCCCGGCACTGCGACGGGCTCTCATCACCATGAAATTGGATGATAGCCCCCGCCAATTGGTCGCAGACTGCTATTATATTTGTAGTATCCTCGTTCACGAAGAGCAGCACGGGCGTGACAAATGGGGGCAGGCGGCGGGCGAGTTCGGCCGCCCGGGCCGGGCTCACGTAACGGGGACTTTGGCGGTACATCACAAAACCCACGGCATCGACACCGGCGGCAACCGCCGCGTCCACGTCGTCCTCCCGCGTCAGCCCGCAGACCTTGATGCGGGTTCTGCGCGCTGCCGAAGCGGGGAGTGTGGGGGCTTGCAGACTGCCGCCGGGCCGCCCCAAGGCAGGCGACGCCCCCTCGGGGGGCAGCGAACCACGCGAAGCGGGGAGCGTGGGGGCTTGCAGACTGCCGCCGGGCCGCCCCAAGGCAGGCGACGCCCCCTCGGGGGGCAGCGAACCATGCGAAGCGGGGAGCGTGGGGGCTTTGTTGACGCTTGATGTCATGGCAGCCAATCATACGCAGCCGTGCGGTCGGGCAGGCCCCACCGCGCGTCGTACACCGGGCCCAGAAAATACAGCCCGGCAGGCGAGAACGTGGGCGCGGCCACGGCGCGGTGGCGCGCCGCGAGGACGTCGCTCATCCATTGCGGCGGGTGTTTGCCCTGGCCGATGTCCACCAGGCACCCCATGATGTTGCGGATCATGTGGTGCAAAAAGGCATTGGCCTCGAACTCGAAGCGCCAATAGGCGCCACGCCGCGAGACAGCAATGTGCCGCAGGGTCTTGACGGGCGAAAGAGCCTGGCAACTGGAGGCGCGAAACGAGCTGAAATCATGTTCCCCCAAAAGCCGCGACGCGGCGTCGCGCATGGCCTCGGCGTCCAGTGGCCGGAACACCCAGCCGACGCGACCGGCCTCGAGGCTGGGTCGCACCGGGGATTCAAGCAGGATGTAGGCGTAGCGCCGGGCGACTGCGCTGGCCCGGGCGTGAAACTCAGTGGGCACGGCGTGGGCCCATTGCACGGCGATGTCAGGGGGTAAATACCGGTTGGGGCCCCGCACCCATGAAGCTACGGGCCGCTCCAGCGGCGTGTCAAAGTGCACCACCTGCATCAGGCCATGCACGCCGGCGTCAGTGCGGCCCGCGCAGAGCGTCGAAACCGGATGGGTGGTGAACTGCGCTAGGGCCGCCTCCAGGCGGTCTTGCACCGTGCGCCCGGAGGTCTGGCTCTGCCATCCTTCGAAGGCCTGGCCGTTGTAGCTGATGCCGAGCGCCAGCCTCACAGCAGGATGAGCGAAAACACGCGGACGCGGTTGGCGTCAGCCAATTTCCGCCAGCAACTTCTCCGCCTTGGATTTGAGGCCGCCCGAGGCTTCGGCCACGACTTCCTCCACCAGTGCACGGGCACCATCGTCGTCACCGATGGACAGGAATTCTTCGGCTAACGCCAGTTTGGTGGCCAACGGGTCGTCGCTGGCGGGGGTTCCGGCCAGATCGGGCTTGGCACCGTTGCCGACGGTCGGATCCAGGTCCAGCGACAGGCTGCCCAAGTCGAATTCCATCATGCCGGAGTCGCTGGGCGCCTGGGTGGAGTCGGCCTCGGTGGTCGAGGCCAGCGGAGGCAGATCCGGCATGGACAGGTCGATGGTGCCGTAGCTGGACGACTGCGCCGGCACCCGGAATTCGGGCGCCAGTGCCGCAGCGCGTGCTGCGGCGGGTGGCGTGAAGGCCGCCACAGGGGGGGCGACAGGCGTCAATCGGGGTTCATCGTCCGGCTGATCGGAGGTCGAAAAATCGAGGTCAAGATCAAGATCGACCGGCGGTGACTTCGAGTCCAGCGGCGCGGGCCCGGTGACCGGCACCGTGTGCGCATGGAAACCCGAAGCGGTGGGGACGGCGACCGCCGCGCCAGCCCGCACCGGCGGCGTGCCGCCGGGTTGGTACAGCGGATTGTCGGGGTCGAGGTCGCGGCCATGCTCGCAAATCTGCTCCCATTCGAGGCCCTGGCCCTGCGTGAGGCCGTAGGCTTCGGTGGCCACCACCTCAAAGGCCTTGATATCGCGCCGTTTGGCGTAGATCTCAAGCAACTTGCCGTGGATCGCCACGCGACCTGGCGTGGTGCGCATGGCTTCCTTGAGGATTTCTTCGGCCTGAAGATCGCGCCCGTAAGCCAGGTACACGTCGGCTTCGGCCACCGGGTCCACATCGCCGGCAGCGTCCAACTGGCTGGGTGAATACACCATGGAGGAACCGGTTGCGGCGGCTTCCTTGGTGTCGATATGCTGCCCCCCGCTGGCGCCAAAGAAGGAGTCGGGCTGCAGTCGGCTTTCGAGGAAAGAGCTGTCCACCGACGCAGGCTTTTTGCGCTGGCGCGCGCGGTAAAAACCAAAACCTGCCAGCAAGGCGACCAATCCCCCCGCGGCAATCGGCGCCATGGGGTTGTCCATGATCTCAGACAACAGGCTGGGTTCGGGGGCAGGGGCGGGCGCCGGGACGGGCGCACGCGCTTTGACGACCGGTGCCGGCGCATCAGCGACTGGCGCCGAGGCCACAACCGCAGCGGCCGGGGCTGCTTCAGCGGTTGTGGTCGCGCTGCTGGCCACTGCAGCCGGTGCAGCCGCCTCGGCGGCCGGTGCTGGGGCACTGGCCACGGCCGCCGGTGCAACCACCGCCGGGCTGCCAGTGACGACATTCACGCCACCCTGCTTTGCGGCACTTGCTGCCAGCGCGGGTGTTGAACCGGCAACCCCGGGTGCGCCTTGCAGCTTGGCCAGTTCGCCAATGTTGCGGGCCAGTTCGGCAGCCCGATCGGTGGCCTCCCTGGTTTGGGCGCTGGCGGCGATCTGGGCTTCGGTGGCCTTGGCCTGCACGCCACCCTTGGACAGCGTGAGCTTGTCCGGCGCGGCAGCGGCAGGCTTCTTGTCTTCGACGCTGGCCTGGACTTTGCCGCCGGCCTGGCGATTGGGCTCGGTGCCTGCTGCCGCTGTGGCGCTTTCAGCAAGGCGACGCCGGAATTCGTTGAAATCCTTGCTCTGCGCGATGACGATTCGGGACGCTTCGTCTGCGGGGGTGGCGGCGGCTTGTGCGGCCGTGGGGATGTCCAGCACGGCGCCGGCCTTGATCCGGTTGATGTTGCCACTGATGAAGGCGTCGGGGTTGCTGCGCTGGAGCGCCACCAGCATCTGGTCGAGCGAGACGCTGTCGGTTTTGTTGGCCGCTGCGATACGGCCCGCCGTATCGCCAGAACGGACCGTGACCTGGCTGTCGGCCGGTGGCGGCGCGGCGGCCGGTTGGGGCGCCACCACAGGCGGTCTGGCGCTGGCGGTCGGTGCTGCGGGGCGCGCAGGGGCGGTCGCAGCCGGGGCAATGGTTGCCGCGGGAGCGGCCGGGGAAGAAGGCAACGGCCGGGCGACCGCCGCAGGGGCCACTTGCGGGGCCGTCGGCGCGGGCGCAGCCTGTTGGCGCAGATTCGGCGGATCAAACAGCATCGTGTAATCACGCACGATGCGGCCTGATGACCATTGGGTTTCAAGGATCAGGTCCAGAAACGGGTCGTTGACTGGTCGGGTGCTGGTCAGACGCAGATAGGAACGGCCATCCGGCCGTTTCAGAAGCGTGACCTCCACTGACGAGACGATCACGTTGTAGTCCAGGCCCGAGGCGCGGAACACCTCAGGTCGGGCAACCGTCGCGCGCAGGCTCGACGCTTCTTCAGGGTTGATGTCGGGGATGTCGATCTCGGCCCGCAGCGGCTCGCCCAGTGCCGACAGCACGTTGATGCGGCCCAGCGCCAGCGCATGCGCGTCGAGGCTGGCCATGCCGAAAGTCAACGCCATGGCCGTGGCCAGTGCGGACGCTTTCCAGCCGTGGCGCGGAAACCCGGCTTTGCGTGAATTGGTGACAGACTTGAAGCGCAAATTTATTCTCATAATGCAGACGTACGCCTTGACGCTGAGTAGTGGAAACAACATTAGCATCAATGGCTTAGGCTGACAAGCTGAGAAGCTGCATAAGTTCCCCGCGGCAAGCTTCAGGGCAGATTCCGGGTGCCGACCTGTTGTCTCCGACCAACGTCTTGTTGCTTTTGGTTGCAGACGCCCGGTCGGGACCGTGCCAGTTCAATGCGACAGCAAAATTCGCAGCATGCGACGCAGTGGTTCTGCGGCGCCCCAGAGCAACTGGTCCCCGATGGTGAACGCACCCAGGTACTCGGGGCCCATCGCCATCTTGCGAATGCGCCCCACCGGAATGGTCATGGTGCCGGTCACGGCCACGGGCGTGAGATCGCGCACGGTGGCCTCGCGCGTGTTGGGCACGACCTTGACCCACGCGTTGTCGGCGGCGATCAGGGCTTCGATGTCGGCCACGGGCACGTCCTTTCGGAGCTTGAAGGTCAGCGCCTGGCTGTGGCAGCGCATGGCGCCCACGCGCACGCAAAAGCCGTCCACGGGAACGGCCGGCGCGTTGAAGCCCTCACCCTGGCCCAGGATCTTGTTGGTCTCGGCCATGCCTTTCCATTCTTCGCGGGACACGCCCCAGCCGGGCTCGTCCCGACCCTTGCCAAGGCCCAGGTCCTTGTCGATCCACGGAATCAGCGAGCCGCCCAGCGGCACGCCAAAGTTGGCCGTTTCGGCCCCGCTCAGGTTGCGCTGTCTGGCGATGACCTTGCGGTCGATCTCCAGGATGGCGCTCTTGGGGTCGTCCAGCAGGGCCTTCACCTCGGCGTTGAGCGTGCCGTATTGCGTGAGCAGCTCGCGCATGTGCTGCGCGCCGCCGCCCGAAGCCGCCTGGTAGGTCTGCGTGCTCATCCATTCGACCAGCCCGGCCTTGTACAGCGCGCCCACGCCCATCAGCATGCAGCTCACCGTGCAGTTGCCCCCGATCCAGTTCCTGCCGCCCCGGGCCAGCGCGTTCTGGATCACCGGCAGGTTGACCGGGTCGAGCACGATCACGGCGTCGTCGTTCATGCGCAGCGTGGAGGCGGCGTCGATCCAGTGGCCCTTCCAGCCGGCCGCGCGCAGCTTGGGGAAGACCTCGGAGGTGTAGTCGCCGCCTTGCGCCGTCAGGATGATGTCGCAGCGCTTGAGCGCGTCGATGTCGGTCGCGTCCTTCAGGGTGGTCTCGTTCTTCGCCATGGCCGGGGCCTTGCCGCCCGCGTTGGAGGTGGAGAAAAACAGCGGCTCGATCAGTTCGAAGTCGCCCTCGGCCTGCATGCGGTCCATCAACACCGAGCCGACCATGCCGCGCCAGCCGACCAAACCAACCAACTTGCTCATTTCAACGCCCTTTCAAAAAATAAACAGTGCCACGCCTGACTGTTTGCCCGGCTCGTCTGGCCGGGGAGGGCACACGACGAACCGGGCAGGATCAGCCCTTGAGGGTCGTGGTTTTGATGGAGATTGCGCGCGCGGCCACCCGCACCTTGGCGGCGGGGGCGATGTTCTGGACGAACGGGCGGGCGGCAAACATAGCGAAATATTGTAGCGGAAGCCACCTTGGGCCAGGCTGACAGCTTGGCGGCACGGTCAAAAGCGGGAATTTCAAGAGAAATATGACCTTGGCCCCCGTGCAATGGTCATGGTTTGCTATTTATTTGATATTAATTTGTGCCAACTTCGGTCGGATCGCAAGACAACGCCAGGTACGTTCACCCCAGCGCCTTGACCACCGCATCCCCCATTTGCGCCGTGCCGACCTTGGTGGTGCCTTCGCTGTAGAGGTCGGGCGTGCGCAGGCCCTGGGTCAGCACTTTTTGCACGGCGGCTTCGATGCGCTGGGCGGCGGCTTCCTGGTTCAGGCTGAAGCGCAGCATCATGGCCGCACTCAAAATGGTGGCCAGCGGGTTGGCCACGCCCTGGCCGGCGATGTCGGGCGCGCTGCCGTGGCTGGGTTCGTAGAGGCCCTGGTTCTTGCTGTTGAGGCTGGCCGAGGGCAGCATGCCGATGGAGCCGGTGAGCATGGAGGCTTCGTCGCTGAGGATGTCGCCGAACATGTTGCCGGTGACGATCACGTCAAACTTCTTGGGCGCCTTGACCAGCTGCATGGCGGCGTTGTCCACGTACATGTGGTCCAGCGCGATGTCGGGGTATTGTTGGGCGACGTCGGTGACCACGTCTTTCCAAAGCTGGAAGGTCTCCAGCACGTTGGCCTTGTCCACGCTGGTGACCCGGCCTTCGGTGCCGGCGGCCTTGCGCTTGCGTGCGGCCTGGAAAGCCACGTGGGCGATGCGCTCGATCTCGGGGCGGCTGTAGCGCATGGTGTCAAACGCTTCTTCGGCGCCGGGGAAGTGGCCGTCGGTGGCCACGCGGCGGCCGCGCGGCTGGCCAAAGTAGATGTCGCCGGTGAGTTCGCGGATGATCAGGATGTCCAGGCCCGACACCAGCTCGCGTTTCAGGCTCGAGGCGTCCACCAGCTGCGGGTAGCAGATGGCCGGGCGGAAGTTGGCAAACAGGCCGAGGTTCTTGCGCAGGCCCAGGATGGCCTGTTCGGGGCGCAGCGGGCGGTCGAGCGTGTCGTATTTCCAGTCGCCGACGGCGCCGAAAAGGATGGCGTCGGCCGCTTTGGCCAGATTCAGCGTGCTGTCAGGCAGCGGATGCCCGTGGGCCTCATAGGCGGCGCCGCCGACCAGGGCGGTTTCCATCTCGAGCGGCAGGCCAAGGACCTTGAGGACCTTGACCGCCTCGGCCATGATTTCGGTGCCAATGCCGTCACCCGGAAGAATTGCAATTTTCATGATTTATATAAAATTAATAGCAAACTATTACCAATTGACGGGGGATAAAGGCATATTTTGTTTAAAAAATCTCAGGAAACCGCCGTGTGGGCCAGCCAGGGCTTTTGGGCCAGCCGGGCCGCTTCAAACGCCTTGATCTTGTCGGCGTTGCGCAGCGTCAGGCCGATGTCGTCCAGACCGTTGACAAGGCAGTATTTGCGGAAGGCCTGCACCTCAAAGGGCAGTTCGTCGCCCTGGGTTTTAACCACCACCTGGCGCGGCAGGTCGATGGTGAGCTGGTAGCCGGGGAAAGCCGCGGATTCGTCAAACAGCCGGGCCACCTGCGCCTCGGGCAAGACGATGGGCAGCAGGCCGTTCTTGAAGCAGTTGTTGAAAAAGATGTCGGCAAAACTGGGTGCGATGATGGCGCGAAAGCCGTATTGGTCCAACGCCCAGGGCGCGTGCTCGCGCGAGGAGCCGCAGCCAAAGTTCTTGCGCGCCAGCAGGATGGACGCGCCGGCGGGACCGTAGGCACCTGGCTGGTACCGCGGCTGATTGAGGATGAAGTCCGGGTTGGGGCGGCGGCTGGCCGGGTCTTGCCCGGGTTCGCCAGCGTCGAGGTAACGCCAGGCGTCAAACAGGTTGGGGCCGAAGCCGGTCTTGCGGATCGACTTGAGGAACTGCTTGGGGATGATGGCGTCGGTGTCGACGTTCTCGCGGTCCATGGGGGCCACGAGACCGGTGTGTAAGGTGAATGCTTGCATGGGGGGCCTACTTGGCGACGTCCTGGATTTTTTCGCCGGCTTTTTTAATGCCCTTGCCGGTGGCTTGTCCGGCGTCCTTGACGTCTTCTTTCACGCCCGCCCAGGTGTTGCAGCCGGTCATTGCCCACGAACTGGCAACGATGGCGACGATCAATGCAATGGTTTTCATGCGGTTCTCCTCAGTTGACGGGGGATCAGGCGATGGTGCGAACATCGACAAAATGACCATGGACGGCCGCCGCGGCCGCCATGGCGGGGGAAACCAGGTGGGTGCGGCCACCGGCGCCCTGGCGGCCCTCAAAGTTGCGGTTGCTGGTGGAGGCGCAGCGCTCGCCCGGCTCCAGCCGGTCGGCGTTCATGGCCAGGCACATCGAGCAGCCCGGTTCGCGCCATTCAAAGCCGGCGGCCTTGAAGATCTCGTGCAGGCCTTCGCGTTCGGCCTGTGCCTTGACCAGGCCCGAGCCCGGCACCACCATGGCCACCTTGATGTTCTTCGCCACCTTCTGGCCCAGCTTCTTGACGATGGCCGCAGCTTCGCGCATGTCTTCGATGCGGCTGTTGGTGCACGAGCCGATGAACACCTTGTCCACAAAAATATCGTTCAGCGCCTTGCCGGGGGTCAGGCCCATGTAGGTGAGTGCGCGTTCCATGGCATCGCGCTTGCTGGGATCTTTTTCGCGGTCGGGGTCGGGCACCGATGCGGTAATGCCCAGCACCATTTCGGGTGAGGTGCCCCAGGTGACCTGCGGCATGATGGCGCTGGCGTCGAGCTCGACCACGGCGTCAAACGCGGCGTCGGCGTCCGAGCGCAGGGTGTTCCAGTAGGCCAGGGCCTGGTCCCATTCGGCGCCGCCCACAAAGCGGCCCGTGGTGGCGTCGGTGCCGGGCGCCAGCAGGCGGCCCTTGACGTATTCAACGGTTTTCTCGTCCACCGCCACCAGCCCCGCGCGGGCCCCGGCCTCGATGGCCATGTTGCACACGGTCATGCGGCCTTCCATGCTCAGGGCGCGGATGGCGCTGCCCGCAAATTCGATGGTGTAGCCGGTGCCGCCGGCGGTGCCGATCTTGCCGATGATGGCCAGCACGATGTCTTTGGCGGTGCAGCCCCGTGGCAACGTGCCTTCGACCTTGACCAGCAGGTTCTTGGCCTTTTTGGCCAGCAGGGTCTGCGTGGCCAGCACGTGCTCGACCTCGCTGGTGCCAATGCCATGGGCCAGGGCGCCAAATGCACCGTGGGTCGAGGTGTGCGAATCGCCGCACACCACCGTCATGCCCGGCAGCGTGGCGCCGCTCTCCGGCCCGATCACGTGGACGATGCCCTGGCGCTTGCTCAGAAACGGGAAGAAGGCGGCCGCGCCGAACTCATGGATGTTGGCGTCGAGCGTGGTGATCTGCTCCTTGCTGATCGGATCGGTGATGCCGTCGTAGCCCCGCTCCCAGCCGGTGGTGGGGGTGTTGTGGTCGGCCGTGGCGACGATCGAACTGATCCGCCAGACCTTGCGGCCCGCCTGGCGGATGCCCTCGAAAGCCTGCGGGCTGGTGACTTCGTGCACCAGGTGGCGGTCGATGTAGAGGATGGCGGTGCCGTCCTCTTCAGTGTGGACCACATGTTCGTCCCAGATCTTGTCGTACAGCGTGCGTCCCATGGGTGCTTTTCCTTCAGAGTCCATGATTTTATTCGCCCACGGCGACCTGCGCGCGTAGGGGGTATCCACATGTGGTAGCGACCAGTCGCGGCCGGCTGCGGCGTCAGTCGGTCACAGGGGTGGCGGGCAGGAGCGCACGCACGCGATGGTCCACATAGTAGCCACCGAATTCGGTGTAACGCAGGACGTGGCGTTCGCACTGCCCGCAACGCCAGAGGTCGCAGCGGTTGTAAGGGAAAAAAGAGACGGCGACGGGCGCATCCGGCGACTCGTAACGGGTGCCGTCCGGGTGCCATTCCTCGTAGGTGGGCTCGGCCAGCGCGGCGTCGCGCAGTGTGCCCACGGCCTGCATGGCCTTGGCGGGCCAACGGTCTTCGGACAGGCTTTCCCAGCCGGCGCAAGTGCCCAGGCTGCAGCGGCAGGGCTTGCTCGGCGCGGCAGCGGCCAGAACTTTCCGCAGACGTGCTGCATCAAGGGGGGGTTGCACGGGCAGGGGCTTTCCGCTGTTGGGGCTGTGCCGAGTCGGGTCGACCATTGAAAAGAAAGCGCCCGCCGATGTGGCCACCGGGCGGGCGCAGGGCCCATGGGGCCATGCCGGATTATCGTTGGTCGATCGGCTGAACGTCGCGCTGGACCGAACCGCTGTAGAGCTGGCGTGGACGGCCAATCTTGTACTCGGGGTCGCCGATCATTTCGTTGAGCTGGGCGATCCACCCCACGGTGCGGGCCAGCGCAAAGATGCCGGTGAACAGGTTGACCGGGATGCCAATGGCGCGCTGCACGATGCCAGAGTAGAAATCGACATTGGGGTAGAGCTTGCGCTGCACAAAGTAGTCGTCTTCCAGCGCGATCTTCTCCAGTGCCTTGGCCAGCTTGAACAGGGGGTCGTTTTCCAGCCCCATCTCGGCCAGAACCTCGTTGCAGGTTTCCTGCATGAGCTTGGCGCGCGGGTCGTAGTTTTTGTAAACGCGGTGGCCAAAACCCATGAGCTTGACGTTGGAACTCTTGTCCTTGACCTGCTCCATGAACTGGCCCACTTTGGCCACACCCCCCATTTTCTGGATGTCTTCGAGCATGTTCAGGCAGGCCTCGTTGGCGCCGCCGTGGGCCGGGCCCCAGAGGCAGGCCACGCCTGCGGCAATCGCCGCAAACGGGTTGGTGCCTGACGAACCGCACAGCCGCACGGTCGAGGTGGAGGCGTTCTGCTCGTGGTCGGCGTGCAGGATGAAAATGCGGTCCAGCGCACGCTCCAGAACCGGGCTGACCTTGTATTCCTCGCACGGTGTGCCAAACATCATGCGCAGGAAATTGCCGGCATAGCTCAGGTTGTTCTGCGGGTACATGTAGGGCTGGCCAACGCCATACTTGTACGACATGGCCACCAGCGTGGGCATCTTGGCGATCATGCGGATCGCTGCAATCTCGCGATGCTTCGGATTGTTGATGTCGGTGCTGTCGTGATAGAAGGCCGACAGGCCGCCAACCAGGCCGGTCAGGATGGCCATCGGGTGCGCGTCACGGCGAAAGCCACGCAGGAAAAACTGCATCTGCTCGTTGACCATGGTGTGGTTGGTCACGAGTTTGTGGAAGTCGGCACTTTCGGTGCTGTTGGGCAGTTCGCCTTTGAGCAGCAGGTGACAGACGTCGAGGTAGTTGCTGGTCGTGGCCAGTTGCTCGATCGGGTAGCCACGGTAGAGCAGTTCGCCCTTGTCGCCGTCGATGTAGGTGATGGCCGACTGTGTGGCGGCGGTCGAGAGAAACCCCGGGTCGTAGGTGAACATGCCCGTCTGCGCATACAGCTTGCGGATGTCGATCACGTCCGGTCCGATGCTGCCGCTGTACACCGGCAGGTCCACGCTGGGGCTGCCGTTGCTGAACGACAGGGTGGCTTTGTTGTCTGCGAGTTTCATTGTCTGGTTTCCTTGAAATTGTCGTGCCCTTGATCCCTCAAACGCGAACCGCCGCCACAGGAGACGTGGCGACCGCTGCGCAGCATTTCCAGTACTTCGCGTACTTCTTCTGTTGTTTCGGCCCCGGGTTCCTTGCGCTTGAGCAGCAAGTCCAGCAGGTCGTTGTCTGCCAAATCCATCAACATGTGCAGGCCCCAGGCGTGGCCCACGGTCAAATCCGCCTCATGAACGCCGAAAAACCGTTCGATGAAGAGGTCGTTTTCGAGCAAGCCGCGACGGCATCGCCATTTGAGCTTGCTCAGCCCCCGCGCGTCCAGCCTGGCCTGCGCGACAGCCCCGACGGGGCGCGCGCGGCAGGCTTCTTCTTCGGCGAGGCGCGGGGCGTCCATGGGTTGGCGTCAGACGGTCCGCAGGACCATCATCTCCTTGATCTTGCCGATGGCCTTGGTCGGGTTCAGCCCCTTGGGGCAGACGTCGACGCAGTTCATGATCGTGTGGCAGCGGAACAGCCGGTACGGGTCTTCCAGGTTGTCCAGGCGCTCGGCGGTGGCCTCGTCGCGGCTGTCGGCGATGAAGCGGTAGGCCTGCAGCAGACCGGCCGGGCCGACGAACTTGTCGGGGTTCCACCAGAAGCTGGGGCAGGCCGTTGAGCAGCTTGCGCACAGGATGCACTCGTACAGGCCGTTGAGTTCGTCGCGCTCTTCGGGCGACTGCAGCCGCTCTTTCTCGGGCGGCGGGGTGTCGTTGATCAGGTAGGGCTTGATCGAATGGTACTGCTTGAAGAACTGCGTCATGTCGACGATCAGGTCGCGCACCACGGGCAGCCCGGGCAGCGGCTTGAGCACGATCGTGCCCGGCAGCGTGCGCATGTTGGTCAGGCAGGCCAGACCGTTCTTGCCGTTGATGTTCATGGCGTCCGAGCCGCAGACGCCTTCGCGGCAGGAGCGGCGAAAGGAGATCGTCGGGTCCACCGTCTTGAGCTTCATCAGCGCGTCCAGCAGCATGCGTTCGCTGCCATCGAGTTCGACCTCGAGGGTCTGCATGTACGGCTTGTTGTCCTTGTCCGGGTCGTAGCGGTAGATGCTGAAGGTGCGTTTGGCCATGTTGTGTGCTTTCTTTTCAGTGCTTCGCCGGTCAGAAGGTGCGGACTTTGGGGGCGACGGAATCGACCGTCAGTGGCTTGAGGTTCACGGGCTTGTAGCTCAGCGTGTTGCTGGCGCTGTCCCACAGCGTGTGCTTGAGCCAGTTGGCGTCGTCGCGGCCGAGCGGCGTTTTCGGGTCGTTGGCGTCGCGTTCGTAGTCGACCACCATGTGCGCGCCACGGCATTCGGTGCGGGCAGCGGCCGAGGTCATGGTGGCCTGCGCGCACTCGATCAGGTTTTCGACTTCCAGGGCTTCAATGCGCGCGGTGTTGAACACGCGCGATTTGTCGCCCAGGCCGATCTGGTTGACGCGCTCACGCATCGCGTTGATCTTCTGCACCCCCGCGTCCATGATGGCCTGCGTGCGGAACACGCCGGCGTGTTCCTGCATGGCGCTGCGAAGGTCGTTGGCCACCGTCTGGGCGTATTCGCCGCTGCTGGCGCTTTCCAGGCGGTTGAGCCGCTCCAGGGTGCGGTCGGCGGCGGTTGCGGGCAGCGGCTTGTGCAGCTTGTTCTTGTTGTTGAACTCAACGATATGGTTGCCGGCCGCGCGGCCGAACACCAGCAGATCGAGCAGCGAGTTGGTGCCGAGCCGATTGGCGCCGTGCACGCTCACGCAGGAGCATTCGCCCACAGCGTACAGCCCGTTGACCACCTGGTTCACACCGTCTTTGGGCACCACCACCTGGCCATTGATGTTGGTGGGAATGCCGCCCATCTGGTAGTGGATGGTGGGCACCACGGGAATCGGCTCGCGGGTGATGTCCACGTTGGCGAAGTTCACGCCGATCTCGTACACCGAAGGCAGGCGCTTGTGGATGGTGTCTGCCCCAAGGTGGTCGAGCTTGAGGTTGATGTAGTCCTTGTTGGGCCCGCAGCCGCGGCCTTCCTTGATCTCCTGGTCCATGCAGCGCGAGACGAAATCGCGCGGCGCCAGGTCTTTCAAAGTGGGTGCGTAACGCTCCATGAAACGCTCGCCGTTGCTGTTGAGCAGGATCGCGCCTTCGCCGCGGCAGCCCTCGGTGAGCAGCACCCCGGCACCGGCCACGCCGGTGGGGTGGAACTGCCAGAACTCCATGTCCTGCAGCGGGATGCCCGCCCGTGCGGCCATGCCCAGGCCGTCGCCAGTGTTGATGAACGCATTGGTGGAAGCGGCAAAGATGCGGCCCGCGCCACCCGTGGCCAGCAGCACGGTCTTGGCTTCCAGGATGTGCAGGTCGCCGGTTTCCATTTCGAGGGCGCTGACACCGACCACATCGCCTTCGGCGTCGCGGATCAGGTCCAGCGCCATCCATTCGACGAAGAACGCGGTGCGCTCTTTCACGTTGGCCTGGTACAGCGTGTGCAGCATGGCGTGGCCGGTGCGGTCGGCTGCGGCGCAGGCGCGCTCGACAGCTTTTTCGCCGTAATTGGCGGTGTGGCCGCCAAAGGGGCGCTGGTAGATGGTGCCGTCGGGGTTGCGGTCGAACGGCATGCCCATGTGCTCGAGGTCGTACACGACGTTGGGTGCTTCACGGCACATGAACTCGATGGCGTCCTGGTCGCCCAGCCAGTCCGAACCCTTGATGGTGTCGTAGAAATGGTAGTGCCAGTTGTCCTCGTTCATGTTGCCCAGCGAGGCCCCGATGCCACCTTGCGCGGCCACCGTGTGCGAACGCGTCGGGAACACCTTGGACAGCACGGCCACATTGAGGCCGGCGCGCGCCAGTTGCAGCGAGGCACGCATGCCTGAGCCGCCAGCGCCGACGATCACGACGTCAAACTTGCGCTTGGCGATATCAGCAGACTTGTACGTCATGAATCAGAGCCTCCAGAGAACTTGAATGGCCCAGCCCGCGCATCCCACGAGCCAGACGATGGACAGGATTTGCAGCGTCAGGCGCAGCGCGACCGGCTTGACGTAGTCCATCCAGATGTTGCGAACGCCCACCCACACGTGGTAGAGCAGGGCGATGATGACGACGAAGGTCAGCACCTTCATCCACTGGGCCGAGAAGATTCCCGCCCATTTGTCGTAGCCGATGGGGCCGCGGGTGAACAGCACCTGCGCCAGCACGATGAAGGTAAACAGGGCCATCAGGGCCGCAGTGACGCCCTGGCTGAGCCAGTCGCGCACGCCGTAATGCGCACCGACGACGATGCGTTTGGAGCCGTAATTCACAGACATGTTGCGTGTTCCTTCTGATCAGTAAATGCCAAACAGCTTGGCGCCCAGGATCACCGTCAGGCCCAGGCTGAGCACCAGCACGGCCATGGCCGACGAACGTCCGAATTCCTTGGTGAGCTTGTGCGTCACTTCCATGTAGAGGTGGCGCAGGCCGGCGATGAGGTGGTGCAGGAAGGCCCAGATCAGCGCCAGCGCCACCAGCTTGACAATGACGCCCGGCACGAACCAGAGCCCCACATTGAACGCCGCCCGGAACCGCGCGAACGAGATTTCAGACGACACCGAGGTGTCGAACAGCCAGATGATGAACGGCAGCAGCAGGAACATGATCGCGCCGCTGACGCGGTGCAGGATGGACACCCAGGCGGCGGCCGGCATGCGGTAGGTGGTCAGGTCCTTGAAGGCGTTGATGTTGCGGAACTCGGGCCGCGGCTTCGCTGGAACGGTCATGGGGTGCTTTCGTGGGGGGGCTTTTATTGTGGTTGGCGGGAACGGCAGGACAAAATTCTATTGCAACGCAACAAACTGACACGACGATTGCACCGGCGCGTCATCCCAACGGATTGCGATAGTGATGGTGGTCGGTGCGGTAGAGGCCGCGCCGCAACTCCATGGGGACGTCGCTGTAAGTATAGGCAATGCGCTCCACGCTCAGCAAAGGGGTGTCGGTCGTGACCTTCAGCAACCCGGCCTGCGTGGCGTCGGCCACCACGGCACGGATTTTTTCCTCGGCCCGGACCATGCGCACACCAAACTCGCCTTCGAAGAGCGCGTACATGGGCCCATGGTAATCGCTTAGCCGTTCGGCCGTCAGCCCCTTGAACGGGCCGCCGGGCAGCCAGATGTCGTCCAGGATGGTGGGCACGCCGTGGAACGACAGCACCCGGCGCACCTGCAGCACCGGGTCGCCCGCACGCAACCCCAGCGCACGCGCCACGTCGGCGGTGGCGCGCAGGCGCTTGCAGTCCACGATGTCGCGCTGGGCCGGGCCTTCGCTGTGCACATCGCCGCGGTCGGGCACCAGCCGCAGGAAGCGGTATTGCGCCACCTGCTCCTGGTGGGTGGCCACAAAAGTGCCTTTGCCCTGGCGCCGCACCACCAGGTTCTCGGCGGCCAGCTCGTCGATCGCCTTGCGCACCGTGCCCTGGCTGACGCGAAAGCGCCCGGCCAGATCCATCTCGCTGGGAATGGCCTCGCCGGGTTTCCATTCGCCGCTTTGCAGGCTTTGCAGGATCAGGCCCTTGATCTGCTGGTACAGCGGACTGAACGCGGGCGCGGCAAACTCGGCGCCCGGTGGCGGCGGGTCGGTGGGCAGGGGAGAAGAGGAGGACTGGGCCATGGCGGGTGCGTGCAAAACCTTCCCGATCATATCTTATATAAGACATAAGACAAATTGACGAATCAGGGTTTTCGAGGGTACACTCCAAAGCTGTCCCGGCGGAACTCTGGTACCAGCCTTGCGCGTTTCCAGAACTGCTTTTCAACCCTAGTCTGGAGTCCTCACCATGAGCAAAAAACCCGTCCGCGTGGCCGTTACCGGTGCCGCAGGCCAAATCGGCTACGCCCTGTTGTTCCGCATCGCCTCGGGCGAAATGCTGGGCAAGGACCAGCCCGTCATCCTGCAACTGCTCGAAGTGCCGGCCGAAGGCCCGCAAAAGGCGCTCAAGGGCGTGATCATGGAACTCGAGGACTGTGCCTTTCCGCTGCTGGCCGGCATCATTCCCACGGGCGACCCGCTGGTGGCTTTCAAGGACGCCGACTACGCCCTGCTCGTGGGCGCCCGCCCACGCGGCCCCGGCATGGAGCGCGCCGACCTGCTGGCCGCCAACGCACAGATCTTCACTGCCCAGGGCAAGGCCCTCGACCAGGTCGCCAGCCGCAACGTCAAGGTGCTGGTGGTGGGCAACCCGGCCAACACCAACGCCTACATCGCCATGAAAAGCGCGCCCAGCCTGCCGCGCAAGAACTTCACCGCCATGCTGCGCCTGGACCACAACCGCGCCGCCAGCCAGATTGCCGCCAAGACCGGCACAGCCGTGGGCGACATCGAAAAACTCACCGTCTGGGGCAACCATTCGCCCACGATGTACGCCGACTACCGTTTCGCCACCGTGAACGGCAAGAACGTCAAGGACCTCATCAACGACCAGGTCTGGAACGCCGACGTGTTCCTGCCCACCGTGGGCAAGCGCGGCGCGGCCGTCATCGAGGCGCGCGGCCTGTCGTCCGCTGCGTCAGCGGCCAATGCCGCCATTGACCACATGCGCGACTGGGCGCTGGGCTCCAGGGGCAAGTGGGTCACCATGGGCATCCCGTCGGACGGCCAATACGGCATCCCCAAGGACGTGATCTTCGGCTTCCCGGTCACCACCGAGAACGGCGAGTACAAACTGGTCGAAGGGCTGGAGATTGACGCGTTCTCGCAAGAGCGCATCAACAAGACCCTGGCCGAGCTGCAAGGCGAGCAAGACGGCGTCAAGCACCTCCTCTGATGGCCTGTGATGATCTGGTGATCCTATGAACCATCCGCGCGACGTCCTGCTGGGCGCACAGGGGGGCAATATTGCGCTCCCGGTGTGCGACCACTACAGCGGTGTCGAGGCGCGCATGAAGAAAAGCCTGCAACTGCAGGCTGAAATGACCGAAGAGTTCGGCGCCTGCGTCTTTGACGTGACGCTGGACTGCGAAGACGGCGCCCCCGTGGGCGGTGAGGGCGAGCACGCCGCGATGGTGGTCGAGCTGGCGCTGGCCGCCGCGCCCGCCGCGCGCGTGGCGGTGCGCGTGCACCCGGTCGACCACCCCGCCTTTGAGGCCGACATGGCCCTGATTGCGGGCCGGGCCGGGCACCGCCTGTGCCACATCATGATTCCCAAGGTGGAGTCGGTGGACGACGTGATTTGCGCTGAAAAAGCCATCAAGTCCACGTCAAATGGTCATCTTCCGCTACAAGTTTTGATAGAGTCCCCGGCTGCGGTGCACCGGGCGTTCGAGATTGCGGCGCACCCGCGTGTGCAGTCGCTGAGCTTTGGCCTGATGGATTTCGTCTCGGCCCATGGCGGCGCCATCCCGGCCAGCGCCATGGGCACGCAGCGTGGGGATGGCCCGGACAGTCTGGACCAGTTCAGCCACCCGCTGGTGCTGCGGGCCAAGCTCGAAATTGCATCCGCATGTCACGCGCATGGCAAGGTGCCTTCGCACTGCGTCGTGACCGAATTCAACGACGTGGCGGCGATGCGAGCCGCCGCTCGCCGCGCGGCCCGCGAGCTGGGCTACACCCGCATGTGGAGCATCCATCCGGCCCAGATCCGCCCCATTCTGGAAGCTTTCGCCCCCAGTGAGGCCGAGATTCATTTGGCTACACATATCGTGGCGGCAGCGATACAGGCCAGGTGGGCGCCCATCCAGTTTGACGGTAAATTGCATGACCGCGCCAGTTACCGCTATTTCTGGCAGGTGCTGGAACGTGCGCAACGCACGGGTCGGCCATTGCCTGAAACGATGCAAGTCTACTTTCAGGCGCATCGTCATTGAATCCCGCCAAACCGGAGTCAACATGAAACTTTTGACCGCTGCATTTCTGACCCTTGCCATGCCACTGTGGGCCACAGCGCAAACGGCACCCGCCAAACCGGCTGCGCCCAAGGCCGCGTCGACCCAGAAGGTGACCAAGGCGCCGGGCACGTCCAGCCGCACCCAGCTCAAGAGCGCCGCCAACCAGGTGGCCAGTGGCATCCGGGCTGCCGAAGCGGCGATGTCGCCCGCCGAACTGGCCATCGCCGAGCGCGTCTTTGCGGGACGTCTGCCCTGCGCCGATGGTGTCACCGTGAACATCGTTGCCGACGCCAAAATGCCGGGGTATTTTGACGTACAGGCCAACAAACTCAAATACCGCATGTTCCCGGTGGCCACCACCACGGGCGCCATCCGCCTGGAAGACCAGCATCTGGGCGCCGTGTGGCTGCAACTGGCCAACAAATCCATGTTGATGGACCAGAAAATTGGCAAGCGTGTGGCCGACGAATGCGCCAGCCCCGAACAGGTGGCCGTCGGCGAGGCCCTCAAGATCAACCCGGCTCCCAGCGTGCTGGACGCCCCTGCGCCTGCCGGCGGCCCGGTCGCCAGGAAGTGACCCTCGGATTTATGCTATTTAGATAGCAAACTTTTGAGTATTCACGGGGGCTTGAGGCATATTTTTTGTGTATTTTGAATTGAGAGTGACTTAGGAGAAAAATGATGTTGAAAGCCTACCGTGAACATGCTGCCGAGCGCCTGGCGCTGGGCATTCCGCCGCTGCCACTGACTGCGCAGCAGACCGCCGAACTGATCGAACTCATCAAGGCACCGCCTGCGGGCGAGGCCGGGTTCCTCATGGAGCTGCTCACCCACCGCGTGCCACCGGGCGTGGACGATGCCGCCAAGGTCAAGGCCAGCTTTCTGGCGGCCGTGGCGCATGGTGACCTCAAGGTCGGGCTGGTCAGCAAGGCCAAGGCCACCGAACTGCTGGGCACCATGGTGGGCGGCTACAACGTCAAGCCGCTGATCGACCTGCTCGATGACGCCGAGGTGGCCGCCGTGGCCGCCGCCGCGCTCAAGAAGACGCTGCTGATGTTCGACTTCTTCCATGACCTGGCCGAAAAAGCCAAGGCCGACAACGCCTTCGCCAAGGACGTGATGCAAAGCTGGGCCAACGCCGAGTGGTTCACGACCCGCCCCGAAGTGGCGAAGAAGATCACGATCTCGGTGTTCAAGGTCACCGGCGAGACCAACACCGACGACCTCTCCCCCGCGCCCGACGCCTGGAGCCGCCCCGACATTCCGCTGCACTATCTGGCCATGCTCAAGAATGCCCGCCCGGGCATCACGCCCGAAGAAGACGGCAAGCGCGGCCCGATGAAGTTTATTGAAGAGCTCAAGAAGAAGGGCCACCTCGTGGCCTACGTGGGCGACGTGGTGGGCACCGGCTCCAGCCGCAAGTCGGCCACCAACAGCATCATCTGGGGCTTTGGCGAAGACATTCCCTTTGTGCCCAACAAGCGCTTTGGCGGCGTCACGCTGGGCGGCAAGATCGCCCCGATCTTCTTCAACACCCAGGAAGACTCTGGCGCGCTGCCCATTGAGGTGGACGTGTCGGCCTTCAACATGGGCGACGTGATCGACGTCTACCCCTACGACGGCAAGATCGAAAAAGACGGCAAGGTCGCCGCGACCTTCCAGCTCAAGAGCGACGTGCTGCTCGACGAAGTGCGCGCCGGTGGCCGCATCAACCTCATCATCGGCCGCAGCCTCACCGCCAAGGCGCGCGAATTTCTGGGCCTGCCCGCCAGCACGGTGTTCCGCCTGCCCACGGTGCCCACCGCCACCCAGGCCGGTTTCACGCTGGCGCAGAAGATGGTCGGGCGTGCCTGCGGCCTGCCTGAAGGCCAGGGCGTGCGCCCGGGCACCTACTGCGAACCCAAAATGACCACGGTGGGCAGCCAGGACACCACCGGCCCCATGACCCGTGATGAACTGAAAGACCTGGCCTGCCTGGGCTTCAGCGCCGACATGGTGATGCAGTCGTTCTGCCACACCGCGGCCTACCCCAAGCCGGTCGACGTGAAAACCCACCGCGAGCTGCCCGCCTTCATCAGCAACCGTGGCGGCGTTTCGCTGCGCCCGGGCGACGGCGTCATTCACAGCTGGCTCAACCGCCTGCTGCTGCCCGACACCGTGGGCACCGGCGGCGACAGCCACACCCGCTTTCCCATCGGCATCAGCTTCCCGGCCGGCTCCGGCCTGGTGGCGTTTGGCGCGGCCACCGGCGTCATGCCGCTGGACATGCCAGAGTCGATCCTGGTGCGATTCAAGGGCACCATGCAGCCCGGCATCACCCTGCGCGACCTGGTGCACGCCATTCCCTACTACGCCATCCAGCAGGGCCTGCTGACTGTGGCCAAACAGGGCAAGAAGAACGAGTTTTCGGGCCGCATCCTTGAAATCGAAGGCCTGCCAGACCTGAAGGTCGAGCAGGCGTTCGAGCTCAGCGACGCCTCGGCCGAGCGCTCGGCCGCTGGCTGCACCGTCAAGCTCAACCCCGCGCCGATCAAGGAATACCTCACCAGCAACATCGTGCTGATGAAGAACATGATCGCCGACGGCTACCAGGACCGCCGCAGCCTCGAGCGCCGCATCCAGGCCGTGCAAGCCTGGCTGGCCAAGCCCGAACTGCTCGAAGCCGACAAGAACGCCGAATACGCCCACGTCATCGAGATCAACCTCGACGATCTGAAAGAACCCGTGCTGTGCTGCCCGAACGACCCGGACGACGCCAAGCTGCTGTCGCAAGTGGCGGGCACCAAGATCGACGAAGTGTTCATCGGCTCATGCATGACCAACATCGGCCACTTTCGCGCGGCGTCCAAGCTGCTCGAAGGCCGGCGCGACATCCCCGTCAAGCTGTGGGTGGCCCCGCCCACCAAGATGGACGCGGCCGAACTCACCAAGGAAGGCCACTACGGCGTGTTCGGCACCGCCGGTGCCCGCACCGAAATGCCGGGCTGCTCGCTGTGCATGGGCAACCAGGCCCAGGTGCGCGAAGGCGCCACCGTGGTGTCCACCAGCACCCGCAACTTCCCCAACCGCCTGGGCAAGAACACCAACGTGTACCTGGCCTCGGCCGAACTCGCCGCCATCGCCTCCAAGCTGGGCCGCATCCCCACGGTGGCCGAATACCAGGCCGACATGGGCGTGATCAACGCCGACGGCAGCAAGATCTACAAGTACCTGAACTTCGACCAGATCGCCGAGTACAAGGAAATTGCCGAGGGCGTGACCGTCTGATCCGACGGCCTGGCGGTACCCAAAAGCGGCCTTCGGGCCGCTTTTTCTGTGTCATTCCCGGAGTTTCCACATATAGCGCTATTGAGATTTGCGGCGTCACTTCTGGTTGATGCGGACTGGATCAACTCTCCCGGTGCCCTGCTTCCTTCTTCAACGCCACCTTCTGCGTCGCCCGCAGCGCCTTGCCGCGCTTGCGGTGCGCGCCGGCCTTGCGGGCGCGTGCGGGCACCACCAGCGGGTTGCGGGGCGGGGGCACGCTGACCTTGAACGAGGTCTTGCGCTTGAGCTTGCGCGCCGAGGTCATGGCCGGGGCCGGGGCAGCAGCGCCTGCAGCGACACCAGCCCGGTGGACAGCGAGGTGCCCACGATGATGACCAGGCCGCTGCCGATCATCAGCGGCGTGATGGTTTCGCCCAGCAGCAGCACGCCGTACACCAGCGCAAACACGGGCACGAGAAAGGTCACGGCCAGGGCGCGGGCGGGCCCGGCGTTCTCGATCAGGCGAAAGTACAGGATGTAGGCAATGCCCGTGCACAGCACCCCCACCACCACCAGTGCCAGCCAGGCGCCCGCGCCGGGCGTTTGGGCCGGCCACAGCCACAGCGCTGGCAGGGTCAGGCCCAGCGTGGCGCCGATCTGGCTGCCGGTGGCCGTGACCAGCGGCGGCAGGCCGCCCAGATAGCGTTTGGTGAAGCTGGCCGAAATGCCGTAGCACAGCGTGGCCACGAGGCAGGCCACCACCGCCCAGCCCGACGCCACGCCCGAGGCGTCGGGCTTGAAGCTGGCCTTGCCGCTGGCCAGCAGGGCCACGCCCGCAAAGCCGATCACCAGCCCCAGCGCGCGCGAGGCGTTGGGCCGGTCGCGCAGCCACAGCCAGGCCACCACGGCGCCAAACAGCGGCACGGTGGCGTTCAAGATGGCCGACAGCCCGGTGGTGATGTAGAGCAGGGCAAACGCATAGCAGGCGAACGGAATGCCCGAATTCAGCAGGCCCACCAGAAACACCGGCTTCCAGTGCCGCACCAGCACCGCGCCCTGTCGCTTCCACAACAGGATGGGCAGCAGGAAGGCCGCGGCGATGGCCACGCGCACGGCCGCGGTGGGCAGAGCGCCAAACTCCACCACCGCCAGCCGCATGAACAGGAAAGACGAGCCCCAGATGGCGGCGAGCAACACGAAATCGATGGCGATGGCAGAGGGCATAAGGCTTGCAGTATGCGGTGAATCGCGGTCCTGCCTGGGATGGGGTTGATGAAGAGTGGGGCGGTGTTTGATGCGCAAACGCGATCAATCGCCCGACCGGCTGAACGCCGGTGCGGTGCCAGCTGCCGCGCTGCCTCGCAACGCCTCCAGCCGCAGCAGCCCGGTTTTGCGGTCCAGGCCGCCCGCATAGCCGGTGAGCGCGCCGCCCGCGCCCAGCACGCGGTGGCAGGGCACGATCACGCTGACCGGGTTGCGCCCCACGGCCGCGCCCACGGCGCGCGCGCCGGTGGGCCGGCCCAACTGCTGCGCCAGTGCGCCGTAACTCACCGTCTGGCCGTAGCCGATACGCTGCAACGCGGCCCACACCTGCTGCTGGAACGGCGTGCCCGCGCGCAAGTCCAGCGGCACGCTGAACCGCGGGGCCTGGCCGTTGAAGAACCGCGTGAGTTCGTGCACCGCCTGCGCCAGCACCGGGTGGGCGCCGGGCTCGGGCAGCAGCGTCCAGTGGCTCAGCTCGGGCATGTGTTTCTGGCCCTCGAACCAGGCGCCGGTCAGCCCCGTGGCCGACGCCGCGATGACCATGCGGCCCATCGGGCTCCGGTAATGTGTGTAAACGATTTCAGACTGTTTTTTCATAAAAATTGGCCTTTAGCCCCCGTCAAATGGCGATAGTTTGCTACTATAAATAGAGTCATCAGAAGATCATCCATGCCATGCGCGGAGCACGGCGTAGCTGCGCCAGGGCCGCCAGGCCCGCGACGCCGCCTCGGCTTCGCGCGCGGGGTGTTTGCCGTGCTGCACGCCCAGCGCTTTGTGCAGGGCCACGTCGCCAGCCGGAAAGGCGTCGGGCCAGCGCAGCGCGCGCATGGCGATGTACTGCGCCGTCCAGTCGCCAATGCCGGGCAGTTCCTGGAGCGCGGCGACGGTGGCCGGCACGTCGGCGCCGCCATGCAGGGTGAGGCGTTGGTCGGCCACGGCGCGGGCGATGCCCACGATGGCGGCCTGGCGCTGGCGCACGATGCCCAGCTGCCCGAGCGCGTCACCCCCGGCCTGCGCCAACACCGCGGGCGCCGGGAACAGCCGGGTCAAGGCGGGGAATGGCGTTTCGACGGGCTCACCCAAACGGTCCACCAGGCGCTGGGCCAGCGTGCGCGCGGCCGCCACGGTGATCTGCTGGCCCAGCACCGCGCGCACGGCCAGTTCGCAGCCGTCCAGGGTGCCGGGCACGCGCAGGCCGTCGCCCTGCGGAAAATGCGCGTGCAGCACCGCGTTGATGGCCTGCGGGTCGGCGTCCAGGTCGAGCATGGCGCGCACCCGCGCGATGACCAGCGGCAGCACTTCGCGCAAGGTGTCGCTCACGCGCAGCACCACCTGGCTTCGACCCTCGTCAAACTCGCACGCCAGCCAGCCGGTGTGCGTGCGCCCGCCCGCCAGCAGCCGAACCGTGCGGGCCATGCGCAGCCCTTCACCGGCAGGGGCCACCCATTCCGCCGCGTGGATCTGCCGCTGGCGAAAAAAGGCCAGCATGGCGGCAGCGTCGTAAGGCGGGCGGTAACCCAGCCGCACCGTGGTGGCGCCGGGCGCGCCGCCGGTTGCGCTGCCCGCCGGTGGGACGCCTTCGCGCCGCAATCGCGTCGGGTTCAGCCGGTAATGCTGCAAAAACGCGGCGTTGAAGCGGCGCACGCTGGCAAAGCCGCTGATCAGGGCCACCTGCGTCACCGGCAGGTCGGTGTCGGTGAGCAGTTGCTTGGCCGTGAGCAGGCGCCGGGTCTGCAGATACTGCAAGGGCGACACCCCCAACCCGGCTTCGAAAATGCGCCGCACATGGCGGTCGCTCACGCCCAGTCGGGCGGCCAGCCGCTGGACCGACGGCGGCCCGTCGGTCAGACTTTCAGGTTCATCAAGTAGGTGAGCGGCCTGTCTGGAAAGAATGCTGCTCGCGTCCTGGACCGACCAGTGCACGCGGCCGGGGGCGAGTTCGGGCCGGCAGCGCAGGCAGGGCCGAAAGCCCGCGCGCTCGGCTTGCGCGGGCAGGTCAAAAAACCGGCAGTTTTCGCGCTTGGGGGTGCGCACCCGGCACACCGGCCGACAGTAAATCCCGGTGGACGTGACGCCAGTAAAAAAGCAGCCGTCGAAGCGCGCGTCGCGCGACTTCAGCGCGAGGTAGCAGGCGTCGGGGGTGGCGGTCAGGGGCGCGGGGGTCATGCAGGTCATGATACGCGTCGGCCCGGTCCCGGCCAGCCGTTTCCGGACATGTGCGCGCTGCGAGGTGGCGCCTACAATGGCCCGCTGCCGCAGCCCGCTTATCCCACTTCCCGACCATGCACGTTGACGCTTCGATCTTCAAGGCCTATGACATCCGCGGCGTGGTGCCAGCGGCCCTGAACCCCGCCATGGCGCGGGCGCTCGGCCGCGCGTTCGGCACCATCGCCCGCGCGCAGGGCGAAACCACGGTGGCCGTCGGGCGCGACGGGCGCCTGAGCGGGCCCGAACTGTCGGCCGCCCTGGTGCGCGGCCTGACGGAGGCCGGGGTCGACGTGATCGACATTGGCCTGGCCACCACCCCCATGCTGTACTTTGCCGCCAGCACGCTGTGCGCCAGCGGCATCCAGGTGACGGGCAGCCACAACCCGAAGGACTACAACGGTTTCAAGATGGTCATGGGCGGCCGGGCGATTCACGGCGAGGAGATCCAGGCGCTGCGGCACATGATGGAAGCCGAAAGCTGGGTGCTGGGAGATGGGGGGAGCGTGGGGGCCGGGGTTTCGCCGCCGGGCCGTCCCAAGGCGAAATGCGCTCCCTCGGGGGGCAGCGAACCCAACGCAGTGGGGAGCGTGGGGGCCATTCGCCACCTCAACGTGCTGGCACCGTATCGCGACCGCATCGTGTCCGACATTCACCTGGCGCGGCCCCTGAAGATCGTCATCGATTCGGGCAACGGCATTGCGGGCGCGTCGGCGCCGGGCATCTTCCGGGCGCTGGGCTGCGAGGTGGTCGAGCTGTTCAGCGAGGTGGACGGCAACTTCCCCCACCACCACCCCGACCCGAGCAAGCCCGAAAATCTGCGCGACCTGATGGCCGCGCTGCAAACCACCGGCGCCGAACTCGGCCTGGCGTTTGACGGCGATGGCGACCGGCTGGGCATCGTCACACGCGACGGCCACAACATCTACCCCGACCGGCAGATGATGCTGTTCGCCCGGGACGTGCTGTCGCGGGTGCCGGGCGGCACCATTGTGTTCGACGTCAAATGCACCCAGCGGCTGGCCCCGGCGATCGAGGCGGCCGGGGGTGTGGCGCTGATGTACAAGACCGGCCATTCGCTGATCAAGGCCAAGATGAAGGCGCTGGAGGCCGAAGGCCGCGCCGCGCCGCTGGGCGGCGAGATGAGCGGGCATATTTTCTTCAAGGAGCGCTGGTTTGGCTTTGACGACGGCACCTACGCCGGCGCCCGGCTGCTGGAAATCCTGAGCCGCAGCCCCGACGCCAACGCCGTGCTCAACGCGCTGCCCACTAGCTTCTCGACGCCCGAACTCAACGTGCCCTGCGTCGAAGGCGAGCCGCATCGCGTGACCGCCGCGCTGCAGCGGCGCGTGGCCCACGCCAGCACGGGCGCCAGCGACGCCTGCGTGTCACCGGGCGCGAGTGGTACGCCCATCGACCTGGGCGCGGGCGCGCAAGTCTCCACCATCGATGGCGTGCGCATCGACTGGCCCGACGGCTTTGGCCTGGTGCGCGCGTCCAACACCACGCCGGTGCTGGTGCTGCGCTTTGAAGGCCACACGCCCGAGGCCTTGCACCGGATTGAGACCACCCTGATGGCGCTGTTGCGCAGCGTCAAACCCGACGCCGCCGTGCAGGCGGCGGCGCATTGAGCCCGCGCGTCATTCGGCATTGCAGCGGCCTCCCGACGTGATTCGCGCCCTGTATTCCCTGCTGACCGTGCTGGCGCAGCCGCTGCTGCGGCGCAAGCTCGCGCGGCGCGCGCAGGCCGAGCCGGGTTATGCGGTGGCGGTCGAGGAGCGCTTTGGCCATTACAGCCATGCGGCCGGTGAAGATTATGTGTGGGTGCACGCCGTGTCGCTGGGCGAAGCCCGCGCGGCCGCCATTCTGGTGGCGCAACTGCGCGAACGGCTGCCCGGCATGCGGCTGTTGCTGACGCATGGCACGGCCACCGGCCGGGCCGAAGGCTCGCGGCTGCTGCAGGCGGGGGATGTGCAGGTCTGGCAGCCGTGGGACACGCCCGGTGCGGTGGCGCGATTTCTCGACCGGTTTCGCCCGCGCATCGGCGTGCTGATCGAAACCGAGGTGTGGCCCAACCTCACGGCCGCGTGCGCGGCGCGTGGCATTCCGCTGGCGCTGGCCAATGCACGGCTGAACGCGCAGTCGCTGGCCAGGGCCCAGCGCATGGGCTGGCTGGCGCGGCCCGCCTACCGCGCGCTGGCCGCCGTGTGGGCCCAGACCGACGCCGACGCCGGGCGGCTGGCGCAGTTGGGCGCCCCGGTGCGCGGCGTGTTCGGCAACCTCAAGTTCGACGCCATGCCCGACGCGCAACAGCACCGGCGCGGTCGCCAGTGGCGTGCCGCCTTCGGGCGCCCCGTGCTGCTGCTGGCCAGCACGCGCGGGGGCGAGGAACAGCAGTTTCTGGACATTTTCAAGAAAAAAACGCCTTCAGCCCCCGTGGATAGGTCAAAGTTAGCTATAAATAGTGAAGCAATCGGGCGTCTGGATGCGGTGCAGTGGCTGGTCGTGCCACGGCATCCGCAGCGCTTTGACGAAGTGGCTGCGCGCATCGAACAGGCGGGCTTTGCGGTGTCGCGCCGCAGCACCTGGGCCGATGGCGTGCCACCGTCGCGCACGGGCGATGCGAATGCGCCGTCCACGGTCTGGCTCGGCGACAGCCTGGGCGAGATGGCCACCTACTACGGGCTGGCCGACGTGGCCCTGCTGGGCGGCAGCTTTGTGCCCACAGGCGGGCAGAACCTGATCGAGGCAGCGGCCTGCGGCTGCCCGGTGGTGATGGGCCCGTCCACCTACAACTTTGCCGAAGCGGCCGAATTGTCCGAAGCGGCCGGTGCTGCGCTGCGCGTGGCCGATCTGGCGCAAGGCATGGCGCTGGCGCTGGACGTGGCGGGCGATGCCGTGCGCCAGCGCACCATGGCCCACGCTGCCGAAGCGTTTGCGCTGCAGCACCGGGGTGCGGCAGCGCGAACGGCCGATGCGCTGGGCGCCTTGCTGGCGGGCGCTGCGGCAGGCGCCCGCCCGCCCGCAACTACTGGGCCAGCAGCGCGTTGATGTTGTGCAGGTCTTGTTCGGTCAGCGTGCCCGCAGCCTGGCGCAGCCGCAGGCCACCCAGCAGCACGTTGTAGCGGGCCTGGGCCAGATCGCGCTTGGTCTGGAACAGCTGGCTTTGCGAGTTCAGCACGTCAATGTTGATGCGCACGCCCACCTGGTAGCCCAGCTGGTTGGCGTCCAGCGCGCTCTGGCTGGAGGCTTCGGCGGCTTCCAGCGCCTTCACCTGCCCCAGGCCTGACTGCACGCCGAGAAAGGCGGTACGGGTCGCCTGCGCCACGCTGCGCTTGGCGGCGTCGAGGTCGGCCTGGGCCTTGTCTTCGAGCGACAGCGTTTCGCGCAGGCGGTTCTGGGTGGCAAAGCCGGCAAACAGCGGCAGGTTGAACTGCAGCCCGACGGTGGCGTTGTCGATGCGCGTGCCGAACTGGTTGGACGAGGTGGTGGAGATGCTGCCGTTGGGGTTGCGGTTGATGGTGTAGGCGGCGGTGAGGTCCAGCGTGGGCTTGTGGCCGGCCTTGGCCCGTTCGGTTTCCAGCCTCGCAATTTCCAGGGCCGAGCGGGTTTGGCGCACGGTGGGATTGTTGTCTTCCGACGTCTGAACCCAGGTGCCCATGTTGTCGGGCAGCAGCGCGGGCAGCGCGGCGGGCAGCGCCAGCGGCTTGGGCGTGATGTTGGGCTTGCCCACCAGTTGGTCCAGCGCCGCCTTCTTGACGCGCAGGTCATTCTCGGCCGCAATTTCCTGTGCGATCACCAGGTCGAAGCGGGCCTGGGCCTCGCGGGTGTCGGTGATGGTGGTGGTGCCGACCTCGAAGTTGCGCTTGGCCGACGCCAGTTGCTCGGCCACGGCGGCTTTCTGGGCCTGGACAAAGGCCAGGCTGTCCTGGGCGCCCAGCACATCGAAATACGCCTGGCTCACCCGCAGTTGCAGGTCCTGCTCGGCCGTGTTGAGCACCTCGCGGGCCAGGTCGATCTGTTTGCGGCTTTGCTCCCACACCGCCACGTTGGCCGGGCGGTACAGCGGCTGCGATGCGCTCAGGTTCAGGGCCTGGTTGGTCAGGTAGCGCTCGACGCTGACCGGGCCGAAGGTGGCGTTGGACTGCGTGCGCGTCACGCCCACCGCCAGCCCCGCCTGGGGCAGCAGACCGGCGCGGGCCTGCTCGGCGCGGTGCAGGCTGGCGTCGTACTGGGAACGGGCTGACTGGTAGGTGGCGTCAAAGCCGCGGGCCGCGTCATACAGTTCAACCAGACTCTGCGCCTGCACCGAACCGGCAAATGCGGCACCCAGCAGCAGGGCCAGTGCGGACAGACGGAAGGTGGGCCGGATCGTGTTCATGGAGGTCCTTGGAAAATTCGGCAAAAAGTTGAATGTGGGTTGCATCGGTGCGCGGGCGCAGCCGACGCAGTTCAATAGCGTGGCACCGCCGGGTCGAGTTCGCCCGACCAGGCTTCGATGCCCCCATGGATGTTGGCCACCGGGTCAAAACCGTTTTGCGCCAGAAAGGCCGCCACCCGCAGGCTGCGCGCACCGTGGTGGCACAAACAGGCAATGGGCGTGTCGGGGTCGAGTTCGGACAGCCGCGCGGGCACGTCCCCCATGGGGATCGGCACCAGGCGAAAACCCGCGGGCTGGACGCTGGCGGTTTGCAGCTCCCAGGGCTCGCGCACGTCCAGCACCACGGGCAGCGCTGCCGCGTCGCTGGCAACGGACTGCAGCCAGGCGGCAAGGTCGGCGGGGCGGACTTGGGTGATCATGCGCGGGGCGGGCGGGCGATGCACAGGGGCGGGGCGCGGGCTCAGAACTGGAAGCGCGACGGCTCGGCAAAGTTCAAAAGGCGTGGCGCCACCGTGTCCCAGGGCTGCGTGGTGACCCAGGCGTTGTCGCCGGTGCGGGTGATCAGCGTGGCGCGCATCATGGGCTCGTGGCCCACGATGGCCGACAGGCGGCCACCCACCTTGAGCTGCGCCAGCAGCGACGCCGGCACTTCGGCCACCGAGCCGCTGAGAACGATCACGTCGTAAGGGCCCTGCACTGCGGCGTTGCTGGCACCGTCGGCCTCGCGCACCTCGGCGTTGTGCACGCCGGCGCGCTGCAGGTTGCTGCGCGCCATGGCCACCAGTTCGGGCACGATCTCCAGCGTCACCACGCGCTGCGCGCGGTGCGCCAGCAGGGCGGCCATGTAGCCCGAGCCGGCGCCGATCTCGAGCACGGTTTCGTGCTTGTGCACGTGCAGGTCCTGCAGCAGGCGGGCCTCGACCTTGGGCGCCAGCATGCACTGGCCCAGGCGCATGGCTTCGTCGGTCGGGCTGCGCAGCGGCACTTCCATGTCCACAAAGGCCATGGCCTTGTGGGCCAGCGGCACGAAATCTTCACGCTTGACCACGGCCAGCAGCGCCAGCACCGGGGCGTCCAGCACGTCCCAGGGGCGGATTTGCTGCTCGATCATGTTGAAACGGGTTTGCTCAAGATTCATGTCCAGGTACTCCTGCGGATCGCTCATACGGAAGGGTTCAATTTTACGGGGGCGGGCGCGGCGGGGCGGGGGCCGAACTTGCGGCGCATCCAGTTGGCGAGGTCGTCCATGTAGCAATACACCACGGGCACCACCACCAGCGTGAGCAGCGACGAGGTGATCACCCCGCCGATCACGGCCTGGCCCATGGGCGCGCGCTGCTCCGAGCCTTCGGTCAGCGCAAAGGCCAGTGGCACCATGCCGAAGATCATGGCCAGCGTGGTCATCAGAATGGGGCGCAACCGCACCTTGGCCGCCATCAGCAGGGCTTCGGAGCGCGGCAGGCCGGGGCTTTGCGAGCCGTCCTCGGCCGTGTGCGGCTCGCGCGCACGGATGGCAAAGTCCACCAGCAAAATGGCGTTTTTGGTGACCAGACCCATGAGCATCACCACGCCGATCACCGAGAACATCGACAGCGTGGAGCGGAACATCAGCAGCGCCAGCACCACGCCGATCAGCGTGAGCGGCAGCGCGGTCATCAGTGCCAGCGGCTGCAGGAAGCTCCTGAACTGGCTGGCCAGGATCATGTAGATGAAGATGACGGCCATGGCCAGCGCCGAGATGGCATAGCCAAACGACTCGGCCATGTTCTTGGTGGAGCCGCTGAACTGGTAGCGGTAGCCGGGCGGGAAGCTGATGGTGTCCAGCGCCTTGCGGATGTCGTCCGACACCTCGCCGGCCGAACGGTTGGCCACGTTGGCGTTGATGGCCACTTCGCGCGTGAGGTCGCGCCGGTTGATCTGGTTGGGGCCGGTGGTTTCGCGCACGGCGGCAATCTGGTTGAGCCGCACCACGCGCGGCGAGCCATCGGCATTGTTGCCGACGGTGAAGGGCAGGCGCTCCAGGTCTTGCGGCGTGTTGCGCGCGGTGGGGGCCAGCCGCACGTTGACGTCGTAGGTCTGGTCGTCGGGGGCGCGCCAGTTGCCCACGGTGGTGCCGGCCACCAGGGTGCGCAGCTGCGCGCCGATCTGCCCGGTGGTCAGGCCCAGGTCGCTGGCCGCGTCGCGCCGGATCTCCACGCCATAGGTGGGCTTGTCGTCGCGCACGCTGGAATCGAGGTCCACCAGACCGGGGATGGGGCGGATTTTCTCCATCACCAGCCGCGCCAGGCGTTCCAGTTCATTCAGGTCGCTGCCCTGCAGCGAAAACTCCACCTGCTTGTTGCCGCCCACGGTGTCCAGCAGGCCGACGTGCGTGACCGTGATGCCCGGCACCTGCTGCAGCCGTTCGCGCAGCGCCATGGCCATGGTGTCCACGTTGCGCGTGCGGGCCTTGCGGTCCACCAGCCGGACATACAGCGCCACTGAATTCTTGCCCTGCGCGTTGCCGGTGTTGAGGGTGGCCAGCGTGTAGCGCACCTCGGGAAACTCGCGCACGATGTTTTCCACCTGCCGGGCCTTGGCTTCGGTGGCTTCCAGCGAGGTGCCCACGGGCGTGTAGAAGTTGAGCGTGGTTTCGGAAAAGTCGGCCTTGGGCACGAACTCGGTGCCCAGCAGCGGCACCATGAAAATGCTGGTCACAAAAACCGCCACCGCCATGCCCACCGTGACCAGCCGGTGCCCCAGCGACCAGCGCAGGATCACCTGGTAGAGGTCGATCAGGGCTTCGGTGGCGCGCTCGAACAGGCCCGTCACGCGGCCGATGGTGCGGTCATAGAACGACACCGGTGCGGTGCGGCGGCCGTGGTGGTCGATGCTCGGGTCGTGCCAGATGGACGACAGCATCGGGTCCAGCGTGAAGCTCACGAACATCGAGATCAGCACCGCCGCCACGATGGTGATGCCGAATTCGTGGAAGAACTTGCCGATGATGCCGCCCATGAAGCCGATGGGCATGAACACGGCCACGATCGAGAACGTGGTGGCCAGCACGGCCAGCCCGATTTCTTCGGTGCCTTCGAGCGCCGCCTGGTAGGGCGTTTTGCCCATCTGCACGTGCCGCACGATGTTCTCGCGCACCACGATGGCGTCGTCGATCAGCAGGCCCACGCTGAGCGACAGCGCCATCAGCGTGATCATGTTGATGGTGAAGCCGAACATGTTCATCAGCAGGAAGGTGCCGATCAGCGCGATCGGCAGCGTCAAGCCGGTGATCACCGTCGAACGCCACGAGTTCAGGAACAGGAAGACGATCAGGATGGTCAGCAGCGCGCCTTCAATCAGGGTGCGGCGCACGTTGTCCACCGCCACGCGGATCGGGCGGGCGGCGTCGGCGATGGGCTCGAGCCGCACGCCCGGGGGCAGTTCGGCCTTCATGGTGTCGATGGTCTTGACCAGGCCGTCGATCACCTCGATGGTGTTCTCGTCCTGCGACTTCTGCACCGACAGCAGCAGCGTGCGCGCGCCGTTGTAGAGCGCCAGCGTGTCGATCTCCTGGGCGCCGTCGGACACCGAAGCCACCTGATCGAGCCGGATGGCCGTGCCGCTGCGCCGCGCCACGATGATGCGGCCAAAGTCTTCGGGGCGCTGCATGCGCGCGTCGATCTGCACCACGCGCTCGGTGGCCAGCGAGCGGATCGCGCCCACGGGCAAGTCCTGGTTTTCACTGCGCACGGCGTTGACCACCTGGTCGGCCGACACACCCAGCGCCTCCATGGCCTGGGGCTTGAGGTAGAGGTTGATCTCGCGCTTGGTGCCGCCCACCAGCGTGACCGAACCCACGCCGCGCACGTTTTCCAGCCGCTTCTTGAGCACCTGGTCGGCCCAGTTGGTCAGTTCCACGGCCGTCATTGCCTTGCTGCCGCGGGTAGGGGCATCGCCCGGCAACACCGCAAGCGACCAGATCGAGCGGCTGGCCGGGTCGAAGCGCAGCACGCGCGGCTCCTTGACTTCGTCGCGGAACAGCGGGCGGATGGTGCCCACTTTTTCGCGCACGTCGTCGGCGGCCTTGCGCCCGTCGATGTGCAGCTGGAACTCGATCACCACGACCGACTGGCCCTCAAAGCTGCGCGAGGTCAGCGCGTTGATGCCCGCCACCGAGTTGACGCCTTCTTCGATCTTCTTGGTGACTTCGCTCTCGACGATCTCGGGCGAGGCGCCCGGGTATTCGGCGGTGATCACCACCACGGGGAAATCGACGTTGGGGAACTGGTCAACCTTGAGCCGCTGGTAAGAGAACAGGCCGAGCACGACGATGGCGAGCATCACCATCGTGGCGAACACGGGGTTTTTGAGACTGACGCGGGTGAACCACATGTCAGGGAGCGCTGCGTGCGCTGGCGGCGGTGGCGGGAGTCGGCGCGGCGAGCGCCGCCTGCGTGAAGCGCACGGCCGTGCCTTCGCGCAGGGCGCCGGCGCTGGCGCGCACGGCCGTGGCCCCTTCGGCCAGGCCGGTGACCGCCACCCAGGTTTCGCCGTCACTGCTGCCACGGGCACCGGTCTGCACGGGCTTGTGCACGATTTTCTGGTCTTGCACCACTTGCACGTAGGGCTCGGGCTTGTCGGTGCGCACGGCGCTCACCGGCACGGCCAGTGCGGTGCTGCGCTCAGTGCCCAAGGTGCCCTGCGCAAACAGCCCCTGGCGCAGCCCGGCCGACGTGGCCGCATCGAGCGCCAGATACACCAGCACGCTGCGGCTGCCGGCCTGTGCGCTCGGGTTGATGCGCACCACGCGGGCCGCCACGCTGGCGCCGGCGGCGCCCGGGCGGTCGCGTGCGCCTTCGACATCGAGCTGGGCCATCTGGCCGACCTTCACGCTCAGCGCGTCGGCGGGGCTGAGTGCGGCCTCCAGTTCCAGGCGGTTCAGGTCCACGATCTCAATGACCTTGGCGTCAATGCCCACGCGCTCGCCCGGTTGGGTGAGCCGCTGCGACACGGTGCCGGCAATGGGGGCGCGCAGCACGGTGTCGTCCAGCGCCTTGCGGGCCACGTCCACCGCGGCCAGGGCCGCGTTGTGGGTGGCCTGCGCGGCGCTCAGGTTGGCCACCGAGGCGTCCAGCGCCGTGCGCGAGATGAAACCCTGGTCCACCAGCGCCTTGTTGTTGTCAAACTGGCGCTGGGCAATGTCGATCTGCGCCTTGGCCGAATCGGCCTGCTGCTGCGCCTGGCGCACACGGGCCTGGTATTCCGAAGGGTCGACCCGCGCCACCACCTGGCCCGCACGCACGGTGTCGCCCTCGCGCAGCGTCAGGCCCTGCAGCTCGCCGGCCACGCGGGCCTTGACCACGGCCGAATTCATGGCCCGCAGCGTGCCCGAAATGGGCAGCCCCTCGGCCAGCTCGCGCTGCTGCACCCGCACCACGTCGGTGGGGGCCAGCTCGACCACCGTCTGCGCCTTGACGGGCGTGGCGGCCAGTTGCTGCTGCGCCTTGCGGGCCTGCAGCGCGCGCACCACGCTGAGCCCGATCAGGCCCACCACCAGAACCACCACCAACCAGCCAATCCAGCGCTTCATGTTTTGTTCTCGGGGATGGGCGCTGCCCCCGCCGCCTGGGGCAGGCAGACGCCATGTAAAAGGGTTTCCATCTGGGCGGCCAGGTAGTCTTCAGGCACCAGCAGGTGGGCCGAGTTGACGCAGGCGCCCACCGAGTGCTTCCAGATCATGAGGAAGATCATCGGCGCCAGTACGCAATACACCGTCTGGTTCGTGTCCATGGGGCGGAACTCGCCGCGGTCCACGCCGCGCTGCAGGATGCGGCGCACCAGGTCTTGCCCGGGCTCGACCACCTCGCGCTGGTAAAACGCCGCCAGCTCGGGGAAGTTGCGGGCCTCGCTCATCATCAGCTTGGTGATGCCCGAGGCGCGGGTGGCGCCCACACGCTCCCACCAGGCGGTCACGAAGTGGCGCAAAAGCGCCGGTGTGCTGCCTTCGTAATGGGCGAGTTCGTCGTTCCATTCCTGGAAACGGCCCGAAATGTTGGCCCGCACCACGGCTTTGAACAGGTCTTCCTTGGTCTGGAAGTACAGGAACAGCGTGCCCTTGGACACCCCGGCGCGCTTGGCCACCTCTTCGGCGTGGGTGGCGGCAAAGCCTTTTTCCACGAACAGGTCCAGCGCGGCGTCCAGCAGCTCGCCCGGGCGCGCTTCCTTGCGGCGCTCGCGCTTGGCGGTGACATCCGCCTTTTTGGCGCTGATGAATTGGGACAGGGACATCGGGTTAATGACTGATTGGTTAGTAATGTAACCACGCGGCACATCACCGTCAAGCCATGACCCCGGGCCGGGCTTGAAGACGTGACCTTAACCAGCGCCGGTTTCCGCCCGGGTGTCGGTTGGGTAAAACTGCGTAAAGCTGGGGGAGGGGCACGCCATGCCAAGCGGGATGCGCCCACTTCGACGGCACGAGAGAACGAGCGCGGGGGTGGCGTCGGGCTTTCGATCCGGGTCAGAATAGTCCTTAATCAATAGCAAACTATGACCTATTGACGGGGGCTAAAGGCCAATTTGTTCAATAAAATGCCTGCAAACCGGTTTGCGCGCGCCCGAGCGGTCGGGCAAGCCAAATGGCTCCCCTGCGTGTCAATGTTGACAGGTCATCCTGTGCAAAGGCCGCACGGATGTGTCATGCTTTTTGCAGCGCACGACACACCAAACTCCAGCAACTCCAGCAACTCCAGCAACTCCTGCCGATTGCGAAAACCCTGTGGAATCCCAAGCAACGGCAGCCCTTGTGTTGCGGCCTTCAACATGTTCGCCCAGCGGGGGGGGGGCGCATCCCATCCCATCCTGCGCATGGCCCACCTGTGGCGCATGCAGGACGGCAGCGCCGCCGCACCCGCGTGCGACGCATGAACAGCCGCCCGGCTTACGGTAGGTTCAGCAGCGCCTCGGGCGTGCGCACCGCCACGCGCAGCAGCGTTTGCGCCGCGCCCGTGGGCTTCTTGCGGCCTTGTTCCCATTCCTGCAGGGTGCGCACCGACACGCCCAGCAGCTTGGCAAATTGGGATTGCGACAACGCCATGCGCGTCCGTGCCTGCAGCGCGTCGGTCGGGGTGACTTCGGTCTTGCGCGCAAACTTTCCCGCCTTGTACTCGCGCACCGATTGCAGCAAATCGGCCTGGAATTTTTCCATCTCGAGATCGGGCTTGGGCTTAGTCATCTTCAAACTCCTTCTTCAACTGCAACAGAAACGCGGGCGGCAGGTTGTCGAATTTGGCCTTGGTATAGACCATCAGCAAAGCAATCACCCCATTGGGCAATTGATTGAAATGGATCACCCGGGCGCCGCCGCGCTTGCCCATGCCGGGGCGCGACCAGCGCAGCTTGCGCAAGCCGCCCGCACCGGGGATGACATCGCCCGCCAAGGGGTTCGCCGCCAGCCACAACTTGAACTCCATCAATTCGGCATCGCTCCACACGGCCGCCGCCAGGCGCACGAAAGTGGGCGTTTCCACCGATGGTGTACATCGAGAAGACTATACGTCCGAAGCGTATAAATGCAAAAGGCACCCCGCATGACAACCCCTGTCACCACCCCCGGCGCCGCGCCGCCTGGCCTGGGCGGTGTTCGGCCAGATCGACATCGTGGCCGCGGCCCCGGGCCGCATCATCGTGAGCGACCGCACCAAAGTCATCCAGCCGCTGGAAACCAGCGTCGTCAAAAGCGTGCGGGTCAAGGACGGCGACCGCGTCCAGGCCGGCCAGGTGCTGGTGGAGCTGGACCCCACCATGGCCCGCGCCGACACCGCCAACGTGCAAGAGCAACTGCAGGCCGCGGCCAGCGAAGCGCAGCGCACCGCCGCTCTGCTCCCGGCCCTGGCCAGCGGCCACCCGCCCAGCCTGCCCCCGGACGCCGACGCCGCCACCCGCGCCCTGCTGCAGGCCGAATGGCAAGACATTGGCGCCAAACTGGCCAAACTCGACGCCGAAGCCGAGCGCCGCCAGGCTGAAGCGGCCACCGTGCAAGCCGCCATCGCCAAACTCGAAGCCACCGTGCCCATGGCACGCCAACGCGAAGCCGACTTCCAGCGCCTGGTGGACCAGGGCTACATCTCCGGCCACGCCACCCAGGACAAAACCCGCGAACGCGTCGAACTCGAACAAGACCTGGCCACCCAGCGCGCCCGCCTGGCCGAAGCGCAATCGGCGCGCCACGAAACCCAACAGACCCGGGCCGCCTTGCGCGCCGAAACCCAACGCCAGCTGGGCGAACGCCACGCCCAGGCCCGCACCCGCCAACAGCAACTCATCGCCGAAGACACCAAGGCACGCCAACGCGAACGCCTCACTCAACTCACCGCCCCCGTGGCCGGCGTCGTCCAGCAACTGGCCATCCACTCGGTGGGCGGCGTCGTCACCCCGGCCCAGCCCCTGATGATCGTGGTGCCCGACAGCCCCAGCGTCAGCGCCGAAGTGGCCATCGCCAACCTGGACATCGGCTTTGTGAACGCCGGGCAAATGGCCACCGTCAAGCTCGAAACCTTCCCCTACACCCGCTACGGCACCGTGGTGGCGCAAGTGAGCATGGTCAGCGCCGACGCCGTGAC
>PHCI01000015.1 GCA_002842205.1 Betaproteobacteria bacterium HGW-Betaproteobacteria-3 | reverse complement strand
CCGTCGCCACCCGCCGCACCCGCCGCACCGGCACCTGCGGCGGGCGCGTCTGCGGCCAGGGCGGCCCCGGCCGTGGCCGCGGGCAGCGGCAACCCGGCCACCGAGTTCCGCAACCGCGTGGTGGCCGAACTGGCCATGACGCCCACGCAGGCCGAAAAGGTGGACGCCATCTACGCCGACGTGCGGCCGCGCTTCATGCAGCTGCGCGAGCTGCCCGCCGACGAGCGGGCCCGGGCGCGCGAGCGCATCAGCGTCGAGGTGCGCGCCCGCGTGGGCGACCTGCTCACGCCCGAACAAAAGCCCCGATACGCCGCGCTGCTGGCCGAACTGGCCGGGCGCCAAAGCACCCGCGGCCGCATTTACCTGCTGGGAGGCGACGGCAAGCCGCGCGCCTTCAATGTGCGGCTGGGCATCACCGACGGCACCGCCACCGAACTGCTGGTGGGCCCCAACGCGCCCGAGGCGGCCGATCTGAAGGAAGGCGCGGTCGTCATCACCGGCACCGTGGCGCCCGGGTCGGCGCCGGGCGGGGCAAGGCCGCTGGGCGGCCCGAGGCTGCCGTTCTGATGGCCCATCTCATCGAAGCCCGCGCGCTGGTCAAGACCTACGTCATGGGCGAGCAGACGGTGCACGCCCTGCGCGGCGTGTCGCTGGACATTGCCGACGGTGAGTTTGTGGCCATCATGGGGGCTTCGGGCTCGGGCAAATCGACGCTGATGAACATCCTGGGCTGTCTGGACTTGCCCACCTCGGGCGAATACCGGCTGGCCGGCGAAGCCGTGCAGGGCATGGCGCAGGACGCGCTGGCCGGCATCCGCAACCGGCGCATCGGCTTTGTGTTCCAGCAGTTCAACCTGCTGCCGCGCACCAGCGCGCTGGAAAATGTGGAGCTGCCCATGGTCTATGCCGGGGTCAGGGGCGCCGAGCGCCGCCAGCGCGCCATGGCCGCGCTGCAGCGCGTGGGCCTGGGCGAGCGCTTTGCCCACACCCCGGCCGAACTCTCGGGCGGACAGCAGCAGCGCGTGGCCATTGCGCGGGCGCTGGTGAACCAGCCGCAACTGATCCTGGCCGACGAACCCACCGGCGCGCTCGATTCACAGACCAGCGAGGACATCATGCAACTGCTGACCGACCTCAACGCCCAGGGCATGACGGTGGTGATCGTCACCCACGAGTCCGACGTGGCCGCCTGGGCGCGCCGCAAGATCGTGTTCAAGGACGGGCACATCGTGGAGGATGTCCGCCAGTCCACCGTCCGGGCGGAGGCCAGCGCATGAACACGCTGGCCGCGCTGCGTTCGGCGCTGCGGGCGCTGGCCGCCAACACGCTGCGCTCCATCCTCACGATGCTGGGCATCATCATCGGCGTGGCGGCGGTGATCACCATGATCGCCGTGGGCCGCGGTGCCACCGAGCGTGTGCAGGAGCAGATGAAGGGCCTGGGCTCCAACATCATGCTGGTGCTGCCGGGCGGCGTGACGGCCGGCGGCGTGCGGCTGGGCGCGCAAACCGGGCAGGGCCTGACGGAAGACGACGCGCTGGCCATTGCGCGCGAAGTGCCCGAGGTGCAGGTGGCTGCGCCCAGCTCGCGCACTGGCGCGCAGGTGGTGGTGGGCAACACCAACTGGAGCACGTCGGTGTTCGGCAGCACCAACGATTACCTGGAAGCCCGCGAATGGCCGCTGGCCGACGGCCGGCTGTTTGAAGCCGCTGAAGTGCAGGGCTCGGCCAAGGTGGCCATCATCGGCCAGACCGTGGCGCAGCAACTGTTTGGCGACACCGACCCGCTGGACCAGGTGATCCGGGTGAAGAAGGTGCCGGTCACCGTGGTGGGCGTGCTGGCGCGCAAGGGGCAAAACTCCATGGGGCAGGACCAGGACGATGTGGTGATCGTGCCCATCAGCACCTACCGCAACCGCATCCAGGGCGGCACCGGCGGCAAGCTCAAGCGGGTGAGCGCGATCAGCGTCAAGGTGCGCGAAGGCCAGAGCATGAAGCTGGCTGAAGACAACATCAAGGAACTGCTGCGCCAGCGCTTCAAGGTGCAGCCGGGCGCCGACGACCCGTTTTCCATCCGCAACCTGACCGAGATTTTGCAGGCGCAGGAGGCCTCCAGCCGCATCATGACGCTGCTGCTGGCGGCGGTGGCCGGCATCAGCCTGGTGATCGGCGGCATCGGCATCATGAACATCATGCTGGTGAGCGTGACCGAGCGCACCCGCGAGATCGGGCTGCGCATGGCCGTGGGCGCGCGCGGGCGCGACATCCTGGCGCAGTTTCTGATCGAGGCCGTGACGCTGAGCCTGATCGGCGGCGCCATCGGCGTGCTGCTGGGCGCCGTGGCCACCTGGGCGGTCGGGCAGTTTGCGGGCTGGCAGGTCAGCATGACGCTGGCGTCGATCGGGCTGTCGGCCGGGTTCTCGGCTTTTGTGGGCGTGTTCTTCGGGTTTTATCCGGCGCGGCGGGCGTCGCGGCTGTTGCCGATCCAGGCGCTGCGCTACGAATAATGAACGCGCGGATGAGCGGCTCTACACGGGAGGATGTCATGCAGATTTCAAGGCGATTCATTTCGGGACGCGTGGCCAGGCGCTGGGTGGCGATGGCGCTGCTGGGCGGGGTGGTGGCCGCGCTGCTGGGGGCCTGCGCGGCGCTCAGCCCGGGCGAGCGCACGGTCAGGATCAGTGAGGCGCGGCTGGGGGAAATCATCGCGCGGCAGTTTCCGCTCAACCGCCGCTACCTGGAGGTGTTTGACGTGGCCATCAGCGCGCCCCAGGTCACGCTGCTGCCCGAGTCCAACCGCATCGCCACGCAGTTCAACTATTCCACGGGCAGCTTCTTGCTGGGAGCGCGGGAGTTTGCCGGCACGCTCGACCTGAGCTACGCCCTGCGCTTTGAGCCTTCTGACCACACCGTGCGGCTGACCGATGTGCGCGCCGAGGGCGTGCAGGTGCCGGGCGTGCCCCCGGCCTACCAGCGCCAGGCCAACCGGCTGGGCGGCCTGCTGACCGAAAACCTGCTGCACGACTTTGTGGTGCACCGGCTGTCGCAAGACGACCTCCAAACCGCCGCGGGCTGGGGCTACCAGCCCGGAGCGTTCAAGGTGGTGCCGGGGGCGCTGGTGCTGCAACTCAACCCCGTGGCGCGTTGAGCAGAAGGCGCCTCCATTCACCCGCTGCGCTGGCGCGGGGATAATCCACCCGCGTTCAAGGAGTGTTTGTGGACATTGTGTTGCTGGTGAAGGCCGCCCTCATGGGAGTGGTCGAGGGGTTGACCGAGTTCTTGCCCATATCGAGCACCGGGCATCTGATTCTGGCCGGCGCGCTGCTGGGCTTTGACGACGAAAAGGCCAAGGTGTTCGACATTGCCATCCAGACCGGCGCGATCTTCGCCGTCATCCTGGTGTACTGGCAAAAGATCCACGCCACGCTGGTGACGCTGCCCAGCTCTGAGCAGTCCCGCCGCTTTGTGATCAACGTGCTGATTGCCTTTGTGCCGGCCGTGGTGCTGGGGCTGCTGTTCGGCAAGGCCATCAAGGCGCATTTGTTCACCCCGGTGGTGGTGGCCAGCACCTTCATCCTCGGTGGCTTCGTCATTTTGTGGGCCGAAGGCTGGGCCCGGGGCGGGCGGCCGCGCGCCGTGGTGCGCGTGAACAACGTGGAGGCCATGACGCCGCTCGATGCGCTGAAAGTGGGGCTGGTGCAATGCCTGGCCATGATCCCGGGCACCAGCCGCAGCGGCGCCACCATCATCGGCGGCATGCTGCTGGGGCTGTCGCGCACCGCGGCCACCGACTTTTCGTTCTTTCTGGCCATGCCCACGCTGATCGGTGCCGGCGCCTACAGCCTGTACAAGGAGCGCGCGCTGCTCTCCATGGCCGACGTGCCGCTGTTCGCCGTGGGCTTGTTGTTTTCGTTCTTGAGCGCGTGGCTGTGCGTGCGCTGGCTGCTGCGCTACATCGCCACCCACAGTTTCGTGCCCTTTGCGTGGTACCGCATTGCGTTTGGCGTGGTGGTGCTGGGCACCGCATGGAGCGGCGCGGTGCAATGGGCCGCCTGATACGGCTTCGCCTTCAAACGTATCACTGCGTGGGTTCGCCTTGCCGTGCTACAGCACTGTCTGCGGCTCCCGCCTTGTCCTACGCTTGAATGCGAAACCGTATGCACGGGTTGCAGGCCGATACATCTGCAGGCAAAACTTTGCAGGCGATGCCGCGACAAACGGTGTGGAATTGCCCGCCCGGCCGATAATGCAAAGGTGATGCACCCCATGAACTTCTCTGCCCCGCTGGCTCGCCAGTTCAGTGCGCGGCTGCCCGCGCTTTTGCGCGCCGGGCTGGCCGCGGCCGCGCTGGCGCTGCTGGCCGCCTGCACCACGCCGATCACCACCAAGGTGACCAACTTCAACGCCTGGCCCGCCGATGCGACCGGGGCCACGTTCAGCTTTCTGGTCAAGCCCGGCGCGCTGGGCGAACTGGAGCAGGCCACCTACGAACGCTATGTCAGCGCCGAACTCGAAAGCGAAGGCCTCAAACTCGCACCCGCCGGGCAGGCCGGGCGTTTTCTGGTCGATGTGACGGCCGCAGGCTCGCAACGCAAGCAAAAATACGTTGAACCCGTTTACGTGAACCCGCCGCTGATCTGGTATCCGGCCTACCGCACCCGCCGGGGCAATGTTTACCCGGGTTACTGGGGCCCCGACTATTACGGCCCGCGCTACGTGGGCGACCGCATTGTCACGCGCACCCTGCAGATCAGCCGCCTGCAGGTCAAGCTGGTGGAAATCGCCAGTGGCCCGCCGGGCCCGGCCCGCACCGTGTTCGATTCCACCGCCCTTTATGAGGGCGACATTGGCGACCTGCCCAACCTCGTGCCCTACCTGGTGCGCGCTGCGTTTGAAGACTTCCCCGGCAAGAACGGCGAAGTGCGGTTGCTGCGGTTCGACCCCAAAACCGGCGAAATCGTCCGCAACTGAGCCGACCCCCCGCCGCATACGGTTTTGCCTTCAAGCGTAGAACAAGGCGGGAGCCGCAGACAGTGCTGTAGCACGGCAAGGCGAACCAACGAAGTTATACGTTTGAAGGCGAAGCCGTATCAGGCCCCGAGGTTGCGCAGCGAAGCCTCAATGGCCGCGGCCGTGGCCAGGGGTTTTTCCATCGGAAACAGATGGCTGCCGTCCAGCATCATGATGCGGCCCAGCGTTTCCTTGCCCGTGCCCGTGCCCGCGCCGATCACGCGCTGGGTCATGGTCATGCCCACCTGTTTCATCTCGGCCGACTGGCGCCCGCCCACAAAAGCCACCGGGCATTTGAGCGGGTGGCGGCGGATCAACCGGTCCAGGTTGTCGGGCAGGGTGTTGTAGATGGCGGTCTCGATGGCGCGGTCAAAGGCCAGCACGCACTCGCCAGCGTGCGTGCGCGTGCCGTGGCGGATGTAGTCGTCCAGCACCTGCGGTTCCCATTTGGCAAACGCTTTTTTGTGGCGGAAATGTTCGCGTGCGGCGTCGGCGTCGGGCCAGCGCTCGCGCCGCTGGCGGCTCACCGCGCCGGGCGACACCGCGCCCACCAGTTGCGTGCGCTTGATCATGCCCAGCGTGGTGGCGCGCCAGCCGCCCAAGATGGGCGAATCGACCAGCAACACCCCGCGGGCCAGCTGCGGGTGGCGCGCCGCGCACATCAGGCTCAAAAACCCGCCCAGCGAATGCCCCACCAGAAACGCCGGCTCGCCCGCCTTTTGCACCTCGGCCTCGGCAAAGTCGGCCAGTTGCTGCACCAGGCGCGGCCAGTTGTTGGTGACGGGGTATTGCGGATCGTGGCCAAATTTGTCCACCGCGCGCACCGTGAAGCCGCGCGCGCGCAGGCTCTTGAACAGCACGTTGTAGGTGCCCGCCGGGAAGCTGTTGGCGTGCGAGAAGACGATCAGGCTCAAATCAGCTTCTCGTCGGGCGTGGTGATCTTCTTGAGCGGCTTGGCGCGGCCCAGCGCGGCCATCAGGGGGATGTCGGTGGCGGCGCCGTCCCACACCGGGTCTTCGATGCTGTCGAACACCTCGCGCAGCTTTTGCCCCCAGCTGCCGTGCAGCATCTGGAAATAAGGGTTGTTCTCGTCGATGCAGACCACCTTGTCGGTCTGGAAGCGGTTGGCCTCGTACACCACCATGTCCAGCGGCAGGCCCACCGACAGGTTGGACTTGAGCGTGGAATCCATCGACACCAGCGCGCACTTGGCAGCTTCGTTGAGCGGCGTGGCGGGCGTGATCACGCGGTCGAGCACGGGCTTGCCGTATTTGGACTCGCCCACCTGGAAATACGGCGTCTCGGGCGTGGCTTCGATGAAGTTGCCGGGTGAATACACCTGAAACAGCCGCATGCCCTCGCCCTGGATCTGCCCGCCGAAGATCAGCGACACATTGAACTCCACACCCGCCTGCCGCAGCGAAGCCGCGTCGCGCTCGTACACCCGGCGCACCGCCGCGCCCAGCACGCGCACGGCGTCGAACATGCTTTTGGCGTTCCAGATGGTGACGGCCTCGCCGCTTTCGGTGTCCTTGATCTGCTCGACCTGCAAGATCTCGCGCACCGACTGCGAAATGCTCAGGTTGCCCGCCGACAGCAGCACCATGAAGCGGTCGCCCGGCTTCTCATAGACGATCATCTTGCGAAAGGTGCTGATCTGGTCCAGCCCCGCGTTGGTGCGCGAGTCCGACAAAAAAACGAGCCCGGCATCGAGCTTGATGGCAACGCAGTAGGTCATGGGAGTTTTGAATTTGGCCAATGAAACGGGCGGGACGGGCGGGACGACCGTGCCGCTCAGCGCTCAGTATTGCAGATCGTCCAGCGTCAGCCCCAGGGCTTGGGCCAGCGTCTTGAGCGTTTTGACGGAGCCCTGGCGCTTGCCGGTTTCGATCTGGCACAGATAGGCGGTGCTGATGGCGGCTTTGGCGGCCAGCGCCTCTTGCGTCAGACCCCGGTGCTCGCGCCAGGCCTTGACAGGATGCGTGCCGCCCAACATGGCGTGGGCCACCTCGGCGGGGATGTGCAAACCGGCGTCGGCTGCCTTGGCCCTGTCGTACAGCGCCTCGTCGTCAAGGTCTTCCAGCAACGCGGCCATGCGCGCAAACAGCGGCATGGGCACCACCGCATATTCGCGCCGCCCGTTGCGTTCAATGAACTGGATTCCGGTCATTTGTAGGCACCTCCACGTGGGGCGACCGCCAGCACCAGAATGACCAGCCTGTCGCCATGAACCTCGTAAATCACTCGCCAGTCACCCACGCGAAGCCGATAGCCCTCGCGGCCGGTCAGCTTCTTCACGTTGCTGGCCCCAAAGGGATCTGAGGCCAGTTGCTCAATCTTCCCCACCATGCCAGCACCAGGGTGTCTTGCTCAAAAAGGTAGTCGCCCGTGCTGCCGGGGGTGGGCACGCCCAGCAAGGCGCACAGGTCCATGAAGTGCGCCTGCGCGCCCTGGCGTTCGTTGAGCGCGTAGCCGGCGCCGCCGGGGCCCCATTGGGCGATGAATTGTTGGGGGGTCATGGGGGTGGGGTTCAGTAGCCGTGCAGGGCGTAGTCCAGGGCGGACCAGATGGCGTCGGCTTGCGCGCGCAGGTTGCCGACGGGGCCGCGCAGTTCGCCGGGGTCGAATGAGGCGATGCCCAGTGTTTCCAGCACCAGGGCTTCGTCAGCGACCTCCAGGCGGGGGGTTAAAACGGCCACGGGCTCGCTGCCGGGGGTGAGCCGGGCCAGCGGCACGGTGATGACCGCCACGGGGCGCGCCAGAAAACCGCTCTGGACCTGCACCACATAAGGGTGGGAGGGCCGCAGCGCTTCGATGGGGTTGGGGTAGACGTCAAACTGGGCCATGGGCGGCTCAAGCCTTGGCCTGGCGCCATGCATGAATGCGCGTGCCCATCGAGCCAACCTGGGTCATGCGCTGGTTCATGGCTTCAATGGCATCGCGGTTTTGTGCCTCCCATTGCTGGCGTGCGGCGTCCAGTTCGCTGGCGCTGCGCCCGGCAGCTGCCTTGCGCCGGGCCAGACGCTCGGGGCTGAGCCAGCCGTCGCCGATGCGGTAGGCCGAAGCTTCTTCTTGCACCGCGGGCACGGCCTTCATGGGCACCAGTTCCAGACGACCATCGGGGTGGGACACGAGGTCAAACAACTGCCCCGCGTATTTTTTGCCCAGCGAGATCTGGCCGCTGGCGCCCACTTCCTTGAGCATGGCTTCTCCTTGCACAACTTCATGCCATCATGCGGCATGAAATGAGGGGCGTCAAGGGGGTGGGGGAATGCGTCGGCCGGGCCGCGTGTTCAGCCGTCCCTATGCTGCATTTTCTTGAGCCGGTACAGCGCGTCGAGGGCGTCGCGCGGGCTCAGGGTGTCGGGGTCGAGGGTGGACAGCGCGGCTTCGACGGCGCTGGGGGCGGCGGCCTGGGCGGCGGGGGGCGGCGCAAACAGATCGACCTGGGCGCGGCTTTCGCTTTGCTGGGTTTCGAGCGCGGCCAGCGCGTGGCGCGCATGGTGCAGCACGGCCGCGGGGACGCCCGCCAGCCGCGCCACCTGGATGCCGTAGCTGCGGCTGGCCGGGCCGGGCTGGATTTCGTGCAGGAAGACGATGTCGGCGCCGGCTTCGGCCGCGCTCACGTGCACGTTGATCGCGCCGTGGTGGGAGGCGGGGAATTCGGTCAGCTCGAAGTAGTGCGTGGCAAACAGTGTGAAGGCGCGGGTGCGGTCGTGCAGGTGGGTGGCGATGCCGCTGGCCAGCGCCAGGCCGTCAAAGGTGGAGGTGCCGCGGCCGATTTCGTCCATCAGCACCAGGCTGTGGGGCGTGGCGCTGTGCAGGATCTGCGCGGCCTCGGTCATCTCGAGCATGAAGGTGGACTGCGCGTTGGCCAGGTCGTCCGAGGCGCCGATGCGGGTGTGGATGGCGTCGATCGGCCCGAGGCGGCAGGCGTCGGCGGGCACGTGGCTGCCGATGCTGGCCAGCAGCACGATCACGGCCACCTGCCGCATGTAGGTGGATTTGCCGCCCATGTTGGGGCCGGTGATGACCTGCATGCGCGTTTTGGGGCCGAGCGCGGTGTCGTTGGCGATGAAGCCGCCCGCCGCGCCCCGGGCGCTGCCCGCGCCGTGGGTTTCGGCCAGCCGCGCCTCGACCACCGGGTGGCGGCCGCGGGTGATCTCGATGCAGGGTTCTTTCACGAACTGGGGCGCGCACCAGTTCAGGGTGAGCGAGCGTTCGGCCAGGGCGCACAGCGCGTCCAGCGTGGCCAGCGCGCGCGCCAGCCGGGTGAGCGGGCCGATGTGGGGTTGCAGCGCGTCCAGCACCTGTTCGTACAGCCATTTTTCGCGGGCCAGGGCGCGCTCCTGGGCGCTCAGGGCCTTGTCTTCAAAGGCCTTGAGTTCGGGGGTGATGAAGCGCTCGGCGTTCTTGAGGGTCTGGCGGCGGCGGTAGTCGTCGGGCACCTTGGCGGCCTGGCCTTGTGTGACCTCAATGTAGAAGCCGTGCACCTTGTTGAACTGCACGCGCAGGTTGGCGATGCCGGTGCGGGCGCGTTCGCGCACCTCCAGGTCGAGCAAAAAGCCGTCGCAGTTGTCCTGGATGGCGCGCAGTTCGTCCAGTTCGGCGTCGAAGCCGGTGGCGATCACGCCGCCTTCGCGCACCAGGCTGGCGGGCTCGTCCTGGATGGCGCGGGCCAGCAGGGCGGCGCAACCGGCGGGGGGCTGCAAATCGGCAGAAATATCAGTCAAAAGTTCCGATTGCCCCCGCCAATCGGTCATAGTTTGCTCTGATAACTGTAGTGTCTGGCGCAACGCCACCAGTTCACGCGGGCGCACCTGGCGCAGCGCGACGCGGGCGGTGATGCGCTCCACGTCGCTGGTGCCCTTGAGCCGGGCGCGCAAGCTTGGCCCGAGCCCGGCGCGCAGCTCGGCGATGGCGCCCAGACGCTGCAGGGCGTCGGCGCGGTCGCGCCGGGGTTCGAGCAGCCAGCGCTTGAGCTGGCGGCTGCCCATGCCGGTCAGGCAGGTGTCGAGCAGCGAGAACAGCGTGGGCGCGTCTTCGCCGCGCAGGGTTTGCACCAGCTCAAGGTTGCGTCGGGTGGTCAGGGGCAGATCGATCTGTTCGTCGTCGCGCTGCACCTGCAGCGCCTGCACGTGCGAGAGCGCGCGCCCCTGCGTGTGCTCGGCGTACCCGAGCAGGGCGCTGGCTGCGGCGTGCGCGTGCGCCAGCGCGTCGGCGCCCCAGGCCGACAGGCTGGCCGCGTGCAGGTGTTCGAGCAGGCGGCGCTCGCCCAGCGCGCTGTCAAACTGCCAGGCGGGGCGCGGCGCCAGCGGCGCGCCCGCGCAGGCGGCCTGCAGGCGCTGCTCGAACGCGGGCGACACCTCGGCGCTGTAGATCAGCTCGCTGGGGCCGATGCGGGCGATCCAGCCTTCGAGCGCGTCGCCCGCGCATTCGGCCAGTTGCAGCTGCGCCTGCGTGACGCTGAGCCACGCCAGGCCGCAGCGGTTGCGCGGGCCCTGGTGCACGGCCAGCAGCAGGGATTCGGTTTTGTCGTTGAGCAGCGCGGCGTCGGTCAGCGTGCCGGGGGTGACGACCCGCACCACCTTGCGCTCGACCGGGCCCTTGGCCGTGGCCACGTCGCCCACCTGCTCGCAAAGGGCCACCGATTCACCGAGCTTAACCAGCCGCGCGAGATAGGTCTCAACCGAATGAAAGGGCACGCCCGCCATCACCACCGGCTCGCCCGCCGACTGCCCGCGCCGCGTGAGCGTGATGTCGAGCAGCCGCGCGGCCTTCTCGGCGTCGGCGTAGAACAGCTCGTAAAAATCCCCCATGCGGTAGAACAGCAGGGTGCCGGGGAAGTCTGCCTTGAGGCCCAGATACTGCTGCATCATGGGGGTGTGGGCTGAGCGTTCGGCGTTCGGCATGAAGGGTGTTGAAGTGTCGGGTCGCATCAATGGTTGACGTGGGCTTGCACATTGCGCGGAACGGTCGGCGCCGGATATGTCGGGATTATCGTGGCATGACTTGTATCCATTGCCCGAAAGGAAGAACCCGTGGGCGTCGGGTTCAGATGGGGGCAACGCGCCAAACGATGGTGCCTTGATCAAGACCTTCAGGGCTCGTTCGGTGGATGCATCCACGCGGGAATATCGCGCTGACCGTGCAGCACACGCCACACGTCGATATGGTCGTCCCGCTCAATATAAAAGACCAGGTAGGGGTAGCGCGTCAGCGGCCAGAAGCGCAGGCCAGGCAGGTTCAATTCGTGGGCATAGCGGGGTGAGCCGGTGGCCCCATGCTTGCTGATATGAGCGTAGGCTTGCTCCAGCGCATCAATCAACCCCAATGCGGCTGGCGCCGCATCGTGATCCAGGTAGTGACGGATGGCTTCATCGACATCCCGATTTGCCAATACACGCGGGATGACGGGTTTGACTTTCACCCGCGAGCGATGGGTTTTGTGCCAGATTGGACGCGCTCGCGCAGCGCTGTGAAATAGGCCTCGTCGGCTGGCGCAGCTGCCCTGGAACTGGCGCCCTTGAGCAACAGGTCGCGCAAATGCAGGCGATCCTGGTCTTTTCGAATCAGTTCGCGCACATATTCGCTGCTGGTGCCGTACCCACGCTGGCCTACTTGCTCATCGACGAAGGACTTGAGTGTGTCTGGCAGGGAAATGTTCATGGTGCCCATGGCGCAAGCTTAGTCAGTTTGGCAAAATTTGGCAAGATTCCTTCGCCGCCGTGCCGGTGTTCCGGCGCTGGCTTCCCCCACGGACCCAGCATGACGTTTGGCCATGTCGCCACCGGTTTGGATGGTCAGCGCGGCGGGTCTTCTTCGGGGGTGGGGCTGGCCACCGCTTCGTCGGCCGCGGGGGCGGCGGCCGCACCAGGCGTGCCGTGCAGCGTCATGGTCTGGCGCACGGCAGCTTTTTCGCCGGCGGTGGCGAACTTGCTGTATTTGGACAGGATGGGCACGAGCTGGCCGTAGATGCGCGGGCTGCCGGCCAGGCATTCTTTCTGGTCGAGGAAATCAGGCTCGCCGGTGAAGTTGCCGATCAGGCCGCCGGCTTCGGTCACGAGCAGCGAGCCCGCGGCCATGTCCCAGGGCTGCAGGCCGTTTTCAAAGAAGGCGTCGGTGAACCCCGCGGCCACATAGGCCAGGTCAAGCGCGGCGGCGCCCGGGCGGCGCAGGCCGGCGGTGCGCGGCATGATCTCGGACATCATGCGCAGGTACAGGTTGAAGTTGTCGCCGGGGCGGAACGGAAAGCCGGTGGAGATCAGGCATTCCTGCAGCCGGATGCGTTTGCTCACGCGCAGGCGGCGGTCGTTCATGTAGGCGCCGCGGCCCTTGGTGGCGGTGAAGAGGTCGTTGCGGCTGGGGTCGTAAATGACGGCCTGCTCGATCTTGCCGCGCACGGCCAGCGCAATGCTCACGCAATAGACCGGGAAGCCGTGGATGAAGTTGGTGGTGCCGTCCAGCGGATCGATGATCCACACGCATTCCGAATCTTTCGCGCCGTGCGTGCTGCCCGATTCTTCGGCCAGGATGCCGTGGCCGGGGTAGGCGGTGAGCAGGGTTTCGATGATGGTCTGCTCGGCGGCATGGTCGACTTCGGTGACGAAATCATTGACCTGTTTTTGTGAAATGCGGACCGACTCCACGTCGAGCGCGGCGCGGTTGATGATGGCGCCGGCGGCACGGGCGGCCTTCACGGCCACGTTGAGCATGGGATGCAGATTGGGGGACGACATATTGTGTTGGGAAGAACGCGTGGGCAAAACCACAGGGCGGCCGCACCGGCGATGCGGGCGGGGATGGGCTGATTTTCCCACGAAAACCGCGCCGGGGTGACCGGGCGTGTCGGTGTGGCGCGGGGCACTGAGACAATCACACCCCATGAAGACGCGTTTCATCCTCATTCATACCAGCCACGCCGGCAACGTGGGCGCCGCTGCGCGGGCCATGAAAGTCATGGGTTTTGACGACCTGGTGCTGGTGGCGCCGCGCTGGGCCAATGTGCTGCGGCGCGAGGAAACCATCCAGCGGGCCAGCGGCGCGCTGGACGTGCTGCACAACGCACGCATCGTCGCCACGCTGGACGAGGCGCTGGACGGCATGAGCCACCTGTGTGCCACCGCCATGACGCCGCGCGACTTCGGCCCGCCCACGCGCACGCCGCGCGAGCATTTTGATTTGCTTCTAAAAAAGGAGCAAACTATTGAGAATGGGCAGGGGGAAGAAGTCAAAAATGCTCTTGATTTGGGGGGTGGCATGGCGTTTCTGTTCGGCTCCGAGCGTTTTGGCATGGCCAACGAAGACGTGTACCGCTGCCATGTGGCGCTGAGCATTCCGACCAGCCCGTCGTTCAGTTCGCTGAACCTGGCGGCGGCCGTGCAGGTAGTGGCCTATGAATGGCGCTTGGCCCTGGGCGGTTTCACGGTGCAGTCGGCCACGGCCACGCCCAGGCTGGCCGATGCGCGCGCCGTAAGCGGCATGCTGGCGCACTGGGAAGAAGCGCTGGTGGCCATCGGCTTTCTCGATCCGGCCGCGCCCAAGAAGCTCATGCCACGCTTGAACCAGCTCTTCAACCGCGCCGCGCTGACGCAGGAAGAGATTCACATTCTCAGGGGCGTGGCCAAGGCCATGGGCGAAGCAGCCCAGGGCCCAAAACGCTAGACTTGGGTCATTCCGACATTACCCAAAGTCATGTTCAACCGCTTGCGATCCGACATCCAGTGCATTCTTGAGCGCGACCCCGCGGCGCGCAGCACCTGGGAGGTGTTGACCTGTTACCCGGGCCTGCACGCCATCGTGCTGCACCGGCTCGCGCATGCGTGCTGGACGCGCGGCTTCAAGTGGCTGGGGCGCTTTGTTTCGCACATCGGCCGCTGGCTCACGGGCATCGAGATTCATCCCGGCGCCAAAATTGGTGAGCGGGTCTTTTTTGACCACGCGATGGGCGTGGTGGTGGGCGAGACGGCCGAAATCGGCGACGGCTGCACCATTTACCAGGGCGTCACACTGGGCGGCACCTCGCTCTACAAGGGCACCAAGCGCCACCCCACGCTGGGCAAGAATGTGGTGGTGAGTGCGGGCGCCAAGGTGCTGGGCGGTTTTGTGGTGGGCGACGGCGCCAAGATCGGCAGCAACGCGGTGGTCATCAAGCCCGTGCCGGCCGGGGCCACGGCGGTGGGCATTCCGGCGCGCATCATCCCGTCCCGTGCGGACGACAGCGCCGATGTGACGCCCGCCAACACCCGATTTTCAGCCTATGGCATCACCCAGGAAGACGACCCGCTGTCGCTGGCCATGCGTGGCCTGATCGACAACGCCGCCTCGCAGGAACACCAGATCGCGCTGCTGTGGCAGGCGCTCGAAACGCTGGCCGCCGACCGCAAGAAGGGCGACTGCGTGCCCGAGGACGCGGCGCGCACCGAATGTTTCGAGGCCGAGCGGCTCAATCAGCTGGTGGGGAAATAGGAAATTCCGGTCCGCGGTGGCGCAGTGGTAGAATGTACAGATCGCGATTGCGACTTCAGCCGCTTCATTTTTCACTGTGAAGCCCGGCTCTCGGCAGGAGAGCCCCAAGTCAAGCCCTGCAATCGCGTGGGGCGCGTCCATCGGGCGGCGCTTGAAAACCCTGAACTCCCCTTGTCCTCTCAGGCGCTGCTGCTCAGCGTCATATGGTCACTGCCAGTACGCTGGCACGGCTTGAGCGGGCGGGCCGGGACCCTGGCATCTGGGCGTGCCACCTGTTCCTTTGCCGCAGCCGTGCTGCGGCCCTGTGTTCCCGTTGTGACCAGTGATTTTCCATTGACTTTTTTTCCATTGATTTCAAACCAAAAAACCATTTCTGTCGGCAAGTACCTTGTTTCCCCGTTGTCCCGGCGTCGGGATGATGGCCGCTATTGCGCGAGCGTTTCCATCCGCAGCGGCCACGGCAGCGCCTCGACCGACCGCGTCATGCGCTTCACCGGCGATTTCGACACCGAAAACGCCGCCCAGTTGTATGCCAATGAACAGGGCCTGATCTGGGTTTCCCAGTCCGGCCAGCCTGCGCGCATGCTTTGATGCATCGCTTGCACACCCCAACCCACACTCCACGAAAGCTGCCATGGCCAAAGAAGACCTGATCGAGATGAACGGCGTCGTCGCCGAAGTTCTGCCGGACTCGCGCTTTCGCGTGACGCTGGAAAACGGGCACTCGCTGATTGCCTACACGGCCGGGCGCATGCGCAAGCACCACATCCGCATCCTGGCGGGCGACCGCGTGCAACTTGAGCTGTCGCCCTACGACCTGACCAAGGGCCGCATCAACTTCCGCCACATTGAAGGCCGTGGCCCCGGTCCCGGCCCGGGCGCTGCCGCCCGGCGTCGCTGAAGCCTGCATTGATCCGCCTCCAATACGCGGTCGAACTCAACTACCAGGTGCAGGGCCCTGGGGCGGATTTCATCTTCATCATTCAGGCGGCTCACACACGGCACCAGCATGTCGTGAACGAGCAACTGGGCATCGGGCAGACGCTGATGCCGCAGGCTTTTGCCGATCCGGTCACCAAAACCCGTTACCTGCGGCTGCAGGCTCCTGCCGGGCCGCTGCGGGTCAGCTACGTGGCGACGGTCGATCTTGCGCACCACCTCATGCCGTCCCAGGCGGTGGGCGAGGTCAGTGTGGTGCAGTTGCCCGGCAACGTGTTGCCCTACCTGTACCCCAGCCGTTATTGCGAGTCCGACCGGCTGCTGGGTTTTGCCACGCAGAAGTTCGGGCACCTGCTGCAAGGCCACGACCGCGTGCGCGCCATCCGCGACTGGGTGCAGCAGCATGTAACGTTCAAGTCGAACACCTCCAACAGCAGCACCTCAGCCTGTGACACGCTGGCCAGCGGACAAGGCGTGTGCCGCGATTTTGCGCACCTGATGATTGCGCTGTGCCGCGCCATCAACATCCCCGCGCGCTTTGCCACCGCACTCGATTACGGGGCCGATCCGGCCCTTGGGCCGCCGGATTTCCATGCCTATGTCGAGGTTTTCCTGGGCCAGCGATGGTATTTGTTTGACCCCTCCGGCACCGCCATTCCCCTGGGGCTGGTGCGCATTGCCACCAGCCGCGATGCGGCCGACGCCGCGTTCGCCACGATCTTCGGTACCGTGTGGTCCGAGCCACCGCGGGTGCACATTGAAGCGGTGGCCAACGCGCAAGGCGAGCGGGTGCTGCCCCGGCACACCATGGACGCGATTTCTACCGATGCAGACGGCGCCTGAGCCGCCGTTGGGCGCTGCAAAAGGCGCATACTGGACGCATCAAGGAAGAGGAAAAACATGGAAGCGATGACGGTCTTCAAACACCAGAACTACGAGTTGCAGTGCAGCGCCAAAGCCGCAGACGGCGGAAAGTTTGTGCCCGTACTGACCGTCTCCAAGCAGGTCTGGCCGACCCGGCCGCGTGAAATCGCGGTCGAGCGCGGCGACCATGCCACGCCCGAGGACGCCATCGAGGCCGCGCACGCGCAGGGCGTCGAATGGGTGCTCAACTTCGGGTAGGCCGCCCGGCGGCCCGGGCCGCGCCCTCAAGCTTTGGCGCGAATCGCGTTTTTGGGCCGGAAGGCCTTGCAGACTTCGTCGCGGGTTTCCAGATACGGCCCACCAATCAGGTCGATGCAATACGGCACCGCTGCAAAAATACCCGGCACGGCCGCCACACCGTCGCCGCCCTTGAGGCCTTCCAGCGTTTCGGCGATCGCCTTGGGTTGCCCCGGCAGGTTGATGATGAGCGAATGGTCGCGCACCACCGCCACCTGGCGTGACAGGATCGCCGTGGGCACAAACTTCAGGCTGATCTGACGCATCTGCTCGCCAAAGCCCGGCATCTCCTTGTGGGCCACGGCCAGCGTGGCCTCGGGCGTCACGTCGCGCAGCGCCGGGCCGGTGCCGCCAGTGGTCAGCACCAGCGCGCAACCGGCGTCCACCAGCTCCATCAGGGTGGCGCTGATGCGCTCCTTTTCGTCGGGGATCAGCCGCGGCTCAAAGCTGATCGGGTTGTGCAGCGCGCGGCCCAGCCATTCTTTCAGGGCGGGCAGACCCTTGTCTTCATAGACGCCGGTGGAGGCGCGGTCGCTGACGGAGACGATGCCAATCTTGACAGGATCGAACATGGGCGTTGCTTTTCAAAAGTACCGGATTCAGGGCGCCAGATCGGCATCGCCGCGGGCGTTGGGTTCAGGCTCGGGGATGTCGTCGCCACCGGCCAGGTGATCGCGCACCAGCTGGAAGATCTCGCGGTAGGCGCGGCCCTGGCGCGGCGCCAGGCCGCGGGAGACGGCGTCCTGGTCCGTGGGCGGGGCGTCCTTGCGCGCCTGGCGCACCAGCGCGCGCAACTGCTGTGTGTCGGTGGCGGGGAACTGGTGCACCCATTCACCAAGCGCGTCTTCGTCGGCGATCAGTTTGTCGCGCCATTGCTCTGCCAGGTGCAGGGCCAGGGTTTCACGCGCGGAGCCGCCGTGCTGTTCCTCGAGGGCCGCCCGGATTTTCGCCAGCGTCTCGTCGTCGAGCAGCCGCATGAGCTTGCCGACGAACTGCATCTGGCGCCGCTTGCCCTCGAAGTTGGTGATGCGTTTGGCCTCGGCCAGCGCATCGGTCAGCTTCTCGGACAGGGCCAGACGCGCCATCAGGTCGGGGCGCAGGTCCAGCAAGGCTGTGCCCAGGCGTTGCAGCTCGGTGCTCTGGGCCTTGAGCTCGGTTTTGGACAACTCGTCGGTGCCTTTGAGCTCGCGTTTGAGCTCCAGATCGAGTTCGCTGCCTTCGGCAACAAACTCGCCACGGACGTAATAGCCTTTTTTGGGTTTGCGGGACATATAGGGTGATCGGGTGCGGTAGGCGCTCGCACGTGCAGCGCCAAGTATCATAGCCTCCGATATGAAGACCACCACCCCACGCGTTCCATCGGCCGAAACCGGCTTTTCCTACACCCGTCCTTTTTTCGAGGGGCTGGTCGACACGGCACTGGCGCACGCCAAAAAGCTCGGCGCCACCGACGCGGGGGCCGAGGCCTCCGAGGGCTGCGGCCTGAGCGTTTCGGTGCGCAAGGGAGAACTGGAAAACGTCGAGCGCAACCGCGACAAGTCGCTGGGCGTCACGGTGTATGTGGGCCAGCGGCGTGGCAATGCCAGCACCTCCGATTTTTCCCGTGCTGCCATTGAGCAGACGGTGCAGGCCGCCTACGACATCGCGCGCTTCACCGCCGAAGACCCGGTGGCGGGCCTGCCCGACGCCGAAGACATCGCCACCACACAGCCTGATCTGGACCTATTCCACCCCTGGGCATTGACCAGCGAGCAGGCGGCGAAGATTGCGCTCGAATGCGAGGCCGCCGCGCTCGCCACCGACCGCCGCATCACCAACAGCGAAGGCGCGGGCGTGTCGGCCCAGCAAAGCCATTTTTTCAGCGCCCACACCCGGGGTTTTCGCGGCGGCTACGCCAGCTCGCGCCACAGCCTGTCGGTGGCGCCCATCGCCGGCAAGGGCACAGGCATGCAGCGCGACGCCTGGTACAGCTCGATGCGCTGCGCTGAAGAGCTGGCCTCGCCTGAGGCCGTGGGACGCTACGCCGCTGAGCGGGCGCTGAGCCGCCTCAAATCCCGCAAGATTTCCACACGCGAATGCCCGGTGCTGTTCGAATCGCCGCTGGCCGCCGGGCTGCTCGGTGGTTTTGTGCAGGCCGTGAGCGGCGGCGCGCTGTACCGCAAGAGCAGCTTTTTGCTGGATTCGATGGGCAAGAAGGTGTTTCCAGAGCACATCCACCTTGATGAAGACCCGTTTGTGCTGCGCGGCAAGGGCAGTTCTCCGTTCGACGAGGAAGGCGTGCAGACCCGGGCCCGCAAGGTGGTGGACGCCGGGCGGGTGCAGGGCTATTTCCTCAGCACCTATTCGGCGCGCAAGCTGGGCATGAAGACCACGGGCAATGCGGGCGGTTCGCACAACCTCACGCTGTCGTCGCGCCGCACCCGGCCCGGGGACGACCTCGACGCGATGCTGAAAAAGCTTGGCACCGGCCTGTTCGTGATCGAACTCATGGGGCAGGGCGTGAATTACGTCACCGGCGACTATTCACGCGGCGCCAGCGGCTTCTGGGTCGAGAACGGCCAGATTGCCTACCCGGTGCAGGAAATCACCATCGCCGGCAACATGAAAGACATGTTCAAAGGTATCGAGGCCGTGGGCGCGGACACCTACAACTACGGCGCCAAGACGGTCGGCTCGATCCTGATCAACCGCATGAAGGTGGCGGGGAGCTGAGGCCCGCCCCCGAAGCGGCCGGCTCAGCACCCTCAGGGGGCGCCACCAGCGGCCCAGCGGAGCCGGTGCCGCGGGGTGGCTGCCGCATCAATCCGCCAAGGCGGCCTTGACGGCCGCTGACACCTGCCCCATGTCGGCCTTGCCGGCGAGTTTGGCCTTGACCGCGCCCATGACCTTGCCCATGTCGCCCGGGCCGGCCTTGCGGCCCAATTCTTCGCCCAGCCCGGCGACGATGGCCTTGACTTCTGCGGCCACCTCGTCGGCCGACAGGCGCGCGGGCAGGTAGGCCTGCAGCACCGTGATCTCGGCGGCTTCCTTGTCGGCCAGGTCTTGCCGGGCGGCCTTGGTGTAGGCCTCGATGCTGTCCTTGCGCTGCTTGATGAGCTTGTCCACGATGGCGATCACCAGGGTGTCGTCGAGTTCGACGCGTTCGTCCACTTCCTTTTGCTTCATGGCCGCAGTGAGCAGGCGGATGGTGCCCAGGCGCTCGGTGTCACGGGCGCGCATGGCGGCCTTCATGTCTTCGGTGATCTGGTCTTTGAGGCTCATGGTGGGTCTTTCAGGAGGGCAAAAAGCAAAGGCTCGCGCGGGCGTTCCCGGGCGAGCCTTCAGGCGGTGAAGCCGGGATCAGTAGAGCTTTTTGGGCAGCTGCATGCTGCGCACGCGCTTGTAGTGGCGCTTGACGGCCGCGGCCTTCTTGCGCTTGCGCTCGGCGGTGGGCTTTTCATAAAACTCGCGGGCGCGCAGGTCGGTCAGCAGGCCGAGCTTTTCAATGGTGCGCTTGAAGCGGCGCAGGGCCACGTCAAAGGGTTCGTTTTCTTTTACACGGATGGTCGTCATTACTTCGATGTTTCTGAAATGCGCGCCGGAAAGATCGATACCCGGTGCTCTGGGGGTTTCCCCGTTTCCCCGTCTGTGATTCGTATTGGCCGACGGGGTTTGCCAGCAAAGCCATGGATTATAGCGTTTTTGTAGATGAATTCAATGATGCCACCGTGAGTAGGGCCCCCGTCAGCGCGCCGGGGTGAGCGCCAGGGTGCTGCGGGTGTGGGCGGCCACGTCGGGCTCCAGCAAGTGCTGGGGTTGCGAGACGCCGTGGATGAAGTCCAAGGCCTGGTCGGCGTAGTGGCGGTCGAACCACACCCCGCTCTGGCCCACCGGATTGATGCCGCGGGACTGGCTGGCATCGGCAAAGTCGATCACGCGCCGCGTCGAGGGGCCGTAGGTGACGGCCCAGGGCGCCGGGCCGATGGGCATGCCGAGGTTGTTGGGCAGCTCGCGGCCCCCGGGCGCCGCCATGGGGCCGACGCTGAACAGCCGGTCGAGCGGTTTTTGCTGGCCCAGCGGGTGGTTGTGCGTGAGGGTGTGGGCACGGCCCCAGGTCCAGGCTTGCGGGTCCGGGCCCAGGGTCTTCTTCAAATGGGCCAGCGCGGCATCCCAGGCGACCTTGACGGTGTCGGCACGGGTTTCCACGGCGGGGGTGTTGCGGTTGTCCCACCACGGCGACGGTGCATCCGCCGCCAGCCGCGGCAGGGCGTGGTCGAGGGCGCGGGTGCGCAGCAGGTTTCTGAAGCCGACGGGGCCAAGCTCGTCGGCCATGGCCGCGAAGGCGATTTCATATTCCAGCTGATGGAACAGGGTGGGCATGGTTTGCTCCACCGTGTGGCGGCCGTCCCATGCGGCCAGCTGCTCCAGCAGGGCGCGCTCGTCGGGCGCTTGCACGAGGTTGCGCAGCAAGGGCAGCAGCGGCTGCAGCAACCGGTGGGCGTAGCCGGTTTGCACGTCAAGCTGCAGAGCCTGGCTTTGGGCTGCGTCCCACTTCACGCCGGGCTGCCCCAACTGTTGCGTGAGCCGTTGGCCACGGTCCCACAGGTTGTAATACCCGGCGACGGGTGCGCCGCTGCCCGGCGTGGGCTGCTGGTTGGCCGATGCGATGAAACCGCGCGCCGGGTTTTCTTCGTGCGGGTTGTCTTCAAAGGGCTGGAAGCCCGGCTTGTCGGCCTGGGCCGTGGCGCCGTCCAGAATGAAGTTGGGGTGGACGCCCTTGGGGCGCAGCGGCACGCGGGCGGCGGCCCACCAGCCGATGTCGCCGGCGGCGTTGGCCCAGACGACGTTCAGGCCGGGCGCGTGGATTTTGCTCGCGGCGGTGCGCGCGGCGGCCAGGGTGTCGGCGCGATTGAGCGCGAAAAACGCCTCGAGGATGGGGTTTTCGGTTTCCAGAAAAGCCCACCACATGGCGATGGGGGTGGCGCTGGCGTCGGGGGCGCCTTCGCCCAGCGCGCCGTTGACGATGGGGCCATGGGGTGACAGCCGCACCGCCAGTTCGACCGGCGCGGAGCCCTTGACGCGGATGGTCTCCTGGCGCACGGTGGTGTCCACCCATTTCCCCTGGTGCCAGACCTGCTGCGGTTGGGCCGGGTTGGGTTTTTCGGCGATCAGGTCCATGTCGTCGTTCTGGAACATGGTCAGGCTCCAGCCGAAGCGCATGTTGTGGCCCAGCAGCGCCATCGGGTTGAGCGCCTGGAAGTGCCCGTACAACTCAAACCCCGGCGACGAAAGATGGGCCTCGTACCAGACCGCAGGCGCCGAATACGCGATGTGCGGGTCGCCCGCCAGCAGCGGTTTGCCGCTTTGGGTGCGCGTGCCAGAAATCACCCAGGCATTGCTGCCTTCGAGGGCGGGCACGCCGCTGAGATCCTGCACCTGGCTGTTGAGTTCGGCGAGCCGCTGCAGGCCTTGCCAGTCCGACGGGCTCAGGCGCGCCAGCGGGGCGGTGGCGGGCGGCAGCACGCCTTCGGGGTGCCAGGCCAGATCGAACGCCCGAAGGTGCTCGGGCCCGAGCTGGTCGCGTATCTGCGTCAGGACGGGTTCGGTCTTGAAGGCAACGGCAAAACTGTAGGCGAGGTAGCCGGCCACGGCCAGGGTGTCCTGCGGGGTGAAGTCGCGCTTGGGGATGCCCAGCAGGCCGAACTCGATGGGCGCGGGGTGCGTGGCCTGAAACTGGTTGACGCCGTCCAGATAGGCTTGCAACGCCCGGAACGAAGGTTGCGCGGTGTCCATGGCGGCCACGGCCTTGTCGGCATGGGCCCGCAGGCCCAGCGTGCGAAACAGCCGGTCGATGTCGAGCAGCTTGGGCCCCAGGATTTCGGCCAGCTCGCCCCGCGCCAGACGGCGCACCATCTCCATCTGGAACAGGCGGTCTTGCGCATGCACATAACCCAGGGCACGGTACAGGTCGGCCTCGTGGTCGGCCCGCAGGTGGGGCACGCCGCGTTCGTCGTAGCGCACGGTCACAGGGGCCGTGAGCCCGGTCATGAGGATGGTGCCGCTGCGCTCGGGCTGGCGCGTGTGCACATACCAGGCGCCGGCCAGTGCGCCCAGCAGCACGAGCGTGGCGAGCAACAGGCCCAGGGTCTTGGCAATGCGTTTCATGGCGGTCTCCAGCGGTTTTGGGCGGTTATACGCTAGGGCGCGTTGCCTGTCAGTCGCGCGGCCAGCGCCTGCGCGCAGGCGTGGGCGCTGGCCCAGGCCCACTGGAAGTTGTAGCCGCCGAGCCAGCCGGTCACGTCCACCACCTCGCCAATGAAGTACAGCCCGGGCTGTTTGGACTCCAGGGTCTGGGACGACAGATCGCGTGTGTCCACGCCCCCGGCCGTGACCTCGGCCTTGCGGTAGCCCTCGGTGCCGGTGGGGGTGATTTCCCACCGCGCCAGGCGTTCGGCCAGCTGCGCCAGCGCCTTGTCGGACGCCTCATTCACCGGGCGCTGCCAGGCGGCGTCCTGCAGCACCCAGGCGTCGGCCAGGCGGGTCGGGATGTGCTGAGCCAGCGCGTTGGCAATGAGCTTGCGCGAGCTGTTCTTGGCCTGCGTCAGTTCGGCCGCCAGGTCCATGCCGGGCGCGAGGTTCAGGCGCAGCGGGCTGCCTTCCTGCCAGAAGGTGGAGATTTGCAGCACGGCCGGGCCGCTCAGACCGCGGTGCGTGAACAGCAGGTCTTCGTGGAAGGTCACGCGCCCCCCTTTGTCGCTGCGCAGCGACCCGCGCAGCGGCGGAGCGTGGGGGTTGGTTTCACCGCCGGGCCGCCCCAAGGTGAAATGCGCCCCCTCGGGGGGCAGCGACCCGCGTAGCGGCGGAGCGTGGGGGTTGGTTTCAATGTCCACGGGCAGCGCCAGGCCCGCCAGGTGGGCGTAAGGCGCCCAGGCGTCGCCGTCAAAGGTGAGCGGCACCAGCGCCGGGCGTGGCGTCACCAGCCGCAGCCCGAACTGCGTGGCCACGCGGTAGCCAAAATCTGTGGCGCCGATTTTGGGGATCGACAGCCCCCCGGTGGCGATGACCACGGCACGGGCTTCTATGGGACCGTTAGTGCTATCTAGGTGATAGCTAACTTGTTCCATTTGACGGGGGCTAGCGGCATTTATTTCATTGAATCTGAGATTTTTGACGGTGCACGGCTGCCAGCGCGTGACCTGCCCCCCCATGGCGCCGACAGTGGCACCGTCGCCGCACTCGGCCAGCAGCATGCGGATGATGTCTTCGGACGAGCGGTCGCAAAACAACTGGCCCTTGTGCTTTTCGTGGAACGCGATGCCGTGCTTTTGCACCAGCGCCAGAAAGTCGCGCGGGGTGTAGCGCGACAGCGCCGAGCGGGCGAAGTTGGGGTTCTGCCCGGAAAAGTGCGCGTGCGTGACCTCGCGGTTGGTGAAGTTGCAGCGCCCGCCGCCCGAGATGCGGATTTTCTCGGCCACCTTCTCGCTGTGGTCGACCACCAGCACCTTCAGGCCCCGCTGCGCCGCCACGCCCGCACAGAACAGGCCGGCCGCGCCGGCGCCGATGATGACCACGTCAAAGCTTTGCATGGCCTGCAGTGTATTGAACTGCCCGGGCGGCGCCGGGCGTGAGCCGCGCCGGACCGGCCGGCGTCAGGCCGAGCGGGCGGCTGCGCGGGGCAGGCGGGCCGCCGCCACGCCGCGAATCACATCGCCCACCACGATCACCGAGGGGCTTTGCAGTTGCTCGTGCGCGAGCGTGTCGGCCAGCGCCCCGAGCGTGGTGACGGCATGGCGTTGCGTGGGCAGGCTGGCATGCTGCACCACCGCCACCGGCGTGCTGGCGGGCAGGCCGGTCAGCAGCGCCTGCTGGATGCGCGCCGCGCCCGTGACACCCATGTAGATCACCAGCGTGAGCCGGGCGTCGCGTGCGGCGGCGGCCAGGGCTTGCCAGTGGGTGCCGTCCGAGCCGGGCTTGGCATGGCCGGTGACGAACACCACGCCGTGCGCGTGTTCGCGGTGGGTGAGCGGCACCCCCAGCGCGGTGACGGCCGCCAGGCCCGAGGTGATGCCGTTGATCACGGTCACGTCGATGCCCGCAGCCTGCAGGTGTTCGACTTCCTCGCCGCCGCGTCCGAAGATGAACGGGTCGCCGCCCTTGAGGCGGACCACGTTTTCGCCCTCGCGCGCGGCCAAGACCATCAGCTTTTCGATAAAGGCCTGGGGTGTGGACTTGCAGCCCCCGCGCTTGCCCACCCGCACGATGCGCGCGGCGGGTGAGGCGTAGGCGAGCACGGCGTCGCTCACGAGGTCGTCCACCAGCAGCACGGTGGCGGCCTGGATCGCCTTGACGGCCTTGAGCGTGAGCAGATCCGGATCGCCCGGACCGGCGCCGACCAGCGTGCATTTCCCTGGCGCGAGCAGCGCACGGGAGGGGTTGGGTGTTTCGTCGTTCATAGCGAGGAGACCAGTCGCAAGATGTGTTCCACCTGCACTGCAATCGGTGTCGGGACGGGGGTCTGGCCGTCCAGCACGCCGCGGATGTAGGCCGCGGTGGAGGCTGCGTCGATGTCGCGGGGCAAGTCGGGCAGCGTGGCCAGCGGGCCGGGTTGCGGCGGCTGCACCTGGGCGCGCGTGCCACGCAGGAAGGCGTCCATTTGCGGCATGCGGCGTGCGTCGGCCACCACCTCGCCTTCGGTGCCGCGCAGCAGCAGCGCGGGCGTACCGGTGAGTTCCAGCGTGGCGGCCATCGACAGCGCGTATTCGGGATGGGTGTAACTGCTGACGACCAGGGCCGGGCCCTCGCACGGTTGCATGAGTTTGACCAGGCTGTGCGCCGGGTTGCGCAAGCCCACCACACGGCGCACCTCCAGCAGCCGCTGCAGCCCTGCGCACAGCACGCCCGTGGGGACCATCGCCACCGTACCAACCTCTATCTTTTGAATAGCGGATTGTGGAGGAATGGCAAGGGCTTCCAGCACTTCTGACGCAAAAACCCGGCGCGCCTCGGTGGGCGTGCCATGGACCAGCACCGGCAGCCCTTCGCGGGCCAGCAGCAGCGCCAGCAGCGGCGTCAGCACGGGCAGCTTGCGCGCGCCGTTGTAACTGGGCAGCACGACCACCGGGCGGTCACTGGCGGGCAGCTTGTTCAGCCGCGCGCCGGTGGCGTCCAGGAAGCCGGCCATCTCCTGCGGGGTCTCGCCCTTGATGCGCATGGCCAGGCAGAAGGCGCCCACCTCGAGGTCGGTGACGGTGCCGTCCAGCACCTGCCCGAACAGGTCGGCGGCCTGTTCGCGCGACAACGCACGGGCGCCGTCCTTGCCGCGGCCGATTTCACGGATGTACTGACTGATGCCCATAGCCGGTGATTGTGCGGTATGCGTCATTCCTTTTGGCAATAAGGTGAATGGGGCGCGACGCCCCGTCGGCCGCCACGCCGGGGGCTCAGGCGGCCTGCGCCACGGCAAGTTCGTCACAGGGGTCGGTCAATGCCAGATCGGGTGCCACCACCACGATGCGAAGGGCTTCAGTCATGAAGCTGGGGCGCGCAAGAATCGCGCCAACGAAATTCTGGTCCGCGCGCGCCAGCCATGGCCAGACTGGAACGCCCGCCCCTTGCACCGCGGGCTGGCGGGCTCAGCTGCTGGCCGTGGCCACTGCACAAGCCGTTGGCACGGCGTTGGCCTGAGGCATGAGCTGTGCGCGCAGCCCCACCACCTGGCCCACCATGATCAGGGCCGGGGGCTTGACGCCGTGGTCGCGCGCCAGGGCGGGCAGCTGCGCCAGCGTTCCGGTGATGCAGCGTTCGCCGGGCAGGGTGGCTTTTTCAACGAGGGCGGCCGGTGTGTCGGCCGCCAGGCCATGGTGGATGAGCTGGTGGCAGATTTCAGCCAGGTTGTTCACGCCCATGTACAGCACGACGGTTTGCCGTGGCCGCGCCAGCATGGGCCAGTCCAGGGTCATGGTCTGGTTCTCGCGCATGTGGCCGGTGGCCAGCACCAGCGCGCAGGCGTGGTCGCGGTGGGTCAGGGGAATGCCCACCGAGGCGGCCGCACCCTGGGCCGCGGTGAGCCCGGGGATCACCGTGAAGGCGATGCCGGCCGCAGCGAGGGCCTGGGCCTCCTCGCCACCACGGCCAAAGATGTAGCCGTCGCCCCCTTTGAGCCGCAGCACGGGCCGTCCGGAGCGGGCCAGCCGGATCATGAGTTCGATGATCGACGCCTGTGGCAGGGTGTGACACGACGACTCCTTGCCCACGTACACGCGGTCGGCGTCGGGCGGCAGGAAGTCCAGCACGCCGGGGCTGACCAGGTGGTCGTACAGCACCAGCTTTGCCGACTGCAACGCCTTGACGGCTTTCAGGGTCAGCAGTTCCGGGTCGCCCGGGCCGGCGCCCACCAGGGTCACGGCGGCGGCCGGGCGACCGGTCTGTGGCAGTCCTGCGGGCCAGTCGGGCACCAGCAAGTGGCTTTGTTCCATCACGCTCATGACGCTCTTTCCGGTTGTCGGTCTGGGTGCATTGTTGACAGGCCCAAACGCCGCGTCCTTGAACCAGTTCAAGGACAGGCGCTTGCAGCAGGTCGACGATAGGCCCTGCTCGATGACCGGCGATGGACAGCTGCCTGGCGAGCGGGCCTGAAACCCATTCGGGGCAGGTGGGCCACTTCAAATGCTGACCCGAGATGGAGAACGTACCCATGAAACCCACCAAGATCATCCTGTCATCGCTGGCAATGGCGGCGATGCTGGTTGCCGGCGGCATCCATGCGCAGGACAAGAAAAACCTCACCCAGCCTGAAGCCAACTACCAGGCGGGGAGTTCCCCGTTGGGGAGCGAGCCCATGGTGCAAAGCGTGAACCCCAAGGCGCCGCCGATGACGCTGGCCGAGTTCGACACGGCGCGCAAGATCTACTTCGAGCGCTGTGCCGGTTGTCATGGCGTGCTGCGCAAGGGCGCCACGGGCAAGCCCCTGACGCCGGACATCACAGTGGGCAAGGGTACCGACTACCTCAAGGTGTTCATCGCCTACGGTTCCCCCGCGGGCATGCCCAACTGGCAGACCTCGGGGGAGATGACCGAAAAGGAAGTGGACCTGATGGCCCGCTACATCCAGCACGAGCCGCCCACGCCGCCCGAATTCGGCATGGAAAGCATGAAGGCGACCTGGAAGGTGATCGTGCCACCGGATCAGCGGCCGAAGAAGAAGATGAACAACTACAACATCGAGAACATCTTCTCCACCACACTGCGCGACACCGGCGAAGTGGCGCTGATCGACGGTGACACCAAGAAGATCATCAACATCGTCAAGACGGGTTACGCAGTGCACATTTCCCGCACTTCGGCCTCGGGGCGCTATCTGCTGGTGATCGGCCGTGACGCCAAGATCAACATGATCGACCTCTGGATGGAAAAACCCGACAACGTGGCCGAGGTTCGCGTGGGACTGGAAGCGCGCTCGGTCGAAGCGTCCAAGTTCAAGGGTTACGAGGACAAGCTGGTCATCGCTGGCAGCTACTGGCCGCCGCAATACACCATCATGAAGGGTGACACGCTGGAGCCGATGAAGATTGTCTCGACCCGCGGCAACACGGTGGACAAGCAGGAATACCACCCCGAGCCCCGCGTGGCGTCGATTGTGGCCAGCCACTACCGGCCCGAGTTCATCGTCAATGTGAAGGAAACGGGCAAGACGCTGATGGTGGACTACACCGATCTGAACGCTCTCAAGACGATCGAGATCGGCACGGCGCGCTTCCTGCACGACGGTGGCTGGGACAGCACCAAACGCTACTTCATGGTGGCCGCCAACCAGAGCAACAAGATTGCCGTGGTGGACGCCAAGGAGGACAAGCTGGTCAAGCTGGTGGACGTGAGCAAGATCCCGCACCCCGGGCGCGGCGCCAACTTTGTGCACCCGAAGTTCGGGCCGGTCTGGAGCACCGGGCACCTGGGCGACGAGGCCATCTCGCTTATTGGCACCGATCCGGTCAAGCACAAGCAATATGCGTTCAAGGAAGTGGCGCAAATCAAGGGCCAGGGGGGTGGCGCGCTTTTCATCAAGACGCATCCCAAATCGACGCACCTGTATTCGGACACGCCGCTCAATCCCGATGCCGCGATTTCGCAGTCGGTGGCGGTGTTTGACATCAACAACCTCGACAAGGGCTTCACGGTGCTGCCGATTGCCGAATGGGCGGGCCTGAAGGATGACGGTGCCAAGCGCGTGGTGCAGCCCGAATACAACAAGGCAGGCGACGAGGTCTGGTTCTCGGTGTGGTCGGCCAAGAACAAGGAAAGCGCCATCGTCGTGGTGGACGACAAGACGCTCAAGCTCAAGACGGTGATCAAGGACCCGCGCCTGATCACGCCCACGGGCAAGTTCAACGTCTACAACACCCAGCGCGACATCTATTGACGCCTCACTGAAAACCACCGGCAGGCCCCGTCCCGGTGCGCCTGTCGGCTTTAACGGAGAAACACATGAAGCCATTGAAGAACATGAAATCCTCGCTCTGGATCGCAGCCTTGCTGGCCCTGGGTGCGGGCAGCGCCTGGGCCGACGGTGCAGCCGCCCTGACCAAGGGAGGTTGCATGGCCTGCCACACCAAGGACAAAAAGCTTGTCGGCCCGGCCTTCAAGGACATCGCCGCCAAATACAAGGGCCAGGATGCGAGTGCCAAGCTTTTTGACAAGGTCCGAAAGGGTGGCGCCGGCGTGTTTGGGCCCATTCCCATGTCGCCCAATGGCCCCGACAAGATCGGCGACACCGATCTGAAGGAAGCCATCGAGTTCATTCTGAAATCCTGAGGCCATGGCCCCGCACCCGTGTACCCCGCTGGCCCTGTTGCTGCTCCTGGGCGTTGCGCAGGCCGAATCGGCTGTGCCGCCCGATGCGGCGCGCCAGCAGGCGCTGGTGCACATGGTCCGGCAGGATTGCGGCTCGTGTCATGGCATGCGCCTGACGGGCGGGCTCGGGCCGGCGTTGACGCGTGAGGCGCTGACGGACCGGCCCCTGGAGAGTCTGGTGGCCACCATTTACCACGGCCGCCCCGGCACGCCCATGCCGCCGTGGCGCGCCATGCTCAATGAAGCGGAAGCCCGCTGGGTTGCCGTGCAGCTGCAACAGGGTTTCCCGAAAGAAAACGCGAGGCAGACGCCATGAAACGCCGCCAACTTCTGGCCGGGGCGACCACCTTGTCTTCGATGGCGGCGCTGGGCCTGCTGAGCGGCTGCGCTTCACCGCCTCTGCGTGGAACCGGTGACCTGGGTGTCGTGATTGGCCGCGCCAATGGCACGCTCTACATCGTGGACACCACAGCCCGACGCGTGCTGGGCGAGGTGCCCGGGCTGGGCGATCTGTCGCATGCCTCGGTGGTGTTCTCGCGCGACGGTCTTTTTGCCTATGTGTTTGGGCGCGATGGCGGCCTGACCCGGGTCAACCTGCTGTCGCTGCGCATCACCCACCGTGTGATGCAGGCGGGAAATTCCATTGGCGGCTCGATCAGTGCCGACGGCACACTCGTGGCGGCGCAGAACTACACGCCGGGAGGCGTTAAAGTGTTTGATAGCACGACGCTGCAGATGCTGGCGGATATCCCCGCCGAATTCGCGCCGGGCAAGCGATCGCGCGTGGTGGGTCTGGTGGACCTGCCGGGGCGGCGTTTTGCCTACAGCCTGTTTGACGCCAACGCAATCTGGATCACCGATTGCTCGGACCCGAGGAACCCCCGCACGACCAGGCTCGAGGGCATTGGTCGCCAACCCTACGATGCCCTGGTCACACCCGATGGTCGCCATTACGTCGCCGGTCTTTTTGGCGAGGACGGCCTGGCCATGGTGGACCTGTGGGCCGAAACACCGACGGTCCGACGCATCCTGGACGGGTACGGTCGCGGCCAGGCACCGCTGCCGGTTTACAAAATGCCGCATTTGAGGGGCTGGGGGGTGGCCGGGCGGCGTGCCTACCTGCCTGCGATCGGTCGGCATGAAGTCCTGGTGGTGGACACGGAAACCTGGTTGGAGGTGGGCCGCATCCCGGTGGCCGGACAACCCGTGTTCGTGATGGCGCGCCCAGACGGCCGGCAAGTCTGGGTGAATTTCGCCGTGCCCGACTATCACCGTGTGCAAGTGATCGACACCCAGACCCAGCGCATTGTGCAGAACCTGACACCGGGCAAGGCGGTGCTGCACATGGAATTCGCGCCGCGCGGCGAGGCGGTCTGGATCAGCAGCCGCGACGACAACCGCGTGAGCGTCATCGACACGCAAAGTTTCGCGACCCTGGCCCGGCTTGATGTGGCCGCACCCAGCGGCGTTTTCTTCACGTCGCGTGCGGCGCGTCTGGGCTTGTGAGTCATGAACACCTGCAAAACCATGGTCACGCCGCTGAGTGCCGTCGATCTGGCCCTGGTCAATGGCTGGCAGCACGACTTCCCGCTGGTGCGGGAGCCCTTTGCCTGCATTGCGCAAGCGCTGGGGCTGGACGAATCGGACGTGCTTTCGTCCTACGCCCGGCTGCAGCGCGAAGGCGTTGTCAGTCGCATCGGTGGCGTGTTTGCCCCTGGCGCGGGTGGCGCAGCCCTGCTGGCGGCGATGTCGGTGCCGGCGCAGCGCATGGGCGAGGTGGCGGCGATTGTCTCGGCCCATCCGGGTGTGAACCACAACTACGAACGTGAACACCAGTGGAACCTGTGGTTCGTCATGACGGGCCGCAGTGCCCCGGAGGTGACCGCAGCGATCGACGCGCTGGAGCTTGCCACGGGCCTCACGACCCTGCGCCTGCGCATGGAGCGCGCCTACCGGATCGATCTCGGCTTTGACCTTCGCCATGCCACCGCCGTGCAACCCATGCGCAGCGCCCGTGCCGTCCAGACCGAGGCCATTGCCCGCGACGCCTGGCCCCTGGCGCAATGCGTCGAAACCGGGCTGCCTGTCATGGCCCGACCGTTCGATGGCTGGGCCGACACATTGGGCAGTGCCCCAGGGCATGTGCTGGACACCCTGCAGTGCTGGCTCGAGACGGGCACGCTCAAACGGTTTGGCGTGGTGGTGCGGCACCACGAATTGGGCTTCATGTCCAATGCCATGACCGTGTTCGATGTGCCGGACGCGCTGGTGGACGCCTGCGGGGAGGCCCTGGCGCAGCAGCCCGGCGTTACGCTGGCCTATCGCCGTGAGCGCGCATCCCAGTGGCCGTACAACCTGTATTGCATGGTACACGGCACCGACCGGGCCATCGTGGGCAAGGTGATCGACCGCGTCACGGCTGCCGCGGGGTTGGGCCCGCACCCACGATCCGTTCTTTTTTCCACCCGCCGCTTCAAGCAGACGGGCGCGCGCCGGTTTCGCGGTCTGGCCGACGCGCCGTCGCAGGCGGTGGTCGCCGGGGCTTGCCATGCTGTCGTCTGAAGATGTCCGCCTGATTGGTTACCTGCATGGCGGGTTCCCTTTGAGCGATCGCCCGTTTGCCGAAGTTGCGGCGGCCATTGGTTCGAACGAAGACGCGGTGATCGAGCGCTTGCGCCGCCTGCTTTCCCACGGCGATCTGACGCGTTTCGGTCCACTGTTCCAGATCGAGCGCGCGGGTGGTCGTTTCGTGCTGGCCGCCATGGCGGTGCCAGAAGATCGTTTTGAGACAGTGGCAGCGCAGCTTGCGGCGATGTCCGAAGTCGCCCACAACTACCGGCGCGAGTCAGCGCGCGCCTCGGGCCCCGTGGGGACGGACTTGAACATGTGGTTCGTGCTGGCGGTGGAGTCCGCGGATCAGATGGCGCCTGCCTTGCGACGCATCGAGCGTGCCACCGGGTTGACGGTGCTCGATTTCCCGAAGGAGAAGGAGTTTTTCGTGGAGCTCCGGCTTCCCTTGGTGGAGGGTGAACCCCATGGCGCTTGACGAGTTGGACCGGCGACTGATCTGTTCCACACAGGGCGGGCTTCCATTGGTGCCCCGCCCTTATGAAGCGGTCGGCGCGGCGCTGGGCATCACGGGCGAACAGGTGCGTGAACGCCTGCAAGCGATGCTGGCCAACGGGTTGATCCGCCGCATCGGCGCGGTGCCCAACCATTACCGGCTGGGCTTTACCGCCAACGGCATGAGTGTCTGGGACGTGATGGACGACCAGATCGACGAACTCGGTGCCCGGGTGGGCGCGTTGCCGTTTGTCAGCCACTGCTACCGGCGGCCTCGGCGTCTGCCGGTCTGGCGCTACAACCTGTTTGCCATGCTGCATGGCCGAAACCGGGCGGAAGTGGCACAAAAGGCGCGCGAAATCTCGGACCTGCTGGGGGATGCCTGCGAAGCGCACGACATTCTCTATTCCACGGCAATCCTGAAAAAGACGGGATTGCGACTCACCGACTCCTGACCAGGCAATCACCATGTTTCGCATTTCCCAATACATGCGCGAACTCGCGCAGGCCAAAAGCACCGGCCAATATCCCGCCCATCCGCGCCACGCTGCAGGCGCCAGTGGGCCGGGAGGTCCGGCACGTGGTCCGGCCGGGCCGGTGGTGATCTGGAATCTGATCCGCCGCTGCAACCTCACATGCAAGCATTGCTACGCACTCTCGGCCGACCATGCATACGAAGGTGAACTCTCCCGCGACGAGGTGTTCGGGGTCATGGACGACCTCAAGGCCTATCGTGTTCCCGTGCTCATCCTGTCGGGCGGGGAGCCGCTCATGCGACCCGATATCTTCGAGATTGCCGAGCGTTCACGCGAGATGGGTTTCTACACCGGCCTGTCCACCAACGGCACATTGATCGATGCGCCCACGGCCGACCGGATCGCCCGCACCGGCTTCGACTATGTGGGCATCAGCCTGGACGGACTGCGCGAAACGCATGACAAATTCCGTCGACTTGAGGGCGCGTTTGACCGCAGTCTGGCGGCGGTTCACCTGCTTCGGGCGCGCGGGGTCAAGGTGGGGCTTCGGTTCACCATGACCGCGCTCAATGCCCATGACCTGCCCGCATTGCTGGACCTGATGCGCGAAGAGCAGGTCGACAAGTTCTACTTTTCCCACCTCAATTACGCGGGCCGTGGCAACATCCATCGCGGCAAGGATGCCCTGTTCAATGCCACCCGCGATGCGCTCGACCTGCTGTTCGACCGGGCCTGGGATGCCGCGCTGCGTGACCTCAACGAAGAGTACGTGACCGGCAACAACGACGCCGACGGCCCCTATCTCCTGCAATGGGTGCAGGCGCGGCTTCCGCAATGGGCCCCCGCCTTGCGCACGCGGCTGGTGGCTTGGGGCGGCAATGCCAGCGGTGTGCATGTCGCCAATATCGACAACCTTGGGTTGGTGCATCCCGACACCATGTGGTGGCACCACACCCTGGGCGATGTACGTCAGCGACCGTTCTCCGCGATCTGGAGCGATGTGAGCGACCCCCTCATGGCTGGGCTCAAGGCCCGACCTCGCGCGGTGCAAGGCCGGTGTGCGTCTTGCGATCACCTGGACATTTGCGGCGGAAATACCCGCGTGCGGGCCCAGCAGCTGACCGGCAACGCATGGGCTGAAGACCCCGGCTGCTACCTGCGCGATGACGAGATCGGCGCCCGCGCCGGGAGTGATGCGTCCCGTCTGGCTTTGACTCCATTCCGCAAGGTGCACCTGCTGCGCCAGGAGATGGACCATGTCTGACGCGCTCAGGCATCGTGCAGTCGATGCCGTTGCCACTGTGGCGCGCGTCGCGCTGGTCGCCGGGATATTCTGGATGGGGCTGGACCTGGCGGCTGCACAAGCGCCTGTGCCGCACAGCCGACCGGCCGCGCTTTACGACGCACATTGCGCGACATGCCATGGCCCCCAACGCATCGGTGCGATGGGGCCAGCGCTGTTGCCAGAAAGCCTTGGGCGCCTTCGTCCGGCGGAGACGGTTCAGGTGATTGCACAGGGCAGGGCGGCCACGCAAATGCCGGGATTCTCGGGCGCGCTCTCGACGGAGGAGATCGCTGCGCTCGCCGCTTATGTCCGCACGCCGGTGGTGCCCGCACCGACATGGACTGACGCCGACATCCTTGCTTCGCGCACGGGCGCGGCACCGCCCGCCGGGGAACCCGCCGTCCCGGTGTGGAGCGCTGACCCCATGAACCTGTTTGTGGTGGTGGAGGCAGGCGATCACCATGTCAGTCTGGTGGATGGTGACCGCTTCGAAGTCATTGCACGATTCGCGAGTCGCTTTGCGCTGCATGGCGGGCCGAAATTTTCGCCAGAAGGTCGCTACGTTTATTTCGGATCACGGGACGGCTGGATCACCAAATACGATCTGTGGCGGCTCCAGGTGGTGGCCGAGGTCCGGGTCGGGCTGAACATGCGCAACGTGGCGGTCAGCGGCGACGGGAAATGGGTGATGGCCGCGAACTACCTGCCCCACACGGTGGTGTTGTTGGACGCCGATCTGAATCTCCAGAAAAGCTATGCTGCCACCACGCTGGACGGTAAAGCCAATTCGCGCGTGTCTGCCGTGTACGACGCCGCGCCGCGCCAGAGCTTCGTGGTGGCGTTCAAGGACATTGCGGAGCTCTGGGAAATTTCGTACAACCCCGCGGCCGATCCCATTTATGACGGACTGGTTCACGATTACAAGATGGGTGAGGGCCTCTCCAGGCCCGGCTTCCTGGGGGTACGGCGTACCCCGCTCGATCAACCACTGGACGATTTTTTCTTTGATCAGCGCTACCGCAACGTGATGGGTGCCACGCGTGATGGCGCCGCCAGGGGTGCGAGTGCGCAGGTGGTCAACCTCGACGCCCGCCGGAAAATCGCCGATTTGCCGATCGCCGGCATGCCACATCTGGGCTCGGGTATCACCTTCGGCTGGAACGGCACGACCGTGCTGGCCAGCCCCAACCTGAAAGACGGCGCCATCGACGTGATCGACATGGCGAGTTGGACGACGGTGACCACCATCCGCACGCCTGGCCCGGGGTTCTTCATGCGCAGCCATGAAAACACGCGTTACGCGTGGGCCGACTCCATGATGAGCCCGACCGCCAAAGACACGCTCACGATCATCGACAAGACAACACTCAAAACCGTGGCGCAGGTGAGAGAACCTGGCAAGACCTTGGCCCACATCGAGTTCACCCGGGATGGCCGCTACGCGCTGGCCAGCGTGTGGGAAATGGACGGTGCTCTGATCGTCTATGACGCCAGTACCTTCAGGGAAGTCAAGCGTCTGCCCATGAAGAAGCCGGTGGGCAAATACAACGTGTGGAACAAGATCACGCGCTCGGAAGGCACGTCGCATTGACGGAACCGTCCGGGCGCTCGCAAATGCCATCCGCCCCCGGACTTTTGCTTGCAATCTTGAACTGGTTCAAGGATTCCACCGGGGTGGCCCACTACGCTTGACCCACCGTGCATGGCGTTGCGTTCATCCGTCAACCATGCCCGCATTCCCGGAGATTCACGGGCTTCACTACTGGAGACTTTCATGTCCACGCATCAACCACCCGACCATGCCCTCGACCCGATGAATGATCCTGATGCGCCGGTACCCTGGATGCAGCAGCTGCTTGACAACCCGTTCCTCCTCCTCTTCATCGGTGTCATGGTCCCCATGGTCGTGTACACGCTGTGGGGTGTCATCGACATTCTGACGGTGCCCCTGGCCAAGTGACGCCGGTGGCCGTGGCGACACCCCTTATCCCTGGAGATCAAAGCATATGAGCGCAATCTTGCCGCCTGCAGAGCGTCTTTGGTGGAAACACCCTCTGGATCGTGTGGAGGGCACCTGGATCGTGATTGCCCTGATCTGGTGCCTCATCATGTTTGCAATGATGGTCGGATGGCATATCTATGGTTCGCAAAACCTGTCCACAGAAACCTACAAGACCACGCCTGACCTGTTTGCGGCAAAGACGCAGGCCATGGTGGACAAATACACGGTGCGCACAGAAACCGATGCAAAAATCCCGGTTGTTGCGCCGCCACCGGGAAGCGATGTTTTCCTGATCGCCCGGCTCTGGAATTTCTGGCCCATCCTGGAGCTCGAGAACGGCAAAACGTATCGCCTGCATCTGACGTCCATGGACTACAACCATGGTTTTTCATTGCAACCGGCCAACATCAACATCCAGATCGTTCCGGGGTACGAGCATGTGGTGAATGTGACGCCCAACAAGACCGGCACCTATTCGGTCGTATGCAACGAGTTCTGCGGCATCAACCATCACACGATGGTGAGCCGGATTTATGTGAAATAAGGCGGCGCAGATGACAACAACTTACCGTACCTGCCCACGTTCGGGGCTCCAATTCGAGTCGCAGGCTGAAAAATTGATGATGGTCAATGCCGTCACGGCGGTGGTGGCGCTGCTGGTCGGCGGCATCCTCGCCATCGGCGTGGTGCTGACACGCTGGCCGACGGTGCATTGGCTGGCGGCCGACACGTTTTATATGGTGTTGACCGCGCACGGCATTGACATGTTGATCTTCTGGATCATCTTTTTTGAAGTGGCGGTGTTGTACTTCTGCTCGTCCACCTTGTTGCGTTGTCGGTTGGCGACCCCCCGTGTTGCATGGCTTGCCTTCGGGTTGATGCTGATCGGCGCCATCGTGAACAACGTCGCCGTCTTCCAGGGTGGCTCGAGCGTGATGATGACGTCGTATGTGCCGATGATGGCGGCCCCCACGTTCTATCTCGGGCTGATCCTCTTTGCGGTGGGCGCGTTGATCGCCTGTTTTGTGTTTTTTGGCACGTTGGTGATTGCCAAGAGGGATAAGACCTATCAGGGTTCGGTCCCGCTCGTGACCTTTGGCGCCATCACTGCGGCCATCATCGCGGTCTTTACCATTACTTCCGGCGCCATCATCCTGATCCCAACCTTTCTGATGTCGATCGGTGTGGTCAAGGAGGTGGACCCGCTGGTCTACCGCACGATCTGGTGGGCATTTGGACATTCTTCACAGCAGATCAACGTCGCAGCGCACATCTCGATCTGGTATGCCGTGGCGGCCATCGCATTCGGTGCCAAGCCCATGTCGGAGCGGGTCAGCCGTGGTGCTTTTTTGCTCTACATCCTTTTCCTGCAACTGGCCAGTGCGCACCACCTGTTGGCCGACCCGGGTGTCAGCACGGCCTGGAAGGTCGTGAACACCAGTTATTTCATGTACTTTGCGGTGCTTGCCTCCATGATTCACGGCCTCACCATTCCGGGGGCCATTGAGGTTGCGCAACGTCAGAAAGGCTTCAACAATGGCCTGTTTGAGTGGTTGCGCAAGGCGCCTTGGGGCAACCCGGTGTTTTCCGGTGTGTTCATCTCGTTGATCGGATTTGGCTTTCTGGGGGGAATCTCGGGCGTGATGATGGGCACCGAGCAGCTCAACATGATCATCCACAACACCATTTACGTGCCTGGGCATTTCCATGCCACTGTGGTGGTCGGCACCACGCTTTCGTTCATGGCCCTGACCTATTTCCTGATCCCCGTGCTTTTCAAGCGGGAAATGATCAACCCTGGCCTCGCGAAATTCCAGCCTTATCTGTTCGGCCTGTCGATGTATTTTTTCTGTCTGGTGATGATGGGCGCTGGCACGCTGGGTGTCTCGCGTCGCCACTGGGACATGGCGTTCAGCGGCGCGGCGATGGCCTACGAATGGCCCGGCGCAGCCTATTTGCTGATGGGGCTGGTCGGTGTGGCGGGTATTGCCGCCATCGCGGGAGGTGCGGTCTACATCTACATCACCGTCGGCTCGCTGCTTTGGGGCAAGCGGTTGGAGGCTGGCGCCACGAGCCCGAGATTCACGCCCATACCGCGCACGGCACCTACAGCGGTGGCGCAAGGCTACGGCTCTGCGGGATTCGCGGCTCCGGGCACGTTTGCACTGGCCATGGTGTTTCTGGTGGCCTTTGTTCTTTACTACTTCATCAACTGGAAGTATCTGTCCCAGGTCTGGGGGCTGAGCTGAGCATGCGTCGCATGGGCCACGCCACAGGACTTTGCATCAATCCGGCTGAATCCACGAACACCTTGCCATCATGCTGACCACTGTCGCCCCTCGTCCGATGCCGTTTCCAGGCATGGTCCGTGTTGTTCTTGGGCTGTTCAAGCTGCGCATCGGCTTCATGATCATGGTCACGGCCATGGTGGGTTGGGTGATCACGCCCGGACCTTCGCCGGGTGTGCTGCAACTGGGCGTGATGGCGTTGGTCGTGCTGTTGGCCTCGGCCAGCGCGGGCGCGTTCAATCAATATCACGAGTACGCGGACGATCGCCTCATGGCGAGGACCCGCAACCGAGCTTTTGCAAGCGGCGCTCTGCCGCATTCGCCGATGTGGCTGGTGCTGATGGCGGCCATGCTCGCGGGCGCTGTGGCTGTGGGGGCATGGGTATTGAATCCGGTGTCTGCCGCATTCACCTTCCTGGGCGCCTTCGTTTATGGCATCGTCTACACCGTCTGGCTCAAGCGGCGCAGCTGGACCAATATCGTGGTGGGTGGACTGGCTGGCAGTTTCGCAGTGCTTGCGGGCGCTGCGGCCGTGAATCCGTCCATCGGGCCCTTGCCACTGCTGCTGGCCGCTGTGCTGTTTCTGTGGACACCGCCGCATTTCTGGAGCCTGGCGATTGCCAACCAGGCTGACTATGCGGCGGCAGGCGTGCCGATGCTGCCTGTCGTGGTGGGCACTGCGCGTGCAGCACGCATTGTTTTTTGGAGCACGGTTGCACTGGCGGTCACCTCGCTGCTGCCCGGAATTTTTGGCGCCGGGCTGGTTTACCTGGCTGGCGCGGCCGCAGGGGGCGGCTATTTTGTTTACAAGGCGTGGTTGCTCGCACGCAACCCGTCACGCAAGACTGCGATGAGTGCCTTTTTCGCATCCCTGATCCAGCTCAGCCTGTTGCTGGTCGGCGCGACACTCGACAGCCTGTTGCGCTGACGGAGCAAAGCCCGTGCCTGTTCACGACCCTGCGCCGAAAGCGGTGACCTTGCGGCACTTTGCGGCCCAGGCGCCGCATCTGGTGGCCTGCGCCATCGTTTTGGGGTCTGCGTTCTTTGCCAGCAGCGCCTTCGCGCAGGACGCCAACCCGGCGGCACCGCTGGACGTGTCCGAGGCGCTGCGCTTCAGTCAGTCGGTCACAGGCACGACGCCGGACGACTTTACCTTGCTGGACCGTGCGGGCGAGCCGGTGCGGCTTTCCCGCTACCGGGGAAAGCCCCTTCTGGTAAGTTTTATCTACACGGGTTGCTTCCAGGTGTGTCCCCTGACAACCCGTTCATTGCAGCGCGCGATCGACAACGGGCGCGACGTTTTCGGCACAAACCAGTTCAATGTGATCAGTGTGGGCTTCAACCAGCCCGCAGATTCCCCGCAATCGCTGAAGTCTTTTGCCCTCCAGCATGGCATCGACGCCCCGAATTGGGAGTTTCTGAGTCCCCACCCGTCCATCGTTGCACCGCTCACGCGGGCTTTCGGGTTTACCTATCAGGCCACACCTGCCGGATTCGACCATGTGTTGCAAGTGACGCTGCTGGATGCCCAGGGCCGAATTTACCGGCAAATCTACGGCGAAGAGCTCTCCGCAGATGCCGTTGGCGCACCACTCAAACAACTGCTGCGCAATGCGCCGGTCGCGCAGCAGTTGCGGCTGGACGACTTGATCGAACGCGTGCGAATTCTTTGCACCGTCTACGACCCGGACACCGGCAAGTACCGCGTCAACTATGGGTTGTTGATCGAAGTGGCCGGCGGGATCACGTTTGCACTGGCGATGGTTGCCTTCTTTGGGGCGGAATGGCGCTCACGTCGGCAGCTGCGCCGGGCACAACGCTTGGGGTCACCGGGCGCGCTTTCGTCGCGTTCATCTCCGCGCGAAGGTTCGGCGTGACCGGCGGTCCTCAAGCGCCGTTTGAGCGGTCAATACATTGATGTCGTCTGTGCCGCGATCCAGCCCCACAGGGGTCCCGGAACCCTCGAAATCGTTCGTGCAGGCCTGCTTTCTGGTGACCGAAAGACTGCTTGGAAAAGTGTTTGGAGGGCGGTTGAATCCGCTCCATTATCTGGGCGCCATCACTTATTTTCTGCTCTGGATCGTGATCGCGACCGGCCTGTATCTGTACGCATTCTTTGAGACCGGCGTTGCCGGCGCCTACACCTCCGTGACCGCCTTGACCGACAACCAGCCCTGGGCTGGCGGGTTGGTGAGAAGCCTGCATCGTTACGCGTCCGACGCCCTGGTGGTGGGCATGTTGCTGCATCTGGCCCGCCATTGGGCATTTGGACACTATCGAGGGTCACGCTGGTTTTCGTGGGTGACGGGCGTGCTGCTGCTTTGGCTGGCGTTCGCATCCGGAATCAACGGTTACATGCTGCCCTGGGACCGGTTGTCCCAGTTCGTGGTGACCCTGACCACCGAGTGGCTGGATTCGCTGCCGCTGATCGGTGGCGCCATGACACGCAACTTCATCTCCAGTGCGCACGTGGGTGACCGCCTGTTTTCGCTGTTGTCGTTCATTCACATCGGGTTGCCTTTGGGTTTGCTCGCCGTGCTCTGGATCCACACGCAGCGAACCCCTGGCGCCCATACGAATCCACCCAGACCCCTGGCGGCCGGGATTTTCGCGAGTCTGGTCGCACTGTCGATTGTCAAACCGGCGGTCAGTCAGGGGCCGATCGACTTGGCCATCTGGCCCGCGAGTGTGAATTTCGACTGGTTTTACCTGGCCCTGTACCCGCTCATCGAGATCTGGGGAGCCGGCCATGTATGGTTGTTGGCCATCGGTGCGACCTTTTTGTTGGCCGCGGTCCCCTGGTTGACCTGGCGTCGGCGAGGGCGGCAGCAGGCCCGCAGTCTGGCGGTACATCCGGATGAACGCATCATCATGGTGGAGCCAGGTGAAACGCTGCTGGATGCCGGGTTGCGCGCAGGCTTGCCCATGCCTTTTGAATGCCGCAACGGGGGGTGTGGCGCCTGCAAGGCAGATTTGCTTTACGGCAAGGTGCATCTTCAGCCGTTCCAGGCGACTGCGCTGACACCCGTGGAGCGCGCCGACCGGAAGATTCTGCTGTGTTGTGCCGAGCCGGTGACCGATGTGGAGATTGCCTATGTTGCGCAATCAACCGCAATCAAACTGCCGACCCGGCAGTACCGGGCACGCGTGGCCCGTCTCGACCTGCTCTCGGCCGATGTGATGCGCCTGTGCCTGCGACTGGAAGGCGACGGCAGTTTGCCGTTTCATGCCGGACAGTACATCAACATCCTGCTGGCCGATGGTGCCCGGCGCAGTTTCTCGTTTGCCACTGCACCGCATGTGGCGGACGGAATTGAATTGCATGTGCGGCTGGTTCCCGGTGGTCGGTTTACCAGTCAGGTTTTCACCCAGATGAAGGTGGGGGATACCCTCGATCTGGAGGGCCCCTTGGGGGCGTTCACTTTGCACGAGGACAGCGACAAACCGATCATTTTCGTCGCCGGATCCACCGGTTTCGCACCGATCAAAAGCATGGTTGAACACGCGTTTCATACCGGCTTGCAGCGTCAGATGGTTTTATATTGGGGCGTGCGCAGCAGGCAGGATCTTTATCTTGGGGATCTGGCTGGGCAGTGGGCACGCGAGCACCCGAACTTCACCTTCATTCCGGTGCTGTCGGCGCCGGGCGCCGACGACGCCTGGTCAGGGCGCGTCGGTTTGGTGCATGAGGCGATACTGGCCGACTACCCTGATCTTTCACGGCATCAGATCTACGCCTGCGGGTCCGTGCAGATGGTGGAGGCGGCGCAGCCTGCGTTCATGCACCACGGTGCAGCGAAGGACGACTGTTTTTCGGATGCATTCCATCTGGCGGCACACCGTGCGATTGGCAGCGCCAGTGCCGAGCTGGTCAAACTCGGAGGTTCGAATGTCTAGCCGACCCTGGCCCGCCCCCGTGCGGTACGCCATGCAGGCAGTTGCCTATGGCTTGTTCGCTGCGGTTCTCGGCTATTTTTCCACTGCGCCGGCGTATCGCCTGCGTGCAGACAACGAGGCGGTCATCAAGCTCTCGTTCAGCCATTCGGCGCAACGTGTCCAGCCTTGTCGGCAACGCACTCCCCAGGAGTTGAGCGCGCTGGCGCCCAATATGCGGACACAACTTGACTGCCCGCGTGAACGGTCTGTCATTGTCGTCGAGCTCGACATGGACGGTCGGCCCCTGTACCGGTTTGACCTCCAGCCGACCGGATTGCACCGGGACGGTGCCGCCACCTTGTACCGTCGGCTGGAGATACCTGCCGGGCGGCATACATTCGGGGCCCGCCTCGCCGACGGTCCGGACCGAGCGTTCAACCACTCGCGCAACGTCGACATCGAATTGATCCCCGGTCAGGTGTTGATCATTGATTTCTCGGGGGCCGGTGGCGGCTTTCAGTTCACAACCGGCTGATGGGCTTCCATGGCCAGACTGTTAAGGATCCTGCGCGGCGCCGACGAGCGCCTGACCGGTAGCTTTGATCACGCATTCAACGCAGCACTCAATCCCTGGCGGCATTTGGGTGCACTGGCGTTTCTATGTCTGAGCATCGCCGTGACCAGCGGTGTCGTTGCCTACGCCCTGTATGACACCAGCGTCAACGGCGCCTACGCATCGGGGCTTCGGTTGCAGCAGGCGCCGCTGATGCTGGGTCGCGTTCTGCGCGGTCTGCACCGCTATGCGGCGGATGCCTGTCTGGCGTTGACGGTGCTGCATCTTTTGCGCGAAGCGGTGCGGGGCCATTTCGGCCGTGTCCGCTGGTTTGCCTGGGTGAGCGGCATCCCGTTGCTTTGGCTGGTCTGGATCGCCGGTCTCTCGGGACTCTGGCTCCCATGGGATGCGCGGGCCTTGTACAGCGCGGCCGCGACCGCGGAATGGCTGCAAGCGCTCCCCGTGTCCGCAGATCTTCTGGTGCGAAATTTCCTGACACCGGAGGCGTTGAACGACCGCTTCTTCTCGTTGATTGTCTTCGTGCACATTGGGGTGCCGCTGCTATTGCTGGCGGGCGTGTGGATTCATGTGCAAAGAATCTCGCATGTGCGGGTCTGGCCGCCGCGCGTCCTGATCCTTGGAAGCCTGACCATGCTGGTGTTGCTGGCGCTTGTGGCGCCAGTGGAAAGCCTGGGCCAGGCGGACCCCCTCCGGCGACCGGCCGTCCTGGCACTGGACTGGTTTTATCTTTTTCTGCATCCGCTCGTGGACGCGCTTTCGGCGCCAACAGTCTGGTGGCTTGCCGCGACACTGACCGCCGGGCTTGCCACGCTGCCCCTGTGGCCGAAAAGACAGACGCCGGGGGCTGTTCACGCGCCGGCGCGCGTTGACCTGGCCTATTGCAATGGATGCGCGCGCTGCGCAGCGGATTGCCCGTTCGGTGCCGTGATCATGGTGCCGAGATCCGACGGACGACACCACATCCAGCAGGCCCAGGTCAATGCCGATTTGTGTGTTGCCTGCGGCATCTGTGCCGGCGCCTGCCCGTCGAGCACACCATTTCGCCGTGTCGAGAAATTTGTCTCTGGCATCGACCTTCCCGATCTGCCGGTTGATCTGCTGCGTTCACAGATGCATCAGCGGATCGCCGAATTGACTGGAACGTCGAAGCTCATGCTGTTTACCTGCCGGCAGGCGGCGCAAGGCGCCGCATTCACCGACGCTGGGACGGCCGGGATGACGCTGGAATGCACTGCCATGCTGGCACCGTCGTTCATTGAGTACGCGCTGCGGTTAGGCGTGAGTGGCGTCGTGATCGCCGGCTGCCACGAGGGCGATTGCGAATACCGCTTGGGGGACCGCTGGACCAGCGAGCGTCTCGCCGGAACGCGGGAGCCACACCTTCGCGCCGCCGCACCGCGCAACCGGGTTGAAGTCGTCTGGTCGGGGGGTGACGCCAGGCGGGTCCGGCAAGCCATCGCGACGCTGCGACATCGGCTGACAAGTATGGACGATGTTCCTGGACCGGACGAACAAGCACCCGTTGCTTGACCGAGATCAAGTCCCGCACGACCAATGCCGCCTACAGTGGCGTGGGTGGCCAAGGTGGCCTCTGCAAGGCCATGAGTTCCCATTTCGATCTTGACGTACCGCTGGATTCCCGCCGCTCGCTGGCCATCGCCTGGCTTGCGCTGGGCACACTGGCACTGTTGGCGTCCGGGTTGTTCTCGGTGCTGCTGGTGTTGTCACGGACCCCGCAGTTGCAGACGCTGTTTCCTCTGGCGGATTTTTTCCGCGTTGCGCTGGTGGTCCACGTGGATCTGTCGGTTCTGGTGTGGTTCCTTTCTTTCGGCAGCGCGCTGTGGGCCATGACCGGCACCACCCGGTATGAGCAGATGGCGTGGGCCGCCTTCTCCATGTCCACCCTGGGCACGCTCGCCATGGGCCTCGCGCCTTTTGTCGATCCGGGAAAGCCGGTGATGTCCAACTATGTCCCGGTGCTGGATGGCCCGGTTTTCCTGACCGGTTTGCTGTTGTTCGGCGTGGGCGTCGTGATGATGTGTCTGAGGTCGATGCTGGCGGTTGCGCCTGTTGGCTCCCGGATCGGCGGGGGTGGGGCGCTGCGGTTCGGCCTCAATGCCGCGATGGTGGCATGCGTGGTGGCGGCAATTTCGTTTGCATGGTCGTGGCTCAAGGTGCCGCTGGTGCTTGACTCGCGGGTTTATTACGAGTTGCTGTTTTGGGGCGGTGGGCATGTCCTGCAGTTCGCCTACACGCTGCTGATGCTGGTGTGCTGGATCTGGCTGGTTGGTGCGGTCGGCGCCCGGTTTGCACTTTCACCCCGTGTGGTGATCTTGTTCTTTGCCATCGCCCTGCTGAGCGTTTTCCTGACCCCGGTAACTTATCTGGCGTACGACGTCACCTCGGTCGAACATCATCATGCGCAAACCTTGCTGATGCGGTTTGGCGGAGGGATCGTCATTGCGCCGGTCGCGCTGGCTGTGCTGTGGTCCATGTGGCCCATTCGACCCATGACCGCTGCCGAACGACCGTTACGGGCAAGCCTGATCGCGTCGCTGGTGCTTTTTTCAGCGGGCGGAATCATCGGCTTCCTGATCACGGGCAACAACGTCCGCATTCCAGCGCATTATCACGGCAGCATCGTGGGCGTCACGCTGGCCATGATGGGGGTGGTCTATCACCTGTTGCCCCGGTTGGGTTTTTCAACGCCCCGTTCCGGCGCTGCGGCCTGGCAACCCGTCATTTATGGGGCAGGTCAGCTGATGCACATTGTCGGCCTGGTGTGGTCGGGTGGCTATGGCGTACAGCGCAAGGTGGCCGGTGGCGAGCAGGTCTTGCGTTCAACCCAGGAGGTCATGGGCATGGGCCTGATGGGCCTGGGCGGGCTGATCGCCATTGCGGGTGGTGTGATGTTTGTGGTGATCGTGTTGCGCGCGGTCCTTATTGCAGACAAGGCCTGAGGCCTGGCGGTCGCAACCCATGAACCATCCAAACAGGCATAACCCGACAGCCTCCGGGCCCGGAAATCCTCTGCGGCACATCGGCACGTTGGGGGCGATTCTGGCGTTGGCCATACTGGCGGCCAGCGTGTTGCTGCGCTTGAGCACCGTGGTGGATGGCGGCACGGTGCCCGGCCAATCCATGCTGCCCACCGCCGCGGAACACACCGTGCGGATGATTCACCGTTTCGCCGCGACGGGCATGGGGCTGCTGGGGCTGCTCGCCGCCGTGTTCTGGTGGCGAGCCAGACCCTTGCCGCCGGGGGCGGGCGCGGCTGTTGCGGGCCTGCTGTCCGCCACGGTGATGCTCGCGGCGATCGGTCCTTTGACGCCGGGTTATCGTTTTACCGTGGTGACGGTGGCGAACGTTGCGGGTGGAAGTCTCCTTCTGATGTTCTGCTGGTGGTTGCGCGAGTCGATGGCGGTGGCCACCCGAACCGATCGGTCGCGTGGCGTCTTTCCATTCCGGGCGTTCAGCGTGTTTCTGATCCATGTTGCGAGCGGTGCGACGGCCAGTGCGCTCGCCATGGGCGACGTCCGCTGGACGGCGTTCATTCACGTCGGCACGGCCGTTCCGGCGATCCTGATTGCAGGGGGTGTCCTGCGCGACGCCCATGGGCATGGGCGTGCCGCCATGTCTTCCCATGTCGCAGCCTTGAGCCTGCTGCTGCCAGCGCAGATCCTCCTGGGTCTCGCTTTGTTGGTGCTCAGCACCCGGCCCGTATGGCTGGGTTTTCTGCATGCCACCGTCTCGCCGCTGCTGATTGCCGCGCTGGTGTCCGTTGAAGTTCGTGGCACCGGAAACGGGAACAAACCCTGGCCCCGCCCGCCAAGCCCGGAAGGGCCGCATTGAGAGGGTACAGTGCGGGTTGGTCACGTTGACCCGCAATGTGCCCACCACGCAACGCACCTGCAGCACCCAGGCCATGGACATTACCCAGTTCGATCTGCCGCGCTACCTGTCAATGCTGCCCCTGTTTCAGGAAATGAAACCACCGGAGCTGCAACGTCTGACCCATGGGTGCCGTCTGCGCACGCTGGCCCGGGGTGAAGACGCCTTTCGCATCGGCGAACCCTGCGTCGAGTTTCACGTCACCGTGTCGGGTCAGATCAAGCTGTTTGCGATCTCGCCAGCCGGGCAGGAAAAGATCATCGAAATTGTGGGGCCTGGCAACAGCTTTGCCGAAGCCCTGATGTTCACGGACAAGCCGTACTTCATCAACGCCCAGGCACTGACCGACACCGTGCTGCTCAGCGTGTCCAAGCAAAGTGTGATGCTGGAGATCGAAAATGATCCCCGATTTTCCATGCGCATGCTTGCTGGCCTGTCCCGGCGCCTGCACGGGCTGGTCAACGACGTCAAAGCCTATTCCCTGCACAGTGGCGTGGAACGCGTGATTGGTTATCTCTTGCGCGATTTTCCGCACAGCACCCCAAACGAGGGGGCCCGCACTGGGCCAAGCGCAGACGCTGAGATGGGTCGATCGCAAAACGTGGTGCTTCCCGTGAGCAAGGCAACCATTGCCTCGCGCCTGTCCATGACGCCCGAATACTTCTCGCGTGTGCTGCATGAGCTCGAATCCAAAGGATTGATCGTCATCGACAAGCGTGAAATTCACATCCCTGATCCGCTGCGACTGACCCGTTTCCCCTTGCCGTAGCCGTTGGGTTGGGGCGGTCGTGGGCCTGGACAGGGCCGCCTGCGTGCCACGTACACTTCCTTGATGTTGATTTTGGGAATCGAATCCTCCTGCGATGAAACCGGCGTCGCCCTGGTGGATGCCGGGGGCGTGCAAACGCCGCGGCTGCTCGCGCACGCGCTGCACAGCCAGGTGGCCATGCACGAGGCTTATGGGGGCGTGGTGCCGGAACTCGCCAGCCGCGACCACATCCGCCGCGTGCTGCCGCTGACGAGCGGCGTGCTGGCTGACGCCGGGCGCACGCTGGCCAACGTGGATGTGGTGGCGTACACGCGCGGCCCGGGTCTGGCGGGCGCGCTGCTCGTGGGGGCCGGTGTGGCCTGCGCCCTTGGGGCGGCACTGGACAGGCCGGTGCTGGGCATCCACCATCTCGAAGGGCATTTGCTTTCGCCTTTTCTGAGCGCCGACCCCCCCACGTTTCCGTTTGTGGCGTTGCTGGTGTCGGGCGGGCACAGTCAACTCATGCAGGTGGACGGCGTAGGGCGCTATACGCTGCTGGGCGAAACCATTGACGATGCGGCCGGTGAAGCGTTTGACAAATCGGCCAAGTTGCTGGGCCTGGGTTATCCGGGCGGCCCGGCTTTGTCCAGACTGGCCGAGCAGGGCAATGCCGAGGCGTTCAAGCTGCCCCGGCCGCTGCTGCACAGCGGCAACCTGGACTTTTCTTTCGCCGGGCTCAAGACGGCCGTGCTCACGCAAGCGCGCAAGCTTGGCGACGCGCTGGACGCCCGCAAGGCCGACCTGGCGGCCTCGACCGAGGCGGCCATTGTGGAGGTGCTGGTGAAGAAATCGCTGGCCGCGCTGACGCAAACCGGATTGCAGCGGATCGTCGTGGCCGGTGGGGTGGGCGCAAACCGGCGCCTGCGCCAGCAACTGGATGCCGCGTGTGCCGCGCGGCGCGTTCGCGTGCACTACCCCGAGCTTGCGCTGTGCACCGACAACGGCGCGATGATCGCCATGGCCGCCGCCCTGCGCCTGCGCGCGGGCGTGCAGGGAGCCAGCCGGACGTACGCATTTGACGTCCGTCCACGCTGGCCGCTGGACACACGGCTGGCCGATGAAATTCAAACAAAATGACCACCTGGCCCCCGCCAAATGGTCATAGTTTGCTATTTAATTAATATTTAACCGGACTGCACGATCGACGGGCATCTGGCGTGCCAGTTTGAGCGTCAGCACGCCGTTCTCAAGTTTGGCCTCGCTGGCGGCGACGTCAATGTCCTGCGGCAATTCGTACGCCATCTTGTAGCGGCGCGGCGCGTCGGCCACGGTCTCGATACGCACGATGTTCGCCTCGATGCCGATGGTGAGCTGGTCCTTGGCGACGCCAGGCACGTCAAAGGTCAGCGTCACGGCCTTGTCGTCCTGCGAAACACCGGCCTGTGCTGCAGGGGCCGTGCCGACACTCAGGGCGTCGTCCAGAAAGCGGTCCAGAGAGCGAAGCGCGGGAACGTAAGCCGAACGGCGGACAACGGCGGTGGGGGTGAAATACATGGTTCAACTCCTGGTGATGGATGAAGGGAGCGGCGCGATCCGCAACGCTTTTGGCCCTTGGCGTGATCGGTCGTCCCGTACACTGCGCGGCTTTCAACCGTGATCGCCGCAGGCATCGAATCTGGGATGCTTGTGGCCTATTTCAAGAGAGAGTCGTTGATGAAAAACCGCCGTCGCCAGACCTTGAAAACCTTGTTGTTGGCGCTATCTGCGCCGACGATGGCACTGGCCCAAACAGCCGCGGGCGGCACGTCAACGCCGATTCGCCTGGCCATGATCGAGAGCCTTTCCGGCGCTTTCGCCAATACGGGTGAGGCGGTTTATCGCAACCTGGTGTGGGCGGTCGAGCGGGTCAATGCACGCGGGGGCGTCAAAACGGCGCAGGGGGTGCGGCTGCTGCAGCTGGAGCGGTTCGACAGCAAGGGCCAGAACGAGGAGGCGCTTTCAGCGCTGCGCTCGGCCATCGACAGCGGGGCGCAGGTGGTGCTGCAGGGCAACTCGTCGGCCACCGCCGCCGTGCTGATGGACGCCGTCAACAAACACAACGAACGGGAGCCGACGCGGCGCGTGCTGTTCCTCAACTATTCGGCGGTCGATCCGTCGCTGACCAACGAAAAATGCAGCTTCTGGCATTTCCGTTTTGACGCGCACGCCGACATGCGCATGGCGGCGCTGATGGAGGTGCTGCGTGAGGACCGGGCGATCCGAAATGCCTACCTGATCGGGCAGGACTACAGCTTTGGCCAGGCCGTGCTGCGTGAGGCAAAGCGCCAGCTGGAGCTGCAGCGCCCCGACATCCGCGTGGTCGGCAACGAGCTGCATCCGATGGGGCGCGTCAAGGACTTTCTGCCCTATGCCGCCAAGATCAAGGCCAGTGGTGCGCAGGCCGTCATGACAGGCAACTGGGGCAATGACCTCACCTTGCTGGTCAAGGCCGCCAAGGACGTGGGGTTTGACGGCAAGTTCTACACCTTCTACGGCAACGCGCTGGGCGCGCCCGCTGCGATGGGGGAGGCCGGTGTGGGCAAGGTGATCGCGGTGGCCGACTGGTTGCCCAATCTGCCGACACCGCAGAGCGAGGCGTTTTACCGCTCGTTTCGCGAGCGGTTTCCCAAACCGGCCGACGACTATGTGCACCTGCGCATGCAGCTCATGATCGAGGCTCTGGCGCAAGCCATCGAAAAGGCCGGTGACGCCGAACCGCTGGCCGTGGCCATGCAACTGGAGCGCGCGGTGGTGCAACTGGCGGGGCGGGGGGGTGCCATGCGTGCAACCGATCATCAGTTCCAGCAGGCGCTGGTGGTAGGGGTGATGGGGCGCCAGGGCGAGCCGGGCGTGAAGTTCGACGTGGAAGGTTCGGGCTATGGTTTCCGGGTGGTCCGGCAGATCAGCGCGGCGCAGGCCGAACTGCCCACGCACTGTGCCATGCAGAGACCGCTTTGAAGAGGTTCGGGGCGCGAGCGCTTGGGCGCGGCCCGCGATTCTGCCGCTTTTTAGCGCGTGTAGCCTTCACAGGCGCCTGCGTTGGGGCGGCCCTTGCATTCACGGTACAGACGGCGGTCGCGTTCGGCGGAGGTTTCCCCCGATCCTTTGTAGATCTTCGGTTTGGATGACTTCTTTTTCTTGGGTGCGGGCGGCTTGATGGCGCCGTTGTCGGAAGCGGTCGCGGTGGTTGTACTCGCAGTGGCTGCAGCGTGTTGGCCGCCGACCAGCGCAAGCAGCGCAGCGAGCGCTGCCGCCATGACGCCGCTGCGCAGCGCCTCAAATGGTTTGACTCGAAGCGGTTGTCGGAGTGGAGAGGGCATACGGACAGCCTTGAAAGTGGGAGGTTGATCCCATGATACCGATCCAGGGAGTGGGGCGTGCCGCTACGATGGCAGATCGTTCACCTTGGCCTCACTTATGCGAAAAACTGTCCTGAACCTCGAAGAATCCCGAATCCGTGAAGTGGCCAACGCCGGCATGGGGCGCAGCGACGTGCTGGCGTTCTGGTTTGGCGAAAGCGACGAAGTCACGCCCGATTTCATCCGCCAGGCCGCCATCGACTCGCTGCAGCGTGGCGAAACGTTTTATTCCCACAACCTGGGGCTGCCGGAGCTGCGCGAGGCGGTTGCCGCCTACATGAGCGGTCTGCATGGCGCGGTGGGCGCCGACCGCATTGCCATCACCTCGGGCGGTGTCAACGCGCTGATGCTGGCCATGCAGGCCCTGATCGATCCGGGCGATGAGGTCGTGGCCGTCACCCCCGTCTGGCCCAACCTGACGGCGCAACCGCAGATCATGAGCGCCCGATTGCGTTGCGTGTCACTGCAGCCCCGTGATGGGGCCTGGGCACTGGACCTGCCCGCACTGCTGGCCGCCATCACACCGGCCACCCGGGTGCTGGTGGTCAATTCGCCCAACAACCCGACCGGCTGGACATTGTCCCGCGCTGAGCAGCAGGCCATTCTTGACCATTGCCGCCAGACCGGCACCTGGATCCTGGCGGACGAGGTGTATGAGCGGCTCTATTTCGACGGCCCGTGTGCGCCGAGTTTTCTCGACCTGGCTGCGCCCGACGAACGCCTGGTCGTGGTCCACAGTTTTTCCAAGAGCTTTCTGATGACCGGATGGCGGCTGGGCTGGCTGGTGATGCCGCCGGCCATGACCCATCACATGGGCAAGCTGATCGAATTCAACACCTCGTGCGCCAGTGTGTTCACGCAGCGGGCCGGCCTGGTGGCGCTGGAGCGCACGGCCGAGGTCACGCCGCGGGTGGTGGCGCACCTCAAAACCTGCCGCGACACCCTGGTGCCCCTGTTGCAGGCCATCCCCGGGGTGGTGGTGGCCCCCGCGCCAGGGGGCATGTATGCATTCTTCAGGCTGGCCGGGTTTGACGATTCGCTGGCCACGGCCAAGCGCCTGGTCCTCGAGGCGGGGCTGGGGCTGGCCCCCGGAGAAGCCTTTGCGCCGCAAGCCCAGGGCTGGCTGCGGTGGTGCTTTGCCTCCAGGGACCCTGGGCGGCTGGTTCAGGGCGTCGAACGGCTCAACACCTGGCTGGCTGGCCGCTCTGGCGCCTGACGCGAGCCGCGCCGACAGCCGGGTTATAATTCCAAGGCTTTGCATGCCGCAAGGCGCACGACCGGCGCAGTTCCAGTGCCTGTCGCAAGTTGAAACCACCTACAGGAAACAGAAAATGACCGCATTGAACAAGGCCGAGGTCGTCCAGGCCAACGCCCGCCAGGCCGGCGACACCGGCAGTCCGGAAGTGCAAGTGGCACTGCTGACCGCCCGCATCAACGAGTTGATGCCCCACTTCAAGACCCACGCCAAAGACCACCATGGTCGTCGGGGCCTGCTGCGCATGGTGAGCCGCCGTCGCAAGCTGCTCGACTACCTGAAGTCCAAGGACGCCAGCCGTTACACCGCCCTGATCGCCAAGCTTGGCCTGCGCAAGTAAACGGATTTGAACGAACGAACGCCTGAGTTAGCGCCACTAGCTCAGGCGTTCGTCACTTCGGAGGCTGCAACAGCGAGCACGCGCTGTGTCATTCCAGAAGAAATTGCCGGTGTTTCACGCTGAAAACACGGCCCGCACCGATCTCTTCTGGAATGGCATCGTGATTCGACTGCCAGGCTCCGGGCCCCGCGCGCTGCCTCAAGCGTGCTTGTGAAAGCCTCGGCCGCCGGATCGGCTGCCGCCAACGAGAGACATGACATGAGCATTTTCAACAAAGTGACCAAGACCTTCCAATGGGGCGACAAGACCGTCGTCATGGAAACCGGCGAGATCGCCCGCCAGGCCGGCGGCGCCGTGATCGTCAACATCGATGACACCGTGGTGCTGGCCACCGTGGTGGCGTCCAAGTCGGCCAAGCCGGGACAGGATTTTTTCCCGCTGACCGTGGACTACACCGAAAAGGCCTACGCGGCGGGCAAGATTCCCGGCAGCTTTTTCAAGCGCGAAGGCCGCCCCAGCGAACTCGAAACCCTGACCTGTCGCCTGATTGACCGTCCGATCCGCCCGCTGTTTCCTGAGGGTTTCTACAACGAGACGCAGGTCATTGTTCATGTGCTGAGCCTCAACCCCGAAGTGCAGGCCGACATCGCCGCCATGATCGCGACCAGCGCAGCGCTGTCGATCAGCGGCATTCCGTTCAATGGCCCGATCGGTGCCGCGCGCGTGGGTTACGTCAACGGTGCGTATGTGCTCAACCCCGGCCAAACCCAGTTGCTCGACAGCCAGATGGATCTGGTCGTCGCGGGCACAGAGGCCGCGGTGCTGATGGTCGAATCCGAAGCCAATCAGCTGTCCGAGGAAATCATGCTCGGGGCCGTGGTGTTTGGCCATGAGCAGGGCAACATCGCCATCAACGCCATTCATGAACTCGTGCGCGATGCCGGCAAGCCGGTCTGGGACTGGCAGGCGCCAGCCCGCGACGAGCCACTGATTGCCAAAGTGGGCGCGCTGGCCGAAGCCAGGTTGACCGCTGCCTACCAGATCCGCAACAAGCAGGCGCGCACCCAGGCTTGCCGCGAAGCCTACGCTGCCGTGATGACCGGCCTGAAGGCCGACGGCGTCGAGTTCGATGCGGTCAAGGTCGAGAGCATGCTGTTCGACATTGAGGCCAAGCTCGTGCGCGGCCAGATTCTGGCCGGCGAACCGCGTATTGACGGCCGCGACACGCGCACCGTGCGCCCGATCGAAATCCGCAACGGTGTGCTGCCACGCACCCATGGTTCGGCGTTGTTCACGCGCGGCGAAACCCAGGCGCTGGTGGTGGCCACGCTGGGCACCGAGCGCGACGCGCAGCGCATCGACGCCCTGGCCGGTGAGTATGAAGACCGCTTCATGCTGCACTACAACATGCCTCCCTTCGCCACAGGTGAAGCGGGTCGTTTTGGCACCCCGAAGCGCCGCGAGATCGGCCACGGCCGTCTGGCCAAGCGCGCGCTGGTGGCCTGCCTGCCGAGCAAGGAAGAATTTCCCTACACCATGCGCGTGGTGTCCGAAGTCACCGAATCCAACGGCTCGTCGTCGATGGCGTCGGTGTGCGGCGGTTGCCTGTCGCTGATGGACGCAGGCGTGCCGATGAAGGCGCACGTGGCCGGCATTGCCATGGGCCTGATCAAGGACGGCAACCGCTTTGCGGTGCTGACCGACATTCTGGGCGACGAAGATCACCTGGGCGACATGGACTTCAAGGTGGCGGGCACCACCAACGGCATTACCGCACTGCAGATGGACATCAAGATCCAGGGCATCACCAAGGAGATCATGCAGGTGGCACTGGCGCAGGCCAAGGAAGCGCGCATGCACATTCTGGGCAAGATGCAGGAAGCCATGGGCGAAGCCAAGACCGAAGTGTCCAACTTTGCGCCCAAGCTCTACACCATGAAGATCAACCCCGAAAAAATTCGTGACGTGATCGGCAAGGGCGGCGCCGTGATCCGTGCGCTGACCGACGAAACCGGCTGCCAGATCAACATCGGCGAAGACGGCACCATCACCATTGCTGCGACCGACGCCGCCAAGGCCGACGAAGCCCGGCGCCGCATTGAGCAGATCACCGCCGAAGTCGAAATCGGCAAGGTCTATGAAGGCCCGATCACCAAGATTCTGGACTTCGGCGCGCTGGTTAACCTGCTGCCCGGCAAGGACGGCCTGTTGCACATCAGCCAGATTGCCCACGAGCGTGTCGAGAAAGTCACCGACTACCTCAAGGAAGGCCAGATCGTTCGCGTCAAGGTGCTCGAGACCGACGAAAAAGGCCGTGTCAAGCTGTCGATGAAGGCGCTGCTGGACCGTCCGGTGTATGACGCCGAACGGGCGCAGAGCTGATTTGATATTAAAAATATAGCAAGAAACATCCGTTTGAAGCGGACTTTCGCTATAAATCATGCCTGACTTGCGATGAAAGCCATTGAAATCACTTCGTACGGTGCGCCGGACGTGCTGCGCGTGGGCGAGCGGCCTGCGCCGGTGGCCGGTGCCGGTGAAGCGCTGATCCGCGTGGCCGCCAGCGGTGTGAACCGCCCGGACGTGCTGCAGCGCACCGGCAATTACCCGGTGCCACCCGGCGCTTCGGACATTCCGGGCCTGGAAGTCGCTGGCGAAATCATCGCCGGGGACGTGCAGGCGCTGGTGGCAGCCGGTCTGAAAGTGGGTGACCGTGTGTGCGCGCTGGTGGCGGGGGGCGGCTATGCCGAACTCTGCGTGGCGCCCGTCGGGCAGTGCCTGCCGGTACCGGCCGGCCTGACCGACATCGAGGCCGCGTCCTTGCCCGAGACGTTCTTCACCGTCTGGAGCAATGTGTTTGACCGGGCGCGGCTGCAGCCCGGCGAAACGCTCCTGATCCAGGGCGGCACCAGCGGCATCGGCGTGACAGCGATCCAGATGGCCAAGGCGCTGGGTGCGCGGGTGATCGCCACCGCGGGCAGCGACGAAAAATGCGCGGCCTGCCGTGCGCTCGGGGCGGACGAAGCCATCAACTACAAGACCCACGATTTCGTTGAAGAGGTCAAACGCATCACCGGTGGTGCGGGCGTTGACGTGATTCTGGACATGGTGGCGGGCAGCTATGTGGCGCGTGAGGTGCAATCGCTGGCCGAAGACGGCCGTCTCGTCATCATTGCCGTGCAGGGGGGCATCAAAAGCGAGATCAACGCCGGTCTGGTGCTGCGCAAGCGACTCACGGTCACGGGCTCAACCCTGCGCCCGCGGCCGGTCGCGTTCAAGGCCGACATTGCCCGCGCGCTCCGCGAAAAAGTCTGGCCTTTGCTGGCGTCCAAAGCCATCAAGCCAGTGATCCACAGCACGTTTGCCGCACAGGGTGATGCACACGGGTCCGGCGCTGCCGCAGCCCACGCGCTGATGGAAACCAACCAGCATGTCGGCAAGATCGTCCTGACCTGGTGAAGCCATGAAAAAGCTGATTGCCGGAAACTGGAAGATGAACGGGAGCCTCGCTGCCAACGAGGCCCTGATGGGTGCGCTGCGTGCCGGACTGTCCGGTCCGGCCCGTGACGTGGCGGTCTGTGTCCCGGCTCCGTATCTGGCCCAGGTCGGTGCGTTGGCGGGCGATGTCATCGCGCTCGGTGCGCAAGACGTGTCTGCACACGAGCAGGGGGCCTACACCGGCGAGGTGTCGGCGGCCATGTTGCGCGAGTTGGGTGTGCGCTATGCCATCGTCGGGCATTCCGAGCGCCGGCAGTATCACGCCGAGTCGGATGCGGTGGTGGCTTTGAAAGCACAACGGGCGCTGGCTTGTGGCATCACGCCGATTGTCTGCGTCGGGGAAACCTTGGCTGAGCGTGAGACGGGCGATACCGAGAACGTGGTCAAACGGCAGCTTGCGGCGGTGATTCATGCCAACGGGCACTGCATCAGCGAGGTGGTGGTGGCCTATGAGCCGGTCTGGGCCATCGGGACCGGGAAAACCGCCACACCCCAGCAGGCCCAGCAGGTGCATGCGGTGCTGCGGGCGCAGTTGCATGCGGCCAGCGCCCATTCGGATCGCATCCGCATCCTGTATGGCGGAAGCATGAACGCAGGCAACGCAGCCGAACTGATGACGCAGCCCGACATCGATGGCGGCCTGATTGGCGGGGCTTCGCTCAAGCCTGAAGATTTTCTGAAAATTATTGCTTCAGCCCGCTGAAACAGGTTGAAGTTTGCTACGTATTTAGGAGTTATTTGATGAACGTCGTACTCACCATCGTGCTGGCCGTGCAGATTCTCTCGGCCCTGGCGATGATCGGCCTGATTCTGGTGCAGCATGGCAAGGGCGCCGACATGGGGGCGGCGTTTGGCAGTGGCGGCTCCGGCAGCCTGTTTGGCGCCAGCGGCAGCGCCAACTTTCTGTCGCGCGCCACAGCGGTGCTGGCGGTGGTGTTTTTCGTCTGTACTTTGATGCTCGCCTATTTCGGCAACCTGGCGCCAGCCACCCCGTCCTCCAACAGTGTGCTGGAGCGCGCAGGTGCGGTCGCACCTGTGCCGGCAGCCTCCGGTGTCGCTGCCCAGATTCCTGCAGGCGGCGCCACCAGCGCGCCCCCCGCTGAAGCTGCCTCCGTACCCGCGCTCCCCGCTTCGGGCGCCGGGCAGATTCCAACGCGCTGAGTGCTGCGATATTGGTCTCGCTTACCCGGGAAACGTCGGGTTTTCGAGGTAAACTAGCCGTCTGCCCGGACAGCCAAGCCAGTCGGCGTTCCTCATGCAATCCGGACAGAGAAAACCGCCGTCGTGGTGAAATTGGTAGACACGCTATCTTGAGGGGGTAGTGGCGAAAGCTGTGCGAGTTCGAGTCTCGCCGACGGCACCAACAAAAAGTGGGTCTGCGCTTGCGTGGGCTTTCATGGTGATCCAGAACCCAAGATGAACCTTGATCAGTATCTCCCCGTTCTGTTGTTCATTCTTGTCGGTGTGGGGGTGGGCATTGTCCCGCAGGTGCTCGGATATTTCCTGGGGCCCAACCGCCCCGATGACGCCAAAAACTCTCCTTACGAATGCGGCTTCGAGGCGTTTGAAGATGCCCGCATGAAGTTCGACGTCCGGTATTACCTCGTCGCCATTCTTTTCATCCTGTTTGATCTGGAAATCGCATTCCTCTTCCCATGGGCGGTCACGCTCAAGGAAATCGGGGCGGCCGGTTTCTGGGCCATGATGGTTTTTCTGGGCATCCTAGTCGTGGGCTTCGTCTACGAGTGGAAAAAAGGTGCCCTCGACTGGGAATGATTGAGGCAGTGGCCAACGCGGCCGCAGCCGGGAGCATGTATGGCGATTGAAGGCGTACTGAAAGAAGGCTTTGTCACCACGAGCTATGACGCCGTGGTGAACTGGGCCAAAACGGGTTCGTTGTGGCCGATGACGTTCGGGCTGGCCTGTTGTGCGGTCGAAATGATGCACGCCGGTGCCGCCCGTTACGACATCGACCGGTTCGGGATGCTGTTCCGTCCCAGTCCGCGCCAGAGTGACCTCATGATCGTGGCGGGCACACTGTGCAACAAGATGGCGCCCGCACTGCGCAAGGTTTATGACCAGATGTCCGAGCCACGCTGGGTGCTGAGCATGGGATCGTGCGCCAATGGTGGGGGCTACTATCACTACAGCTACTCGGTGGTGCGCGGTTGTGACCGCATCGTGCCGGTCGATGTGTACGTGCCCGGCTGCCCACCGACGGCTGAAGCCTTGTTGTACGGGATCATCCAGTTGCAGCAGAAGATCCGCCGCACCCATACCATAGCCCGCGCCTGAAAGTCCCGAGATGACTGTGTTTGCTGTAGAACCGGAAGCGCTCAAGGGGGCCCTGCAAGCTCGCCTGGGCGACAAGATCCGCCAGATCCGCGTCAACCTGGGCGAGGTGACCGTTGTGGTGGCCGCGACCGACTATCTTGCCGCCGCCACGTTGTTGCGGGACGCGGCAGATCTCCGGTTTGAGCAACTCATCGACCTGTGCGGTGTTGACTACTCCGAGTACGGAAATGGCCTTCACGAAGGTGCGCGCTATTGTGTGGTGTCGCACCTGTTGTCCGTGTCGCTGAACCAGCGTGTGCGACTCAAGGTGTTTTGTCCCGACGACGATCTTCCAGTGGTGGCATCGCTCAACAGCATCTGGAGTTCGGCCAACTGGTTTGAGCGCGAGGCTTTCGATTTGTACGGCATCGTGTTTGACGGGCACAACGACCTGCGCCGCATCCTCACCGACTACGGTTTTATCGGGCATCCGTTTCGCAAGGATTTCCCGACGTCGGGACACGTGGAAATGCGCTATGACGCGGAGCAAAAGCGTGTCATCTACCAGCCGGTGACGATCGAACCCCGCGAGATCACCCCGCGCATCATTCGCGAAGACAACTACGGTGGTCTGCACTGAGCAGCATGATCCATGGCTGAAATCAAAAACTACACCCTCAACTTCGGTCCGCAGCACCCGGCGGCGCACGGCGTGCTGCGACTGGTGCTGGAACTGGACGGCGAGGTCATCCAGCGCGCCGACCCGCACATCGGCCTGCTGCACCGTGCCACCGAAAAACTGGCCGAGAGCAAAACCTACATCCAGTCATTGCCCTACATGGACCGTCTCGACTATGTGTCGATGATGTCCAACGAGCATGCCTACTGCCTGGCGATTGAAAAGCTCATGGGCCTGGAGGTCCCCGAGCGCGCGCAATACATCCGTGTGATGTTCGCCGAGATCACCCGGCTGCTGAACCACCTGCTGTGGCTCGGTGCACACGGACTCGATTGCGGTGCGATGAACATCCTCATCTACTGCTTTCGCGAGCGTGAAGCGCTGTTTGACATGTACGAAGCAGTCTCTGGGGCGCGCATGCATGCTGCGTATTTCCGGCCGGGCGGTGTCTACCGTGACCTGCCCGATACCATGCCGCAATACAAGGCCAACAAGATCCGCAATGCCAAGGCGATTGCCGCACTGAACGAAAACCGGCAGGGCTCGCTGCTCGATTTCATCGATGACTTCTGCGCCAAGTTTCCCAAATACGTCGACGAATACGAAACACTGCTCACTGACAACCGTATCTGGAAGCAGCGTACCGTGGGCATCGGCGTGGTGACGCCCGAGCGCGCGCTCAATCTGGGGTTCACCGGTGCCATGTTGCGCGGGTCCGGCATCGCCTGGGATTTGCGCAAGCGGCAACCCTATGACGTTTACGGCCGCATGGATTTTGACATTCCCGTGGGCAAGACCGGCGACTGCTATGACCGCTACCTGGTTCGCGTCGAGGAAATGCGCCAGGCCAACCGCATCATCAAGCAATGTGTGGACTGGTTGCGCGTCAATCCCGGGCCGGTCATCACGTCCAACCACAAGGTGGCTGCACCCGACCGCGAGTCCATGAAATCCAACATGGAAGAACTCATCCACCATTTCAAGCTGTTCACCGAAGGCTTTCACGTGCCTGAAGGCGAAGCCTATGCCGCCGTCGAACACCCCAAGGGCGAGTTCGGGATTTATATCGTGAGCGACGGTGCCAACAAGCCCTACCGGTTGAAGATCCGGCCGCCGGGCTTTGCGCATCTTGCCGCGATGGACGAGATGTCGCGTGGCCACATGATTGCCGACGCGGTGGCCGTGATCGGCACGATGGACATTGTTTTTGGAGAAATCGACCGATGATTTCTGACGCAACCAGGGTGCGCCTTGACCGTGAAGTCGCAAAATATCCCGCCGACCAGAAGCCGTCTGCCGTGATGGCCTGCCTTGCCATCGTGCAGCAGGAGCAGGGATACGTGAGCGAGGAAAGCGAGCGTGAAATCGCGGCTTACCTTGACATGCCCGTGATCGCGGTGCATGAGGTCACCACGTTCTACAACATGTACAACCAGCAGGCTGTCGGGCGCTACAAGCTCAATGTCTGCACCAATCTGCCTTGCCAGTTGCGCGACGGTGGCAGGGCATTGAAGCATCTCGAGCATCGTCTGGGGGTTTCGATGGGTGAAACGACCCCCGACGGACTGTTCACGCTACAACAAAGCGAGTGCCTGGGTGCCTGCGCGGACTCGCCGGTGATGCTGGTCAACGACCGCGTGATGTGCAGCTTCATGAGCAATGAAAAGCTCGATCAGTTGATCGATGGCTTGCGGAAAGCCGAGGCATCCTGATGAATGCATCGCAAGTGTTGTCGCAGTTCCAGGCGACCGGGGTCCAGACCTGTTTTCACGGACGGCACATCCGTCCGCAGATCTATGCCGGGCTCGATGGCACCAACTGGCACCTCAAGGACTACATGGCCCGGGGCGGCTATCAGGCGTTGCGCCGGGTGCTTGGCCAGGACGGCGCCGAAGGCCTGACGCAGGAACAGGTCATCGCGACGGTCAAGGAATCCGCCTTGCGGGGTCGTGGCGGTGCGGGCTTCCCGACCGGCCTGAAGTGGAGCTTCATGCCCCGCCAGTTTCCGGGCCAGAAATACCTGGTCTGCAACTCTGACGAAGGTGAACCCGGGACCTGCAAGGACCGCGACATCCTTCAGTTCAATCCGCACATCGTGATCGAAGGCATGGCCATTGCCGCCTATGCGATGGGCATCAACGTGGGCTACAACTACATCCACGGCGAGATTTTTCAGACCTATGACCGGTTTGAAGAAGCGCTCGAAGAGGCGCGCGCGGCAGGCCTGCTGGGCGACCGGATTCTTGGCAGCCCCTTCAGTTTCCAGTTGCATGCTGCGCATGGGTTCGGGGCCTACATCTGTGGCGAAGAAACGGCATTGCTGGAGTCGCTTGAGGGTAAAAAAGGCCAGCCGCGTTTCAAACCGCCATTTCCCGCAAGTTTTGGCCTGTACGGCAAGCCGACCACCATCAACAACACCGAAACCTTTGCTGCCGTGCCATGGATCATCCGCAATGGCGGGCAGGCCTATCTGGAATGCGGCAAACCCAATAACGGCGGAACCAAAATTTATTCGGTGTCGGGCGACGTCGAGATGCCCGGCAATTTTGAGGTTCCCATGGGCACGCCGTTCGCAACTTTGCTGGAACTGGCAGGCGGTGTTCGCAAAGGCCGCAAGCTCAAGGCTGTGATTCCGGGTGGCTCTTCGGCGCCGGTGCTGCCGGCCTCCGTCATGATGGACTGCACCATGGACTACGACTCCATCGCCAAAGCAGGCTCCATGCTGGGTTCGGGCGCGGTCATCGTGCTGGACGACAGTCGCTGCATGGTCAAGTCGCTGCAGCGGCTCAGCTATTTCTACATGCACGAGTCCTGTGGCCAGTGCACACCTTGCCGCGAAGGCACGGGTTGGCTGTGGCGCGTGGTAGACCGAATCGAAAACGGGCAGGGTCGTGCCAGCGACATGGACTTGCTGAACTCGGTGGCCGACAACATCCAGGGACGCACCATTTGTGCACTGGGCGACGCGGCAGCGATGCCGGTGCGGGCCATGCTCAAGCATTTCCGGCCTGAATTTGAATACCACGTGGAGCACAAGACCTGCATGGTCCCGGCTTACATCTGATTGAACTGCACAACATGGTTGAAATAGAACTCGACGGGCAGAAAGTGGAGGTGCTGGAAGGCAGCATGGTCATGCACGCCGCCGAAAAGGCGGGCACCTACATACCCCATTTCTGCTATCACAAGAAGCTCTCGATCGCTGCCAACTGCCGGATGTGTCTGGTCGACATCGAAAAGGCGCCCAAACCCATGCCGGCGTGTGCCACACCGGTGACGCAGGGCATGATCGTCCGGACCAAGAGCGACAAGGCCATCAAGGCGCAGCAATCGGTGATGGAGTTCCTGCTCATCAACCACCCGCTGGACTGCCCGATCTGCGACCAGGGTGGCGAATGCCAGTTGCAGGACCTGGCCGTGGGCTATGGTGGATCGGCGTCGCGCTACCAGGAAGAAAAGCGCGTCGTGGTCCACAAGGACGTCGGGCCGCTCATTTCGATGGAAGAAATGAGCCGGTGCATCCATTGCACCCGCTGTGTGCGCTTTGGTCAGGAAGTCGCTGGCGTCATGGAACTCGGCATGATCCATCGCGGCGAGCACTCCGAGATCACGACGATGCTGGCCGACACCGTGGACTCGGAACTGTCGGGCAACATGATTGACATCTGCCCGGTCGGCGCGTTGACCAGCAAGCCGTTCCGCTACAGCGCGCGCACCTGGGAACTGTCCCGCCGCAAATCGGTCAGCCCCCACGACTCAACGGGCGCCAACCTGATCGTTCAGGTCAAGAACAACAAGGTCATGCGCGTGGTTCCGTTCGAAAACGATGACGTCAACGAATGCTGGATTGCCGACCGCGATCGCTTTTCCTACGAGGCGCTCAACGGCGACGAACGACTGACGCAACCCATGCTCAAGCAGGGCGGTGAGTGGAAGACTGTCGATTGGCAAACGGCCCTGGAATATGTGGCCAATGGTTTGAAGCAGATCAAGGCCGACCATGGCGCCGCTGCCATTGGTGCGCTGGTCAGCCCGCACAGCACGCTGGAAGAACTGCACCTCGCGGGCGCCCTGGTCCGTGGTCTGGGCAGTGACAACATTGACCACCGCTTGCGCCATGCAGAATTTGACGACGTGACGCCGACCGCCCGCTGGCTGGGGACGTCCATCGCTGCACTGTCCACGCTGCAGCGCGTTCTGGTGGTGGGTTCCAATCTGCGCAAGGACCATCCCCTGATGGCGCAGCGTGTGCGGCAGGCCGCCCGCAAGGGTTGCGCGGTGAACGTGGTCGATGCCGACAGGCCGGATTGGGCCATGCCGGTCGCCAACGCGCTGCTTTGCAGTCCGGGGCAATGGCCCCAAGCGCTTGCCGACCTCGCCGCTGCCATTGCTGAAGAAAAAGGCATTGCAGCGCCCGCACCGGGTAACGCGTCGGGGCCGGCCAGGGCGATGGCCCAGTCCCTGTTGTCGGGCAATGGCACCAAGGCTGTGCTGCTGGGCAACGGTGCCGCGCACCATGCCCGTGCGACAAGCCTGCTGGCGCTCGCGCAATGGATTGGCGAACAAGTCGGCGCCAGTGTGGGCTACCTGACCGAGGCGGCCAATACGGTTGGGGCACAACTGGTTGGCGCACAACCGAAGTCTGGCGGCAAAAACGCAGCCCAAATGCTGTCAGGCGGGCTCAAGGCGGCGATTTTGCTGCATGCCGAGCCCGCGTTCGATTCGGCTGCGGGCTTGTCGGCAAACGCCGCCTTGCGCCAGGCGGACATGGTGGTGACGTTGAGCCCGTTCAAGGCCAACCTCGACATCAGCGACGTGCTGCTGCCGATCTCCCCGTTCACGGAAACACCGGGTACGTTGGTCAATGCCGAGGGCCGCATTCAGGGGTTTCATGCGGTGGTGCGCCCCCTGGGGGAAACGCGCCCCGGCTGGAAAGTGCTGCGTGTGCTGGGCAATATGCTCGGATTGCCGGAATTTGATTTCGAATCGACGCAGGACGTTGTCGCCCGCGTGGTGCAGGGTGCGCTGGTTGGGCAGAGCCATGCGCCCTCCAGACTGCTGGGCAACGGCGTCGGCGCAGAGTGCGCGATCGACCTGACGCCTTCAGACGGAGTTCCTGCTGTCGCCGCCATTTACCAACTCGACGCCATCGTGCGCCGGGCGCCTTCGCTGCAGTTGACCGCAGACGCGCGCCGAGCGGCTGGCGCCTCGGGAGCAGCGGCATGATCGATACCCTTTTTGCGATGGGGCAAGGGCTGACAGACGCTGGCTGGTGGACCGCGTATGCGTGGCCAGTCCTCTGGAACCTGCTCAAGATCGTTGCCGTGCTGCTGCCGCTCATGGGATGCGTGGCCTACCTGACGCTCTGGGAGCGCAAGGCCATCGGCTTCACCCAGGTCCGCGTGGGCCCCAACCGGGTTGGACCGATGGGACTGCTGCAACCGATTGCCGATGCCCTCAAGCTGCTCACCAAGGAAATCATCGTGCCGTCGGCGGCCAGCAAGGGCTTGTTCCTGCTGGGGCCCATCATGACGATCATGCCCGCCCTGGCCGCTTGGGTGGTGGTGCCATTTGGCCCGGATGTTGCGCTTGCCAACATCAATGCCGGCCTGCTGTTCCTCATGGCCATCACCTCGCTGGAGGTTTACGGCGTGATCATTGCGGGTTGGGGTTCCAACTCCAAATATGCCTTCCTGGGTGCCATGCGTGCGTCGGCGCAGATGGTGAGCTATGAGATCGCGATGGGGTTCTGTCTGGTCGTGGTGCTGATGGTGTCCGCCAGTCTGAACATCACCGACATCGTGATGGGGCAGGCCCGCGGCCAGTTCGCGCACATGGGCCTGAATTTCCTGTCCTGGAATTGGCTGCCGTTGCTGCCGATCTTCGTGATCTTCTTCATCGCCGGGCTTGCAGAGACCAACCGGCACCCATTTGACGTGGTCGAGGGCGAGTCCGAGATCGTGGCGGGCCACATGATCGAGTATTCGGGCATGTCGTTCGCGATGTTCTTTCTGGCCGAATACGCCAACATGATCCTTGTGTCCGTCATGACCGTGCTCATGTTTCTGGGCGGCTGGCTGCCACCGATTGACAGCGCCTTGTTCAACTGGATACCCGGCTGGATCTGGCTGGGTCTCAAGACCTTCGTCGTCGTGACCCTGTTTTTGTGGGTCCGTGCCACGTTCCCACGCTTTCGCTACGACCAGATCATGCGTCTGGGCTGGAAGATCTTCATCCCCGGCACACTGGTCTGGCTGGTGGTTGTGGGTCTGTGGATCCAGTCGCCTTGGAATATCTGGAACTAGGAGACGATGCCCATGTCAACCGTCACCACACCGCGGGTTTCCGCTTTCTCCCTCAAGGATCTGCTGTCCAGCCTGATGCTGGGCGAGTTGCTCAAGGGCATGGCACTGACCGGCAAGTACATGTTCAGTCGCAAGATCACGGTGCAGTTCCCCGAAGAAAAAACGCCACTGTCACCACGCTTTCGCGGGTTGCACGCGCTGCGGCGTTATGAAAACGGCGAGGAGCGCTGCATTGCGTGCAAATTGTGTGAAGCCGTGTGCCCTGCGATGGCCATCACGATCGAGTCCGACGTCCGCGCCGACGGTTCACGCCGGACGACGCGCTACGACATCGATCTGACCAAATGCATCTTCTGCGGTTTCTGCGAAGAAAGCTGTCCGGTGGACTCCATCGTCGAGACCCACATCTTCGAATACCACGGGGAAAAGCGCGGCGACCTGTACTTCACCAAGGAAATGCTGCTGGCCGTCGGCGACCGCTACGAGCCTGAAATAGCTGCGGCCAGGGCCGCCGACGCGAAATACCGCTGAACCGGCGCAGGCCCACTGAATACCAAAGAAACGTCCCATGGATCCACAGACCGGTCTCTTTTTCCTGTTCTCGGCAGTGCTGCTGTTTGCCGCGTTTCGCGTGATCACCTCGCGCAATCCGGTGCATGCTGCGCTGTTCCTCGTGCTGTGCTTTTTTCAGGCGGCGGCGATCTGGATCCTGCTGAAGGCAGAGTTTCTGGCCATCACCCTGGTGCTGGTGTACGTCGGGGCGGTGATGGTCTTGTTCCTGTTTGTGGTGATGATGCTCGACATCAACATGGACAGTATCCGCAAGGGATTCTGGGCGCACTTTCCGCTGGCGGCCTTTGTCGGGGCACTGATTGCGTTCGAAATGGCGGCGGTGCTCATGGGGGGCTTCCGCGAGCCACCCCAGGCGCCACTCGCGGCACCTCTTGCGGCCGATTTTTCGAACACGAAGGAACTGGGCAAGCTGCTGTACACCCAGTATCTCTACCCGCTGGAAGTTGCGGCGGTTTTGCTGCTGGTGGCCATCATTGCGGCCATTGCACTGACCTTGCGCAGTCGCAAGGACAGTCGGCATATCGAGCCTTCCGAACAGGTCCGGGTGCAAGCCCGTGACCGGGTGCAACTGGTCAAGATGGCTGCCACCGTGACGGCGCCTGTGCCGCAGCCCGAAGCGCCGCAGACGCAGGAGAAAAAAGCATGACGCTGACGCTGGGCCACTTTCTCTCGCTGGGGGCGATGCTGTTTTCGCTGTCGGTGATCGGGATTTTCCTGAACCGCAAGAACCTGATCGTGCTGCTGATGGCCATTGAACTGATGCTGCTGGCCGTCAACATGAATTTTGTGGCGTTCTCGTATTACCTGGGTGACATGCACGGACAAGTCTTCGTGTTCTTCATCCTGACCGTGGCGGCCGCCGAGTCGGCCATCGGCCTCGCGATCCTCGTGCTGCTGTTCCGTAACAAGTCCAGCATCAATGTGGATGAACTCAACACGCTCAAAGGCTGAGGCGAGAAAACAAAAATGAGTGCAACCCTTTCCGCATCGACGCTTCTTGCCGTCCCACTCGCGCCGCTCGCCGGTGCGCTGCTGGCCGGCATTTTTGGCACCGCCTTTGGGGGCAACTGGATCGGTCGTCGTCTCAGCCACACCCTGACCATTCTGGGTGTGCTGGTCGCGTTTGTCATTTCGGCATCGACGCTCAAAAGCGTGGCCATGGACGGTGCCCGCTTCAATGAGACGCTCTACACCTGGATGCAGGTTGGCGGGCTCAAGATGGAGGTCGGCTTCCTCATCGACGGCCTAACCGCCATGATGATGTGTGTGGTGACTTTCGTCTCCCTGATGGTGCACATCTACACCATTGGCTACATGGAGGAAGACGCTGGCTACAACCGCTTTTTTGCCTACATCTCGCTGTTCACCTTCTCCATGCTGATGCTCGTCATGAGCAACAACATGCTCCAGCTGTTCTTCGGCTGGGAAGCGGTGGGTCTGGTGTCCTACCTCCTGATCGGGTTCTGGTTCAACAAGCCATCGGCCATTTTTGCGAACATGAAGGCGTTTCTCGTCAACCGGGTGGGCGACTTCGGCTTCATCCTTGGCATCGGTCTCATCGCGGCCTACGCCGGCACCCTGAATTACGCGGAAGCCTTTGCCAAGGCTGACGAGATCGCCGGGCTGAGCTTCCCCGGTACCGACTGGATGCTGATCACCGTGATCTGCATCTGCCTGTTCATCGGCGCGATGGGCAAGTCGGCCCAGTTCCCGCTGCACGTCTGGCTGCCCGACTCGATGGAAGGCCCGACCCCGATCTCCGCGCTGATCCACGCGGCCACCATGGTCACGGCCGGCATTTTCATGGTGGCGCGCATGTCACCCTTGTTTGAACTCAGCGACACGGCCCTGAGCTTCATCCTGGTGATCGGTGCCATCACGGCCTTGTTCATGGGTTTTCTGGGCATCATCCAGAACGACATCAAGCGCGTGGTGGCGTACTCCACCTTGTCGCAGCTGGGCTACATGACGGTGGCACTCGGCGCGTCGGCTTATTCGGTGGCGGTGTTTCACCTCATGACGCACGCTTTCTTCAAGGCACTGCTGTTCCTGGCCGCGGGCTCCGTCATCATCGGCATGCACCACAACCAGGACATCCGCTGGATGGGCGGCGTGCGCAAGTACATGCCCATCACCTGGATCACCTCGCTGCTGGGATCGCTCGCACTGATCGGAACGCCGCTGTTTGCAGGTTTCTACTCCAAAGACAGCATCATTGAGGCCGTTCACGAAAGCCATCTGTTTGGCGCAGGCTTTGCCTATTTCGCGGTGCTTGCGGGCGTTTTCGTCACGGCCTTCTATTCATTTCGCATGTACTTTCTGGTGTTCCATGGCAAGGAACGCTATGACCAGAACCCGGATGCCCACCATGACGCGCATGACGCGCATGACGATCATGGTCATCGCGGCGATCACCATGCGCCGCAGAAACCGCACGAGTCCCCCTGGGTGGTGACGGTGCCACTGATTTTGCTGGCGATTCCTTCGGTCGTCATTGGCTTCATGACGATCCAGCCGATGCTCTTCGGTGACTTCTTCAAGGGGTCTATTTCCGTCAATCTGGAGCGCCACCCCGCCATGGAAGAACTGGCCAAGTTGTTCCACGGTCCGATGGAAATGGCGTTGCACGGCTTGACGGCTGCGCCGTTCTGGCTGGCGCTGTCAGGCGTCGTGCTGGCCTACTACATGTACATGGTCAACCCGGCCCTGCCGGCCGCCATCAAGGCCCGCTTCCAGCCCGTCTACACCGTGCTCGAAAACAAGTACTACCTCGACTGGTTCAATGAAAACGTGCTGGCCCGTGGCGCACGGGCGCTGGGCACCGGGTTGTGGAAAGGTGGTGACCAGGCGGTCATCGACAACGGGATCGTGAACGGGTCGTGGCGCCTGGTCGGCTGGATTGCCAGCAAGGTGCGGGGCGTCCAGTCGGGCTACATCTACCACTACGCGTTCGCAATGATCATCGGCGTGTTTGTGCTGATGACGTACTTCGTGTGGCTCAACAAGTAGGGGAAGAATAAAAATGGGTTTGTTGAGTCTGGCCATCTGGACGCCAATCGTTTTTGGCGTCATCCTGCTGGCGTTCGGGCGTGATGAACACGCCAGGGCGGTTCGCTGGCTCGCACTGGTCGGGGCCGTGATCAGCCTGCTGGTGACATTGCCGCTGTACGGCGGGTTTCAACTGGGGACGTCGGCGATGCAATTCGTCGAAAAGGCCCCCTGGATCGAGCGTTTCAACGTCAATTACCACGTCGGCGTGGACGGCATTTCATTCTGGTTCGTGCTGCTGACGGCGTTCATCAACGTGGTGGTGGTGATTGCCAGCTGGGAGGCCATCACCGAGCGGGTCAACCAGTACATGGGCGCCTTCATGATCCTGAGCGGGCTCATGATCGGTGTGTTCTGCGCTCTGGACGGCATCCTTTTCTATGTGTTCTTTGAGGCCACGCTGATCCCGATGTACCTGATCATCGGTATCTGGGGCGGCCCCAACAAGATCTACGCGGCGTTCAAGTTTTTCCTCTACACGCTGCTGGGCTCGCTGCTGATGCTGGTGGCGCTGATCTTCCTCTACACCAAATCGGGGGGCAGCTTTGACATCGCAACCTGGCACACCTTGCCGTTGCGCCGGGCCGAACAGACCTTCCTGTTCTTTGCATTTTTCGCGGCCTTCGCCGTCAAGGTGCCGATGTGGCCGGTGCATACCTGGCTGCCCGATGTCCACGTCGAAGCCCCCACGGGCGGGTCGGCCGTCCTTGCGGCCATCATGCTCAAGCTGGGCGCGTATGGCTTCCTGCGGTTTTCCATGCCCATTGCGCCCGATGCCGCACGGGAGTGGGCCTGGCTCATGATCACCCTGTCGCTGATCGCCGTGATCTATGTGGGCCTGGTGGCGCTGGTGCAGCGCGACATGAAAAAGCTGGTGGCCTATTCGTCCGTGGCACACATGGGCTTTGTCACGCTCGGATTCTTCCTGTTCAACGACCTCGGTGTTTCGGGCGGCCTGGTCCAGATGATCGCCCACGGCTTTGTGTCGGGCGCCATGTTCCTGTCCATCGGGGTGCTGTACGACCGCGTGCACTCGCGCGAAATCGCCAGCTACGGCGGCGTAGTCAACACCATGCCGAAGTTCGCCGCATTTGCGCTGTTCTTCAGCATGGCCAATTGCGGCCTGCCGGGAACGGCTGGTTTCGTGGGCGAATGGATGGTCATTCTGGGGGCTGTCCAATCCAATTTCTGGCTGGGGTTCGCGGCCGCGAGTGCGCTGATTTTTGGCGCGGCCTACACCCTGTGGATGTACAAGCGCGTTTACCTGGGCGAGATCGCCAATGACAAGGTCCGCGCGCTGATTGACATCAACGGCCGGGAATTCCTCATGCTGGCGCTGCTGGCCATTGCCGTGCTGTACATGGGCGTGTATCCCAAGCCCTTCACGGACGTGATGAACACTTCGGTGGCCGACCTGCTGCGGCATGTTGCCGCGTCCAAGCTCAACTGACCGGGCCCGGGCCCAGAGAACCACAATGATTGACAAACTCAGCTGGATTGCGGTGTACCCGGAGCTCATCCTGCTCGGGATGGCCTGCGCCATTGCGCTGCTGGACCTGGCGGTGACGCAGCCGCGCCGCACGCCGACCTACCTCCTCACGCTGCTCACCCTCGGTGTTGTGGCCCTGTTCCAGGCCATCTACGCCACCAGCGGCAATACGATCTACGGGTTCGGCAACATGGTGGTCAGTGACCCCATGGGCAACTGGCTCAAGTGCTTTGCGACCGTGGCCATGATGGCCACCCTGGTTTACGGGCGGCCTTATTCGGCAGATCGCGGCATGCTGCGCGGGGGGGAGATGTTCACCCTGAGCCTGTTCTCGCTGCTGGGCATGTTCGTGATGATCTCGGGCAACAACTTTCTCGTGATCTATCTGGGGCTGGAGTTGTTGACGCTGTCGAGCTACGCGCTGGTGGCGCTGCGCCGCGACAATGCCACGGCCACTGAAGCGGCGATGAAGTACTTTGTGCTGGGCGCACTGGCCAGCGGGTTTTTGCTCTATGGCCTGTCGATGCTTTATGGCGCCACCGGGTCACTGGAGATTGGTGCGGTCTTCAAGGCGGTCAATTCGGGTGAAATCAAGCATCAGGTCCTGGTGTTTGGCCTCGTGTTCATTGTGGCCGGACTGGCGTTCAAGCTGGGCGTGGTGCCATTCCACATGTGGATTCCGGACGTCTATCAGGGCGCGCCGACCTCGGTCACCTTGCTGATCGGCGGGGCCCCCAAGCTGGCCGCGTTTGCCATCAGCATCCGCCTGCTGGTCGAGGGGCTGCTGCCGCTGGCCATTGACTGGCAGCAGATGCTGGCGGTGCTGGCCATCGGTTCGCTGTTTCTTGGCAACTTCGCCGCCATCATGCAGACCAATCTCAAGCGCATGCTGGCGTTTTCGACGATCTCGCAGATGGGTTTTGTGCTGCTGGGTTTGCTGGCCGGGGTGGTGAACGGCAATGTGCTGTCGGCCCACAACGCCTACAGCTCGGCCATGTTCTACGTCGTCACTTACGTCCTGACCACGCTCGCCAGCTTCGGCGTCATCCTGCTGCTGGCGCGCGAGGGTTTTGAGAGCGAGGAAATCTCCGACTTCGCCGGTCTGAACCAGCGCAGCCCCCTGTATGCCGGCATCATGGCCGTTTGCCTGTTCTCGCTGGCCGGCATTCCGCCCCTGGTCGGCTTCTATGCCAAGCTCGCGGTGCTGCAGGCGCTCATCGCCTCGGGGCAGGCCACCTACATCGCGCTGGCGGTGTTTGCCGTGATGATGTCGCTGGTGGGGGCCTTTTATTATCTGCGCGTGGTCAAGGTGATGTACTTCGATGCCCCCATCACCGCGACCGCCGTGTCGGCGCCGCTCGACGTGCGGGTGGTGCTGTCGATCAACGGGGCCCTGATCCTGATCCTGGGCATTCTGCCGGGCGGGCTGATGACGCTGTGCGCGCAAGCCATCATCAAGACCCTCTCCACGTGAGGTGCGTTCGCCCGTGCGGCATCCGTCCGGGGCAACGCGGCACGGAGCAGGGTGCATGAGCGACGATCTCACCGAACACACGACGCACAGTGAAGAGCTGTTCCGCGGCGGCTTTCTCCATGCGTTTCGCGACACCGTGGTGTTGCCCGATGGCAGCAGCGCCACCCGCGAGTATGTGAAGCATCCCGGGGCCGTCATGATCATTGCCTTGCTGGACGATGATCCTGCCCACGGCCTGAAGCTGGTGCTGGAGCGACAGTTTCGTTACCCGGTGCAGCGCGTCATGGTGGAGTTTCCGGCGGGCAAGCTGGACCCGGGGGAAGACCCGCTGGCCTGCGCGCAACGCGAATTGGCCGAGGAAACCGGCTACGTGGCGCGCGAATGGGCGCACGCGGGCGTGCTGCATCCGTGCATTTCGTATTCCAACGAATTCATCGACATCTGGTTCGCACGTGGCCTTGCAAAAGGGGTCGCCCGACTGGACCCGGGGGAATTTCTCGAGGTCTTTACGGCCAGCCCCGAGGCGTTGCTGGGCTGGTGCTGCGATGGCACCGTGACCGACGGCAAGACCCTGACCGGCGCCCTGTGGCTGCAGAACGTCCTTTCGGGCGCGTGGGCCTTGACGTGGCAAACGGGGCAGGGGACGCGCACCGGCCGATAATCCACCCATGAAAGTTCTCGATCTCCAGTGCGCCCACCGCCATGCCTTTGAAGGCTGGTTCGCCTCGGAAGACGATTTTCAGGGTCAACTGGCGCGCGGGCTCGTGGAATGCCCGATGTGCGGCGACACCGGGATCGTCAAGATGCTCAGTGCGCCCCGCCTCAATCTGGGCGCGCGCGAGACCACTGGCGCCGCGCCAGCGGCCGGGGCCGATGCCCCGGTCCGTGCCGCCACCCCGTCCGTCACCGGGCCCGGCGCCGACGTCATGTCGGCGCCACCCGACCTGCAGTTGCAGGCCGCATGGATGCAGGTGATGCGCCAGGTGCTGGCGAATACCGATGATGTGGGGGATCGTTTTCCGGAGGAGGCGCGCCGCATGCATTACGGTGAAACCGACGCCCGCAGCATCCGCGGCCGCGCCACGCCAGAAGAAACCGAAGCCCTGCTGGACGAAGGCATCCAGGTGATGCCGCTGGCGGTGCCGCCTGCGCTCAAGGGGCCGCTGCAATAGGCCACGGCGCAAAGGCATCCCGCCGGTGGAGGCGGTTCGAGGCCACCCCCTCGCTCAGGTCGTGAACTGCAGTGCCGCCAGGCGCGCGTAAGTGCCGTTCGCGGCCACCAGGGCATTGTGGGTGCCCTGTTCGACGACCCGGCCATGGTCCAGCACCACGATCCGGTCGGCCTTCTGCACCGTGGCCAGGCGATGCGCAATCACCAGCGTCGTGCGCCCCTGCATGGCCGACTCCAGCGCGGCCTGCACCATGCGTTCGCTTTCGGCGTCCAGCGCGCTGGTGGCTTCGTCCAGCAGCAGCAGCGGCGGGTTCTTGAGCATGGCGCGCGCAATGGCAATGCGCTGGCGCTGGCCGCCCGAGAGCCGCACGCCGCGCTCGCCCAGAAAGGTGTCATAGCCTTCGGGCAGGGCCCGGATGAAGCCGTCGGCAAACGCCGCGGTGGCGGCCGCCCGCACCTCGTCCTCGCTGGCGTCCGGCCGGCCGTAACGGATGTTCTCCAGCGCGCTCGACGAGAAAATCACCGCGTCCTGGGGCACGATGCCCACGCGGGCACGCAGTTCCCCCAGGGCCATGCTGCGGGTGGGCACGCCGTCCAGCGTGATGTGCCCAGCCGCCGGATCGTAAAAGCGCAGGATCAGCTGGAACACCGTGCTCTTGCCCGCGCCGCTGGCCCCCACCAGTGCCACGGTTTCGCCGCGGGCCACCTGGAGCGTGAAATCACTCAGCGCAGGCTGGTTCGGGCGGGACGGGTAGTGAAACTGGACACTATCAAATTCAATAGCGCTTCCATTAGAAATGGCGGGGGCTGAGGCCGGATTTGAAGGTGAAAATATGCTGGAACGGCTCTCCAGCAGTTCCATCAGCCTCTCGGTCGCACCGGCCGCACGCAGCAAGTCGCCATACACCTCGCCCAGCACCGCCACCGCACCGGCCAGGATGATCACGTACACCACGGTCTGGCCCAGATGCCCGGCGCTCATGCGCCCCTCCAGCACGGCCTGCGTGCCCTGGTACAGCCCCCACAGCAGCAGGGCCGCGTTGGCGATGATGATGAATGCCACCAGCACCGATCTCGCCCGCGACCGTTTCACTGCGGTGTGAAAGGCCCGGTCGGTCGCATCTTCAAAGCGCTGCGCCTCGCGCGCTTCGGCGGTGTAGCTTTGCACCACGGGGATGGCGTTGAGCACTTCGGCTGCGATGGCGCTCGAATCGGCCACGCGGTCCTGGCTGGCGCGCGACAGGCGCCGCACCCGGCGGCCAAACCACATGCTGGGCAGCACCACCAGCACCAGGACCAGCAGCACCGGCGTCATCACGTAGGGGTTGGTCCAGACCAGCATGCCCACCGCGCCGATGCCCATGACCGCGTTGCGCAGCCCCATGCTCAGCGACGAGCCCACCACGGTCTGCACCAGCGTGGTGTCAGTGGTCAGGCGGCTCAGCACCTCGCCGGTCTGGGTGGTCTCGAAAAATTCCGGGCTTTGCTCCAGCACGTGGGCGTATACCGCGGTGCGCAGATCGGCGGTGACGCGCTCGCCGAGCCAGCTCACCACGTAAAAGCGCGCCGCAGAAAACAGGCCGAGCGCCACCGCCACGCCAAACAGCGCCAGAAAGTGGCCGCGCAGCGCCATCAACTGCGTGCTGCGCGCCTCTGGTGTGTTGCCGCCGACCAGGCCACCATCGATCAGGCTGCGCAGCGCCACCGGAAACACCAGCGTGGCGGCTGCCGCCAGCACCAGAAAGAGCAGCGCCAGCGCGATGCGGCCGCGGTAGGGCCGCAAAAAGGGCAGCAGACCCGAAAGGGAGCGGGGCGCGCCCGGGGGCGCATCAGGTTTGGGAGAAGCCATGCACCAAGTTTAGGGGGTTGGCCCGAATCTCAAGGGCCCGGGTTGGGGCTGCGCGGAAAATGGCAGCGGCTCACAGCCGCAGCGGCTTGGCATAGCCCGTCATCTCCAGGTAGCCGCGGCCCGCGTGGCGGCCGTTGCTGTCGATCAGGTCGGCCAGGCCTTCCCAGTAAATGGCGCCGGTGGAGGTGCGGCTGTCCAGCTCCTGGGCGTCGACCACGGCCCGCACGGTATAAAAATCCGCGGGCGTGCGCACCCGCCATTCGACCGGGTAGGTGGTCTGGGTGAGCGGACTGGTCCAGCCGCGCAGCGCCTGAAAAAGCACCTCGCCGCGCGAAAAGCGGAACAGCCCGGCGCTGGGGTGGCGAAACGAGCCGCCGTCCCACAGTGCCCTGCCGGCCTTGTCGCGCAGCCGGAACGCGGTGAGCGCGCTGCCGTCGTCCATGTTCATGCCGATCCAGTCCCAGCCCACGGCATCGGGGTGCAGCAGTTCCTCGCTCCACTCGTGGTCCAGCCAGGCTCGGTTGCGCTCGGGTGTCGAAGCGTTGGCCGCGACTTCAAAGGCCTGGCCCTGCAGCTGCAACGTGCCGTGCACGGCGAGTTGCGGCTGGCTGTAGTAATAGCTGGCCTGTTTCTCCTGCGGGCCCTTGCGCGAGAGGCCGTCGCGGCCTTGCAGCAGCACCGGCTGCGTGGGGTCGAAGCGCAGGTCCAGGGCAAAGTCGGCGCCGCGCACCACCGCCCGGTAGTGGCCGCTGGCCCGCTCCCGCACCAGCGACCAGTCGCGCAGCCGCAGCCGGGTGTCGGCTTCATCGGCGAGGGCGATGTCAAAACCGGCGCGCGCAATGCGCTGGTCGTGCCACAGTTTTTGGCCCTGCACGTCGGTGATGGCCGCGTGGGCAAACACCAGATGCTTGGCCGCGAACGCCGACGTCATGCCCTGTGTGCCGTCCACCCGCGAGCGGAAAAACGTCACCTGGAAGCCGAAGTCGCGTTCGGCCGAACGCACATGGCCGGTGACGTACCACCACTCGGTGCGAAAGTCCGGGTGGCTGCCGTGATCGCGCGGGAACGTCATCGCCCGCGCGGGCAGGGCGAAGGCGGGGGCCGCGCCGCCCAGGGCCGCGGCCAGCATAAGGGCGCGGCGGCGCATCACCAGTCCTCCTTGACGGCCAGCACCGCGTCGTGCCCGGCAGCGGCACGCCCCGCCAGCCAGGCCGTGGCGGTGCCCGCCACGATCACGGCGCCGCACAGCAGGGTCAGCCGCAGCCACGGCACCCACAGCTCCATGGTCCAGTGAAAGCTCTGCGGGTTGACCACGTGCACCAGCACCACGCTCACGGCCAGGCCCAGCGCCAACCCGGCCACCGAGCCGATCACCGTCCAGGCCGCACCCTCACCGGCCACCACGGCCAGCACCTGGCGCCGCGTCAGGCCCAGGTGCGACAGCAGGCCGAACTCCTTGCGCCGCGCCAGCACCTGGGCTGAAAAACTCGCGGCCACACCAAACAGGCCGATGCCAATGGCCACCGCCTGCAGCCAGTAGGTGACGGCAAAGCTGCGGTCAAAAATCCGCAGCGAGGTGGCCCGGATCTCGCTGGCCGAGGCAAATTCGATCAGCCCGTCGGCGCCGTAGGCGCGAGCGGCCAGCGCGCGGATGTCGTGCTGCAGCCGGGCGGCATCCGCACCCGGGCGCAGCCACAGGGCCAGGTCGTTGGCGCGGGTGTCGCCCGTCAGGCGCTCGAAGTCGCGCCGGTCGATGGCGATGGCGCCCGACTGGCGGGCGTAGTCGCGCCACACGCCAGATACAAAAAAAGTAGCAAACTTTGAAGCGTTGGCGGGGGCTAAGGCCTCAAAAGGCTTTGAAATCGGGGTGAAAACTGTGCCCGCACGGGCGCCGAACAAATCGACCATGGCCTCGCTCACATAGATGCCGATCTGCCCCGCAGGCACGGGCACCAGCGCCCCCACCAGCGGCAAGGCCGTGGCCGGGTCGTCCAGTGGCCGCGCGATCAGCGTGACCGGCGGGCGCGAAGCGTCCAGCAGCAGCGGCGTGGTCCGCACCGTGGCCATGCGCGCCACACCGTCCAGCCGGGCCGCGGCGGCCACGAACGCGGGCGCCAGCCAGGCCGTGTCGGCGCTGCCGGCACCCAGCGCGGTGCGCACGTACAGGTCGGCCGGCAACACCACGTCGAGCCAGCGCGTGACCGATTCGCGAAAGCTCGCCACCATCACCGTCAAGGCCACGGCCAGGCTCAGGGAGGCCACCACGCCGCTGATGGCCACCGCCGCACTTTCTCGCACGCGGCGCGCCCGCTCCACCGCCAGCAGCGGCAAAGCGCGGTGCGCCAGGCGCGGCGCCAGCCGGTCGTACAGCAGCTTCACGGCCCAGGGCAACGCGGTGATGCCACCCACCAGCAGCAGCGCCACCGAACCATAGGCCGCCAGCGGGATGCCCCCCACCGGCGGCAGCAAGGCCAGCGCGGCGCCCGCCGCCATCAGGGCCAGGCTGACCCAGTGGCTGCGGCCCGCATGCACGGCCATGCCCAACCCCTTGAGCGTTTGCGCCAATGGCAGCTGCTGGGCCTGGCGGGCCGGCCACCATCCGCCCACCAGCGCCGCCACCACGCCCAACCCGCCGTACAGCAGCGCCGCGCCGTGGCTCCATTGCAGCGTGGGGGCCACGCCCGCAAAATAACCACCGCCCAGATCGCCGCGCAGCACGCGCAGCGCCAGTGCCGCCAGACCCGTGCCCAGCGCCACACCCAGCACGCTGCCCAGTGTGCCCAGCAATGCGGATTCGACCCACACCAGTTGCAGACGCTGGCGTGGCGTCAACCCCAGCACGCCGAGCAGCGCAAACTGCTGCGCACGCCGGGCCACGCTGAGCGACAGCACCGAAAACACCAGAAACGCACCCGTGAACAGCGCCACCAGCGCCAGCACCGTGAGGTTGACGCGGTAGGCCTGCGACAGGTTGGACACGCGCTGTGCCGCGTCGCCGGGCACGCTGGCCACGATGTCACCGGGCAGGGCCAGCGCCGTCACGACCGCCTGCCGGTCAACGCCGGGGCGCAGCAGCAGGTCGATGCGGGTGAGCTCGCCGCCCCGCCCGAACAGATCCTGCGCCGCGCCAATGTCCATCACCGCCAGCGGCCCGCCGCCGGCCAACACGGTGCCGCCGAGCCGCACCGCCTGCAACTGCTGGCCGACCTGGATCTGCAGTGTGGACCCGGGGGGCACGCCCGCGCCATCGGCCACCGGGGCCAGCAAAGCCTGCGCGGCAGGGTTGAGAAACACCGTGCGCGGCGCCAGCATCGCCAGCCGGTCGGCGCCCGCAGCGGGCTGCGGCATCAAGGCCGGCGCCACCCTGGGCAGGGTCAGCGCGTCCACTCCCATCACGCGCACACTCTTGCGGTCGCCTTGCGGCGTGCGCAGCAGCGTCTGCAGTTCCAGCACCGGGCTGGCCAGCGCCACGTCGGGGTGCGTGGCCACACGGGCGAACACGGCCTCGTCAAAGCCGCTGCGCACCGCCCGCAACTCCAGATCGGGCTGGCCGTTGATGGCGCGCACCGCACTGGAAAACTCGCTGAGTGCCGACGCGTTGATCAGGTGCACCGAAAACGCCAGTGCCACCCCCAGCATTACCGCGGCGACGGCCGACGCATTGCGCCACGGATGGTGCAGCAGCTCTTGCCATGAAAAGGTGCGAAGCAGGGCGCGCATGGCTGCATTGTGCCGCCCGCACGATGGCGCGCGCCGGGCACAATCGCCGACATGCTGAACGACGATGTTGAAGCCATTGAACGCGCCACCTTTGCGGCCGTGCCGCCCGATGCGGCCGAGCCGCTGGAGGGCTGGCTGCTGGGCCTGGACCACGGCACCGTGGGGCGGGCCCACAGCGCCGTGCCGCTGGCCCACGTGGCGCCTGCCCCGGATTTCTGGCGCCGCGTGGAGGCGCGTTATGCGGCCCACGGACTGGCGGCAGTTTTCAGGGTGCCGCGTGTGGCCTGCTTTGACGGCCTGCGTGCAACGCTGGGCGCCCGGGGCTACCTGCCCCACCAACCCACCTGCGTGAAGGTCGGCGACACCGCCACCCTGGCGCGATGGGCCGACGCCTCCGGGGTGCTACTTTGCGACACCATCGACGACGCTTGGGCTGCCGTGTTTCTGGGTGAGGGCTTTGACCCGGTGGACGGCGCCCATCGCGTGCGCCTGCTGCGGCGGGCCCGCCAGGCCGTGCATGCGGGCGTCCGCATGCACGGGTCGATCGTGGCCGTGGGTTCGGGCGGTTTTGGCGAAGGCTGGGTCGGCGTGCACGGCATGCGCACGGCACAGGCTTTTCGCGGACAGGGCCTGGCCAGCCGCGTCCTGGCCGCACTCGGCGCGGCCGCACAGGCGCGCGGGGTGGCGCGCGTTTTTCTGCAGGTCGATGCCGCCAGCCCGGCGCGCGCGCTGTACCGGCGTGCCGGCTTCACCGAGGCGTGGGTGTACGAATACTGGCGCCGTCCGACGGCTGCCGCTTGATACGGCTTCGCCATCGGGGCGCTCGCCACGCGCATGGGGTGGCCGTGGTGCCGGTGCTGCGGTAAGCTTTGCGCATGCCCACCCCATTTCCCCTCCCCACCTTCCAGGATGTCATCGACGCGGCAGGCCGCCTGCGCGGCCACGCCCACCGCACGCCGGTGCTGCGCTCGGCCACCGCCGATGCCCAGACTGGCGCGCAACTGTTTTTCAAGTGCGAGAACTTCCAGCGCATGGGCGCGTTCAAGTTCCGCGGGGCGTTCAATGCGCTGTCGCGTTTCAGCGCGGTGCAGCGCAAGGGCGGGGTGGTCGCGTTTTCATCCGGCAACCATGCGCAGGCAGTGGCGCTGTCGGCGCGCATGCTGGGCATCCCCGCCGTCATCCTGATGCCGCAGGATGCCCCGCAGGCCAAGGTGGACGCCACGCGCGGCTATCTGGGCGCCGATGGTGGTGAGGTCATCTTGTTTGACCGCTATACGCAAGACCGCGAAGCGCTCACGCGCGAGCTGGCCGAACAGCGTGGCCTGACCATCGTGCCGCCGTTCAATCACGCCGACGTGATCGCGGGCCAAGGCACGGCGGCCCGGGAATTGCTGGAAGAAGCCGGCCCGCTCGACTACCTGTTTGTCTGCGTGGGTGGCGGCGGGCTGATCAGCGGTTCGGCGCTGGCCGCGCGGGCCCTGGCGCCCAACTGCAAGGTGATCGGCGTGGAGCCCGAGGCGGGCAACGACGCGCAGCAATCGCTGCGCACGGGCGCCATCGTGACCATCCCCACCCCCCAGACCATTGCCGATGGCGCGCAGACGCAAAGCATTGGCACACTGACCTTCGAGATCATCCGGCGCGATGTGAACGACATCGTCACCGTGACCGATGCGCAGTTGGTCGCGGCCATGCGCTTCTTTGCCGAACGCATGAAGATCGTGGCCGAGCCCACCGGCTGCCTCGGTTTTGCCGGGGCCTTGCAGGCCGGCAAGGCGCTGGCGGGTGCGCGCGTGGGCATCGTGGTCAGTGGTGGCAACGTGGACATGGCGCGGTTTGCGGCGCTGCTGGCCGGCTGAGCGGCCTGGAGTGGCCTGGAGCGGCGCAGCGCAGTGCACGCCTGGTCGTCAGGCGCTCACGCCTGCGGCGCTCAGGTGAACGATGCGGTCGGCGCGCGCAGCGGCCGCTTCGGAATGCGTGACCAGCACCAGCGCGGCGCCGTGTTCGCGGGTTTGCGCCAGCAGCACATCCATGACCCTGGCCGCCGTGCCAGGGTCGAGATTGCCGGTGGGCTCATCGGCCAGCAGCAGTGCGGGGCGGTGCACCAGCGCCCGGGCAATCGCCACGCGCTGCAGTTGCCCGCCCGACAGCTGTTGCGGCAGCCGCGCACCCAGTCCGCCCAGCCCGACGGCGTCGAGCATGGCCTGCACGCGGGCGTCGTCAGGCTGGTCGAGCAGCAGCAGGGGCAGGGCGATGTTCTGCGCCACGTCCAGGTGGGGCAGCACATGAAACGCCTGGAACACAAAACCGATGTGGCGGCGCCGCAGCAGCGCCCGGGCGTCCTCGCTCAGGCCACCCAGATCGGCGCCCTGAAAGTGGATGGACCCGGCGCTCCAGTGGTCCAGACCGGCCATGCAGTTGAGCAGGGTGGATTTGCCCACGCCCGACTCGCCCACGATGGCCACGAACTCGCCCGCCGCCACCGCCAGTGAAACGTCCCGAAAGACCGGCGTGTCGCCGTAGGACTTGGACAGACCGCGAAGCTCGAGCATGGGCCGGATTATGCAGACCCGGTGCGCGAAGGCCGGGCTGCAGGGCCTTCGCCCCTTCGCCCCTTCGCCCCTTCGATCCTTCGACAAGCTCAGGACAGGCCAAGCTCAGCCCGAACAGTTTTTTTGATCTTGCTGAGTGAACGCCAACGCGTATCAAGCCAGGGCTTTTTCGATTTCGGCGAAAGTGCTGGCCACTTCGGTCATCGTCAGCGCCTTGCCCAGTTGCCGCTCGACCTGGGTTTGCGAAATGATGCCGCGGATGCGGGCCTGCGATGCAGGGCTGGCGGCTTCGATCACCAGCAGGTGCGGGTGCCCGAATTTGGCCAACGTGGCCACCACCTGGCCCACGTTGGCGCGGCGCAGCGCCACGAAGTCAATCGCGTCGAGATCCGACAGCGGTGTCATCACGTCTTCGACGGTCAGGTCTTCAAAGCGGACCTGGCGCTGGTGCACCAGTTGCATGGGCTTGTGGCCGCGCAGGTCGGCGGCCGCCACGATGCCATCGACGCCGGGCATTTCCGACACCACAAACAGCATGCGAACGCCCTGGTGGATCATCTTGTTCTCGGCCTGCGCCAGTGTCATTTGCGGCGTCGTGGTGGCAGCGCGGACTTCGGCCAGATCGGTCATGACCTCAATGGCGGGCGAGTCGAGCGTCACCGGGCCATGGACCACGGGCTGGGCCTGGGCAATGCAGGTGCCCTCGGGGAAGCGAAACGTGGGAAGAGCAGCGTGTGGCATGAGAACCTCTTTCTACTTGAAGTGGCAGACGGGTTGATAGACCTGCCTGCAGGCAACTTGGTTCCGGTAAAGGCCGCCCGCCGCCCGCCGCCCGATGAACCGCTGTCAGCCGCCGACGGCCAGCGCGTCGTCCACCCGTGCCAGCAGCGGCGCCAGCGCGTCGGGCGCATCGGCTGTCATCATGCGGCGTTGCGGCATCGAACGCAACCAGGTCAGTTGCCGCTTGGCCAGCTGACGGGTGGCCGCGATGCCGCGCTCACGCAGTTGCGACAGCGGGAATTCGCCGTCCAGTGCCTGCCAGGCCTGGCGGTAGCCCACGCAGCGCATCGACGGCAGCTCGGCGTGCAGATCGCCGCGCGCGCGCAGGGCGCGCACCTCGTCCACCAAGCCGGCTTGCAGCATGGCGTCAAAGCGCAAGGCGATGCGGTCGTGCAACCATGACCTTTCTTCGGGTTCCAAGGAAAAAAGCACGATAGCCCCCGTCAATGGGTCATTGTTTGCTACAATTTTGGTATTGTGGAACGATGAAAGAGGCTGCCCCGAAACGCGGTACACCTCCAGTGCCCGCTGGATGCGCTGGCTGTCGGCGGGTGCCAGCCGCGCGGCGGTGAGCGGGTCCACCCGGGCCAGCTGAGCGTGCATCGCGGGCCATCCGGCCGTGCGGGCCTCGGCGTCGATGGCGGCGCGCACCGCGGCGTCGGCCCGCGGCATGTCGTCCAGCCCCTGCAGCAGGGCCTTGAAGTACAGCATGGTGCCGCCCACCAACAGCGGCAGCGCACCGCGCGCGGTGATGGCGTCGATCAGCCGCGTGGCATCGGCCACGAAGGCGGCAGCGCTGTAGTTTTGCAGCGGGTCCAGAATGTCGATCAGGTGGTGCGGCGCCAGGGCCAGCTCCGGCGCCGTCGGTTTGGCCGTGCCGATGTCCATGCCACGGTACACCAGGGCCGAGTCCACGCTGATGATCTCCACCGGCATGCGGGGCGCGAGGTGCCGCACGATGGCCAGCGCAGCGGCGGTCTTGCCGCTGGCGGTGGGGCCGGCCAGCGCCAGCGCGCGGGGTGGCCTGGGCGTCGCGGCGCCGCTGGCCTGCGCCGTCTCAGTGGGGGGCCGGTTCGCCATGGCGCTGCACCAGGGTCCATGCCACCGCGGCGATGATCACGCTCCAGAGCCACACGCCGTTGGCCAGCGGCAGCACGGTGCCGTCCATGCGGGTGCCCAGCCAGCCGCCCATGGCAAAGGCCACCAGCATCATGAGGAACCCGTTCAGGGCCGAGGCCGCGCCCGCGGCCTGCGGAAACGGGCCCACCGCACCACTCTGCCCGCAGGGCTGGTGCACGCCGTGGCCCAGCATGAACAGATAGAACGGCCCGATGATTGCCGCCACACCGCGCACCCCCGCCAGGGCCAGCAGCCCCATCAGGGTGCCGCCCGTGAGCGTGAGCGCGGCCGCCATCGCCACCGACCGGCGCACGCCAAAGCGCGGCAGCAGTCGTCGGCACAGCAGCGTGCCCAGGATGTACACGAACGACATTGAAAACATGACCAGGCCGTATTGCGTGCGCGTCAGGCCCAGCACCTGGATGAACACAAACGACGAGGTGGCCAGAAACGTGAACAAGCCGCCGTAGGACGCGCTGGACAGCGCCGAAAACGCCACAAAGGTGGGGTTGCGCACGATGGTCCACCAGTTGCGGGCCAGGGTGGCGGGTTGCAGCGCACGCGGGTTGCGCTGCACCAGCGTTTCTTCAAAACGCAGCGCAATCATGGCCAGTGTGCCGGCGCCAAACACCGCCAGTGCCAGCAGGGCCACATGCCAGTTGAAAACGTCGGCCAGCAAGCCGCCCAGGGGTGCGCTGATGCAGGCGATCACGCCCAGGCCGGTCAGGCCGCGCGACATCATCCGCGCGCCCTCGCTGGGGGCATACAGGTCGCGCACGATGGCCCGCGCGCACATCACGGCCGCGCCCATGGCCGCCCCCTGCACCGCACGCCACACGATCAGCAGCAGCATCGAAGGCGCAAACGCGCTGCCCACAGCGGCCACGACGTAGGCGGCCATGCCCCACAGCAGCACCGGGCGGCGGCCGAACCGGTCGCTCAGGGGCCCCAGCACCAGCTGCGAAACGCCAAACGCCAGCAGCAAGGCCGTGAGGGTGAGCTGGGCCTGCGTCATTGGCGCGCCAAAGCCCTGGGTGAGTGCGGGCAACGCGGGCAGGTACAGGTCGGTGGTAATGGGCTGGATGCCCAGCAGCAGCGACAGCAAAAGCACCACGCGGGCCGGCGGCATGGCCGGTGCGACGCCGGCGGCTGCGTGGGGCGGCAGCGGGACGGCGCTGGCGGAAGGGTCGGAAACAGACATCGGGTTGAGCGTAGCAGATGCCACCCGGCAAACCCCGCCCGCGGAGGCGCCCAACGCGTCAGTGCACGGCGGGCCAGCCGAACAGCTGCTGCAAGGCCACCCGGTACTGGGGCTGGCCGACGGCGTTGGTGTTGTGGTGCGAGCCACCTTCCACTTCCACGAACAGCTTGGGATCGGCCGCGGCGTCAAACAGCTTGCGGCCCAGTTCCGGCTTGATCAGGGTGTCCTGGGTGCCGTGGACCACCAGCAGCGGCGAGCCGATTTTCGCCACCTTGCGCGACGAATCAAAACGCTGCGTGATGAACGGCCCGATGGGCAGCCAGCCCCACTTGAAGCTGCTGGCCACGTCAGGGATGGAGGTGAACGTGCCTTCGACCAGGGTGCCGCGTTCGTCGTCCACGTGCGACGCCAGGTCGATCGCGATGGCGCCGCCCAGTGAATGGCCAAAGATGTAGCGGGGGCGCCGGGGCTCACGCGCGGCCAGCCAGTCCCATGCGGCCCGGGCGTCTTCATAAGCCGTCGTTTCCGATGGCAGTTCCGGGGTGCTTTTGCCAAAGCCCCGGTAATCAATGGCCAGCACCGCAAAGCCCAGCTCCTGCATGCGGCGCACGCGAAACGACGAGCCGACCACGTTCCAGCGGGCGCCGTGCAGATACAACAGCACCGGGGCGTCGGCGTGTGCGCCTTCGATCCACAGGCCATGCAGCCGCGTCGCCTTGCCGGTGGTGTCAGACCGGAAGTCGATCCACACGTCGGCCATGTCGGCGGGGGCTTCGAGGTTGCCCCAACTGCGGTCGCTGGGCTGGAAGATCCACTGGCGCTGGCGCTCGTCCAGCGTGGCACAGCCCACCAGCATCGCCACGGTGGCCAACAGCATTGCAAAAAGACGCCAGCGTTTCATCACCAGGGAAAGACCGGCTGGGCGCGGCGAAGTTCAAAAACGGTCATGGGGCTGGGTGGGCGCCTAGCGCCCGCGCAAAAACAGCGCGTCGAGTTCGCGCAGCGAAAGCTGGCGCCAGGTCGGGCGGCCGTGGTTGCACTGGTCGGAGCGCTCGGTGGCTTCCATCTGGCGCAGCAGGGCGTTCATTTCCTCCAGCGTGAGCTGGCGGTTGGCGCGCACTGCGCCGTGGCAGGCCAGGGTGGACAGCAGCTCGTTCTGTGCGCGCTGGACGACGGTGCTGGCGTCGTGCTGCGACAGCTCGGCCAGCACGCTGCGGGCCAGCGCCACGGCGTCTCCGTGGGCCAGCGAGGTGGGCACGGCGCGCACCGCCAGCGTCTTGGGCGAGAACGGGGTGATTTCCATGCCCAGGGTGGCCAGGGTGTCCACATGGGCCTGCGCAGCGGCCACCTCATGCGGCGTGGCCGCGAAGGTGGCGGGGATCAGCAGCGGCTGGCTGGGCAGGCTGGCCGTGCCGGTGGCGGCGGCCACGGCGTCGAGCTGGGTTTTGAGGCGCTCGTAGACGATGCGTTCGTGCGCGGCGTGCATGTCCACCACCACCAGGCCGTGCCGGTTTTCGGCCAGGATGTAGATGCCCCGCAACTGCGCCAGCGCACGGCCCAGCGGCCAGTCGCCTTCGGGCAGCGGGGCGGGCGCTGCGCGGGTTGCCGCGTCGGCCAGGGTGTGGGTGGCCAGACCGGGCTGCAGGGTTGGCGTGCTGGCGCCGGCCCCGCCTGCCTGCGGCGTGGGGCCCCACAACGCGGCCAGGTCCGACACGTGGTGGGTGTGCGATGGTCCTGAAAAAATAGCGCCTTGTGACCAATTGACGGGGGCTGGAAGGCTTTTTTCTTTAAATTGTGACGAAAATGCGTCGTCGGGGCCGGGCGTGCCCGGTGCGCCCCCGGGCGCGGCCACACGGCCGGCGCGGGGTGCGGCCAGGGCGTTCTCGAGTGCCCGGCGCACGGCCTGGTGCACCTCGCGGCCATCGCGAAAACGCACTTCGATCTTGGTGGGGTGCACGTTGACGTCCACCCGCGCGGGGTCGATGTCGATGAACAGCGCGTACACCGGCTGGCGCTGGCCGTGCAGCACGTCTTCGTAGGCGCTGCGCACGGCGTGGGCCAGCACCTTGTCGCGCACGAAGCGGCCGTTGACGTAGCAAAACTGCTGGTCGCCGCGCGCACGGGCGATGTCGGGCACCCCGGCGCGGCCCCGCACCTGCACTGCGCCGCCCGCGTGATGCACGGCCACCGATTGCGCGAGCATGTCGGCGCCCAGCACGTCGGCCAGCCGCTGGTCGAGCGCGTCGGCGCCGTGGCAGGCGCGCCATTGCTCCACCAGCCGACCTTCGTGCCAGATGGCGAAGCCCACGTCAGGCCGGGCCAGGGCGTGGCGGCGCACGGCCTCCACGCAGTGCGCGAGTTCGGTGGCGTCGGTCTTGAGGAACTTGCGCCGCGCCGGCGTGGCGTAGAACAGCTCCTTGACTTCCACGGTGGTGCCGTTGGCACGGGCCGCGGGCTGGATCTCGCCGCTGCGGCCGTCCAGCGCAAACGCGCTGGGCTGGCCGCCGGTGCGCGACACCAGCGTCAGCTCGGCAATGGCGTTGATGGCGGCCAGCGCCTCACCGCGAAAGCCCATGGTGGCCACCGATTCGAGCTCCTGCAGGCTGGCGATCTTGCTGGTGGCATGGCGCTTGAGGGCGGTGGGCAGTTCGGCCGGCACGATGCCCGCGCCGTCGTCTTCCACCGAAATCAGCCGCACGCCACCGGCCAGCAGCCGCACGGTGACCTGCGTGGCGCCCGCGTCCAGCGCGTTGTCGACCAGCTCGCGCACCACCGAGGCCGGTCGCTCGACCACCTCACCGGCGGCGATCTGGCTGATGAGTTCGTCGGGGAGCTCGCGGATCGGGCGGTGCGGGGCAGGCTGTAGAAGGGCGTCGATGGGGGCGTTCACAGCCCGATTTTAGGTTGCCTGCGGGTTTCGGGTGGCCCACGCGCGCCAGTCACCCCTGCGATGAGGGGGTGGCCGACGGCGGCGTTGCGTCGGGTTTGAGCGGGTGGCCGCATTCGGCGCAAAACACGTCGTCGTCCGCGACGATGGCGTGGCAGGACGGGCAGGTCAACGCCTTGGCTGGCAGCGCCCCGGGGGGCTCAGTCGCCGCGGGGGCAGGCGACGGCGCTGGCGAAGGTGCAGGTGCAGGTGCAGGTGCAGGTGCAGGTGCAGGTGCAGGTGCAGGTGCAGGCGGCGCGTCGGCTTCAGGCGCTGGCGCCGCCGCAGCAGCGGCGCTGGCCGCTGCCTTGGCCTGCTGCGCATACTGCTGTGCGGTGGCCTGTACCTGCGCTTGCATTTCGCGGGCCCGGGTGCGGGCGGCGGCCAATTTCTCCTCCATGGCGGTCTGCTCTGCGGCGAGGTCCAGGCCGTCCACGGCGCGCAGGTACACCGAACACGCGCCCCGCAGGTACACCAGCATGGGCAGGGTGAACGCGATGGCGAACAGGATGCTGCCGCCCATCATGGCCGCCATGGCGTGGCTGCCACCGCCCGCCATGCCGCCCAGCGTGCCCATGGCACCCCCCAGCATGCCGTCCATGCCGCCCCCGAACCCGCCACGCATGCCACCGCCCATGCCCTGAAAGCCCGGGCCACCCCCGCCGCCCAGAATGGGCACCGACAAGGCGGTGGTGATGGCCGTTCCGCCCAAGAGCACCCCGCCGATCAGCATGCCGACCAAACCGGCAATGAAGGTCACGGCGATCATCAGCAGCAGCACGGTGAACAGCCGCTTGCGCGCGATGGCGATGAGCTGGCTGACGCACTGCGTCACGCCTGCGCCGCTCCAGACGGCGGGCGCGGCCAGCGGGAAGATCACGGTGGGCAGCGCAAACATCGCCAGGCCCACGATGACGACCGCCAGCGGAAACACCACGATGTACAGCATCGGCCCGAGGATCGGCAGCTTGCACAGAAACAGGATCAGCGCCAGGGCCAGCAAGCCCGCCAGATAGACCAAGCCGGTCAGCAGCATCACCAGGATCAGCCGGTGCGATTGCGCCAGCGAACCCAGCAGCGCTGCGCCCATGGGACGCGATGGCTGGCCGCGCGCCTCGTCCATCATCATCATGCCGACCGCGTTGCTGCCGTAAAACAGCACGGCGTACGCCAGCAGCGCAAAAACGGCGAAGAAAAACCAGGTGACGCGCGCCAGCAGGCCACCAAAGGCAAACACCAGCGCGGCTGCGACGAAGGTTGCCAACAGCAGTGCGACGGCCCGGCCATTGCGGATGGCGTCAATGCTGTCCAGCAGCGAGCCACTGTTCTTGAGGGTCTGTGAAAGCATGGCGGGCCTCCTTGGCGTAGCGGGTGACGGGTGACGGGTCACGGGATGGGGGTGCGGGCGCGTCGGTGGCCTGCGTGCGCTTCAATTGCCGCCCAGCCGGCGCTCTTCCTCGATCCGGCGGGCGTCTTCGCGCAGCCGCACGCATTGCGGATGGCTGGTGAATTGGGGTGTGCCGCACTGGTCGTTGATGCAGATCGCCAGCGACAAGAAGCTCCTTCCGCTGCAGGCCTGCGACGGGCTGGCTGGCGGTGGCGGCGCCACGGGAGGTTTGGGCACGGACGCGACCGGTGCAGGCGGTGGTGGGGGCGGGGCGGGAACGGGGGCCGGGGCTGGCACCGGTGCCGGCGCCACGCGCGTCGGCGCCGATGCACGCGCCCGTGGCGCGCGCGCCTGCGCGGCCGGCCGGGCGGGTGGGGCGGCAGTGGCGGGCGCCTTCGGTGGCGG
>PHCI01000014.1 GCA_002842205.1 Betaproteobacteria bacterium HGW-Betaproteobacteria-3 | reverse complement strand
CCGCCACGATCTCGCCCGCGCGCAGCGTGAGCGACACGCCGCGCAGCGCAGCGCGCGCGCTGCCGCCGGTGTGCACGCCGTCCAGCACGCACACGGGCGTTGCCGCGGGCGCCAGGCCCTGCGCCGGATGGCGCACCGGCGCCTGCACCGCATGGCCCACCATGGCGTTGGCCAGTTGCGCCTGGCTGGTGCCCGCGGCGGGCACCTCGGCCACCAGCCGCCCGGCGCGCAGCACGGCAATGCGGTGCGACACCCGCAGCACCTCGCCCAGCTTGTGGCTGATGAAGAGGATGGACAGGCCCTGCGCCACCATCTGCGCCAGGGTGTCAAACAGCGCCTCGCTTTCCTGCGGCGTGAGCACGGCCGTGGGTTCGTCCAGGATCAGAATGCGGGCGCCGCGAAACAGTGCCTTGAGGATCTCCACGCGCTGGCGCTCGCCCACCGACAGCGTGGCCACCAGCGCGTCAGGCGCCACCGGCAGGCCAAAACGCTGCGCCACGGCCAGCAGCCGGGCACGCGCCGCCGCGCGGCGGGTGAACGGCTGCCACAGCGGCTCGCTGCCCAGCATCACGTTGTCGAGCACCGTCAGGTTGTCGGCCAGCGTGAAATGCTGGTGCACCATGCCCACGCCCGCGGCCAGCGCGGCGCGCGGGTTGCCCGGTGCCAGCGGCTGGCCGAACACTTCAATCTGGCCTGCGTCGGCCCGGTAGTGGCCGAACAGGATGGACATCAGCGTGGATTTGCCCGCACCGTTTTCGCCCAGCAGCGCCAGCACCTCGCCGCGCGCCAGCGTGAGCGAAATGGCGTCGTTGGCCACCAGCGGCCCAAACCGCTTGGTGATGCCACGCAGCTGAAGAACGGGTTGGGGTGCAGGTGAACCCATGAGGAAACCGGTGATTGAAAGAGGGCGCTGGCAAGGCCAGCCGCGAAGTTCGTGGGCCGTCACGGAACCGGCTTCGCCGGGCCGCGGGCGGCACCCCCTTGAGGCGGCCGCACGCCGCCCTTGGGGTGCCAGGCCGCCTGCCCGGTGGCCGCTACTTGCCCGATTTGGGCTGGCTGTCGTCCACCTTCACGGTGAACTTGCCGGCCAGGATGGCGTCCTGCTTCGCCTTGACCTTGGCCACGATGTCGGCGGGCACTTTGTTGGCGAAGGTGCCCAGCGGGGCCAGCTCCGACCCCTTGTGCTTCATCATCGAATACGGGCCGTAGTCTTCGGCGGCGAACTTGCCGTCCTTCACCAGCTTGATGGCGCGGTCGATCGACGGCTCCATGTGCCACAGGGCCGAGGCGACCACGGTGTCGGGGTATTGCGCCTGGGTGTTGATCACGTTGCCAATGGCGAGCTTGCCTTTTTCCCTGGCCGCGTCGCTCACGCCAAAGCGCTCGGCGTACAGCACGTCGGCGCCCTTGTCGATCATGGCGAAGGCGGCTTCCTTGGCCTTGGGCGGATCAAACCAGCTGTTGATGAAGCTCACGGTGAACTCGACCTTGGGGTTGGTCTCTTTGGCGCCGGCCATGAAGGCGTGCATCAGGCGGTTGACTTCGGGGATGGGAAAGCCGCCGACCATGCCGATCTTGTGGGTCTTGGTCACGCCGCCGGCGATCATGCCGCTCAGGTAGGCCGGTTCCTGGATGTAGTTGTCGAACACGCTGAAATTGGGCGCCTGCGGCTTGCCCGACGAGCCCAGCAGGAACGAGGTCTTGGGGAAGTCCTTGGCCACCTTGCGGGCGGCGGCTTCCACGGCAAAGGCTTCGCCCACGATCAGCTGATTGCCGCCGGTGGCGTATTCGCGCATGACGCGCTCGTAGTCGGCGTTGGTCACGTTTTCGCTGGCCTTGTATTCGATTTCCCCGCGCGCTTCGGCGGCCTTGAGCGCCTGGTGGATGCGGCTGACCCATTGCTGCTCGAACGGCACGGTGTAGATGGCAGCGACCTTGAGCTTGGCCTGCGCGAACGCGAAGCCGGGCAGGGCGCTGGCCAGCGCAGCGGCCAGCGCGATGAGGTGACGACGGTGGATGGCGGACATTTCTTCTCCTTCTTGGCAGTGGTTGGTTACTATTATTAATGGAGCAAACTATGACCAATAGACGGGGGCTAAAGGCCTATTTTGTTCCAAAAATGCGGTCGCCGGCATCGCCCAGCCCGGGCAGGATGTAGCCGTGGTCGTTGAGCTGCCGGTCGATGGCCGCGGTGTAGATCGGCACGTCGGGGTGGGCCTTTTGCATGGCGGCGATGCCTTCTGGGCAGGTCAGCAGGCACAGGAACTTGACCGATTTGGGGCCCAGCGCCTTCACTTTCTCTACCGCGGCGATGGCCGAGTTGCCGGTGGCCAGCATCGGGTCGACCACGATCACGTCGCGCTCTTCAATCTCCGAGGGCATCTTGAAGTAATACTGGACCGGCTTGAGCGTTTGCGGGTCGCGGTACAGCCCGATGTGGCCGACACGGGCGCCGGGCACCACGCTGAGCATGCCGTCCAGGATGCCGGTGCCGGCGCGCAGGATGGAGACAAACACCAGCTTCTTGCCGTCGATGACCTTGGCCGTCATGGTCTCCAGGGGGGTTTCGATCTCGATGTCCTGCAGCGCCATGTCACGCGTGACCTCGTAGGTCATGAGCATGGCCAGCTCGTTGAGGAGGCGGCGAAAGCTGTTGGTGCTGGCGTCCTTGCGGCGCATCAGGGTGAGCTTGTGCTGCACCAGCGGGTGGTCCAGCAGGTGGACTTGGGCGGGGGTCGCGGTCATGGGGTTGGGCGGGCCTTCTTCTTTGGGCGGTGAAATGTTTTCCCCGAAGGGACTGGCCGCCGGTACACGCAAACGCTGTGCCAGCGGCCGCACCATTGTGCTACGACCCGCCCCGCGCGGGCAATCGGGGGCGGCCCGGAGGTCAGCGCCGCTTGCCGAAAATGCCGCCCAGCACGCCGCGGATGATTTCACGCCCCACGGTGGAGCCCATGGTGCGCACCGCCGATTTCATCATCGACTCGGCCAGGCCTTCGTGGCGGCCACCACGGGGGCCGGTCGAGCCGAACACCGCGTCGCCCAGCCCACCGAGCACGCCACCGCCGCCGCCATCTGCGCCAGGGGCAGCGCCGGTTTTTGCCGCGCCCGATGGCGGCGCGGGCACGGCCGCGGTGCGGGCCTGGAGGATTTCAAAGGCCGATTCGCGGTCCAGCGCCTTTTCATACACCCCGGCCACCAGCGAGCCCTGCAGCAGCGCCTGCCGCTGGGCGGCGCTGATCGGGCCCAGCTGGCTGCCCGGTGGCAGCACGAACACCCGCTCCGTCACGCTGGGCCGGCCCTTGGCGTCGAGCAGGCTCACCAGCGCCTCGCCCACGGCCAGCTCGGTGATCGCCGTCTCGATGTCCAGGCCGGGTTTTTGCCGCATGGTCTGCGCCGTGGCCTTGACGGCCTTCTGGTCGCGTGGCGTGTAGGCGCGCAGCGCGTGCTGCACCCGGTTGCCCAGCTGGGCCAGCACCGAATCGGGAATGTCCAAGGGGTTTTGCGTCACGAAATACACGCCCACACCCTTGGAGCGCACCAGCCGCACCACCAGCTCGATGCGCTCGACCAGCACCTTGGGGGCCTCGTTGAACAGCAGGTGGGCTTCGTCGAAGAAGAACACCAGTTTGGGTTTTTCAGGGTCGCCGATCTCGGGCAACTGCTCGAACAGCTCGGACAGCATCCACAGCAGGAAGGTGGCGTAGAGGCGCGGCGAGTTCATCAGTTGGTCGGCAGCCAGGATATTGACCATGCCGCGGCCGTCGCCGTCGGTCTGGATGAAGTCGCTGATGTTCAGCATGGGCTCGCCAAAAAACTTCGCGCCGCCCTGGGTTTCGATCTGCAGCAGCCCGCGCTGGATCGCACCCACGCTGGCCGCGCTCACATTGCCGTATTGCGTGGTGAACTGGCTGGCGTTGTCGCCCACATGCTGCAGCATGGCGCGCAGGTCTTTCAGGTCGAGCAGCAGCAGGCCGTTGTCGTCGGCGATCTTGAACACCAGGTTCATCACGCCGGTCTGGGTCTCGTTGAGGTTGAGCATGCGCCCCAGCAGCAACGGGCCCATGTCCGACACGGTGGCGCGCACCGGGTGGCCCTGCTCGCCAAACACGTCCCACAGCGTGACCGGGCAGGCCTGGGGCGCGGGTGCGTCGATGCCGCGCTCTTTCAGGATGCCCGCAAGCTTGTCACTGATCGTGCCGGTCTGGCTGATGCCGGTGAGGTCGCCCTTGATGTCGGCCATGAACACCGGCACGCCAATATTGGAGAAGTTTTCGGCCAGCGTTTGCAGCGTGACGGTCTTGCCGGTGCCGGTCGCGCCGGTGATCAGGCCGTGGCGGTTGGCCAGCGCGGGCAACAGATGGCATTCGGTGTCGGCGTTCCTGGCGATCAGCAGCGGTTCGGTCATGGCGGGCTTCCTGGCGGTGGAAAAGTAAAATGAACGGTGTAGATTAAATCAACAACCGGGGATTTTCGATGGCGGGCCACAGCAAATGGGCAAATATCCAGCACCGCAAGGGCCGGCAGGACGACAAGCGGGGCAAGGTCTGGACCCGCGTGATCCGTGAAATCATGGTCGCAGCCCGCCTGGGCGGGGGCGATCTCAGCATCAACCCGCGGCTGCGACTGGCGGTTGAAAAGGCCAAGGCGGCCAATCTGCCCATTGACACCGTCAAGCGCAACATCGACAAGGCCACGGGCAACCTCGAAGGCGTGAGCTACGAGGAAATCCGCTACGAAGGCTACGGCATTGGCGGCGCCGCGATCCTTGTGGACACCATGACCGACAACCGCGTGCGCACCGTGGCCGAGGTGCGCCACGCCTTCAGCAAGTACGGCGGCAGCATGGGCACGGCGGGTTCGGTGGTGTTCCAGTTCAAGCACTGTGGGCAGTTCATTTTTGCGCCCGGCGCCAGCGAAGACAAGGTCATGGAAGTGGCGCTGGAAGCCGGCGCCGAAGACGTGATCGCCGGTGACGACGGCGCCATCGAGGTGCTCACGGCCGCGGCCGATTTCGAAGCCGTGAAAAACGCGCTGGAGGCCGCCGGCCTCAGGCCCGACGTGGCCGAGGTGACCATGCGCCCTGAAAACACCGTGGAACTCGGCGGCGACGATGCCGCCCGAATGCAGAAACTGCTGGACGTGCTGGAAGACCTGGACGACGTGCAGGATGTGTTTCACAACGCGGACCTCCTATGACCCTCCCTCACCACGCCCGGCACTTCTTGTCTTCACAGCCCCCCGAGGGGGCGTTCGCCCGCCTTGAGATCGCCCGGCGGAGGGCGCTGCCATGAAAGTCCTGGTGATTGGCGGCGGTGGCCGCGAGCATGCGCTGGCCTGGAAACTGGCGCAGTCGCGCAAGCTCCAGCAGGTGTACGTGGCGCCGGGCAATGGCGGCACCGCACGCGACCCGAACCTCAAGAACATTGACCTCACCGACGTGCAGGCGCTGCGCGCCTGGGCCGTGGCTGAAAAAATCGCCCTGACCGTCGTGGGGCCGGAAGGGCCACTGGCGGCGGGCGTGGTCGACGAGTTTCGCGCGCATGGCCTGCGCATCTTCGGGCCGACGCGGGCGGCCGCGCAGCTGGAAAGCTCCAAGGCGTTTTCCAAGGCGTTCATGAAGCGCCACGGCATTCCCACGGCCGAATACGAAACCTTTTCCGACCCCGCGGCCGCCCACGCCTATGTGGACGCCCGCGGTGCGCCCATCGTGGTCAAGGCCGACGGCCTGGCGGCCGGCAAGGGCGTGGTGGTGGCCACGACCACCGCCGAGGCCCATGAAGCCATCGATTTCATGCTGCTGGACAACACCCTGGGCGTGCAGCACAACGCAGGCGGTGCCCGGGTCGTGATCGAGGAGTTTTTGCAGGGCGAAGAGGCCAGCTTCATCGTCATGTGCGACGGCCGCAACGTGACGCCGCTGGCCACCAGCCAGGACCACAAGCGTCTGCAAGACCACGACCAGGGCCCCAACACCGGTGGCATGGGCGCGTATTCGCCGGCACCCGTGGTCACGCCGCAGGTGCATGCGCGGGCCATGCGCGAAATCATCCTGCCCACCGTCCGTGGCATGGAAAAAGACGGCATTCCGTTCACCGGCTTCCTGTATGCCGGTCTCATGATCGACGCGCAGGGCCAGCCCAAAACGCTGGAGTTCAACTGCCGCATGGGCGACCCCGAGACCCAGCCCATCCTGATGCGGCTCAAGACCGATCTGGTGGACGTGCTGCTGGCCGCCACCGAGCCCGGCCCGCACGGCAGGCTGGACACCCTCGAACTGGAATGGGACCGGCGCCCCGCGCTGGGGGTGGTGATGGCGGCCCACGGCTATCCATTGAACCCGCGCAAGGGTGACGCGATCACCGGGCTGCCTGCCGACCACCCCGACGTGATGGTGTTCCACGCTGGCACGGCGGCGCAGGACAAGGGCGTCGTCACCAGCGGTGGCCGGGTGCTGTGCGTGACGGCGCTGGGCGAGTCGGTCAAGGCCGCGCAGCAACACGCGTACCTGGCGCTGCAGGGCATCCACTTTGACGGCGCGCAGTACCGCACCGACATCGGGCACCTGGCCATCCGCCTGCAGGGCGGGGACCGGTCCAGCCACTGAAATGACCGCCGTCACCTCTGGCAACGACTTCACGCTGCCGTACCCCGTTCAGTTCAAGGGCAGTGTGCTGGCCGCTAACCTGCTGGGGTGGTTCGGATGGCAGGTGCAATTTGCCGGCCTGCCGACGCGCCAGGGGGTGCTGGTGGTCTATCCGCACACCAGCAACTGGGACTTCATCGTCATGGTCCTGGCCAAATGGGCGCTGGGCGTGCCCGTGCGGTTCTGGGGCAAGGACCGGCTGTTTCGCGTGCCGCTGCTGGGCCGCTGGCTGCGCGCGCTGGGGGGCATCCCGGTGGCGCGCACGTCCCCGCACGGTGTGGTGGGGCAGGCGGTGGCGGCTTTTCGTGCCCACCAGGCCACCGACAGCTATTTCTGGCTGGCCCTGGCGCCCGAGGGCACACGCAAAGCCATCCCCGGCTGGCGCAGCGGCTTTTACCGAACGGCGGTGCAGGCCGGGGTGCCGCTGGGGCTGGTTCGCCTGGATTACGGTCGGCGCCGCATCACCGTCACGCATTTCATCCGGCTGCAGGGCGACGAAGCCGCCGATTTCGCCCGCATCGCGGCCGTTTATGAGGGCGTGACGGGCCATGTGCCGGGCAACGCCGCGCCGATCCGCCTGCTTGACCCCTCCGTTCCCCGAACCGAAACCGTCGTCCAATGACCTCTCACACCGACTCTCCCGTGACCGCCGTGCGCGACTATCTGCTGGGCCTGCAGCAACGCATCACCGCGGCCGTTCTGGCCGCCGATGGCGCCGATTCGCCGGGTTTCGTGGTGGACCGGTGGGAAAAGCCTGTCGGCGAGGCCTTGCAAGGCGACGGCATCACCATGATCCTGGAGGGCGGGCCGGTGTTCGAGCGTGCCGGCTGCGGCTTCTCGCACGTGCGCGGCCCCAAGTTGCCGCCCTCGGCCACCCAGCACCGGCCCGAACTGGCCGGGGCCCCGTTCGAGGCCATGGGGGTTTCGCTGGTGTTTCACCCGCGCAACCCGTATGTGCCCACCGTGCACATGAACGTGCGCATGCTGGCGGCCGCACACCCCGGGCAGCCGCCGGTCTGCTGGTTTGGCGGCGGCATGGACTTGACGCCGTACTACGGTTTTGCCGAAGACGCCACGCATTTCCACCGCACCTGCCGCGATGCCCTGGCGCCGTTTGGCGACGACAAATACCCGCGTTTCAAGAAATGGTGCGACGAATACTTCTTCCTCAAGCACCGCAACGAAGCCCGCGGCGTGGGCGGCGTGTTCTTTGACGATTTTTCCGAACTGGGCCTGGCGCGCAGCCGGGCCCTGTGGGAAGCCGTGGGCGATGCCTTCCTGGCGGCCTACCTGCCCATCGTCGAGCGGCGGCGCGACACGCCCTGGGGCGAACGCGAGCGGGAGTTCCAGCTGTACCGGCGCGGCCGCTACGTTGAATTCAACCTGGTGTGGGACCGCGGCACGCACTTTGGCCTGCAGTCGGGTGGCCGCACCGAATCCATCCTGCTGTCCATGCCGCCGCTGGCCCGTTGGGCCTACCAGCTGCAACCGGCCGAAGGCTCGCCTGAGGCCGAGTTGACCCAAACCTTTCTGGTCCCGCGGGAATGGGTGTGAGCGCCGTGCCGCGGCGCATCGGCCTGTTTGGCGGTGCGTTCGATCCGCCGCACCTGGCCCACGCTGCGCTGGTCCGCGCGGCCATGGCGCAATTGCACCTGGACGCCCTGCATGTGCTGCCCACCGGGCAGGCCTGGCACAAAACCCGCACCTTGACGGCCACGCACCACCGCCTGGCCATGGCCCGCCTGGCCTTCGCCGATGTGCCCGGCGTGGTGGTGGACGACCGCGAAATCCGGCGACCCGGGCCCACCTATACGATCGATACGCTGCGCGAGTTGCAGGTCGCCGAACCGGGTGCCAGCCTGGTGTTGGTGATTGGCACCGACCAGGCGGCAGCATTGCCCCGTTGGCGGGACTGGCAGGAGATCGTGAAAATAGCTATAATTTCAGTAGCTTATCGCGACCAGACGACGGGGGCTAAAGGCCAATTTGACCTTGAAAATGTGCCCGGCGTCCGGTTGCAGCCCCTGAATCTGCCCGCCATGCCGATCAGCGCCACCGCCATCCGTGATCAAATCGCGGCAGGTCCGGACGGCCTGCAACGGGTCGCCCATCTGGTGGCACCCGGCGTTGCGCGCTATATTGACCACCATCACCTTTACCAGACTGCTTGATGACCTCTGAATCCACCGCCCGAAAAGACACCCAGAAACTCCAGCGCGCCATTGTCGACGGGCTGGAAGACGTCAAAGCCCAGGACATCCAGGTCTTCAACACCGAGCATCTGTCGCCCCTGTTCGAGCGGGTGATCGTGGCTTCCGGCACCTCCAACCGGCAAACCAAGGCACTCGCCGCCAGCGTGCGTGACGCCGTGCGCGAAGCCGGGTTTCCCAAGCCGCGTATTGAAGGTGAAGACAACGGCGAATGGATCATCGTGGACTGCGGCGCCGCCGTGGCCCACATCATGCAGCCCGCCATTCGCCAGTACTACCACCTCGAAGAACTCTGGGGCGAAAAGCCCGTGCGCCTGAAGTTCGGTGCCCCCAAGCCGGTGGAGGCCCCGGCGGCCAAGGCGCCGGCCAAACCGGCGCCGCGCAAATCCGCGGCCCGTGCCGCCGGTGGGTCCGAAAGCCCGCCGCTGCGGCGCAGCAGCGCGGCCAAGACGGCGGTGCGCGAAGCCGAAGCGGTGGCCCGCGAAGCCAAGGCGGCAAGCCGCAGCCCGCGCAAGGCCCCGGCCAGGCCACCCGCCCGTGCCGCCGTCAAGGCCGCGGGCCGGTCCGCAGGCAAAGTAGCAGGCAAGGTAACGGGGAAGGTAACGGGGAAGGTAGCGGGCAAGGCCGCCACCCGCTCCGTGAGCCGTGCACCGACCAAGGTCGTGGTGAATGCGCCGGCCAAAAAGGTCGCCGCCAAGGCGCCCGCCAGGAAATCTGCCAGCCGCAAGGCATGAAGCTCTGCGTGGTCGCGGTGGGTCAGCGCGTGCCCGGCTGGGCCCAGACCGCCTGGGACGATTACGCCAAACGCTTTCCGCCTGAGTTGCCGGTGCTGCTCAAAACCGTGAAAACCGAGCCGCGGGCCTCGCGCACGCTCGACACGCTGCTGGCCGCCGAGCGCGACCGCATCGTGGCGGCCCTTCCCAAAGGGGCGCGGGTCGTGGCGCTGGACGAACGCGGCACGGCGCTGACCACGGTTGCGCTGGCCGGCAAGCTGACGCAGTGGCAGCTCGGTGGCGACGACGTCGCCCTGGTCATTGGCGGGCCCGACGGGCTGGAGCCCGGGTTTCGCCAGGCGGCCCACGAGCGCATCCGCCTGTCTGACCTGACCCTGCCGCACGCCATGGTGCGGGTGCTGCTGGTCGAGCAGCTCTACCGCGCCTGGTCGATCAACGCCAACCACCCGTACCACCGCGAATAGCACGGGGTCGCCCGTCCGCTTCCATGGCCTCTGAATTTGTCTACCTTGCGTCCCAAAGTCCGCGCCGGCGCCAGTTGCTGGAGCAACTCGGTGTCCGCTACGAACTGCTGCTGCCTGACGCCACCGAAGATGCCGAATCGCTGGAGGCGGCGTTGCCCCGCGAGGCGCCAGCCGCCTATGTGCGGCGGGTGACCCGCCTCAAGCTTGATGCCGCGCTGGCGCGCCGAGCCCGCCGCGGTTGGCCGCCGGGCCCGGTGCTGTGTTCGGACACCACCGTGGCCAGAGGCCGCGTGATGTATGGCAAACCGGCGGATGCCCCCGACGCCGAACGCATGCTGGCCGAGCTCGCGGGTTCGACCCACCGTGTGCTGACCGCCGTGGCCGTGCAGCAGGGGCGGCGCCGGCTGGAGGCCTTGAGCGAATCCCGGGTCAGCTTCGCGCCCATGACGCGCGCGCAGATCCGCGCCTACGTGGCCAGCGGCGAACCCTTGGGCAAGGCTGGCGCCTACGCCGTGCAGGGCCGGGCGGCCGCGTGGATCACCCGCCTGAGCGGCAGCTACTCTGGCATCATGGGCCTGCCGCTCTTCGAGACGGCGCAATTGCTGCACGCGCTGGGCGTGAAGACCTCCTGAATGCCATGCAACAAGACATCCTGATCAACTGGTCGCCGCAGGAAACCCGTGTTGCGGTGATCGAAAACGGCGCCGTGCAGGAGCTGCACGTCGAGCGTACGCTGGAACGTGGCCTGGTGGGCAATGTCTATCTGGGCAAGGTGGCGCGCGTGCTGCCGGGCATGCAGTCGGCGTTCATCGACATCGGCCTGGAGCGTGCGGCGTTTCTGCACGTGGCCGACATCATGGCACCGCACGGGGCGGCCCGTCCGGCAGAGGTTGACATCGCAGCATCCACCGCCGCGCGGGTGGTGACGCCGCCGGCACCCATTGAAAAGCAGGTGTTCGAGGGGCAGCCGCTGATGGTCCAGGTGATCAAGGACCCGATCGGCACCAAAGGCGCCCGGCTGTCCACCCAGATCAGCATCGCGGGGCGCCTGCTGGTGTTTTTGCCGCAGGACGACCACGTGGGTGTCTCGCAGAAAATCCCGCCCGGTGAACGCGAGGCGCTTCGCACGCGGCTGCAGGCGCTGGTGGGCGAGCAGGGCGGCGGGTTCATTCTGCGCACCAACGGCGAAGACTCCAGCGATGCGGAATTGTCCGAAGACATCGCCTACCTGCGCAAGACCTGGGCCCGCATCAAGGAGGCGTCGCTGCGGCTGCCGGCCACCTCGCTGCTGCACCAGGACCTGAATCTGCTGCAGCGCGTACTGCGCGATCTGGTGGGTGAGCAAACGCAGTCCATCCGCATTGATTCGCAGGAGCAGTACGAGGCGCTCGCGGCATTTGGCCGCGAGTTCATGCCGGCGGCGGTGCCCAAGCTGCAGCACTACCGGGGGGAGCGGCCGATCTTTGACCTTTACGCGATCGACGACGAGGTGGCGCGTGCGCTCGGGCGGCGCGTGGACCTCAAGTCCGGCGGCTACCTGATCGTCGACCAGACCGAAGCCCTGACCACGGTGGACGTGAACACCGGCGGGTTTGTCGGCGCGCGCAACTTTGACGACACCATCTTCAAGACCAACCTGGAGGCCGCGCAGGCGATGGCACGGCAGCTGCGCCTGCGCAATCTGGGCGGCATCATCATTGTCGATTTCATCGACATGGTCCGTGAAGACCACCGGCAGGCCGTGCTTGCGGAGTTCCGCAAGCAGTTGGCACGCGACCGCGTCAAGACCATGATGGGCAGCTTTTCGCAGCTCGGGCTGGTGGAGATGACCCGCAAACGCACCCGCGAATCCCTGGCCCACATGCTGTGCGAGCCGTGCGAGGTCTGTCAGGGAAAAGGCAGCGTGAAAACCGCGCGCAGCGTGACCTACGACATCCTGCGCGAGATCCTGCGCGAAGCACGCCAGTTCAATCCGCGCGAGTTCCGGGTGGTCGCTTCACCCAAGGTCATCGAGCTGTTTCTGGACGAAGAAAGTCAGCATCTGGCGGGTTTGAGCGATTTCATCGGCAAGCCGATCTCGCTGCAAAGCGAGAGCGCCATGGGGCAGGAGCAATACGACATCGTGCTGCTGTAGCGGCGCCGGGTTCAACCGGGCGGCTTGGCTTCAGCGCCTTCGCACACCGTCGCCGCAGGTGCGTCAAAACCCGTCTGGTGCAGCCGTGCATACAGGCCGCGCCGGGCCATCAATTCGGCATGGGTGCCGGACTCCTCCACCTTGCCATCGGCCATCACGACAATGCGGTCCGCGTGTTCGATGGTCGAGAGCCGGTGCGCAATGATCAGTGTGGTGCGCCCGGTCATCAGGCGCTGCAGCGCCTCCTGCACCAGTCGCTCGGATTCGTTGTCCAGCGCGGAGGTGGCCTCGTCGAGGATCAGGATCGGTGCGTCCTTGTAGAGCGCGCGGGCGATGGCCAGCCGCTGGCGCTGGCCACCCGACAGTTGCCCGGCGTTATGCCCCACCATCGTGTCCATGCCCTGCGGCATCTGGGCCACGTGCTCCTGCAGGTTGGCCGCGGTCAGGCAACGCATCACGCGTTCGCGGTCGATCACCTGCCCAAGGGCCACATTGGCGGCCAGTGTGTCATTGAACATCACCACGTCCTGGCTCACCATCGCGAACTGCTGGCGCAGTGCCGCGAGTGACCAGTCGGCGATGTCGTGGCCGTCCAGCCGTACGACGCCCGACGTCGGCAGCACAAAGCGCGGCAGCAGGTTGACGAGCGTGGTCTTGCCCGACCCCGACGGCCCGACCAGGGCTGCGGTTTCGCCGGGCGTCAGCCGCAGATCAAGGTGCTCGACCGCCAGTCGCGGGTCGTTCGGGTACTGGACGCTGACCTGTGCGAACTCGATCAGGCCGCGGGCACGTTCAGGGGCATAGGTGCCGGTGTCTTCGGCGGGCGTCTGTTCGATCAGGTCCAACCCGCGCTCCAGCGCCGCGAGTCCGCGGGTGATCGGGTTGGCGATTTCAGACAGGCGCTTGATCGGCGAGACCACCATCAGCATCGCCGCCACAAAGGCCGCAAACCCGCCCACCGTGGTTCCCATCGTCGCCGACTGCCACAGCGCGACGGAGATGATGGCCGACAAGGCCATGGCGGCCAGCATGCTGGTCAGGGGTGTGATGGAGGCCGAGGCGGCCGTGGCCTTCATGCCGAGGCGGCGCATGGTCTGGCTCAAAGCGTCAAAGCGGGCGGCTTGTGCGGGCTGGGCCGCGTGCAGCCGGACCATGCGATAGGCCAGCACGTTTTCTTCCACCACGTAGGCCAACTGGTCGGTGGCGCTCTGGCTGGCCTGGGTGATGCGGTACAGGCGGCGCGACATGACGCGCATGACCCAGGCCACCAGCGGAAACATCACGCCCACGATCAGGGTGAGCTTCCAGTTCAGGTACAACAGGTAGCCCAGCAGCGCCACGAGCGTCATCCCCTCGCGTGCCAGATTGAGCAGGGCCTGCACCAGCAGGTTGGCGCCGGTCTGCACTTCGTAGACCACGGTGTTGGACAGGGCGCTGGCAGACTGGCGCGAGAAAAGGCCGACCTGGGCGTCCAGCACGCGGGCGAACAGGGCCCGCCGCAGCGCCAGCATGCCGTTGTTGGAGACCCGCGCCAATGCGTATTGCGCCATGAACCCGCTGAGGCCGCGAATGGCAAAAATCAGCAATACCACGGCGGGAACTTTCCACAAGGCAAGTTGCCCGGCCTGAAAGCCCTGGTCCAGCAGGGGCTTGAGCATGGCCGGGATCATCGGTTCGGTCGAGGCCCCCACGATCGTGGCGATGATGGCAATGGTCACGAAACCACGGGAGTTCCCGAAATAGGGGCCGAGTCGGCGCAACCGCTGCCATAGGCCGGGAGCGTGCAGCGGGGAATTGTCTTGGGGCGGGGTCATGAAGAAAAATGTCCGATGGCGGGAACTCTGAATTGGCGGTTTGAAACAAATATCCCGTGTGGTTAACAAACGGTGCATCGGAGGTGCGGCGCAAGTCGGCATAATGATGCCTCCCGCCAATGATTATCAGACACGCGACGACACCCGGGCCGCAGGCCCTGTCATACCGATCCCCGTTCCGCATCAAGGGCGCGTGGCCAGCGTGTGTGGCACGTCATGTGCCGCGTGGTAACCTTTTTCAGGTTTTACCCATGCTGACGGATGTCAACGCCGCATCGAATCCATGAATAGCACCTTCCCCGTATCCCGACGACTCACGCTGGCCAGTGTCCTGCTTTTGCCCCTGGCGCCCGCACTGGCGCAGTTCCGGGTCGAAGTGACTGGCGTCGGCTTGACCCAATTGCCCATTGCCGTCCACGCGTTTCGCGGCGAAGACCAGGCGCCGCAGAAAATCGGCGCCATCGTGCAGGCCGACCTGGAACGCTGCGGGCAGTTTCGCGCCGTGGATGCCGCAGGCCCCACGATGGACGAAACCACGCGCCCGGACATGTCCGTGTGGCGCCAGCGCGCCGCCGACTCCCTGGTGACGGGCAGCGTGGCGCGACTCGCCGATGGCCGGTATGACGTGCGCTTCCGGCTCTGGGACGTGGTCCGGGGCCAGGACCTGGGCGGGCAGAGCTATGCCGTGACGGTCGGTGACCTGCGGCTGGCGTCGCACCGCATCGCCGATTTCATCTACGAAAAACTCACGGGCGACAAGGGCGCCTTCTCGACCCGCATCACCTACGTGACCAAGGTCGGCAAACAATACAACCTGTGGGTGGCCGATGCCGATGGCGAGAACGCACAGTCGGCCCTGAGCAGCCCCGAACCCATCATTTCCCCCGCCTGGTCGCCAACCGGCGGGCAACTGGCCTACGTGTCTTTCGAGTCGCGCAAACCGGTGGTGTACGTGCACGACGTGGCCACCGGCAAACGCCGCCTGCTGGCCAATTTCAGGGGCTCCAACAGCGCTCCGGCCTGGGCGCCCGATGGCCGCAGCCTGGCCGTCACCCTGAGCCGCGACGGAGGCTCGCAGCTCTACACCATCGACGCCAATGGCGGCGAGCCGCGCCGGCTCACGCAAAGCCCCAGCATCGACACCGAGCCGATCTATTCGTCGGACGGCCGCAACATCTATTTTGTGAGCGACCGCGGCGGCGCACCGCAGATTTACCGCATGGCGTCCACCGGTGGCAGCCCTGAGCGCGTGACCTTCACTGGCAGCTACAACATTTCTCCCTCCATCAGTCCTGACGGACGGTGGCTTGCGTATGTGTCGCGCATCAATGGTGCGTTCAAGCTGCAGATCATGGACCTGGCCAGTGGCACGGTGAACTCCATCACCGACACCAGCGCCGACGAGAGCCCGAGTTTTGCGCCCAACAGCCGGTTGCTGGTATATGCCACGCAGCAGCAGGGCCGTGAGGCGCTGATGACCACCACCCTTGACGGCAAGGTCAAGGCCCGGCTTGCCGGGCAGACCGGCGACATCCGCGAGCCCGGATGGGGCCCGTTCCAGAAACCCTAACTCACTCAGGAGACTTCGATGATGAAAAGAATTTTGATGTTTTGCGCCGTCGCGCTTTTGGTTGTTGGGTGTGGTTCCAACGTCAAGCTGGACGATGTACCGGTGGTAGACCGCACCGGCAGCGCGGTCACGCCCGGTGCGGGAGGGGGCCAGGGGGCGGGTTCAGGCACGACTCAAAGTGCCGTGGCGCCAGTGGATCTGTCCAAGTCCGGGCAGGATGCCAAAGGCCCGGCGGGCTCAAACCTGGTCTATTTTGATTACGACAGCTTTGTCATCAAGCCCGAGTTCCAGGGCGTCATCGAAGCCCATGCCAGATACCTGGCCGCCAACCGCACCCGCAAGACCATGCTCGAAGGCCACACCGACGAGCGTGGCGGCCGTGAGTACAACCTGGCGCTGGGTCAGAAGCGCGCGGAGGCGGTGCGCCGTGCGCTTGGTCTCCTGGGTGTGGGTGACGCCCAGGTGGAGGCGGTGAGTTTCGGCAAGGAAAAACCGGCCGTGGCCGGGAACGACGAAAGTGCCTACGCGAAAAACCGGCGCGTTGAAATCGTGTACCGGGCCGCCCAGCCATGACGCTGAGAGCCTTACGTGTCGCGGCCCTGGCCCTGGCCGGGCTGTTCGCGCTGAACACCCACGCCGCACTGTTTGAAGACGACGACGCGCGCAAGGCCATTCTCGAACTGCGCCAGAAGGTGGAGGCCAATCGGCTGGCGTCTGACGCGGCCCAGGCCCGCCTGTTTCAGCAGGTGACAGAGGAAAACACCCAGCTCAAGCGCAGCCTGCTGGACTTGCAGGGGCAGATTGAAGCCTTGCGCAGCGAACTCGCAAAATTGCGGGGTGAGGACGAACAGCTTGCCCGCGACGTGGCCGAACTGCAGCGCCGCCAGAAGGACATTTCCCAGGGCGTGGACGACCGGCTGCGCAAGTTCGAACCGGTGAAGGTGTCGCTGGACGGCAGCGAGTTTCTGGCCGATCCGGCTGAAAAACGCGACTATGACGCCGCGATGGCCGTGTTCCGCAAGGGCGATTTCGCTGCAGCGCAAACAGCGCTGGCTGATTTTGTCCGCCGCAATCCGCAAAGCGGCTATCGCCCGTCGGCCCTGTTCTGGCTCGGCAACGCGCAGTACGCCACGCGCGACTACAAGGATGCAATCACGAATTTCCGGTCGCTGCTGGCCCAGTCGCCCGATCACGTGCGCGCACCGGAGGCAGTGCTGTCCATTGCCAACTGCCAGATCGAGCTCAAGGACACCAAGGCCGCCCGCAAGACACTGGAAGACCTGGCCAAGGCTTACCCACAGTCTGAAGCCGCGGCGGCCGGCAAAGAGCGGCTGGCTCGCCTCAAATAGTCCGTGTCGACCCTCATCCCGGACATGGCTGCGGTCACGGGCGACGAGGCCGATCCCGCCCGTCGTTTTGGCGGGCTGGCGCGCCTGTACGGCGTGCCCGGTGCGCAACGCATCCGGGACGCCCATGTGGCCGTGGTCGGCGTCGGGGGCGTCGGCTCCTGGGCCGTCGAAGCGCTGGCCCGCAGCGGTGTGGGCCAGCTCACACTGATCGATCTCGACCATGTGTCCGAATCCAACATCAACCGGCAAATCCAGGCGCTGGACGCCACCCTCGGGCAGGCCAAGGTGATTGCGCTGCGCGACCGGATCGCCCACATCCATCCCGGGTGCCAGGTCCACGGTGTGGAAGAGTTCGTGGACGCCGACAATTGGCCCCAGTTGCTGCCCGCGCCGGTGGACGCCGTGATCGACGCCTGCGACCAGGTGCGCGCCAAGACGGTGCTGGCAGCCTGGGCGCTGCGCGAGCGGGTGATTTTTGTGTCGGTGGGGGCTGCGGGCGGCAAGCGTCTGGCCCACCGGGTGGACATGGACGATCTCTCGAACACCACCCACGACCCGTTGCTGGCGCAATTGCGCTACCGGTTGCGCCGCGAACACGGCGCACCGCGGGAGGGCCGCAAGATCGGTGTGACCTGCGTGTTCAGCCGCGAGGCGGTACAGGCACCTGATGCGTCCTGCGCTGTGGCCGATGGTGCAATCGTCGACGGCACGCTCAATTGCCATGGCTATGGCTCGGTGGTGGCCGTGACGGCCACCTTTGGCCAATGCGCGGCAGGCTGGGTTCTTGACAGAATCGCTACAGGCGCTGTGGAATCGGCAAAAATGACGATATAATTTAAGGCTTTGCTGGAAGCGATTCATGCGCTTTCGAGCAATTCATGTGGGACGTTAGCTCAGTTGGTAGAGCAGCGGACTTTTAATCCGTTTGTCGTGGGTTCGACCCCCGCACGTCCCACCACGAACCCGAAGGCCTGATCCTCGCGATCAGGCCTTTTTTGTGGGCGATAGGCTTCTGGGCGCTTCGTCAGGGGGCGCAGGCAGCAAGCCGGCGGTCCGGGCGACACGCACGCAGTCTTTCAGGTGTTCTTCGCCCAGGTAGCGGATGGCGCCATAACCCACCACCGCCGCGACAGCCTGACCCGCCAGCGGCACGTATTTGGCGGCCTGTTGGGTCGTGAGCCGCAGGCCGATGGTCCGGGCCGCCTTGCGCACCAGATCACGGGTGATCAATTTGCCGACCAGCACCGAGCCCACCATCGCCACGGCTTTCTGCACCTTCTCGCGCTGCCCGGGGTCCAGCCGGTCCAGTTGAGCGGGGGTGAGGCCGAACTCGGCATTGATCTGCGGAATCAGCCGCGACAGCAAGGCCGCGTCGACCATCCAGTCCAGCCCGGGGACGGGGATCGTGCTGGCCACGCCGGCCACCAGCGCGCGCCGGTGCAGCAATGCGCGGCAGCGGCGCACCGCGGCCTGCAGCGCGGGGGTACCTTCGGCAAGTTGGAGGGCGGTTGGCACGGTTCAGTCGCGTGGGCGGTCAGTCCGCTGTCGCGCCCTCGATCTGCTCGGACAGCACCAGCCAGCGGTCCTCCAGCGTCTGCAGTTCGTCGCTCGCGGCCTTCAGGCGTCGGCCGGTGTCGGCGATCTCCGGCGCGGGCAGGCTTTGGGTCAGGCGGGCCTCGAGCGCAGACTTGTCGGCTTGCAGTTGCTGCATCCGCCGCTCGCAGGCCTCCAGTTCGCGGCGCAACGGCCGCACGCGCTCCGAGTGCTGCTGGCGCACCTGTGCGTCCATCTTGCGCTGGTCGCGCGAGGCGCTGCGGGTTTCAGGTGTTTTTGACCCTGTAGCCCCCGTGCTTTGGACATTTTGTGCTATTGATTCAGTAGTTTTTTCAACCACCCTGGAGCTTTCGCGCTGTTCCGAGCGGGCCACTTCGCGCAGGCGTTTGGCTTCGTCCAGCAGGTAGCGCTGGTAGTCGTCCACGTCGCCATCGAACGGCGACACCACACCGCGCCCGACCAGCCAGAACTCGTCGCACACCGAGCGCAGCAGCGAGCGGTCGTGGCTGACCAGCATCACCGTGCCCTCAAACTCGTTGAGCGCCACCGACAACGCCTCGCGGGTGGCCAGGTCGAGGTGGTTGGTGGGCTCGTCCAGCAGCAGCAGGTTGGGGCGCTGCCACACCATCATGGCCAGCACCAGCCGGGCTTTTTCGCCGCCGCTCATGGTGCCCACGGCCTGCTTGACCATGTCGCCACTGAAGTTGAACGAACCGAGGTAGCTGCGCAGATCCTGCTCCCGCCCGGATTCACCAAACCCCGGGCCGAGCTCTCGCGCCAGGCGGATCATGTGCTCCAGCGGGGTGTCCTGTGGGCGCAGCACGTCCAGCTCCTGCTGGGCGAAGTAGCCGATGCGCAGGCCCTTGCCCTGGGTGATCTTGCCCGCAATGGCCGGAATGTCGCCGGCAATCGTCTTGACCAGCGTGGACTTGCCCTGGCCATTGGCGCCCAGGATGCCGATGCGCTGGCCGGCCAGCACCGAGCGGTTGACGCCGCTGACAATGGTTTTCGGCACGTCGTCCACGGTGTAGCCGAAAGCCGCGTCGCTGATGGCCAGCATCGGGTTGGGCAGGTTGGCCGGTTCCTTGAACTCGAAGGTGAACTCGGCATCGGCCAGCAGCGGCGCAATTTTTTCCATGCGCTCCAGCGCCTTCACGCGGCTTTGCGCCTGCTTGGCCTTGCTGGCCTTGGCCTTGAAGCGGTCAATGAACTTCTGGAGGTGGGCGATCTTGTCCTGCTGCTTTGCAAAGGCCGATTGCTGCAGCTCCATCTGCTGCGAACGCAGCGTTTCGAAGGCGCTGTAGTTGCCACCGTAGCGCGTGAGCCGGGCGCTGTCGATGTGCAGGGTGACGCTGGTGACCGCATCCAGAAACTCGCGGTCATGGCTGATCACGATCATCGTGCCGGCGTAGCGGCGCAGCCAGGCTTCGAGCCACACCAGCGCGTCCAGGTCCAGGTGGTTGGTGGGCTCGTCGAGCAGCAGCAGGTCGGACGGGCACATCAGCGCGCGTGCCAGTTGCAGCCGCATGCGCCAGCCGCCCGAGAAGCTGTTGACGGGCAGATCCAGCTCGCTCGTCTTGAAGCCCAGGCCCAGGATCAATGCCTGCGCACGGGGCACGGCGTCGTGTTCGCCGGCGTCGGCCAGATCGGTGTAGGCGTGGGCGATGGCCATGCCGTCGCCGGACGCTTCGGCCTGCGCCAGCACCGCGCGCAGCTCGGTCAGTCGGGTGTCGCCACTGAGCACGAAGTCGGTGGCGCTTTCGGTCGTCTCGGGCATGTTCTGCGCCACTTCGGCCATGCGCCAGGCCGCCGGGCGATGGAAATCGCCGCCGTCCTCGTGCAAAGTGCCGTTGAACAGCGCAAACAGCGTGGATTTGCCCGCGCCATTGCGGCCCACCAGGCCCGCTTTTTCGCCAGGGTTGATGGTGACGGATGCCTGGTCGAGCAGGACTTTGGCGCTGCGACGCAGCACCACGTTTCGTAAAGTGATCATGAGTTTTCCAGCCCGGCGAGCAATTGGTCGCGCGTGGCCATCAGCACCTGGTCTTCGCCGGCGCTGGTGTCGAGCCAGACCACCTCCAGCGTGGGGAAGGCGGCTTCAAAATGGGGTTGTTCGTTGCCGATTTCGAGGACGAGAACGGCCTGGGGCGTCATGGCCGCAGGAGCGGCGCGCAGCAAGCTGCGGATGAAATCCATGCCGTCGGCGCCGCCGGCCAATGCCAGCGCGGGTTCGGCCCGGTATTCGGCGGGCAGGGCGGCCATGCTCTGGCGGTTGACGTAGGGCGGGTTGCACAGGATCAGGTCATAGGGGCCACGCACCGCGGCGAGGCCATCGGACACGAATGGCGTGATGCGGCCGGCCAGGCCATGCCGGTCGATGTTGATGCGTGCGACTTCAAGCGCGTCGGTGGACAGGTCGGCCGCATCCACCGTGACCTCGGGCCAGGCCATGGCCGCCAGCACGGCCAGGCTGCCGTTGCCGGTGCACAGGTCGAGCACGCGGTGGGTGTGCTCGCCCAGCCAGGCGTCAAAGCTGCCATCGACGATCAATTCGGCGATCAGCGAGCGCGGCACGATGGTGCGTTCGTCCACATAAAACGGCACACCCTGCAGCCAGGCCTCGTGGGTCAGGTAGGCGGCGGGCTGGCGGGTGCGGATGCGGGTTTCGACGAGCTCGCGCACCTGCGCCACCTGCGCTGGCGCGACCGACTGGTCGCCCAGCGATTCGAGGCCGTCCAGCGGCGTGTCCAGCGGCAAACCCAGGCGCCACAGCGTGAGCCACACGGCTTCGTCAAAGGCGTTGTCGGTGCCGTGCCCAAACGAAACGCCCGCCGATTCGAGGCGGGCGCACATGGCGTCAACCAGTTCGATCAATGTCATCGGGACAGGCGCTCCAGGACGCCTCGGTAGATGTTCTTGAGCGGCTCGATATCGGCCACCGTCACGTGTTCGTCAATTTTGTGGATGGTGGCGTTGGGCGGGCCGAGTTCGATGACTTCAGGGCAGATTTTCGCAATGAAGCGGCCGTCGCTGGTGCCGCCGGTGGTGGACAGCACCGTCTCCAGGCCGGTTTCAGCGCGGATGGCGCCGCGCACGGCGTTCACCAGCGCGCCCGGCGTGGTGAGAAAGGGCAGGCCGCCGAGCGTCCACTGCAGGTCGTAATCCAGGCCGTGGCGGTCCAGCACGGCCTGCAGGCGCTGCTGCAGGCTTTCGGGCGTGGATTCGGTGCAAAACCGGAAGTTGAAGTCCACCACCACGGTGCCCGGAATCACATTGGAGGCGCCAGTGCCGCCGTGAACGTTGCTGACCTGCCAGGTGGTGGCCGGAAAGTAGGCGTTGCCCGCGTCCCATGGCGTGGCCACCAGTTCGGCCAGTGCCGGCGCCATCAGGTGGATCGGGTTGCGGGCCAGATGCGGGTAGGCGATGTGGCCCTGCACGCCCTTGACGGTGAGCTTGCCGCTCAGGGTGCCGCGGCGGCCGTTCTTGATCATGTCGCCGGTGCGCTCGACCGAGGTGGGTTCGCCAACAATGCAGTAATCCAGTGCCACGCCGCGCTTTTTCAGCGTTTCACAGACCACCACGGTGCCATCGGTGGCCGGGCCTTCCTCGTCGCTGGTCAACAGCAGCGCGATCGACAGCGCAGGTTTCGGGGTGGTGGCCAGAAACTCTTCCACCGCGACCACAAAGGCCGCGATGGAGGTCTTCATGTCGCTGGCGCCGCGGCCAAAGAGCTTGCCGTCGCGGTGCGTGGGGGTGAAGGGCGGGCTGCGCCATTGATCGAGCGGGCCGGTGGGCACCACGTCGGTGTGGCCGGCGAACACCAGGGTTTTGGGTGCGGCGCCGGATGCTATCGAATCAGAAGCCGACTTTTCAGAACTGACGGGGGCTAATGCCGGAAAACCCTTGAAAAATGCCCAAAGGTTGCTGACCCGCTGAGGGTCGGGCCCGCGGTCCAGGCGTTCGCAGGCAAAGCCCAGCCGTTCCAGCCGGGTGGCCAGCAGGTCCAGGCAGCCCTCGTCACGCGGCGTGACCGAGGGGCGGGAGATCAGTTCTTCGGTGAGGCGGAGCGTGGCGGTCATGAAGGTTCAAAAAGGACGGCCCCAAAGCCCGGCAGCGGGATGCCGGGCGGTCGGGGCGCCTACAAATTACATCGTGCCAAAACCGGTGGAGCCGAACTTGGAGCCCTGGTGCACGTCCAGCGTGATCTCGGTGAACGAGGGTTCGTCGCTCTGGGTGTCCTGCGCCTCGCCCTTGGCGGCCTTGGTGAAGTCGTTTTGCAGCCGCCACATGAGGTTGGTGGGCGAGTCGGCATAGGACAGGCCTTCCTTGCGATCCACGGTGCCCTGGGTGATCAACCGGGCGATGTCCTGCTCGAAGGTTTGCGAGCCCTCGGCCACCGAGTTTTCCATGGCCTCCTTGACGCCGGAGAAGTTCCCTTTTTCGATGAGTTCGGACACCAGTTGTGTGTTCAGCAGCACCTCGGCCGCGGGGATGCGGCTGCCGCGGGTGGTGCGCAGCAGGCGCTGCGACACCGTGGCCTTGAGAGCCGCGGCCAGATCGCCCAGCATGGTGGGGCGAACTTCCACGGGGTAGAAGCTCAGGATCCGGTTCAGCGCCTGATAGCTGTTGTTGGCGTGCATGGTGGCCAGGCACAGGTGGCCCGACTGGGCATAGGCAATGGCGGCGGACATGGTGTCGCGGTCGCGGATTTCGCCGATCAGGATGACGTCGGGTGCCTGGCGCAGGGCGTTGCGCAGGGCCACCTGCAGCGATTCGGTGTCGGTGCCGACCTCGCGCTGGTTGATCACCGAGCGCTTGTTGCGGTAGATGAACTCGATCGGGTCTTCAATGGTCAGCACGTGGCCGATCTCGCGCTCGTTGCGGTAATCGATCATGGACGCCAGCGTGGTGGTCTTGCCGGCGCCGGTGGCGCCCACCATGAGGATCAGGCCGCGCTTTTCCATGATCAGGTCGCGCAGCACATCGGGCAGGTTCAACGACACCAGCGGCGGAATGTCGGCCGTGATGTAGCGGACCACAGCGGCGTAGGTGCCGCGCTGGCGCATGCCGCTGACGCGGAAGTTGCCCACGCCTTCCAGCGGAAAACCCATGTTCAGTTCGCCGGTGCGCTCGAGTTCTGCAATACGGTCGGCCGGCAGGATCTCGGCCAGCAGGTTGCGCGGCGCATCGGGCGGCAGCACCTGGTTGTTGATGGGGACCGACTGCCCGTTGATCTTGATGAGCGCCGGCGAATTCGCCGACAGGTACACGTCCGACGCCTTGCGTTCGGCCATCAGACGCAGAATCCGCTCCATCGTGCCCATCGTTGCCATGGTTTGTTCCTTTTGTGGATTGGGTGGGTGCGGCGCTCAGTCGCGCAGCAGGTCGTTCAGGCTGGTCTTGGCCCGGGTTTGCGCATCGACCCGCTTGACGATCACCGCGCAATACAGGCTGTGGGTGCCGTCGGCGCTGGGCAGGTTGCCCGACACCACGACCGAGCCGGACGGAATGCGGCCGTAGCTCACGGTGCCGGTGGCGCGGTCGAAAATCTTGGTGCTCTGGCCGATGTACACGCCCATCGAGATCACCGAATTTTCTTCGACGATCACGCCTTCGACAATCTCGGAGCGCGCGCCGATGAAGCAGTTGTCCTCGATGATGGTCGGGTTGGCCTGCACCGGCTCGAGCACACCGCCCAGGCCCACGCCGCCCGACAGGTGCACGTTCTTGCCCACCTGCGCGCAGCTGCCGACCGTGGTCCAGGTGTCCACCATCGTGCCCTCGTCCACATAGGCGCCGATGTTCACATAAGACGGCATGAGGATGGCGCCCTTGGCGATGTAGCTGCCGCGGCGTGCCACGGCGGGCGGCACCACGCGCACGCCGGTGGCCTTCATCTGGACCTCGTCCAGATGGGAGAACTTGGTCTTGACCTTGTCGTAAAAGCCCAGATCACCCGCCCGGATGATCTCGTTGTCGTGCAGGCGAAAGCTCAGCAGCACGGCTTTCTTGATCCACTGGTGCGTCGTCCACTGGCCCACGCCTTCGCGCGTGGCCACACGCAGCTTGCCGCGGTTCATTTCCGAAATGACATGCTCGACCGCGTCGCGGACTTCGTTGGGGGCCGACGTCGGGGCCAGCGTGGCACGCTGTTCCCAGGCGGTGTCGATGATTTTCTGCAGTTGTTCGGACATGGGCGTCAGTGAGAGTTCTGGTTGATGAATTGCACAATTCGCGCGGCGGCCTCGGCACACTCGGCGCTTTCGGCCACCAGGGCCATGCGCACACGGCCCGCGCCGGGGTTGGCGCCGTGGGCGTCGCGACCGAGGTAACTGCCGGGCAGCACCGTCACATTGTATTGAGCCAGCAGGCTGCGGGCGAATTCGGTGTCTGATCCCCCGCAAACCTGCGGTGGTACACCCGCCCACAGGTAAAAGCCCGCGTCGGGCAGTTTCACGTCCATCACCGTGGCCAACACGGGCGTGACTTCAGCGAACTTGGCGCGGTAAAGGGCCCGGTTGTCGACCACATGGGCTTCGTCGTTCCAGGCGGCCACGCTGGCGGCCTGCACCACCGGGCTCATCGCCGTGCCGTTGTAGGTGCGGTAGAGCAAAAAAGCCTTGATGAGCGCCGCGTCGCCCGCCACAAAGCCACTGCGCATGCCCGGCACGTTGCTGCGCTTGGACAACGAGGTCAAGGCGATCAGGTTTTTAAAATCGCTGCGGCCCAGCCGGGTGGCAGCTTCCAGGCCACCCAGTGGCGCTTCGTCGCGGAAATAGATCTCGCTGTAGCACTCGTCCGACGCGATCACAAAGCCATGGCGGTCGCTCAATGCAAACAGCTTTTGCCATTCGTCCAGCGGCATCACCGCGCCAGCCGGGTTGCCGGGCGAGCACACGTAAAGCAGTTGCGTGCGCTGCCAGACCTCATCCGGCACGCGGTCCCAGTCGATCGCGAAGTTGCGCGCCGGGTCGCTGGCCACAAAGTACGGCGTGGCGCCGGCCAGCAGTGCCGCGCCTTCGTAAATCTGGTAGAGCGGGTTGGGGCAGACCACGGTGGCGCCGGGGTGGGTGGGGTCCACCACCACCTGCGCCAGGCCAAACAGCGCCTCGCGCGAACCCGTCACGGGCAGCACCTGCGTGGCCGGGTCCACGGTCACGCCGTAGCGGCGCTGCACCCAGGCGGCCATGGCCTCGCGCAGCCGCGGCTCGCCCGCCGTGGCCGGGTACACCGCCAGCCCGCCCAGGTTGCCGGCCAGCGCATCCTTGATCAACTGGGGCGTGGCGTGCCGCGGCTCGCCAATACCCAGGCTGATCGGCCGGTACTGCGGGTTGGGCGTGACGCTGGCAAACAACTGGCGCAGCCGCTCGAATGGATAGGGCTGCAGGCGGGACAACAGGGGGTTCATGGGGCGAATTATCCGGGATGGCCGTGCCGGGCCGCCGCCAGAAATACCGCCACCCCAGGAATGCCTGTCGCCAGCGGTGATGAATGCAACAGACATGAGAAGCCTGCCGCGCGCCGGGCACGAGTGCCGAGTTCAGGTCAGGCGCTTCGGACCTCGGTGAGCAGATCGGGATGACGATCCAGCAGCTTGAACAGCTTGACCAAGGCCAGCGGCGGCTTGGTCTTGCCATTCTCGTAGCGCGAGAAGGCATTGACGCCCCCGCCGAAGATTTCAGCGGCCTCGCGTTGGTCAAGGTCGAGCTTCTTGCGAACGTCGGCGATAAAGCCCGGATCGACAATGGCCGCGTTCACCTGCCTTGAGAAAGCGCGCATTTCGCGCATGACACGGTTCGACTCGGCCGCATCCAGGATGGATTCGGCGCAGGCCGGGCAAAAATCACCCGTCACTGCCGCAATGACGGTGGTTTCACCCTTGTAGGTGTAGGGAAGGTCGCGGGTGTCGTGGATCAGTTCCGCTGCGCCGCAAACAGGGCATTTCATGTTCATAGCTCCTTGAAGGACACGATCAGCACGTCATCCATGACCGTCAGTTTCAGGTATACATCGCCCGCCCGCGTGCTTGGGCGGTATACGTCCTGCCATACCGTGCGATCGGCATGGGTGGTCATGCTCTTGTAGAAGTCCGAAGACGTGAGCGCAATCACGACGTCCAGCATCTCGGACAGCGCAAGCCCCAATTCGTTTGCACCAACTCGCGCCGCGTGCGTGGTGCGCACCTTGCCAGCCCCTACCAAGGCTTTGACCACGGCCAGCTTGCAGTGCGGAGTTCGTTTCTCCATAAGAAAAGTTTAACCTAGTTGGTTTATTTTGGCAAGTTGGTTAGTGACGGAATTTCCGGCTTTATCGCGCAGCGTCCGGTGGAATGAAGGGCAGGCATCGCTCACTTGTGCTCGGTACCTGAAGCCGTGGCCTTGGGTGAACCCCCAGTTGGTTCGAGCAACTTCATGAATGCGATGTAGTCCTTTTCAGTCTTCATGCTGAAATACTGAGCGCGAAGCTGTACATAACGCTGTTCGCCAACGGTCGGGCGAATGATTTCAAGCTGTGTGAGGCTCTCGCGTTGAATGCGATTAACTTCGATTTGCTTGGCGCTACCAATGACCACGATAACCAGAAGAAATAAGGCATACGCGGCGCCAAGCCAACCCTCGTACATCTCTAAGGCGCGGCCAAAAGCTCTCACCACGAAGCTTCCAGACTTGTTGCGAAGTGACCAAGCAACCCAGGCTAGAAGGAGGATTATGAATAGAAGCGTGGCCGTGTTACCGCCGCGCCCAGTGCCCGGGTAGGCGGCAGCAGACGAATATAGCGAGTTTGAGTAGCTTGCTGAGACACGAGAAAGTGTAGAACTTACTTCAGAGCTGGTGTACTGCAGAAGTGGCGAAAGTACCTTTTCCCACACGCCGCTTCCCACGGCGCCTAGAAGCACGGTCAGCAGCAGGCCGCCGATGAGTTTGAGGATGGTGGGAGCGTTCATTGGTTGTGCTTTGCGATGCCTAACGCCGCTGTGCAAAAAAACCAGCCGCACACTGGCGTCGGGTTGTGGTGATCTGCATGGTCATGGGTTCCATTCCTCCGGAAGTGGGGGGCTGTCCGAATTTTCGTGTTCGAGGCGCTTGAGAGACTCCACGGCGGCGGGCGTCCCTTGTGACGAACGCACCCCGCGGTGGACAAGTCGGTGCTTATTTTACGCAACAGCCTTTGCGAATCGATCTTCATAGAGGATCGCAAACTGGTTCATCGCCTCTTTCCAGTTGTGTGCTGTGCGACCGCCATTTGGCGGTGATGTTTCGCAGCGCCAGCCAGATCAGCTCGCTGGCCGCGTCGTCGCTGGGGAGGTGCCCACGCGTCTTGATGATCTTGCGCAATCTCGCGTTGACACTCTCGATCGCGTTGTTCGTGTAGATCATCCGGCGCATTTCGGGCGGGAAGGCGAAGAACGGAATCACATGGCTCTAGGCACCAGGCAATACCGGCCACGCAACGGCCGGAGCAGGGTCGCAGGTGTTGCGGTGCCCGCACTTGAGCCTCGGGACCGGGCAGGTTGACCTGTAAGGGGTGCGTTAAATACTACCTAATAAATAGCAAACTATCGCCATTCTACGGGAGATTAGTGCCAATTTTGTTTGAAAATCCGCTGCGCACCCGTTACGGGCGGCGTTCGGCCATGCGGCAGGTCAGGCCGACCCGTAAATTGGGGGGCGGGTTGGGCGTGACGCTGGCAAACAACTGGCGCAGCCGCTCAAACGGATAGGGCTGCAGACGGGACAACAGGGGGTTCATGGGGCGAATTATCCGGGATTGACGCACGGCCTGGCCCCCTGTTCAATACGGGGATGACACTTGGCAATACGGGGATGACACTTGGGCGATGGCGCTTCTCTGACCTGCGCTTCGGGCTGGCGGTCGTGTTGCCGGCCCTGGCGCTGTTCAACGTGGTCACCGATCCGGCGCGCGCCGGGCTGTGGGCGGTGGCCGTCCTGATGCTGGTGGCGGCGCTGGACGCGGGCGTACCGGGCGCGCAGCGCTCGCCCGGGCCGGTGGCCGAAGGGTCAGCGGCGGCGCGCTGGCTGCCCTGGGTGCTGCGGCTGTTCGTGCCGCTGCAACTGGCGTTGCTGGTGGCGGGCGGGCTTGCTGCAGCGCGCGGGGACTTGGGGGTGGCGCTGAGCCTGTCGGTCGCCGTGGGGCTGGTCACCGGGGCGCAGGGCATCACCTTTGCGCACGAGCTGGGCCACAGCCGCCATCGGCCGGACCGCTTTCTGGCGTGGGTGCTGATGACCAGCGTGAATTACCCGCACTTCATGGTGGAGCACTACCGCGGACACCATCCGCGCGCCGCCACCTGGGACGACCCCGCCAGCGCGCGTCGCGGCGAGAGTCTGTGGCGCTTTTTGCCGCGCACGCTGTGGGGCAGCTTTGCGAGCGCCTGGCGGCTGGAGGCGCTGCGCCTGCGCCAGCACCGGCGCAGCTGGCTCGGCAGCCCATTGGTCTGGAGTTTTGCATTAAATGTGGCATTAGTCCCCGTGCTTTGGTCATTGTTTGCTACTGAAGTAATAGTATTCTGGATCGGGCAATCGGTGGTGGCGGTGGGGCTGCTGGAAACAGTGAACTACATCGAACACTACGGCCTGCAGCGCCACACCACGGCGCAGGGCGCGCGAGAGCCGTTTGGCGTGGCACACGCCTGGAACGCCGACCACGCGGTGAGCAATGCGTTGCTGGTCAACCTGCAGCGCCACAGCGACCATCACATGCACGCCTGGAAGCCGTTTCCCACCCTGGTGCCACAGCCCGGGCCACAGCTGCCCACGGGCTACGCCGGCTGTATCTGGCTGGCGCTGGTGCCGCCCCTGTGGTTCGGTCTGATGCATCCGCGGCTGGACGCGCTGGCCCGGTCTGCGCCCGGCGCGCGTTGACCCTGCCGAGCCCTGGCCCACCCCTGGACGCTCGGGTAACATTGCACGACCTATCCGCGCTCCAAGGCCGCCAGGAAACGGCGGGAGGGCGCGATAATATTCAAATAAATCAATAAGTTAGCTGCTGACCTGGGTCAGCCTACAGGGCCTGCCGTGCGTCTCAACTCCATCAAGCTGTCCGGCTTCAAGTCGTTTGCCGAACCGACCAACTTCCTGCTGCCGGGCCAACTGGTGGGGGTGGTGGGCCCCAACGGCTGCGGCAAGTCCAACATCATGGACGCCGTGCGCTGGGTGCTGGGCGAATCCCGCGCGAGCGAGTTGCGCGGTGAATCCATGCAGGATGTGATCTTCAACGGCACCACCTCGCGCAAGGCGGCCAGCCGCTCCAGCGTGGAGCTGGTGTTTGACAACGCCGACCACCGTGCCGGTGGCCAGTGGGCGCAGTTTGCCGAGATCGCGGTCAAGCGCGTGCTCACGCGCGATGGCACCAGCAGTTACTACATCAACAACCAGCCGGTGCGCCGGCGCGACGTGCAGGACGTGTTTCTGGGCACCGGCCTGGGCCCGCGCGCCTACGCCATCATCGGGCAGGGCACGATCAGCCGCATCATCGAGTCCAAGCCCGAAGAGCTGCGGCTGTTCCTTGAAGAAGCCGCGGGCGTTTCCAAGTACAAGGAGCGCCGCCGCGAGACCGAAAACCGGCTGAGCGACACACGCGAAAACCTCACCCGCGTCGAAGACATCCTGCGCGAACTCAACGCCAACCTCGAAAAGCTTGAAAAGCAGGCTGAGGTGGCACAAAAGTACAACGCGCTGCAAGGCAGCGTCACGCTCAAGCAGCACCAGCTGTGGTACCTGAAGCGTTCGGAAAGCGAGGCCGATCAGGCCCGGATCAAGGCCGACGCCGACAAAGCCGTGAACGACCTTGAATCGCGCGTGGCCGATCTGCGCCACATCGAGGCCGATCTGGAAACCATCCGCCAGGCGCATTACGCGGCGGGCGACCACGTCAACCAGGCGCAGGGCCTGCTGTACGAGGCCAGCGCCGAAGTCGGCCGGCTGGAAGCCGAGATCCGCTTTGTGGTGGAAGGGCGCCAGCGCGTGGAGCAGCGCCTGGCCCAGCTCCAGGAGCAAACCGCGCAATGGTCGGCGCGCAAGACCGACGCGCTGGCGCAGACCGAGACGCTGGCGGCGCAGTCCGAGCAGGCACTCGACCAGGCGGCCACGCTGGCGGCCCAGGTCGAAGAACAGGCCGGCGCCTTGCCCGATCTGGAAGAAGCACTGCGCCAGGCGCAGGCCCGCGCCAACGAACAGCGCGGCAGCGTCACCCAGGTGCAGCAGCAGATTCAGGTGCTGGCCGCCGACCAGCGCAACATCGAAGAGCAAAGCCGCCAGTTCAACGCGCGCCGCGAACGCCTGGCCGCCGACCGCAATGCGCTGGCCGCGCCCGACGAGCAGCGCCTGCTCAACCTGCAGATCCAGCTGGCCACAGCGCAGGAAGCCGCCACGGTCAGCGACGCCCGGTTGCATGAGCTGCAGGAGCAGGTGCCCCAGCTCGACGACGACCGCCGCGCCCGGCAACAGGCGGTCAACACCGAAAGCGCCCGCCAGGCCGATCTGTCGGCCCGCATGGAAGCCCTCAAGGCGCTGCAGGACAAGGTCAAGACCGATGGCAAGCTCAAGCCCTGGCTGAGCAAACACGGGCTCGATGGCCTGCAGGGCCTGTGGAGCCGCATCCACGTCGAACAGGGCTGGGAAAGCGCGCTCGAAGCCGCCCTGCGCGAGCGCCTCAACTCGCTGGAAGTCAGCCGCCTGGACATGGTGCGCGCCTTTGGTGCCGATGCACCGCCCGCGCGGCTGGCGTTTTACAGCGCCCCGTCGGCCGCCGTGCCACAAGCCGCCGCGCGGCTGCCGCGCCTGTCGGACCTGCTGCGCCTCAACGACGCCGGGCAGAAAGCGCTGCTGACCGATTGGCTGCACGGCTGCTACACCGCCGCATCGTTTGAAGACGCACTGGCCGCCCGCGCGCAGCTGCAACCGGGCGAAGCCATCTTCGTCAAAACCGGCCATTCCGTCACCGCGCACAGCGTGAGTTTTTATGCGCAGGACTCCGAGCAGGCCGGCCTGCTGGCGCGTGCCCAGGAAATTGAAAACCTTGAAAAACAGCTCCGGGCGCAGGCCCTGATCGCCGAGGAAGCGCGCAGTGCGCTGGTGCGCGCCGAGGCGGCCTACACCGACGCCTCACAGCGCCTGGTGGCCACCCGCCGCGAGGCCGCCGAAGCCCAAAGCCGGGCCCACGAGCTGCAGGTTGAAACATTGCGCCTGTCGCAACTGGCCGAGCAGACCCGCGCCCGCAGCGAGCAGATTGCCTCCGACATGGCGGAGATCGATGCCCAGCTGGGCGATTTGCAAGAGCGCCGCGTCACCGCCGAAGCCCGCTTCGAAGAGCTCGACATGCAGCTGGCCGACAGCCAGGAGCGCCACGCCCAGCTGGACGAGCGCGTGATTGAGGCCGAACGCAAGCTGGCCGAATGCCGCGAACAGCAGCGCAGCCTGGAGCGCCAGGCCCAGGAAGCCACCTTTTCCCAGCGCAGCCTGGCGGCGCGCCAGGCCGAACTGGCGCGCGCCATCGCCACCGCCACCGAACAGGCAACGTCCATTGCCGCCGAAGAGCAGCGCGCCCACGACGAACTCTCGCGCCTGACCGACGCGGCCGCCCAGGCCGGGTTGCAAAGCGCACTGGCACTCAAGCTGGAGCGTGAACAGGCCCTGGGCGCCAAACGCAGCGAATACGACGACCTGACCGCCAAGCTGCGCGCCAGCGACGAGCGCCGCCTGCAGCTCGAGCGCGAAATGGACCCGCTGCGCCAGCGCATCACCGAGTTCCAGCTCAAGGAGCAGGCGGCACGCCTCGGGTTTGAGCAGTACGCCCAACTGCTGGCCGATGCGCAGGCCGATGTCGAGGCCGTGGCCCGCTCCATCACCGAGGGCAATGTGCGCCTGAACGGCCTGCAGGGTGAAATCGACCGCATCAACCGCGAAGTCGCGGCGCTGGGCGCCGTCAACCTGGCCGCTCTCGACGAATTGGCCACTGCGAGCGAGCGCAAGCAGTTTCTGGACGCCCAGTCGGCCGACCTGAACGAGGCCATGAACACGCTGCAGGACGCGATCCGCAAGATCGACGGCGAAACCCGTGAACTGCTGGCCGGTACCTTCAACGCGGTCAACACGCACTTTGGCAAGATGTTCCCCGAACTGTTCGGCGGCGGCAACGCCAGGCTGGTGATGACGGGTGATGAAATTCTGGATTCGGGCGTGCAGGTGCTCGCGCAACCCCCGGGCAAGAAGAATCAGACCATTCACCTGCTGTCGGGCGGCGAAAAGGCGCTGACCGCCATTGCGCTCGTGTTTGCGATCTTCCAGCTCAACCCGGCGCCGTTCTGCCTGCTCGACGAGGTGGACGCGCCGCTGGACGACGCCAACACCGAACGTTATGCCAAGCTGGTGACCGCGATGTCGCGCGAAACGCAGTTCCTCTTCATCAGCCACAACAAAATTGCCATGGAAATGGCCGAGCAGCTGATCGGCGTGACCATGCAGGAGCAGGGCGTTTCGCGCATCGTGGCGGTGGACATGGAATCGGCGGTGTCCCTGGTGGAGGCAGTGTGAGCAACCTCACCCTGGGCCTGGCCATCGCGGGTGGACTGGTGCTGGCGGCGGTGGTGGCGCACGGGGCCTGGTCCACGCGCCGCAATGCACCGCGGCAGGCGCAGCCCGAGGCGCAGGACTCGATGGACGAGGGCGAGCGGCAGGCCGGCATCGAGCCGAGTCTGGATTCATCGGCCTTCGACGAGGCGCTGATGCCGCCGCCACCCGCCGAACGCCGACCGGGCGGCATGGACGCGCTGATCGACGTGATCGCGCCCATCGCGCTGGACGCCCCGGTTTCGGGCGACGCCGCGCTGGCGGCCCTGCCGCACACCCGGCGCGTCGGCAGCAAGCCCTTTGCCATCGAGGGTTTCAATGCCCAAACGCGGCAATGGGAGGTGCCGGCGGCAGGGCAGCGCTACGCCGCGTTCCAGGCCGGGGTGCAGCTGGCCAACCGCACCGGTGCGCTCAATGAGATCGAATACTCCGAATTCGTCATGAAAGCGCAGGCCTTTGCCGACGCCGTCAACGGCACCCCGGAGTTTCCGGAAATGCTGGACGAAGTGGCCCGTGCCCGCGAGCTCGACCAGTTCGCCAGCGCCCACGACGCCCAGTTGGGCTTCACCCTGCGCACACGCAGCGCGGCGTGGAGCCCCGGCTACATCCAGCAGCATGCCGCCCGCATGGGTTTTGTGCCAGGTGCCATTCCCGGGCGCATGGTGTTGCCTGCCAGCAAGCCGGGCCTGCCACCCATTCTGGGCCTGGGGTTTGACCCGCAAGCGGCGCTGGCCGAAGATCCGGCGCTGTCGGCCATCCGGGCCGTCACGCTCAACCTCGACGTGCCTCACGTGGCCCGCAGTGAACAACCCTTTGTGCGCATGCGCGAAACCGCCGACACGCTGGCCCTGGCGATGGACGGTGTCGTCACCGACGACGACGGCCAGCCGCTGTTCAACGACGCGCTGGACGCCATCGGGGCCGACCTCGAAGGCCTGTACGACACCCTGGAGGCGCGCGACCTTGCCGCCGGCTCTGCGCTGGCCCGCCGACTGTTCAGCTGAGGACGCCCGAGAATGGCAGATTCGAAGGCTTTCAGGCCTAAAGCCCCCGTCGATAGGTCATTGTTTGCTTCAGATATTGAAGCAAAGGTGAAGGCATTGCGGGCGCAGCTGCATCACCACGCCCACTGCTACCACACGCTGGACGCACCGGAAATCCCCGACGCCGAATACGACCGGCTGTTCCGTGAACTGCAGGCCCTGGAGGCCGCGCACCCGGCGCTGGTCACGCCCGACTCACCCACGCAGCGGGTGGGCGGCAAGGTGCTCGATGGCTTTTCGCCGGTGCGTCACGCGGTGCCCATGCTGTCGATCAACACCGAGACCGACACCGAACCCGCCGGGGCACAGAATTTTGATGCCCGTGTGCGCCGTGCGTTGGGGCTGGCCGAAACCGACCCGCCCGTGGGTTATGTGGCCGAACTCAAGTTCGACGGCCTGGCCATGAGCCTGCGCTACGAGCACGGCGTGCTGGTGCAGGCCGCCACCCGCGGCGACGGCGAGGTGGGCGAGGACGTGACGCAGAACATCCGCACCATCGGCCAGATTCCCCTGCGGTTGCAGGATGTTCCTTCGGGTTCCAGGGGGCCGGGCGAAACCCTGGCCGTGCCCGCCGTGCTCGAAGTCCGCGGCGAGGTGTACATGCGCCGCGACGATTTTGAGGCGCTCAACGCGCGCCAGCGCGAGCGCATCGCGGCCGGTGAAAAAGGCGAAAAAACCTTTGTGAACCCGCGCAACGCCGCCGCCGGGGCCGTCCGTCAGCTTGACCCCGCCATTGCCGCGCAGCGCCCCTTGAGCTTTTTTGCCTACGGTCTGGGCGAGGTCACGCCGGCCGCGCAGGGCGGCCCGCGGTTCGAGACCCATTACGACCTGCTGCAAACCCTGAAATCATGGGGTTTTCCGGTCGCAGCCCAAGTGCAAAGGTGCTTGGGTGCTTCTGAACTGATAGCGTACTACCAGCACATCGGCGCCACGCGCGACCAGCTCCCGTTTGACATTGATGGCGTGGTCTACAAGGTGGACCGCCTGGACCTGCAGCGCCAGCTCGGCTTTGTGACCCGTGAGCCGCGCTGGGCCGTGGCGCACAAGTATCCGGCGCAAGAGCAGCTGACCACCGTGCTGGCCATCGACGTGCAGGTGGGCCGCACCGGCAAGCTCACGCCCGTGGCCAAGCTGGCGCCCGTGTTTGTGGGCGGGGTGACGGTGACCAATGCCACCCTGCACAACGAAGACGAGGCCCGGCGCAAGGACGTGCGGGTGGGCGACACGGTGGTCGTGCGGCGCGCTGGCGACGTGATTCCCGAAATCGTGGGGGTCGTGCCCACCGCCGTTCGGCCTGAGCCCTTCGACGGGCTCAGGACAGGCCCGGTCGGAGGGCTTCGACCGCCTCCGCCAGAGCGGGGGCCCCAGTTCACCATGCCCCGCATTTGCCCGGTGTGCAGCAGCGCCGCCGTGCGCGAGGAAGGCGAGGTCGACTACCGCTGTACCGGCGGTTTGTTCTGCAGCGCGCAGCGCAAGCAGGCGATCCTGCATTTCGCGCAGCGCCGCGCGGTTGAGGTGGAAGGCTTGGGCGAGAAGCTGGTGGACCAACTGGTGGATGGGGGCGTGGTCAAAACCTTGCCAGACCTGTACCGGCTGGGCCTGACGGCATTGGCCGGCCTGGACCGCATGGCCGACAAATCGGCCCAGAACATCGTGCAGGCGCTGCAGAAGTCAAAACAGACCACCTTGCCGCGCTTTTTGTTCGGCCTGGGCATCCGCCATGTGGGCGAAGCCACGGCCAAGGCGCTGGCCCAGCATTTTGGCAAGCTCGACGCGATCATGGGCGAGACCGCCGAGTCAGCCGCCACGGTGGCGCAACTGCTGGAGGTGGCCGACGTGGGCCCGATCGTGGCCGAGAGCATCCACACGTTTTTCCAGCAGCCGCACAACCGCGAGGTGGTCGAGCAGCTGCGGGCCTGTGGCCTGACCTGGCCCGAGGGCGAGCCCGCACCGCGCGAGGCGTTGCCGCTGGCGGGCAAGACCTTTGTGCTCACGGGCACCTTTCCCACGCTCGGGCGCGAGGAAGCCAAAGCCCTGCTGGAAGCCGCCGGGGCCAAGGTGGCGGGGTCGGTCAGCAAGAAAACCGACTATGTGGTGGCAGGGGCCGAGGCCGGCAGCAAGCTGGACAAGGCCATCGCGCTGGGTGTGCCCACGCTGGACGAAGCGGCGATGCTGGCGTTGCTCCGGGGCTGAAGCGGCTGCCCCGTGGGGTTGGCGACCGGTCGTCCCGACCGCTTTACACGGGGTTACGTGTCTTTGCACGCCATCGGTCGACATTGCGGACGGCCAGGCCGTTGCAAGGGGACCCACTACTGGAGACCTTCATGAAACCACCCCGTCCATTGCTTCGCTGGACCACCGCCATGGCGGCCGGTGTCGCCGTCGTTGTGCTTTCAGGCTGCGTGATCGTGCCCCCGGGCTACTACCGTCATGGGGGTGACCGCGGCGGCTACCGGTACGACGGCGGTGGGCAGGGCGGGGCGGCCTACGACCCCCGCGGGGCGTCCGCGCCCCCGGTGGTCATCGTCAACCCGCCACCCCGGGGATCGCGCTACCGCGACGACCGCTGAACGCAGCCGCCGCCGCTGGCGGCAACCCCGGTGACCTTCGGCGGCGTGCACGCATCGCGTGCGGCGCCGATAATGCAGCGCATGACTGTCCGTGACATTCTCAAAATGGGCGATCCCAGGCTGCTGCGGATCGCCAAGCCCGTGCCACGTTTTGACACGGACGAACTGCACACCCTGGTGCTCGACCTGTTCGAAACCATGCGCGCGGCCAATGGCGCCGGCCTGGCCGCGCCGCAGATCGGCGTGGACCTGCAGGTCGTGATCTTTGGCACCGACGGCGTGAACCCGCGCTACCCCGATGCGCCCCCGGTCCCACGCACGGTGCTGCTCAACCCCGTGATCACCCCCATCGGTCTGGACGAAGAGGACGGCTGGGAGGGCTGCCTGTCGGTGCCCGGTCTGCGCGGTGTGGTGCCGCGGTTTTCACGCATCCGCTACACCGGCTTCGACCCGTTTGGCGACCCGATCGACCGCACGGCCGACGGCTTTCACGCCCGCGTGGTGCAGCACGAATGCGACCACCTGATCGGCACGCTCTACCCGATGCGGATTCGAGACTTCACACAGTTCGGTTTTACCGAAGTGCTGTTCCCCGGGCTCGACCCGACCGAGGACGATTAGGGTGAGCGCTGCGGGGGCAATGGGCCGGCGCAGTACGAAGCGGGTTAAAATGGTTGCCAGTCGCTCGGCTGGGCCCGTTTTTTCTGTTTGAAGATCCAGGCCCCGAGTTGACGTCACAGGGCTCGCGATGGGTGCACTTGTCAATAGTGCGTTGGTCACTGCCCTGATGGCCCCCAATGCGTGAGCGCATCTGCGCGAAAGTGGCCTGAGTGGCCCCAAAACACACGAATTGCAGCCTTGGGGGCATGCCCGAACCCGGCGCATTGCGTTGCCGTTCACCGTTCGTCCAGTCGTCGATCTGACTGGTTTTCTCAACAGGGTTCCGTCCAGCACCATCACGGGACTGGCCGCGCCATTCACCTGAAGGAGACAAAATTTTGCTCACTCTTGACCTGCAGCCGAATCCGGCAACCCCCGAAGCCCTGGACACCGCGTGCGAACCCATGGGCCGCCTGGTGCTGGCGACTGACCTGGACGGCACCCTGCTTGCGGGTACGCAGGCGACACGGCGCCAAATCCGTGACCTGTTCAGTGGCGGCCTGCCTGGCGCCAAGCTGGTGTATGTGACCGGCCGAGGGCTGGAATCCATCATTCCCCTGCTCAGCGATTCAACGCTGCCCAAACCCGACTACATCATTGCCGACGTCGGGGCGACGGTTCTCTATGGCGACCTGCGGCCCGTGGACCCGCTGCATCACGACATCGCCGCTCGGTGGCCCGGATCACACCACGTGCTGCAGGCGCTCGCCAGATTTCCGGTTTTGTTGCGGCAGACCGTGCCACAGGAGCGACGCTGTTCGTTCTTCGTCAATGAAGGCGGCATCAGCGATGAATTGCGTGCAGCCGTTGACGCGCTCGACTGCGATCTTCTTTTTTCTGCCGACCGCTACCTGGACGTTCTGCCGCGTGGCGTCAGCAAGGGCTCAACGCTGCGCCTGCTCGCGCAGGCCGAGGGGTTCGACTTTGAATCCGTGATCGTGGCGGGAGACACACTCAACGATCTGTCCATGTACACCACGGGCTTTCGGGGCATCGTGGTCGGTGGCGCCGAATCCGCGCTGGTGGAACGGGTTCGCAAGATGCCGCGCGTATTTGTTGCCAAAGACGAAGGCTGTGGCGGAATACTGGCAGGGCTTTCCCACCATGGCACGCTGGTGAAAAGCAGCGAAACTGCCCAGCGACGCATGGACGAACGGGGCGAAGCCGACCTCGTCATGGTGTACCACCGGCCGCCGTTCGACGAGGTACTGGAAGACGGCGTGGTCAAGCAGAAACGGCCCAAGAGTCCCAACGGCATCATTCCGACACTGCTTGGTTTTTTTGCCGGCACACGCAAGGGATCGTGGGTGGCATGGTCCATGCAGGACAGCCGGGAACCTGAGGGTTTCGCGCGGCACGTTTCGGTGGACGCCCGGCGCTATCCGAATCTGCAGGTCGCCCGCATTGCGCTGACAGAAGACGACGTCGACGTGTTCTACAAAAAATTCTCGAAAGAGGCGTTCTGGCCCATCATCTTCTCGTTTCCCGACAAGGCTGAATTTGAGCAGGCGCATTGGGAGCGCTATCTGGAAGTCAACCGGATTTTTGCCGAGCAGACCGCGCGTGAGGCCGCCGAAGGCGCCGTCGTCTGGGTTCACGATTACAACCTGTGGATGGTGCCGGCGTTCCTGCGACCGTTGAGGCCCGACCTGCGGATCGCTTTTTTCCACCACACCGCGTTTCCGTCCAGCGACGTGTTCAACATCCTCCCCTGGCGGCGCGACATCATCGGCAGCCTGCTGCAGTGCGATTACGTGGGCTTTCACATTCCGCGTTATGTCGAGAATTTCGTGGATGCGGTGCGCTCGTACACACCGCTCGACGTGCTTGAAACGGTGCCTTGTGCACCCCGGTTCGTGACCTACGGCTGCGCCCTTGGGGTGGACTCGATGACTTCGGTGATCGAGGTCGCTGGCCGTCGTGTGACGCTGGGCGCGCATCCGGTGGGAATCGACGTGGGGCTGATCCGGCAACTGGTCGCCAAGCCTGCCGTGCAAAAAAAGATTGCCAGGATTGATACGCTGCTGGACGGTGCCAAGGGGATCGTCTCGATCGAGCGACTCGATTATGTCAAGGGTTCACTCGAAAAGCTGCAGGCCTTCGAGCGTCTGCTGGAGGAGCATCCCGAACTGGTGGGTGGCGTGACCTTGCTCAACATCATCACGCCGGCAGCGCCTGGCATGGAGATTTACGAAAACCTTCGCGTTGAGGTTGACCGGATCGTCGGCCGGATCAATGGCCGGTTTTCAACGCTTGAGTGGACACCGGTGCGCTATTTCTATCGCTCGCTCCCCTATGAGGACGTGATCGCGCATTACGCGGCATGCGACGTCGCGTGGATCACTCCGCTGCGGGACGGGCTCAACCTTGTTGCCAAGGAGTTTGTGGCCACCAAGAAATCCACCGGCAAGCCTGGCGTGCTGATTCTCTCGGAATTTGCGGGCGCCGCAGTGGAGCTTCACGGCGCGCTGCTGACCAACCCCTACGATGCGAGCTCGATGTCAAAAACACTGTATCAGGCCCTCACGATGGCGCCTGACGAAGCCGAATACCGGTGCCAGCGCATGGCGGCCATCGTGGAATCCAATGACGTGGCCCACTGGGGGAATGAATTCATGCAAGCGGTGCAGGCTTCGTGACAGAGCGACGGCGGGTGTGCCAGGTCACGCCGGGTTCGAGGTGCGCGCATGAGTGATCTCGTTGTGGTGGGCATGGCCTACTTTGAAGTGTTCGTACCGCCCCATGCACGCCCTGCGCCAGGTGAAGAACTGTTTGTGGACGGCATCCAACTGGCCCTTGGGGGGGCGCTCAATACCGCGTCGGTTGCCGCCGCCCTGGGGCTGAAGGTGACACTGTGCGTTCCGATGGGACGTGGCATTGTCGATCAGGCGGTGGAGATCCTGGCGCAACGCCTTGGCATCACGCTCGAACCCTTGGCCGCGCCGGACAACCCGGCCATCTCGCTGGTTTTTGCCGATGCCAACGATCGATCGTTCGTGAGCACGGCCGAACTGGAGGTGCTGACACGGGTGCGGCGGTTGCCTCGGAGTGCCTGGGTGCATGTGCCGGGGCTCGAAGAAGCTGACCGTCTGGGGTCGCCGTTGGCCGCGGCCAGGCAGGATGGTGCACGCATTTCCGTGAGTGCAAGCTGGAGCCCGCGTCAACTCAGCCGGCTCTGCGGACTGGGCGGGCACCCCTGGGACCTGCTGGTCCTCAACGAAAAAGAGGCACATGCGGCCTGCAGCGACGTCGCGACGACGCCGCAGCGACTGGCAGCGGCATCCAGCTCGGTGCTGGTGACGCTGGGGGCCAATGGTGTTTTCGGTGTGCTGAATGGCGTAGACCTGCGGGTCGACGCCGCGCCCGCGCAAATGCGGGATCCGACCGGCGCTGGCGACGCGTTCTGTGGCGGCTTGATTGCGGGCCTGGTACGTGGTGCCACACCCATCGAAGCGGTTCGGCTCGGTACGCGTGCCTCAGCCCGAATTTTGAGCCAAACCGGTGGACTGGTCCTCGACCCGAGAATCATGGCCGGTTTAATGGAGGAGATGGAATGGAAGTCCTGACTGTCCTGGGCGGAGGTAGCGCCTACACCCCGGGCCTGCTGCAGGCGCTGATTCAGCACGCGGCGGAATTGCCCCTCAAAACCGTTCGGCTGTATGACACCGATGCGGCGCGACTGGCGATGGTCGGGCGACTGACCGCAGCGATGGCGCGGGACGCCGGCACGTTCAGCGTGGAAGTCGCTGGTACGCTGGAAGCGGCGATCGAGGGGGCTGACCTGGTTCTGAACTCGACACGCCCTGGCGGTCTGACGGCGCGGCGCATCGACGAAACCCTGCCGCTGGAGTTTGGCATCCCCGGTCAGGAGACCGTCGGCCCGGGGGGGTTCTTTTTTGCGTTGCGGTCGGTGCCTGAGGCGTTGCGCGTTGCCGCGGTGGTCAAGGCGCTGGCGCCCAAGGCAACGATTCTCAACTACACCAATCCGAGCAATATTGTCACTCAGGCGCTGACCGATTTCGGCGGCGTGAACGTCATTGGCATGTGCGATCAATCCGATGAAGACCTGCAGGCGATTGGTCAGGCGTTAGGTCGTCGGGGGGCGTATGCGTTTCGTTGCAACGGTCTGAATCACGCCACGTGGTACAGCGACATCGTGATCGACGGTGTAGCGCTGGCGGATATTTCTGCCCCGCTGGTGGCGCCTCGGGAATACGACGAGGAGCACCAGCTGCGATTTGAACTCTCGCTGCGTCTGGCCCGCGAGAATCCTGGCTATTGGCCCAACTCGTATCTTCCTTATTACCTTTTTCCGGATGCTTTTGTCGAACAGGCGCGTCGGGTGGGGCCGCGCAGCGATGTGGTTGCCGCTTCACTGGGCCGGTACTACGCGCACTTCGAGGCCGAAGGGAAAAACGCCCGGCCGCAATTGCGCTGGTTCCGCGGATCGCCTGGGTTTGGCGACATGGCCGTCACCGTGATTCGGGCCCTGGCATCTGCCACCCCCAGCGAACTGGTGCTCAACCTCCCCAATCATGGGGCGACCGCGGCGTTCGCGCCGCAAACGGTGATCGAAACCCGTGTGCGGGTCTCGCGTGCAGGTGTCGAGCGCATCTCGGCACCATCGATGCCCGCGTCTTTTGACCATCTGGCCGCGCAACTGGAACGCTACCAACTTCTGACGGCCCGAGCCGCCGCGGGCGCTGCTGGCGCCGATGCTCAGGCGTTGGTGACGGCGCTGGCCGCCAACCCACTGGTCGGCGGTGAGCCCGTCGCCCTTCGCATGCTCGCGAGGGCCCGCGAGACCTATGGTGCCCTGTTGCCAAGTTTCCTATGAGAACCGTTCCCCTCCTGGATCGACTGGACTGGAAAGATTTTGAGCGTGTGGTGATCCTGTCGCCGCATCTCGACGACGCGGCATTGAGTTGCGGTGGTTTGCTGCACGCGCTGCAGGGGCGTGTTTCGACCCTGGTGGTGAGCATATGCTGCGGCACCCTGCGCGTCACGGCCGCTGACGGCAGCAGAAAGTTGCCACATCGCAGAGGCCATGTGAGTCCGCAGCTTCGTCGGCGCGAAGATATCGCGGCGATGCATTCGGTCAATGCCGACTTCGTGCATCTCAGCTTTTCCGACGGCATCTATCGCAGGAGCCCGTTGACGGGAAAACTGATCTATCGCAACGAGCGCGAGCGCTGGGATTCGCCGCGTGTCGACGACATGGCACACATCGAGGAGCTGTATCTGGTGCTGCGACGCATCTGCCTTGACCTTGGCGGCATCCTGCTCCTGAGCCCCATGGGGATTGGTCATCACGTGGATCACCAGATTACCGCGCAAGTGGCCGTTCGACTCGCGGCGGCCGGTGCCTCGCTGATGTTTTACGAAGATTTCCCCTACGTCGCCGACCCCCGTATTGGTCGCGGCGACCGCGACGGTCCGCGCGAGGCACTGGCCCGCCTGCGGCTGGCGCCAGCCAGGCATTTCTCGGTACCGGTGGACGTGGACGGCAAGATGGCCCTGTTGCGACATTACGCCAGCCAGGTGCCGGCGCTGTTCGGCGACGACGAAGGCATGCGCGCCCGCATCACCGGATATCAGCACGCCAAATTGCCCAGCGAGTTCTACTGGCGGGCACAACCGGTTGCACCCCCAACCCCCACGGAGGCATGACATGTCCAACAGTCACATGGCCCTTGAGGCTCGCTCGGCACCACAGGTGCTTCGTTCGCAAGCGGCGCGCTGGCAGCGCGAAGCCGGTGAAATCCGCCGCCAGGTGGCGGGGCGCCCGCTGGCCGTACTGGTCGGCCGTGGGAGTTCGGGCAACGTTTGCACGTTCGCATCCTATTTGTTCGCGCTGCAAACCGGGCGCCAGCCGATCGAGTTCAGGCCGTGGCTGACGACTCAGCCGCTGCCTGACGCGGACTGGAGCGACGCGGTGGTCTACGCATTTTCCTTCTCGGGCAAGTCCACCGACGTCGCCGCTTCAGCCGAATGGCTTGGTGCGCACGGAGCGTCGGTGGTGGCGATTTCCGAGGCCGATTCCGCCGATGCACACCTGCTCAAGCCCGCCCATCACATCCTTCGCCTCGGTTGCGGCCCCGAGCGCGCCGTCCCTGCGACCAAGAGCGTGATCGCACAACTCTTCGTGGCAGCGGCTTTGGCCGGATACGACATCGAAGCCGCCGCCAACGAGGTGGCGGAATGCCTGCTTCGGATCGACGCGGAAGGAGTGCCTGCCAAGTTGGCGGATTTCCTGGTTGGCGCACGCACCGTCACCTGGTTGGCCCGCGGGCCGTCGTATGGCGGTGCGCTGGACGCTGCCCTCAAGATGCAGGAGAGCGTCGGCATACCGTCATGCGGCTACTCCATGGCCGAGTACCTTCACGGGCCGATCGCGTCGGCAAACCCCGAAGATCGCGTGATACTGTTTTCGGGGGCCATTGATCCGATGCAGAGCAAGCAGGCCGTGACCGCAGCATTGCTGGCTCGGGGGGTGCCCTTCCTTTGTCTTGGCTCGGACCAGACGCCCGAAGCGCATGTGCCGCTGCCGTTTCCCGAGGCACGATGGGCTCGTACCGCATTGCTGGCGTACATCGCGCAACTCGCCTGCGCCGATCTTGCCGGGCGTTATGGCATCAATCCCGACGAGCATCCGTCGCTGCGCAAGGTCACCACGACCCGCTAGGCATCAACGCGTTGATCCGGTTTTTGCCGGATCCACCCAGCGGATGCTGACGCACAGCGATGGCAGGGGCCAGGTCTTGATCGGCGCTCTGCTGGAGCAGGAACTTGGCAACTTGCCGCTGGGGGCGGGGGAATCCCGGTGGCCATGGACACGGATGGCCACAGACTGCGCGGCGTTGAGGCTGTCATCGACAAGGACCCGTGCAGTGGTCTGTTGGCACGTGCGCTGGGCGCCAGAACACGGCATCAACCCGTCAGCGCTTCCAGCAATTCGGTTTCAATGGCGATCTGCGCCTTGTTGTGCTGCAGTTCGGGCCCGTCGATCAGGAAGGTGTCTTCCACCCGCTCGCCCAAGGTCATGATCTTCGCCAATTGCAGGTTGAGCTTGTGCCGGGCCAGCACCCGCGCCACGCTGTAGAGCAGGCCCACGCGGTCGCTGGCGGAAATACTGAGCAGCCAACGCTGGGCTTTTTCATCCGGACGCAGCTCCACGCGCGGCGCCACCGGAAAACTGCGCACCCGCCTTGAAATACGCCCGCGTCCCGGAGCTGGCAAGGGGCCGACCTGCGCGATGGACTGGGTCAGGCCGCTTTCAACCATGCTGCTGAACTCACGGTAATGCTCTGGAAGCATGGAGGTGACCACCTGGAAGGTGTCCAGCGCATAGCCGTTGCGCGCCGTATGCACCTTGGCGTCCAGGATGCTGAACCCCGCCTGGTCAAAATATCCGCAGATGCGCGCAAACAGGTCGGGTTGATCGGGGGCATACACCAGCACCTGAAGGCCTTCGCCCACGGGCGATATGCGCGCACGCACGATGACCCGACGCGCCACCGGCGTGGCCCCCGCCGCCGCGACGGGTTGAACATGGCGCGCCAGATGCCGGGTGTGCCAGGCGATGTCGGTCGCCTCGTGGCGCATGAAGTAGCCCACGTCCAGCGTGTCCCACAGCGCCTTGTGGCCTTCGAACGGCTCCGAGTGCAGCGCCAGAATGACGAGCGCCTCGCGCTTGCGGGCTTCGATTTCAGCACCGGGGTCGGGGGCGCGCCCACCCAAGGTGCGCAGGGTATAGCGGTACAGGTCTTCCAGCAACTTGCCCTTCCAGGCATTCCACACCTTGGGGCTGGTGCCGCGGATGTCGGCGACGGTCAACAGGTACAGTGCGGTCAGGTAGCGCTCGTTGCCCACGCGGCGCGCAAAGTCGCCGATCACGGCCGGGTCGCTCAGGTCTTCCTTTTGCGCGATGCGGCTCATGGTCAGGTGCTCGCCCACCAGGAATTCGATCAGGCGGGCGTCTTCGCGACCGATCCCGTGCTGGCGGCAAAAACGCTGCACGTCGCGGCGACCCAGGTCGGAGTGATCACCGCCCCGGCCCTTGGCGATGTCATGGAACAGCGCTGCCACGTAAAGAATCCACGGCTTGTCCCAGCCCGCGGCCAACTGCGAACAGAACGGGTATTCGTGCGCGTGTTCGGCAATGAAGAACCGTCGCACGTTGCGCAGCACCATCAGGATGTGCTGGTCTACGGTGTACACGTGGAACAGGTCGTGCTGCATCTGCCCCACGATGCGGCGAAACACCCACAGGTAGCGCCCGAGCACCGAAGTCTGGTTCATGAGCCGCATGGCATGCGTGATGCCCGATGGGGGTTCGCGCAGGATGCGCATGAACGTGGCGTGGTTGGCCGGGTCGTTGCGGAACTTGCCGTCCATCACGCTGCGGGCGTTGTACAGCGCACGCAGCGTGCGTGCCGACAGCCCCTTGAGTCCCACCGTGGTCTGGTACAGAAAAAAGGTTTCCAGAATGGCGTGCGGCTGCTGGAGGTACAGGTCATCGCTGGCCACGTCAATCATCCCGGCCTTCTCGTTGAAGCGCGCATTGATCGGCCGCAGTTCGTGGGTGCTCGGGTTCAGGCGCTCCTCGATGTTGAGCAGCAGGATCTGGCTGAGCTGACTGACGGCCTTGGCCGCCCAGTAGTAGCGGCGCATCAGGGCTTCGCTGGCGCGCACCTTGCCCGGCGCAGAAGCCGTTGCGCCGCCGGGCGTGGCGGCCAGCCCATAACCAAACGATTCGGCCACCGCCGTCTGCAGGTCAAACACCAGGCGGTCTTCGCGGCGCCCCGAGATCAGGTGCAGCCGTGCCCGGATCAGGCTGAGCAGCGCCTCGTTGCGCTTGATCTGCAAAGCTTCAAAAGGGGTGGCCAGGCCCTTGCGGGCGAGGTCGTCCCAGCTTTTGCCAAAACCAGCGGCCTTGGCCACCCACAGGATGATCTGCAGGTCGCGCAGGCCGCCGGGCGACTCCTTGCAATTGGGCTCCAGCGCGTAGGGCGTGTTCTCGAACTTGTTGTGCCGCTGGCGCATCTCCAGCGTCTTGGCCACCAGAAATGCCCTTGGGTCGAGCGCGGCGTGGAAGCGGCCGGTGAACGCGGTGTAGAGGCGGCGGTCGCCTGTGATCAGGCGCGATTCGAGCAGCGAAGTCTGGACCGTGACGTCCTTGGCGGCCTCGGCCACGCAGTCCGAGACGCTGCGCACGCTGGAGCCGATCTCCAGCCCGGTGTCCCAGCAACTGCCGATGAAGGCCTCAATGCGGGCCTTGAGGGCCGGGTCGGCTTCGGGGGATTCTCCGTCGGGCAGCAGCACCAGCACGTCCACGTCCGAATGCGGGAACAGTTCGCAACGGCCAAAGCCACCGACGGCGACCAATGCGCTGTGCGGACCCAACCCGGCTTGCTGCCAGAGCTCACGCAGGGCGTCATCGGCCAGCGCCGCGAGCTGCTGCAGCGCGCGCTTGATGCCGCGCGTGGACGCGCCGCAACTGCGTACGCTGCCCAGCAACGCATCCTTTTGCTGCCGGTAGCGCTCACGCAGGGCGGGGGTGTCATTCATGGGCGTCGGTCCGGGCGAGGGCGGCGTGCGGGCCGGGTGCGCCGGTCCCGCCGTGGATTCAAACCGTGACAAAGGCCGGCGGCGGCGGGCTGCCAGCGGACAGCGTCAGCACTTCGTAGCCGGTTTCGGTGACCAGGATGGTGTGCTCCCATTGGGCCGAGAGCGAGTGGTCTTTGGTGACGATGGTCCAGCCGTCGCCCATTTCCTTGATGTCGCGACGGCCGGCGTTGATCATGGGCTCGATCGTGAAGGTCATGCCGGGCACGAGCTCTTCGAGCGTGCCGGGTTTGCCGTAGTGCAGCACCTGGGGCTCTTCATGAAAGTTGCGGCCGATGCCGTGGCCACAAAACTCCCGCACCACCGAAAAGCCGTGGCCTTCGGCGAAGCGCTGGATCGCATGGCCGATGTCGCCCAGCCGCACACCGGGCTTGACGTGGACGATGCCGTGCCACATCGCGTCATAGGTCATGGCGCACAGGCGCCGCGCCGCAATGGACGCGTCGCCCACGATGAACATGCGGCTGGTGTCGCCGTGCCAGCCGTCCTTGATGACGGTGATGTCGATGTTGACGATGTCGCCCTTCTTGAGCGCCTTGTCGTTCGGGATGCCGTGACAGACCTGATGGTTGATCGAGGTGCAGATCGACTTGGGGTAGGGCGTATAGCCCGAAGGCTGGTAATTCAGGGGGGCGGGGATGGCCCCCTGCACCTGGGTGATGAGGTCGTGCGCCAGCTTGTCAAGCTCGTTGGTGGTCACGCCGGGCTTTACGAAGGGGGTGAGGTAATCCAGCACTTCGGCGGCCAGGCGGCCGGCCACGCGCATTCCGGCCACGCCTTCGGCATCTTTGTAGGTAATCGTCATGGGCGCAATTATCCCACCGGGCCCACGCGGCGGCAGGGCCCGCCTTCCCATGCCGCTCCACCGGGATGCGGGAAGGTAAAATCATGGGCTTTGCAAAACCACGGTTTTTCCGGATTGCCCCAGTCAGCGGCGCCCGGGCAGGCCATGCGCCCATCGAGTCCCCAACCCAAGGCCACCACTGTGACCCTGCACATCACCCACTTTGAGGGCGCCGGCCCTGGCATCAACGCCTTGAGCGCCTTTCGTGTGCAGCAGTTGCTGCCCCGGCTGCAGGCCATTCACGACAAAATCACCGGGCTGACCGCCCGCTATGTGCACCTGGTGGCCACCGATCATCCGCTGCAGGCGGCCGAGCGCGAACGCCTCGACGCCCTGCTGACCTATGGCGAACCGGGCAGCGGATCGGCCGACGGCACCCTGATCGTGGTAACGCCGCGCATGGGCACGGTGTCGCCCTGGGCGTCCAAGGCGACCGACATCGCGCACAACTGCGGCCTGGCCGTGCGCCGCATCGAGCGCATCGCCGAATACCGGCTGCAGCTCAAGAACGGGCTGCTGGCCACCCCCTCGCTGTCGGACGCCCAGCGCGCGGCCGTGGCCGAGCTGCTGCACGACCGCATGACCGAAAGCGTGCTGTTCGACCGCGCCGGGGCCGATGGCCTGTTCAACGAACTGCCCGCCGCACCCATGGCATGGGTGGACGTGCTGGGCGGAGGCCGCCAGGCGCTGGAGGCCGCCAACCGCCAGTTTGGTCTGGCGCTGGCGGATGACGAGATCGACTACCTGGTCGATGCTTTTACCGGCTTGCAACGCAACCCGAGCGATGTGGAACTGATGATGTTCGCGCAGGCCAACAGCGAGCACTGCCGCCACAAGATCTTCAACGCCAGCTTCTCCATCGACGGCGTGCCGCAGGACCTGAGCCTGTTTGGCATGATCCGCCACACGCACCAGACCCACCCGCAGCACACGGTGGTGGCGTACTCCGACAACGCGTCGGTCATGGAAGGTTCGACGGTTGAGAGATTTATAGCAAAATCAGCCTTAAGCCCCCGTGAAATGGTCTCAGTTAGCTATCAAAAAGAGACTGCTCTGCACCATGTGCTGATGAAGGTGGAAACCCACAACCACCCGACCGCCATCTCGCCGTTTCCGGGTGCCTCCACGGGTGCGGGCGGCGAGATCCGTGACGAAGGGGCCACCGGCCGGGGCTCCAAACCCAAGGCGGGCCTCACTGGTTTTACCGTTTCGCGCCTGTGGCCCCACCATGGCATGGGCACGTTCGGCAAACCGGCGCACATCGCCAGTGCGCTGCAGATCATGACCGAAGGCCCGCTGGGCGGCGCGGCGTTCAACAACGAATTTGGCCGGCCCAACCTGCTGGGGTACTTTCGCGAGTACGAGCAGACCATCGTCTCCGACGTGGACGCCATCCACCGCGGCTACCACAAGCCCATCATGATCGCGGGCGGGCTGGGCACCATCGACGCGGGCCAGACCCGCAAGATCGAATTTCCGGCGGGCACGCTGCTGATCCAGCTCGGCGGCCCGGGCATGCGCATCGGCATGGGCGGCAGCGCGGCCAGTTCCATGGCCACGGGCGCCAACGCGGCCGAGCTTGACTTCGATTCGGTGCAGCGCGGCAACCCGGAAATCGAGCGCCGCGCGCAGGAGGTCATCAACCACTGCTGGACGCAGGGCAGCGCCAACCCGATCCTGGCCATCCACGACGTGGGGGCAGGGGGGCTGTCCAACGCCTTCCCCGAGCTCACCCACGACGCCGGCCGTGGCGCCCGCTTTGATTTGCGTGCGGTCCCGCTGGAAGAATCCGGCCTCTCGCCCAAGGAAATCTGGTCCAACGAAAGCCAGGAGCGTTATGTGCTGGCCATCGCGCCGGAGTCGCTGGAACAGTTCAGGGCCTTCTGCGAACGCGAGCGTTGCCCGTTTGCAGTGGTGGGCGTGGCCACCGAAGAACGCCATCTCGTGCTCACAGACGGCGACTCCGGCAGCGCAGCCCCTGCAGTGGGGAGCGTGGGGGCTCCGAGCGCCGCGCCGGGCCGCTCCCAAGCAAGCTCAGCCCCCTCGGGGGGCAGCGAACCACACGCAGTGGGGAGCGTGGGGGCTCCAGTGAATATGCCGATGCAGGTGCTGCTGGGCAAGCCGCCCAAGATGCACCGCGACGTCACGTCGGTCGCCCGGCAGTTCCGCCCGCTGTTCCTGGACGGCGTGTCGCTGCAGCAGGCGGCCATCGGGGTGCTGGCACATCCGACGGTCGCGTCCAAGCGCTTCCTGATCACCATTGGCGACCGCACCGTGGGGGGGCTGAGCCACCGCGACCAGATGGTCGGGCCCTGGCAGGTGCCCGTGGCCGATTGTGCGGTGACCTTGGCCGACTACGCGGGCTTTGCCGGCGAGGCCATGAGCATGGGCGAGCGCACGCCGATCGCCGCGCTCGACGCCCCTGCGTCGGGCCGCATGGCGGTGGCCGAGGCCATCACCAACCTGCTGGCCGCACCCATTGAGCTGTCGCGGGTCAAGCTGTCGGCCAACTGGATGGCCGCCTGCGGCGAACCCGGTGAAGACGCCGCGCTGTATGAAACCGTGCGCACCGTGGGCCTGCAGATCTGCCCGGCACTGGGCATCTCGATCCCCGTGGGCAAGGACAGCCTGTCCATGCGCACGCAGTGGACCGAACCGCCCGCCACGCCCGGCGCCCATGGCGAAAAAAAGAAGGTCACTTCGCCGGTCTCACTGGTCGTGACTGCCTTTGCCACGCTGGCCGACGTGCGCGGCACGCTCACGCCGCAGCTCGACGCGTCGGAGCCCGACACCACGCTGGTGCTGGTCGACCTGGGCAAGGGCCGCAAGCGCATGGGCGCCAGCATCCTGGCGCAGACGCTCAACCAGTCCGGCGACACCGTGCCCGACCTGGACGATCCGCAAGACCTGGTGAAACTGGTCCACGCGGTCAACGCGCTGCGTGCGCAGGGCCGCATCCTGGCCTACCACGACCGCAGCGACGGCGGCCTGTTCGCCACGGTTTGCGAAATGGCGTTCGCGGGCCATGTGGGCGTGTCGCTCAATGTCGATCTGCTGGTGACCGAGGGCGACGGCATTGGCGACAGCCGCATGGACACTGGCGACGCCAAGAACTGGGCGGGCCAGGTGGGTGCGCGCCGCAATGAACTGACGCTCCAGGCGCTGTTCAACGAAGAGCTGGGCGTGGTGCTGCAGGTGCGCACCGCCGAACGCAACGAAGTCATGCAAACCCTGCGTGAGCACGGCCTGAGCGCCTTCAGCCACTTCATCGGAAAGACCCGCCCGGCGGCGTCCCCCATGGACGCCGGCAAGGGCGAAGTGCAGGTCTGGCGCGACACCCAACGGGTGTTCAGTGCCAGGCTGCAAGACCTGCACCAGGTGTGGGACTCGGTGAGCTGGCGCATCTGCCAGCAGCGCGACAACCCGGCCGGTGCCGACGCCGAGCACGCCACGGCCGGCGATCCGGCCGATCCGGGCCTGCACGTGCATCTGGCTTTCGATGCCGCCGACAACGTGGCGGCGCCTTACCTCAACCTGGCCCGGCCCAAGGTGGCCATCCTGCGCGAGCAGGGCGTCAATTCCCACGTTGAAATGGCCTACGCCTTCACCGAAGCGGGCTTTGAAGCCCACGACGTGCACATGACCGACCTGCAGACCGGTCGGGCCCGGTTGCAGGATTTCCGCGGCATCGTGGCCTGCGGCGGCTTCAGCTACGGTGACACGCTGGGCGCGGGTATCGGCTGGGCCCGCAGCATCACCTTCAACCCGGTGCTGGCCGCGCAGTTCAAGGGCTTCTTCGCCCGCCCCGACACCTTCGGCCTGGGCGTTTGCAACGGCTGCCAGATGTTTGCCGAGCTGGCCGACATCATCCCCGGCGCCGACGCCTGGCCGCGCTTTACCACCAACCAGAGCGAGCGCTTCGAGGCGCGTCTGTCGCTGGTCGAGGTGCTGGCGTCGCCGAGCCTGTTCTTCGCGGGGATGGCGGGCAGCCGCCTGCCGATTGCCGTGGCGCACGGCGAGGGCTATGCCAACTTTGCCCGGCGCGGCGATGCGGCCAAGGCCATCGCCGCCATGCGCTTCGTGGACCACCACGGCCGCGCCACCGAGGCCTACCCGTTCAACCCCAACGGCAGCCCGGCCGGCCTGACCGCCGTCACCACCGCCGATGGCCGCTTCACGGCCCTGATGCCGCACCCCGAGCGCGTCTTCCGCAACGTGCAGATGAGCTGGACGCCGGGCGACATCGCCCAGCGCAGCCCCTGGATGCGCCTGTGGCAGAACGCGCGCAAGTGGGTGGGTTGAGCCGCGCGGAAGGCACAACGTGACCCTGCAACGTGTGTCGAACCTGATCCCCGTGTTACTGGTCGGGTTGCTCGCCTGGCTTGGTAAACCTTCGTGGTGGGCGATCGCCATGCTGACGGGCGGTGCCATGTTTGCCTGGGGCTGGCTATGGGGCGACACCCGCCTGCTGAACGGGCGCTACGGCTTGAAGGTCGCGGTTGTCGGCCTCGTTTGCCTCGCAGCGGCGTGGGTACTGGCGCAGGGCTTGGGCATCGGTCTTGGCGAGTTTCATCAACTGCGCGAGGGGCTGCGTCGCAACGAGCGACTTCTCTACAACCTTCCTGCCGTGGGCGTTGGACTGATCTTGTATGGTTTGATCATCTGGAGCGTGGCGCTGTCGAAGTCGGATTTCGACTGACGGGATCCTCGGTCGTCTGCTATCTCCAGGCATTTTCAGCATCAAGGACTTCGACCCATGGCCGCTGCCAGTCTTCTCGCCCTGCTCGACGACATCGCGTCGATCCTCGACGACGTGTCGGTCATGACGCAGATGGCCGCCAAAAAAACGGCGGGGGTGCTGGGGGACGATCTGGCGCTCAACGCCCAGCAGGTGTCTGGCGTGCGGGCCGACCGCGAACTGCCGGTGGTCTGGGCGGTGGCCAGGGGCTCGTTCGTCAACAAGGCCATCCTGGTGCCCGCGGCGCTGGCCATCAGTGCCGTGGCGCCCTGGGCCATCACGCCGCTGCTGATGGCCGGCGGTTTGTTCCTGTGCTACGAAGGCTTTGAAAAACTGGCCCACAAATACCTGCACCGGCGCGAGGAGGACGAGGCTCGTCACGCGGTGCTGGTCAGCGCGCGGGCCGATCCGGCGGTGGACCTGGTGGCGCTCGAAAAAGAAAAAATCAAGGGCGCGATCCGTACCGACTTCATCCTGTCGGCCGAGATCATCGTGATCACGCTGGGCACCGTGGCCGGTGCGCCATGGGCCCAACAGTTGACGGTACTGGCCATTGTGGCCGTGGTCATGACCATAGGCGTCTACGGGCTGGTGGCCGGCATCGTCAAGCTCGACGACGCGGGTTTGCACATGACGCGCCACGGCGGACCATTGACGCGTCGGCTGGGCGCCGGCATTTTGCGCAGCGCGCCTTGGCTGATGAAGACGCTGTCGGTGGTGGGCACGGCGGCGATGTTCATGGTGGGCGGCGGCATCCTCGTGCATGGCACGCCATGGCTGCACCACGCGGTGGAGGCCACCGCGGCGCAGGTGGGTGGCTGGAGCGGCGAAGTCGTCGCGCTGGCGGGCGGCGCCGTGTTCGGGGTGGTGGCGGGCGCCGTGGTGCTGGCGGTTGTGACGGTGACCCGGCGCGCGTTCAGGCGGGTCCGCGCGCGCTGAGCCCGTGCCGGTTGCGCGGTCCCGCGCGCACGGTCATGCCGATGCATCCATGGCGGGGTCGCGGGTGGCCGCACGACGGCGGCGCCAGGTCTTTTCAATTTCCACCGCACCCCAGACGATGGCTGCGGCGGCCACGCAAATGGCCAGTTCCGGTGCAGACAGCGGCTCGGTCTTGAAGATCGGGTTGAGCCAGGGCACGTAGATGGTGGCCATCTGCAGTGCAAAGGTCAGCAACACCGCGCCCAACAGGGGTTTGTTGCTGAGAAGCCCGAGTTGCCATGTCGATTCGGTTTCGGAACGGATGGCGATCACGTGCGCCATTTGTCCCAGCGTGAGCACCGTGAACACCATGGTCTGCCAATGGGCGTGCCCGGTGGAAATGGCCCAGGCCTGGACCCCCAGACACAAACCCGCCAGCAGCAACCCGAAGCCCAGAATGTGCTGCCACATGCCGTGCGAGAACAGGCTTTCGGTGGGTGGGCGCGGTGGGCGCTGCATGATGCCGCGTTCGGCCGGCTCGGCCGCCAGCGCCAGCCCCGGCAGGCCGTCGGTGACCAGATTGACCCAGAGGATGTGAATGGGCAGCAGTGGAATGGGCAACAACAGCAGTGGCGCGAGGAAGATGGTCCAGATCTCGCCGGAGTTGCCGGTCATGGCGTAGCGCACGAATTTTCGGATGTTGTCGTAGATGCGCCGCCCCTCACGCACCGCCCCCACGATGGTGGCGAAGTTGTCGTCCAGCAGCACCAGGCTGGACGCCTCGCGCGCGACATCGGTGCCGCCCTGGCCCATGGCCACGCCAATGTCTGCGCGCTTGAGGGCGGGCGCATCGTTGACGCCGTCGCCCGTCATGGCGACGAACTCACCGTGCGCCTGCAGGGCTTCGACGATGCGGATTTTTTGCGCCGGATCGACCCGCGCATAAACACGCACCGCACGCACCCGCGCGCTCAGCGCCGCGTCGTCGAGGGCGGCCAGGTCAGCCCCCGTCAACACGGCGCACTGGACCTCTGGCACGATGCCCAGCCGGTGGGCGATCGCGCAGGCCGTGGCCGGGTGGTCGCCCGTGATCATCACCGGCGTGATGCCTGCGGTGATGCAATCGCGCACGGCGGCTGCGGCTTCAGGGCGGGGTGGGTCGATCAGGCCGATCAGGCCGATCAGGCACAGACCGCTCTCGGTGGCCGCCAGCGCTTGCGGGTCGGGTCGGTCGGCATGATCGCGCCGTGCCAACGCCAGCACGCGCAGGCCTTGCGAGGCGAGTTCGTCAGCCATGCGCAGGACGGCATCCGGGTCGAAGGGCGCCGATCCCTCGGGCGTCCACTGTGCCGTGCATTGCGTCACCACCGATTCAGGCGCCCCCTTGGTGTACGCGACCAGCCCATCGGCGGTGTCATGCACGGTGGTCATGCGCTTGCGTTCGGAGTCAAAGGGAAACTCCAGCACGCGCGCGGCAATTTGCTCCAGCGCCGATTTTTCAAGCCCGGCTTCGCGGGCGACCTGCGTCAGCGCGGTCTCGGTCGGATCGCCTTGCCAGCCGCCTTGCGGCGTGGAGGTGGCGTCGTTGCACAAGGCGGCCCCACGCAACAGCTCCTGTGGCAACGGGCCGGGTGGCGTGGTGCCAGGCCGCCAGGTGTCATGGCACGTCCACAGCAGCTCGGCATGCATGCGGTTCTGCGTCAAGGTGCCGGTCTTGTCGGAGCAGATGAAGGTGACCGAACCCAGCGTTTCCACCGACGGCAGGCGGCGGACCAACGCATGGAAGCTCACCATCTTTCGTGCGCCCAGTGCCAGCAACACGGTGACCACCGCCGGCAACGCCTCGGGGATGGCGGCCACCGCCAGGCTGATCGCGGTCAACGCCATCAGCAGGGGCGACTCACCGCGCAGCACGCCCACGGTAAATATCACCGCGCAGATCGCGATGACCGCCAAGGCCAGCCGCTTGCCAAACGCCGCCAGTCGGCGCTGCAACGGGGTGCTGCGGTCGGTGTCGCGGTCCAGCAGCGCCGCGACCTTGCCCAACTCGGTGGCCATTCCGGTGGCCACCACCAGGCCACGCGCCCGGCCGTGCGTGGCCGTGGTGCCCTTGAAAGCCATGTTCAGGCGATCGCCAAGCGCATGCACTGCACCGCGCAGGGTCGAGGCGTGCTTTTCCACCGTCACCGATTCACCGGTCAGTGCCGACTCGTCCACCTTGAACTGGGCGAGGTCCATCAGGCGCAGATCGGCCGGCACCTGATTGCCCGCCTCGAGCAGCACGATGTCGCCAGGCACCACACCGCTGGCCGGGATGCGCCGCGGGGCTCCGTCACGCAGCACGGTGGCGTGCGCCGCCGCCAGCTGCCGCAGCGCGGCCATGGCCTTGTCGGCACGCCAGGCCTGCACGAAGCCGACCACCGCGTTGAGCACCACGATGACCACGATGGCCAGTGTGTCCACCAGGTCGCCGATCACGCCCGACACCACGGCGGCGGCCAGCAGCACCAGGATCATGAAATCCTTGAACTGGTCGGCCAGCAGACCGGGCCAGCGCCGGCCGGGCGTGCTCGCCAGCGCGTTGGCGCCGTGCAGTTGCGCGCGACGCTCGGCCTCGGTGTGCGCCAGTCCATGGGATGGGTCCACGCCGTGCGCATGGGCGATCTCGTGCACATCGCGCAGATGCCAGTCTTCGGCAGCCGAAGCGGCAGCCGTGGGCGTGGGCGTCACAGAAGACTTTTCATTCGCCATGGAGGAACAGCACATAGGTGTTGAGCAGGTACATCGCCGCCAGCCCCAGGCTCACCCAGCCCACCGCGCGCAGCACCCGAGAACCGGGGCGGAAAAACAGGCCCACCATCGCCAGCCCCGTCATGATGATGGCCGATCCGGCTGTCACGGCATGCACCGGTGACACATGGGCCAGCAGCGAGCCGGGGCGATAGAACAGGTCGTCCACCGCGATGATGGTCACGTTGAACAGGTTGCTGCCCAGCAGATTCCCGATGGCCATGTCCAGCGCCCCCAGGCGCAGCGCCGACATGGTGACGGCCAGTTCGGGCAGGGTGGTGACGATCGCCACGAACAGGCTGCCGACAAAGCTTCCGTTCCAGCCCATGACGGCTGCCAGGCGCACGGCGACAAAAGGCAACCAGAGACCGGCGCCCACGACCACTGCGGCGGCCATGGCGAAGCGGATGCATGCCACGCGCAAGGTCAGGAGCGGTTTCGCCAACGCGTCACCAAGGGTGCTGGTCACGGCATGGGCGCGCTCGTAACTGAAGACCGTGCGCATGGCCACAAAATAAAGGGCCAGAACCACCGGCGTGGCCAGCCCGATGCCCAGCGGCGCCGTGGCCGCCGCTGCGCCCGATGGGCCCGTCGCTGTCAGGTGGCTCATCAACAGACTGACCAGCGTGAAGCCCAGCAGCACCACGCCAAAGGCGGCGGCCAGCACATGCCCCTGGCTGGCTCGGTGCCAGACGGGTTCTTCCCGGAAAATGAAATCAATGACGACCAGAAACACCAGGTTCAGCACGCAGCTGCCCAACGCGTTGCCCACGGCCACGTTGGGCGCCTGGGCCACCGTGACACTGGTGATGCCCGTGGCCAACTCGGGCAGGGACGTGACCGTGGCCAGCAGGGCCAGGCCGATCCAGCTGCCCGACAGCCCGGTGCGCCGCGCGATCACGTCGCCGTAGCGCGAAAGCTGAAAGCCCGCCGCGCCGATCAGCAGGGCGCAGGCCGCGAACTGCAGCCAGATCAAGCTTGCGGCCGACATGGGGTTCAGGTGTCGGCCGTGTCCTCGTCCGGCGGCGGCTTGACCAGCAGCACCGGCACCGGCGCATCGTGCATGAGCGTCTGCGCCACCGAGCCGGTCAATGCGCTGCGCAGCAAGCCCTGGCCGCGCGTGCCCATGATGACCATCTCGCAGCCGTGTTGTTCGATCAACTCCAGCACTGCATGGGCCGGGTCGCCGGTGATCACGGCGGTTTCGCAGGCCATGCCGGCCTGCTTGAGCAGCGCCATCGCCGGTTGCAGCGCGTGGCTGCCGGCGGCCTGGCTCACGGATTCGAGCACGGCCGGGTCCGGTGCGGTCACCATCTCGTACAGGGTGGCGGGCTCCTGGACGTTGACCAGCAGGAAGTTGGCCTGCAGGCCCTCGCGCAGCAGCTTCATGGCAAAGCGAACCTCGTGCAGCGAGAGTTCCGAGCCGTCAATGGGAAGCAGTATTTTCATCGTCGAATCCTTGGTGATGCACTGCCTCATGATACGGCGCAGCGCAGCCATGTCCATGACGAAGCTTGAGGTATCGCTTCAGGTATGGTGGTGGGATGCGTGCCACCCCTGCAGCCCATTTTTCCGAGCCCTCCCGCTGGGGCGGTGTGGACGCCCTGCGTGGCCTGGCCATGGTGTGGATGACCGCCTACCACCTGTGTTTTGACCTGAATCACTTTGGCTACATCCGCCAGAACTTCTACACCGACCCGTTCTGGACCTGGCAGCGCACCGCCATCGTGAGCCTGTTTCTGCTGTGTGCCGGCATGGGGCAGGCGATTGCCGTCCAGCAGGCGCAACCCTGGCGCCGGTTCTGGCGCCGCTGGGCCCAGGTGGCGGGTTGCGCCTTGCTGGTCACCGCCGCGTCGTACTGGATGTACCCCAAGAGCTTCATCTACTTTGGCGTGCTGCACGGCATGGCCGTGATGTTGCTGCTGGCGCGCCTGAGCGCCGGGTGGGGCGCGTGGTTGTGGCCCGCGGGCGGGTTGGCAATTGCGACGCCGTTGATAGCAAAGTATGTCCTTTCGACGGGGGATGGCGCCGAATTTTCTTCAATATTCAACGCGCCATGGCTCAATTGGCTGGGCTGGATCACGGCCAAGCCCGTCACCGAGGATTACGTGCCCGTATTCCCCTGGCTCGGGGTGATGTGGTGGGGCGTGGCAGTCGGCCAGTGGCGGGCCCGGCGCCCGGGCCGGGCCGCGGCACGGCCCATGCCCGCTGCACTGCGGCCGCTGGCGTGGCTGGGCCGCTGGTCTCTCAGCTATTACATGGTGCATCAGCCGGTGCTGATCGGTGTGCTGATGGCGCTGGCGGCGCTGAAGTGATTGACCGTTGGCGGGTGGTCAGTGGCGGACAGCGCCGCGCGCCCACTGCCATGAAAAAAGCGGCCCGCAGGCCGCTTCATTCAAGGTGCATCGGCTGCTGCCGTGCGGATCGGGTTATTCGATCTTCGCCTTGGCGCGAAGGTCTTCCTGGTACTTGGACAGCTTTTGCTGCAGCAGTTGCTGGGCGATTTGCGGCTTGACATCTTCGACCTTGGGCAATTGGGCTTCGCGCACATCGTCAAGGCGGATCACGTGGTAGCCGAACTGGCTTTTCACGGGCGCGTCGGTCAGCTGGCCCTTGTTGAGCTTGACCATGGCTTCGGAAAACTCTTTCACGTAGCTGCTGGCGTTGGCCCAGTCGAGGTCGCCGCCGTTGGCGCCGGAGCCCGGGTCCTTGGACTGCTTCTTGGCGATGTCTTCAAACTTGCCGCCCTTTTTGAGCGACGCGATGATGGCCTTGGCGTCGGCTTCCTTCTCGACCAGGATATGGCGCGCGCGGTATTCCTTGCCCCCGTTGGCGGCCACGAACTTGTCGTATTCGGCCTGGATTTCGGCGTCGGTCACGGGGTTTTTCTTCTGGAAGTCGGCGAACAGTTCGCGGATGAGGATGGTCTGGCGCGCCAGCTCGATCTGGTTCTTGTAGTCGTCCGATGCATCAAGGCCAGTCTTTTGCGCCTCCTGCATGAAGATCTCGCGGGCGATCACTTCTTCCTTGAGCTGGTTTTGCATGTCGGGCGACACCGGGCGGCCCGAGCGTGCGACCTGTTGGGCCAGCGCGTCCAGGCGGGCGGTCGGGATGGCCTTGCCGTTCACGATGGCCACGTTCTGGGCCTGTGCCGGCACGGCAAGGGCGCCCAGCAGGGCGGCAGCGGCGAGTGCCGTGGTCAGTTGCTTTTTCATGGATTTTTCCTGTCTTTCCCTTGCGGAATGGTCATTGTTTGCTATTTTAAATGAAGCAAATAAACCGTTTTGAAGGGCGTTGGCGGGTGTTGCGGATGCGATGGACCGTGGGCTTCAGATGGCTTCGATGGCGATCGCGTGAACGCCCTGATCGATGAAATCTTGCAGCGCATCATACACAAGGCGATGCTTGGCAACGCGCGACAAACCTGTAAATAAAGGTGTCGAAATCCGCACGCGGAAATGCGTGCCATAACCCTCGGGGCCGGCACCGGCGTGGCCCGCGTGCGAGGCGCTCTCGTCGATGACGGTGAGCGCCGTCGGCTGCAGGGTGGCGCGCAGCCGGGCGTCGAGTTGTTCGGCTTGGGGCAGTGGGGTCATGGCTCAGGTTCCGGCGCCGTCCGACGGGCTGTCGGGTTTGAGGTGGCGTGAAATGTACAGCCCCTGGCCGACGATGAAGACCAGCGGAAACGCATACCCCCACAGCTTGAAGTTGACCCAGGCTTCGGTGCTGTAGAACGCGGCCACATAGCCGTTGATGCCGGCCATGAACGCGCAGTAGACGATCCACGCCACGTTCAGTCGGCCCCAGACGGCGTCGGGCAGGTCCAGCTGGCTGCCCAGCATGAGCTTGAGGAAGTTCTTGCGCAGCCCCCACAGCGCCACCGCCAGCGCGATGGCCATGGCGGCATACAGCACGGTGGGCTTCCACTTGATGAAGCGGTCGTCGTGCAGCGCCAGCGTCAGGGCGCCGAACAGCAGCACCAGCACCAGGGTGGCCTTGTGCATAGTCTGCAGCTTGCGGTCGATGGCGTAGATGGTGGCCATCTGCAGCACGGTGGCGGCCATCAGCACGCCGGTGGCGGTGTAGATGTCAAACCACTTGTAGGCCCCGAAGAACAGCAGGATCGGGAAGAAGTCGATCAGGATTTTCATGCGGGCTTGAACTGCAGCGACGCCGAATTCATGCAGTAGCGCAGGCCTGACGGCGCCGGGCCGTCCTCAAACACATGGCCCATGTGGGCGCCGCAGTCGGCGCAATGGACTTCGGTGCGTTTCATCCAGAGGATGCCATCGACCTTGGTGGCCACGGCGTCGTTGCTGATGGGCTGGAAGAAGCTGGGCCAGCCGGTGCCGGATTCGAACTTGGAGGACGAATCAAACAAGGGCTTGCCGCAGCACACGCAGCCGTAAATGCCGTCCGCCTTGATCTTGAGCAGCCGCCCCGTGAAGGGCGGTTCGGTGGCTTCACCGCGGGTCACCATGAAGGCCAGGGGCTCGGCGCCTTTCTGGGTCAGCAATGCATCCCATTCGACATTGGTTTTCTCGATCTTGAAGGGCATAGGGTCTGTGCGGTGGCGTGGTAACGAGGCAAATGTACATGCATCAGGACGAGCAGCTGATTTCGATGGCAGCCGCCCATTCAGGCGGCAAGCCGGCCCAGTCTTCATGCGCCGGGTGTTCGTCAAACGGATTTTGCAGCACCGTCAGCAGGTTTTCGACTTCGGTGAAATCTTTTAGTTTCGCCTGCCGGATGGCGATCTCGGCCAGATGGTTACGCAACACGTACTTGGGGTTGGTTTTTAGCATAAAATTGGCCATTAGCCCCCGTGGAATGGCGATAGTTCGCTCTGAATATTGAAGCATCCAGTGGTCTGCCGCAGCGCGGTCCAGAAACAGGTCGCGCACGGGAGCCGCCGCCGGGTCTTCGCCGGGCAAGGCGGTGGGGGCGGGGACGCGGGTCGCGGCCCATTGGCTCAGCCGACGCCAGAACAGGGTGAAATCCACGCCGCCCTGCGCCATCAGCTTCAGGAGGGATTCGATCAGCACGCGGTCGTCCGGGTGGGCATCTGGCAAGCCCAGCTTGGCCCGCATCCGGCCTTCGTATTCGCGCGGGTACACCGTCTTGTAAGACTCCAGCGCCGCCAGCGCAAGGTCGGAATCGTCGATCAGCGGCAACAAGGCCTGCCCGAGGCAGAACAGGTTCCAGTACGCCACATTGGGTTGTTTGCCAAACGCGTAGCGGCCCTGCACATCGGTGTGGTTGCAGATGTGCCCGAAGCTGAACGCGTCCATGAACTGGAACGGGCCGTAATCAAGCGTCAGGCCCAGGATGCTCATGTTGTCGGTGTTCATGACGCCGTGGCAAAACCCCACCGCCTGCCATTGCGCCAGCAGCGCTGCGGTGCGCTCGCTCACGGCCTCCAGCAGCGCAGCGTAGGGGTTGCCCGAGAACCGGTCGGTGTCGCGGCAAGCGGGGTAGAAGCGGTCGATCACGTGGTCGGCCAGTCGGCGCAGTTCGGCGTGCTGGCCATGGTGCGAAAAGTGCTCAAAGTGGCCAAACCGCAGGAAGCTCGGCGCGGTGCGGGTGAGCACGGCGGCGGTTTCCATCTCCTCGCGGCGGATCGGCACGTCGGCGCCGGTGACGCACAGTGCACGGGTCGTTGGGATGCCCAGGCCGTGCATGGCCTCGCTGCACAGAAATTCGCGGATGCTCGATCGCAGCACGGCCCGCCCATCGCCGCGGCGCGAATAGGGCGTGCGCCCGGCGCCCTTGATTTGCAGTTCCTGCGGGCCGCCGGGTGCGTCCAGCTCGCCCAGCGACAGGGCCCGTCCGTCGCCCAGTTGCCCGGCCCACAGGCCGAACTGGTGGCCGCTGTACACGCCAGCGCGCGGCGTGCTGCCGGTCAGCAGCGCGTTGCCCGAAAGCGCCTGCAAGGCTTCGTCGGACTCCAGCCAGGCATCGTCCAGGCCCAGCTCGCGCGCCAGGGCACGGCTGCGCACCACCCAATACGGGTCGGGCAGGGTCCAGGGCGCAACGTCGGTGTAGAACGCCGGGCCCAGCGTGGCAAAAGCCTCGCGCAGAAGCGGGGAAAGGGCGGGCCGACGCGGCGAATCGGTGGCGGAATCCATGCCTGCATTGTCGCGTGGGTTACGCGGCCGGCCGCTGTGCAGGGGCATTTCGGGCGCACGGTTCGCGGTGGACTGCGCGTCCGCGCTACCATCTTGTCCCACCGTGATCCCACTTGCCACCAAGGAGACTTTTCGATGCTGGGCCTGATGCAAGACCAACCGCTGCTGATTTCTTCGCTGATCGATTTCGCCGAACGCCACCACGGCGACGCTGAAATCGTGTCGCGCCGGGTCGAGGGCGACATTCATCGCTACACCTACCGCGACGTGGCCGCGCGATCCCGACGGGTGGCCAACGCGCTGGACACCCTGAAGCTCGCCTTCAGCGACCGCGTGGCCACGCTGGCCTGGAACGGCTACCGCCATCTGGAGCTGTATTTTGGCGTCAGCGGCTCGGGCCGGGTGCTGCACACCATCAATCCGCGCCTGCACCCGGACCAGATCGCCTGGATCGCCAACCATGCCGAAGACCAGGTGCTGTGCTTTGACATGAGCTTTTTGCCCATCATCCAGGCCGTGCACGCCCGCTGCACCACCGTCAAACACTGGGTGGCGCTGTGCGACGCCGACAAGCTCCCGGCCGACAGCGGCATTCCCGGCCTCTTGAGTTACGAAGCCTGGATCGGCGCGCAGCCCGCCGCCTACACCTGGCCGGTGTTCGACGAGAACTCCGCTTCCAGCATGTGCTACACCAGCGGCACCACGGGCAACCCCAAGGCGGCGCTGTACAGCCACCGCTCCACCACCCTGCATGCCTACGCGGCGGCGCTGCCCGATGTGATGTGCCTGAGCGCGCGCGACTCCATCCTGCCGGTGGTGCCCATGTTTCACGTCAACGCCTGGGGCATTCCCTACAGCGCGGCCCTGACCGGCGCCAAGCTGGTGTTCCCCGGCCCCGCGCTGGACGGCAAGTCGGTTTATGAGCTGATCGAAGCCGAAAAAGTGACGTACGCCGCCGGGGTGCCAACCGTCTGGCAGATGCTGCTGACCCACATGAAACCGGCCGGGTTGCGGTTCTCGACGCTCAAGCGCACGGTGATCGGCGGGTCGGCCTGTCCGCCGGCCATGATCACCGCCTTCAACGACGACTATGGCGTGGAGGTACTGCACGCCTGGGGCATGACGGAGATGTCCCCGCTGGGCACGCTGTGCACGCTCAAGAACAAGCATCTGGGCATGCCGGCCGACGAAAAGATGAAGATCCGCCTCAAGCAGGGCCGGGCCATCTATGGCGTGGACATGAAGATCGTCAGCGAGGAGGGCAACGAACTGCCCTGGGACGGCAAGGCCTATGGCGACCTGTACGTCAAAGGCCCCTGGATCGTGAAGCAGTATTTCAAGGGCGAGGGTGGCGACCCGCTGGTGGACGGCTGGTTTCCGACCGGCGACGTGGCCACCATCGACGCCGACGGCTACATGCAGATCACCGACCGCAGCAAGGACGTGATCAAGTCGGGCGGCGAATGGATCAGTTCCATCGACATCGAGAACATCGCCGTGGCCCACCCGGCCGTGGCCATGGCGGCCTGCATCGGCGTGAAGCACCCCAAGTGGGACGAGCGGCCGATTCTTGCCGTGGTGAAGAAGCCCGGCGCCGAACTCACGGCCGCCGAACTCATCAAGTTCTACGAAGGCAAGACGGCCAAATGGCAGATTCCCGACGACGTGGTGTTCGTCGACGCGATTCCGCTGGGGGCCACCGGCAAGATGCTCAAGACCCGCCTGCGCGAGCAGCTCAAGGACTATGTGCTGCCCACGGCCTGAGCCGCAGGGGGTGCCGCGCGCCGGTGGCTTTGGCGCGTGTCGCCTGTGCGATAGAAATGGGTGCGCTTAGGGACAATCCCTGAGCGCTGCACTGCACAAAAACGGTACGCTGCACGCAGTCAGTCAACCAAGGAGACATGCATGAAATTTGCCATCAAGGCCGTTGCCGCTTCTGCCATCATGGTGGTCGCCGGTGTCGCATTTGCCCAGAAGGGCGAAACCGTGAAGATCGCCTTCATGGACCCTTTGTCCGGCCCGTTCGCCAATGTGGGGCAGAACCAGCTCAAGAGCTGGCAGTTCACGGCCGAGCGGCTCTCGGGCGCCAAAAACCCGGCCGGCGTGAAGTTCGAAGTCGTGGGCTTTGACAACAAGGGCTCGCCGCAGGAAAGCCTGAACACGCTGAAAGCCGCGATTGACCAGGGCTTTCGCTATGTCACGCAGGGCAATGGCTCGGGCGCCGCAATGGCCATCCTGGACGCGGTGTCCAAGCACAACGCGCGCAACCCCGGCAAGGAGGTCGTGTACCTGAACTACGCCGCGGTGGACCCGGCGCTGACCAACGACAAGTGCGACTACTGGCATTTCCGCCTCGATGCCGACACCACGATGAAGATGGAAGCCTTGACCGCTTTCATGAAAGACCAGCCCAAGGTCAAGAGCGTGTACCTGCTCAACCAGAATTACTCCCATGGCCAGCAGGTTGCCAAGTACTTCAAGGAAGGCATCGCACGCAAGCGCCCCGACGTCAAGATTGCCGGTGAAGACCTGCACCCCATCGGCCAGGTCAAGGACTTTGCGCCCTATGTGGCCAAGATCAAGCAGTCGGGTGCAGACACCATCGTCACCGGCAACTGGGGCGCCGACCTGACGCTGTTCGTCAAGGCACTGAACGATGCGGGTTTGAAATTGCCGATGTACACCTATTACGCCGGCGTCACCGGAACCCCCACGGCGCTGGCCGCCGGTGGCGACAGCGAGGTGTACGTGATTGCCTACGGCCACGCCAACCACCCCGGCGAACTCGGGCAGATGGGCGCCGACTTCAAGAAGAAATTCAACGACGACTACTACACCTACGCCACCCTGAACGGCATCAACCTGCTGGGTGCTGCCATGGCCAAGGCCAAGTCCACCGATCCGGTGAAAGTGGCCAAGGCGATGGAAGGGCTGTCAGTCAAGAGCTTTGCCGGTGAAGTGCAGATGCGCGCGTCCGACCATCAGCTCCAGCAATCGATGTTCGTGACCAAATGGCAAAAGGCCGACGCCAAGAACCCCTACAGCGTCGAAAACACCGGCTACACGTTCGCGCCCGTCAAACAGATGGACCCGTACGTGGCTAGCACGCCGACCAGCTGCCAGATGAAGCGGCCGGCCTGAACGGCCGCCTCACCCGCGCCGCCGGACCGTCAGCCGGGATAGCCTTTGCCGTCCCGGCTTTTTGTTGGCGCCTGCGGTGCTGCGTGACCATTTCATTTCAGGTTGTACATGGAATTTTTCACCATTTCCCTGCTGAACGGGCTCAGTTACGGGCTGCTGCTGTTCATGCTCAGCTCGGGCCTCACGCTGATCTTCAGCATGATGGGTGTGCTCAATTTCGCGCACGCCAGTTTTTACATGCTGGGCGCCTACTTTGCCTACAGCACCACCGAGCTGCTGGGCTTCTGGCCGGCCCTGGTGGTGGCCCCGTTGCTGGTGGGCATTCTGGGCGGGCTGTTCGAAAAATACTGCCTGCGGCGCGTCCACAAGTTCGGCCATGTGCCCGAGTTGCTGATCACGTTCGGGCTGAGCTTCATCATCCTGGAAATGGTGCAACTGGTGTGGGGCACCAGTTCGGTGGACTACCGCGTACCACCCGCCCTTGACGGTCCGTTGTTCACGATCTTTGGCACCCAGTTTCCGATGTACCGCGGCTTCATGATGCTGGTCGCCCTTTTGATGCTGGTGGCCATCTGGCTGCTGCTGACGCGCACCCGCATCGGTCTGGTGATCCAGGCGGCGCTGACCCACCCCGAGACCGTCGAATCCCTTGGGCACAACGTGCCACGCGTGTTCATGATGGTGTTTGGTGGCGGCGCTGCACTGGCCGGCCTGGCCGGCGTGATTGGCGGCAATGCCTTTGTCACGGAGCCGGGCATGGCCACCACCGTGGGCTCGGTGATCTTTGTGGTGGTGGTCGTGGGCGGCATGGGCTCGTTGTCCGGGGCATTTGTCGCATCGGTGTTGATTGGGGTGATCCAGACCTTCGCCGTGGGCATTGACAGTTCGTTGATGGGAGCGGTCAAGATGCTGGGCGTGAGCATCACGCCAGAAACCTTTGGCTATGCGCTGTGGAAGCTCAAGATCAGCCAGATCGCCCCGATCCTGCCGTACATGTTCCTGGTGCTGATCCTGATCTTCCGTCCCAAGGGATTGCTTGGAACACGGGAGGGTTGAACATGTCCACAAAACCCTACTATGAATTCAAGCCACTCAACGTCGGGCGCTGGGTCATCTGGAGTCTTTTTGCGTTGCTCATGGCCGTCACGCCCATGGTGTTCACCAGCAGCCTGAGCCACACGCTGCTGTCGCAGATGGGCATCGCCATCATTGCCTGCCTGAGCTACAACATGTTGCTGGGGCAGGGGGGCATGCTGAGCTTCGGCCATGCGGTGTACACCGGCATGGGGTCGTTTCTGGCAATCCACGCGCTGAACATCGTGACCAAGGGCACCTGGTCCATTCCCGTGAGCCTGATCCCCATCATCGGCGGCCTGGCGGGCATGCTGCTGGCGGTGCTGCTGGGCTGGGTGACCACCAAGAAGGCGGCCACCCCGTTTGCCATGATCACGTTGGGCATTGGCGAACTGGTGTACGCCATGTCGCTCATGTTTCCGGAGTTTTTTGGAGGTGAAGGCGGGATCGCGGGCAACCGCGTGACCGGGGGAACGCCGTTTGGCATCAGTTTTGGCCCGCAGGTGCAGTTGTATTACCTGATCGCGGTCTACACCTTTGTCTGCACGGCGTTGATGTTTGCCTTCACGCGCACGCCACTCGGGCGCATGCTCAACGCCGTGCGCGACAACCCGGAGCGCGTGGAGTTTGTCGGCTACGACACGCAGAAGGTGCGCTACATCGCCTTTGTGATTGCCGCTTTCTTTGCCGGCATTGCCGGAGGTCTCGCCGCGCTGAACTTCGAACACGTCACGTCCGAGGTGGTGCGCGGAGACCGCTCGGGCGCCTACCTGCTGTTCACCTTCCTGGGCGGGGCGACCTTCTTTTTCGGGCCGATCATCGGTGCCGTGGTGATGGTGCTGGCGCTGGTGCTGCTCAGCGAATTGACCAAAGCCTGGCTGCTTTACCTGGGGCTCATATTCCTGTTCATGGTCATGTATGCACCGGGTGGCATCGCCAGCCTGATCATGATGAACCTGCGCGTGGCGGCCTTTGGCAAGCTGCGCGAACTCTGGGTGGGCTATCTGGCGCTGGCCGTGACCGCCCTGATTGCCCTGATCGGAGCCGCCGCGATGATTGAAATGGTGTACCACCTGCAGCTGAATGCGGCGCTCGGGCCGCAGCTCAGCTTCATGGGGGTGAGCCTCAACGCCAAAGGATTCAACAGCTGGTTTGGCGCCGGCTTTGTGATGCTGACCGGCCTGTTCCTGTTTGAAGTCACGCGCCGCGAGTTTGCGCGGCAGTGGGGTCTGATCCAGGAATTCATCGAAAAGGAAATCAAGCGCAGGGAGGCTTTGTCATGACCGATAACACTGGCCACGACGTGCGCAGCGAAGGGCCGCCCCGAGCAAGCACAGCCCCCTCGGTGGGCAGCGCAGTACGCGAAGCGACTAGCGTTGGGGCCATACCTGCACTTGAACTGAGAGACTTGCGCAAGAGCTTTGGCAAAACCGAGATCATTCGCGGCGTCAATCTCGCGGTCAACGCCGGAGAACGTGTCGCCATCATCGGCCCCAACGGCGCGGGCAAGTCCACGCTTTTCAATCTGATCAGTGGCCGGTTCGAGCCCTCCAGTGGCGACGTGCTGCTCAACGGCCAGCGCATCAACGGCCTGCGGCCGTTCGAGATCAACCGGCGGGGGCTGTCCCGCAGCTTCCAGATCACCAACATTTTTCCCAAGCTCAGCGTGTTCGAGAACCTGCGCTGTGGCGTGCTCTGGAGCCTGGGCTATAAATACACCTTCCTGAAGTTCCTGGCCGACCTTGACGACGCCAACGAGCGTGCCGAGCAGCTCATGGCGCAGATTCGCCTGGACCGAAAGCGCGATGTGCTGGCCGTGAACCTGACCTATGCCGAACAACGCGCCCTGGAGATCGGCATCACCATCGCCGGGGGCGCCAACGTGATCCTGCTCGATGAGCCCACCGCCGGCATGAGCAAATCCGAAACCGCACGATTCATCAACCTGATCAAGGAAGTCACCGTGGGCAAGACGCTGCTCACGGTCGAGCACGACATGGGCGTGGTGTTCGGGCTGGCCGACAAGATCGCCGTGGTGGTTTACGGCGAAGTGATTGCCTTTGACACGCCCGATGCGGTGCGCGCCAATGCGCGGGTGCAGGAAGCGTATCTTGGTTCGGCCGTGGCCGACTCTCAGGCCGGAGTGCACTGAAAATGCTGCATATTGAAAATCTGCACGCGTTTTATGGCAAGAGCCACGTGCTGCACGGCGTGCATTTCGACGTCAAGCCCGGCGAGATCGTGGCCCTGCTGGGGCGCAATGGGTCCGGTCGCTCGACCACCGCCAAGGCCATCATGGGCCTGGTGGATTGCCAGGGCTCGGTGCGCTGGAAAGACCAGGAAACCCTGGGCAAAAAGGCCTACGAAATCGCGCACCTGGGCGTGGGCTACGTGCCCGAGAACCGCGACATTTTCCCCAAGCTGACCGTGCACCAGAATCTTCTGCTGGGGCAAAAGGGCAGCGGCAAGGGCAGCCGCTGGTCCTTTGACGACATGTACCGCATGTTTGCGCGCCTGAAAGAGCGTCAGCACACCGAAGCGGGGGTGCTGTCGGGGGGCGAGCAGCAGATGCTCACCCTGTGCCGCACGCTCATGGGCGACCCGGACCTGATCATCATCGACGAACCCACCGAAGGCCTGGCGCCAAAGATCGTCGAGCTGGTGGCCGAATACCTGAAGACCCTGAAGGAGCGCGGCGTGTCGGTGCTCCTGATCGAACAAAAGCTCACCATCGCGATGGCCATTTCCGACCGAGTCCTGGTCATGGGACACGGCAGCATTGTCTTTGAAGGCACGCCAGACACGCTCCGCGCCGACGCCTATATTCGCAAGGAATGGCTCGAGGTGTAGAGTGAATCACCGGTTTGTCCCACCCGTGACAACGCCGCACCGCACTGCAACATACACTGGCCCGTTCTAAAAACGAACGATCGTTCTTTTTATTTTTTGAGGACTTCCGCATGACGGCTGCATACCAAGTTCACGGCGACGTTGCCGTGATCACCCTGAACAATCCGCCAGTCAATGGCCTGGGGCACGCCACCCGCCTGGGCATCACCGACGGCCTCAACCGCGCCAACGCCGACCCGGCCGTGCGCGCCATCGTCATCACGGGCGCCGGCAAGGCCTTTTCGGGCGGGGCCGACATCAAGGAATTCGGCACCCCCAAAGCGCTGCAGGAACCCAATTTGCTGAGCGTGATCCTGGCCGTTGAAAACTCGGCCAAGCCGGTCATTGCGGCGGTGCATTCCGTGGCCATGGGCGGCGGGCTGGAGCTCGCACTGGGTTGCCACTACCGGATCGCGGCGCCGGGCTGCAATGTGGCGCTGCCGGAAGTCAAGATCGGTCTGATTCCAGGCGCCGGCGGCACCCAGCGGCTGCCGCGCGTGCTGGGCGTTGAAACGGCCCTGAACATGATCGTGAGCGGCGAAGCCGTCAAGAGCGAACTGCTCGCGTCGCTGCCAGGCCAGAAGCTGTTTGACAAGATGGCCGCATCGGTCGAATCCCTGCCCGCCGAGGCCTTGGCGTTGGCCAAAGCCATGGCCGACAAGCACCAGGATGGCAGCGCCCTGCCGCTGGTGCGCAACCTGCCCTGCAAACACCCGCTGGGCGACGCTTACTTCCAGTTCGCGCGCAACATGGTCAAGGGCATGGCGAAAAACTTCCCCGCGCCCCCCAAGTGCGTGGATGCCGTGGAAGCCGCCACGAAAAAGAAGTTCGACGAAGGCATGCTGTACGAGCGCGAACTGTTCATCAACCTCATGATGACGCCCGAATGCCGCGCGCTGCGCCATATTTTCACGGCCGAGCGTGCGGCCTCCAAGATCCCTGACGTGCCTGAAGGCACGCCGCAGCGCCCAATCCAGTCCGTCGCGGTCATTGGCGCCGGCACCATGGGCGGCGGCATCGCCATGAATTTCCTCAACGCGGGCATCCCGGTGAAGATGCTGGAGATGAAGCAGGAAGCGCTCGACCGCGGCCTCGCCACGATCCGCAAGAACTACGAAAGCCAGGTCAAGCGCGGCAAGCTGAAGGCAGACAAGTATGAGCAGCGCATGGGCCTGCTCAGCACCACGCTGGACTACAGCGACCTCAAGGACGCCGACCTCGTGATCGAGGCCGTGTTCGAGGAAATGGGCGTCAAGGAGGCCGTGTTCAAGAAGCTTGACGAGGTCATGAAGCCCGGCGCCATTCTCGCCAGCAACACGTCCACGCTCGATGTCAACCAGATCGCGGCCTTCACGAAACGCCCTCAGGACGTGATCGGCACCCACTTTTTCAGCCCGGCCAACGTCATGAAGCTGCTGGAAGTCGTGCGCGGTGAAAAGACCGCCAAGGATGTGCTGGCCACGGTGATGGCGGTGGGCAAGAAAATCAGGAAAACCGCGGTCGTCTCGGGCGTGTGCGACGGCTTCATCGGCAACCGCATGATTGAGCAATACAGCCGTCAGGCGGGTTTTCTGCTGGACGAAGGCTGCACTCCGGCGCAGGTGGACAAGGCGGTCGAGAAGTTTGGCTTTGCCATGGGCCCGTTCCGCATGGGCGACCTGGCCGGCAACGACATCGGCTGGGCCATCCGCAAGCGCCGCGCACAGGAGCGGCCGAACATGCTGTACAGCCGCACCGCTGACAAACTCTGCGAACTCGGCCGTTTTGGCCAGAAAACCGGCGCGGGCTGGTACGACTACCAGGCGGGCAAACGGGATGCCATTCCCAGCGCGTTGGTGGTCGGGATGATCGAAAAGCACCGCGCCGAACTTGGCATCCAGCCCCGCAAGATCTCGGACGACGAAATCGTCAAACGGCTGGTCTATGCGCTCGTCAACGAGGCCGCGCACATTCTGGAAGAGGGCATTGCGTCCCGAGCCAGTGACATCGACATGGTGTACCTGACCGGCTACGGCTTCCCCGTCCACCGCGGCGGCCCGATGCTCTACGCCGACCAGGTGGGCCTGTTCAACGTGGTGCAGAGCATGCAGCAGTTCGCAAAGAACCCGCATGACGACGCGACCTTCTGGCAACCGGCGCCGCTGCTGGCCCGTCTGGCCGCTGAAGGCAAAACCTTCAATTGACCGTCGCAGGGAGATTGGCAAACATGGTCAAGCGCGTTCTCTGGGGGCTGATGGGCCTGATCCTGCTTTTGGTGGTGATCGTGGCCGTGAACACCTTGCGCCAGAGCTCGCGCCAACTGGACGTGCCACCCGCGCCGTTGCTGGCCGTGGACGAGAAGGCCGCCGCGAAGCATCTGGCTGGCGCGATTCGCCTCAAAACCATCTCCAGCTACGCCGACCCGACGCTCAACGCCGACGAGTTCCGCCGCCTGCACGACTACCTGCAACAACGCTACCCGCGGGCACACGCTGTGCTGGCCCGTGAAACGGTGGGCGACCTGAGCCTGCTCTACACCTGGAAAGGCAGCGACGCGCAGGCCAAACCCATTCTGCTGATGGCGCACCAGGACGTGGTGCCCATTGCACCCGGCACCGAAAAAGACTGGCAGGCCGAGCCCTTCGCCGGCGAGATCAAGGACGGTTTCGTCTGGGGGCGCGGCGCATGGGACGACAAGGGCAATCTGATCGCGCAGATGGAAGCCATCGAAATGCTGGCCGCCAGCGGGTTCCAGCCCCGGCAGACGATTTATCTCGCGTTCGGTCATGACGAAGAAGTCGGGGGCACGCGGGGCGCCGAGGTCATTGCCAAGCTGCTGCAGTCGCGTGGGGTCAAGCTCGACTTCGTCATCGACGAAGGCCTGTTGATCACCGAGGGCATCATGCCCGGCCTGAGCAAACCCGCCGCGCTGGTGGGGATTGCCGAGAAAGGCTATCTGTCGGTGGTGCTGCGGGTGCCGGCCACGCCGGGGCACTCGTCCATGCCACCACCCAAGGGCACCAGCGCCATCGCCATGATGAGCGCCGCGTTGCGCCGCCTGGAGGATGATCAACTGCCCGCGTCCATTCGTGGCGTGGCTCGTGAGATGTTTGACACCGTGGCGCCCGAGATGAGTGGCTTTGGCCGGGTCGCGCTGTCCAATCTGTGGCTGTTCGGGCCCGTGGTGCAGGCCCAGCTTGAAAAGGGCGCCAGCACCAACGCCATGCTGCGCACCACCACTGCACTCACCGTGGTGCACGCCGGCAACAAGGACAACGTGCTGCCCGGCATGGCCGAGGCCACGGTCAACTTCCGGCTGCTGCCCGGCGACACCCGCGCCAGCATCACCGAGCACGTGAAAGCCCGCCTGGGCAGCGACCGGTTCGAGCTGATGGCGCTGCCGGGTTCGGCGGAGCCGTCACCGGTGTCGCCCACCGAATCCGCGTCGTACCGGCTGATCGAGCGCACGGTGCGCGAGGTGTTTCCCGGCACCATCGTGGCCCCGGGCCTGATGATCGCCGCCACCGATTCCCGCCACTTCCAGGCCGTCAGCGACCATATTTACCGCTTCTCGCCCGTGCGCGCCAAGCCCGAAGATTTGGCGCGGTTCCACGGCACCAACGAGCGCATTGCATCGGCCAACCTGGCCGAGCTGATCCGTTTCTACCACCGCCTGCTGACCCAGAGCGCGGCGCGGTGAATTGTCCCACCATCCCCCATCAGGAGCTCCCATGACCAAAGCCGTCATCGTTTCCACCGCCCGCACACCGCTCGCCAAGAGCTGGAAGGGCGCCTTCAACATGACCCATGGCGCCACGCTCGGTGGCCATGCCGTGCAGCACGCCATCCAGCGCGCCGGCATCGACGCCGGTGAGGTCGAAGACGTCATCATGGGCTGCGCCAACCCCGAAGGTGCCACCGGCGCCAATATCGCGCGGCAGATCGCCCTCAAGGCCGGCTGCCCGATCACCGTGTCCGGCATGACGGTCAACCGCTTTTGCTCGTCCGGCCTGCAGAGCATTGCACTGGCGTCGCAGCGCGTGATCGCCGGCGAGGGCGATATTTTCGTGGCGGGTGGGGTGGAAAGCATCTCCTGCGTGCAGCAGGAAATGAACACCCACATGCTGCGCGACCCGTCGCTTGAGAAGATCAAGCCCGAGATTTACTGGAACATGCTGCAAACCGCCGAGCAGGTGGCCAAGCGTTACAACATCGGCCGTGACGCCATGGACGAATACGGTGCGGCCAGCCAGCAGCGCGCCACGGCGGCGCTGGAAGCCGGCCGCTTCAAGGACGAAATCGCGCCCATCACCGTGCAGGCTGGCGTGGCCGATCCGGTCATGGGCTTGCGCACCAAGGAGGTCACCGTCGCCAACGACGAAGGCATTCGCCCCGGCACCACCAAGGAAGGCATCAGCGGCATCAAGCCGGCAATACCGGGGGGTGTGATCTCGGCCGGCAACGCCAGTCAGTTCTCGGACGGCGCAGGCGCCTGCGTGGTCATGAGCGAAGAACTCGCGAGCAAAAAGGGCCTGCAGCCGCTGGGCCGCTTCCTCGGCTTTGCCGTGGCCGGTTGCGAACCCGACGAGATGGGCATTGGCCCGGTGTACGCCATCCCGAAAGCGCTCAAGCGCCTGGGCTTGAGCGTGAACGACATCGACCTGTGGGAACTCAACGAAGCCTTTGCCGTGCAGGTGCTGTATTGCCGCGACAAGCTGGGCATTCCGGCGGACCGCCTCAATGTCAATGGCGGCGCCATTGCCGTGGGCCACCCGTACGGCGTGAGCGGCCAGCGCCTCACGGGGCACGCCCTGATTGAAGGCAAACGCCGGGGTGCGAAGCGCGTGGTGGTCACCATGTGCATTGGCGGCGGCATGGGCGCTGCGGGCGTGTTCGAGGTGCTGTGAGCGTGGCGGGCGACAAGGATGCTGCGGCCGATGCGGTTTTCCGCATGGGCCAGGGCGTTCTGGCCGCCCAGCCTTTCAGCCAGCTGCTGGGCGCCGAGCTGCATGCCCTGGTGCCCGGACAGGTTGAGCTGCAGGTCCCGCTGCGGGACGCACTGCGCCAGCAAAACGGATTTGCGCACGGCGGTGTCGTCAGCTACCTGGCCGACAACGCGCTCACGTTCGCCGGCGGAACGGCTTTGCACGGTTCGGCCGTCCTGACGTCCGAGTTCAAGATCAACTACCTCCGGCCAGCCGTCGGGCAGCGGCTCATCGCCCGTGCGCGGGCCGTGCACGCGGGCAAGTCGCAGGCGGTCTGTGTGTGCGAGGTGTTTTCTGTCCAGGACGGACAGGAAAAGCTTTGCGCGCTGGCACAGGGCACCATTGCCCGGGTGACGGATTCATCTTCAAAGATCGTCCCATGAGTTTTCGCCCCACGCTGGATTTTCTGCTGTACGACTGGCTGAAGGCCACAGAGTTGACGCAGCGCGACCGCTTTGCCGACCATTCGCGCGAAACCTTTGACGCCGTGCTCGACACCTGCGAGCGCATCGCCCGCGAAAAATACGCACCGTTCAACCGTCTGGTGGACGTTGAGGAACCCCGCTTTGACGGCGAGAAGGTGATCCTGCCCCAGGCCACGCTGCAAGCGCACCGTGCGTATGCCGCCTCCGGCATGCTCAGCGCCGCCCAGGACTACGACGACGGCGGCATGCAGTTGCCCTACACGATCGAGGCCGCGGCCAACAGCTTTTTTGCCATGGCCTCGGTCAGCATCGGCTCCAGCCTGTTGACCAAGGGCAATGCCAACCTGCTCCTGGTGCACGGCACGCCAGCGCAAAAAGACGTTTTTGCACGCAACGAATTCAGCGGGCGGTTCGCCGGCACCATGTGCCTGAGCGAGCCGCAGGCGGGCTCGTCGCTGTCGGACATCACCACCCGCGCCGTGCCCGATGGGCCGGGCTTTGAAGACGACCCCCTGGGTCCGCGCTACCGCCTCAAGGGCAACAAGATGTGGATCTCGTCGGGCGAGCACGAGCTGACCGAGAACATCGTCCACCTCGTGCTGGCCAAGATCCCCGGGCCGGATGGCAAGCTGGTGCCCGGCACACGCGGCATTTCGCTGTTCATCGTGCCCAAGAAACTGGTCGGCATCGACGGGCAATTGACGGGCGAGCGCAATGACGTGGCGCTGGCGGGCCTGAACCACAAGCTGGGATGGCGCGGCACCACCAACACGCTGCTGAACTTTGGCGAAGGCAAATACCCCGTGCGAGGCGAGCAGGGCGGCGGGCTGGACGGTCACGGCGCGGGGGCCATTGGTTACCTGGTGGGCTCGCCGGGCAAGGGCCTGCATTGCATGTTCCACATGATGAACGAGGCCCGCATCGGCGTGGGCATGGCCGCCACCATGCTGGGCATGGCCGGCTACCACGCGAGCCTGGATTACGCCCGCCACCGGCCGCAGGGGCGGCCAGTGGCGTCGGCCGCCCAGAGCGGCACCGGCACAGCGGCCAAAGACCCGGCCCAACCCCAGGTGCGCATCATCGAACACGCCGACATCAAACGCATGCTGCTGGCACAAAAAGCCTACAGCGAAGGCGCGCTGGCGCTGGAGCTGTATTGCGCGCGGCTGGTGGACGAGCAGCACACCGCTTCGCCCGACCCGGCCGACGAGGCCCGGCTGCTGCTGGAGGTGCTGACGCCCATCGCCAAGAGCTGGCCCAGCGAATGGTGCCTGGAGGCCAACTCGCTGGCCATCCAGATCCACGGCGGCTACGGCTACACGCGCGACTTTCCGGTAGAGCAGTATTGGCGCGACAACCGCCTGAACATGATCCACGAAGGCACCCACGGCATCCAGGGGCTTGACCTGCTGGGCCGCAAAGTGTTGATGGAAGGCGGGCGTGGCCTGTCGCTGCTGGGCGGCCGCGTGCAGGGCACGATCGCACAGGCCGCCGGGCACCCGGCGCTGGCACCGCACGCCCATGCGCTGGGCAATGCGCTGCAACAGGTGGGCGACGCCACGCGGGCCGCCTGGGCCACCGGCAATCCGGTCGAGGCACTGGCCAATGCCGTGCCCTACATGCAGGCGTTTGGGCACATGGTGCTGGCGTGGATCTGGCTTGACGTGGCCCTGGCCGCCCAGGCTGCGCCGGCCTCGCCAGCCCAGGTCGGCCGCCTGGGCGCCGCGCGCTACTTCTTTCACTACGAATTGCCCAAAATCGGGGCCTGGCTCCATGTGGTGTCCCATCGCGACACCACCTGCGCGGCGTTCCCTGAAGACGCGTTCTGACAGCGCAGAATTTCAACGCTTGGAGACAGGCCCATGGCATCCCCACGTACCCTGGTCTGGATCGAGCGCCTGATCTGGGTGCTCATTTTCGGTGGCCTGCTGGTCATGGTGCTGGGCATTGCCGGCACCCGTCAAAACGCGTCGGGCGCGGACGTTCTGGTGACCCTTGGCGCCATGGCGGCGGCCGTCGGCGTATTTCTGATCTGGGTTCGTTCCCGCCTGAAGGAGAAATGAAAAATGATCCGCCACATCGTTCTGTGGACGCTCCACAACCCTGCGGATGCTCCGCGCTTCAAGGCCGACCTCGACAGCTGTCGCGGGCTGGTCGATGGCATGGGGGCGTTTGAAGTCGCCATCCGGACACCCGAACTCGATGGCAACTGCGATGTTGTGCTGTACTCCCAGTTCCGCGACAAGGCGGCGCTGGACGCCTACCTCCAGCACCCCCACCACCAGGCGGTCGCCGCCGGGGTGGCCGCCCTTCGCAAGTCCCGCCATTCGCTCGATTACCAGCTTCAGGAGACCACCCCATGACCCGCACCGTGCAACAGCTTTTTGATCTCACTGGCAAGACCGCGCTGGTCACCGGCGGCTCACGTGGCCTGGGCCTGCAGATGGCGCACGCGCTGGGCGAGGCGGGTGCGAAGGTCATGCTGAGTTCGCGCAAGGCCGACGATCTGGAGCAGGCCGTGGCCGAACTGCAGGCCGCCGGCATTGACGCGCGCTGGATCGCCGCCGATTGCGCCCAGGAGGCCGACATCCGCCGCCTGGCCGACGAAACCCTGGAGCGCATGGGCCGAGTCGACATCCTGGTGAACAACGCCGGCGCCGCCTGGGGCGCACCGGCCGAAGACCACCCGGTGGCCGCCTGGGACAAGGTCATGAACCTCAACATTCGCGGCTACTTCATCCTGAGCCAGCACATCGCCAAGGCCAGCATGATTCCGCAGCAATCGGGCCGCATCATCAATCTGGCGTCGATCGCCGGGCTGGGCGGCAACCCGCCCGAGATGCAGACCATCGCCTACAACACCTCCAAGGGCGCCGTCGTCAACTTCACCCGGGCGCTGGGCGCCGAATGGGGCAAATACAACATCAACGTCAACGCCATCTGCCCGGGGTTTTTCCCGAGCCGCATGACGGCGGGCACCCTCCAGGCGCTGGGCGAAGAGAAGCTGGCCGCCCATGCCCCGCTGCGCCGCCTGGGTGGCGACGAAGACCTCAAGGGCCTCACGGTGCTGTTCGCGTCCGACGCGGGGCGGCACATCACCGGGCAGTGGATGGCGGTGGACGGTGGCGTCAGCGTGGTCACCGGCGGCTGAACACTCATGAAATTCGGCGTCGAGATTCCCTTCGTCCACCACCTCGGCTTTGAGCTGGGGTTGTTCGACGCCGGGCTGTCGGAGCTGCACTACGCGCCCCGGCCGGAACACCTGAACTCCTTCGCCGTGACCCACGGTGGCGCGATCATGACGCTGCTGGACGTGACCATGGCCGTGGCCGCGCGCAGCGTGCAAAAAGACATGGGCGTGGTCACCATCGAAATGAAAACCAGCTTCATGCAACCCGCGCGGGGCCAGCTCACGGGCAAGGGGCGGCTGATGCACCGCACCAAGAGCATGGCCTTCACCGAGGGCACGGTGTACGACGAAGACGGCCGCGCCTGCGCCCACGCCACCGGCACGTTCAAGTACGTGCAGCGCCAGGGCGGGGTGGCGGGCGCGGACGCCCCGATTTCAACCGATTGAACATTTTTTTCAGTCAAATATGCCTTTAGCCCCCGTAAAATGGTCATAGTTAGCTACATTTAATATAGTCATCAACACGGTATCATCATGCCCAACAACGCACAGATTCATCTCGACAACCGCCCGCAGGGCGAAGCCACGGCCAGCAATTTCAAGCTCGTGCAGGCCACCACGCCGCCGCTGGCCGACGGCCAGGTGCTGGTGCGCCACCATTACCTGAGCCTTGACCCCTACATGCGTGGCCGCATGAACGACGCCAAAAGCTACGCCGCGCCGCAGCCGCTAGGCCAGGTCATGCAGGGCGGCACGGCGGGCGAGGTGGCCGAGAGCCGCTCGCCCAAATACCGCGTGGGCGACAAGGTGGTCGGCATGGGGGGCTGGCAGGAGTACAGCGTGGTGGATGTCAGCCAGCCGGGCGCCTTGCGCAAGGTGGACACCACCCACGTGCCCCTGAGCCACTACCTCGGCGCGGTCGGCATGCCGGGGGTGACCGCGTGGTATGGCCTGGTGAAGATCATCGAACCCAAGGCCGGCGAGACGGTGGTGGTCAGTGCCGCCACGGGCGCGGTGGGCAGCGCACTGGGCGCACTGGCCAAGGCGCGCGGCTGCCGCGCCGTGGGCATTGCGGGTGGGCCCGACAAATGCAAATACGCGGTGGACGAGCTTGGTTTTGACGCCTGCATCGACTACAAACAACACCAGGACGCCGCGTCGCTGTCCAAGGCGCTCAAAGACGCCTGCCCCAACGGCATCGACGGCTACTTCGAGAACGTGGGCGGCATGGTGCTCGATGCGGTGCTGCTGCGCATGAACGCCTTTGGCCGCATCGCGGTGTGCGGCATGATCGCCGGCTACGACGGCGCGCCGCTGCCCATGGCCTACCCGGCGCTGATCCTCACCAACCGGCTCAAGGTGCAGGGCTTCATCGTCAGCGAGCACATGGAAATCTGGCCCGAAGCGCTGGCCGAACTGGGTGCGCTGGTGGGCAGTGGCAAACTGCGCCCCCGTGAATCGGTGGCCCAGGGCCTGGCGGCGGCGCCCGAAGCGTTTCTGGGGCTGCTCAAGGGCCGTAACTTTGGCAAGCAGCTGGTCAAGCTGATCTAGTGGCGGCAACAGCGCGACCTTCATGCGGCGTTGGGCGGTGCACGCAATCCCCACGTTCCTGACCTTCGTGGCGGGCGGTGCGCGCCGTGCGCCCTGGCTGCTGGCCGCGCGTGACGCCGAGAAAGGGGAATGGGCATGCAAGTAACGCACGAGGTTTTCAACCAGCCCGAACCGCTGGTCAACTACAACCTGTTCACCGGCAATCAGGGCCTGCGCGATGCGCTGAAGTTCAACGCGCCCGCGCTGGACACCGCCGCTTTGGCGGCGCTCGGCGAGCGGCTGGGCACGGCCGACATGCAGACCCATGCGCGCCTGGCCAACGTGCACCCCCCCGCGTTGCGCAGCCACGACCGGCTGGGCCACCGCATCGACGCGGTCGAATTCCACCCCAGTTACCACGCGCTGATGTCGGCGGCCACCGGGGCCGGGCTGCACGGCACACCGTGGGCCGAACCGGTGCCCCCCGCGCCCGCCACTGACCTGCCCTCGCTGCGCCCCGAGACGGCGCGCGCGACCGGCGGCGGCTCGTCGGCGCTGGGGGCGCCCGGGGCATCGCCCCACGTGTTGCGGGCGGCCGGGTTCATGCTGTTCACCGAGCTCGAGCCCTCCATCCTGTGCCCGATCTCGATGACCTACGCCGTCACCCCCGCGCTGCGCGCCAACGCCGCCCTCTACGCCGACTGGGCGCCTGGCCTCACGAGCCGTGCCTACGATCCCGCGCTGAAACTGTTTTCAGACAAACCCGGCCTGACCATGGGCATGGGCATGACCGAAAAGCAGGGCGGCTCGGACGTGCGCGCCAACACCACGGCCGCCGCACCCGACGGCACCGATGCCTGGGGCGCGCGCTACCGCGTGACGGGCCACAAGTGGTTCATGTCGGCACCCATGTGCGACGCCTTTCTCATCCTCGCGCAGACGCCGGGCGGCCTGAGCTGCCTGTTCCTGCCGCGGGTGCTGCCGCCATGGGCAGCGCCTTGCGGTGGCGCGGGCGCGCTCAACGCCATCCACATCCAGCGGCTCAAGGACAAGCTGGGCAACCAGGCCAATGCCAGCTCCGAGGTCGAGTTTGCCGGTGCCACCGCCTGGCGGGTGGGCGAAGAGGGGCGCGGCGTGCCGCAAATCCTGGCCATGGGCACGATGACGCGGCTCGACTGCGCGCTGGGCACCAGCGGGCTGATGCGCCAGGCGCTGGCCATCGCGCTCGACCACACGGCGCAGCGCCAGGCCTTTGGCAAGCGCCTGATCGACCAGCCCCTGATGCGCAACGTGCTGGCCGATCTGGCCCTTGAAAGCGAAGCCGCCACGGCGCTGGCCCTGCGGCTGGCGCGGGCCTTCGACCACCCTGACGATGCCCACGAACGCGCGATGGCCCGGCTGCTGACCCCGGTGGCCAAATACTGGGTCTGCAAGCGCGGCAGCGCCTTTGCACAGGAGGCCATGGAATGCCTGGGCGGCAACGGCTACGTGGAAGAGGGCGGCGAAGGCATCATGGCCCGCATCTACCGCGAAATGCCGGTCAATTCCATCTGGGAGGGGGCGGGCAACATCATGGCCATCGACTTGCTGCGCGCCCTGCGCCAGGCCGACGCCGCCGCCGCGCTGGCCCACGAACTGGCGCCCGCCCGTGGCCTGCACCCGGCACTCGACCGGCTGGCCGCCAGCCTGCCCCTGCAGGTGGACGCCATGGCCACCGAGCTGGAAGCGCGGCGCCTGGCCCAAAACGTGGCCCTGGCGGTGCAGGCGGCGCTGCTGGCGCAGTCGGCACCGCCCGCCGTGTTCAGCGCGTTCTGTGAATCCCGCCTGGCCGATGCCCAGGGCGGCCGCGCCTTTGGCACGCTGGGCACGGGCGCCGACCTGGACGCCATCCTCACCCGTGCCGCACCGCGCTGACCCGCCCACCGCGCACGGACGACCGTCTCACCCCCCCCAAAAAAAACCACCCCCCCCCCTGCACACCATGGCCGACCTGATCCTCCACCATTACGCCACCTCACCGTTCTCCGAGAAAGTGCGCCTGATCCTGGGCGCCAAGAAACTCGCCTGGAAATCGGTGATCGTGCCGCGCACCCTGCCCAAACCCGACGTGGTCGCGCTCACCGGCGGCTACCGCAAGACGCCGTTTCTGCAGATCGGTGCTGACATCTACTGCGACACCGCGCTGATCTGCGACGTGCTCGAGCACCTGCAGCCCACGCCCACGCTGTACCCCGCGCAAAACAAGGGGCTGGCGCGCATCCTGGCGCAATGGGCCGACGAAAAACTGTTTTGGGTTGCCATGGCCTACAACTTCAGCCCGGCCGGCGTGGCCCAGGTGCTGGGCGGCGGGCGACCCCCCGAGGCCTGGGCCGCCGAAGCCAAGGCCTTCGCCGAAGACCGCGGCAAGATGCGGCTGGGCCAGCCGCGCCTGCCGCCCGCCGACGCCGCGGCCGCCTACAAGAGTTATCTGCGACGCCTGGCCCACATGCTCGACGGCCAGGATTACCTGCTGGGCGACGCGCCCTGCGTGGCCGACTACGCCGTCTACCATCCGCTGTGGTTCACCCGGCACTGCGCGTCGGTCATGGCCGGCATTCTGGACGCCACGCCCGCCGTGCTGGCCTGGATGGACCGCCTGGCCGCCACGGGGCAGGGCGACATGACGCGATTTTCGGCCCCCGAGGCGATCGCCCTGGCGGCGGCCAGCACCCCGGCACCGCTGCACGACGAAACCTTCCAGGACGAGCACGGCCTTGCCTTGGGCAGCCATGTGACCGTGACGTCCGAGAGCTTCGGCCCCGAGCCGACCGAAGGCGAACTCATCGCCGCCACCCGCACCCGCTACACCCTGCGCCGCACCGATCCGCGGGCGGGCAGCTTGCACGTGCACTTTCCCCGTATGGGCTACATCTTGAAGAAAGCAGACACATGATCACGGATTTCAAAGGCAAAACCGCCGTACTCACCGGTGCCGGCTCGGGTTTCGGGCTGGAATGCGCGCGCATTGGCGCCCGCCTGGGCATGAACCTCGTGCTGGTGGACGTGCAGCAGGACGCGCTCGACCGCGCCAGCGCCGAAATGCTGGCAACGGGCGCGCACGTGCTGGCGCGCCAGGTGGACGTGGCCGACGCCGTGCAGATGGAGGCGCTCGCGCTGGAAGTGCAAAAGCGCTTCGGGGCACCGCATTTCGTGTTCAACAACGCCGGCGTGGGCGCCGGCGGCCTGGTCTGGGAGAACACCGTCAAGGACTGGGAATGGGTGCTGGGCGTCAACCTGTGGGGCGTCGTGCACGGCGTGCGGCTGTTCACCCCCATGATGCTGGCCGCCGCGGCCCAAGACCCAGCCTGGCGCGGCCACATCGTCAACACCGCCAGCATGGCCGGGCTGACGGTGCCGCCCAACATGGGCATCTACAACGTGAGCAAGAGCGCCGTGGTGTCGCTGACCGAAACCCTCTACCACGACCTGCACCTCGTGAGCGACCAGATCAGCTGCAGCGTGCTGTGCCCGTATTTCATCGCCACCGGCATCCACCAGAGCCACCGCAACCGCCCCGGCGAACTGGCGGCCGACCAGCCCACGCAAAGCCAGCTCATCGGCCAGGCCATGAACGACAAGGCCGTGGGCAGCGGCAAGGTGACGGCGGCCGACATGGCGCAAAAGGTGTTTGATGCGGTGGCGGCCGACACCTTCTACATCTACAGCCACCCCCATGCGCTCGGGTCGGTGCAGCGGCGCCTGGAAGCCACCGTGGCGGGCACCAACCCGCCCGACCCGTTCGAGTCGCGGCCCGACATCGGTGAAAAGCTCAGATCGGCCCTGCGCGCGGCTTGAATGCCTTGGGCACGCAGATTTTAAGCTTTTTCAGGCCGAAGCCCCCGCCAAATGGTAATAGTTTGCTACTACTATTATAGTAAATGCCGACATGGATGGAAGGCTGCCGCCAGGGCAACAGCGTCGGTCATTTCTGGAAATACGTCACGATTGCTGGATTGATGCGTGGTTCGGTTGCAACGTCAGGGCTTATAGTGGCATGGGAAGATCGCAGCTCTTTCAGCCCCAGCCCCAGCCCCAACCAAAGGCACCGATCCCGCCACGATGACCACGTCCCCGCTTGACGAGCGCATTCAAAGCACCCGGCAGATGTTTGCACGGGCGGCCGTGGGCATGGCCGTGTGCGCGCCGGACGGCCGGTTTCTGGCGCCCAACGCCGCCTATTGCGACATGCTGGGCTACACCGAAGCCGAACTGCTGGCCCGAACCGCCACCGCCGTGACCCACCCGGACGAGCAGGCCGGCCACCGCACCATGCTGGCCGAAATGCAAAGCGGGGCGCGCGACAACTCGGTGCGCGACAAACGCTACGTGCATAAAAACGGCGAGATCGTGTTCTCGCGGGTCAGCGTCTCGGCCTGGCGCGACGCCCATGGGGCGCTGATTGCGCTCATGGCCATTGCCGAAGACGTCTCGCCCCGCAAGCGCGCCGAAGACTTTGCCGCCCAGGTGGGCCGTCTGGGCCAATCGGCCATGCGTGGCGAGCCGCTGGCGCAGCAACTCGCGGACGCGGTCAGGCTTTTGCAAACGCAGATACCCGGCGCGATGGGATCGGTTCTGCTGCTTGACGAGCACGGCCTGCTGCAACACGGTGCCGCCCCCGATCTGCCCGCCGCGTACAACAGCGCTGTGGTCGGTTTGCCCATCGGCCCGTGTGCGGGCTCGTGTGGCACTGCGGCGTTCCGCAAGTCCCGGGTGGTGGTTTGCGACATCCACCAGGACCCGCTGTGGGCTGACTACAAGGCGCTTGCCGTGCAACACGGCTTGCGGGCCTGCTGGTCCACGCCCATGGTCGACCAACAAGGCCGGGTGCTGGGCACGTTCGCCCTGTACCACCGCGAACCGCACACCCCCAGCGCACATGAGCTGGAACTGGTGGACACCGTCGCCCAGGTGACCGGGCTGGTGATCGAGCGCGCCACCCGCGAAGCCGCGCTGCAACTCAACGAGCAGATTTTCCGCTCGCTGTTCGACCAGAACCCCGACGCCGTGTATTCGCTCGACCTGGAGGGCCGCATCCTCACCGCCAACGGCGGGCTCGAGCGCCTGACCGGGTATCCCATGGCTGACATGCTGAACCAGCCCTACCTTCCGTTCATTGCGCCCGAGCAGCGCGACGCCACGCAGGCCCAGTTCCTGCGCGCTGCAGCCGGCACCCCGGTCAGCTACGAGACCGTGGGCCGCCGTGGCGACGGTCAACGGGTGGCCCTTTTCGTCACCAACATGCCCATCGTGGTGAATCAGAACATCGTCGGTGTGTACGGCATCGCCAGGGACGTGACGGCCCGCAAGCGAGACGAAGCGGCGCTGGCCCGGGCCAGCCGGGCGCTGGAGATGGCCAGCCGCTGCAACGCGGCGCTGATGCGGGCCGACAATGAGCAGGCGCTGCTGGAAGAGATTTGCGGCGTTGCGGTTCAGGTGGGGGGTGCCCGCCTGGCCTGGGTGGGCTATGCCCTGGACGACGCAAACAAAACCATCGACCGCCGTGCTTTCAACGCCGTCACCGGCGGCTATCTCACCAATGACCCCATGACCTGGGCCGCCGATGCGCCAGGGGGCCAACTGCCCGTGGCGCGTGCCATCCGAAGTGGCGAGATGGTGGTGGTGCCCGACCTGGCACACAATGACACCACGGACGAGCGCCGCAAACAGGCCGCCAAGGCACGCGGTTACCGGGGCCTGATTGCCTTGCCGCTGATGGAAGGCGACCGCACTTTTGGCGTGCTCGCCATGTTCTATGCCGAAGAAGCCGACCTGCCGGCGCGCGAACTCGCCGTGCTGCGCGAAATGGCGTCCAACCTGGCCTACGGCATTTCGGCGCTGCGCGCGCGCGCCATGGTGCGCGAGCAGGCCAAACTGCTGGACAAGGCGCACGACGCGATTGTGGTGCGCGACCTGCAAGGCCGCGTCGTCTTCTGGAACCAGGGCGCCGAGCGCCTGTATGGCTGGTCGTCCGCGGAGGCCATTGGCGCCACCGTGTTCGAACTGGCCTACGGCGATGCGGCCGGGTTCCACACCGCGATGCGCGTGCTGCTCGAAAAAGGCGAATGGACGGGCGAGCTGGAGCACCGCACCAAGGCCGGACAGCGGCTGACCGTGGAAGCGGGCTGGACGCTGGTGCGCAACGACCAGGGCGCGCCCACGGGCGTGTTCACCATCAACACCGACGTGTCGGCACGCAAACGGGTCGAGCGCGAAATGCAGCGCACCAACCGGGCGCTGCAGATGCTCAGCCGCGGCAGCGACGTCCTGATCCGCGCCACGGGTGAAGGCGAATTGCTGCAAAACGTGTGCCAGATCGCGGTGGATGTGGGCGGCTACAGCCTGGCGTGGGTGGGTTACGCCATGAACGGGCCCGACCGGCGCATTGAAGTGCAACGCTACGCCGGTGACGGTGCCGGCTACCTGGAGGACGTCCAGCTCACCTGGCTCGAAACCGCCCCGGGCGGCGGCGGCATCACCGGCCAGACCATTCGCACCGGCCGCACGCAGGTGCGCCACGACATTCGCAATCCACGCTGGCGCGGCTGGGACACGGCCATTGCGCGCGGCTTTCGCAGCGTGATCAGCCTGCCGCTGCGCAGTGGCACCACCACTTTCGGCCTGCTCATGCTGTACCGCACCGATGTGCTGGTGCTGCCCACCGGCGAACTGCAGCTGCTCCAGGAGCTGGCCGACAACCTGGCCTTTGGCATCGTGAACCTGCGTTACCGCGACGCCTTGCGCCAGAGCGACGCAAAATACCGCACGCTGTTTGACAGCAACCCCCAGCCCATGGGGGTGTACAACCCCGAAACACTGCGCTTTGTGGCCGTCAACCCGGCTGCCGTGGCGTTTTACGGCTACAGCCCGGCGGAGTTTCTGGCCATGGGGGTGGAAGACACGATGTCGTCCAGAAGCATGGAACCCTGGCTGCGCAAGGCGCTGGCGCGCCCGTTCCGGGAGCCCCGCACGCTCGAATGGCAGCAGCGCAAGAAAAACGGCGACCTCGTCACGGTGGAGGCCACGATCAGCAGCATGGTCTTCGAAGGGCAGGACGCCCGCCTGGCGCTGGTCAACGACGTCACCGAGCGGCGGCGCACCGAGCAGCAGATCACCCGCCTCACCACCCAGCTCGAAGACCGGGTGCGCCACCGCACCGCGCAACTGGAATCGGTCAACAAGGAGCTGGAGGCGTTTTCCTATTCGGTGGCGCATGACATTCGCCAGCCACTGAGTTCGGTCAGCGGTTTTGCCTATCTTCTGGGCAAAGTCGTGGCCGAGGACGGCAATGCATCGGCCCGGCACTACCTGGACCGCATCCAGACCGGAATCAAACAGATGGGCGACATGACCGACGCGCTGCTGAGCCTGTCGCGGCTCTCGCGCGCCGAGCTCAAGTGGGAGGCGTTTGACCTGAGCGCGCTGGCGCAGGAGCTGGTCGCCCTCAACCACGAAGCCCATCCCGGGCGGGCCGTGCGGGCCGTGGTCGAACCCGGGCTTCGGGCGCAGGGCGACCCGCGGCTGATCCGCCAGGTGCTGCAGAACCTGCTGCTCAACGCCTGGAAGTTCACCGCCCACGTGGCGCCCGCGGAAGTCACCATTGGGCAGCGGGCGCTGGACGACGGTGAGCTCGCTTTTTTTGTGCGCGACAACGGCGCCGGTTTTGACATGGCCTTTGCCGACAAGCTGTTCGGCGCCTTCCAGCGGTTGCACTCGCCGTCGGAATTCGAGGGCACCGGCATCGGCCTGGCCAACGTCAAGCGCATCGTCACGCGCCACGGCGGGCGGGTCTGGGCCGCGTCCGCGCCGGGCGAGGGCGCCACCTTCTACTTCACGCTGGGCAGCGCGCCGCTTTGAGGGCGGGGAGGTGCGGGGACCTGCGGGGACCTGCGGCGTCGGGCCACGCGGCGGCTGTGGCACACTCGCGCCCCCGGGTTGAGCCGTCCTGCGCGAAAGCCCCTGTCTACTATTTCGCCATGCAAAAAATCATCGACCAGATCGCCGCAGAGATCCGCGTTCAGCCGCATCAAGTCAAAACCACGGTGGCGCTGCTGGACGGTGGCGCCACCGTGCCGTTCATTGCGCGCTATCGCAAGGAAGCCACCGGCGGGCTGGACGACATCCAGTTGCGCGAGCTGGAATACCGCCTGGGCTATTTGCGCGAGCTGGAAAGCCGCCGCGCGGCCGTTCTCAAAAGCATCGAAGAGCAGGGCAAGCTGACCCCGGCATTGCAGGCCGCCCTGCAGGCCGCCGCCACCAAGCAGGACCTGGAAGACCTGTACCTGCCCTACAAACCCAAACGGCGCACCAAAGGCCAGATCGCCCGCGAGTTTGGCCTGGAGCCGCTGGCCAACCGGCTGTTGGCCGACCCCGCGCTCAGCCCCGCCGACGAGGCCGTGGCTTTCGTCAGGGCTGAAAAAGGCGAGGGCGGTGAAGACTTCACCACGGTGCCCGCGGTGCTCGACGGCGTGCGCGACATCCTGTCCGAGCGTTGGGCCGAAGACCCGGCACTGGTGCAGGCGCTGCGCGAATGGCTCTGGGCTGAAGGGCTGTTCACCAGCCGCCGCATGGAGGGCAAGGACGAGCACCAGGCCGAGGTGGCCAAGTTCCGCGACTACTTTGACTACAGCGAACCCGTCGCCCGCGTGCCGTCGCACCGCGCCCTGGCGGTGTTTCGCGGCCGCGCGCTGGAGATTCTGGACGTCAAACTTGTCGCGCCCGAGCCATTTTATGAACAAAATAAGGCCTCATCCCCCGTCGAATCTACACAGTTTGCTATTAAATCAGGACCATCAGCGGTGCCGTCCCTGGCCGAAGGCCGGATTGCCCTGCACCTGGGCTGGCGCCATGCCGGGCGCGCGGGCGACGACCTGATCCGCAAGTGCGTGGCCTGGACCTGGCGCGTCAAGCTCAGCCTGTCCACCGAGCGCGACCTGTTCACCCGGTTGCGGGAAAGCGCCGAAAAAGTGGCGATCAAGGTGTTTGCCGACAACCTGCGCGATCTGCTGCTGGCCGCGCCCGCCGGGCCGCGGGTCGTGATGGGGCTGGACCCGGGCATCCGCACCGGCGTGAAGGTGGCGGTGGTGGACGCGTCGTCGCGGCTGCTCGACACCGCCACGGTGTACCCGCACGAACCCCGGCGCGACTGGGACGGCGCGCTGCACACGCTGCAACAGCTGTGCGAAAAGCATGGTGTGAACCTGATCGCCATCGGCAACGGCACCGCCAGCCGCGAAACCGACAAGCTCGCGGCCGACCTGATCCAGCGGCTGGCCGGCCTGAGCGATCGCAAGATCGAGAGGGTCGTGGTCAGCGAAGCCGGCGCCTCGGTGTACAGCGCCAGCGAGTTCGCCTCGCAGGAAATGCCCGACGTGGACGTGAGCCTGCGCGGCGCGGCCAGCATCGCCCGGCGCCTGCAGGACCCGCTGGCCGAGCTGGTCAAGATCGACCCCAAAAGCATTGGCGTGGGCCAGTACCAGCACGACGTGAACCAGAGCGAACTGGCCCGCACGCTGGAGGCCGTGGTCGAAGACTGCGTGAACGCCGTGGGCGTGGACCTGAACACCGCCAGCGTGCCGCTGCTGTCGCGCGTGTCGGGCCTGTCGCCCAGCGTGGCCCGGGCGGTGGTGCGCTGGCGCGACACCCATGGCGCCTTTGCCCACCGCCAGCAGCTCATGGAAGTCAGTGGCCTGGGCGCCAAGACCTTTGAGCAGAGCGCGGGCTTCCTGCGCATTCGCGGCGGCAGCAACCCGCTGGACATGACCGGCGTGCACCCCGAAACCTACCCGGTGGTGGAGGCCATCCTGCGCCAGACGGGCCAACCCGTGGCCGCGCTCATGGGCCGCGCCGACATGCTCAAAACCCTGCAGCCCCAGCTTTTTGCCAATGAACAGTTCGGCGTCATCACGGTCCAGGACATCCTCACCGAACTCGAAAAACCCGGCCGTGACCCGCGCCCGGATTTCAAGGTGGCCCGCTTCAACGAGGGCGTGGAAGACATCCGGGACCTGCAGCCCGGCATGATGCTCGAAGGCACCGTGAGCAACGTGGCCGCCTTTGGCGCTTTTGTGGACCTGGGCGTCCATCAGGACGGGCTGGTCCACGTGAGCCAGTTGAGCCACAAGTTCGTCACCGACGCCCGCGAGGTCGTCAAAACCGGTGACATCGTCCAGGTGCGGGTGGTCGAGGTGGACGTGGCGCGCAAGCGCATCGGCCTGACCATGAAGCTCGGCGAGGCCCCGGCGCGGCGCGACGGCCCACGCGAAAACCGGTTTGAAGGGGCGGGGCGGGGCGCCTCGGCGCGACCCGGTCGAGTCGGCGCCGTGCCCACCTCGACGGCCATGGCGTCCGCTTTTGACAGGCTCAAAGGGCGGAATTGAGGCCTGGAAACGGCCGGTATAACGTTTCTGGCCGTCTTTGCATCTTGATACAGGCAAAGTACTCAAGTCGCCGCCCACCGTGCCGACGATACAGGCAGATAAACCCAAGAACCTGCTCCGGGAGATTGCCATGCGCCTCGATGCCCTGATGAAACAGCCCCTGTCCCTGCCGACCGTGCCCAAGATTGCCGCGCGGCTGATCTCCACCTTCGATCAGGACGAGGTGGATCTGCAGGACATTGCGCGTTGCATCGGCACCGACCCGGTGCTCACCGCCAGACTGCTCAAGGTCGCCAACTCGGCCTTTTTCGGGTTGAGCCGCGCCGCCAGCAGCGTGAGCGACGCCATCAACGTGCTGGGCCTGGTCAAGGTGCGGGCGCTGGTGCTGGGGGCCATTCTGGACGTGAGTTTTCACAGTGTGCCGGGGATGAAACTCGAACAGTTCTGGCGCTACAGCCTGAACACCGCCACTCTGGCGCGCACCATTTGCCTGCCGCTGCGCATTGACGAGAACACCGCCTTCACGGCCGGCCTGTTGCACGGCATTGGCGAGTTGATCATGCACGCCGGCATGCCCGAAGCCATGTGCGAACTGAACCAGCATGTCGATCCGCTGGCGCTGCGCCGGGGTGAGGCCGAAACGGCCATGTTCGGCTACACCTTTGCCGATGTGGGGGCATCGCTGGCGCGCAGCTGGAAGTTTCCCAAGCGCATCGTGGACGCCATCGAGCACCAGCTGACGCCGTTTGAAAACGGCAACTACGAGCCGATTTCCGGCGCCATCCACTTGGCCGCCTGGCGCTGCCGGGCCGAAGAGAGCAATCTCAGCGGCAACCAGCTGGTCAACACCTATCCGGACACGATCGGCATTGCCCTGGGCGTGGACCCCGACAGCCTGCTGGGCGGCGTGGCCATCATCCGCCAGACCGCTGATGGCCCCGTGACTCCCGAGTGTCCCGAGCGCGCCGAGCACGCCGACCACCACCATACCGTGGCCGCCTGAGCCTCGCACATTTGCGACAATCGCAGGGATGAAAGCCCTGCACATCCATGTCGGCCCGCGCGCGCGTCGGCATCTGGCCCGGCACGGCCTGCAACCGCACGATGTCGGTGTCATTCCGGCGGCGGCGGGTGGCCCAAAAGGCCTGATCCTCGGTCCGCTGGACCGCTTCATTTTTGGGGAATGGCTCACCCGGTCCGACCACATCGTGCATCTGGTGGGCGCGTCCATTGGCGCGTGGCGCATGGCCACGGCCTGCCTGACCTCCCCGGCGGCCGCGTTCGAGCGACTGGAGCACGACTACATCCACCAGGACTACACGCTCGAGCCCGGGCAGACCAGACCCTCGGCACGTCACGTCAGCGAACGCTTTGGCGAAAGCCTGCAGGCGTTCTATGGGGGCCGCGTGGGCGAGGTGCTGTACCACCCACGGCTGCGGCTGCACATCGTCACCTCGCGCGGGCGGCACCTGCTGGGGCGGGAACACCGCATCCGCACCCCGCTGGGTTATCTGGGCGCGTTCCTCGCCAACGCGGTGCACCGCAAGGCCATGGGCGCCTGGCTGGAGCGGGTGGTTTTCTCGTCGCCCCTGCCGCTGTCGGGTGGCACCTGCACGCCCCTGCCATTTGCCACCCACGACTACCGCACGCGGCAAATCGCGCTGAGCCCGGCCAACTTCAATCCGGCGCTGCAGGCCAGTTGCTCCATCCCCTTTTTGCTGCAATCGATGCGGGACATCCCGGGCGCGCCGCCAGGGGCCTACTGGGACGGCGGCATCACCGACTACCACCTGCACCTGCAGTACAACGCCCCAGCCACGGGCGGCGCACCGCTGGTGCTGTACCCACATTTCCAGAAAGCCGTGGTGCCGGGCTGGCTCGACAAG
>PHCI01000013.1 GCA_002842205.1 Betaproteobacteria bacterium HGW-Betaproteobacteria-3 | reverse complement strand
TGGGCGTGGGCGTGGGCGTGGGCGTGGGCGTGGGCGTGGGCGTGGGCGTGGGCGTGGGCGTGGGCGTGGGCGTGGTCAACTGTGCCCGCGCCGGGGCGTCATTCAGAGTTTTTTTTTCAGCCGGGGCGCGTTGCGCAGCGGCACCGGGTTGAAAGGCCAGCAGCCGCAGCAGCACCATGGTGAGCGCGGCGTAGTCGTCCGGGGCCAGGCCCAGCTCGGCGCGGCCGTGCAGGCACAGGCTGTAAAGAAGCTGGGTTTCGTCGGGCGCAAGCGTCTGGGCCAGGCGGCGGATTTCGGTCGCGTCTGGGTCGGCGTCGTCTGCCGCGGCCACCTCGGGCACGGCCTGAAACACCGCCATGCGCTGCAGCACGGTGGCCATTTCTTCGAGCGTGGAGGCCGCGCTCAGGCCATGGACACGCAGTTCTTCGCTGGTGTCCACCACGGTCTTGCCGTCGCCCCGCGCCAGCGCGCCGATCAGGCGGAACACATGGCTGCGGTCCACGCTGCCCAGCATCTGGCGCACCGTGGCCTCCTGCAGCTGGCCGCTGCCAAAGGCGATGGCCTGGTCGGTCAGGCTCAGCGCGTCGCGCATGGAGCCACGGGCGGCGCGGGCGATCAGGCGCAGCGCCTGCAACTCGGCCGGCACCGCCTCGGACTGCAGCACGTGCTGCAGGTGCTCCAGCACCGTCTCGGGCGCCATCGGGCGCAGGTTGAACTGCAGGCAGCGCGACAGCACCGTGACCGGCACCTTCTGCGGGTCGGTGGTCGCCAGCACGAACTTGAGGTATTCGGGCGGCTCCTCCAGCGTCTTGAGCATCGCGTTGAACGCGGTGTTGGTCAGCATGTGCACCTCGTCGATCATGAAGACCTTGAAGCGCCCCTGCACCGGCTTGTAAACCGCCTGCTCCAGCAGGCTTTGCACTTCGTCCACGCCACGGTTGGAAGCGGCGTCGAGTTCGGTGTAATCGACAAAACGGCCGGCGTCGATGTCGGTACACGCCTGGCACACGCCGCAGGGCGTGGCCGTGATGCCGCCCTGCCCGTCTGGCCCCTGGCAATTGAGCGACTTGGCCAGAATGCGCGACACCGTGGTCTTGCCCACGCCGCGCGTGCCGGTGAACAGGTAGGCGTGGTGCAGCCGCTGCGTGGTGAGCGCGTTGCCCAGGGCCTGCACCACGTGCTCCTGGCCCACCATCTCGGAGAAATTCCTCGGACGGTATTTGCGGGCCAGAACCAGATACGACATGCGGCGATTCTAAGGGGCTCACACCACCGGCCGCCCCACGTGCCGGCCCGAACCCCGTCCACGCCCCATGGCCCTGTCCATTCGGGCTGCGAGGCTGGGCCCGTCGAAGCCCCGCCCGCCGCCGGGACACCCCGCGTCGCCTACAATAGACCCCGACGGGCCTCCCCGCATGGTGAAGCGGCCAACCGGGTCAGGTGGGGAACCAAGCAGCCCTAACTGTGGAGCCAGTGCCGGGGGTAAGGCTCGTCAACTTCCCCATTGCGAATCCAACACGGCCGGACAACTCGATCCGACGCCATCATCCGTGGGCGAGGCGTTTCGCAGAACACGCGCCAGATCAACTCCCGGCCTTGATCATGGCGACCAGCTGATCCAGCGCCTTGCCCCAACCGTCGTTGAAGCCCATCCTGGCGTGGGTGTCGCGCCCGGCGGTATCGGCGTGGATGACCGTCGCCGTGTACCGGGTGCCGTCGGGATGATCGGCCAGCTCGACCATGGCGGTAAACGGGAAGCCGACGTCGTCGCTGCCGCAGGTGGTGGCGATCACACTGGGCCGGTATCCCGCCAGCAGGGTGTTGGTCCAGACCAGCTTCTCACCGGCCGTGATCTCCAGGTAGCAGCCCTCATTGTGAAAACGTTCCCCCTCGGGCGATTGCATGGTGGTGCGGAAGGCACCGCCCGGACGCAGGTCGATTTCGCAATCGATGGTTTTCCACGGCAGCGGGCAAAACCAGGGCTTGAGCAGGTCTGGATCGGTCCAGGCGCGCCACACCAGGGCCCTGGGCACGTCGACGACCCGCGTCAAGCTGAGATCAAACTCGGCGTTGGGTTGGTAGGTTGGTTTCACGGGTTTTCTCCTTCGCTGGGGTTGGGGGTGGGAGCCAGGGTGAGCAGGTAGGCGTCCAGTCGGTCCAGCCGGTCTTCCCAGAATTGCCGGTACTGGTTGATCCAGTCCATCGCCTGTTTGAGATGCGCGCCGTCGATCCGGCAGGGCCGCCACTGGGCATCGCGCCCCTTGGTGATCAAGCCGGCCCGGTGCAACACCTTGATGTGCTTGGACACGGCCGGCAGACTCATGTCGAACGGCGCCGCCAGCTCATTGACCGAGGCCTCCCCCAGCGCCAGCCGCGCCAGCATCGCCCGGCGTGTGGGGTCGGCCAGGGCGGCAAAGGTGGCGCTCAGCGGATCGACGGCGGCTTGCGGCATGGCTTGAATTCGACGGTGTTTTTAATTTAACCAAAAGGTTAATTATAGAAGCACCAACACGCACGTCAATGTCAGGCCGATCGGGATCGCCGCATCGTTCCAATGAGCCCGATGGCGGCGCCGCAACCTCGTTCAAACCACCGACGTGGTGATGCAGGCCGCGCTGAACCATGCGCCTCGAATTTTGAACAAAATACGGCTTTAGCCCCCGCCAGATATAGAAAGTTTGCTACGCATAACAAACCAATCAGGAGGGCAATTGACACGGCACTCGCCGCACGCCAACCTCCCGCACCAAGCCCTGGCCCGCACACTGTCGGCGCCTGACCATGGGGGCTGTTCACTCCATCATCACGGGACAGTGCATTTTTGTCTCCACGGCAAATATCACCAAGACCACACTGTTCGCCGCTGAAGCCCGGCGCGGGGCTCATGGCTTGCCGGTAGCCAATCTCAACATCAGTGTCATCGGATGCAACGGCGACGACTGAAAACCGTAGTGTTCGTAGAACGCCTTGGCGCGGTCGTGCAGCGCATGCACCAGCAACGCCCGAACACCGGCGTTCTGCGAAACGACCACAGCCCGGTTGACGGCGTCTTGCAGCAGGGATGCGCCAAGCTGGAGGCCCTGCGCGCGATGGTCCACCGCCAGCCGGGCCAGCACCATCACCGGAACGGGATCGGGCATGTTCCGGCGCACCGAACGGGTGGCCATCGGGTGCGCTTGCGTTGACTTGCAAGCTCATGCCTTGGTTGTGGCCCAGGGCGCCGTCACGGCCATGAGGCGTTCAAGCCCCGGATTGGGGTTGGGTGGGGCGTCGAGCATGGCCGTGAACTGCTGGAACTTGTCGGCATTCAGGCCGAAGAAAATCTGGTCCAGTACGACCGCCTGGGCTGCTGAACAGGCAGCCTCGAGCATGAAGTCTGAACGGCTCTTGCCCAGCAGCGTCGCAGCGTGATCAATCAAGTCGCGCTGCTCGGGCAATGCCCGTAGGTTAATGGCGGCGTCGCGCATGGTTTTCTCCTTGAAGTGCATACACAATGGCTACACAAAACATGGCCAGACGTGGAGCTGTTGTCAATTCGCGCGGTGCTGTGTTCGGCAGCTTGGGTGGTCGGCAGGCGACCCGTCGGCCGCATCGGAGCGGGCGAAAAAGGCGGTTCACCCGCCAGACGCCACCCCGCGTATCCACCCCACCGCCCCCTCCCCCGCCCTTCGCCCGGTGGCCAGGCAGGCAGTGAGGAGGTAGCCGCCGGTGGGGGCTTCCCAGTCGAGCATTTCACCGGCGCAGAACACGCCGGGCAGGTCGCGCAACATGCCGTGGGCGTCCAGTGCCTCCAGCGCGACGCCACCGGCGGTGCTGATGGCTTCGTCGATGGGGCGCGGTGCGGCCAGGGTGAGGGGCAGGTTCTGGATGGCGTGGGCCAGCACGTCGGGCTGGGCCAGTTCGGCTTTGGTGAGCTTTTCATGCAGCAGCGCCATCTTGATGCCGTCGAGCCCAAGGCGGCTTTTGAGGTGGCTTGACAGCGAGCGGGCGCCGCGCGGGTGGTGCACGTCGGCGCGCACGCGCTCGGGCGAGCGGTCGGGCAACAAGTCGAGGTGCAGCGTGGCCTGGCCGTGGGTGTTGATCTGCTCGCGCAGCAGGGCCGAGGCGGCGTAGATCAGGCTGCCTTCGACGCCGGTGGCGGTGGCCACGAATTCGCCCTTGCGGTGGAATTCACCGCCCGCGCCGTCGCTGCAGCGCAGGGCCATCGACTTGAACGGCTGGCCGGCAAAGCGTTCGGCAAAAAAGGGCGTCCAGCCGCCGACCAGGTCAAAGCCGCAGTTGGACGGCTGCAGCGGCGCCACGGCCACGCCGCTGCCCTGCAGCCAGGGCAGCCACGCGCCGTCGGAGCCCAGCCGGGCCCAGCTTGCGCCGCCCAGGGCCAGCACCACGGCGCGGGCCTGCCAGCGCGCCGGGCCGTCGGGCGTGTCGAAGCACAGGTGCGGCGCGCCTGCGTCGCCGCCCCAACCCTGCCAGCGGTGGCGCATGTGGAACTGCACGCCAGGGCCCTGGGCGGGGTGGCGCAGGCGGTGCAGCCAGGCGCGCAGCAGCGGCGCGGCTTTCAGGTCGGTGGGGAAGACGCGGCCCGAGCTGCCGACAAAGGTGTCGATGCCCAGGCCCTGCGCCCAGGCGCGCACCGCTTCGGGCCCGAAGGCCTGCAGCAGCGGCGCCAGTTCGGCCTGGCGCGCGCCGTAGCGGGTGACGAAGCGGGCCAGCGGCTCGCCGTGGGTGAGGTTCATGCCGCCCTTGCCGGCCAGCAAAAACTTGCGGCCGACCGAGGGCATGGCGTCCATCAGGTGCACGGCCACCCCGGCGCCCGACAGCACTTCGGCAGCCATCAGGCCGGCCGGGCCGCCGCCAATGACGAGGGCGTCGGCGGTGTGAACGGCAGGGGGTTCAGCGGTTGACATCAGGGGTTGGCATCGGGGGTTGGTTCCATGGGGTTGGCGTCCACCGGCACGATGGCACCCTGCGCCGTCAAAAAGGCCGCGCGCACCGGCGCACCCGGGTTGGCGCGCTGCACTGCCGCACCGTAGATTTGCAACTGGGCCCGCAGCGCGGGTTGCTGCTGCGGCTGGGCGGTGGATTTGTAGTCGAGCACCCACCACGCGCCGGTGTCGCGGCGGCGCACCAGGCGGTCGATGCGCAGCACCTGGCCGTCGTGGGTGATTTCCACCTCGTTGCCGGCCCAGTCGATTTGCGCGCTGTCCCAGGCCCAGGCGCCCTCGCCTTGCAGGATGCGCTGCGCCATGGCGGCGGCCTGCCTGGCCTGCGCGGCGTTGAGCGCAAATTCGCGTTGCACGGCTTGCTGTTGTGCGGGCGTGGGGGCCGGAATGGCTGACGCGGGGGACACCGGAGGCGCGGCCCATTCCAGCAGCCGGTGCATGGCGCGGCCCACGGCGGCTTCGGTGGATTCTGCGGACTCGGTCTGTCGCACGTTATTTGCTTCAATATCCGTAGCAAACAATGACCATTCGGCGAGGGCTGAAGGCAATATTTTCATGAAAAATGAGGAAACCGCGCCCTCCTGGGTCAAGGCCACCGCTGCGGGCACCGGCTCGGGCGTGCACAGGCCCTGCAGGCGCTGCCACCAGCTCGATGCGGGCACGGCGTAGGGTTCGATGGACGAGAGCGCCAGTTCGGTCTGGGCCCGCGTCATGGCGACGTACAGGGCGTTGAGTTCTTCGCGGCGGCGTTCGTCCTGCTCGCGGGCCAGCAGCGCGGCGGCGCAGGCCGGGGGGCGCGCCTCGCTGGCCAGAAAGACGAAGCGCTGGGGCGCGGGCGCCTCGCCCGGCCAGTCGACCAGCACGCCCATGGTTTCGGTGCGGGCCGCGGCGGCCTGGGTGTCGAGCAGCAGCACGAGCGCGGCCTCCAGCCCCTTGGCGCCGTGCACCGTGAGCAGTTGCACCGCCCCCATGCCGGTTTCGTCGGGCATGGCCGGCGGGGCCTTGACGCCACCGGCGCGCAAGGCCCGCACCAGCGCGTAGGGCGTGGCGTAGCGCGCGCCGTCGATCTGCAGCGACGCGGCCAGCAGCGCCCGCAGGTTGAGCAGCACCCGGGCGCGCTGCACCTCGGGCACGGCCGCGGCAAAGCGCGCCAGCGCGTCGGCGTCGTGGTAGATCGCGTCCAGCGCGTCATGGGGCGGCAGTTCGGCCAGCCAGCCCTGATATTGAATCAATTTGGCACCTAGCCCCCGTGTAATGGCACTCAGTTGCTCTTCTTTTTGAATCAGTTCAAACCAGGTTGGCGGCGTGCGGCCGGCCTCACGCTGCTGGCGCTGGCGCTGCGCCAGTTCCACCAGCGCGGCGTCGGGCAGGCCAAACAGGGGGGATTTGAGCGCGCGCGCCAGCGCCAGGTCGTTGGTGGGCGAGACCAGCGCGTCCACCAGCGCCATGATGTCCTGCACCTCGGGGGCGTCGGCCAGATCGGTTTTTTCGGGCTGCTCGGACGGGATGCCCAGCGCCCGCAGCGCCTCCTGCATCAGGCCCAGCGGCTCGCGTTTGCGCGACAGCACCAGAATCTCGTCGGGCCGCAGGCCGCCCGCCAGCCGCTGCGCCAGCCAGCGCGCCGCCTGGCGGCATTCCTGCATGCGCAGGGTTTCTTCGGGCAGGGTGCGCGGGGTGGTCAGGCTGTCGCGCCAGGCGGCGGCCTCATCGGCTGCGGCCGCGGCCGCGGCCACGGCGCGCGGCACCACGGGCAGCGCCAGCAGGCGGCCGGGTTCGGCGGATTCGGTGGTGTGGGGGCGAAAGCCGGCGTATTCGCCCGCCGCTTGCGCCGCGCCCATGACGGTGTTGACGGCGGCCAGCACCGCGGGGGCGTTGCGGCGGGTGTGGTCGCAGCTGAGCCGCTCGCCCTGCAGCCCGTCCACCACAAACTGCTGGGCGGCGCGAAACACCTGCGGTTCGGCCCGGCGAAAACGGTAGATGCTCTGCTTGGGGTCGCCCACGATGAACACGCTGGGCGCCCCACCCGCGGCGCTGCCCGCCGCGCCACCGGCGCCCGCGTAGCTGCTGAGCCAGCTGTACAGCGCCTGCCATTGCAGGGGGTTGGTGTCCTGAAACTCGTCAATCAGCAGGTGGCGGATGCGCGCGTCCAGCCGCTGCTGCATCCAGCCCGAGAGTGCCGGGTCGGCCAGCAGGCGCAGCGCGGCGCGCTCGACGTCGTTCATGTCGACCCAGCCGCGTTCGCGCTTGAGGGCCGAAAACTGCGCCACCAGCACCCGCGTGAGGCGGGCCATGCGCTGCTGGTAGCGCCAGGCCTCGTGCTGGGCCTGCGCGGCCAGCAGTTCGGCCAGGTGTTGCTGCGCCGTGCGGACGGCCTCAATGCCCAGCAGCTTGTCGTTGAACTTGCGCGGCTCGTCCTTTTGCGTGAGCAGCGCGGTGCGCACGCCGGCCAGGTCGCCCGCCGTCAGGGCCTGCTCGAGCTCGCTGCCCTTGGCGGCGAAGGTCACCGCGCTGGCGCCGCCCAGCGCCCGGGCCGCGGCCCACAGCGCGTCGCGCAGCACGGGCTGGCCGATGGCCTGCGCGGGTTCGTCCAGCCCGGCAAAGGCGGGGAACTGCTCGCCAAACGGCAGGACGGAGGCATCGACCACACCATGGTCGTCGGCCAGCGTGAATTCCACGCGCTTGAACAGTGCGGCGGTCAGGCCCTTGTGCGCCTGAAAGCGCCCGTGCACGGCCACCACGGCGTCGTAGTCGGCGCGCAGCGCGGGGTCGGCCACCACCACGGCCTGGAACCGCCGCCACACGCGGGCCACGGCTTCGGCGTCGTCCTCCAGCAGCTCGTAGCTGGCGGGCAGGCCCAGCGCCTGCAGCACGCCCATCGGCGCGGTGCGCAACAGCGTGGCAAACCAGCTGTGGAAGGTGCGAATCTGCACGGTGCGGCCGGTCTGGTGCACCTGCTGATTCAGATTTTGTAGCAAACTTTCAATATTTGGCGGGGGCTCAGGCCCGATTCCACGGATCAAAAGCTCGGTGCGCAGGCGCCCGGGTGTCATGCTGGAAAAATCGTCGAGCCACTGCTGCAGGCGCTGGCGCATCTCGCCCGCGGCCTTTTTGGTGAAGGTGATGGCCAGAATCTCGTGGGGCCGCACCTGGCCGCTTTGCGCGTCTTCGAGCAGCGCGCGCACGATGCGCGACACCAGCATCCAAGTCTTGCCCGCACCGGCGCAGGCTTCCACCGCCACGCTGCGGCGCGGGTCGCAGGCGATGGCATAGAACGCCTCGCGCGTGATGCGCTGGCCGGCGTGTTCGTAGGCAAGCGTGGGCGTCATTCAGTTTTCCCAGAAATCACGGCGGCACAGGCCGCGGGCGGCGCAGAAGTCGCACACCCGGCCCTCGCCCAGCGCGGGCAGGGGCGCGCCACCGGCGATGCGCGCCAGGTCGTCCTGGATGCCTTCGAGCAGCGCGTCGCGCGCGGCCACCACGTCGTTTTGCGCATAGGTGCGGGTGCCTTCGGCTTCGTTGAGGTTGACGTAGGCGGCACGCAGCGTGTCGTCGGGCAGCAGCGCGGCGTAGAAGGCCAGTTGGGTGTCTTCCAGCGGGTTGGCGACGGCCTCGCGCGTGGTGCGGGGGGATTCGGTTTTGTAATCAATCACCAGGGCGTGGTGGTCGGCGTCGCGGTCGATGCGGTCAATGCGCCCGATCAGCGTCAGCGCGCCCAGCGGGGTCTCGTGCCAGGTTTCGGTGGCGTCAAAACGGTAGCCGCCGGCCTCATGGGCGGCAAGCCACTGCAGGTAGCCTTCGCGCACGCGGGGCCAGGCCGCGGCATAGGGCAAGAAGGCGTCGTCGGCCAGGTGCTGGCGGGCGCGTTCTTCGGCCGCGGCACGGTCGATCCATTCGCGCCGAAGGACCGGGTCCGGCGGCGTGCCCCCGGCGGCCAGCGCCACATGAAAGCGGCCCAGCACCGCATGCAGCCACAGGCCGAAGTCGCGCTGGTCCACGTCGTCGTCGAGCTCTTCCTGCTCTTGCAGGCCCAGCTGGCGCAGCGCAAAAAAGCGGTAGGGGCATTTGCGCAGATCGGCATAGGCGCTGGCCGAAAGGCGCTGCACCGGCAAGGCCGCCCCGTCGGGCTCGGGCCGTGGCGTGGGGTGGCAGGCCACCTCGCGCAGCGGCCGGGGGTCGTCGGCCTGCGCCCGGTGATGGGCCCGCTGCCATTGCACCAGCAGCGGGCTGGGTTGCAGCGGCTCGCCGCCGTCGTCCTGGCAGCGCCACAGCACGTCCACCTGCGGGCGGGCCAGCGCATCGCGCCAGGCGGCGGCCATGGCGGCCGTGGCCTGCTGGCGCGACACCAGGCCCAGGGTCTCGCGCTGGGCGGGGGTCCACAAGCCCGTGGGTTCGGGCGATGCGGGCAGCCGCAGTTCGTCGCAGCCCGGCACCACCACCGCGCCAAAGGGGCGGGCCAGCAGTTGGCTCAGCGGCAGGATGACCACCTGTTCGCGCGGCGGGTGCACGGGCACAAAACTCGCCGCTTCCAGCACCTGATGGACCCAGGCGGTGAATTCGGCCAGCCCGACGCGCCGGGTGGCCAGCGGCAGCGCGCCCAGTTCGTCGGCCGCACCCGCGTCCAGCCGCAGCACCTGGCGCAGCCGCTCGCCGGCCGGGTCACTGCACAGCAAGGCCCATTGGCCTGCGGCCTGCAACAGGCCGCGCAGGGCCTCCAGCCAGGTCGCCAGGGCCTGCCGCCCGCCCAGACCGGCGCGCAACGCCTCCACCTGCGTGCGCAGCTCGACCAAGCCGGCACGGGGTTGAACGGCCGCCGCCTCGGCCTGCTGCGCGCACCAGGCCCGCCAGTCGGTGCGGCCGTGGCGCCGCAGCGCCAGCTCAAGTGCAGACACCTGCGCGGGGGGCATCGCGGGGGCGTTTTTGAGCCAATCAAGCACGTCGTCGGCCGGTGCGTCCCAGGCGCAGGCGCGCAAGGCGGCCATGACGCCGGCCGCGACGCGGGTGGTGGACAGCTTCCAGCCGGTTTCGTCGCGCACACGCACGCCGCGCGCCGCCAGCGCGGCACGGATGCGGCGGGTCAGCAACCGGTCGTTGGCCACCAGGGCCACCGGCTGGCGCCCTGCCACCAGGTGGGCCAGCACGCAGGCGGCGGCGCGGTGCGCCTCGTCTTCGGCCGACAGCGCCGGGTGAATCGCCGGGGCTGGCGTGGGCGCCGTCTGCCCTGACGGTGCCGACACCAGCGAACAGGTCAGCGCGCGGTCGCCCAGGCGCTGCACCAGCGATTGCGCCAGCGTGTCAGCCTGAAAGCCCTCGAGCACCACCAGGCAGTCCAGCGCCGCTGCGGTGGAAGGCGCAAACAGGATGTCGGTCGGATAACGCGAGGCGGCAGCCCATTCCAGCGCGATCAGCGCGACGGCCGACTCCAATGCCAGCACTGGTGCCTGCAGGCCCGCCACCAGGCTGGCACGCAGGCCCGAGGCCCAGGCGGCGCGCGCCTCGGGCGGGCGAGCCGCCGCGGCCGGCGCCAGCTGGTGCGCCGCCTCGACCAGACGGCCGGCCAGGGCGTCGCGCTGCTCGGCCAGGCCAGCTTGTTCCAGCAATGCCTGCGCGGTGAGCAGGTCACGCCCCATGTCGCGGGCCACGTCGCCTACGCCCGCCGGGGCTCCACCCAGCGCGGTGCTCCAGTTCAGCGTGGTTTCAAAGCGCGGGGAAAAACCGTCGGGTTGCAATTGCCCCCACAGCGCACGCGCCAAAGGCATGAGTTGCGCATAGGGCACCAGCACCACGGTGCGGGCCGCGTGGGCCCCGCGCTGCGCCAGATGCTGGCGCACGTGCGGCAAAACGCCTGCGGCAGCGTCCAGCCAGCACGCCAGCACGCCGGGATCTGCGACGCTGGCAGCGGCATGCCGGAGGCTTGCGGACGGATCGTCATCGTTTTTTGCTATCTCATCCATAGCGGCCCTGCTCCCGACGATCGCACTTGGTTTCTGTCACAATGCCGCAACTTTAGCCGCATCTCCATTCGTCACAAGGATCACGCCATGGCCAGCGAACTTATCAAACATGTTTCCGACGCTTCTTTTGAGGCCGACGTGCTCAAATCCGCCCAACCCGTGCTCGTGGATTACTGGGCCGAGTGGTGCGGCCCCTGCAAGATGATCGCCCCCATCCTTGACGAGGTGGCCACCGGTTACCAGGGCAAGCTGCAGGTCACCAAGATGAACGTGGACGAAAACCGCGACATTCCGGCCAAGTTCGGCATCCGCGGCATCCCCACGCTGATGCTGTTCAAGGACGGCAAGCTGGCCGCCACCAAGGTTGGCGCCATGAGCAAGGCGCAACTGACGGCCTTCATCGATCAGCAACTCGCCTGAGTTGTCTGTTTCCCGCAATCGGCACGCGTGCCGATTGCCCCCGACAGTTCATTCCCCCCCTCGTTTTCCTGTCATAATGTGCTCAGTTCGCTGATGGGCCCCTGCCCATTGGTTCGATTTCCCGGCTGGTGAGGCCCCTGCCTCACCCCCAGCCAAGCCCCCCCGATTTGCCACCCATGCCCCAGCAGGGCTGAATCCACGCAGGTAACTCCATGCACCTTAACGAACTCAAGGCACTGCACGTGTCTGAAGTCCTCAAGCAGGCCGAAGCGCTCGAGATCGAAAACACCGGCCGCATGCGGAAGCAGGAGCTGATGTTCGCCATCATCAAGAAGCGCGCCCGCGCCGGCGAACAGGTGTTTGCCGACGGCGTGCTCGAGATCCTGCCCGACGGATTCGGCTTCCTGCGCAGCCCCGACACCAGCTACACCGCCAGCACCGACGACATCTACATCAGCCCGAGCCAGGTGCGGCGCTTCAACCTGCACACTGGCGACATGATCGAAGGCGAAGTGCGCACGCCAAAGGACGGCGAGCGCTATTTTGCCCTGACCAAGCTCGACAAGGTCAACGACGGCCTGCCCGAAGACAACAAGCACAAGGTGATGTTCGAGAACCTCACGCCGCTGTTCCCCAAGGAGCAGATGCGGCTCGAGCGCGACATCAAGTCCGAAGAGAACATCACCAGCCGCGTGATCGACATCATTGCGCCCATCGGTCGCGGCCAGCGCGCGCTGATCGTGGCCCAGCCCAAATCAGGCAAGACGGTGATGATGCAGCACATCGCCCACGCCATCACCGCCAACTACCCCGACGTGCACCTGATGGTGCTGCTGGTCGATGAGCGACCCGAAGAAGTGACCGAAATGCAGCGCACCGTCAAGGGCGAGGTGATTGCCTCCACATTTGACGAACCCGCCGCCCGTCACGTGCACGTGGCCGAAATGGTCATCGAGCGCGCCAAGCGCCTGGTCGAGCTGAAAAAAGACGTGGTGATCCTGCTCGACTCCATCACCCGCCTGGCCCGCGCCTACAACAACGTGGTGCCGTCGTCGGGCAAGGTGCTCACCGGCGGTGTGGACGCCAATGCGCTGCAGCGGCCCAAGCGCTTCTTTGGCGCGGCGCGCAAGGTCGAGGAAGGCGGCAGCCTGACCATCATCGCCACGGCGCTGGTCGACACCGGCAGCCGCATGGACGAGGTGATCTTTGAAGAGTTCAAGGGCACCGGCAACTGCGAAATCCACCTCGAGCGCCGCCTGTACGAAAAACGCGTGTTTCCGGCCATCAACCTCAACCGCAGCGGCACCCGCCGCGAAGAGCTGCTGCTGGCCCCCGAGGTGCTGCAAAAGACCCGCATCCTGCGCCAGTTCATGTACAACATGGACGAAATCGAAGCCATGGAGATGGTGCTCAAGAGCATGAAAGCCACCAAGAGCAACGTCGAATTCTTCGACATGATGCGCCGCGGCGGCTGAGCACCAAGTCCGGGATATAATAGAGGGCTTTTGTGCGGAAAGTAGGCCAAATGGTTTGGTCCGGCTCCCGCAGCTGAATTCAAGGAAGAATCATGAAAGAAGGCATTCACCCCAATTACCGCGAGATCTGTTTTCTCGACCTGTCCAACGGTTTCAAGTTCGTGACCCGCTCGTGCGCCAACACCAAGGAAATGGTCAAGATGGACGACGGCCGCGAACTGCCGCTGTACAAGCTCGACACGTCCAGTGAATCGCACCCGTTCTACACTGGCACGCAAAAGTCCGTGGACAACATGGGCGGCCGCGTCGAGAGATTCCGCAACCGCTTTGGCAAGACCGCCGCCAAGTAATTTTCTTGCCCGCGTCATCTTTTGCCCCAAGGGCAGTCCGTTCCAACGGGCTGCCCTTTTGCTTTTCAGGCTCCGCCTTGTCACAATGGCGGGCGCCGCGGCCTGGCCCGTCGGCCGCCGGATGAATCCCCCGTGAACCAGCCCACCCCCGCCATCGTGACGCAGCGCGCGGTGCGCCGCCTGCCGCGGCTCGCCCTGCTGCTGTTCTGCGCGGCCTATGTGTTGCCCGGTTTTATCGGGCGCGAGCCCTGGAAGAACGCCGACGTCACCGCCTTCGGCTACATGATGGAGCTGGCCACCGGCCGCAGCCACTGGCTGGCCCCGCAACTGACCGGCCTGCCCGCCGACACCGACAGTCTGCTGCCCTATTGGCTCGGTGCGCTGGCGGTGAAGCTCGCGCCAGCGTGGATCGCCCCGGACTTCGCGGTCCGAATTCCCTTCGTCATGCTGCTGGTGGTCACGCTGATCGCCACCTGGCAAGGGGTGTATCACCTGGGTCGCAGCGTCGGGGCCCAACCCGTTGCATTTGCGTTTGGCGGCGAGGCCAACACCATCGACTACGCCCGGGCCATGGCCGACGGCGGGTTGCTGGCCCTGATGGGTTGCCTGGGACTGGCCCAGCTGGCGCACGAAACCACGCCGGCACTGGCGCAACTGTGCTTCACGGCGGTTCTTTTTTACGCCTTTGCGGCAGCACCTTCGAAAACGCTGGGGCCGGCGCTGGGACTGGCGGTCGGGCTGACCGGCCTGGTCATGAGCGGCGCACCGGCCATGGCCACGCTGTTTGGCGTGGGCGGCCTGGCGCTGACCGCGCTTGGCCCACGCTCGGACGACTCCGCGGCACGCCGCCGCAAGCTGTTCTGGGCCGTGGCCATCGTGGGCGTCAGCGCCTGCGCCGCACTGCTGGCCTGGCAGCTGCAGATGTGGCGCTGGCGGATCACCGGGTCAGCCCTTTCACCGGCGGAGGCCTGGCTCATGGCTCGCGGCATGGGCAATCTCCTGCTGTGGTTCACCTGGCCGGCCTGGCCGCTCGCGCTGTGGACGCTGTGGCGCTGGCGCCGACAGTTGAGCCTGGGTGATCCGGCGCGCCACATCCTGCTGCCGCTCTGGTTTGCCGTCGTGGCCATCGGATCGGCCGCCTTCACCCAGCCGTCGGACCGCACGCTGCTGCTGGGCCTGCCCGCGCTGGCCACGCTGGCCGCGTTCGCGCTGCCCACCTTCAAGCGCAGTGCCACGGCACTGATCGACTGGTTCACGTTGCTGTTTTTCACCCTGGCCAGCTTGACCATCTGGGTCATCTGGGTCTCGTTGCAGACTGGCGTTCCGCGCCAACCGGCCCTCAATGTGGCGCGTCTGGCGCCGGGGTTTGAACCCAGCTTCTCGGCGATCGCATTTGCCGTGGCGCTGGCGGCGACGCTGGCCTGGGCCTGGCTGGTGAAGTGGCGTGTGGGGCGCCACCGCCCCGCCATCTGGACCAGTCTGGTGTTACCCGCCTCCGGAACCGCGCTGTGCTGGCTGCTTTTGATGACACTGTGGTTGCCGGTGCTGGACTATGCCCGCAGCTACAAGGCGCAGGTCCGGCTTGTGGCGGCCATTCTCAACGACCCACCGTGCGTTGAAATCTATGGCCTGAACCGCGGGCAGATTTCTGCCTTCACGTTCCATGGCACGCTCAGGCTGCAGCCCGCGTCCCGCCGTGCCCAATGCCCATGGTTGCTGGTGGATGTGAATGCCAGGGACACCCTGCCCAAATCGGTCAACCTGCGGCAGTGGGACCTGCTCGCCACCATCCCGCGCCCTGCCGACAAGAACGACGACATCCTGGTCTATCAGCGCGTTCGCCGCTGACCGCGCCCCGCTTCATTCACCCGCCGCCTGCGCAACTGGTGCTGTCACTGGAGCCGCATCGGCAGGCGTTGCGCGGCGCAAGCGGCCTGCGGGAAACACGATCGTGAAAATCGATCCGACCCCGGGCGTGCTCTCGATCTGCAGCGCAGCCCCATGGCGCTGCAGCACATGCTTGACGATGGCCAGCCCCAGACCGGTGCCACCGCTTTCACGCGAGCGGCTGCGGTCCACACGGTAAAATCGCTCGGTCAGCCGCGACAGGTGTTCGGGCGCAATGCCCGGACCGGTATCGCGCACGGCATACCGTGCCGACCCGTCCGGCGCCATCACCCACGACACGTCGATGCGACCGGCGGGCGGGGTGTACCGCACGGCATTGCTCAGCAGATTGGACATGGCGCTGAACAACTCGTTGTGCGAGCCCGACACTTCCCAGCCCGAGGCCGCGTGCATCGCGGCTTCAAAGTGCAGTTCGTGCGTTGCCCCCTGCCCTTGCGTGACCGCCACCGACAGCGCGCGTCCTTCCTGCTCACACGACTGCAGCAGAGAGGTCACCGTGATCCAATCGCCCCATCCGGGTGCCGGACTGCCTTCCAGACGGGACAGTGTCAACAGATCGTTCACCAGCGTCTGCATGCGGGCCGACTGCTGCGCCATCAGCCCCAGATACCGGGTTCGATCGGCTTCATCCAGCGGCAAGGTCTGAAGGGTTTCCACAAAACCGCTGAGGACGGTCAGGGGGGTTCGGATCTCGTGCGAGACGTTGGCGACGAAGTCGCGCCGCATGGCCTCGGCCTGCTCCAGCGCCGTGACATCACGCGACAGCAGCAGCCTGCGCCCGTCGCCATAGGGATGCAGATGCACCGAGACCCTGACCGGCCGCGCGGGCGTGCTGGCGCGACCGGCCATCACGACCTCGCCCCGGTAGTCCTCGCTGGCGTAGTAGGTGGCGAACACCGGGTCCCGAACCAGGTTGCGGATGTGCTGCTGCAGATCGCGTGCCGCATCAATGCCGAAATGCGCTGCCGCCGTTTCGTTGCACCATTCGATGCGCCCCTCGGCGTCCAGCAGCACCACGCCATTGGGCGACGCCTGCAACGCGGCCAGAAATTCGCGGAGCTGGGCCGCGCTTTGCGTGGCAGCCGCCTCGCGCTGGCGCAGCAGCCGACGCATGCGATCCGCCACCAGGCCCCAGACCCCCCGCATCTGCGGCGCCGCAGGTGTGTCGCCGGAACGCAACCAGCGCAGCACGCGCAGCCCACGGGACAGGTCCCAGGCAAACCAGGCCACGCTGGCACAGGCCACGCCGGTGATGGCGCCAAACTGGCGGCTCAGGATGTACCCGGCAGCGCCACCAACCAACAAAAATGCAATGAAGGTCGAGAGACGGAAAAACATGCCCTGATTGTGCGGCTTCTGAGGGGCATGCCGGTTCAGGCCGCCGCCGTGGCCAGCGGCTGCGCCGTCAGGCGATACCCGGCACCCCGCACGGTCTCGATCATCACGCCCGCAGCGCCCAGTGCTTCGCGCAGGCGCTTGACGTGCACATCCACGGTGCGTTCTTCGATGAACACATGGTCGCCCCAGACCTTGTCGAGCAGCTGTGACCGGCTGTGCACGCGTTCAGCATGCTTCATGAAGTAATGCAGCAACTTGAACTCGGTCGGCCCGATTTTGAGCAGCTGTCCCTTGAACGTCACGCGGTAGGTTGCACCGTCCAGCTGCAGGTCGCCAATGGCAACGCTGTCGGTCACCTGCTCGGGCGCGCGGCGGCGCAGCACGGCGCGAATGCGCGCCAGCATTTCCTGGGTCGAGAATGGCTTGGTGATGTAGTCGTCGGCCCCGGCGTCCAGTCCGGCCACCTTGTCGGGCTCGTCGCCGCGTGCCGTGAGCATCAGGATCGGGACGGCCCGGGTGCGGGCATCGGCGCGCCACTTGCGCGCGAGCGTCACGCCACTTTGGCCCGGTAGCATCCAGTCGAGCAGGATCACGTCGGGCAGCACCGCATCCAGCTCGCGCTGGGCGGCTTCGCCGTCTTCAGCCCAGGTCGGCTGGAATCCGTTGTGACGCAGGTTGACAGCGACCAGCTCGGCAATGGCCGGCTCGTCTTCGACAATGAGAACCCGGGGCTGGTGCTTCATGGCCGGTCAGCCCACGGCCGATTCGATCTGCGCCATCGAGGTGTGCCGTACGTCCGCACCCTTGACGATGTAGATGATGAATTCGGCAATGTTCTTGGAGTGATCACCAATGCGTTCGATGGCCTTGGCCAGGAACAGCAGGTCCAGGCAGGCCGAAATCTTGCGCGGGTCTTCCATCATGTAGGTGATGAGTTTGCGCACGAAGCCGTTGAACTCCTGGTCGATCAGATCGTCCTCCTTGAGAATCTGCACCGCGACCGCGGTGTCCAGGCGCGCGAACGCATCGAGGGCCTTGCGCAGCAAGCCAGAAGCCAGATCGGCCGCAACACGGAGCTCCGACGCCGGCAGCGAGCGCGACGCGCCACTGTCGATGATGGCGCGAACCATGCGGGCGATCTTCTCGGCCTCGTCCCCCACCCGCTCCAGATTGGCGGTGGTTTTGGAGATGGCGATCAGCAACCGGAGGTCGCGCGCGGTGGGCTGGCGCCGCGCAATGATGGACGACAACTCGCGGTCGATGTCGACTTCCATCGCGTTCACGCGGGCCTCGTTTTCGATCACCTGCGCGGCCACTTCAGAGCTGAACTGCGACAGTGCGTAGATGGCCTGGCGAATCTGCGATTCGACCAGTCCGCCCAGCTCCATCACACGGGACGAGACCCCGTTGAGCTCGCTGTCGAACTGCGTGGAGAGATGTTTTTCAGGCATGGTGTGCTTTCTGGGCGGATTCAGCCGAATCGGCCGGTGATGTAGTCTTCGGTTTCCTTGCGTTTGGGCTTGAAGAACAGCTCTTCGGTCGCGCCAAACTCCACGAGGTCTCCCAGGTACATGTAGGCGGTGTAATCGCTGCAGCGGGCCGCCTGCTGCATGTTGTGCGTCACGATCACCACGGTGTAGTCGCTTTTGAGTTCGGCGATCAGCTCCTCGATCTTGGCGGTGGAAATCGGGTCCAGCGCCGAGCAGGGCTCGTCGAGCAGCAGCACTTCGGGCTTGATGGCAATGCCGCGCGCAATGCACAGGCGCTGCTGCTGGCCACCAGAGAGGCTGGAGCCGCTTTGCTGCAGCTTGTCCTTGACCTCGTCCCACAGCGCCGCCTTGCGCAAGGCCCATTCCACCCGGTCTTCCATGTCGGCTGCGTTCAGGCTTTCAAACAGTTTCACGCCAAAAGCCACATTGTCAAAGATTGACATCGGGAACGGCGTGGGCTTTTGAAAGACCATGCCAACCTTGGCACGAATCAGCGCCACGTCTTTTTTCGATGTCAGCAGATTCTCGCCATCGAACAGGACTTCGCCGTCGGCACGCTGCTCCGGGTACAGCTCGTACATGCGGTTGAAAATCCGCAGGAGCGTGGACTTTCCGCAACCCGACGGGCCGATGAAGGCCGTGACCTTTTTCTCGGGGATTTCCAGATTGATGCTCTTGAGCGCATGGAACTTCCCGTAGTAAAAATCAAGGTTCTTGACCGAGATCTTGGGTGACACTTCTCGCGTGGCGATGGATTGCATGTTGTTTTCTCTTCGAATGGGGATGCGTTCACTCAGTGCTTGTTGCGCGTCAGCACGCGCGCCAGAATGTTCAGCCCCAGCACGGCCATGGTGATGATGAACACTCCGGCCCAGGCCAGCTTTTGCCAGTTTTCGTACGGGCTCATTGCAAATTTGAAAATCGTCACGGGCAGGCTGGCCATCGGTTCACCCAGGCTCGAGGTCCAGAACTGGTTGCTCAGGGCGGTGAACAACAATGGCGCCGTCTCACCGGCGATGCGCGCCACGGCCAGCAAGACACCCGTCACCACACCGGCCCGAGCGGCCTTGAGGGTGATGCTCATGATGACCTTCCACTTGGGAGCGCCCAGTGCATAGGCCGCTTCCCGAAGCCCTGGCGGCACCAGCTGGAGCATGTTTTCGGTGGTGCGAATCACCACCGGGATCACGATCAGCGCCAGTGCGACCACACCGGCCCAGCCCGAAAACGAATTGAACCGCGACACCACCACCGCGTACACAAACAGCCCGATCACGATGGAGGGCGCCGACAGCAGGATGTCGTTCACGAACCGGGTGGTGGAAGCCAGCCAGCCCTTGACGTCGTACTCGGCCAGATAGATACCGGCCATGATGCCGATGGGAGTGCCCACAAAAGTGGCCAACGACACCATCAGGAACGAGCCATACAGGGCGTTGGCAATGCCGCCTTCTTCGTTGGGTGGCGGGGTCATTTGCGTGAACGTGGCCCAGTTCAGCCCGCCGACCCCCAGCCGGACGGTCTCGAAAAGAATCCACGCCAGCCAGAACAGGCCGAATGCCATGGCGGCGAGCGACAACGTCAGTGCAACCCGGTTGACGCGCTTTCGCGCGGCGAATCGGGCCGCCCGGGCGCGTTCGCTCTCGGCCTTCTGGATCAGCATTTCGCTGGTGGTCATGACTTGGACCCCTCGCTTTTGCGCAGTTGGGCCAGCAGCAGCTTGGACAGGGCCAGCACCACAAAGGTGATGAAAAACAGCACCAGCCCCAGATAGATCAGCGCCGCCTGATGCAAGCCGCTGGCGGCTTCCGCAAATTCGTTGGCCAATGCCGACGTGATGCTGTTGGCGGCCTGAAACAGGCTCAGCGAATCGAGCTGGTTGAAGTTGCCGATGACAAACGTGACCGCCATCGTTTCGCCCAAGGCGCGCCCCAACCCCAGCATGATGCCCCCCACCACACCCGCCTTGGTGTACGGGAGCACGACATTCCACATGACCTCCCACGTGGTGGAACCCAGGCCGTAGGCCGATTCCTTGAGCAGCACCGGCGTGACTTCGAACACATCGCGCATCACCGAAGCGACGAACGGAATCACCATGATGGCCAGAATGATGCCCGCCGACAAAATGCCGATCCCGACGGGTGGGCCCGAAAAGAGCGCCCCGAGGTAGGGGACGCCGCCAAACATGCTTTGCAGCGGCTGCTGCACATAGGTGGCCAGAATGGGGCCGAACACCAGCAGGCCCCACATGCCGTACACAATGGACGGCACCGCCGCCAGCAACTCAATGGCCGTGCCCAGCGGGCGTTTGAGCCAGGCCGGCGACAGCTCGGTCAGGAACAGCGCAATGCCGAAACTCACGGGCACGGCGATCAGCAGGGCGATGAACGAGGTGGCCAGCGTGCCGTAAATCATGACCAGGCCGCCGTACTCGTTTTGCACCGGGTCCCAGACACTGTTGGTCAAAAAGCCCAACCCGTATTTCGAAATGGCAGGCCAGGCGCCAATGACCAGCGACGTGAGGATGCCCGCCAACAGGCCCAGCGTCACGATGGCGGCGCCCTTGGCCGCCCATCCAAACAGGCGATCAGCCCAGGGGCCGAGGGTTTTCAAAGGCGTGTTTGGCGGGTTGGTCATGGCGCGTCGGGGTGCCGTCCGACCCATGTCGAACGGCGACTTGTTCGCCGGGAGTGTAGAGGACACGTGGGCCACCCTGCTTTTTTGGAGGTAGTTTGGAGCCGGGCCACCTGCGGCCCGACCTTGCTTAGTGCGTCGTTTTCAAATTACTTGTACGCAACCGCTTTGCCCGAGGCGTCCTTGATGTCGCCCCACGACTTGGCGATGATGGCCTTGACGCTGGCGGGCATGGGCACGTAGTCCAGGCTCTCAGCGGTCTTGTCGCCTTCCTTGTAGGCCCATTCAAAGAACTTGAGCGCGGTGGCGGCCTGCGCCGGCTTGTCCTGCACCTTGTGCATCAGGATGAAGGTGGCGCCCGTGATCGGCCACGAATCCTTGCCCGGCTGGTTGGTCAGGATCTGGTAGAAGCTCTTGGCCCAATCGGCACCGGCCGCGGCGGCCTTGAACGTCGTGTCGTCGGGCGAAACAAAGGCACCGGTGCTGTTTTGCAGCTGCGCGTAGGTCATCTTGTTTTGCTTGACGTAGGCGTATTCGACATAGCCGATGGAGTTCGGCAGACGCCCGACAAACGCCGCCACGCCCTCATTGCCCTTGCCGCCCGCGCCGGTCGGCCAGTTCACGGCCGTGCCCTCGCCCACTTTGGCCTTCCACTCCGGGTTCACCTTGCTCAGGTAGTTGGTGAAAATGAAGCTGGTGCCCGAGCCGTCAGCGCGGCGCACGGGGGAAATGGCGGCATCGGGCAGCGGCACGCCAGCGTTCAGGGCGGTGATCGCCGGGTCGTTCCACTTGGTGATCTTGCCCAGGTAAATGTCCCCCAGCACCTGGCCGCTCAGCTTGATCTGGCCCGGGGCGATGCCCTTGATGTTCACGACCGGCACCACACCGCCGATGACGGTGGGGAATTGCAGCAGGCCATTTTTGGCGAGCTCTTCGTCCTTGAGCGGTGCGTCCGAGGCGCCAAAGTCCACCGTTTTCGCCTCGATCTGGCGACGGCCCGCGCCCGAGCCGACGGACTGGTAGTTGATCCGGACGCCGGTGGCCTTGTTGTAGTCCGAAGCCCACTTGGAATACAGCGGCGCCGGGAAGCTGGCACCAGCGCCGGTCACCTCTTGCGCATACGCCGTAGCGCCAAACGCGAACATCGTGGCGCCAAGGCTCAAAGTCATCAGGGAAGTACGAAATTTCATGGGATCACCTTTTCATCGAAGTGGAACGATGTGGCGACTTTAGGGCGGCAATGTGACAACCGCGTGACAAGTCAGCGACCAACAAGTATTTGATTCAAAAGGATTTTTCAGACCGGCCTGTCACACAACCTTCATATTGATGTCACGGTGCTGTCATGCCCGATGCGTAACTTCGTCCTGTTTTATTCAACCGGAGAAACCATGTTCCATCGTCGTACAGCCTTCATTGCCCTCGCCCTCGCTGCCGCCGCCCTGGCCGGCTGCGCCACCGGCCCACGTTCCGTTTCCATCGCCGACACGCTGGCCGCCACGCCCTCGTTGAGCACCCTCAACGGCCTGGTGGCCCAGGCGGGCTTGACCGACACGCTCAAGGGCAGCGGCCCCTACACCGTCTTTGCCCCCACCAATGACGCGTTCAAGGCCCTGCCCGCCAAAACCCTGGACGAACTGGGCAAAGACCCGGCCCGACTCAAAGCCGTCTTGAGCTACCACGTGCTTCCCGCCAAAGTGCTGGCCGCTGACGTCAAGACCGGCGCCGCGAAGACCGTCAATGGCGCCAACCTAGGCCTGGGCCGCGCGGGCACGTTCGTGACCGTGGACAACGCCATCGTGCAAACCGCCGACATTTCGGCCAGCAATGGTGTGATCCACACCGTGGACCAGGTGCTGATTCCGCCCGTGCGCCGCTGATTTCAACCCCTGTTGCGGGGCGGTACGGCGTTGATCCGTGTCGCCCCTTATTTTTTAAGGATTTTTGGCCTTTAGCCCCCGTCAAATGGCGATTGTTAGCTATTTATTAAATAGCATTCAAGTATTCCCCGGTGCCCCCTTCCCGTTGCAGAGGCTTTCATGAACTTCGCCCACCACCCCACCCTGACCCGCCGCCACGTGCTCCAACGTGCGGCGGCCCTGGCCGCCACGGCCGCCACCCTCGTGCCGGCCCACGGGCAGCCGGGCAAACCCGCACCGGACGGGCGAAACCTCATCGTGGCCCAGGTTCTGGACACCTCGGCCCGCCAGCAGGACGTGGCCAAGGATTTCCTGATCGGTTCCCGTGCGGCGTGGCAGGACATCAACGCTCGCGGCGGCGTGCGCGGCCAGCGGATCGACCACCGGGTGATCGAGGTGGACGGCTCGCTGGCCAGTGTGCGCAACGGGCTGCAGCCACTGCGCGACAACCCGGCCTGCATCGCGCTTTGCGGCAGCGCCGGGAGCGCCGCGGCCGAACAGGTCGAGACGGTGTTGCAACAGGACAATCCCCGCTGGGCCCATGTGGCGCCCTGGCTGCAAAGCGCCAGCGAGGTCACGCCCGATCACACCTTTCCCATCTTTGCCACCCGCGACGAGCAGATCGTGCATGCCCTGCAGTCACTGTCGGTCATGGGTGTGACGGAACTCGGCGCCGTTTACGATTCGGCGGACGCGTTGGCCCGCCAACGGGAGGACCTTGCGCGCGTGGCCGCCCGGCTGAAGCTGCAGATTCGGCATTACGCCCCCGCAGCGCCCGCACAAGACCTGCTGGCACTCGGCCAGAATTTGCGGCCGGACACCCCAACCATCCTGATTTTTCTCGGCGGTACACCCGAGCTGGCGCAGTTCGCGCAAGGGCTGAGCCAACAGACGCGCCAGCGCTACATCGTTGCCCTGGCCGACGTCAACCTTCAAACGCTGGCGCAGATGGGCGTTGCCCGCAACACCCCGATCATTGGCACCCAGGCGGTGCCCGTCGTCACGTCCAGCTTGCCGGTGGTTCGCGGCTATCGCGAAATTCTGGCCCGTCTTTTTGATGAGCCGCCCACCCCGCTGAGCCTGGCGGGCTTTGTCGCGGCGCGCTACACGTTCGAGGTGATTCAGGCCATGGACGAAGCCCCCACGCGTCAGAAGGTCCTGGCCGCGTTTCAAAGGCGGGCAAGCATGGACCTGGGGGGCTATCGCATTGCGTTCGATGCCCGTCACCGCAGCACGCATTACGTGACGCAAAGCATGCTGGGAACCAACGGGCGTGTGGTCGGTTGAAGCGCCGGCGACCACCCGCTTGCAGGGCCGTCGCGTCCGATGCGGGTGCTATGCTGGCCGCCACACGTCTACCCAAACCATGCAAAACGGAACCCTCCTCGCCGCCGTCGATCTCGGCTCCAACAGCTTTCGCCTTGAAATCGGGCGCCTTGACCACGGCCAGATCCAGCGCACCGAATACCTGAAAGAAACCGTCCGCCAGGGCAACGGCCTCGACGCCGATCGCAACCTGTCACTGGCCGCCATGCAGCGCGGCTGGGACTGCCTGGCGCGCTTTGGCGAGCGGCTGGCGGGCCTGCGCAAGTCGCAGGTGCGTGCCGTGGCCACCCAGACACTGCGCGAGGCCCGCAACCGTGATGAATTTCTGGGCCGCGCCTGCGAAGTGCTGGGCTTTCCCATCGATGTGATTCAGGGCCGCGAAGAAGCCCGGCTGATTTACCAGGGCGTGGCCCACCTGCTGCCCCAGTCGGACGAGCGGCGGCTGGTGGTGGACATTGGCGGCCGCTCCACCGAGCTGATTCTGGGCACCGGCCTGCAGGCGCGTGTCATGGAGTCATACCGCGTGGGCAGCGTGGCCTGGTCGATGAAATACTTTGCGCGTGGCGAGTTCACGGCCGAAGCGTTCCAGCGGGCGGGCATTGCCGCGCAGGCCATCCTGGACGAAGCGCTGGACGCCTACCGGCGCGACACCTGGGACGTGGCCTACGGCTCGTCGGGCACCATTGGCGCCGTGGGCGACGCACTCGCCGCCTCGGGTTGGCCCCAGGGCCGCGTCACACGGGAGGGCCTGCAATGGCTGCTGGAGCGCCTTCTGAAAGCCCAGAACGCCGATCGGCTCCGGCTCGACGGCATCAAGGAAGACCGCCGCCCCGTGATTGGCGGTGGCGTCAGCGTGCTCATGGCCGTGTTCGACCTGCTGGGCATCGACGAGATGCATGCCGCGCAGGGCGCGCTGCGCCACGGCGTGCTGTACGACCTGCTGGACCGTGAACACGCTGAAACCGACCTGCGCGCCGTCACCGTGGACCGTCTGGCCGGCAAGTTCGGCGTGGATGCGGCGCAGGCCAACCGCGTGGCGCGGGTGGCGGCAGCGCTGTTTCAGCAACTCCAGATGTCGACGCCCGCCGCCGAGACCGAGCGCGCCACGCGCAAGCTCGTATGGGCGGCCCGGCTGCATGAAATTGGCAGCCGGATTTCGCACTCGGACTACCACCGCCATGGGGCCTACATCCTGGACAACGCCGATGCGCCCGGCTTTGCCCAGCCCGAATTGCACCGGCTGAGCCTGCTGGTGCTGGGCCACCGCGGCAAGCTGCGCAAGCTCGATGCAGACTTTGACGACGACGGCTTCGTGCAGATGCTGCTGTCGCTGCGCCTGGCGGTGATCCTGTGCCACGCGCGTCGCGACCCGGACCTTGCGGGGCTGACGCTGACCCTGGGCGCCGATCGCACGTTGGCGCTGAGCTGTCGGCCCGGCTGGGCCGAGGCCTACCCGCAGTCGGCGTGGCTGCTGCGCGAGGAGGTGCTGGCATGGGCCAAGACAATCCGCCGGTTTGAGCTCCGTGGCTGCGGCTGTTGATCATTCCGGATAAACGGTATAAACTGTTTATATCGTTTAACTCTTCAGAATTCGCCATGGTCACTGCCAGTAAAAAAGCCACTCAACCCGCCACCAAGACGGCATCGCCCGCCCGACGCGCCCCCGCCGCCAAGGCCAGGCCAGCCCCTGCGCCTGCGCCTGCCGCCAAATTGGCCAAAGTTGCGGTCGCGCCATCGGTCAAGGCCGAGAAGCCGAAAAAGCCCAAGCTCGTTCGCGACAGTTTCACCATCCCGAAAGCGGAATACGCCGTGCTGGACGACCTCAAGCTGCGGTCCTCCCTGCTGGCCCAGCCGGCCAAGAAAAGTGAGCTGCTTCGTGCCGGGATCAAGGCCCTCGCCGCCATGTCGGATACCGCCCTTGCCGCCGCGCTGGCCGCCGTACCGGCGATCAAGACGGGCCGTCCCAAAGCGTGATGTGCCGCGCCGCCCCTTTTTGGAGGGCGGCGGATTCATCTCAAAGCAGGTCTGGCGACTGGACCGTCACCACCACGGTCTGGGGCTGCCCGTTGCGCTCGCGGCAACGCAGCCACCACACGGCACCCTTTCGCACCGCGCATTCCCCGTCTGGCAAGGCCAGCAGTTGCGCAATCACCTGCCCCAAGGCCGGCTGGTGCCCCACCACCAGGACGGTGGCGCGCGTTTGGGGCCACTGGACGACACGCAGAAGATCTTCCGCGGACCCAAACGGCCCCAGTTCGTCGCGCAGCTTGTACTTGCGGCCCAAGGCGAGTGCCGTTTGCTCGCAACGCCGGGCCGGACTGCTGAGCACGCGAACGCCCTCGGGCAGTTGACGGTCCAGCCACGCGGCCATGCGCGCAGCCTGCTTGTCCCCGCGCGGCGTCAAGGGCCGTTGAAAGTCGTCAGCGCCTTCAGCGGCTTCTTCGGCTTCGGCATGGCGCCAGAGAATCAGGTCCACGCTCAACAATCCTTCACGCGCAAGGGGCCCGCATAACGGGCCATCAGAGCATTCTGCGATCCGTGCCCTGGCCGACTCAGGTCCACGCGCTGGTATTTGCCGTCCGCGCCCAGGTCCCAGGCGTCACGACCGTCGTGCAGTCCGGCGACCAGGCATTCGTCCACGATGCGCTGACGCAACGCCGGATCGGTCACTGGCCAGGCCAACTCGATGCGGCGCAGCATGTTGCGGTTCATCCAGTCGGCGCTGGACAGGTAAAGATCTTCGGCGTCGCCCACCCGAAAGTAAAAGACCCGGGAATGCTCCAGGAAGCGGCCAATGATGGAACGCACGCGGATGTTGTCTGACACGCCAGGCACCTGGGCCGGCAACACACAGGCGCCCCGCACGATCAAGTCGATCTTCACGCCCTGTCGGCCGGCGCGCAGAAGGGCCTGGACCAGGTCTTCGTCGGTCAGGGCATTCATTTTTGCCACCAGACGGGACACCTTGCCTTCAGAGGCGGCCTGGCCCAACTGATCGATTTTCTCGATCAACCTGCGCTGGAGGAAAAACGGTGCCATCCACAGTTTTTGAAGACGCGGCAGGCGGCTTTGACTGGCCAGGTGCTGAAAAACATGCTCCATGTCGGACGTGATCTGCACGTCCGCCGTGAGATGGCTGAAATCGGTGTACAGCCGGGCCGTGACCGGGTTGTAGTTGCCGGTGGAAAGATGCCCGTAGCGCTTGAGCGCCTTGCCCTCGCGCCGCGTGACCAGCAGCATTTTGGCGTGCGTCTTGAGGCCGACCACGCCATAGACGACCTGCGCTCCGATGGATTCCAGCATTTCGGCCCAATTGATATTGGCCTCTTCGTCAAAACGGGCCTTGAGTTCCACCACGGCGGTGACCTCCTTGCCGCGGTGGACCGCTTCCTTGAGCAGGTCGATCAGCGTCGAATCGGTCCCGGTGCGGTAGATGGTCTGCTTGATCGCCAGCACGTCGGGGTCGTCAACCGCCTGCCGCAGGAACTCCAGCACTCCGTCAAAGCTTTCGTAAGGTTGGTGAATCAGCACATCGCCTTCACGCAAGCGCTGGAAAATCGGTTGACCCAACGGCATCTGGGTCGCAAAGCGCGGTGTGAAAGGCGCGAACCGCAGGGTTTGGGCCTTGGGGCCGTCCACCAGATCAATGAGCTGCGTCAACCGAACCAGATTGACAGGCCCGTGGACGCGGTACAGGGCGGCGTCGGGCAAGTCGAACTGCGTCAGCAAAAAGCGCGACAGGTACTCTGAGCACCCGGCTGAGACCTCCAGCCGAACCGCTGCGCCGTAATGGCGTTGCTGCAGGCCCTGGCGCAACGCCATGCGCAGGTTGCGCACATCGTCCTCGTCCACGGCCAGATCGGAATGGCGGGTGACGCGAAACTGCGAGAACTGCCCCACATCCCGACCGGGAAACAGGCTGTGCAGGTGCGCCCGGATCACGCTGGACAGCGAAACGGCCAATGTGCGCTTTCCCGACACCTTGTCGGGCATGCGGATGAGCCGCGGCAACACCCGCGGCACCTTGACAATGCCGATCTCGTTGGCGCGGCCGAAGGCGTCGCGTCCGCCCAGGCGCACGATGAAGTTCAACGACTTGTTGGCCACCTGCGGAAACGGGTGCGCCGGGTCCAGCCCCACGGGGATCAGCAGCGGCCGGACTTCACGATGAAAATATTCGTCCACCCAATGCCTTTGTGCGGCATTGCGCTCGCCATGCGCCACGATCTTGATGCCCTGCTTTTCAAACGCAGGCATCAGATCGTCGTTGTAAAGCGCGTATTGCCGTGCCACCAGGTCGTGCGCCGCCGCGGCCAGCGCGCCAAATGATTCGACGGTGTACAGCCCTTTACGAACCCCCGCCTGCATGGCACGGGTGTGAGGCTCTGCCCGGACTTCAAAAAACTCATCCAGATTGGACGAGACGATGCAAAGAAACTTCAAACGCTCCAGCAAGGGCACGTCGGCACGGTAGGCCCAATCCAGCACGCGCTCGTTGAACGCAAGAATGCTGTGATCGCGGTCCAGCAGCGATACCGCTACAGGTTGGCCCTTGGCGGAACCAAGCATCACAGGCGCAGGCATGGCGGGAAGAGTATTCGGTTTGACAACACGGCAGCCTTCGAAAGGTCTTTGACAACCCCCGATTGAATGACACTTATGTGTCAATACAGTGACAACGCTCGACCACGGTCAGCCCTCAGCCGCTGCACCAGCCATGCACACGGGGTCGTGCATGGCTCAAGCGGGCATTCCACGGGGGCAGCCAACGCCGCCCCCATCAAGCCCCCAAAAAGTGCTTGCGATAGCGCGCAGGCAGGTCGGCGATGCGCATGAGCATGGGCAGGTCGGCGGTGTTGAAGTCCGGGTCCCATGCGGGGGCGCCGAGCACCTTGGCGCCCAGCCGCAGGTAACCCCGGATCAGCGCGGGCGGTTCGATGTCCAGCGAATTGTCGAGCTGCTCCACGGGCAGGGCCAGGCGCGGGCGCACGTGAAGGTCGATCGGCGCCAGATGGGTCTGGCTGACCTGACGCCAGATGCTGGCGGCCGCGTCGCCGCTCACCACGCCGTTGTGCAGCATCGGAATGCTGGCGCAACCGATCATGGTGTCAAGCTGGTTGCGCGTCATGAACTCGGCCAGCGCGCCCCACAGCGCCAGGATCACCCCGCCCTGGCGGTGCGCCGGGTGCACGCAGCTGCGACCCAGCTCGACCATGCGCGCGCGCAGGCCGCGCAGGCGGGTCAGGTCGAACTCGGTGTCGCTGTAGGTGCTGCCCACGCGGCGGGCCTGCGCGGGTGTGAGCACACGGTAGGTGCCGATCACCTCTTGCGTGGCCACTTCGCGCACCAGCAGGTGCTCGCAAAAATCGTCAAACAGGTCCACGTCGTGGCCGGCAACGGGCGTGTTCAGCCGCGCCCCCATTTCACCCGCAAAAATGCGGTATCTCAGACGCTGCGCCTGGCGAATTTCGTCCAGATGGTGCGCCCACGCCACCGTAAACCCACCCGGTGCAACCACGCCATGCGCCGCGGGGATGGCTGGAGAAGGTCGGTGAAGTGACCTCCGCGAGGGGGAAGCGGGCGACAGCGCGAAGGTGGGGTTGGGCAATTCATTCATGGCGAATTCCTTGGTGAGCGTTGTGTTGGGACGCTTGCAGTCTGGCCCACAGGCATGACAACGGAATGGCACTTGCATGACGTTTTTATGACAAAAATCGCCATTAGCCCCCGTCATTTGGTCATAGTTTGCTATCTATTCAGGACAATCTTTTCTTGCCTCAGCGAGTTTCCATTGCAACCCGTCAATATTTCAACTATCATTGAAATATGGAAATTATTGATGCGCCATCTTCTGCCAGTACCTCCGGGATCGTCCGCGCATTGGCCGCATTGGCGCAGCCGCAGCGCCTGGCCGCGTTCCGCGCCCTGGTGGTCGCCGGGCCGCAGGGGCTCACGCCCGGAGTGATGGCAGCGCAGCTCGGGGTTGCGCCCAGCGGCCTGTCGTTTCACCTGAAAGAACTCACCCACGCGGGCCTGGTGTCCAGCGAACCCCAAGGCCGCCACCTGATTTACCGCGCCGAATTCGCCCGCATGAACGCCGTACTGGCGTATCTGACCGAGCACTGCTGCCAGGGGCAGGCCTGCGAGGTCACCGACATTTCCACCTCCTGCACCACCCCAGACCATGACTGACCAACCCATCAACATTCTCTTTCTGTGCACGCACAACTCGGCGCGCAGCATCCTGGCCGAAGCCCTGCTCAACCACTTGGGGCAGGCACGTTTCAAGGGGTTTTCGGCGGGCAGCAGCCCGCGCGAAAACCAGCAACCCAATCCCATGGCATTGCAGGTGCTGGCCATGGCCGGCATCGCCACCGACGGCCTTCGCAGCAAAAGCTGGGACGTGTTCGGCACAGCCGACGCCCCGCGGATGGATCTGGTGATCACCGTGTGCGACAACGCCGCGGGCGAGGTCTGCCCGTTCTGGCCTGGCCAGCCCGCCACGGCGCACTGGGGCTACCCCGACCCGTCGGAGGTGCAAGGCACGCCGGCCCAGCAACTGGAAGCTTTTCGCCAGACCCTGCACGCGATGCGTCGCCGCCTGGAACTGCTGGCGAACCTGCCGCTCGCGGGGCTGGACAAGCTCAGGCTGCAGACCCGTGCGCGCGAACTCGCGGCCACCACCTCCACTGAAGAGGCGCAATGATGGGCCGTTTTGAGCGATACCTGACGCTTTGGGTCGGGCTGGCAATCCTTGGCGGCGTGATTCTGGGGCTGGCGATGCCGTCGGTGTTTCAGGCGGTGGCGCGGCTGGAATGGGCGCATGTCAACCTGGTGGTGGCCGTGTTCATCTGGGTGATGATTTACCCGATGATGATCCAGATCGACTGGTCGGCCGTGAAAGACGTGGGCAAAAAACCCAGAGGCCTGATGCTGACGCTGGTGGTGAACTGGCTCATCAAGCCATTCACGATGGCGGCCCTCGGCGTGCTGTTTTTTCAGCATGTGTTTGCACCGTGGGTCGACCCGAAGTCGGCCAGCGAATACATCGCCGGCATGATCCTGCTGGGCGTGGCGCCGTGCACGGCCATGGTGTTCGTATGGAGCCAACTGGTCAAGGGTGACGCCAACTACACGCTGGTGCAGGTGTCGATCAACGACCTCATCATGGTGGTGGCCTTTGCGCCCATTGCGGCCTTTTTGCTGGGTGTGACCAACGTCACGGTGCCATGGGAGACGCTGGTGCTGTCCACGGTGCTGTATGTCGTTCTGCCGTTGGCCGCCGGCATGGTCACGCGCCACTTTCTGATGCGCCGGTCCGGGCATGCGGTTGAGGATTTTGTGGCGGTGCTCAAGCCCTGGTCCATTGTCGGGCTGATTGCCACGGTCGTGCTGCTGTTCGGATTTCAGGCCGAAACCATCGTGGCCAAGCCCCTGGTGATTGCCATGATCGCCGTGCCGCTGATCGTGCAGAGCTACGGCATTTTCATCGTCTCTTACCTCGGCGCCAAAGCCTTGAAGTTGCCGCACAACATCGCGGGGCCGGCCTGCCTGATCGGCACCTCCAACTTCTTCGAACTGGCGGTGGCGGTCGCCATATCGCTGTTCGGCCTGAACTCGGGGGCAGCCCTCGCCACGGTGGTGGGCGTGCTGGTGGAAGTGCCGGTGATGCTGTCGCTGGTGGCGATCGTCAACCGCACCCAGGGTTGGTTTACCACCCCAAGTCGCGTCGCCTGACCTGCGCGCCCGCGCAACGCACCCAAGGAAAACCCGACGTCAGCCCTGTTCCAGCCGGGCCCTGATGGCGGACATCTGGGCATCCACCGAGATCGGCAACTGGCTCGTGATGTCGAGCTTGCGGTCTTCAAACACATCCTTGCGCGGATATTTCTCAGCCCACTGAGTCACGGCCAGGTCGCGCGCCTCGATCAGGGCCGCCATTTGCGGGCGGAACAGTACAAACATCGCGCTGATCCAGCGGTTGACCGGCCACGACGGGGCGGCGTGGTCGACCTGGAATTGGTGCAGCAGGCGGACCGCATCGGTGGCGGCGTACCAGGCTTCACCGGTCACCCAGCGGTTGGTGGTGAACAGGCCGATGGGAAAGCCGTAGTCGTCCATCGAGATCGCCACCAGATGCGACAAGGCATCCGCACCGGTCGGCCAGGGTTCGGTGGTCTTGGCGGTGATCGGCCGCATGCCCTCGGGCATGCCGCCCGGCCGGACAAAGGTATGAAAATGACCGTGCTCGCCGTCCATGCCGCGGTGGGCGTGGTAGTAGTACTGCGAGTGACTCTCGCGGTCAAACACGTCGTCATCGGGGTAATGGTTCAACTCGATGAACTCGCCCTGCCCGCGCAGCATCTCTCCCACGATGTTGATCTCTCCTTTGGCGAGAACGCGGTAGCACTCAAGGATGTCCTCGCCCGCGGCCAGCATGGCGAGCAATTCATCGACACCCAAAGGTTCCAGAAACGGTTGGATGAGATAGGAGGGTGAAGACGCTGAGGTCATGATGCGTGCCCGATTGCCGGTTGCTGGTCGCGGATGCCATTTCCGGGTGGCAATGATGCCATCAAAATATCCGGTCCTCGGAGGGGGCGTTTCATGGGCGCAGAAGACGTGCTGTTTTTTGCATCATGCCAAGCCATGTCGTGCCGTCTGGCACCGCACGCCCGGGTCAGGCAAGCATGAAAAAAGGCCGCAGCGCCATGCGCTACGGCCTTTGGAGGAGATGCCCGACCGGGCATCTGCGCAATGCTTACTTCTTGGCGGCGCAGGGGTTTTTCGCTGCGCAGGGATTCTTGGCGGCGCAAGGGTTCTTGGCGCCGCAGGGATTCTTGGCACCGCACGGGTTGCTCTTGGCCGCGCCCTTGGTGGGCTTGAACGATTTCTGCACTTCGGCCGTGTAGGCGGTCAATGCAGCGAGCTCCTTGGACTCCCAGCCCAGCGGCTTGGAAGCCATCGGAACGACCAGGCAGAACTGGTTCATTTCGTCGAGCGAGATTTTCTTGAAACCACCCTGGTCAGCGGCCATCTGCACGAAGTGCGGGTAGGCCTTGGCAAAGGTGTTGTTGAAGGCGGCGCCGTTGTTGTGGCAGGTGTTGCACGACAAGCCATTGGTCGACAGCGTGGTGTCATTCCACAGTTTCTTGCCCTCCGCAACCAGCTCGGCATGGTTGCCCTTGGCCAGCTTGGTGCCCTTGGGGCGCGTCACGAGCTTGGGGTCCACCTTGGCCGCGCAGGGATTGGCGCCGCAGGGGTTCTTCGCACCGCAAGGATTCTTCGCAGCACACGGGTTCTTCGCAGCACACGGGTTCTTGGCAGCGCAGGGGTTCTTGGCAGCGCAGGGGTTCTTGGCAGCGCAGGGATTGGCTTTTTTCGCAGCGCAAGGGTTCTTGGCGGCGCAGGGATTCTGGGCAAAAGCGGCGGGTGCGGCCAGTGCCAGCCCCATCAGGGTGGCCAGCAATGCGGAACGGGTGGCGGTGTGGGATGGGTTCATTCAAATCTCCTCGGTGGATGGGTCAATCGATTGGACAAAGCTAGCCCAATGGGGTTGGACGTGAAAATCATGAATTCATTACAACTATTTTGATGCCAGACAAAATAAATTGAATTTTTGCCGGAATCCACACTTGGAGTGAGGAATCTTCCAAAAGTTTACTTTCATCGAAAAGTTAGTGAAAAATGTTGCAAACCCCCGTCGAATAGACATAGTTTGCTACAAAAAAAGGATTGATCAAGCCTCAACCTGTCAATCCAGCCATTTTTGCAGAAATTGCGCCTGCCCCAACGCCGGATCGAGCTGGTAGGCCGCGAAACCGACCCGTTCATACAGCCGCCCCGCACTGCGGTTGCCGGACAACACCTCCAGGGTCAGCTTGCAGGCCCCGCGTGCGCGCGCCATCTGCTCCACATGCGCCAGCATTTTCTCGCCGATGCGCTGGCCGCGATGGTGGCCAAGCACCACCACGTCGTGCACATTCACCAGCGGACGGCAGGCAAAGGTGGAAAACCCCTCAAAACAATTGACCAGCCCCACCGGGAGATCGCCATCCAACGCCAGCACACTGAAGGCCTGCGGGCGCGCCGCCAGCTCACGCACCAGGTTGTCGCGGGTGAACGGGCTCAGCCCCTCGCCGCCACCCGCCGGATCGCTCGCATAAGCGTCAAGCAGGGTCACAACGGCCCGGGCGTGTTCGGGCTGGGCCCAGTCGGCCGTGACAATTTGCAACATCAGCCCGCGCTCGCGATGTCGGCCAGGCGCCGGGCGCAGGCCTGCGCCTGCGTGGCGTCGCGCGCTTCGACCATCACGCGCAACAGGGGCTCGGTTCCGCTGGCGCGGATCAGGAGCCGTCCACCCTGCCCCAGCTCGGCCTCCACCGCCTTCATCTCGGTGGCGAGGCGCGCATTGGCCTTCCAGTCAAAACCAGGTTGCACCCGCACATTGATGAGCACCTGCGGGAACAAGGTCACGGCCTTGAGGAGTTCGGCCAGGGTCATGCCGCTTCGGGCACAGGCCTGCAGGACCTGCAATGCGCTGATGAGGCCATCGCCGGTGGTGTGCTTGTCGAGCACCAGCAGGTGACCCGAGCCTTCGCCACCCAGGAGCCAGCGGTGCTGGTCCAGCGCCTCCAGCACATACCGGTCGCCCACCTTGGCACGCACAAACTTCACGCCCTTGGCCTGCAGCGCCAGTTCTACCGCCATGTTGGTCATGAGCGTGCCCACCACGCCGGGCACGTGCTCGTCGCGCCCGAGCCGGTCATCGGCCAGCAGATACAGCAGTTCATCGCCGTTGTAGAGCCGCCCGGTCGCATCCACCATTTGCAGCCGGTCGGCGTCACCGTCCAGCGCGATGCCGTAATCGGCCTTGTGCGCCTTGACGGCGTCGACCAGCGTTTGCGGATGGGTCGCCCCGACATGGTCATTGATGTTCAGCCCATCGGGCGCGCAGCCGATGGCCACCACTTCGGCGCCCAGCTCGTGAAACACCGTGGGCGCAACGTGATACGCGGCGCCATGCGCTGCGTCCACGACGATTTTCATGCCACGCAGCGTGAGGTCGGAGGCGAAGGTGCTTTTGCAAAACTCGATGTACCGGCCTGCGGCATCGTCGAGCCGCCGCGTCTTGCCCAGATTGGCGGAGTCTGCCCACACCGGAGCCTCTTGCAGCGCATCCTCTACCGCCTGCTCCCATTCGTCGCTGAGCTTGGTGCCTTTGGCGCTGAAAAACTTGATCCCGTTGTCGGGAAACGCGTTGTGGCTGGCGCTGATCACCACCCCCAGGCTGGCGCGCTGCGCCCGCGTGAGATACGCCACCCCGGGCGTCGGCAGCGGCCCGAGCAGCACCACATCAACCCCCGCCGAATTGAAGCCCGACTCCAGCGCGCTCTCCAGCATGTAGCCCGAAATGCGGGTGTCCTTGCCGATCAACACGGTCGGCCGCGCCTGGGTGCGCTTGAGTACACGGCCCACGGCGTGCGCCAGCCGCAGCACAAAGTCGGGCGTGATCGGCGCTTGCCCCACGGTGCCGCGGATGCCGTCAGTCCCAAAGTATTTTCGTGTCATTCCCTCACCCTTCCTTGATTTTCTGCTATCGATTTAATTCTCCCCACGGGTGGCGTTCACCGCAGCCAGCACCTGAAGCGCCTGCACGGTCTCGCGCACGTCGTGCACACGCACGACACAGGCACCACGCTGCACGGCCAGCAGGGCCGCGGCCACGCTCGGCACCATGCGGTCGGCCATCGCCGGCACGGCCGCGACGGCCGCGAGTGATGATTTGCGCGACCACCCCGCCAGCAAAGGATACCCTGCCGCGACCAGTTCCTCCTGCCGCGCCAGCAGGGCAAAATTCTGCGCAACGGATTTGCCGAATCCAATGCCCGGGTCCATCACGATACGCCCGGCGGCTACACCCTGGGCCTGCAGCGCTGTTGCCGCGGTGACAAGAAAATCCCGCACCTGCGGCACCACATCGCCTGTCATGGTCTGCAGCTGCATGGTTCTGGGCTCGCCGTGCATGTGCATGAGGCAGACCCCACAACCCGGGTGCCCGGCCACCACCGCAGCCGCACCCGGCTGGCGCAAGGCCCAGATGTCATTGACGATGTCCGCCCCGAGGTCCAGCATGGCCTGCATCACGACGGGCTTGTAGCTGTCGACCGAAACGGGCACCCCCAGTTGCACCGCCCCGCGCACCACCGGCAGCAGCCGCGCCAACTCCTCGTCCAGCGGCAGGGGCACGGCGCCAGGCCGGGTGGACTCGCCGCCAATGTCCAGAATGTCTGCACCGTCCATCAACAGGCGCTCGCAATGCGCAAGTGCAGCGGCGGTCGAGGCATGCTGCCCGCCGTCAGAAAACGAATCCGGCGTGACGTTGACGATGCCCATGACCTGCGGTCGGGCCAGATCAATGTTGAAACGCGAGGTTTGCCAGATCATGCTGAGAAATGCAAGCGGGGCCGAAGCCCCGCAGAGTGAATGGCGCTGATGGTCTCCGGATCGCTACAAGCCGTCCATCCTGTTCATGGCGTCGACACCGTGCCGCTGATTGCGCGCTGTCACCGGGCCACCAGGCCAAGCAGCCTCAGGCAGCGTTGGGCGTCGGGTCAGGCTTGACCGCCGGGGCCCCGCCGTCACCACCGCTGCCCGACGGCGGAATCCGCGGCGACCAGTCCTTGGGGGGGCGCGGCTCACGCCCGGCCATGATGTCGTCAAGCTGTTCGGAATCGATGGTTTCCCATTCCAGCAGGGCCTTGGCCATCGCATGCATCTTGTCGCTGTTTTCCTCGATGAGCTTGCGCGCCAGCGCGTACTGCCCGTCGATGATCTTGCGCACTTCGTCATCCACCTTTTTCATGGTGGACTCGCTCATGTTGGTGGTCTTGGTGACCGAGCGGCCCAGGAAAACCTCACCCTCGTTCTCTGCGTACACCATGGGGCCGAGCGCGTCGGTCATGCCATAGCGCATGACCATGTCGCGGGCGATGGTGGTGGCGCGCTCGAAATCGTTGCTGGCGCCCGTGGTCATCTGGTGCATGAACACTTCTTCGGCGATACGGCCACCAAACAGCATGCTGATCTGGTTCAGCATGTAGTCCTTGTCGTAGCTGTAGCGGTCCTGCGCCGGCAGGCTCATGGTCACGCCGAGCGCGCGGCCGCGCGGAATGATGGTGACCTTGTGCACCGGGTCGCACTTGGGCAGCAGCTTGCCGATCAGCGCGTGGCCCGACTCGTGGTAAGCCGTGTTGCGGCGCTCTTCCTCGGGCATGACCATGCTCTTGCGCTCGGGGCCCATGAGGATCTTGTCCTTGGCCTTTTCGAAGTCGACCATTTCGACCACGCGCGCGTTGCGGCGTGCGGCCATGAGGGCCGCCTCGTTGCAAAGGTTGGCCAGATCAGCGCCGCTCATGCCGGGAGTGCCGCGCGCGATGATTGCGGGAGCCACGTCCTGACCGATGGGGATCTTGCGCATGTGCACGTTGAGAATCTGCTCGCGGCCTCGGATGTCGGGCAACGTCACATAGACCTGGCGGTCAAAGCGGCCGGGGCGCAGCAGCGCCGCATCCAGTATGTCCGGCCGGTTGGTGGCCGCCACCACAATGACACCGGCGTTGGTGTCGAACCCGTCCATCTCGACCAGCATCTGGTTGAGCGTCTGCTCACGTTCGTCGTTGCCACCGCCCAGGCCCGCGCCGCGCTGACGGCCCACGGCGTCTATTTCATCAATGAAGATGATGCACGGCGCGTTTTTCTTGGCGTTGTCGAACATGTCGCGCACGCGGGATGCCCCCACGCCGACGAACATCTCCACGAAGTCCGAGCCCGAGATGCTGAAGAACGGCACCTTGGCTTCGCCCGCAATGCCCTTGGCCAATAGCGTCTTGCCGGTGCCCGGAGGGCCCACCAGCAGCAGGCCACGGGGAATGCGGCCGCCCAGTTTCTGGAATTTTTGTGGGTCCTTGAGGAAATCGACGACTTCCTTGACTTCTTCCTTGGCCTCGTCGCAACCGGCCACGTCGGCAAAGGTCACCGTGTTGGCGCTTTCGTCGAGCAAGCGCGCCTTTGACTTGCCAAAGCTGAACGCGCCCCCTTTGCCGCCGCCCTGCATCTGGCGCATGAAGTAGATCCAGACACCGATCAACAGCAGCATCGGACCCCAGCTGACCAGCAGGGTCATGAGCAGCGAGCCCTCTTCACGCGGCTTGACGTCGAACTTGACATCGTTGGCGATCAGGTCGCCTACGAGGCCACGGTCCAGGTAGGTGGCGGTCGTGCGGATGCGGCGGTCGTCATTGGTCACGGCCACGATCTCGGTGCCGCCCTGGCCCTCCTGGATGGTGGCTGTCTTGATGCGGTTGTTGCGGACTTCTTCCAGGAAATCGGAATAGCCGACATACCCGGCACCGGCGGCGCCACGGGTGTCGAACTGTTTGAAAACCGTGAACAGCACCATGGCAATCACGAGCCAGACGGCAATTTTCGAGAACCACTGATTGTTCAAGCGAGGCTCCAGTAACGATGACTTCTGCGAATGAGAAGCTACTTGCGAGTCATTTTAGGCGTTTCAAGGCCATCGGGGACAGTTTTTGCATGCAGCAGCCCCGGCGTATGCAAGGGTTTGTTGCGCCGCAGGCCCGGCGCGTTGACGAAGATCACGCCAACAGGGCCACCGTTCAATGCGGTTTGAGCCCGATGCCCACAAGAAACGTCTCGGACGACTTGTCCCGCGACGCCTTGGGCTTGACCGGCTTGACCACGCGAAACGTGTCCTTGAACAACTGCACCAGCTGGGTGTAGCCGCTGCCATGGAACACCTTGGCCACCAGCGCACCCTCAGGCTTGAGGTGCATGCGGGCAAAATCGATCGCCAGCTCCACCAGATGGGAAATACGGGCGGCGTCCACCCCTTCCACCCCCGACAGGTTGGGCGCCATGTCCGACACCACCACGTCCACCGGCCGACCCTGCAGGGCGTCTTCCAGCCGCGCCAGCACCTCGGGTTCGCGAAAATCACCTTGCAGGAAAACAACGCCCTCCACCGGCTCCATGGGCAGCACATCGAGCGCGATGATGGTCCCGTTGAGCGCGCCCACGGCAGCCCCCGAAGGCGACAGTTTGCGCCGCACGTACTGGCTCCAGGCACCCGGCGTCGACCCCAGATCGACCACCACATGGCCGGGCCGGATCAGGCCCAGGCTTTCGTCGATTTCCTTGAGCTTGTAGGCGGCGCGCGCGCGAAAACCCTCTTTTTTGGCGAGTTTCACCCACGGGTCGTTGGCGTGGTCGTTGAGCCACGCCTTGTTGACCTTCTTGCTTTGTGTTTTGACCTTCATGACGCCTTGTGCCGCAGCCGGATGCGCCAATCGCACCATCGATGACGGTAGAGGGCCGGGCAAGGCTCGATAATACGGCCATGCCCCAAATCCAGCTCACTCCGGCCCAGCGCAAGGTCCACCGCGCCGAGGCGCACCATCTCGACCCGGTGGTCATGATCGGCAACGACGGCCTGACCCCCGCCATCCGCAAGGAAGCCGACCACGCCCTGAACGCCCACGGCCTGATCAAGATCCGCGTGCTTGGCGATGACCGCGCCGCGCGCGAACTGATGTTCCAGACCCTGGCCAACGACCTCAACGCCGCGCCGATCCAGCACATCGGCAAGCTGCTGGTGCTGTGGCGGCCCCAGGCCCCTAAGGAAAAGGCGGTGGATGAAGACCGCATGCCCGGCCCGCGCGACTTCAAGGTCCTCAAATACAGCAGCCGTGGTGGCCAGCGCCCCGAAGTCAAGACCCTGCGGGTGCTGGGCAACCAGCGCCTCACGCCAGGCGGCCAGGTCAAACGCGCCAAGCCCAGGAAAAAGTCCGTGAAGAAGGGGCGCCTTGACTGAGGCGACGATGGCGACGGACCGCGCGACCCCGCGCAATGTCATCTGCATGAAATGGGGCACCAAATACGGGCCCGAGTACGTCAACCGCCTGTACGCCATGGTGCGCCGCCATCTGAGCGGCGATTTCCGGATGGTCTGTCTGACCGACGACGCCCAGGGCATCCGCCCCGAGGTCGACTGCCTTCCCATTCCGCCGCTGGACTTGCCGCCGGGCATTCCGGAGCGCGGCTGGACCAAGCTGGTGTCGTTTGCCGCCGACCTGCATGGCCTCAAGGGCACTGCGCTGTTTCTGGACGTGGACGTGGTGGTGGTCGGCAGCCTCGACGCGTTTTTTGAAGTGCCCGGCAAGTTCCTGATCATCCACGACTACAAACGTCCCTGGCGCATCACCGGCAATTCGTCCGTGTACCGCTTCGAGATCGGCGCCCATCCGGACGTGCTGGCATATTTCCGCACGCATTTCGACGAAATCCGCCGCAAATTCCGCAACGAACAGGCCTACTTGTCTGACTTTTTGCACCGCCAGGCCAAGCTTGAGTACTGGCCTGCCGAATGGTGCCCCAGCTTCAAGTACCACGGCATTCCACGTTGGCCCACCAATTACTGGCGCCCACCCTTTGTGCCGGTCGGCGCGCGCATCGTGATCTTCCACGGCGAATGCAATCCGCCCGACGCGCTGGCGGGGCGGCGCAACCGGCGCTTTCGCTTTATTCAGCCGGCCGGCTGGGTGGCCGAACACTGGCGCGAATAAACGTCGGCCGCTCAGGAGCGGGGGCGGCCGCCCAGCACCCGCCAAAGCACCGCTGCAGCGCTCACCCACTGAAGCACATACAGCGCCGTTCCCACGCTGTGCCAGAGCTTCAGGTTCTCACGGGCCACGATCCGTGGGGCCACGGCAAACTCCGAGAGCAAGGCCAGCAGAAGCCCGAAAACTATAAAAACAATAGCTGACTTTGACCATTCTGCGGGGGGAAGACGGCTTTTTGGCGATGAAAACATCAGCAACAGCAAGCCGCAGCCCAGTGACACCCAGGTCTGCGCCGCAAACAGCTTCGCGGCCATGTTGCCGGCCATGGCCGGTGTGGGCAAAAACTTGAACAGCAGCGGCACGACCAGAAAGCCCACCACGGTCAGGCTGGCCCACCAAAGCGCAGCCGCAAAGCCGGGCAACCGCTGCAACATGGTCATATGGTTTTGCATTCAAGCGTAGGGCAAGGCGAACCCACGCAGTGATACGTTTGAAGGCGAAACCGTATCAGAGGTACGAAACCGCCACGATCTCGAAGCGCTTGACACCACCCGGCGCCTGCACCTCGGCGGTGTCGCCCTCTTCCTTGCCGATCAGGGCCCGGGCAATCGGGCTGCTGATGTTGACCAGGCCCAGCTTGAGGTCGGCTTCGTCTTCGCCGACGATCTGGTACCTGACGCGCTCGCCCGAGGCTTCCTCTTCGAGCTCGACCGTGGTGCCAAACACCACCTTGCCACCGGCGTCCACGGCCGCTGGATTGATGATCTGCGCCGCGGCCAGCTTGCTTTCAATTTCCAGGATGCGCCCTTCGATGAAGCCCTGGCGGTCCTTGGCGGCTTCGTATTCGGCGTTCTCGCTCAGGTCGCCCTGCGCGCGCGCTTCGGCAATGGCATTGATCACCCACGGTCGGTCCACCGTCTTGAGCTTGTGCAGTTCGGCCTTGAGCTTTTCGGCGCCGCGTGTGGTGATGGGAATGGTGGCCATAATTTTTTTGAAACCTTAAAAGCAAACCGCCGGGCGATGTCGCTCGGCGGTAGAGGGTCGGGATCGCTGCAATTATGCCGTGAACCGTCGCGGCGTCCAAGCCCCCCACGCTGGCCCACTGCGTGGGGCGCGCTGTTACCGAGGGGGTAGATCCTGCCTTGCGGCGGCCCGGCGGCTCAACATGGTCAATGGCGTTCAGGTGGCCAGTTGGGCGTGCATTTCCTGGACGGAGATGACGTCAAGGTCGTCCATGTACTTCATGCCCTCGACCGCCGCTTCCGCGCCGGCGATCGTGGTGTAGGTGGTCACGCGCGCCAGCAGGGCCGACGTGCGGATGGCGCGCGAGTCGGCAATCGCATTGCGGCGCTCTTCCACAGTGTTGATGACCAGTGCGATCTCGTTGTTCTTGATCATGTCGACCACGTGCGGGCGCCCTTCCGTGACCTTGTTGACCGTCACGCAGGCAATGCCGGCGGCAGTGATGGCGGCCGAAGTGCCCTTGGTGGCCACCAGATCGAAGCCCATGGCGGCCAGCGCACGTGCAATGTCCACAGCCCGCGGCTTGTCGCTGTTCTTGACGGTGAGGAAGACCTTTCGCACGTCGTCGGTCGGCCGCGGCAACTTGGTACCGGCGCCGATCTGGCTCTTGACGAAGGCCTCGCCGAAGGTCTTGCCCACGCCCATGACCTCGCCGGTGGATTTCATTTCGGGGCCGAGAATGGTGTCCACGCCGGGGAACTTGACGAACGGAAACACCGCCTCCTTCACGCTGAAGTACGGCGGCGTCACCTCCTGGGTGATGCCTTGTGAAGCCAGCGTCTGCCCGGCCATGCAACGCGCGGCCACCTTGGCCAACTGGATGCCCGTGGCCTTGCTGACAAACGGCACGGTGCGCGAAGCGCGCGGGTTGACTTCGAGCACGAAGATCACGTCTTTCTTCAGCCCGTTCTCTTCCACCTCCTGGATGGCAAACTGCACGTTCATCAGCCCCACCACATTCAGCGCTTCGGCCATGGCAGCCGACTGGCGCTTGAGTTCGTCCACCGTGGCCTGGGACAGCGAATAGGGCGGCAGCGAGCAGGCCGAGTCGCCACTGTGCACGCCGGCCTGTTCAATGTGCTCCATCACGCCACCGATGAAGGTCTTGCCGTCAGGGTCGCGCAGGCAGTCCACGTCACATTCAATGGCGTCACTGAGGAAGCGGTCCAGCAGCACCGGCGAGTCATGGCTGACCTTGACGGCCTCGCGCATGTAGCGCTCCAGGTCGCGCTGTTCGTGCACGATCTCCATGGCCCGGCCTCCCAGCACGTAGCTCGGGCGCACCACCAGCGGATAGCCCAGGGCGGCGGCTTTCTCCAGCGCCTCGGGTTCGGTGCGGGCCGTGGCGTTGGGCGGCTGGCGCAGGCCCAGGGCGTGCAGCAGCTTCTGGAAGCGCTCGCGGTCTTCGGCCGCGTCGATCATGTCGGGGCTGGTGCCGATGATGGGGACGCCGTTGGCTTCCAGGTCAAGTGCGAGCTTCAGGGGCGTCTGGCCACCGTACTGCACGATCACGCCCAGCGGCTTTTCCTTGTCCACGATTTCCAGCACGTCTTCGAGCGTCAGCGGCTCGAAGTACAGGCGGTCCGAGGTGTCGTAGTCGGTGGAGACCGTCTCGGGGTTGCAGTTGACCATGATGGTCTCGTAGCCGTCTTCGCGCATGGCGAGCGCGGCGTGCACACAGCAGTAATCAAACTCGATGCCCTGGCCGATGCGGTTGGGCCCGCCACCGAGCACCATGATTTTCCTGTTGGCGGTCGGCTCGGCCTCGCACTCGGCCTGGCCACCGTAGGCGGCCTCCTCGTACGTCGAGTACATGTAGGCGGTGTTGGTGGCGAATTCGGCCGCGCAGGTGTCCACGCGCTTGTAGACCGGCCGCACCCCCAGCACGTGGCGCTTTTCACGCACGGCGGCGTCGGTGGTCTTGAGCTGGCGCGCCAGGCGGCGGTCGGAAAAGCCTTTTTTCTTCAGCGCCAGCAGCGTGTCACGGTCGATTTCGTCCAGCGTCTTCGTTTCCAGCTCCAGTTCAATCTTGACGATCTGCTCGATCTGCACCAGGAACCAGGGGTCGATTTGGGTCAGCGCATGGACTTCGTCCACCGTCATGCCCATCTCGAAGGCGTCGCCGACGTACCAGATGCGGTCCGGGCCCGGCGCGCCGAGCTCTTTCTCGAGCACCTCGCGGTCGCTGGTCTTGGCGTTCATGCCGTCCACGCCGACCTCGAGCCCGCGCAACGCCTTCTGGAAGGATTCCTGGAAGGTGCGGCCCATGGCCATGACCTCGCCCACCGATTTCATCTGCGTGGTCAGGCGGCTGTCGGCGGTCGGGAATTTCTCGAACGCAAAGCGCGGGATCTTGGTGACCACGTAGTCGATGCTGGGCTCAAAGCTGGCGGGCGTGGCGCCACCGGTGATTTCGTTGCGCAGTTCGTCCAGCGTGTAGCCCACGGCCAGCTTGGCGGCGACCTTGGCAATCGGGAAACCCGTGGCCTTGGAGGCCAGGGCCGAGGAGCGCGACACGCGCGGGTTCATTTCGATGACGATCATGCGGCCGTCTTTCGGATTCACCGAAAACTGCACGTTGGAGCCGCCCGTGTCCACGCCGATCTCGCGCAGCACCGCCAGCGAGGCGTTGCGCATGATCTGGTATTCCTTGTCGGTCAGCGTCTGGGCCGGCGCCACGGTGATCGAGTCACCGGTATGCACGCCCATGGGGTCGAGGTTTTCGATCGAGCAGATGATGATGCAGTTGTCGGCCTTGTCGCGCACGACTTCCATCTCGTACTCTTTCCAGCCGAGCAGCGATTCCTCGATCAGCAGCTCGTTGGTGGGCGAAGCCTCCAGGCCGCGCTTGCAGATGATCTCGAACTCTTCGGGGTTGTAGGCGATGCCGCCGCCGGTGCCGCCGAGCGTGAAACTGGGGCGGATCACCGTGGGGAAACCCACGGTCTTTTGCACGCCCCAAGCTTCGTCCATCGAATGCGCGATGCCTGAGCGCGCCGAGCCGAGGCCGATGCGCGTCATCGCGTCCTTGAACTTGAGGCGGTCTTCGGCCTTGTCAATGGCTTCGGGCGTGGCGCCAATGAGCTCGACCTTGTACTTGTGCAGCACGCCGTTGCGCCACAAATCGAGCGCGCAGTTCAGCGCCGTCTGGCCGCCCATGGTGGGCAGGATGGCGTCGGGGCGCTCCTTGGCGATGATCTTCTCGACCGTCTGCCAGGTGATGGGCTCGATGTAGGTGACGTCGGCCGTGGCCGGGTCGGTCATGATGGTTGCGGGGTTGCTGTTGATCAGGATGACCTTGTAGCCTTCTTCGCGCAGCGCCTTGCAGGCCTGCACGCCCGAGTAGTCGAACTCGCAGGCCTGTCCGATGATGATCGGGCCGGCCCCGATGATGAGGACGCTCTTGATGTCTGTGCGCTTGGGCATGGCTTAGTTCTTCTTGTCGTGGGCTTGGTCCATCAGGCCGGTGAACCGGTCGAACAGGTAGCCGATGTCGTGCGGGCCGGGCGAGGCTTCCGGGTGGCCCTGGAAACAGAACGCCGGCCGGTCGGTGCGGGCCAGCCCCTGCAGCGTGTTGTCGAACAGGCTGATGTGGGTGGGCCGCAGGTTGGCGGGCAGCGATTTTTCGTCCACTGCAAAGCCGTGGTTCTGGCTGGTGATGCTGACGCGGCCGTTGTCGAGGTCTTTGACCGGGTGATTGGCGCCGTGGTGGCCGAATTTCATCTTGAAGGTCTTGGCACCACTGGCCAGCGCCAGGATTTGATGGCCCAGGCAGATGCCGAAGGTCGGGATTCCGGTGTCGATAAGTTCACGCGTGGCCGCAATGGCGTAGTCGCAGGGCTCGGGGTCGCCCGGACCGTTGGACAGGAAAATGCCGTCGGGCTTGAGCGCGAGCACATCCTTGGCCGAGGTCTGGGCCGGCACCACCGTGACCTTGCAGCCGCGCTCGGCCAGCATGCGCAGGATGTTCTTTTTGACGCCAAAGTCGTAGGCCACCACATGGAATTTGGGTGCGGCCTGGGTGCCGTAGCCCTCGCCCAGGGTCCACTCGGTCTCGGTCCAGCCGTAGGGCTCGCGCGCCGACACGACCTTGGCCAGGTCCAGCCCGGCCATGTCCGGCGCGGCCCGGGCCGACGCCACGGCCTGGTCCACCACAGCCTGGGTGATTTTCTCGCCCGGCGCGAGGCCGACGATGCAGCCGTTCTGGGCACCCCGGCTGCGCAACAGGCGGGTCAGCTGGCGGGTGTCGATGTTGGCAATGGCCACCGTGTGGCCGGCCACGAGGTATTGCGACAGTGTGGCGGTGGCGCGGAAGTTGGAGGCGATCAGCGGCAGGTCGCGGATGATCAGGCCGGCCGCGTGGATTTTGTCGGCTTCCACGTCCTCGGTGTTGACACCGTAGTTGCCGATATGCGGGTAGGTGAGCGTGACGATCTGCTGGCAGTAGCTCGGGTCGGTGAGGATTTCCTGGTAGCCGGTGATCGCGGTGTTGAACACCACCTCGCCGGCCGTGGTGCCCTGGGCGCCAATCGAAATTCCGTGGAAGACCGTGCCGTCTGCGAGCGCCAGGAGGGCGGGCGGGAAGGATCCCTGAAGGGACAAGAGCACTGGGTTCTCCGGATGGTTACGGGTACGCCAAGTGCGTTCCAAAACGGCGTGCAGGCATGAGGTTCCTGCGGCTGTTTTCGGGTGGGAAATGACTTGAAAGCGCTAGGCGTACGGGGTTTGCGGGATAGCCGCTGATTATAGCCCGAAGCCCGACCCGACTCCGCTCGTGTGGAGGCAAATGGCCGCCGCCGCCGCCACGTTCAGCGACTCTTCGCCACCAGGCTGCGCGATCCGAACCGTGTGCGTTGCCATTGCGGCGATGGCGGCGCTGACGCCCTGCCCTTCGTGGCCCAGCACCCAGGCACAGGGATACGGCAGGCGCGCGTGGTGCAGCCATTCACCGTCGTGCGCGCTGGTGGTCAGCAGGGGCAGTTCCAATGCGGCCAATGCATCGGCAGCAACGCCCTCCACCAATTTCAGGCCGAAGTGCGCCCCCATGCCGGCGCGCAGCACCTTGGGCGCCCACAGCGCCGCGGTGCCCTTGAGGGCCACCACCTGCCGGAACCCGAACGCCGCCGCGCTGCGCAGGATGGAGCCGACGTTTCCCGCATCCTGCACGCGGTCGAGCACCACCGTGGCCACGCCAGCCTGTGGCGCCACGGCCGCGGGCAAGTCCAGGATGCAACCCATGCGTGCGGGCGACTCCAGCGCACTGATGCCCGCAAACAGGGCATCGTTGATAATTATATTTTTTATAGCAAACTGTGACCATTCGACGGGGGCTTCATGCCAAAAAGACTCACAAAACACGGCCACCGCCGGTTGCACGCCGCGCACACGCGCCGCGCTGCACAGGTGGTCGCCCTCGAGCCAGACGCGCCCGAGCTTGCGGTACGCCGTGGCGTCCTGCGACAGGCGCCGCAGCGCCTTGAGGAGCGGGTTGTCGCGCGAGCGGATGACCTGCACTTCAGCGCTGCGCGCGGGCGGCAGTGCTGCGCCGGGCGCGGTTTCGCCATTGGACTTCATCGGTCCGGCCCCATGGTCGTCAACACCCCGGCGACCGGACTGAAGCTCCTGCGGTGGTGCGGGCACGCCCCGTGCGCACGCAGCGCTGCCAGGTGTTCGGCCGTGCCATAGCCTTTGTGGCCCGCAAAGCCGTACTGCGGAAACGCCTGGTCCAGCGCCAGGCACAGGCGGTCCCGATGGACCTTGGCCAAAATCGACGCAGCGGAGATGGCCGCAATCTTGGTGTCGCCCTTGACAATGGCTTCGGCCAGCATGTCCAGCCGGGGCAACCGGTTGCCATCGACCAGCACCCTGGCCGGTTTGAGCCGAAGCCCCTGAACGGCACGCTGCATCGCGAGCATCGTGGCCTGCAGGATGTTGAGCCGGTCGATCTCCTCCACCGTGGCCTCGGCCACGGAACAGCACAGGGCGCGCGCCCGGATTTCGTCGTACAGGCGTTCGCGGCGCAGCGGCGTGAGCACCTTGGAATCGGCCAGGCCCTTGATGGGGTTCAAGTCGTCCAGGATCACGGCCGCGGCCACCACCGGCCCGGCCAGCGGCCCGCGCCCGGCTTCGTCCACGCCCGCGATCAGCCCCGGAGCGTCCCACGCCAGCGCCGCCTGTTCAGCTTTGGAGAATTTTTTCGATCGCATCGGTCGCCAGTTTCGGGGTGTCGCGCCGCAGCGTGTGGTGCAGCGCCGTGAATCGTTGTACGAGCGCGGCCACGGCCGTGCCCGCGCCGTCCAGGTCGGCCAGCCAGTGCAGCAGTGCATCGGCCAGCGCCCGCGGCGTGGCCGCGTGTTGCAGCAACTCGGGCACCGCCATGTCGCGCAGCAGGATGTTGGGCAAGCCCACCCAGGGCAGCAGCGCCTTGGGGCGCATGATGCGCCAGGACAGCCCGTTCACCGCGTAGGCGATCACCATGGGTCGCTTGAACAGGGCGGCCTCCAGCGTCGCGGTGCCGCTGGCCACCAGGGCCACATCACAGGCCGCCAGCGCGGTGTGGGAGTCGCCGTCCAGCACCTTGAGCCGGTGGTCCAGGCCCGCGTCGCGAGCCGCCCGTTCAATCGGTGCCTTCCATGTCGGCACCGCCGGAACTACGAATTGAATAGCGGGATATGACCTATTGACGAGGGCTGCAGCCTCAAAAAACCTTGAAGCCAGGTGCTTGACCTCGGCCCGGCGGCTGCCCGGGAGGATGGCCACGACGCGTGCATCCTGGGCCAGGCCGAGTCGGGCCCGGGCCGCAGCACGGTCGGGCTGCAGCGCAATGACACTGGCCAGCGGGTGCCCCACGTAGGTGGCCGCCACGCCGTGGCGGGCCAGCAGTTCGGGCTCGAACGGGAAGATGCACAACACGTGGTCCACGTTGCGCCGGATTTTTTCAACCCGCGCGGCCCGCCAGGCCCAGATGGACGGGCACACAAAATGCACCGTCTTGATACCCTGGTCGTGCAACGCGCCTTCCAGATCGAGGTTGAAATCGGGCGCGTCGATGCCGATGAACACGTCGGGGCGCTGGCCGAGCAGCCGGGCCTTGAGCTGGTTGCGGATGCCCAGGATTTCGCGGTAGTGGCGCAACGCGTCGATGTAACCAAACACCGCCAGCTTCTCGCTGGGCCACTGGGCGTCAAAGCCCTGCGTCACCATGCGCGGCCCGCCGATGCCTTGTGCGGCCAGCGCAGGCCAGCGCCCGCGCATGGCCGACAGCAGCAGGCCGGCCAGCAGATCCCCCGAGGCTTCCCCCGCGACCATGGCCACGCGCACCGGTTTCGCCGACGCCGGTCCGGGCGCGGGGCAGTGGTCGGCGCCGGGCGCAACCGGGGCAGGAACGTCGGGCGCAGTCATGGCGCAGACGTCAGCGGGCGATGCCGCGCTGAGGTGAAATATTGTTCAAAAAAGAGAGCATAGTCTCTATATCTGACATGGACTCAGGGTGCTTTTCACCCAAAGACGCAATCTGCGCCTGGGCTTGCGCCAGTGTCAGATCGTCACGGTACAGGGCCTTGTGCATGGCCTTGACCCCGGCAATCCGGGACGGCGAGAAATCACGTCGGCGCAGCCCCACCACGTTGAAACCCCGCACCGTGAGCGGATTGCCGTCCACCAGCATGAAGGGCGGCACGTCCTGCGACACGGCACTGGCAAAGCCGATCATGGCGTGCGCCCCGACCGACACAAACTGGTGAATGCCGGTCAATCCCCCCACCGTCACCCAGTCGGCCAGGTGCACGTGCCCGGCCAGCGTGGTGTTGTTGGCCAGTGTGGTGTGGTTGGCCACATGGCAGTCGTGCGCGATATGGGTGTACGCCATGATCCAGTTGTCGTGGCCCACGGTGGTGATGCCGCCCGCACCCGGAACGCCCAGATTGAAGGTGCAGAACTCGCGGATGGTGTTGCGGTCACCGATCACCAGCTGCGTCGGCTCGCCGGCGTATTTCTTGTCCTGCGGAATGGCCCCGAGTGACGCAAACTGAAAGACACGGTTATCCCGGCCGATCGTGGTGCGCCCTTCGATCACGCAGTGCGGACCGACGGTGGTGCCAGGCCCAATCTGGACGTGCGGCCCGATCACGCTGTACGGTCCGACGCTGACCGAACTGTCAAGTTCAGCATGCGGGTCAATGAGGGCGGTCGGATGGATCAGCGGCACGGCGCGACGCTCAGGGAATGGGTCATTCAACCCGACGCATCGTGCACATGAGCATGGCTTCGGCGGCCAGCTCGCCATTGACGGTGGCGCGGGTGCGGTACTTGTAAATACCCACCCGCACCCGGTCGAGCTCGGCCTCCAGCATGAGCTGGTCGCCCGGCTCCACCACGCGCTTGAAGCGCGCGCCGTCAATGCCGGCAAAGTAATAGACCATGTGACCGTCCTGCTTTTCCTCCATGGCATCAAACGACAGCAAGGCTGCCGTCTGCGCCAGCGCCTCCAGGATCAGCACGCCCGGCATTACCGGCCGCTGCGGGAAATGGCCACTGAAAAAATGCTCGTTGATGGTGACGTTCTTGAGCGCACGGATGCGCTGGCCCTTGTCGATCTCGAGCACGCGGTCCACCAACAGGAACGGGTAACGGTGCGGCAGGTGTTTCAGAATCTGGTGAATGTCCATCATGATGGCGTCGGTCCTGGTTGGGTTTTTTCTAGAGCTTTGAGGCGATCACGCAACCCGTGCAGCTGCTTGAGTGTGGCGGCATTTTTTTCCCACGCGGAATTTTCGTCGACCGGAAAGATGCCGGTGTATTGACCCGGGCGCGTGATCGAGCGCATGACTACCGTGGCAGCAGAGATGTGCACGTCATCGGCCAGCGTCAGGTGCCCCAGGATCATGCCAGCCCCGCCCACGGTGCAACGCGCCCCGATGGTGGTGCTGCCGGCCACGCCCACGCAGCCGGCCAGCGCCGCGTTGCGGCCGATGTGCACGTTGTGGCCGATCTGGATCAGGTTGTCGAGTTTCACGCCATCTTCGATCACGGTGTCGTCCAGTGCACCGCGGTCGATGCAGGTGTTGGCGCCGATTTCAACGTCGTCGCCGATGCGCACCGCGCCCAGTTGCTCAATTTTTTCCCAGCGGTCGCCATCGGGCGCAAAGCCAAAGCCATCGGCGCCGATCACGGCGCCGGGGTGAATGACGCAACGCTCACCGATCACACAGTTTTCGCCCACGGTCACGCGCGAAGCCAGCCGGGTATCGGCCCCGATGCGAGCGCCGCGTTCAATGGCACAAAGGGCGCCGATCCGGGCGGTGGGGGCAATCTGCGCCGTGGGATGAACGACGGCGCTCGGATGCACCCGGGGGCCGTCATCGGCGTCCAGTGACCGTTTCCAGAGCTGGGTCACATGGGCGAAATAGAGGTGCGGCTGCGGCGTCACGATGCATGCGCCTCGCGCCTTCGCGTCATCCTGGAATGCAGGCGCAACGATGACACAGCCCGCCTGTGACGTGGTCAACTGGTGCCGGTACTTGGGCAAGCCCAGAAAACTGAGCTCGGAAGGCCTGGCGGTTTCCAGCGGCGCCAGACGCCGGATCAGGAGTTCCGGGTCTCCGTGCAGTTCCCCGCCCAGCGCTTCAACGATTGAACCAAGACGGAGTGCCACATCGAGATGCCGCGCCAATCAGCGCGGGCCAGTGGCGTTCAGCGCCTTGATCACCTTGTCGGTGATGTCATGCTTGGGATTGATGTACACGGCTTCCTGCAGGATGACGTCGTATTTCTCGGCCTCGGCCACCTGTTTGACCACGCGGTTGGCGCGCTCCAGCACCTGCTGGAGCTCCTCGTTCTTGCGGGCATTGAGGTCTTCCTGGAACTCGCGCCGCTTGCGCTGGAAGTCGCGGTCCTGGTCCACCAATTGCTTTTGACGTGCGACACGTTGGGACTCCGGCAAGGTGGGGGCCTCACGCTCGAATTTTTCGGCCCCCGTTTTCAAGGTACTGCCCAGGTCCTGCAGTTCCTTGTCACGTTTCGAGAATTCCTGCTCCAGTTTGGACTGCGCAGCCTTGGCACTGTTGGCTTCCTTGAAGATGCGGTCGGTGTTGACAAACCCGACGCGGAAGTCCTGGGCCTGTGCAGACACGGTGAATCCCGCAAGGCCGACAAAAGCAGCCAGCAGAACGTGGCGGAAAAGTGATTTCATTAGAAGGCCGTTCCGATCTGAAATTGCAATCTCTGGATTTTATCCCCAGCTTCCTTTCGCACCGGATTGGCAATGGCAATCCGCAATGGGCCGACCGGCGAAATCCAGCTCAGTCCCAGACCCGCCGAGGCGCGAAGGTCATTGATGCGAACCGATTCATTTTCCCCGAATACATTGCCGGCATCGAAAAACCCGAAGACGCGGAGGGTCCGGTCATTGCCCGCGCCGGGGAACGGGGCCACCACTTCGGCGTTGAGCGTCACCTTGCGGGGGCCACCGATGGAAGAGCCTGTCACGTCGCGCGGACCGAGCGTGCTTTGCTCAAAGCCACGGACGGATCCCAGGCCGCCCGAGAAGAAATTCTTGAAAACCGGGAAGGGCCGCCCATTGAAACCTGTGCCCCAGCCCAGTTCACCGTTGAACGCCAACGTGAACTGCTTGTTCAGCGGAACGTATTGCTGGTATTGGTAATTGGCCCGCAGGTAGCGCGCGTCGCCCGCCACGCTCCATTCCGAATTGAGCCGCTGCAAGCGCCCCTTGCTGGGAACCAGTGCACTGTCCCGGCTGTCGCGCGCCCACCCGATCGTCAGGGGAATGGAATTGCTGGTGTAGCCGAATTCCGTGGCATAGGCGAGAAATGCGGCAGGGATGTTGGTCCCTGGCTTGATCCGCGTGTTCTCAAAACCTCCCCCAAAGAACACCGTGTCCAGTTCGCTGAACGGCACGCCGAATCGCAGGCTGCTTCCGGCACTCACGAGTTCGTAGTTGCCGCCCTGCTGGTCAAAGGGTTTCGTCGTGCGGTAGAAGGCGTCAACTGTACGGGAGATGCCATCCACAGTGAAATACGGGTCCACGGTGTTGATCACGGCCACACGGTTGAACTTGCTGGTGTTCAACTCAAGACCCAGGAAATTGCCGGAGCCGAAGGCATTCTCCTGCTTCACGCTGAATGACAGGGCTACTTTTTCGGCACTGGAAAAACCGGCACCCAACTGAAGGCTGCCGGTGGGTTTTTCAATCACGCCGACATTGAGGTCAACCTGATCGGGCGCACCGGGAACCTCCTGTGTTTCGAGATTGACCTCGGTAAAGAATCCGAGGCGGTCCACTCGGTCGCGCGACAACCGAATCTTGTCGCCGTCGTACCATGACGACTCAAACTGCCGGAATTCACGTCGGATCACCTCGTCGCGCGTGCGGCTGTTGCCAGCAATGTTCAGACGCCTCACATAGGCGCGACGTGACGGGTCGGCCAGGATCACAAACGCCACCCGGTTGTTGACGCGGTCAATGTCCGGGCGCACCTCGACCTTGGCAAAGGCATAGCCGAAATTGCCGAAGTACTCGGTGAACGCCTTGGTGGTTTCGGCGATCTGGTCGGCGTTGTAGGCTTCTCCCACCCGGATGTTGACAAGGGACTTGAATTCGTCATCCCGGCCCAGGAAATTGCCTTCGAGCTTCACGCTGGAAACGACGTAACGCGCGCCTTCGGTCACGTTGATCGTGATGGTGATGTCACGCTTGTCCGGGGAGATCGCCACCTGGGTGGAATTGACGCTGAACTCAAGGTAGCCGCGCGTCAGGTAGTACGAGCGCAGCGTCTCCAGGTCCGCATTGAGCTTGGCACGCGAGTAACGGTCGGATTTGGTGTACCAGGACAACCAGCCTCCGTCGTCCAGGTCGAACAGCCCGCGAAGCGTGGATTCGCCAAAGACCTTGTTGCCAACGATCCGGATGTCCTTGATCCGCGCGCCGTCGCCTTCGTTGATGGTGAAGGTGAGGTTGACGCGATTGCGCTCGATGGGCGTGACCGTGGTCACCACTTCCACCGCGTACAGGCTGCGGTTGATGTACTGGCGCTTGAGCTCCTGTTCGGCCCGGTCGGCCAATGCCTTGTCAAACGGGCGGCCGTCGGAGATGCCCACTTCTTTCAGCGCCTTTTGCAGTATTTCCTTGTCAAACTCCTTGGAGCCGACAAAATCGACGGTGGCCACCGTGGGGCGCTCTTCGACGATCACCACAAGAACATCGCCCACCGTTTCCAGCCGGACGTCCTTGAACAGTCCCAATGCGAACAACGCCCGGATGGCCGCGGTGCCCTTGTCGTCGTTGTAGGTGTCGCCCACCCGGACCGGAATGGAAGCAAAGATGGTGCCGGGTTCGACCCGTTGAAGGCCTTCGACACGAATGTCGCGCACCGTAAACGGATCCACCGCCCAAGCAGCACCCGCCATCAGCGCCATGGCGGTCACCGCGACGACCGTGCGCACCCGAAATCCGTTGATTTTTTTGATCATGAAAGAGAAGGAAATGCCGTGAATCGCATGGGGCGGCCAAGTATGGCGGCAGGGTTAACCGAAAAGCCGGGAGACATCGTTGAACAAGGCGATCGACATCATGAGCAGCAGCACCGCGACACCGCCGCGCTGCAAACGCTCCATCCATGCATTGGACACTCCCTTGCCCGTGACGCCCTCCCAAAGATAATACATCAGGTGCCCCCCATCGAGGACGGGCAACGGCAGCAGATTGAGCACGCCCAGGCTCACGCTGATCAGGGCCAGAAACACCAGATAGGAGGTCAGGCCGAGGCTCGCGGATTTTCCGGCGTAATCGGCAATGGTGAGGGGTCCGCTGAGATTTTTGAGCGAGGCTTCGCCAATCAGCATTTTCCCCATCATGCGCAGGGTCAGGGCGGCCATCTCCCAGGTACGGGTCGCGCCCTGCCACAGTCCATCCAACGGGCCCAGTTGTACCGTCAGCATCTCGGGCGGCGCACCAACGTAGGCGCCAATTCTTGCAACCTTCTGGCCGTTTTCCTCGCGCACTTGCGGCGTCACATCCAGCGTCATGTCGCGCCCATCCCGTTGCAGTCGCCAGACCTGCGTCAACGGCTTCGCATCGGCAACCGAGGCGCGGATGATCTCGCGCAGTTGCTGCCCATCAACCACGGTCGTCGAACCCACCGCCAGCACCAGATCGCCGCTGCGCAGCCCGTCGCGCTGGGCTGCGCCGCCCGGCAACACCTCGCCCAGCACCGGCCGCGTCCACGGCGCCACGACGCCGATCTTCCGGAACAGCTGTGCATCGGCCTCACGCACGGGCAGGCCCTGCAGCGGCAGGACGACCTCGCGCAACGCCCGCCCGGGCGACGCCTGGACCTCAAGCCGGATGTCCCGGCCTTCCAGCGCGCCCCGGGTCACCAGCCATCGCACGGTTTCGAAAGAGACCACCGGCTGCAGGTCTTCATCGGCAAATCCGGCACGAATCACCTCTTCTGCGCCCCGCAACCCGGCACGCTCGGCGATCGAGTCAACCACCGGACTGGCCAGGATCGCGCGGGGTTGCGGCACCCCGATCCAGTTGACGCAGGCATACAGCAAGACCGCCAGCGCCAGGTTGGCCACCGGACCGGCCGCGACGATGGCAGCCCGCGATCGAAGAGGTTGCGTATTGAACGCCAGGTGCCGGTCTTCTGGCGCGACCGGGCCTTCCCGTTCGTCCAGCATCTTCACGTAACCGCCCAGCGGGAACGCGCCGATGACGAACTCTGTGGTCTGGCCGTCTTTCTGGTTCTTTGGCTGCCAGCGCACCAGCGTCTTGCCAAAGCCAACCGAAAACCGCAGCACCCTGACGCCACAGGCCACCGCCACACGGTAGTGGCCATATTCATGCACGGCGATCAGCAAGCCCAGGGCAACGACGAATGCAATGACGGTCAGCATGGGGGTGTTTCCAGAGGTTTAGCGTCCACGCCGCGTGATCGCCGCGCGGGCGGCAGAACGCGACAGCGCGTCAATTTCCAGCAAATCCTGGAGGGAGACCGGCTTGGAGAACTGGACGGCGTCCAAAGTTTCCAGGTTGACGTGGTGGATCTGGTCAAACCGGATTTCCTGCGCCAGAAACGCCGCCACCGCGATCTCATTGGCCGCATTGAGCACCGCCGTGGTGCCCGGTGCCGCCCGCAGCGCGTCCCACGCGAGACGCAAACCGGGAAACCGATCGGGGTGGCCGTTGACATCGATCGATTCGAACGTCATGGCCGGTGCTGAGCGGAAATCCAGGGTTGCCGCACCCGAGACCATGCGCCCGGGCCACGCCAGACCGTAGGCAATGGGCACCCGCATGTCGGCGGTGCCCAGCTGGGCCACCACCGACGTGTCGCGATACTGCACCATCGAGTGCACAATGCTTTGCGGATGGATCACCACCTCGATCTGCTCCGGCGCGAGGCCGAAAAGGTAGCGCGCCTCGATCACCTCCAGCGCCTTGTTCATCATGGTCGCCGAATCCACGGAGATCTTGCGCCCCATCACCCAGTTGGGGTGGGCACAGGCCTGCTCTGGCGTGACGTCGCGCAACGTGGCGGGATCATGGGTGCGGAACGGCCCACCCGATGCGGTGAGAATGATTTTTTCAACGCATTCGGCCCAGGTCGATGCATCGTCCGGCAGCGACTGGAAAATCGCAGAGTGCTCGCTGTCGATGGGCAGCAGGGTCGCACCGCCCGATCGAACCGCGTCGAGAAACACCTCGGCGCCCACCACCAGCGCCTCTTTGTTGGCCAGCAACAACCGCTTGCCCGCGCGCGCGGCCGCCAGGCACGGCGCCAGCCCTGCCGCGCCCACAATGGCCGCCATGACGGCGTCCACCGACGCGTGCGAAGATATCATTTCGAGAGCATCAGAACTCCAGAGCACCTGGACATCCATGCCATTTGCCTTGATTTTTTGCTGAAGTTCACGCCCATGCTGCTCGCTGGCCATGACGGCAAACCGCGGCTTGAACTGGTGGCACTGCGCCAACATCAGGTCCACCTGGCGGGCTGCGCTCAACGCGAACACGTCGAAACGATCCGGATGGCGCGCGACCACGTCCAGCGTATTCACCCCGACAGAGCCGGTGGAGCCGAGAATGGTCAGGCGCTGCTTCAGCATGTCAGACCGACACCAGCATCATGGCCAACGGCAGCGTCGGCAACAGGGCGTCCACCCGATCCAGCACGCCGCCATGACCGGGGAGCAGGCCGCTGCTGTCCTTCACGCCCGCGCTGCGCTTGAAAAGCGATTCCACCAGATCCCCCACCACGCTCATGGCGGCCAAAAACACCGCGCCCAGAATCAGGAACCCCAGGCCGCGGTTTTGCAGGTGGGTGTAGAGGCTGGCCACGCCAGGCTTCCAGTGCGCGTCCGCGGCAGCCCAGGCCAGCGCCAGCACCACCACACCCACCATCCCGCCCCAGACCCCCTCCCAGCTCTTGCCGGGGCTGATGGCGGGTGCAAGCTTGCGGCGCCCCCAGGCGCGGCCACTGAAATAGGCAAAGATGTCGGCCGCCCACACCAGCGCCAACACCGAAAGCAGGAAATTGATGCCCAGGACGCGCGCGTGCGCGATGGCCAGCCACGCCACCCAGAGCGCGATCACGCCACCTGCCAGACGCACCATCCTGGGGATCCGCTGCCAGCCCGCCACGCCAGCGGTCAGCAGCCACGCGCCGAGCAGAACCCAGGCGGCCCCGGCGATGATCCAGACCTGCAATAAATTCCGGGCCAGCAACCCGTTTGCCCAAGACAGTCCGCACAGGGCCACGGCCACTGCGGCGATTCCAATGGAAGCTCCGGCCGAACTGCCATTGAGTCGGCCCCATTCCCAGGCGGCGGCGCTGATCATGACCAGCGCGACGGCACAAAAGGGCGTGGGTGATGGATAGAACAGCGCTGGCAGCAGAACCGCCAACAACGCCAGTGCGGTGAGAATGCGCTGCTTGAGCATGGCCTCAGGCGACCTGCGGCAGTTGCTGGGTCTCGACCGGTCCGGAGGTGGCGCCAAAGCGCCGCTCACGTCGGCCGAACGCGGCAATGGCGCCGTCCAGCGCGGCTTCGTCAAAGTCTGGCCACAGTCGTTCGCTGAAATACAACTCGGAATAGGCGGCCTGCCAGAGCAGGAAATTGCTGATGCGTTGCTCCCCGCCCGTGCGGATCAGCAAATCGGGGTCAGGGACATGCGCCATGGACATGGCACGGTCCAGGCTCGATTCGGTGATGGGGCGTCCCTGCGCGGCCAATCTGGCGGCCGCCTGCGCGATATCCCAACGGCCACCATAGTTGAAGCACACGTTCAGCGTCAGCCGGCCGTTGTGCGCCGTCGCCAGTTCAGCCTGCGCCAGACCGGCGCTGACCTTGCGCGAAAGCCGTGTCCGGTCCCCCACAAAGTGAAGCCGAACACCGTCAGCCTGCAACTGGGGAACTTCGCGGCCCAGCGCCACCGCCAGCAACTCCATCAACCCGGACACCTCTTCGGCAGGGCGGTTCCAGTTCTCCGAGGAGAACGCAAACACGGTCAGTACGGCGATGCCGCGCTCCACAGAGGCCCGCACGCATCGGCGCAGCGACTCAACCCCCTGTTTGTGCCCCGCTACCCTCGGCAAATAACGCTGCGTGGCCCAGCGCCCGTTGCCATCCATCACGATGGCAATGTGATGCGGAAGGGAAGCCGGTTGGGTCATCACAGCGCCATGATCTCTTGATCCTTGGCCGCCACGAGCTGGTCGATCGCGGCGATGTGGCGGTCGGTGACCTTTTGAATATCGGCCTCGGCACGCTTCTGGTCGTCCTCGGAGACCAGCTTGTCCTTCACGAGTTTCTTGACCGCTTCGTTCGCATCACGCCGCAAATTTCGCACCGCAATCTTGGCATTTTCACCCTCGTTTTTGACGATTTTGGTGAGCTCCTTGCGCCGCTCTTCACTCATTGGCGGCATGGGAATGCGGATCAGGTCGCCCATGCCCACCGGGTTCAAACCGAGATCGCTGTCCCGAATCGCTTTTTCGATCTTGGCACCCATGCCCTTTTCCCAGGGCTGGACGCTGATCGTGCGCGAATCCAGCAGCGCCACGTTGGCGACCTGGTTGATGGGGGTGGGATTGCCGTAGTAATCGACCATCAGGTGGTCGAGCAATGCCGGATTGGCGCGACCGGTCCGGATCTTGGTCAGGTTGTTGCGGAACGCCGCAATGGACTGGTCCATCTTCGCTTCGGTGGCGGTCTTGATTTCAGGAATCGTCATGTTTTCTCCTCAGGCGGCGACAGTGGCCGGGACCGGATTGCCGGGATCCGCGCAGCGCCGTCCCGCATTTTCAGGCATAGACCAGGGTGCCTTCGTCCTCGCCCAGCACCACCCGCTTAAGCGCACCGTGCTTGAAGATCGAGAACACCTTGATCGGCAGTTTCTGGTCGCGGCACAAGGCAAACGCCGTGGCGTCCATGATGCCGAGATTTTGTGACATGGCGTCATCAAAACTGATCTTGGTGTAACGCGTCGCCTTCGGGTCGAGTTTGGGGTCGGCGGTGTAAACGCCATCCACCTTGGTCGCCTTGAGCACGACTTCGGCGCCGATTTCGGCCCCGCGCAGGGCCGCCGCGGTGTCGGTCGTGAAAAACGGGTTGCCGGTGCCAGCCGCAAAAATCACGACCTTGCCCTCTTCGAGGTACTGCAGCGCCTTGGGACGGACGTAGGGCTCGACCACCTGCTCGATGGCGATGGCGGACATCACGCGCGCCACCAGTCCAGCCTTGTTCATGGTGTCGGCGAGCGCCAGCGCGTTCATGACGGTGGCCAGCATGCCCATGTAGTCGGCGGTCGCGCGGTCCATCCCGACCGAGCCGCCCGCCACGCCGCGAAAAATGTTGCCGCCGCCGATCACCACGGCCACCTCGACCCCCATGCGGGTGACCTCGGCAATCTCCTCGACCATCCGCACGATGGTGGCGCGGTTGATGCCGAAGGCGTCGTCCCCCATCAGGGCCTCACCGGACAGCTTGAGCAGGATGCGCTTGTGGGCTGGTACGGCGTTGGACATGAACGGGTCTCCCTCTGGATGGATGCCGAGTGTAGCGGCCTTGTGTGAAGCGGATGTCAGGCGTTGCCCTTGGCGGCAGCCACTTGCGCAGCCACCTCGGCGGCAAAGTCGTCAACCTTTTTCTCGATGCCTTCGCCCACCACGTACAGGGTGAAGCCCTTGACCGTCGTGCCGGTGGCCTTGAGCATCTGCTCGACGGTTTGCTTGTCGTTTTTCACAAACGGCTGGTTGAACAGCGAAACTTCCTTGAGGAACTTCTGCACCCCGCCTTCAATGCGCTTGGCCACGATCTCGGCAGACTGCACGGGCTTGCCTGCGGCCTCCGCCGTCTTGCGGTCTTCGTCGGCCTTGGCCGTGGCCACCGAGCGCTCGCGTTCGATCAGTTCGGCCGGCACGTCGGCACTGGTCAGCGCCACCGGCTTCATCGCGGCCACGTGCATGGCCACGTCCTTGGCCGCCGTTTCGTCACCGGCATACTCCACCACCACGCCGATGCGGGTGCCGTGCAGGTAGCCCGCCAACTTGCCGTCACCGGCAAAGCGCTTGAAGCGGCGAAAGCTCATGTTCTCGCCAATTTTGCCGATCAGGCCCTTGCGCACGTCTTCCAGCGTGGGACCAAAGCCGTCCTGGCTGTAGGGCAGCGCCCCCAGCGCGGCCACGTCGGCCGGGTTGTGCGCAACGATCAACCCGACGGCCGCGTTGGCCAGCGCCAGGAAAGCGTCGTTCTTGGTGACAAAGTCGGTTTCGCAATTGACTTCAAGCAGTGCGCCGGTCGCGCCTTCAATCCTGCTGACCACCACGCCCTCGGCCGTGACGCGCGACGAAGCCTTGCCCGCCTTGCTGCCCAGCTTGACGCGAAGGATCTCTTCGGCCTTGGCCATGTCGCCTTCGGCTTCGGTCAGGGCTTTCTTGCATTCCATCATGGGGGCATCGGTCTTGCCACGCAGTTCGGCGACCATGCTTGCGGTAATTGTTGCCATTTTTCTCTCCGTCTTCAGTTCAGTTCAATCGGTTGTCGGGGCTAAAAAAAAGGGGCCGCGAAGCCCCTTTCTTCGCATGGCGGGGACTTCAGGCCGAAGCTTCGTCCACTTCCACGAATTCGTCGCCGGTCTCGGCGGCCACGGCCTTGACCACGTCGTTGCCGGCATTGGCACGGCCTTCGATGATGGCGTCGGCAATGCCGCGCGCATACAGCACCACGGCCTTGGCCGAGTCGTCGTTGCCAGGGATCACGTAGTCGATGCCCACGGGCGAATGGTTGGTGTCCACCACGCCGATCAGCGGAATACCCAGCTTCTGTGCTTCGGCGATCGCGATTTTATGGAAGCCGACGTCGATCACGAAAATCGCGTCCGGCAGTGCCGCCATGTCCTGGATGCCGCCGATGTCTTTTTCGAGCTTGGCGATTTCGCGGGAGAACGTCAGCTGCTCTTTCTTGCTGAGGGTTTCCAGACCGGCTTCCTGCTGCGCCTTCATGTCCTTGAGGCGCTTGATGGAGGTCTTGACGGTCTTGAAGTTGGTCAGCATGCCGCCCAGCCAGCGCTGGTCCACATAGGGAACGCCCGCGCGCTTGGCTTCGGCCGCGAGCGTTTCACGGGCCTGGCGCTTGGTGCCGACCATCAGCACGGTGCCGCGGTTGGCCGACAATTGCTTGACGAATTTGGTGGCCTCCTGGAACAGCGGCAGCGATTTTTCCAGGTTGATGATGTGGATCTTGTTGCGATGGCCAAAAATGTACGGAGCCATTTTCGGGTTCCAGAAGCGGGTTTGGTGTCCGAAGTGGACGCCGGCTTCCAGCATGGCGCGCATGGTGACTGACATGGTTTTTACTCCAAAGGTTGGGTCTGAAAGCCAGCCCGATTTGCTCGGCGCGGGCCCCATGCGATGGCCTGGGGCTTTAGCGCTTTACAACACCTTGAGGGGGCTGGTTTGCGATTTATTTTGCTGCGGTGACTGCCGCGACGTGGCGTCCGTTACCATCAGCAAAACCCAAGGATTCTAGCACAGCCCCCCGCCATGCACCCCGATCTCCACACCACCCGCCAACGCCTGCTCGATGGCTCACTGGCGCCCGCCGCCGCCGCCGAAGCCGCCATCGTCCAGGCGCAGTCTGAAGCCTGTCGCCACGTTTTCCTGACCACGGATTTCCCCGGGGTCCGGGCAGCCGCGGTGCAGACCCAGAACCTTCAGCGGCCGCTGGCAGGGCTCAGCGTGTCGGTCAAGGACCTGTTCGATGTGGCGGGTGAGCGCACCCGCGCCGGCTCGGTGGTGCTGGACGATGCCCCCGTGGCCGCTGCCGACTGCCCGGCCGTCGCGCGGCTGCGCGCCGCGGGCGGCGCCCTGATCGGGCGCACCAACATGGTGGAATTTGCTTTTTCCGGCGTGGGCGTCAACCCCCATCACGGAACACCCGCCGCCTGGGATGGGCGCTACAACGTCCCCGTCGGCACGGTCGGCTCGCCCCACGTGCCCGGGGGCTCGTCGTCGGGTGCGGCGGTTTCGGTGGCCACCGGAGCGGCCTGTGTCGGGCTGGGCTCGGACACTGGCGGCTCGCTGCGGATTCCGGCCGCCCTCAACGGCATCGTGGGCTTCAAGAGCACCGCGCGCCTTGTCCCGACCGAGGGCGCCATTCCGCTGTCCACCACGCTGGACACGGTGGGCGCCATGACCCGTTCGGTGGCGGACGCCATCACGGTGCACGAAATCCTGGCAGCCCGCACCGTCGCGCGGCGCACCCGACCAGCCCGGGACTGGCGCTTCGCGGTGGCGCGCACCGGCTTCCTGGACGACCTGGACACAACGGTGGCCCGCGCTTTCGAGCGCAGTGTCAAGGCCTTGCACGACGCAGGGGCCCACGTCGAGGAAATTGCCCTGGACGCCGTGCGCGACCTGGGCGCCCTGCAGTCCACAGGCGGCTTTTCCGCTGCCGAAAGCTTTGCCTGGCACCGCAAGCTGCTCGATCGCGACGCGGCCCGCTACGACCCCCGCGTGGCTGCGCGCATCCAGCGCGGCGCGAGCATGAAAGCCTGGGAATATATCGACCTCTTTCAGGCCCGCCGCGCGTGGATTGCACGGGTGCAGGACGCGCTGACCGGGTTTGACGCCGTGCTGTCGCCCACGGTGCCCATCGTCGCGCCCACCGTGGCCAGCGTGGCGCCCGGCGCCGACCGGGACGGCGAGTTTTTTCGCGTCAACGCCCTGCTGCTGCGCCACACCAGCGTGGTGAACATGCTGGACGGCTGCGCCATCTCCATCCCCTGCCATCGGCCCGGCGAGATGCCGGTCGGCCTGATGCTCTGGCATGGCGCAATGCACGACGACGCCCTCCTCGGCGCCGCGGCACTGGCCGAAGATATACTATCGTTTAAGTAGCTAACTTTGCCCATATGACGGGGGCAACAGGCATATTTTTCAATATTTTCAGGAAATTCATGAACCTTGAACCTGGGCGCGCTGCACGCACCTGCGCGCGGATGCGATCCGCGCCACCGCACGCCACCACCCTGGCTGCACCATGAGGGTGGCGGTCATTGGCGCCGGCATTGTCGGCGTCACCACGGCCTGGGAGCTGGCGCAGGACGGGCATGAAGTCACTGTGTTCGAGCGTCGCGGCGCGGCCGCCGAAGAAACCAGTTTTGGCAATGCCGGCGTGGTCGCCCCCGGCTCCGTCACCCCCTGGGCCGCCCCCGGCATGCCGGCCAAGGTGCTGCGTTATCTGCTTCAAAAGCACGCGCCGGTCAAGCTGGCCACCCCCTTGCGCTGGGCCGAAGTCCGCTGGATGTGGCAATGGTGGCGCGCCTGCCGGCTCGACACCTACCGGGCCAACCGCGCGCGCCTGCAACGCCTGGCCTTTTACAGCCGCGAGCGGCTGCACGCCGTCACCGCGCAGCTGCAGCTCGAATACGACCGCAGCGACGGCTACATGGTGCTGCTGCGCTCGCAGCGCGACGTGGATCTGGCCCAACCCGGCCTGCAGGTGCTGCGCGACGCAGCCGTGAAGTTTCGCCAGATCCTCCCCGACGAGGCACGCACGGTCGAGCCCGCGCTCAACCCCGACACCGCGTTTGCGGCGGCCATTCACCTGCCCGACGACGAGGTCGGCAATTGTCGGCAGTTCGCCCTGCAGATCAAGCTGGAGGCGCAGCGGCTGGGGGTGCGCTTTGAGTTCAACCAGGACGTGCGCGCCATGAGCCCGGCCACGCCCACCCGGCTTGAATTTTCTGGCGATGCCGCCCCCCGCGACTTTGACGCGGTGGTGATGTGTGCGGGCCTGGCCTCGGCGCAGCTGCTGCTGCCTCTGGGCCTGAAGATCCCGCTGATCGCGGTGCACGGCTATTCGGTCAGCGCGGCGATTCGCGAGCCCCTGAACGCGCCGCGCAGCGCCGTCATGGACGAGCGCTACAAGGTGGCGATCTCGCGCCTGGGCAACCGGGTGCGCGTGGCGGGCAGCGCCGAGATCGGCGGCTCGCTGGACACCCGGCGCCCGGCGGCCATCGCAACGCTGTACAAGGTCCTGCACGACTGGTTCCCCGGCGCCGCGCAGATGTCGGGCGGCGTGCAGGAGTGGAAAGGCGCCCGCCCCATGCTGCCCGATGGCCCGCCGATCCTGGGCGCCAGCGGCATCCCCGGCGTCTGGTTGAACCTGGGGCACGGCTCCAGCGGCTGGGCGCTGAGCTGTGGCAGTGCGCGGGCCGTTGCCGACCTGATGGCCGGCCGCGCCCCCGAGGTCGACCTCGACGGGCTGGGCCTGGCGCGCCTGGGCGGTTGAGACCAGCGCGGCCCTCGCCTGCTCTCGCCATTACCGCGCCGCGCGGCACAATGGCGCATGCACCGCATCACGCCCGACCGCCCGCAACCCCTGTTTGACATCGCGGCCACGCGGCGCATCGAGCAGCGCGCGCTGGCCGCGCTGGCGCCTCACACCTTGATGCAGCGTGCCGGGCTGGCGGTGGCGCGGCTGTCGATGGCGCTGGCCCCCCACGCCCGCACCGTCTGGCTGGCCTGCGGGCCCGGCAACAATGGCGGCGACGGTCTGGAAGCCGCGATGCACCTGCAGCAATGGGGCAAACAGCCGGTGGTGACCTGGCTCGGCACCGAGGCCACCGCCCCCGCCGATGCCCGGGCGTCGCTGCAACGCGCCCGCGCAGCCGGGGTGCGCTTCGCCGATGACCGGCCGGATGGCCTGGGCGCGCAAGACCTCTGCGTGGACGCCCTGCTGGGCATCGGCATCGCCCGCCCGCCGCAGGGGCGCATGGCCATGCTGCTGGGCCGTCTGGCCGATGCGCCCTGCCCCGTGCTCGCCGTGGATGTGCCCACGGGCCTGCAGGCCGATACAGGGCAGATTGATTCTGTTTCAATAGCAAACATTGACCCATTGACGGGGGCTAAAGACCATTTTTGTCAAAAAACCACCCTCACCTTCCTGACCCTCAAGCCCGGCCTGTTCACTGGGCACGGCCGCGACGCAGCGGGCGAAATCTGGCTGGACGATCTGGGCGTGGCCGACGATGAGCCGCCCACCGCCAAGTTGGGCGGACGGCCCGTGGCCTTGCCGCGCCTGCACGCCAGCCACAAAGGCCAGCACGGCGACGTGGCCGTCATCGGCGGCGAAGGCCTGGCCGCCCGTGGCATGGGCATGACCGGCGCCGCCGTGCTCGCCGCCACCGCCGCCTTGCAGGGCGGCGCGGGGCGCGTGCTGCTGTGCCTGCTGGACGATGGCAGCGCGGCGGCCGCCACGCCGGTCCCGCCTGAATTGATGTTGCGCCGCCTGGACGTGCTGGACTTGCGCCAGCTCACCGTGGTCTGTGGCTGTGGCGGCGGCGACGCCGTGCGGGCCGCGCTGCCCGCCGTGCTGTCGCAGGCACCGCGGCTGGTGCTGGACGCCGACGCCCTCAACGCCATCGCCGCCGACACCCAACTTCAAACCCAACTGCGGCAGCGCGCCGCACGCCGCTGGGCCACGGTGCTGACCCCGCACCCGCTGGAAGCCGCGCGTCTGCTGGGCTTCAGCACGGCACAGGTGCAGGCCGACCGGCTGGCCGCTGCCCGTGCCTTGGCCCTGCAAACCCGGTGCACCGTGGTGCTCAAGGGTTCCGGCACCGTGGTCGCCGCGCCCGACGCCGTGCCTGTGATCAACCCCACCGGCGACGGCCGCCTGGCCACGGCGGGCACCGGCGACGTGCTGGCCGGCCTGATCGGTGCCCGGCTGGCGGGCGGCTTGTCCGCACTGGAGGCAGCCACCACGGCGGTCTGGCTGCACGGTGCCGCGGCCGATGCCTGGCCCCAAGGCATGGCACTGACCGCGGGTGCGCTGGCCCGGCGGCTCACGCCCTGAGCAAGTTCTGGCGCTATCCGCGCCCGGCAAAGGGCATCTTGGTCGCCATGACGGTGTGGAACATGACATTGGCCTCCAGCGGCAGGTTGGCCATGTAGAGCACCGACTGGCCCACGATGTTGACGTCCATCAGCGGCTCAACCGCGATTTCGCCATTGGCCTGGATCACACCCTTGGCCATGCGCGCGGCCATCTCGGTGGCGGCGTTGCCAATGTCGATCTGGCCCACGGCGATGTCATGCTTGCGGCCGTCGAGCGCGGCGGTTTTGGTGAGGCCCAGCACCGCATGCTTGGTGGCGGTGTAGGCAATCGAGTTGGGCCGCGGCGTGGTGGCCGAGATCGAACCGTTGTTGATGATGCGCCCGCCCTTGGGCGTCTGGGCCTTCATGGTGCGAAACGCCGCCTGGATGCACAGGAACATGCCGGTGAGGTTGATGTCCACCACGTTCTTCCAGTCGGCCAGCGCCAGGTCTTCCAGTGGCACCCCGGGGGCGTTGACACCCGCGTTGTTGAACAGCAGGTCCACCCGGCCAAAGTGCTTCACCGTGGTGTCGAACAAGGCCGCCACCGATGCCGCGTCGGCCACGTCGGTGGGCACCGCCAGAGCGGCAGCCCCCACCCCGGCTTCGGCGATGACCTCGCGCAGCGGCTCAGGCCGGCGCCCCGCCAGCACCACCTGCCAGCCGCCGCCCAGCAGCGCCAGCGCCGCGGCCTTGCCCACGCCCGACCCGGCGCCCGTGACGATCGCGGTTTTCGAAGCTTGCGTCATGTTGCGAGTCTCCTGAGATCGATAGGTGAAAAAACCGCGCCGCGGGTCTCAGCGCCGGGGTTTGCGCCCTTTGCCCTTGGTGGCCGCCTTCTTCACAGCCGACTTTAGCGCCTGGATCGGCGTGCGGGCCGCGCGCTCCGGCGCTGCGCCGGCCCCACCCGACCGCTGACGCCCGCCATCGCGCGACTTTCCACCGGACTCGGCATGCGACGGGCCGCTGGCGGCCAGGCCCTTGTCCTTGAGGGCGCGAGTCGTCAATGCATCGGTGTCGGACACCAGACGGAAATCGATCTTGCGGCCGTCCAGATCGACGCGGCTGACCTGCACCCGCACCCGCGAGCCAATGGCATAGCGGATGCCGGTGCGCTCGCCGCGCAGTTCCTGGCGGGCCTCGTCAAAGCGGAAGTATTCGCCGCCCAGTTCGGTGATGTGCACCAGCCCCTCGACGTACAGCGCATCCAGCGTCACGAAGATGCCGAAGCTGGTGGCCGCCGTCACGACGCCGCCGTATTCCTCGCCCAGGTGCTCACGCATGAACTTGCATTTGAGCCAGGCCTCGACGTCGCGGCTGGCCTCGTCGGCGCGGCGCTCGTTGGCGCTGCAGTGCAAGCCTGCGGCCAGCCAGGCCAGGGTTTCGGCGCTCTGCTTGGCCGGCTTGTGCGATGGATCGGCCACCCGGCCCTGCAGTCGCGAGGCATTGCCTTTTTCCAGGCGCCGCGCCAGCTTGGCGTGCGCCTCGCCCGGCACCGGCAGCTCGGGAAGCCGGTAGCGCGCGCCCGCAAGGATGGCCTTGATCACCCGGTGCACCAGCAAATCCGGGTAGCGCCGGATCGGGCTGGTGAAATGCGTGTAGCCCTCGTAGGCCAGTCCGAAATGGCCGCTGTTCACCGGGGTGTAAATGGCCTGCTGCATGGAACGCAGCAGCATCGAATGGATTTGCTGCGCGTCAGGCCGCTCCTTGGTGGCCTCGGCGATGCGCTGGAACTCGCCCGGTTTGGGGTCGTCGCCCACGGTCTGTCCGACGCCGGTGGCCTTGAGGTAGTTGCGAAGCACCTCCAGTTTTTCCGGCGTGGGCCCCTCGTGCACGCGGAACAGGCCCGCATGCTTGCTCTGCAGGATGTAATCGGCACTGCACACGTTGGCCGCCAGCATGGCCTCTTCAATCAGGCGGTGGGCCTCGTTGCGGGTGCGCGGCACGATTTTCTCGATCCGGCCGTTGTCGTCACAGACGATCTGGGTTTCGGTGGTTTCAAAATCCACCGCGCCGCGCACGCTGCGCGCCACCAGCAGGGCACGGTACACATCGTGCAGGTTCAGCAGATCCTGCACGCGGTCCTTGCGCCGCAGGGCCTCGGGCCCGCGCGTGTTGGCCAGTATGGCGGCCACCTCGGTGTAAGTGAACCGCGCGTGGCTGAACATCACCGCCGGGTAGAACTGGTACGCATGGACATCGCCCTTGGCCGTGACCAGCATGTCGCACACCATGCACAGGCGCTCCACATCGGGGTTGAGCGAGCACAGGCCATTGGACAGCTTCTCGGGCAGCATGGGAATCACGCGCCGCGGGAAATAGACCGATGTGGCGCGGTCGTAGGCGTCAATGTCGATGGCGCTGCCGGTCTCCACGTAGTGGCTCACGTCGGCAATGGCCACCAGCAGGCGCCAGCCTTTGCCACGCCCGACCCTGGCCGGTTCGCAGTACACCGCGTCGTCAAAGTCGCGCGCATCTTCACCGTCGATGGTGACAAGGGGCACGTCGGTCAGGTCCACCCGGTGTTTCTTGTCCTGCGGCCGCACCTTGTCAGGCAAGGTGCGCGACAGTGCAACACAGGCGTCGGAGAACTCGTGCGGCACGCTGTATTTGCGCACCGCGATTTCGATCTCCATGCCCGGATCATCGACCTCGCCCAACACCTCTTTCACGCGGCCCACCGGCTGGCCAAACAGCGCCGGCGGCTCGGTCAGTTCGACCACCACGACCTGACCGGGCTTGGCGGTGCCGGTGGCGGTCTTGGGGATCATCACGTCCTGCCCGTAGCGTTTGTCTTCGGGCGCCACAAGCCAGATGCCGCCTTCGTGCAACAGGCGGCCAATGATGGGTTGGGGCGGGCGCTCGACGATCTCGACCACGCGACCTTCGGGGCGGCCCTTGCGGTCGTGGCGCACGATGCGCACCTTGACACGGTCCTTGTGCAGCACGGCCCGCATCTCGTTGGGTGGCAGGTAAATGTCGGCTTCACCGTCGTCACGGCTCAAAAAGCCGTGCCCATCACGGTGGCCCTGAATCGTTCCTTCAATTTCGTCCAGCAGTGCGCTGGAAGCGTTATTATTTTTGATACAATCTCTCTCTTTCCTGAAATGCCCAGGTGGCGGAATTGGTAGACGCACTAGTTTCAGGTACTAGCGAGTAACATCGTGGAGGTTCGAGTCCTCTCCTGGGCACCATCATAAAGCCGACTCTGTCGGCTTTTTTGTTTTTGGGAATACCGTCACAGCGGCACGGCCACGAGGTCGTGACCTTGCGTCGCAACGATGCGTGCGCGGGTGAATTCACCCACCTTGAACGTCTTGCTGATCTTCTCGGGCGGCAGCAACCGCACCGTGCCGTCAATCTCCGGCGCATCGGCATAACTGCGGCCGACGCCACCCTTGCGCCCCAGGCCCGGCGCTGAATCCACCAGCACCTGCATGGTGGCGCCGATGCGACGCTGCAGGCGCGTGGCCGAGACCTCCTCGGCCACGGCCATGAAGCGCGCACGTCGCTCCTCGCGCACCTCCTGCGGCAGCATTCCGGGGATTTCATTGGCAGCAGCCCCCGTCACAGGGCTGTAGGCAAAGCAGCCGGCACGGTCAATTTGCGCTTCATGCATGAAATCCAGCAGGTGCGTGAACTCTTCTTCGGTTTCGCCGGGAAATCCGGCAATGAAAGTGCTGCGGATCACGATCTCGGGGCAGGTCTCGCGCCAGCGCTGGATGCGGTCCAGGTTGCGCTCGCCACTGGCCGGCCGCTTCATGCGTTTGAGCACATCGGGATGACTGTGCTGGAACGGAACATCAAGGTAGGGCAGCACCCGGCCCGTGGCCATCAGGGGAATCACTTCGTCCACGCTTGGATAGGGGTACACGTAATGCAGCCGCACCCATGCGCCATACGGTTCTGCAATGTCCCCCAGCGCCTGCACCAGCTCCAGCATGCGCGTCTTGACCGGCTTGCCGTCCCAGAACCCGGTGCGGTACTTGACATCCACCCCGTAGGCCGAGGTGTCCTGGCTGACCACCAGCAGCTCCCTGACGCCGCCCTCGAACAGCGCTTTTGCCTCCTTGAGCACATCGCCCACCGGCCGTGACACCAGGTCGCCACGCATCGACGGAATGATGCAGAACGTGCAGCGGTGGTTGCAGCCTTCGCTGATTTTCAGGTACGCGTAGTGGCGCGGCGTGAGCTTGATGCCCGCCGCAGGCACCAGGTCCATGAACGGGTCGTGGGGTTTGGGCAAATTGACATGCACCGCGTCCATCACCTCCTGCGTCGCGTGCGGCCCGGTGACGGCCAGCACGCTGGGATGCATTTGCCGCACCAGATTGCCGCCCGCCTCACCGGCCTTGGCACCCAGACAGCCGGTGACGATCACCCGGCCGTTTTCGGCCAGCGCTTCCCCAATGGTGTCCAGGCTTTCGCGCACGGCGTCGTCGATGAAGCCGCAGGTGTTGACGATCACCAGGTCAGCGCCGGCGAAGGTTTTGGAGGTCTGGTACCCCTCGGCGCTGAGTTGCGTGAGGATCAGTTCGGAATCGGTCAATGCCTTGGGGCAGCCCAGGCTCACAAAACCGACCGTGGGAATTTTTGCAGGGGACGAAACTTCATTCATCCCGCTATTGTCCCAGTTTAGGGGCACGCTAGCGTTTGAGCCCCAGCGCGCCAAGCATCTGCTCGGTCTGCTTTTGCATCTGCTCCTGCATTTGCACGAACAGGGTTTTGGACTGTTCCATGTAATTGCCCATCATGCCTTGCATCGTTGGCGACTTCGCGTTGGAAAACTGAGCCCACATTTCCGGAGTGAGCCCCTTGGACTGCTCAGCCATCTTGGCCTGCAGGTCCATGAACGCCTGCACATTGTTTTCAAGGTAAGCCCCCATGAAGCCCTGCATGGCATGCCCGTAGAACCGGATGATGTTGCCCAGCACGGCTTCGGTGAACATGGGCGCGCCGCCGGCTTCTTCCTCCAGGATGATCTGGAGCAGGATGCTGCGCGTCAAATCGTCACCCGTCTTGGCGTCGCGCACCACAAAGGCCTCGCTGGCCATGACCAGCTGCTTGACTTCTGTCAATGTGATGTACGTGGAGGTGTCCGTGTCGTAGAGCCGCCGGTTCGGGTACTTTTTGATGATGCGCAGGGGCTGGACGCCACTGCGTGATTTCTTGTTCTGCACTGCGGAACTCCTCTGGCTGCCACAGGGCCGTGACAACATTGCGCTGCAGCAGATTCTAGGGACTGGGCCCGCAACGAAGGCCAAGGTTTACCCTGAGCGCGCGACAGTCTGCAAGGGGCGAAATCGGGAGAAATCGGGAAATTGGTAGGCGCGATTGGACTCGAACCAACGACCCCCACCATGTCAAGGTGGTGCTCTAACCAGCTGAGCTACGCGCCTAAATACCGAAGCCTCAGATTATAGCAGCAAGCCTACCCGCTTTTCCGTGCATCCGTTCGATGCGCGTGGCGAACGCCCTCAGCGCCTGCGGGCTGACCTCACGCCAGCCACCCCGGCCACATTGCCCAGAACCTTGGCCAGCTTGCCCGAATCGGAAATCTCCACCGTGAAGGTCATCCAGGCCGTGCCCTTGACCGTCTGCGTCTGGACCCCGATCACGTTCATTTTCTCTTTGGCAAAAAGCTCCGAAATATCGCGCAGCAAGCCCTGTCGATCGGCCGCCTCGACCGCCACGTCCACGGGATAGACCGAGGGCGCTTCGCCCTTGGTCGCGCCCCAGTCGACATCGATCACGCGTTCGCCGTTGCGCACGGCCAACTCACGGAAATTGGCGCAGTCGGCGCGGTGAATGCTCACGCCCTTGCCGCGCGTCACAAAGCCGCCGATCGCATCCGGGGGCGCCGGCTTGCAGCACTTGGCCAATTGGGTCATGAGCGAATCAACACCCACCACCAGAACGCCGCCGCGACCGGATTGATCGGTTTGGCGCGGCTTCCTGGGCACCCACTGATCGTCGGGCTGCGTCGCGGGCTCTGCAGGGCGCAGCAGAATCTCGATATTGCGCAGCGAAAACTCGTCCTTGCCAACCACTTCAAACAGGTTGTCGGCCGACTTGAACCCGAGTTGACCGGCGAGGTCTTCGAGTTTCGTCGCGGTTTTCCCCTCGCGCTGCAGCACTTTTTCGACCGCTTCGCGACCGCGCGCAATGGTTTCGTGCATGACTTGTGCATTGAACCAGGCGCGGACTTTGGCGCGGGCGCGATGGCTGGCCAGATAGCCCAGGCCCGGGTTGAGCCAGTCGCGCGACGGTCCTCCCTCCTTGGCCGCTGTGACTTCCACGGTCTGGCCGTTTTGCAGCGGCGTGTTCAGGGGCACCATCGCCCCGTCCACCTTGGCGCCGCGGCAGCGGTGGCCCAGGCTGGTGTGCACGGTGTAGGCAAAATCCACCGGCGTGGCCCCCTGGGGCAACTCGATCACCGCAGCGTCGGGGGTCAGCACGTAAATATGGTCTTCGAACAGGGCATCGTCGGCGCGTGTGCCTGCCAGATCGCGCTCCCAGGCCAGCAACTGCCGCAGCACCGCAATCTTGGCGTCGTAATCGCTTGCCGCCGTGACACCGCCATAGCCTTTCGCGCCCGCTTCCTTGTAGGCCCAATGCGCGGCCACGCCGTGCTCGGCATGGTCGTGCATGGCCTGCGTTCGGATCTGGATTTCCACCGGGCGCCCAGGGCGGCCGTCCGCCACTTCGCGCACCACTGTGTGCAGCGACTGGTACCCATTGGGCTTGGGTCGCGCGATGTAGTCGTCAAACTCCTCGCCGATGGGCTGGAACTGGCTGTGCACCCAGCTCAGCGCCGCATAACAGTCCCGCACCTCGGGCACCACCACGCGCAAGGCCCGGATGTCGAACACCTGGTCAAAATCGAGCGACTTGCCGCGCATCTTTTTCACGATGCTGTAGATGTGTTTGGGCCGACCTTGCACGGTGGCCCGAATGCCCTGCTCCTTCAAGGCCTGCTCGAGCCGCTGGCGCAACTGCTCGACGTGGCTTTCGCGTTCGGCACGCTTTTCGTCCAGCAGCTGTGCGATCTCGCGGTAATGCTGCGGCTCCAGGAAGCGGAACGCCAGGTCCTCCATTTCCCACTTGACCTGCCAGATGCCGAGGCGGTTGGCCAGCGGCGCAAACACCTCGAGCGACTCCCGTGCCAGACTGGGCGAAACCGCGAGCTTGCTGGCCGCGTAGTGGCGCAAGGTCTGCAGCCGCGAAGCCAGGCGCAGCATCACCACCCGCAAATCCCGCGAAAACGCCAGCAGCATCTTGCGGACGTTTTCAGTTTGCGCGGCGCCGCTGTCCATTGGCTGTGCCGATGCGCTGGCGCCGCGTGACAGGCGCTGCACCCGCACAAGCTGGGTGGTCTCCACGGCCAGTGCGGCAAAGTTGTCGCCAAAGGCCTTGGCGATCACTTCGGCCGGTTTGTTCAGATGGTCGCAGGCATACACCAGGTAGCTGGCGGCCTGCATGGCCTCGGAGCCCCCGATGCCGCGCAGGATGTCGGCCACGGCATCGGCATGGGCCAGCGTGTTTTCGCCGGTGTCCAGCGTTTCACCGGCAATCAGCGGCTCGGCAAAGGCCCGCGCGCGCACCAGCGCATGCGGCTGCGCGGGCAGGCTGTTGGCCGTGGCGGCGATGAGTTCGGGCACGCCCTCACCGGGCCGCTGTGCCGCAGGCTCCAGAGCCGTGACTGGGCTTTTCACAGGCACCTCACTCCATGCACCTCATGCCAGCAAAAACCCTTGCACCGCCGTCACCTGATCGCTCGCCACGAGCGTGGGGGCGTGGCCCACGCCCGCAAATTCCACCAGCCGGGCACGCGGGCCGCGCTGCGTCATGGCCTGCGCGGTGGCGGGCGACAGCAAGTCGGAGTCGGCACCCCGCAGCAGCAAGGTCTGCGCGGTCACGGCGTCATACAACTGCCACAGCGCGGCTTCGCCCTGGGCCGCGGATTCGGCCGTGACCGTGCGAAACGGCATGGCAATGGCCGGGTCGTAATGCAGGGTGACGCCGCCCTCGGGATGCGGCCGGACCATGGGTTCGGACAGCGCCAGCCACTGCGCCGGGGTGTGCGGGCCAAAGCTGGAGGAGATGGCCCACATGGCGTCGGCGGCCTGTTGCACCGACGCAAACCGCCCGGTGTGCCCAAGATAGGTGCCGATGCGCACCAGCGCCTGCCATTCGATCACCGGCCCCACATCGTTGAGCACCAGCCGACGCACCGGCACGGGCAGCGGCAGGCCGGGCTGGCCGCACACCGCCAGGCCAATCAGCCCACCCATGCTGGTGCCGACCCAGTCGAGCGCCTCGACCGGCGCCTGTGCATGCAGCTGCGCGATCAGGGCCAGCATGTCCGCGGCATAGTGCGGCACCTGATAGCCCATGGGGTCCTTGAGCCATTCGCTCTGGCCGCGCCCGGCCACGTCGGGGCACACCACCCGCAGCGCGCCGCCCGCTCGCGCCACCAGCGCTTGCGCCAGCACATCGAAGTCGCGCCCCTGGCGCGACAGGCCGTGCACACACACCACCACATGCGCGGCCGTCGGGTTGCCCCATTGCCAATACGCCATGCGATGGCCCCCTGAGGCATCGGGGCAATGGACGTGGTTCAAAAGTGGTTCGGTCATGGCGTGGGCGGGGTGCGGGTCGCAGGATAATGGCTTTTTTGCATCGTAATTCATTCGGAGAAACCAACATGCTCAAGGGAAAAACTGCACTCGTCACCGGCTCCACCAGCGGCATCGGCCTGGGCATTGCCAAGGCGCTGGCGCGTCAGGGCGCGCAAGTCGTGCTCAATGGTTTTGGCGACGCACAGGGCCCGCAGGCCGAAGTGGCCGCGCTCGGCGTGAAGGTGGGCTACCACGGCGCCGACATGAGCAAGCCCGCAGAGATCGAAGCCATGATGCAGTACGCCGCCAAGACCTTCGGACGGGTGGACATTCTGGTGAACAACGCCGGCATTCAGCACGTGGCCCGGATCGAGGACTTCCCGGTCGAGCGTTGGGACGCGGTATTGGCCATCAACCTGTCCAGCGCGTTCCATGCCACGCGGCTGGCGCTGCCGGCCATGAAGGCCGCCAACTGGGGGCGCATCATCAACGTGGCGTCGGTGCACGGGCTGGTGGCGTCGGCCGAAAAATCCGCCTACGTGGCCGCCAAGCACGGCATGGTGGGCCTGACCAAGGTGACCGCGCTGGAGAACGCCACCACGGGCGTCACCTGCAACGCCATCTGCCCGGGCTGGGTGCTCACGCCGCTGGTGCAAAAGCAGGTGGACGCCAAGGCCAGCGCCAACGGCTGGAGCAATGAAGAAGCCACGCGCCAGCTGCTGGGCGAAAAAGAGCCGTCGATGCAGTTCACCAACCCGGAAGAACTCGGCGACCTGGCGGTGTTTTTCTGCTCGCCCGCAGGCAACAACGTGCGCGGCGTGGCCTGGAACATGGACGGCGGCTGGACCGCGCAGTAAGCGGCAATACCGGGTGCAGCAGGTTTTGCCATCTGGTTTGCTTCAAATTCAGAAGCAAACAATGACCATTTGACGGGGGCTATAGGCCAAAAAACCTCTTGACTTCAGCCCCCCGGGCTACTTCAACTGCACAGCCCCGCTGACCGTCACCACCACACTGCTCTTGCCGGCTTCCACCGGCACGGGTGCGTCGGCCACGGCGGCACGGGCCTCCAGCGCCACCATGCGCGGACGCGGCACATAACCCTGGTCATTGGCGCTGACGGACACCTCGCGCAGCGTGTAGCCGCTGAAACCAAAGCCTTTGGCAATGTCGGTCGCCTTGGCCCTGAAGCGTTCGATGGCCTGGGCCTGCGCCTCGCCCTCCACACGGGTGCGCTGCTCGCGACTCAGGCTGAAGCCGACGCCGCCCACCGTCAGGGTCTGGATCTTGCCCGCCGTGGTGCTGATGCGGGCAAAGTCCCGGCCTTCCAGAACCAGTTCGATCGTGCCCTGCCAGCCGCTGATCTTGCCGTCGCGGCCGTAGCGCGGCCCGAGGTTGAAGAGCCCGGTGCGAACGTCCAGCTGGCCGGGCAACGCGGCCTTCTTCGCCTCGGCCAGGGCGGCGTCCAGCGCGACCTTGAGCTGGGCCTGCACTGTGGCGGCGTCGGAACCTTCGCGGGTGGTGTTCATGGAGATCGTGAGCAGATCCTGCGCCACTTCTACCGTGCCGCTGGCCGACAACTGCACCACGTTGAGCGGCGGCGGGGCGGGCCACGGACCCGCCGTCTGGGCCAGCGCGACACCGGTCCATGTGCACAGGGCCAGCGTCAATACCTGGGCGGGGCGAAAAAGCATCATCTTGGTGGGTCTTTCAGTCATGGGCGGTGGGGGGTTGAGGGGTGCGGGCGTTGGCGACCCGCCCCGTCGGTGCCAACGCAAGGGGTCAAGACCGGTCAGGGATTCACTTTGCCGGTCGCGGTGGCTTTGGCCTTGGCACGCTCATCGTACTGCTGACGCAGCTGCCGCCGCAGTTCCGCGTGGTCCAGGCCCGTGAAGTGCGCTGGCGTGGCCGCATCGGTGGACGTGGCGGCAGCCGCAACACCCGCGGGCTGGGCCTTGGCCGCCTGTGCCGGAGGTGGCTGCAGCCGATGCTGAGCGGCTGCATCGTGCCTGACGTTCACCGCCCCCGGCGGGGTCTGCGCAGACGAATGGGCGGCGGCGGCAAGCAGCAAAAGAAGCGAGGTCGGGTTCAGCATGTTCACGCAACGAAATGGCACCCGTGAAGGATCACATCCCCAAGGCAAACCGTCTTCAACTGTCGGCAACTTGTGTAACAGTCTGTCAAAGTGTTGCGAAAACGGCTTTTCCGGCTGGGAACCGCCGCAAAATCGGCGCTGTTACAAATTCACTTTGGGGCGATATGAACCAAGCTGCAAGCCGTACCGACAAAATCCTCGTGGTCGATGACGACGCACGCATCCGCGACCTGCTGCGCCGCTACCTGACGCAGGAAGGCTTCGAGGTCATGGTGGCCGAAGACGGCAAATCCCTGAGCCGGGTGCTGCTGCGCGAAACGGTGGACCTGATCGTGCTCGACCTCATGATGCCCGGCGAAGACGGCCTGTCGATCTGCCGCCGCCTGCGCGCCGCCAACGACCGCACCCCCATCATCATGCTCACCGCCAAGGGCGAGGACGTGGACCGCATCGTGGGCCTGGAAGTCGGCGCCGACGACTACCTGGGCAAGCCATTCAACCCGCGCGAACTGCTGGCCCGGGTGCACGCCGTGCTGCGCCGCCGTCCGCCCCAGGAGGCGCCGGGCGCGCCCTCCTCCGACAACGAGGTGGTGAGCTTCGGGCCCTTCACGTTCGATCTCGGGGCCCGCACGCTGCGCCGCAACGACGAAGAGCTGCCACTGACCACCGGCGAATTCGCCATGCTCAAGGCGCTGGTGCGCCACCCGCGCCAGCCCCTGTCGCGCGAAAAGCTGGCCCAGCTGGCCCGCGGCCGCGAGTTCGAGCCGTTCGACCGCAGCCTGGACGTGCAGGTGTCACGCCTGCGCAAACTGGTGGAGCTGGACGCTGCCTCGCCCCGCTACATCCAGACGGTGTGGGGCGTGGGCTACGTGTTCGTGCCGGACGGCGCGGGTTGACGGGAGCGCGCCGGAGCCCCTGAATGAGCGCCCAGCCCGAAACCCGGATTGAATTCACCAGCCCGGCGCCGCTGGAGACCGCGCCTGCGTCGCTGGGCCCGCGGCGCAAGGTTGGCCTGAGCCTGTTCTGGCGCACGTTTTTCATGCTGGCCCTGCTGCTGGTGGGCAGCACCGTGGCGTGGCTGCAGACCTTTCGCGCGCTGGAGTACGAACCCCGTGCCATCCAGACCGCCCAGCAGATTGCCTCGCTGGTCAACCTGAGCCGTGCGGCACTGGTGTACTCGGACGCCATCGCGCGGGTCTCGCTGATCAAGACCCTGGCCGAACAGGAAGGCGTGCGCATCCTGCCGCGCGAACCCGACGACAAGTTCCAGCTGTTCGACAAGAGCACGCTGGACGAGCGCATCACCGAGGAGCTGGCCGCCCGGCTGGGCCCCGGCACCATGGTGGCGCGCAACGTCAATGGCGAAGAAGGCCTGTGGGTCGGCTTCGTGATCGACAAGGACACCTACTGGCTGCTGATGGACCGCTCCCGCGTCAGCCCGGTGGGCGGGCGCACCTGGCTGATCTGGCTGATCACGGCGGCGGTGCTGTCGCTGGCCGGCGCCGCAGTGATTGCGCGGCTGATCAACCGGCCGCTCAAGCAGCTCTCGTTCGCCGCCAGCCGGGTACGCGACGGCGACTTTGACGCCAGCAAGCTCGACGAGCGGGCCGTCACCAGCGAAATCCGCGAGGTCAACATCGGCTTCAATCGCATGGCCGAGCAGTTGGCCAAAATCGAGCAGGACCGTGCCGTCATGCTGGCCGGCATCTCGCACGACCTGCGCACGCCCCTGGCCCGTTTGCGCCTGGAAACCGAGATGAGCGTGGCCGACCACGACGCGCGCGAGCACATGTCGGCCGACATCGCCCAGCTCGACGCCATCATCGACAAGTTCCTGGACTACGCCCGGCCCGACCACGTGGTCCTGCGCAAGGTGTCGATCACCGAAGTGGTCGAATCCTGCCTGTACGCCATCAAGGACCACGACGATATCGTCATCAAGACCGACATCCCGCCGGGCCTGTACGTGCTGGCCGATCAGGTCGAGCTGGCCCGGGTGATCTCGAACCTGCTCGAAAACGCCCGACGCTACGGCCATTCGCCCGGCACCGAGGTGGCGCGCGTGGACATCGTGGCGCGGGCCCGTGACCCCTGGCTGCTGATGAAGGTGCGCGACCATGGCATCGGCGTCTCGCCCGAGGCCCTGCGCAACCTCACCAAGCCTTTTTTCCGTGGCGACACCGCGCGCACCGCGGCCACCGGAGCGGGGTTGGGCCTGTCGATCGTGGACAAGACCATCCAGCGCATGGGCGGCTCGTTCATGCTGGCCAACACCGCATCGGGCGGGCTGGCGGCGCACTTCAAGCTGAAAAGGGCCCAATGAGGCCTGGTGGCGAATTTATGAACAAAATATGCCATTAGCCCCCGCCAATTGGCAATAGTTTGCTATTTTTCAAGTAGCGTTATGGCGCGGGCCTCGATGCTGCGCCCTTCGCCCACCGGGCCCAGTTTCTCGGCCGTCTTGGCCTTCACGTTCACCTGCCCCACCTCCAGCGCCAGCGCCTGCGCAATGGCCGCGCGCATGGCGTCGATGTAGGGCGCCAGTTTGGGCGCCTGGGCGATCACGGTGCTGTCAATGTTGACGATGGCGTAGCCCTGCGCCCGCACGCGGCGTGCCGCCTCGGCCAGCAGCACGGCCGAATCGGCGCCGGCAAACTGCGGGTCGGTGTCCGGGAAATGCCGTCCGATGTCGCCCAGCGCGGCGGCACCCAGCAGCGCATCGGTGATGGCGTGCAGCAGCACGTCGGCGTCCGAATGGCCCAGCAGCCCCTTGTCAAACGGGATCTCCACGCCGCCGATCACAAGCTTGCGCCCGGCCACCAGTTGGTGCACATCCCAGCCCTCACCCACACGCATCGTCATTCACGGCTCCTCAAAATCGCTTCGGCCAGGGCAAAGTCTTCCGGCCAGGTGACCTTGAAATTCTGCGCCCCGCCCGGCACCAGCAGCGGGGCGTGGCCGGCTGCCTCCATGGCGCTGGCCTCGTCGGTCACCTCCAGGCCGACCTGCTGCGCCCGGTCCAGCGCCTGCGCCAGCGCGCCAATGCGGAACATCTGCGGCGTCTGCGCCAGCCATTTGTCACGGCGGTCGAGGGTGGCCGCAGCACGCCCATCGACGGCCTGTTTGAGCGTATCGGCGACCCGGTGGGCCAGCAGGCCACCCACGGCGTCGCGCAGACAGGCGTCGATCAGGCGATCGACCAGTTCCGGCGTCACCAGGCAGCGCGCGGCGTCGTGCACCAGCACCCAGTCGGTGTCGGCCGCGCCCTGCGCACGCAGCGCGCTCAGCCCGTTGCGCACGCTGGCCGCACGCGTCGGGCCGCCGCAGGGTGCCACCTGCAGCCGGGGCGCAGCGGCGTTCAGCGTCGCGTCACCGGGCGCCACCACCACCAGCACCGCCGTGAGGCGTGCCACCCGCGCCAAAGCGGCCAGCGTGTGCAGCACCATGGGCTGCCCGGCCACCGGCTGGTATTGCTTGGGTTGCGCGGTGCCGGCGCGCGCGCCGCTGCCCGCACAGGGGATCAGCGCAAAAAGCCGGGCTTGGGGATCTTGAGGGGTGGTTTGCGTCATGGGAAGTGCATGCATTCTAGAATCAGGCCTTGCGCACCCCCCGCCCAGCACGGCGGGGGGTGTTTGCGTATTTCTGGACACCATGGACCTGCCCAAACTCACCACCGGCAAACGCTACACGCTGCCCCGCCCCGCCGGGTCGGCCGACGCACTGCTGATCGCCCGCCTGGCCGAGCGCGAAAAAGCTGCCGGGCGCCTGACCGCCATCGTGACCGCCGACGCCACCGATGCGCAACGGCTGATGGACGAAATCGCGTTTTTCGCGCCCGATCTGCGCTGCGCCCTGTTCCCCGACTGGGAGACGCTGCCCTACGACAGCTTTTCGCCGCACCAGGACCTGATCAGCGAACGGCTGGCCACGCTGTGGCGCCTGCACGTGGCGAGCGGCCAGCGCGACCGCAGCGCTGGCGCCGACGTGGTCATCGTGCCCGCCACCACGGCCTTGTACCGGCTGGCCCCCCCGAGCTTTCTGGCGGCCTACACGTTTGAGTTCAAAGTCAAGCAAAAGCTCGACGAGGCCCGGCTCAAGGCCCAGCTCACGCTGGCCGGCTACAGCCACGTGACGCAGGTGGTCGGCCCCGGGGAATACGCGGTGCGCGGTGGCCTGATCGACCTGTTCCCCATGGGCTCGCAGGTGCCTTACCGCGTGGATTTGTGGGACGACGAGATCGACTCGATCCGCACCTTCGACCCCGACAGCCAGCGCAGCCTCTACCCCGTGCCCGAGGTTCGCCTGCTGCCAGGCCGTGAGTTCCCCATGGACGCCGACGCCCGTGCGCGCTTTCGCAACCGCTGGCGTGAGCTGCTGGAGGGCGACCCCACCAAGAGCCGCATCTACAAGGACATCGGCAACGGTGTGGCCACCGCTGGCATCGAATACTACCTGCCGCTGTTCTTCGAGGACACGGCCACCGTGTTCGACTACCTCGCGGGCCCGGGGGGCGGCGACGCCACCGTGGTGCTGCATGGCGACCTTGAGCCCGCGTTCCAGAGTTTCTGGCAGGACACGCGCGAACGCTACCGGTTGGCGCAGGGCGACCCGGAGCGGCCGGTGTTGCCACCTGAAACACTTTTCCTGTCGCCCGAGCAGTTTTTCTCGCTCGCCAACGGGCACGCCCAACTGGCGCTGCGCCAGCCCGGTGACGCCGCAGGCTGGGCCGAATTCGAGCCGCTGCCCGAGATGACCGTGGTGCGCGGCGCCGAAGACCCGCTGGCGCGCCTGAAGGCCCACCTCCGCAACACCGCACACAAGGTGCTGCTGCTGGCCGAAAGCGACGGGCGCCGCGAAAGCCTGCTCGACTTCCTGCGTGCGAGCGATCTCTCGCCCCCGGCTTTTGACTCGCTTGACGAATTCCAGCACAGCACCGAGCTGCTCGGCATTGCCACCGCGGCGCTCAACGCGGGGTTCAGCTGGACCGCCGAAGGCATTGACTTCGTCACCGAAACCGAGCTGTTTGCCGCCGGACCCACGGCGCGGCGCCGCAAGAAGCAGGAGCAGGTCAGCGACGTCGAAGCGCTGATCAAGGACCTGTCGGAGCTCAACGTGAGCGATCCGGTGGTGCACGCGTCGCACGGCATCGGCCGCTACCGCGGCCTGGTCAACCTTGACATGGGCGACCGCAACCCAGACGGCACCGCCTCCATGCAGGAATTCCTGCACCTCGAATACGCCGACCAGGCCACGCTGTACGTGCCGGTCAGCCAGCTGCACCAGATCAGCCGCTACACCGGCGTGAGCGCCGACGAGGCCCCACTGCACCGCCTGGGCAGCGGCCAGTGGGAAAAAGCCAAACGCAAGGCCGCCGAACAGATCCGCGACTCGGCCGCCGAACTGCTCAACATCTACGCACGCCGTGCGGCACGCGAGGGCCACGCTTTCCGCTACAGCCCGCAGGACTACGAAACCTTCTCCAACGATTTCGGGTTCGAGGAAACCGCCGACCAGCGCGCCGCCATCCACGCCGTCATCCAGGACATGATCAGCCCGCGCCCGATGGACCGGCTGGTCTGCGGCGACGTGGGCTTTGGCAAGACCGAGGTGGCCTTGCGCGCCGCCTTCATTGCCGTCACGGGCGGGCGCCAGGTGGCGTTTCTTGCACCCACCACGCTGCTGGCCGAACAGCATTTCCAGACGCTGGTGGACCGCTTTTCCAAGTGGCCCGTGAAGGTGGCTGAAGTCTCGCGCTTCCGCTCGGGCAAGGAAATCACCGCGTCGATCAAGGGCATCGCCGACGGCAGCGTGGACATCGTGGTGGGAACGCACAAGCTGCTCAGCGAATCCACCAAGTTCAAGAACCTCGGCCTGCTCATCATCGACGAGGAGCACCGCTTTGGCGTGCGCCACAAGGAGGCCATGAAGGCGCTGCGGGCCGAGGTGGATGTGCTCACGCTCACCGCCACGCCCATCCCGCGCACGCTGGGCATGGCGCTGGAGGGCATCCGCGACCTCTCGGTCATTGCCACCGCGCCGCAGCGCCGCCTGGCCATCAAGACCTTTGTGCGCGACGAAGGCAACGGCGTCATTCGTGAGGCGGTGCTGCGCGAGCTCAAGCGCGGCGGACAGATTTACTTTTTGCACAACGAGGTGGAAACCATCGAGAACCGCCGCGCCCGGCTCGAAGAAATCCTGCCCGAGGCGCGCATCGCCGTGGCCCATGGCCAGATGCCCGAGCGCGACTTGGAGCGCGTGATGCGCGACTTCGTGGCGCAGCGCTTCAATCTGCTGCTGTGCTCGACCATCATCGAAACCGGCATCGACGTGCCCAGCGCCAACACCATCGTCATCAGCCGCGCCGACAAATTCGGCCTGGCGCAGCTGCACCAGCTGCGTGGGCGCGTGGGCCGCTCGCACCACCAAGCCTATGCCTACCTCATGGTGCCCGACAAGGAGAGCCTGACCAAGCAGGCACAGCAGCGGCTTGACGCCATCCAGCAGATGGAAGAGCTGGGTTCGGGCTTTTACCTGGCCATGCACGACCTGGAGATCCGCGGCGCGGGCGAGGTGCTGGGCGAAAACCAGAGCGGCAACATGCTGGAGATCGGCTTCCAGCTCTACAACGAGATGCTCAACGAGGCCGTGGCGTCGCTGAAAGCCGGCAAGGAACCCGACCTGCTGAGCCCGCTCGGCGTGGTCACCGACATCAACCTGCACGCGCCCGCCCTGCTGCCCGACGACTACTGCGGCGACGTGCACCTGCGCCTGTCGTTCTACAAGAAACTGGCCACCGCCAAAAACACCGACCAGATCGACGCGCTGCTGGAGGAAATCGTGGACCGCTTCGGCAAACTGCCGCCGCAGGCGCAGACGCTGATCGACGTGCACCGCCTGCGCGTGATCGCCAGACCGTACGGTGTGGTCAAGGTCGACGCGGCGCCCGGCGTCATCCACATCAGCTTTCGCAAGGACGCACCGGTGGAGCCGACGCGCATCCTCGATCTCATCCAGAAGAACCGGCACATCAAGCTGGTCGGCAACGAAAAACTGCGCATCGAGCGCGCACTGACAAACCCCAAAGACCGCGCCCAGATGGTGCGCGACGTGCTTCGCTCCCTTGGCCAACCCATTTCAACGCCCGCCCTCGCATGAAACCCCTGGAAATTTCCCCCGGCCTCGTCGTCCAGCGCTTCACGCCGCCGCTTGCGCTGCGCAGCTTCAAGCTCATCGCGTTCGACATGGATTCCACGCTCATCAACATCGAATGCGTGGACGAGATTGCCGACGCCGTCGGCTGCAAGGCCGAGGTGGCGGCCATCACCGAAGCGGCCATGCGCGGCGAGATTGCCGACTACAAGGAAAGCCTGCGCCAGCGCGTGGCACTGCTCAGGGGCGTGACCATCGCCGACATGGAACAGGTGTACGTCGAGCGCCTGCGCATCAACCCCGGCGCGGCCGAGCTCATCGGCGCGTGCAAGGCGGCCGACTTGAAGGTGCTGCTGGTCTCTGGCGGTTTCACCTTCTTTGCCCATCGGGTTCGCGACACGCTGGGTATCGACTTCGTGCGCGCCAACGTGCTCGAAGTGCGCAGCGGCCCCAACTGCGGCGAACTCACAGGCCGCATGGTCGATCAGCCCTGGGGCGACATATGCGATGGCGCGGAAAAACGCCGCACGCTGCTCGAAGTGGCCTCACTGCTGGGCATCGAACCGGCGCAGTGCATCGCCATGGGCGACGGCGCCAACGACCTGCCCATGATGGATGCCGCCGGTCTGTCCGTGGCCTACCACGCCAAACCCAGGGTGCGCGAGCAGGCGATGGTGGCCATCCACAGCGGCGGCCTGGACCGCCTGCTGGAGGTGCTGCGCTGACGCGCACGTGATCAGGCGCGCTCGACGACTGATCGCCCCGCTGACACGGAAAAGCGCGCCAGCGTTCCGATGCGGGCGTCCTTGCGCGTCACATCGTCCACCACCCTGAGCGTGGTGGTGAGCGCCTTCGGCGTGATCTCGACCACGCCGTAGCCCCTGCGCTCGGCGTCGGCGAACACGAAGTGCGGGTTCTCGGCCAGCCGCTCCGCTGTCCTGGCACCGCCGCCCGAGCGCGCGCTGATGCTGGTGCCGCAAAACTCCACGCCCACCGCCGCGCTGGCGGGGTCGGCGTAGTCGGCCTTCACATGGCCGACCCAGTTCTCGTGCACGTCGCCGCCCAGCAGCACCGGATTGGCGGGCCGGTGTTTCTGCAGCGACGCCACCAGACGCCCACGCGCCGCCTCATAGCCGTCCCAGCCGTCGTTCCACAACGAGACGGCCGGGCCGGGCCGGAAGTCGCGACGCCCGACGATCGACTGCTGGCCGATCACGTTCCAGCCCGCGCCCGCGGAGCGTGCCTGCGCCAGCGCCGCGTCCAGCCATTGCTCCTGCGCGGCACCCAGCAGTGTGCGGGCCGGGTCCTTCCAGGCGGCGCAGGTGTCCGGGTTGAGCGTGCCCGAACCCGCGTTGCCGCCCGGTGTGCAGACCTGTGGGTCACGGTACTGGCGGTCGTCCAGCAGGTACAGCGTGGCGAGCTTGCCGAACGGCACGCGACCGTAGATGCGCATTTCGGCGCCAGTGGCCAGCCCGCCCAGCGCGCGCGTGAGCACGCTCGCGCGCAGCGGCATGTGCTCATAGAACGCCTGGTAGGCCACGGCGCGGCGCGCAGCGAACTTGGCCACCGCCGGGACGCTCCCCCCTTCCTGCAGGCCCGCGTAGTCGTTCTGCACCTCGTGGTCATCCCAGGTCACGAGCCACGGGCAGGCGGCGTGCGCGGCCTGCAGGTCGGCCTCGCTCTTGTGCAGGGCATAGCGCTGGCGGTAGTCGTCGAGCGTCAACACCCAGCCGCCCGAGGGCAGGCGCACGGCGTTGTCGGCTTTGGGGTATTCGTAGATGTAGTCGCCCAGGAACATCACCGCGTCCAGCTGCTCCTGCGCCAGATGCCGGTGCGCGCTGAAGTAGCCATGCTCCCAGCGCTGGCACGAGGCGTAGCCCAGCCGCAGCCGCGCGACGTCGGTGCCCGGCGCCGGGAACGTGCGGGTGCGGCCAACCGGGCTCACCCAGTCGTTGCCCGCGCCCCCCACCATGAAACGGTAGTGGTACCAGCGGTCGGGCTCCAGCCCCTGCACCTCCACGTGCACCGTGTGCGCGAGTTCCACCAAGGCCTGCGCCTGCCCGCGCTGCACGATGCGCTGGAAGCCCTCGTCGTGCGCGAGTTCCCAGCGCACGGTGATCGGCTCCTGGCCCAGCACCGAGCCGAACAGCGTGGCCAGCGCCAGCCGCGTCCACAGCACCACGCCCTCGTGCGTGGGCGAGCCGCTGGCCACGCCGAGCGTGAACGGGTTGCCCAAAAGGCGCGGCTGGCTCCAGGCGCTGCGCGGCAGCCACAGCGTGGTGGCGCTGGCGGCGGCCAGGTGCAACAGGCGGCGGCGATCAGGGGCGGGAACGGCTTTCTGCACACAACGTCCTAGGAAAGGTTGTTCACGGCACCGGGGTCGGGCGGTTGGAGCGCCTCAACCGACCACCCCGCACCGGCCCGCTCAAACCGAAGCGGGTGTGCGTTGGCCAGCAACGTGGACGACAGCGGCACGCCCAGCAGGCCCGCCAGCACGTACAGCGTGCCACCGTGCGCCACCACCAGCACCGGCCCCGGTTGCGCGAGCGCCCAGTCCAGACCGCTGCGGGCACGGGCCACGAATTCGGGCAGCGTCTCGCCGCCTGCAGGCGCGCAGTCCCAGTCGAGCTGCGCTGACGGGCGGCCGATCAGTGCGCCGAAATGCCGCTCACGCAGGCCGTCGTGATGAACGGGGAACAGCGCGGTGCCAGCTGCCGCCAACGCCGCCGCCACCCGGTCGGCCGTCGTGCGGGCGCGCGGCAGCGGGCTGCAGGCGATGGTGGCAAAACGCTCGCCCTGCAGGGTGGTGGCAGCGCGGCGGGCCTGCGCCAGGCCCGTGGCATCGAGCGGCTCATCCAGATCCTGGAAAATCCGCTGCGCGTTGCGGGCGGTCTGGCCGTGGCGCAGGAAATGAAAGCTGTCGCAAGCGACTGCCAGCGGCTGCGCAGCAGCCAGGGCCAGCAGCCGGTCGACGCCACGGTGGCGGGTCATTGAACTGCCTCCGCCCGTTGGGCTGCGGCGCGAGCGCCTTCGGGCGGCCGGGCGGCGCTCATGCCTGCCACACCCCGAATCCGCGTGCCCGCAGCGAAATGCCCAGTTCCACCTCCATCTCGCGCGCAGCCTCATACGGCAAGGGGTTGTAGCGTTCGTAAAGCTGCGGCAGAAGGCGCAGCCCGAAGTCGCGCACCCAGGTGTTGGCCTGGATGCCGGCCTTGTGCTTGTCAAAGCGGACGTCGGGGTCGAGGCCGGTCATGCCGACGTAGACAAAGGGCTGCCCGAGTTCATAGTTCGGGTTGGCGCGGCGAAAGCGCGCGTGGTTCCAGACCTCGTCCGACAGCTGGACCACGTACACATGGTGATGGGGACGTCGCGCCACGTACCTTCGCCCGGCTGGCTCAGATGAACCGCACTTTCAGCGCCGACAGCGGCGCATCGAAGGTGGCCGTCCACAACTCGCCGGTCTCCACCGGCCAGGCATCCGTCCACGTACCGGTGGTGACGACATCGCCAGCCTTGAGGTCCGGCGCGCCGGGACAGGCGCGCAACTCGTTCAGGAAATGGTGCAAGGCGTGCAGCGGACCGTCGAGCACGTTGCTGCCCACCCCGCGGTCGACCACCGCATCGCCGCGCGTGAGCGTGATGCCCGCTGTCGCCAGCTTGGCGTCGAACGCCAACGCGTCGGCGGCCACCGAACGCACCGGCAGCTTGGTGCCCACCAGCAGCCGCGCGTGCAGGCCGCCGTCGGCCACGGTGTCAGCCGCCTGGAACTTCCAGTCGCGCAGGTGCGACTGCACGATCTCAAAGCCGGGCGCCACCCAGTCGAGGCTGTCAAACAGTTGCTCCAGGCTGGCGTCGGCCGGTGGAGCGGACTTGATGCCCAACACGGCCTCGGGTTCAATGCGCGGCTGGCAGGCACGCGCCAGTTCCACGCTGCCTTGCCCGCCACAGAACGACAGCGTGGTGTCCCAGACGGTGCCCCAGATCGGCGCAAACACGCCGTAGCGCGGCCAGATCGTGCGGTTGGTGAACCCGATCTTGAAGCCACGCGGCACTTCGCCACGCGCCTGGCGAAGCGCCCGCACGGCCAGTTGCTGCTGGTAGGCCCTGGCCACGTCAAAGCCCGGCTCGTCGCTGGGCGCGGCAGGCCAGAGCTGACCGGAATCGAGGTGGGATAGCAGGGTGCGCAGTGTCATGAACGCAAGGGTAGCAGCATCGCCGCCCCGGCGCCGTTTCACGCGCGGCAAAGACGCGTCAGGCCAGGTCGCGCATGGCGTTGGCAATGGCTTCGCGGGCGGCCTCTTCAGCGGCCAGGCCTGCCGCCAGTGGTGAGCGGCACAGGCCCGCCTGGGCGTAGTGCAGGTTCTCATACACCGCCGCCGCGGCCGGGTGCGTCTGCAGCAGCGCGTGCACGGCGCCATTGGCTTCGGTGGCGGTGAGCTCCTGCGCCAGGCGCTGCGACACGGTGCGGTACTGCGCAGCGTCCACGCCGTGCGGGTTGGCGTCCAGCCGCTCCAGCAACTCGGCCAGCACGGCGAGGTTCAACAGGGGATGGGTGGTGTTCATGCACAGAACGTGGGGGTGCGCCGCGCAATTGCAAGCGCCCGCATCTGTCATCCAATTGCTACTTACTTAATAGCAATAACATACCATTCGACGGGGGCTTAAAGCCATTTTTACTAAAAAAGCGCCCAAAAACCGGTCTGCCGGGGCATCAGCCGCCCACCGCGGTCAGGTCGAGCGTGTACGAACGGCCGAGCCACAGTGCGCGGTCCCGGTGGTCGGCCAGTTCGTCACCGGTATTGGGGTGGATGAACACGTCGAGCGCGCCGTGGTGCAGCGTGAGCCAGCTCACCACCGACGCAAACCGGTCGTGCGAAAACGCCAGCTGGTAGCTCCACTGCGGGTGCGGGCCCACCGGCTGCTCATGAAAACGCCCCAGCACAATCAGCGCGCTCAGGTCGCGCGCGATGACCTCGCGCAGCGCCCAGGCCGCATCGCGGCTGTCGGCATCAAAATATACATGGGCATGCCAGCTTTCGATGGCGGTTCGGGTGGGATCGGCCATCAGGTCAGTTCCTTGCGTGGGCGGTCACGCGCCCGTTGAGTGGGTAGGCCGGGTCGGTGTAGCCCGGCGTGGAGGGGTGGCCAGGGCGCACCAGCGAGTCGACCAGCGCTTCGTCGCTGGCGCTGATCACGCAATCGAGCGCGGGCCGGTAATCCTGCCATTGCGCCAGCGTGCGCGGGCCCGCAATCACCGCGCTGATCACCGGGTTGGCCAGCACCCAGGCGGTCGCGAACTGCGCCAGCGTCACGCCCTTGCCCTCGGCATGGGCCTTGAGCGTCTGCGCAATGACCAGCGACTCCTCGCGAAATTCGGTTTCCACCATGCGCTTGTCGGCGCGGCCCGCGCGGGTGCCTGCGGCGGGTGCGGCGCCGGGCGGGTACTTGCCGGTGAGCACGCCGCGCGCGATCGGGCTGTAGGGCGTCACGCCGATCCCGTAGTGCGCGCAGGCCGGCAGCACCTCCACCTCGGGCATGCGGTTGAGCAGGTTGTAGTAGGGCTGGCACACCACCGGCCCGGGCATGCCCAGTTCGCCGGCCAGCCGCACCACTTCGGCGATGCGCCAGCCGCGAAAATTCGAGATGCCCCAATACCGGATTTTGCCGGCGCGCAGCATGGCGTCGAGCGCGCGCAGCGGCTCTTCGAGGTTCATGCCGTTGTAGTCGCGGTGCAGGTACAGGATGTCGACAAAGTCGGTCTGCAGCCGCGCCAGGCTGGCATCGATCTCGCGCAGCATCCAGCTGCGCGAGTAGTGCCCTTCATTGACGCGCGGCGTCATCGGGTTGCCCAGCTTGGTGGCCAGCACCCAGTCGTGCCGCTGGCCCTTGAGCAGAGCGCCCACCATCGTCTCGGAAGCGCCGGTGGTGTAGACGTCGGCCGTGTCGATGTAGTTGACCCCCTGGGCGTGCGCGTCGGCCACGATGGCAGCGGCCTCGTCGCGCCCGGTCTGATCGCCGAACATCATGGTGCCCAGGCAAAGGGCGGAGACTTTGAGATTGCTCTTTCCGAGGTGGCGGTATTGCATGGAAGTTTCCGTGACGAACTGGGAAGGAATGGGACAGCGCCCGCCATGGTGCCACGAGTGGCACGAACACGCACGGATGCCGCCATCGTTCAGGCAGCTCCGCGCCGCATCCACCCGGCACCACCCACTTCAGACGAATGCGGCGGCGCACAAAAATCAGCCCTGCACCGCTGCGCGTTTGCGGGTATCCTGCGCTGCCCCTGCCCCCAAACCCAGCGCCCCGTTGCGCAAGGAGCCTGTCATGATCCGGTCCCCCCGCCCCCTCTTTCTCGCCGCCTTGCTGGTCTGCGGCAGCGCCTTCGCACAAGGCGCTCCCGGCCTCGTCAGCGAACGAAGCATCAGCCTCAACACGGCACTCGAATTGGCCAGCACGAGCCTGGAACGCTGCCGCAATGACGGGTACAAAGTCACGGTCACCGTGATCAACCGCCATGCCCGGACTGCGGTCGTGCTGAGCGATGACGGCGTCAACCCCCACACCGTGGAAAACAGCTTGCGCAAGGCCTACACGGCGTTCACGACCCGCAGTTCGACCGCGGGAATGGCTGCGCGATCGCCAACGGCACTGGCCAGCTTTCTCCAGCTGGAAAAGATGAGTGCGCTCGAAGGCGGCCTGCCGATCTTTGCAGGCAAGGAGCTGGTGGGAGCCATTGGCATCTCGGGTGCCCCGGGCGGAGAAAAGGACGCCGCCTGTGCCCAGACCGGTCTGGACAAAATCGCCAAGGCGCTGGGCAACTGACGCGCGAACGACGCGCGGCCCGTGACCGTCAAGGGCGGCCGCGCGATCAGGCCTTGGCGGTTGCGGCAACCGTGGCGGCCTTGCGGTCCGCCGCCACCTTTTGCGCCGACGGACGCTCGCCCACGCGTTTGACGTAGGGCTTGTAATCGACCCCGCCCGCCAGCAGCAGGTCTTCGCCGTAGACGGTTTTGGTCGCCATGCCGACCAGGGGCAGGTTGTTGAAGGCCGAGCAGTCGGCCTGGGTGAAGGTGTCGCCCGCCACAAAAGGCGAGAATCTGACGATGCGTTTGAACGCGGCGATGTTTTTCTCCAGCTGCTTGCGAACCCGGGCCTGTGCACTTTCGCTGACCGTGCCACCAAAAAATGCCTGCGGATACAGCTCGCGCGCCACCAGCTCCAGGTGCAGATCGATGAAGGTGGAGACCTCGCGCACCTTGGCCGCGGCAAACGGATCGGCCGGCAACAGCGGCGGGTTGGGATAAGCCGCCTCGAGGTAATCGAGAATCACGGCGCTTTCGCAGAGCGCGCCGTCGGGTGTGCGGATGAACGGAATTTTGGCCAGCGGCGAGGCGTTCAGCACCGCTTCGTCGGTGCTTTTGGTCATGACCGTTTCTTCCGCGAACGGTACGTTCTTTTCCAGCAGCGCCAGCTTGACCTTGTTGTAGTAGTTCGAGATGGGAAAGCCGCAAAGAGTCAGCATCGGGTTGTCTCCGTGAAAGGTGAAGCGCATGGCGCAATGGGCGAATCGTGGAGTCTAAAACCGTTCGTCCGGCTTCGCTGCCGCACCCGCGACAAGTGCCCGCCAATGCGCAAGGCGTGATGGCCGTTAAACTGGCCCCAACCTGCCATCTCATGCCATTCACCACACTCGGCCTCTCCCCTGCCCTTGCCCGCGCCGTCGGCGAATTGGGCTTTGTCACGCCCACCCCCATTCAAACCGCGGCCATTCCGGCCATCCTGGCGGGCGCCGACCTGCTGGGCCTGGCCCAGACCGGCTCCGGCAAGACCGCGGCTTTCGTCCTGCCCCTGCTGCAGCGGCAACAGGCCGCACCAGCCCAGACACCGCGCCGGGTGCACACGCTCATCGTCGTGCCCACGCGCGAACTGGCCGCACAGGTGGGCGAGGTGTTGCGCAGCCTGGCCCGGCACCTGCCGCAACCGCCCAAGGTGGCGGTGCTGTTCGGCGGCGTCTCGGTCAACCCGCAAATGATGGGGCTGCGCGGCGGTGCCGACGTGGTGGTTGCCACGCCCGGTCGCCTGCTCGACCTGGTGGCCCACAACGCGCTCGGGCTGGCCACGGTGCAAACGCTGGTGCTGGACGAAGCCGACCGCCTGCTCGACCTCGGCTTTGCCGACGAGATCTCAAAGGTGCTCGCGCTGCTGCCACCCCGGCGGCAAAACCTGTTTTTCTCGGCCACGATGCCTTCGGCCGTTGACGCGTTGGCCACCGCCCTGTTGCGCGACCCGGTACGGGTGGAAGTGCCCGCCACGCCGATTCATGAGCCCGTCATCCAGCAGCGGGTGATTGCGGTGGACGCTGACCGGCGCACCCAACTGCTGCGCCACCTGGTGAAAGAAAGCGGCTGGACCCGTGTCCTGGTGTTTGTGGCCACCCGGTACGCCGCCGAACTCGTGGCCGACAAGCTCTACAAGGCCGGCATTTTTGCCACGTCCTTCCACGGCGACCTGAGCCAGGGCGCGCGCAAGGAGGTGCTGGCCGAGTTCAAGGCCGAACGCTGGGAGGTACTGGTGACCACCGACCTGGCCGCGCGCGGCATCGACATCGCGCAACTGCCTGTGGTGGTGAATTACGACCTGCCCCGCTCGGCGGTGGATTACGTGCACCGCATTGGCCGCACCGGCCGCGCTGGCGCCAGCGGCCTGGCGGTCAGCTTCGTGAGCACCGCGACCGAACCGCACTTTCGGCTGATTGAAAAGCGCCAGCACTTGAGCCTGCCGCGTGAACAGGTTGCGGGGTTCGAGCCGGCCATCGCAACGCCCGACGCGGCAACCGCCCCACCCGACGCTGGCGTTCAAGCCAGATCGGCGCCCGGTACCGGGGGCATCAAGGGCAAACGCCCCAGCAAGAAAGACAAGCTGCGCGCGGCAGCCGCGCTCAAGCCCTGAAGCGGCCCGCGGTCTAGGCGCCGGGCTGAGCGTCGGGCTCGGCCGCCACCGCCGGACGTGGCTTGCGGTGGCCGTGCTGGGCCAGAATTTCCAGATAGACCTGTGCGGCACCTTCACGGGCCAGCGTATCGATGTGCCCGGTCAGATCGTCCAGATGCACCGCCACGGCCTCCTCCGGAGTGGCCCCGATGCGGCAGCCAAAGTCCCAGAAGTCCACGCCTTGGGGCAGATCGCGTCGGCGTTCGCGGCGGACGTATTTGCGCACGTCATGCTTGACCGCTTCCAGGACACGATCAGGGTTCTTGCCTTCAACCTGGAGTTGAAACGTCTTTTTCATGAAATTCATTTCCTTGGGGCGAAACGCGCCCGGGAAGGACGTGATGCAGACCGGCATTATTGACCACGGCGGCGGGGCACCCCATGAACCGGGTTATCCTGCGCCCCAGACCCGATGGACATCACGCACCCCACCCCCAGCAAAGACCAGATTGCACTGCTCGCGCCCTTCGAGCGGTTGAGTCTGGCGCAAATTCACCTCGTGAGCACCCCGACACAGGCCCGCAAGGCCTGCGACGCGCTCGCAGCGGCACCGGCCTGGGGGTTCGACACGGAATCGCGGCCCACCTTTGTGAAGCATGAGGCGTCTGAAGGCCCCCACATCGTTCAACTCTCCACGTTGGAACAGGCCTGGGTGTTCCAGCTGCACGACATCGCCTGCCGCGCCATGGTGGCCGAACTGTTGGCCCTGGCCGGTGTCATCAAGGCCGGCTTTGGTCTGGGCGACGACCGCAAGCGCATCGTGTCCAAGCTGGGCGTCGAGCCGGCCGACGTGCTGGAACTGAACACCGTCTTTCGCCAGCGCGGCTACCGCAAGGACATGGGCGTCAAAGGGGCGGTGGCGGTGCTGTTCAACCAGCGGTTCATCAAATCCAAAAAGGCGGCCACCTCCAACTGGGCCAACCCCCGCCTGAGCGAGGCGCAACTGATCTACGCGGCCAACGACGCTTACGCCGCCATCCGCGTGTTCCACGCGCTGCAAATCCCATGAGCGCCGCGCCGGGCCGCTCCCAAGCCAGCTCAGCCCCACCAGGGGGCAGCGAACCCCACGCAGTGGGGAGCGTGGGGGCCACCGGCCGCCGCGCCGGGCCGCCCCAAGCAAGGCCAGCCCCCTCGGGGGGCAGCGAACCACACGCAGTGGGGAGC
>PHCI01000012.1 GCA_002842205.1 Betaproteobacteria bacterium HGW-Betaproteobacteria-3 | reverse complement strand
GGCCCCGCGCGCGCCGGGCACGCTGGAGGCGCACTACGCGCCCACGGCGCGCCTGCGCCTGATGGACGCGCGCGCGCTGCGGGTGGCGCTGAACGTGCTGGGGCCCGAAGCCGCGCACATGGCCGTGTACGCGCGCGCGCCACTCAAGGCGCCCAGCGCGCAGGTCATCGTGCGGCGCATGCCCGACGACGCGGCCGCCACCGCCCAGCAGCTGTTTGCCGTGCTGCGGGGCTTTGACGAGGCCGGCGTCAGGCTGATCTGGGTCGAAACCCCGCCGGCCGAACCCGAGTGGGACGGCGTGCGCGACCGGCTGCAGCGCGCCGCCGCCGCCTGAGCGTGCATGGCCTTGCCAGCGGCTTCACAGCGGCTTGACGTGGCCCCGTTAAACTAGCGGCCATTCTGTCAGGGCCAGTCGTTGACGCTTTGTCGCGCGCCCCGGACTTTGGAGAGATTTCAACATGACAACCCTGTGGTCGCGCCGTGGCGTATTGACGGCAGCCTGCGCAACGGCGGCAGCCACCCTGGCCGGCTGCGGCTCCAGCACCATCGCCTCGGCGCTGGTGCCCAGCCGCATCCTCGCGTTTGGTGATGGCCAGAGCGATCTGGGCCAGGTGGGCGGGCGGCGCTACACCGTCAACGACGGCAGCGTGAACGTCTGGGTCGAGCAACTGGCCGCCCGTTATGGGCAAACCATCACCGCCGCGGCGGTGGGGGGCCTGGGCTATGCGCAAGGCAATGCACGCATCGTCAACCCGGTGGACGCCGCCGGCGGTTCGGCCCGCAGCATGGCGGCGCAGATTGACGCCTTTCTGGCCGCCGACACCTTCGGGCCGAAAGACCTGGTGCTGATCAGCGGGGGTGTGAGCGACGTGGTCGCCGAAATGCGGGCGTTTCTGAACGGCGCCCTCACCAACGACCAACTGCGGGCCAATGTGGACCAGGCCGGGCGCGACTACGGCGCACAGATCATCCGGCTGGTCAACGCCGGCGCCAAATTCATCGTGGCCACCGGGGTCTACGGCATGGGCCGATCGCCCTGGGCGATCGAGCTCGGGCAGGAAGCCCTGATGGACCAGCTGTCCTTCCGGGGCAGCACGGGCAACAACCAGCCGCGCTCGTTCAACGAGGCGCTGCTCGTCACCATCGTCAACCAGGGCGCCAACGTGCTGTATGTGGACGGGGCCTCGTTCTTCAATGACCTGACGCGCAGCCCCGGCAGCTTCGGCTTGCGCGACGCCGTCACGGTGGCGTGCAACTCGGTTGATGCGGGTGCGGGCATCGGCACCGGGGCCGGGCAAGTCAACTCCGCGTTGTGCACCCCCGCGACCATCCAGGTGGGGGTGGACTACACCGCCACCGCCTTTGCCGACCGCATCTATTTCGGCCCGCAGGCGCACCGCCAGTTTGGCGTGCGCGCGTTTGATTTGCTGCGGTTGCGGTTTTAGTACGGTTTTGCATTCAAGCGTAGAACAAGGCGGGAGCCGCAGACAGTGCTGTAGCACGGCAAGGTGAACCAACGCGGTGATACGTTTGAAGGCGAGACAGTAAAAGCCGCCGCAAAGCGGCAACATCCCGGGTCAGGGGCTGCCAGACCCGGGAGGTTCACTCAAAGCCAGCCGACGGCGGTCAGCTTGGCCTGCACTGTATCGGCCAGCAGCTTGTAGCCCAGTGGCGTGGGGTGGAAACCGTCCGAGAAGGCGTAGGTCTGCCACCAGTTGGCCCCACCCGTGGCGCCGACCGGGGGCGTTTGTGCCGAGAGGGCGGCGGCGGTGCAGGTCTGGAAGTTGTAGATTGGCAAGCCGTCGGTACCGGTGCCGACCACCGGGCAGGCCGGGACCGTCACATTGGTCAGCCCGAAGTTGGCGGGGCTGGCCATCTGCGCGTTGAACCCGGCAAAGAAATCCACCAGCGCGATGCGGCTTTCACCCGCCACCAGCGTGGCCAACTGAGTGTTGAAAGCGTTGATCCAGACGCGGAACAAGCCTAGCGCCTGCGCGCGCGCCGTAGCGCCCGGAGCCCCGCCGCCCGACGCAGCGGCAATGCCGTCCAACACCATCTGGAACCGCGGCGTGTGCGTGATGTCGGGCATGTTCAGCAGCGCGATGCGCTGCGCGCCCTTGTCCAGGGCGTTGGTCTTGACGGCATTGAACAGGCTCTGGGCCAGTGCCTGCATGTACAGGGTGCCGACGGTGGGCGGGTCGGCGAGGTTTGCGCTCACGGTGCCCGACGGCAGCAGGGTGCCCAGTACCCCCGAGAAGGTTGGGGTGCTTGTCAGGAAGGCTGTGACCAGATCGGCCGCATCGTTGCCACCGCCGTCGATCAGCAGCAGGTCCCGGGCGCCGTAGCTGGTGCGTGTGGCTGCGGCATCCTGCAACTGCTTGACGAGGGACTGCGGGCTGGCCGACCCGCCATTGCCGGGCTGCACGTTGATGCGCCCGCCGCCAATGGCAAAGCTGGTGCAGCCAGCCACGGGGTTGGGAATGAACGTGGCGCCCGTGAACTTGTAGAAATTGCACAGTTGCGGGACCTTGGCCTGTACAGCGATGCGTTCGGTCCATATCGTGTTGGGCTCGCTGCTGCTGCCTTGCACCGAGAAGATCCGCCCGAAGGTGGGGATGCCGGTAAAGACGCCGCTGTCGGCCAGGCTGTCGCCCATGACCACGACGGCTGTGGTCCTCGGTGAATCCGACCCACCTCCGCAGGCCACCAGAATGGCGGTGGCGGCGAGGGCGACAAACTTCCACTTGAACTGTTTCATGCGTGCTCCGGTTAAAAAAATAGAACGACCGTTCGTTTTTAGACTCCAGAATCGTACGGGGAAAGTGCTCACCCGCAACACGGGGTATTCACCGAGGACGGGCTCGGGTGGGGCCTCGGGTGGGGGTTTGGGCGGGCGTGGCGGGCGGCCCGGCAGGCTTTGCGGTGCCTACTGGTCGCGCGCCACCCAGTCGATCAGCGCGTCAAACGCTTGGCGTGCGGCGTTGGCCGACGGGTGGTTGGCGATGGCCACCAGCACGTAGCGGCGGCCGCTGGCGGCGTGCACGTAACCGGCGATGGCGGTCACGTCGCGCAGGCTGCCGGTTTTGAGGTGCGCCGTGCCGACCGACCGGGCGCGGCTGCGGCGCAGCGTGCCGTCCACCCCGGTGATGGGCAGCGACGCCATGAGTTCGGGCATGACGGGCGCGCGCCACGCGGCCTGCAGCACATGGGCCAGCGCCTGCGCGCTGATGCGGGTGTCGCGCGACAGGCCCGAGCCGTTGTCCAGCGTGGGCGCTTCGCCCGGCGGCAACCGGCTGCGCCACCAGGCCAGCACCGCTTCGCGCGAGCCGGCCACGGTGCCTGTGCCGTTTTGCTGCAGACTGAGCGTCAGGAAGAGCTGCTGCGCCATCACGTTGTTGCTGAACTTGTTGATGTCGCGGATCACCTCGGCCAGCGTGGGCGAAGTCAGTTCGAACGTGGGGCGCAGGTCGGCGGGCACGCGGCCCTCGCGCACCTGGCCGGCCAGCGTGCCGCCCATCTGCCGCCACAGGCCTTCGACGGCGCGTGCGGCGTAGCTCGCCGGGTCGGCATAGGCCACGGGCCAGACTTTTTCGCCGCAGGCCGCGGGGTAGGCGCCGGCAAAGCGGATGCGCGTGGCTTCGCCAAACTCGGCCTTGAGCGTGCCGCGCCAGTCGTTGCAGGCGCCCGCCGCCAGCGGCACGGTGGCCTGCATCTGCACGCCGGCCAGTGGCGGGTCGAACTGGACTTGCGCGTTCTGGCCCGCCGCATCGGGCACGAAGGTCATGACGACCGACTTGTAGTTGACCAGCAGCGCGTCGGGCGCGGCGTTGTAGGGGCGCAGCGGCTCGCCGTCAAAGCGGGCCGGGTCGGCGGGCAGGGTCTCGAAGGCGCTGCGGTCGAGCACGATGTCGCCCGCCAGGGTGTGGACGCCCAGGCCCTGCACGCGGCGCAGCAGCAGCCACAGCCGCTCGACCACCAGCTTGGGGTCGCCCTGGCCCCGCAGGTAGAGGTTGCCGTACAGCGTGCCGTCGCGCACCGCGCCTTCCACGTACACCGGCGTGCTCCAGCTGAAGGCCGGGCCCAGCAGTTCCAGCGCCGCAAAGGTGGTGACGAGTTTCATGACCGACGCCGGGTTGGCCGGCACCTGCGCACGGTGCGCCAGCCGCGGCGCGGCGCGGCCCTCGGCGTCGACCACCAGCACGCTCACGCTGCTGGCGGGGATTTTGGCGCGCGCCAGCGCGGCTTCCACCTCGGCGGGCAGGGCCGACGGCGACTGCGACGGCGACTGCGACTGTGCTTGCGCCGCGCCGGCCAGCCCGCCCAGCAAGGCCAGGCTGAAGCCGAGTGCACGCTTCCAGCGCCGAAAGCCCGGGTGTTTCGGGGTTGAAATCTGCCGGGCGCCGCCGTGGGCGTCCGCGCGGGGTGGGGCGGTGGCAGCGGCGGGGTGACCCGCGGCTGGGCGTGTGGCGTGGCGCGCGAAAGGACGCGGGGTGGGGTGGACGATGGGGCGGATGAAAACGGCGAGCGGGGCGGGCATGGCTGCAGTCTAGCGGTCTGTAGGCCCGCCCGCGGCAGCGCAATGCCCGGACACGGATAATCGCCCGATGCGTTTTTCTTCCCGCACGGTGGGCCTGGCCGCCGCCGTCATCACGGTCGTCATCTGGACGGCGTTCATTGTGGTGGCGCGCGCCTCAGCCACGGGGGCGCACGGCGGCACGCTCACGCCGCTGGACATCGCGTTCGCCCGCATTTTGGGCGCCAGCCTGGTGCTGCTGCCGCTGGGGGCGTGGCTGGTGCGGCGCCAGCGGCTGCCGGGCTGGCTGGGGCTGTCGCCGCTGCCGTTTCGCGTGACGGCGCAGATCGGCGTGCTGGGCGGGCTGCTGTACGCGCTGCTGGCCTACACCGGGTTTTTCTACGCCCCCGCGGCCCACGCCTCGGTGCTGCTGCCGGGCAGTCTGCCGCTGTGGACGGCCTTGCTCGCCATCGGCGTGCTGGGCGAGCGCATCGGCCGTGCGCGGGCGCTGGGGCTGGTGCTGATCGTGGCCGGCGGCCTGCTGGTGGGCGGCGCCAGTCTGCTGCGGGCGTTCGAGGGGGGCGAGGTCTGGAAGGGCGACCTGCTGTTCATGGCAGCGGCGTTTTGCTGGTCGAGCTACAGCGTGCTGGTGCGCCGCCACGGGCTCGATGCCGTCAAGGCCACCGTGGCCATCACGGTGTTTGCAGCGCTGACCTACCTGCCGGTGTATTCGGCGCTGGCGCTGTCCGGCGTGGCGGGCAGCCACCTGGCGGCGGCGCCGTGGCGCGAAATCGCGTTCCAGGCGCTGTTCCAGGGCGTGGGGTCGGTGGTGATCTCGGGCATCACCTTCACCCAGATGATCCGGCACTTCGGGCCGGTCAAGTCCACCATGATCACGGCACTGGTGCCGGGCCTGTCGGCGCTGGCCGCCGTGGTGTTGCTGGGCGAGCCGTTGGGCTGGAACCTGTGGGCCGGGCTGGCGCTGGTGACCGGGGGCATTGTGTTCGGGGTCCGTGGCCTGGCCTTGAAAGCACCTGAATTGATAGCAAACAGTGACCAATCTGTGAGGGCTAAGGCCTGATTTTGTTTAAAAACAATGCATCCATGAAGCTTCTGGCCTTTGACACCAGCACCGAAACGCTCAGCGTCGCCGTGGCGCATGGCGGTGGGCTGTGGCAGCACACCGGCGCGGGCGGCGCGCAGGCCTCGGCCACGCTGATCCCCACCGTGCTGGCGCTGCTGGCGCAGGCCGGGCTGACGCTGGCCGATCTGGACGCCATCGTGTTCGGGCGCGGGCCGGGGGCCTTCACCGGGCTGCGCACCGCCTGCGCGGTGGCGCAGGGCCTGGCCTACGGTGCGCGGGGCGGGTTGGGCGTGCCGGTGCTGCCGGTGGACACCCTGCTGGCCGTGGCAGAGCAAGCGCGTGGGCTGTGGGCGCAGGCCCATGCGTTTGACGCCACGGGCGCTGCAGCAACCGGCGCCGCCGCCACGGACGACCCCCTGGCGCGGTCAGCCCCCTGCGACGTCATCGCGCTGCTCGACGCCCGCATGGACCAGGTGTATGCGGCCCACTACCGTTACCACCCGTCCCACCCGTCGATTGCGGCGGGTAGCGGCGGCACTACGGGCGGTGCGAGCCCCGCGCCGCAAGGGGCGCCGCGCTGGACCCGCCTGGGCGACATCCAGTTGCTGGCGCCCGAAGCCGTGCTGCGGCCCGAGGGCGCTTGGCTGGCCGGCAACGCCTTTGCCGCCTACGGCCCGCGGCTGCCCGGCGGCCCGCGCATCGACGCCCTGCCCACGGCCACGGCCCTGCTGCGCCTGGCCCCGGCCCTGCTGGCGGCCGGGGGCGCAGTGCCCGCCGAGCAGGCCTTGCCGCTGTATGTGCGCGACAACGTGGCCAAAACCACCGCCGAGCGGGCGGCCGAGCGTGCCGCGATCCTGCAACAATAGGCCGGATCGATGTCTTGCCAAGCCGCTGAAACGTCCGTCCTCCATGAACCTCCACACTGGCCCGGCCCGAACCTGACGCCCCGGCGCCCATCCACCCACGCCATGAGTGCCGTATTCAAACGACTGGAAGCCAGCTTCGAGCCCATGCAGATGGATGGGCTGGACGCGGTGCTGGCCGTCGAGCAGGCCGCCTACGGCCACCCCTGGACGCGCGGCAACTTCGCTGACTCGCTGGCCGCGGGCTACCAGGCGCAAACGCTGCTGGGCGGCGACCAGCTGCTCGGCTACTTTGTGGCCATGAAGGGCGTGGACGAGGTGCACCTGCTCAACATCACCGTGGCGCCCGCACACCAGCGCCAGGGCTGGGCCCGCGTCATGCTCGACGCGCTGGCGATCTGGTCGCGCGGCCAGGGCGCGCAGTGGCTGTGGCTGGAGGTGCGCGTGAGCAACCTGCGCGCGCAGCATGTGTACGAGCAGTATGGGTTTCGCCGCGTGGGCGAACGCAAGCACTATTACCCGGCCACCCGGGGCCTGCGTGAGCACGCCGTGGTCATGAGTTACCAGCTGTGAACGCCCCGGCCCGCCTTCAGCTTGATGCGCGCCAGCGCGCCATGCTGGCCGAAATGCGCGTGCCCGTCTGGTGGCCCGACGACGCCCCCGCCCCCGCCCCCGCCGACGCCAGCCCCGCGCTGACCCCCGTGGCCGGGCGTGGGGCAGACCCTGCTGCCGCGCCTGTGCAACCGTCGAAAACTATCGTAAAGATAGCAAACAATGACTATTTGACGGGGGCTAAAGGCCAAAAAGACTCTCAATTTGATGGCAATCCACCCCCCGCCCCGGCGCGGCAGCCAACGCCGTCGGGGGCCCTGGCGGCGCTGGACTGGCCGGCCTTGCAGCAGGCCGTGGCCGCCTGCCGGGCCTGCGCCCTGTGCGAGGGCCGCCAGAACACGGTGTTTGGCGTCGGCGCCACCACGGCCGACTGGATGATCGTGGGCGAGGCCCCCGGCGAACACGAAGACGCCCAGGGTGAGCCCTTTGTGGGCCAGGCCGGCCAGCTGCTCGACCACATGCTGCGCGCCGTGGGCCTGAGCCGCGCCGCCGACGCGCCGCATGCGGCCTACATTGCCAATGTCGTCAAATGCCGCCCCCCGGGCAACCGCAACCCGGCGCCAGCCGAAATCGAGCAGTGCGCGCCCTACCTGCGCCGCCAGGTGGCCTTGCTGCAACCCAAAATCATCCTCGCCATGGGCCGTTTTGCCGCCAATGCCCTGCTGGCCGACAGCGTGCCCGACGTGGCCCGCCTGCCGCTGGGGCGCCTGCGCGGGCAGGTCCATGCCTACGGCGGCGTGCCGGTCGTCGTGACCTACCACCCCGCCTACCTGCTGCGCAACCTGCCCGAAAAAGCCAAGGCCTGGGCCGACCTGTGCCTGGCGCTGGACGTCATGCAACGCGGCGGTGCTGCCACCGGGCGCTCCGACTGACACGGTTTCGCCTTCAAACGTATAACAGCGTTGGTTCGCCTTGCCGTGCTACAGCACTGTCTGCGGCTCCCGCCTTGTTCTACGCTTGAATGCAAAACCGAATGACACTTTGTGTCGACGTTTTTGTCAGTTTGTGCCGGCACAGCGGGCACGGCAGACGAAAACGTCAATTTGCACAGGCATTTCACCGGTTTTTGCGGCTTGGCCCGGTTGGATTTGGTTGCAATATGCAACCACCGATGACCGTCGGGCCCTCAAACACCACCACTGGTAACCAGCTGTGTGAGCAGGGGCAGGCAGGCACGCGGTTTGCATGTACCCTTGCAGCCGGATGGGAACCGGTTCTCTTTTTCAGAGGTGTTTCTCCAGAGGTGTCGTTGGGTAGGGTGTCCGCTCGGTCTGCGGCTGTGGAGGGTTGGCCATTAGGGATGGTGGCGTGATCCGGGGAATCCACAACCGCAGACCGGAGCGGATTTTTTTTGCCCGGGGGTTTAAGGCCCCCACGCTCCCTCACTGCGTGTGGTTCGCTGCCCCCCGAGGGGGTTGGCCTTGCTTGGGGCGGCCCGGCGCAGCGGCCGACGGCCCCCACGCTCCCTCACTGCGTGTGGTTCGTTGCCCCCCGAGGGGGCTGGCCTTGCTTGGGGCGGCCCGGCGCGGTGGCCGTGGCCCCCACGTTCGCCCACTGCGTGTGGTTCGCTGCCCCCCGAGGGGGCTGGCCTTGCTTGGGAGTGGCCCGGCGCAGCGGCCGACGGCCCCCACGGCCCTCACTCTAGAATCGGCGGCATGAGCTTTCTCGACCTGCTGCGCGGCGCGGAGCGCGCCAACGGTTCCATGCTGTGCGTGGGCCTGGACCCCGAACCCGCCCGCTTTGCGGCCCATCTGAAGGGCGACGCGAGCCGGATCTACGATTTTTGCGCCGCCATCGTGGACGCCACGGCCGACCTCGTCATCGCCTTCAAGCCCCAGATCGCCTACTTTGCGGCGCACCGAGCCGAAGACCAGCTGGAAAAGCTCATGGCGCACCTGCGTCGCGCCGCGCCGAAGGTGCCGGTCATCCTGGACGCCAAGCGCGGCGACATCGGCGCCACCGCCGAGCAGTACGCCAAAGAGGCGTTCGAGCGCTATGGGGCCGACGCCGTGACGCTTTCGCCCTTCATGGGTTTTGATTCGGTCCAGCCTTATCTGAAATACGAAGGCAAGGGCGCCTTCCTGCTGTGCCGCACCTCCAACCCCGGGGGCGACGACCTGCAAAACCAGCGGCTGGCCTCGGTGCCCGGACAGCCGCGGCTGTACGAGCACATTGCCAGCCTAGCCCAGGGCCCGTGGAACGAAAACGGCCAGCTCGGCCTGGTGGTGGGCGCCACCTACCCGGCCGAAATCGAGCGGGTGCGTGCGCTGGCGCCCACGCTGCCGCTGCTGATCCCCGGCGTGGGCGCGCAGGGCGGCGACGCGGCGGCCACCGTGCGGGCCGGCTGGCGCGGCCAGCCGGGCGGGGCCACCACCGGGCCGATTGTCGTGAACTCGTCACGCGCCATCCTGTACGCCTCGGCCGGTGAGGGCTTTGCTGAAGCCGCGCGCCGCGAAGCCCGCAAGACCCGCGACCTGCTGCAGGCGGCGCGGGGCTGATGGCACCCCCCCAACCCCGCTGGACCGACCGCACCATGAAACTCTACATCGCCCCCCGGGCGCCCAACCCGCGCCGCGTTCAAATGTTCATGGCCGAAAAAGGCATCACGGACATCCCGCAGGTGGCGGTGGACCTGAACGCGGGCGAGCACCGAAGCGACGCCTTTCGCGCCAAAAGCCCGCTGGCCAAGGTGCCCGCGCTGGAGTTTGACGACGGCCGCGTGCTGACCGAAACCCGCGCCATCTGCACCTGGCTCGAAGGCCGCTACCCCGAGCCCAACCTGATGGGCGTGGACTACGACGAGCGCGCCTTCATCGAGATGGCCGACCGGCGCATCGAGTTCTACCTGATGGCGCCGCTGGCCAATTGCATCCGCCACACGCATCCCGGTCTGGCGGTGCTGGAGCAGCCGCAGTTTCCCGACTACGGCCGCAGCCAGGCCGCCAAGGGCTACGAGGTGGCGCGCTGGCTGGACGCGCAGTTGGCGCGCCAGCCCTTCATGGCCGGAGACCGCTTCACCATCGCCGACATCACGGCGTTTTGCGGGCTGGAATTTGCCCGCGGGCTCATGAAGTTCAAGCCCGGCGACGAAGGCATGACCGCATTGCAGACCTGGCGCGACCGCATCGCCGAGCGGCCCAGCGCCCGGGTTTGAGATGGTTTCGCCCTTCAACGTCTCGCCGCGTTGGGGCACCTTGCCCTGCGCCTGAGTGCAAAACCGTCGGAGTCGCTCGGGCGCTGAGCGCTTGGGCGGGCCCACGGGTAAAAATACCGCCCCCGGATGGTGTTCGTGTGTCATACTTATCTGACATATGACGGTGTCATTTCCATTTTCTGCCATCGTGAGCCAGGACGAGATGAAGCTGGCCATTCTGGTCGCTGCGGTGGACCCGCGCATCGGCGGTGTGCTGGTGTTCGGGGACCGTGGCACCGGCAAATCCACGGCGGTGCGCGCACTGGCGGCGTTGCTGCCAAAGATGCGCGCCGTGGTGGGTTGCCGCTACGCCTGTGATCCGGCGGATGCCGGTGTGGGCTGCGCCGATTGCAGCACCTTGCGCGGCAAGAAGCCGCCTAAAAGCCATCTCGTTCCCGTGCCGGTGGTCGATCTGCCGTTGGGGGCCACGGAAGACCGTGTGGTCGGCGCGCTTGACCTGGAGCGTGCGCTGTCGCAGGGGGTCAAGGCGTTCGAGCCTGGCTTGCTGGCGCGCGCCAACCGCGGGTTCCTGTACATCGACGAGGTCAACCTGCTGGAGGATCACCTGGTCGACCTGCTGATTGACGTGGCCGCATCGGGCGAGAACGTGGTCGAACGCGAAGGCCTGAGCGTGCGCCATCCTGCGCGCTTTGTGCTGGTGGGCAGTGGCAACCCCGAGGAGGGCGAACTGCGGCCGCAACTGCTGGACCGCTTTGGCCTGTCGGTCGAAGTGCAGACGCCGACCGACCTGGCCGCGCGTGTGGAAGTGGTGCGCCGGCGTGACGCCTTTGAGCGCGACCCGACCGCCTTTGCCCAGCAATGGAAGAAGGAGGACGAGCGCACGCGCAAGCGCATCGTCGCCGGTCGTGCGAGGCTTGACTGCGTGCGCATTCCTGACGCAGCGCGCGAACGCGCGGCCCAGCTCTGCACGGCGCTTGGCACGGACGGCTTGCGCGGCGACCTCACCCTGATCCGCGCCGCCCGCGCACTGTGCGCATTGCAGGGCGATGCTGAAGTGGGCGACACCCACTTGCGCCGCGTGGCGGCACCCGCATTGCGGCACCGGCTGCGACGCAACCCCCTCGACGACGCGGGTTCGACCACGCGTGTGGAGCGCGCCGTGACGGAGCTGATGGGCGCATGAGCACGCCCCGGCGGTCTGACCTCGGTGCAGACGCCGCCGTCACGGCAGCCTTGTTTGCGGTTGACCCGGTGGGGCTGGGCGGCGTGGCGTTGCGCGCATCGGCCGGGCCGCTGCGCGACCAGTGGCTCGCACTGCTGCGACAGCTGTTGCCAGCGGAAACACCGCACCGCCGCATTCCGCTCCACATCTCGGACGCCTCGCTGTTGGGTGGGCTCGATCTGGCGGCCACCTTGCAGTCGGGGCGCCCGGTGGCGCAGCGCGGCGTGCTGGCCCAGGCCGATGGCGGCATTGCCTTGCTGGCCATGGCCGAGCGTGTGTCGGCCAGTGTGGCCGCGCAACTGGCGGTGGCCATCGATACACACGAAGTGGTCGCCGAGCGTGATGGCCTGACCCTGCGCCTGCCAGCGCGGCTGGGCGTGGTTGCACTCGATGAAGGGTTGGGCGACGACGAGCAGATGCCCGCGGCTCTGCTCGACCGGATGGCTTTTCATCTGGACCTGAACGCGAAGGTCGAGCCGGTTGACCCGGCTGACTGGCAGGCCGAAGAGATTGCCCATGCCAGGCAGTTTCTGCCGCGGGTGCAAGCGGGGGATGACGTGGTGGAGGCACTTTGTGCCACCGCACTGGCGCTGGGCGTGGCGTCACTGCGCGCCCCGTTGCTGGCATTGCGTGTCGCGCGGATCGCTGCTGCCCTGGCGGGGCAGGACGACGTGGCGCCAGAGCACGCCGCCACCGCTGCGCGGCTGGTGCTCGCGCCGCGGGCGACCCAGCTGCCGGCACCGCTGGACGACACAGCACAGGCGCCGGACGAAGAGGACGCGGCCAACCCGCCGCCGGACAACCCACCCTCGCCGGACTCCGAGATACCGCCGCCGGACGGTACGGACGATGAGCCCATCGACCCGACTCAAGGCGACCTTGAGGAAATCCTGTTGGCCGCTGCGCAGGCGGCCATTCCCCCGGGGCTGTTGGCCGTCATCGAAATGGGCCAGGCCGGTCGCACCCGCACGCAGACCGCGGGGCGTTCGGGCATGGCGCAACAAGGCCGCGGCCGGGGCCGCCCCGTGGGCGTACGCCGGGGCGAGCCGGGAGGGGGCGCACGGCTGCATGTCATGGAAACCCTGCGCGCAGCAGCCCCGTGGCAGCGGTTACGCGAGCAGCAGCTGCCGACCCGTCCAGCGGTTGTGCCGACCGGTCAGGGTGCGCGAAAACGCATTCACGTGCGCCGTGAAGACTTCCACATCCGCCGCTACAAGCAACGCAGCCAGACCACCACCCTGTTTGTGGTGGACGCGTCCGGCTCGTCGGCCCTGAACCGGCTCGCCGAGGCAAAGGGTGCAGTAGAACTGCTGCTGGCCGATTGTTATGTGCGCCGCGACCGCGTTGCCGTGCTCGCATTTCGAGGCAAGACGGCCGAAATCTTGTTGCCACCCACCCGCTCGTTGGCCCGCGCCAAACGCAGTCTGGCGGGGCTGCCAGGAGGTGGCGGGACACCACTGGCCACCGCGATTGACGCGGTGCGCGCGCTGGCGGATCTGGTTCAGCGCGCTGGCGAAACGCCGCTTGCAGTGATGCTGACCGATGGTCGGGCCAACGTCGCGCGGGATGGCATGCCCGGGCGCGGGCGCGCCAGCGAGGACGCGCTGGCTGCCGCGCGGCAGTTCCGGCAGTCGGGGTTCAAGGCGTTGCTGCTCGACACCTCGCCCCAGCCGCAGGACAGCGCGCAAGCACTTGCGCACGCCATGGGCGCCGTTTATTTGCCGCTGCCCCACGCGGGCGCGCAGACCGTGTCGCAGGCGGTGCGGCTGGCGGCGCGTTCGGCCAACTGACCACTGGCCGGGCATGGACGACCGTCTGGATTGGGAGATCGACGGCCGTGACTGGCCGCACCACGACGCCAGCCGCTTCGTGGACGCGGGGGGCCTGCGTTGGCATGTCCAGCAATTTGCCGCCCCGGACCCGCACGCGCCGACGGCGCTGTTGATCCACGGCACCGGCGCTTCGACGCATTCGTGGCGCACGCTGGCGCCACTGTTGCGCGCGGATTTCCATGTACTGGCCATGGACCTGCCCGGGCATGCCTTCACCGCCATGCCGCCCGCTGGATCGCCATGGCCGATGTGGTCCATGCCGGGAATGGCGCGCGCGATCGCAGCCCTGTTGCGCAGGCTCGAGATCAACCCGGCGTTGGTGGTGGGGCATTCTGCGGGCGCTGCCGTTGCGGTCCGCCTGTGTCTGGATGGGTTGATTGCACCGCACATGGTGGCCAGCCTCAATGGGGCGCTCGTACCGCTGGGCGGCGTGGCCGGGCGGCTGTTCCTGCCCGCGGCCAAGCTGCTGGCAGCGGTGCCCATCGTGCCGCGCGTGTTCTCGCGCCGCGCGAGCGATCCGTCCGTGCTGAAGCGGTTGCTGGACGCCACGGGTTCCAGCTTGGACGCCAAGGGCATGACCCTGTATGGCCAACTGGTCCGAAACCCGGGTCATGCGGCGGGCGCGCTGGGCATGATGGCCAACTGGAACCTGATCCCCCTGTGGCAGGAACTGCCGCAGCTCAAGGTGCCGCTGGTCCTTGTGGTGGGAGCGAATGACCACACGGTTTCGCCAGACCAGGCCACCCTCGTTCGCGCCGCGCTGCCGGGCGCGATGCTGGCCACACTGCCGGCACTTGGCCATCTGGCGCACGAGGAGCGCGCCGACTTGGTGGCCGAAGTGATCGGCAGGTATTACGCCGAGGTCACGCAGGAGACGCATGCCCCCACCGTGCCGAACGACCCGGCCGCGGCGTGAGGGCGCAGGGGGTTGAAACGACGGCATGGCTTCAAGTGTCCAAGTTTTGGTTCAAATAGATTGTCATAGTTGCTTGACACTTCTATGATGTGATTCATGTTCACTCAAACTGGCATGCCCTCTGTTGCCCGGGCGCCAAAGGCAACCAAGCCGCATGCCATCGTCATCGGCAGTGGTTTTGGCGGTCTGGCTGCTGCGGTGCGACTTGGCGCGCGCGGCTATCGCGTGACCGTTCTGGAAAAGCTCGACGCCCCGGGCGGCCGGGCCCAGGTGTACCGGCAGGATGGCTTCACCTTCGATGCCGGTCCGACGGTGATCACCGCGCCATTTCTGCTGGAAGAACTTTGGACGTTATGCGGGCGCCGCATGGCCGACGACATCGACTTGCGGCCTGTGTCGCCGTATTACCGCGTCCGCTTTGATGACGGCGACGTGTTTGACTATTCAGGCGACGCGCAGGCCATGCGGGCCGAGGTCGGCCGGATGGCGCCGGACGATCTGGCAGGCTATGAGCGCTTCCTCAAGGCGAGCGAGGCGATCTACAAGGTGGGCTTCGAGCAATTGGGCCATGTGCCGTTTGATTCGTGGGCCGACATGGCGCGCGTGTTGCCGGCCCTGATCAGGCTTGAGGGCTACCGCACGGTTTATTCGCTGGCCAGCAAGTACGTTCGCAACCCGAAGTTGCGCGTGGTGCTGACGTTCCAGTCGCTGCTCGTGGGTGGGAACCCTTTTTCCACCACCTCGGTCTATTGCCTGATTGCCTTTCTGGAGCGGCGCTGGGGCGTGCATTTCGCAATGGGGGGCACCGGCAGCCTGGTCGCCGGGATCGTGAAGCTGATCGAAGGGCAAGGCAGCGAAGTGCGGTGCAACCAGCCGGTGACTGAAATCACCGTGCGCGCGGGGCGGGCCACCGGGGTGAGGCTGGCATCCGGAGAACTCATGGAGGCCGATGTGGTGGTGTCCAACGCCGATTCGGCGTCCACCTACCGCTACCTTGTCGCGCCCGGGCACCGTCGGCGCTGGACGGACGCCCGTATCGAAAAAGCGCGCTATTCCATGAGCCTGTTCGTCTGGTATTTCGGCACGCGGCGCCAATACCATGATGTCGCTCACCACACGATTGCGCTGGGCCCGCGGTACAAGGAACTGTTGGGGGACATCTTCGACCGCAAACTGCTGGCACAGGACTTCAGCATGTACCTGCATCGACCCACCGCGTCCGACCCGTCGCTCGCACCGCCAGGTTGCGATACGTTTTATGTGTTGGCGCCGGTGCCGCACATGCAAAGCGGTACGGACTGGAGCGTCATGGCCGAGCCTTATCGCCAAACCATGGAGCGCCGTCTGCAAGACACTCTGCTGCCGGGACTGAAGGATGAGGTGATCAGCTCACGTGTCCTCACGCCGCTCGACTTCCAGGACCGGCTTTCGTCTTTTCGAGGGGCGGCGTTCGGGCTGGAGCCGGTGCTCACGCAAAGTGCCTGGTTCAGGCCGCACAACCGCAGCGAGGAACTCGAACGGCTCTATCTGGTCGGGGCGGGCACGCACCCCGGTGCCGGTTTGCCGGGGGTGCTGTCGTCCGCGCGGGTTCTTGACACGGTTGTTCCCCATGCAGACCACCTCGCCAGCGCTTGAGCTGCCACGGCAGGCATTGACCCGCGAGGCGCAGGCCGACCTGGCGGCTTGCCGCAGCACCTTGCGCGAAGGTTCCTACACGTTCTTTGCAGCGTCCCTGATCCTGCCGCGCGCGGTACGTGAGCCGGCCTCGGCGCTGTACGCGTTTTGCCGCATGGCCGACGACGAAGTGGACACCGGGGCCGACAAGCAGGCGGCCATGACCGACCTGCGGTCACGGTTGGAGGCGGTCTACGGCGGCCGCGCCCGCCCCGAGCCCTGCGACCGGGCGATGGCGGCCGTGGTGCGGCACTTTGCCATTCCGCGGGCGTTGCCCGAGGCCTTGCTCGACGGCTTTGCCTGGGATGCTGAAGGCCGCCGGTACGACACGCTCGAAGACCTGCACCGCTACGCAGCGCGGGTGGCCGGAACGGTGGGCGCGATGATGGCATTGCTGATGGGGGTGCGCTCGGTGGAAGGCCTGGCGCGCGCCTGCGACCTGGGCGTGGCCATGCAGCTGTCAAACATCGCGCGCGATGTGGGCGAAGACGCGCGCATGGGCCGCGTGTACCTGCCGCTGCAATGGCTTCGCGAGGCGGGCCTGGACCCTGAGGCCTGGCTGGCCGCACCGCAGTTCAACGACGCGATTGCGTCGGTGTTGCAGCGCCTGCTCGCGGAGGCCGACCGACTGTACCAGCGCGTCGATGACGGCATATCGCGCCTGCCGCTGGGATGCCGTCCGGGCATCAATGCCGCGCGCTATCTGTATGCCGCCATTGGCCATGAGGTGGCGCGTTGCGGCATGAATTCAGTGGACCAACGCGCGGTGGTGCCACGCGCACGCAAGGCCCGCCTGCTGGCACACGCCATGCTCAACCTCGCACCTGGAAGAGCACGTGCGCCAGCGCCCTGTCTGCCGGCGAACCAGTTTCTGGTGGATGCGGCGGTCGGCGCTGCACTGCCGGGCCCCTGCCAGCCGCAGGGCGCGGGCCAGACCGCCTGGTGGCGTGTGGACGAGCGGCTGGCCGCGCGTGGAGTCCGTGTGCTGGAGATGTTTGAAAGGCTGGAACGTCAGGAGCGCACGCAGGGCATGTCAAAGCTGGGCGCCAGATGAATGCGTCGAAGTTCGGGCTGATCGAGCTGGTGCTGGTGTTCGGCATTGTCCTGGGTTGGGCTGTCTGGGAACTGCGCTCGCTGCGCAAAACCCAGGCTCGCGACCGGGGTGACGCCCGTCAGAAGTCAGAAAAATATAAATAATAGGGCCTTATCCCCCGTCATTGTTGATTAAATTGCTATAAAAACAGTAATTCCTCAACTGCCGCGACGCGGCATGCGAAACGGCAGCATGGCCTGAACCACGGGTCGTACCCAGCGTTGCAACGACAGGCTTTCATGGATGGCGGGGACGGAGGTGCCCAAAAGCTGTGTGCGCAATACCGATCGTGAGTAAAACGGTGCGTCTTCCAGCGTCTGTTCCACGCGCGTGCTGACCGGCGCGTCGCTGCGCGTGTCGCGACGCATGCGCCAGCCGGTGGCGGGCAACGTCACGACGGGAGGGGGGGCAAAGCTGCGGCAACCGCCTTGTGTGTCAAAGGCCAGTGCCAGCGAAAGTTCGCTGCCATCTCGTCGCCGCACGTCATACAGGACGGCGCTGCGACGTTGCCCGAGCGCAGCGCGCGACCAGGACCAGTTCGTGAAGTCCTGTTCCAGCGGGCGTTGGCCACGGTTGCTGTCCAGATAACCCGTGCCGCGCCACTGCAGGCCGGGATCGCTGAACTGCGCTTCAACACGCGCGCAAGGTGCAATCGGCCGCCACAGATGCAGACCTTGCGCGTCCAGGGGGTGACTTTGGCGCATCAGCGTGTCGGGCCAGAGCCTCACGCGCCCAGACAGCCGCGTGCGCCAGGGCACAGTGGTTTCGTCAATCGTGACAACCAAGGCCTCACCGTCCCAGGCCATGCTGCTTGGACCGATCGACAGGTTCGAAGCGCTGCGATCCACGGCCGAGCGGCCGCGTTCGGTCATGGCCCAGCGCCCGCGAGGCTTGGTGCCAGGGAGTGCGTAAAGCGCCACGTTCATGGCACAGTGGTTCAGCGGGTCGGCCAGTCCATGGCCGCGCCGACGCGCCGACGCGTAATACGGCGAGAACACGCTGCCGATGAAAGCGATCACGGTCAGCCCGTAGCGCCCGTCATCGCTCAATGCATCCAGGTACCACCACGCGTAGCCGCCAGGCGGAACTTCTCCGTGGAAAGCGGGACTCATACGGTCCTCGCTGGGTGCCGGGCAGAGATGTCCTGAAGCACGCTGGCAACAGCGTGGCCGCCCGAAAGTACCGCCATGGGAACGCCAGGCCCGGGATGCGTGCTGCCACCCGCAAGGTACAGGCCCGCCAGTCTGGTGCGCGCGCCAGGTCGCCTGAACGACGCCATCCAGCCATGGGACGCAGGGCCATAGAGGGCGCCACCGGTGGCCGGAAACATGCGGCCAAAGTCCTGTGGGCCGGTATGCATCGCGGTGTCCAGATCGTCCTGAACGCGCAAGCCGCTGGTGGCCATGCGCCGCTGGGTGGCAGCCGCGTGACGCGCGAGCTCGGCAGGGGCCATGTCGCCGGCATCTCCCGTCGCTGGCGCATTGGCCAGAATCATGAGGCGCTCCATGTCCCGTGGCGGGGCGTCATCCCCGTCGCCACGGTCCTGCGCACAGACATAGACGGTGGGGTCGGCTGGCAGCGAGCGTTGATGGAGCTGAGCAAACTCGCCGCCATAGTCGCCCGAGAAAAACACGTTATGCCGCAAAAGCGGAAACCCCTGGGTGCGCGTAACCAGGTGCCAGGTACGCGCCGACAGCGTACGCTGCGTGGGATCGTGCCGACGCACGGCCGGTGCCACGCCCGGGCCCAGCAAGCCTGAGGCGAGCGCCGCGGCATCGCCATTGAAGATCACGGCCTTCGCGTCAAACTGCTCACCATTGACCAGTTCAACCCCGCTGGCGCGACCGCCGCGCGTGATGATGTTGCGCACTGGCGCACCGTACCGGAAAGTGGCGCCACGCTGCCGTGCGAGTTGCTCCAGGGTCACGGCCAACGCGTGCATACCATCGTCCAGCAACCAGACGCCCTCCTGCTCCACATGGGCCACCAACATCAGCGTCGCCGGTGAGAGGAATGGCGAAGAACCGCAATAAGTTGCGTATCGCCCGAACAGTTGGTGAAGCCTTGGATCCCGGAAGTACTTTCCAAGCGCTTGCCACATCGAGCCAAAAGGCGAAATACGCGTGAATCCGACCAGCCCACGCTGGCCAACGCGCCAGCTCAGAGAGAGCGGGTTGGGCCGCGCGCCGCGCAGGAAGGGTTGCTCCAGCGTGTTGTAGATCTGACGTGCGCGGGCGCAGAACGCGCGATAGCCGGCGGCCTCACGGGCGCCCGCGAAGTCACCAATGGCCTCGGCCGAAGCCTGGATGTCGGCAAACAGGTCGAGCCGCTGATCCGGGCCCCAGGCGTGGCGGGCCAGTGTGCGGATGCGGCGCATCGTCAGGTGCTGGTCCAGAACCTCTCCGATGCGGGCAAACAGCTCGTCAAACACCCAGCGCATGGTGAAAACGGTGGGCCCGGCGTCGAGCAGGGCGCCGCCCATGCGCAGCTGCCGCAACTTGCCGCCCGGGCTGTCGGCGGCGTCGAACACCCATACCTCCTGGCCTTGTGCTGCCAACTCCAGCGCGGCGGCAAGGCCGCCCACGCCAGCGCCGACCACGATGACGCGCTGGTCAGGCATGCGCAAATGTCTCGCCGGGGTTTCGGGCAAACAACGATTGACGGGTTTCATGCATGTGTCTATATTAACTGACATACAAAAATGACAATCAAGAGTGACATATCGGAATTTGCAAATGCATTGACGAATGAAGTGTCAGTCGCATCCCTTAACCCGGCGACGAACGCCCTTTTTTGGAAGACGCATCATGAAGGCCATTACCCGCATTGAGCATTCCCTTGCCGCCGCCGTGGCCGCGAGTGAGGACGCGAGCTGTCCGCCAAAGCTGGCGGGCGCCATCCGCCATGCCGTGTTTCCGGGTGGGGCGCGAATTCGCCCACAACTTTGCCTGGCCGTGGCGCAGGCCTGCGGCATGGACGACCCCGAGCTGGCCGACGCGGCGGCAGTGTCGATCGAGTTCTTGCACTGCGCCTCGCTGGTGCATGATGACTTGCCTTGCTTTGACGATGCGCCGGTACGCCGTGGACGCGCATCGGTGCACTGGGCCTTTGGCCAACCACTGGCCGTGCTGGCGGGTGACGCGTTGATTGTGCTGGCCTTTCATACGCTAGCGCGCGCGGCGGGCAAGTCGCCAGCGCGCCTGCCTGGCTTGCTCGATATCGTCGCCGCAGGTTCCGGAATGCCCTCGGGCATTGTGGCCGGACAGGGGTGGGAGTCGGAGTCGCGTGTATCTTTGGTGGATTACCAGCGTGCAAAGACCGGGGCCTTGTTCGTGGCGGCCACCATGGCGGGGGCCAAGGCCGCGGGTTCTGACCCGACCCCCTGGCTGGGCCTTGGCAACTGGCTCGGCGAGGCCTATCAAGTCGCCGACGACATCCGCGATGTGGCTGCTGACCCGCGGTTGCTGGGAAAACCCATTGGTCAAGATGCCTTGTTGGGGCGTCCCACGGCCGCGGCCGAACTGGGTCTGACGGGTGCCATCCATCATTTCAACCAGTTGATCGCCAACGCCAGTGCATCCATTCCGGAGTGCGCGGGTGCCGATCAGTTGCGGGAACTCGTGCGTCTGGAATCCGAGCGGCTGGTGCCTCTGGCCATGTCGCAAGCGCTGATGCGTGACACGGCTGCTGCGGCCTGAAGTGGGCAATCCGGCTTAAGGACGCTCCCGATGTCCGGCAAGTCCGCGCAGGCCGATGCAACCGTGGTGCGGACCACGCGGCCGCCGGAGGGTACATGGGCGGACCGGTGGCTGGTGCTTCGCAACCGGTTGCTCGGCAGTCCCTTGTTCCGGCGGCGCGCGGCCGCGTTTGTGCTGACCCGCCCGGTGGCTCAGCGACAGGCCGCCGCGTTGTTCGATCTGGTCGCCGGTTTTGTCTATTCGCAGGTGCTGCTGGCCTGCGTACGGCTCAAGCTGTTTGACATCTTGGCGGAAGGTCCGCAGACACCCGCGGCGTTGGCGATCCGTCTCCAGTTGACTGAAGCCGCGGCGATGCGTCTATTACAGGCCGCGGTGTCGCTTCGCCTGGTCCAGTGGTGCAGTCACCAGCGCCTTGGCCTGGGCGTGCTCGGGGCGACCATGGTGGGCAACCGAGCGATTGAAGCTTTGATTGAGCACCACAGTGCGCTCTACGCAGATCTGACCGACCCCGTGGCACTGCTGAGAGGCCAGGCGGCCAGTACGCATCTGGCCGCCTACTGGCCCTATGCCGCCACCGAAGCGCCGAGAGCCCTGGTCGAGGACAAGGTGGCCGCGTACAGCGCACTGATGTCGGCGTCACAACCCCTGGTGGCGAACGAAATTCTGGATGCCTATTCGCTGGACGCTCACAAACGGTTGCTGGACGTCGGTGGGGGAGAGGGCTCTTTTCTGTTGCAGGTCGCTTCGCGCGCGCCGCATCTGCAACTCGAGTTGTTCGATTTGCCCGCGGTGGCGACACGTGCCCAACAGCGCTTCTCGATTCAGGGAATAGCGCACCGAACCAAGGTCACCGGAGGAGACTTTTTCCATGACATCTTGCCGAACGGGGCCGACATTGCAACGTTGGTGCGTGTGGTGCACGACCACGACGACGCTCGCGTCATGAAGCTGTTACGGGCGGTTCATGACGCGCTGGCACCTGGCGGCACACTGTTGTTGGCCGAGCCGATGGCCGCAACGGTGGGAGCCGAGCCGATGGGCGATGCCTACTTTGGTTTTTATCTGCTGGCCATGGGGCGGGGACAACCTCGGACGGCGCAACAGCTTGGGGCCATGTTGCAGCAGGCCGGGTTTGAACGGATACATCCGCTGAAAACGCGTCTGCCACTGCAGACCGGTGTTTTGGTCGCCCAGGTGCCCAAAAAAAGACAAATTGACTGTACATTTTAGTTGACAACTATAAAAGTAACTCTAAGATGACAGTCATGGTCCCGAACCACTTTCCTCTTGCTGGCTGCGCACCTGTCGCGACCCGCTCCACAACGTGGATGGCCGCATGAATGCGATGGCTGTTGTATTGCAGGCGCCTGAGGTCCTGGTGCTCAAGCGCCTGGAACTGACAGAGCCGACCGCTGACGACGTTGTGGTGGACATCTCTTTCAGCGGCATCAGCACGGGCACTGAAAAGCTGTTGTGGTCCGGGCGCATGCCGAACTTTCCGGGCATGGGCTATCCGTTGGTGCCCGGTTACGAATCGGTTGGCCATGTCGCCGAGGCTGGCGCCAACTCGGGTTGCGCGGTCGGTCAGGCGGTCTTTGTGCCGGGCTCCAATTGCTTTGGCGCCGTACGAGGCCTGTTTGGCGGAGCTGCCAGGCGGCTGGTGGTGCCAGGCGCTCGGGCCCTGAGGATCGACGAGCAACTTGCCGAGCAGGGCGTACTTCTGGCCCTCGCAGCCACTGCCTATCACGCGACATCCTCACCAGGAACGCAGCAGCCGGACCTGATCGTGGGTCACGGCGTACTGGGCCGAATGATCGCGCGACTGGCGGTGCTGGCCGGAGCCTCGCCGGTGGTGTGGGAAAACAATCCCGAACGCCGCACGGGCGCGCTGGGCTACGAAGTCCTCGACCCGTCGAGCGACAGCCGACGCAACTATCGCAGCATCTGCGACGTCAGCGGTGACGCATCCTTGCTCGACGCGCTGATCGACCGACTGGCACCGGGTGGCGAGATCGTGCTGGCCGGGTTCTATGACAAGCCATTGTCGTTTCTGTTTGCGCCAGCATTCATGCGCGAAGCACGCATCCGGGTCGCCGCACAGTGGCAACCGGCAGACCTCAAGTCTGCACGCGACCATATTGAATCCGGTCGGTTGTCACTGGACGGACTGATCACACACCGCGCCGACCCGCTGCAGGCGGACCTGGCCTATCGCACAGCTTTTGGCGACCCTGCCTGCCTGAAGATGACGCTCGACTGGAGGACCTGCCAATGAACACCGGTTCCATACCCGCAACCAAAACGGTCACTTTCATGATGAAAGAAAATCTGCGCGCCGAAGCGGGTATCGAACCACCCCCCGTGGTCACCGGACCCGTCACCAAGGAAACCCAGATCATTGCCATCTACGGAAAGGGTGGCATAGGCAAGAGCTTCACCCTGGCCAACCTGAGCTACATGATGGCGCAGCAAGGCAAAAAGGTGCTGTTGATTGGCTGCGACCCAAAGAGCGACACCACCTCGTTGCTGTTTGGTGGAAGGGCCTGCCCGACCATCATTGAAACCTCGTCGAAGAAAAAGCTTGCTGGCGAAGCCGTGGCCATCGGCGACGTCTGCTTCAAACGCGATGGCGTTTACGCCATGGAACTCGGCGGACCGGAAGTGGGGCGCGGATGCGGGGGCCGAGGCATCATCCACGGCTTCGAACTCCTGGAGAAGTTGGGCTTTCATGAATGGGGCTTCGACTACGTATTGCTCGACTTCCTGGGCGACGTGGTTTGCGGAGGTTTCGGCTTGCCCATCGCACGCGACATGTGCCAGAAAGTCATTGTGGTCGCAAGCAATGACCTGCAGTCGCTTTATGTGGCCAACAACGTTTGCTCCGCAGTCGAGTACTTTCGCAAACTGGGAGGCAATGTCGGGGTGGCCGGCATGGTCATCAATCGCGATGACGGAACCGGGGAGGCTGCGGCCTTCGCAAAGCAAGTTGGCATACCTGTGTTGTCCACGATCCCGGCCAACGACGATATCCGTCGCAAGAGCGCAAGTTACGAAATCATCGGTCGCCCGGAATCGGACTGGGGCCCGATGTTTGCTGAGCTCGCCAACAACGTGGGGGCATCGCAACCGATGCGTCCCAACCCGATGACGCAAGATCAACTGCTGGGATTGTTCGCATCTGATGTGGTGGGACGCAATGTGGTTCTCGAACCTGCAACCGAGTTTGACATGTGCGGCAAGACCCAACTCAGGAAGGAAACGCTTGAAGTCGTCTACGACGAAGTCTGAGCGAACACGTCATGAACGACTCCGTGATCCCGATTGTTCCGATAGAAGTTCCAGGTGCGCTGGAAGGTGACGGGTCGGGTTGCCACTCTGGAAAACACACCATGCTGGCTGCCGCAAAGCAGGCTGGCAAAAGCGAGACGCTCGCAAAGTATGCGCAGGACTACCCAAAAGGCCCGCACGACCAGCCACAGAGCATGTGTCCCGCATTTGGCGCATTGCGGGTGGGGCTTCGCATGCGCCGCACGGCGACCATCCTCTCGGGCTCCGCCTGCTGCGTTTATGGCCTGACGTTTACCTCGCATTTTTATGGCGCGCGACGCAGCGTGGGCTACGTTCCATTCAACAGCGAAAGTCTGGTCACCGGCAAACTTTTCGAGGACATCCGTGAAGCGGTCTACAAGCAGGCAGACCCTGCGTTGTATGACGCTGTGGTGATCATCAACCTGTGTGTTCCCACGGCCAGCGGCGTGCCCCTGCAGATCCTGCCAAAGGAGATCAACGGCGTTCGCATCATCGGCATCGATGTGCCGGGTTTCGGCGTACCAACCCATGCCGAGGCCAAGGACGTGCTGGCTGGCGCCATGTTGAAGTATGCACGCATGGAAGCCGAGACCGGTCCGGTTCAGGCGCCACGCGCCGGTCGCTCGGAAAAACCCACAGTCGCCTTGATAGGCGAGATGTTCCCCGCCGACCCCATGGTCATCGGCATGATGCTGGAGCCCATGGGTCTGGCCGTGGGCCCTGCGGTGCCCACCCGGGAGTGGCGCGAATTGTATGCAGCACTCGACTGTTCGGTGGCGGCCGCCATTCACCCCTTCTATACCGCCAGTATTCGTGAATTCGATGCCGCCGGTCGGAACGTCGTGGGCTCCGCGCCGGTGGGCTACGACGGCAGCGAAGCCTGGCTTCAGGCCATCGGCGACGCGGTCAATGTGGGACAGGAGAAGATCGACGCGGCCAAGAATCGCTTCCTGCCAACGATCAGGGGAGCTTTGGCCAAAACACCGATCAAAGGCCGCATCACGCTCAGTGGCTACGAGGGCTCGGAGTTGCTGGTGGGGCGTTTGTTGGTGGAAAGCGGTGCCGACCTTCGCTATGTGGGAACGGCCTGTCCGGCGACCGTCTGGAGCGAAGCCGATCGGACTTGGTTGGAGGCACGAGGGGTACACGTGCAATACCGCGCTTCGCTTGAGCAGGATCTGGCGGCCATGCATGAGTTCAGGCCCGATTTGGCGATTGGCACCACGCCCGTGGTGCAGGCGGCCAAGCAGGCTTCGACGCCTGCCCTGTATTTCACCAACCTGATATCGGCGCGCCCACTCATGGGCCCTGCCGGCGCAGGATCACTCGCGCAGGTGGTCAACGCGGCCATCGGCAACAAGGGCCGGTTCGACGCGATGAAAAGTTTTTTTGGCGGCACCGGCGAAGGCCATGCTTCAGGCGTGTGGGAAACCACTCCGAAGGACCGTCCCGAGTTCAAGGCCGATACGCGCCGCCAAATCGAGAAGCAGAAAAAGAAGCGCAAGGCTGAGGAGATGGGCTCATGATGGTCGTCGATCACGATCGCGCGGGGGGCTACTGGGGTGCCGTGTATGTGTTCACGGCCATCAAGGGCCTGCAGGTAGTGATTGACGGCCCGGTGGGTTGCGAGAACCTTCCCGTCACATCGGTGTTGCACTATACCGACGCATTGCCACCGCACGAGTTGCCGATTGTGGTGACGGGGTTGGCGGAGGAGCAACTGGGTCGAGAGGGAACCGAGGGGAGTATGCGCCGCGCCCATGCCACGCTTGATCCGGACCTCCCGTCGGTCGTGGTCACGGGCTCCATCGCCGAAATGATCGGGGGTGGCGTGACGCCCGAAGGGACCAACATCATGCGGTTCCTGCCCCGCACGATCGACGAAGACCAGTGGCAATGCGCCAACCGCGCGATGTTCTGGCTCTGGACTGAGTACGGAATGAAGAAGATTCCAGCCCGTCAGCCATACGCTGAACGACAGGTCGGCGAGAAGCCCCGCGTCAACATCATCGGCCCCAGCTACGGCACTTTCAACATGCCCAGCGACCTTGCCGAAATTCGGCGTCTGGTGCAAGGCATTGGTGCCGAGGTCAATATGGTGTTCCCGCTGGGCAGTCACCTGGCGGACGTGTCTCGGCTGGTGGAGGCGGACGTCAACATTTGCATGTACCGCGAATTCGGTCGAATGCTCTGCGAGGCGCTTGGCCGCCCGTACCTCCAAGCGCCCATCGGCCTGCACTCCACGACCAAATTTCTGCGTCGCCTGGGTGAACTGCTGCACTTGGACCCGGAGCCGTTCATCGAGCGCGAGAAGCACACCACCATCAAACCCGTGTGGGACCTGTGGCGTTCTGTCACGCAGGATTTCTTCGGAACGGCAAGTTTTGCGGTCGTAGCCAACGAAACCTACACGAGGGGCTTGTGTCATTTTCTGCGTGACGAGATGGGTCTGCCATGCAATTTTTCAGTGGCGCGAAAACCTGGCGAAAAGACTGACAACGAAGCGGTTCGCCAACTGATCAAGGACAAGCCACCGCTCGTGCTGTACGGCAGCTACAACGAGCGCATGTACCTGGCAGAGGCCAGCGCCAGATCCCCAATGAAGCCCAGCTTCATTCCCGCGTCGTTCCCGCTGCCCATTATCCGGCGACATACAGGCACACCATTCATGGGCTATGCCGGGGCTACTTATGTGATTCAGGAAGTCTGTAACGCACTGTTCGATGCACTGTTTCACATCCTGCCGCTGGCCAGCGACATGGACGCGGTGGACCCGACGCCGGCACGCATGGCACCAGAGCAGACCAGTTCTTGGGACGAGGATGCGCAGGCTTTGCTGGGTGAGTTTGTCCGCAGCGAGCCCGTTCTGGTTCAAATTTCAGCCGCGAAGCGCCTGCGGGACAGGGCTGAGCGTGATGCCAGGCGAGCCGGCGAAAAGCGCGTGACGGCAACCCGAGTCGCGCGTGCCCGCGACGCGCTTCGTCATGGAGAGCCCGCTTGATTCGGTATGCCGTGAACCACCAAACCCATCGGCTGCGTTGCGGCGGATGGGCGCCATCGTATGCCGCGGCATCCGCCGTGACTACCCCGCCGCGAGGGACTCGCGTGTCAAAGGCCGGAAGGCCACTTTCTAGAGGAACTTGAACTATGGGTGCAGAAAGAACAGGCTCGCTATCCGGCCTGACCGAACAGGAAGCAAGGGAGTTTCACGGGATTTTCATGACCAGCTTCATCGGCTTCACGGCAGTTGCTGTGGTGGCGCACATCTTGGTCTGGGCATGGCGTCCCTGGCTCTGATCTCCCGTCAAAGGAGAAAACCATGGCTTGTGCATCCCACGGCCTTATATCGCCAGCACAGCACGATGACTCCCGAAGTTTCTTTGGAATCTTTCTTGTGAGTTTTGTGGTGTTCCTGGTGTTCGCGTTGGTCGCCGGTCTGCTGACCGGACATTTGCGTTCCTGGTTGCCTGGGGCCGAAAGTGAAAAGTCATTGATCGGCGGCGTGAAGGCGGCTGTATATACCTTCATGTCGCATTTAACTTGAGGAGATAGATCATGTGGAGAATTTGGTTGATGTTCGACCCGCGCAGAGCGCTGGTCGCACTGTTTACATTCCTGTTTGCGCTTGCGCTGGTGATCCACTTCATCCTGCTGAGCACCGACAGGTTCAACTGGCTCGACGGTCCCCGAAAGGGCGCACCGACATCGCAGAACGCGCCGCTCGCGGCGCCGGCTCAGAAGTAGTCGCAACGCGCCTCGTCAACCCAGGGCGGGCGTGGCTTCCAAGCCATGTCCCGTCCGCCTTTGAGATTACTCGTCTGACGCTCGCATAAGTGTGGCGTTGGGCAGGAGACAGAACATGGCCATGCTCAGTTTTGAAAAAAAATACCGCGTTCGCGGCGGTACCCTCGTTGGCGGTGACCTGTTTGACTTCTGGGTGGGGCCGTTCTGGGTCGGGTTTTTTGGTGTCACCACCCTCTTCTTTGCCTCAATTGGAATACTGCTGATCGTCTGGGGTGCGTCCCAGGGATCGACATGGAATCTGTGGCAGATCAATATCGCGCCACCAGATCTCAAATACGGTCTGGGCCTTGCGCCCCTGAAGGAGGGCGGGCTGTGGCAGCTCATTACTGTTTGTGCCACGGCATCGTTCATCTCATGGGCGCTGCGAGAGGTGGAGATCTGCCGCAAGTTGGGAATTGGCTATCACGTTCCAGTGGCGTTCAGCTTCGCAATCTTCGCCTATGTCACGTTGGTCATCATCCGACCCTTGTTGTTGGGAGCCTGGGGTCACGGGTTCCCGTACGGGATCATCAGTCACCTGGACTGGGTGTCCAACACGGGCTACCAGTACCTGCATTTTCATTACAACCCTGCGCACATGATCGCAGTGAGTTTCTTCTTCGCAACGACGTTTGCGCTTTCGTTGCACGGCGCGCTGATCCTTTCGGCGACCAACCCCGCCAAGGGGGAGGCTGTCAAGACGCCAGATCATGAGAACACCTTTTTCAGAGACACCATTGGTTATTCGATCGGTACGCTGGGCATCCACCGACTGGGCCTGTTCCTGGCGCTCTCGGCAGGTTTCTGGAGCGCAATCTGCATTGTGATCAGTGGCCCCTTCTGGACGCGTGGATGGCCCGAGTGGTGGACTTGGTGGCTCAACCTGCCAGTCTGGCGCTGATGTGACTCGCAAACAGAGGAGAACAATATGTCGGAATACCAGAATCTGTTCACCCAGGTGCAGGCCACAGCGCCCGCATTCGCCGGTGTGCCTGTAGAGCGTGGCCACAAGGAGCGCGAAGGTCCCCCGCTGCATCTGCACTTGCTGGGGCGTATCGGCGACGCCCAGATCGGACCGATCTACCTTGGATGGTTCGGTCTGGCATCGCTGCTGTGCGGTTTCATTGCATTTGAAATCATTGGCTTGAATATGCTGGCTTCGGTCAACTGGGATCCGATCCAGTTCGTCAAGCAGTTGTTCTGGCTTGCGTTGGAGCCGCCAGCACCGGGCAATGGGTTGAAGATTCCGACACTCAATCAAGGCGGTTGGTGGTTGATGGCTGGTTTTTTCCTCACCGCGTCGCTGCTGCTGTGGTGGGTGCGCATGTATCGCCGCGCCAAGGCGCTGGGCATGGGCACGCATGTGGCCTGGGCCTTTGCCGCGGCCATCTGGCTGTATCTGGTGTTGGGCTTCATCCGTCCGCTGTTGATGGGCAGTTGGGGCGAGGCGGTGCCGTTTGGCATCTTCCCCCACCTGGACTGGACAGCTGCTTTCAGCATCCGCTACGGAAACCTGTTCTACAACCCTTTCCACATGCTCTCGATTGCCTTCCTGTACGGTGCGACGTTGCTGTTTGCAATGCACGGTGCCACCATCCTGGCGGTCAGTCGATTTGGTGGCGAGCGTGAAATTGAGCAGATCGTGGACCGTGGCACCGCCAGCGAGCGTGCGGCCCTGTTCTGGCGCTGGACCATGGGCTTCAACGCCACGATGGAATCCATTCACCGCTGGGCCTGGTGGTTTGCGGTGCTGTGCCCCCTGACCGGTGGTATCGGCATTCTGCTGACCGGCACCGTGGTGGACAACTGGTACCTCTGGGCTGTCAAGCACGGCGTGGCACCGATCTATCCGGCGGTGTTTACCCCGCTTGCCGATCCTGCAATCCTGCTGCAAGGAGTCAAACCATGAATCAATTTGGCAAAACTCTCGCGTTGGTTGTTGCGGCTTTGGCGCTGCTGGTTGGATGTGAGCGCCCGCCTGTGGATACGGTGCAACGCGGCTACCGCGGAACCGGGATGGAGCTGGTGTACAACCCTCGGACTGTGGCGGGCAACGCCGCCAGGCACCTGGCTCCGGCAGCCCTCGACCCGGCTTCGCCGGATGGCCCCAAAGCCGGTGCGGTGTACCAGAACCTCAAGGTTCTGGGCAACCAGAGCGTTGGCGAGTTTGCCCGTCTCATGACTGCCATGACCAATTGGGTGGCGCCCAACGAAGGGTGTGTGTACTGTCATGATGCAGTCAACTTTGCCGACGACAGCAAGTACACCAAGGTGGTGGCGCGCCGCATGATCGAGATGACTCAGCACATCAACGCTGACTGGAAGACCCACGTGGCCGGTACAGGCGTGACATGCTACACCTGCCATCGCGGAAATCCGGTACCGCAGAACGTGTGGTTCAGCGCGCCTGCTCAAGAGCAAGCCAAGCGGATGACCGGCAACAACGCGGGGCAAAACTCACCATCCAAGGCTGCGGCTTGGGCCTCTCTGCCATATGACCCGTTCACGCCGTATCTGCAGGGTTCGGCCGATATTCGCGTCAATGGCGTGACGGCGCTTCCTGCGGGCAACCGCCATTCCATCAAGCAGGCCGAATTCACTTACAGCCTGATGAATCACATGTCCACATCGCTCGGTGTGAACTGTACCTATTGCCACAATAGTCGCCAGTTCTCATCATGGGAAGAAAGTTCGCCCCAGCGGATTACTGCATGGCACGGCATTCGGATGTCGCGGGATCTCAATGTTGCATTCATGGAGCCATTGACAGGTACGTTCCCGAAGGAGCGACTGGGTGTCAAAGGCGACGTTGCCAAGGTTAACTGCACCACGTGTCACCAAGGCGCCGCGAAGCCGCTCAACGGGGCGAGCATCCTTGAGGGCTATCCGGAACTGGCCGGCGTGATAAGGGCAGACGTCGCAATGACGGTTGTAGCGCCGGACGCCAAATAGACACGGTCGGATTTTCGGCTTCGTGACTATTCTGGGATTGGTTTGTGCAACCTTTGTCCTCCGCCGGTCTGGGGCTCGGGATGACCTCAGAGTTGGCGTGCAGGCGATTCGGCTCGAACCGCTTCAACCACTCCCAGATCGACTAGTCTTGCAACCCAGGACCTCCTCAATTCTGTTGGTACGGCGGTAGGGGGCAGGTCAGGGGCAGGTCACTGGTTGTCAAAGGTTGCGGGTTCACTTACGGGAGCTCAGTCCCCACTTCCACAGTGCCTCGGGCGCCAGTGGGACCACCATGAAGCCGTGTTCGACAATCGCCAGTACCAGCATGGCGCCAATCAGGCTGAGCTGGACGGCCTGGAACTCACTGGTGGTCGGGGCGATCGCGGTCATCCACATGGGAATAGCCACCGCGGAGGACAGGATCACCGAAAAAGGAAAAAGCGCGTTCATCGGCGCACGCCGAAAGTAGGTTTCCATGTAACGCAGGTGGTCAGGCAGGAAACTCTCGGCCAGGTTGCGCACGCCAAGGAAGATGTTGAGTTTCGCGCTGGTGCGCATGGCCCAGAGGATGCCAAAGGTCCAGAGCCCGGTCTGATTGGGTGCATCCCAACTCACGGCGGCCACCGCAATGGCCAGACCGATCAGGGCCAACTCGTGGTGCAGCACTGCCTGAATCGCCTCCGAGGTTCGCTTCCAGCCCGTAGCGCCTGGCGTACAGGGCACACGGCGAGGGCCAGTCACGTAGCCCAGCAGAAACGCGATTTCCTGCCACGCCCAGACCAGCACTGCGCACAGGAAGGCGCAGTAGGCGGAGCCGATACTGATTTGGAGACTGCTCACGGACAGTCCCCATAGTGCCAGCGCCAACATGACGCTGGCCAGTCCCATCGTCCATTTGAAAGTGCGGTTTGGAAGACCGTTGAGGTAGAGGATGGCGCCCGTGCTGAACCACCATACCAACAGGGTAAACAGCACAGGCAGCACGTGCAGGGCCATATCAGGCGATCCTTGAACTTGTAGCGTGGGGTGCGTTTTACCAGACCGGCGCCATGCGTACCTGCGCTGGCAGGTCGTGGCGGTGGACCGGCAGCAGGTACAGCCGCGCAAAGGTGGCCGCACCGGCCAGTGCCAGACCGGCTTGCCTCATCTTGCCGATCAGGCCACCCCGAGCCTTGGCGGCACCCATTCGGGTCTGCAGGTCCAGGAGGCGATTGAGTCCAGCGCGGAACACCGGGTTGTCAAGATCAAGGCTGACTGGAAACACCTGCTTCGAAATTTCGCTGGTGATGCGAAACACCTCGTAGTCGTAATCCGTGACGTCAAATCCCATGGCGGCGTTGAGTTGCGGTCGAGTGTGGTCTCTGACATACATCGTGGCGTACACCGCCAGAAGGAAGAAGCGGATCCAGAGCACATTGCCGCCGCGCAGCAAATTCGGGTTGGCACGCATGATCAGCGCGAACGACTCGCCATGGCGGAATTCGTCATTGCACCAACGTTCAAACCAGCGAAAGATCGGGTGAAATCGCTTGTCGGGGTGGCGCTCCAGTTGGCGGTAAATGGTGATGTACCGCGCGTAGCCAATTTTCTCGGACAGGTAAGTGGCGTAGAAAATGTATTTTGGCTTGAAGTAGGTGTAGGCTTTGGTTCGCTTGAGGTTTCCCAGGTCAACCCCCAGTCCGTAGTCGCGCAGCGACTGGTTGATGAACCCGGCGTGACGAGACTCGTCACGCGCCATGAAGCGCATGAGTTGCTTGATGTCGGGGTTGGTCACGCTTTTCTGGATCTCGTTGTACAGCACACAACCGGAAAACTCCGAAGTGAGAGAGCTGATCAGGAAATCGAGGAACTCTTGGCGCAGTTCGGGCGACCAGGTGGGCGTGAGCTGGGCCACTTCGGCCGCAAACTGCTCGGTGCGCTGAAAGTGGTCGTGGTTGTTGTCACCCTCGTATTCGGCCAGCATGGCGTCCCATTCGGTGCGCAGCGGCGACACGTCAATGCGGTCCATGGCAGCAAAGTCAGTGGTATAGAAGCGCGGGCTCAGCAGAGAACTCGCGCGGGCCTTCTCGATGGCATCGGTGGGTGATTCAACGATTTCTGCGGTCGTCATGGCGGACTCCGGTAAGGGACGGATCGGGGCGCGTCAGTTCTGCGCGGGACTGGCCAGCATGCGGGCAAACACGCCGGCATTCACGGGCCCGAAGGATTCAAGATCGACGACGCGGCCTGTGGCCGGGTCTTTCAGTGTGAGGCGGCCGTCAGCCCGACCCATCAGCACAAACGGCTGCTCGGCGCCCAGGCCCATGCGCTTGCGCTCGCGGGCCAGTCCGCGCAGCGTACCGCGAACAAATCCGGCCTGGCCCGTGACGGTGTCGACGGTTTTGCCGGTTTTCGGGTCCACCACGGCCACGGCGCCGTCGGGCCGATCTTCAAAGCGCAGAGCACGCTCCTGTGCCACCACGGCGTCAGGCGCGCGAATGTCTACGCCCGACAGGCGCACCCATGACGCACCGACCAATGCCACCATGGCGAGCGCGCCCATCGCCAGTAACGCGGGGCGCGGTACGCCGATGTTGTCGTGGGCGTGGCTCTGGCTCATGACGAGGCTCCAGCAGGCGTTGCCTGCAGGTGGCACGCCCTCTCATCGTTGGCGGCAGCCTGCAACGGCGCGGGTTTTGTCGCCTTGCCGGTTTCAGCCGCCCAGGCCGCGCGCAGCAAGTTGGCGACTTCATGCACGTTGGCAATGCTGCGCAACATCGGCTCGGGCCGTGCCAGCCGCCACGGCCTGACGTGTGGCCAAAGGTGAACCCAGGCGATCTTGCTGCTGCCAGCCAGTTGTAGCGGGATGTCGCCCGTGCTGGCTGTACCGTGTTTGCGTAGGCCAGCACCGGCCAGACTGCAGAGCGGCAGGTTGAAGGTGAGCGTGAGAACAATTCCAACGCGCATCACCACGCGGCGGTTGGTCACGGTGTAGGCAGTGCTGCGGGCCGACAGCCATGCAATGCCATTGAGCATGCCCAGCGCGAACAACACGGCCGGCATTAACCACGCCATGGCAATGGCTGCGTCCAGGGCCGAACCACCGTCGCCCAGCACATAGGCGCCGCGCAACCCGACCATGACAGCAAAGTAAATCGCGATCGAGCGTACATGCAGTGCATCGCGCGAAAGGGTACGCCACTCGGGCGCACCCTGCCAAAGGATGTGTTCGCCCGCGGGCAACGCCTCGGGCAGACCGTGGGCTGCCTCGAACTCGTGCTCGTGAGTCATCTGGATTGGATGGGTCTGGCTCACAGCAGCGGCTCCTGGCGGTCTGGCGTCGCGTACATCGTGCCAGCGCCGTAGTAGGCCATGATCTTTTCCTCCTCCAGCAGCGTCACCTGGTCTGGCAGACGGATGCCCGGCACGTCGACGAACTGGCCACCAAGGATGGAGCGGACCTTGATGCTGCGTTGGCCGATGCGCGTGAAGTTGATAGGCAGCAAAACATGGCGGCCGCCAACTACTTCAACCTCAAGGTAACGGAACATGACTTCGGAGCGATCAACCCAGACGTCCACCACGGTTCCACCCGAGACGCCGTCAGCTCCCAGCACCGGCAGCCCACGCGGGTCGGTGTCCTGGGGTGCCACCCCGAAGTCCGGTGCCGAGCGAAGCGGAACGATGCGCAGCTCTTTCGTGAAGGTCAAGTCCGGTTTGTCTGCGCGGTCGGCCCAGGCACCGGGGCCGACGCCGTCGAGCATGGGCTTGTCGCCTGTAGGCTCCAGCGGAGCACCAGGGAAGTTGCCCCCCGGGGCGGCCTTGAGAACCTGGTCTGATACCCGATAGTTGGGGGCGCTCACAATGGTGCCATCCTGAAGCAGGAACGTCTTCGGCTCCGGGATGGGCGGCCAGCCCTGAACTTCAATGCTGCCCGACCGGTCCGACTCCAGCGGGTAGCCCTCGCGCTTGTTCTCCTGTACGAGGTAGTAGATCAGGCCGGCAAAGAAGATCCAGAACGCGTACAGCGTGATCTGGGCGACATCGATATACCCGGTAATGGCTCCAGTGGTCATGGTGAGCTCCTTCAAAAAGTGGGATGACGCTGGCGGTGAACGGTCAACCCGGAAGTTCGGCCAGTCCGAACTTGCCGGGTGGGGAAGCAACAGCCCTGTCGCGCCGACGGATCAGCGGTCCAACGGCCACCAGCGTGGCAAATAGCAGGGCAATTTCAATGTGGTAAACAAAGCTGTAAGCGGTAGCCGGGGTGGCCATGCCTGCGCCAAGCGCGCCGCTCATGGCGATGCCGGAAAACACATCGCGCAGGGCGCCGCCCAATGCGAGTGCGATGCCAGCGCAGCATGCCTGTACCGCGCCCCAAGCACCGAGCGCGAGTCCGTGCAGGCCGCCTGATTCCAGCGTCATCGCCGCGGTCAGCATGCTGACAGAGAACAGGCCGCCGCCCACACCGATCAAAGCGACCCCGCAGCGAAACAGCAGGGGCGAACCGAGGGGCTCGGCGAAGATCACTGCCGAGAAGGCCGCGATGCCCACCAGCGCGCCGGTGGCGGCAAGCCGGTTGGGGTTGACGCCGCTCCCGAGCCAGTGGGCGGCCAGCGCAAAGGCCACCAGGGCGCCCAACGCCGTGATGGCGGTGAGCTGAGTGGTGGCGCCCACAGACAGGCCGAGTATCTCGCCACCATAGGGCTCCAGGATCACGTCTTGCATACTGAACGCTGCGGACCCCAGCCCCACGGTGACCAGCAGTCGCATGGCGTGGCGCTGCCCGGCGAAGGCACGCCAGGTGCTGCGGAAGGACGAACGTACCGATTGGAGCCCTGGGGCAACTGGACGCACGGTGCCGCGGGGCTCCTGCTTCCACAGCGCAAAGAGGTTGACCACCATTGTCACCACGGCGCAGCCCTGCACCACCTGAATCAGGCGCAACTGGCTGAAGTCGGCCAGCAGGACGCCAAACGCCAGGCCGCTGACGACCATGCCAACCAGCAACATCACGTGCATCAGTGCCACCATGCCGGGGCGGGTTTCGTCGGTGGCCATGTCGGTGGCGAGCGCCAGACCGCTGGTCTGCGTGATCTGCATGCCTGCGCCCGTGAGTAGAAAAGCCAGCGCTGCGCTCACGTGCCCTAGCCAGCTAGGACCTTGGGTCATGTCGCCTGAAAGCAGGATCAGGGCAAACGGCATGATGGACAGGCCGCCGAACTGAAGCAGCGTGCCCATCCAGATGTAGGGCACGCGCTTCCATCCCAATACCGAGCGGTGCGTGTCCGAGCGAAAACCCACGAGCGCCCGGAACGGTGCGAACAGAAGGGGCAGAGCCACCATCATGGCCACCAGCCATGCTGGCGCGCCAAGTTCGACAATCATCACGCGGTTCAGCGTGCCCACCAGCAGTGCCGCAGCCATACCCACGGTCACCTGGAACAGCGAGAGGCGCAACAGTTGCAGCAGCGGTAACTCGGGCGTGGCGATGTCGGCAAACGGCAGGAACTGCGTGCCCAGCCGGGTCCAGCCTTTGGCGAGCTTGTTGTTCAGGCGTCCCATGATGTGCCTCAGGCTTGGCGGCGCACCAGCTCAAAAGCGTGCGACTTGTAGAAGCCGCTGCTGACGCGAAGTGATCGTCCCGGCTCAAAGGACTGGAGGTCTGGCGTGGCTGCGATCAGCGCGCGCAACCGATGCTCGGCCACCGGCTCGATAGACGGCGCACGGTCACCGCGTGGGAACAGCCGCCCCACGGCAATCATCGTGTTGAGAAGCGGCGTACCGGGAGCAAAGGTGAATAGCACCGCACAGCGCGTACGTTGAGCCAACCCGCCGAGCACCCGCACCACATCGTCGCGGTTGTAGTGAATCAGTGAGTCCATGCCGACGACGTGGTCGAAGCAGCCCAGCGCCGGGTCCAGCATGTCGCCGGAATGGAATTCTATGCGGCCGCCGTTTCGCAGTTCCGGTGTGCGGTCGCGGGCCAGCGCCACCAAGGTGGGTGAAAGGTCTATGGCCACCACCTCGGCGCCGCGATGGGCTGCTTCCACGGCCAACGCGCCAGTGCCACAGCCGGCGTCCAGCAGGCGCATGCCGCGAAGGTCGGTGGGCAGCCAGTCCAGCAAGGTGGCACGCATGCGGTCGCGGCCAGCACGCACCGTAGCCCGGATGCCGCTGACCGGCGCGGTGGAGGTCAACCGCGCCCAGGCGTCAGCCGCGGTGCGGTCGAAATAGGTCTCGATCTGGCCGCGCCGCTGGGTGTAGCGGGCCAAGGCGGTGTCGTGGGTGAGGTTGTTCATGGCGTGCTCGTGATGCGCGATTCAGTCAAAACCCAGCAGGTCGAAAATGTCACGGTCTTTCATGGGAACGGCATTCAAAGGAGCGGTTCCCAGCCACAGCGCGGCGGCAAGCCGAAGGTATTCTTTCTTGACTGCGTCGAGCTCAGGCGACTCCTCCATTTCGAATAGCGTGGATTTCTTCAGCCGACTGCGGCGGATCACATCGAGATCTGGGAAGTGTGCGGCCAGCTTGAGGCCGATCTGCTGGTTGTATTTGTCGATCTGGTCAGTGTCTTTGCTCCGGTTGGCAATCACGCCTCCCAGCCGCACGTTGTAGTTCTTGGCTTTGGCGCCGATGGCCTGAACGATGCGATTCATCGCAAAGATCGAGTCAAAGTCGTTTGCGGTGACGATCAGTGCACGGTCGGCATGCTGCAGTGGCGCAGCAAATCCGCCGCAAACCACGTCACCCAGCACATCAAATATCACCACGTCTGTGTCTTCCAGAAGGTGGTGCTCTTTCAGCAGTTTCACGGTCTGGCCGACCACATAGCCACCGCAACCGGTGCCTGCGGGAGGGCCGCCCGCTTCAACGCACATCACGCCGTTGTAGCCAGGAAACACGAAGTCCTCGACGCGAAGTTCCTCCGCATGGAAGTCCACGGTTTCCAGCACGTCAATGACAGTTGGCAGCATCTTCTTGGTGAGTGTGAAGGTGGAGTCATGCTTGGGATCGCAGCCGATCTGGAGAACGCGCTTGCCCATGTGCGAAAACGCGGCCGAAAGGTTGCTTGATGTCGTGCTCTTGCCGATGCCACCTTTGCCGTAAATTGCAAAGACCTTGGCATTTCCGATCTTGACGTTCGGGTCCAGCGGAACCTGGACGCTTCCCTCGCCGTCTTCACACCGGGTGCGACGCCCGCCAGGCGATTTGATGTCGGGAAACGGTACGGTTGTGGTGCTCACGCTGCTGCTCCTTCGTAAATGCCCTCAACCCGGTCCTCAAACTCTTCTCCGGCACGCTTGAGTGCGTCAAGCATCCGGGCGTCCGGGGTCCAGTATTTGCGCTCGGAGGCTTCGAGCAACCGACTCGCCACCTTGGCTGACGCGGTGGGGTTGAGCTGGGCGAGGCGCTCGCGCATGCAAGGGTCCAACAGGAATGTTTCGGTGAGCTGCTGGTATACCCAGGGTTGGACTTGGCCGGTCGTAGCCGACCAGCCCATCGTATTGGTGACATGTACCTCAATCTGGCGAACGCCTTCGTAGCCGTGCTTGAGCATCCCTTCGTACCATTTGGGGTTGAGCATGCGGGTGCGTGTCTCCAGCGCCACCTGTTCACTTAGCGTGCGCACAGTGCCTGCGCCCTGAGTCTGGTCGCCGATATACACCGGTGCCATCCCGGCGTCCTTTCCCTTCGCGCGCTTGACTGCGCGGCTGATACCGCCGAGTGTGTCGAAATAAGTGTCCACTGTGGTCACTCCAAGCTCCACTGAATCCAGGTTCTGGTAGGCAAGATGCACCCCGGCAAGGACGCTTTGCAGCAGCGCAGCCTGCTGTACCGGGCGGCCGCTGCGGCCGTACGCAAATCCCTTGCGGCGGCTGTAGGTTTCTGCAAGCTCGTCCTCGTCCTCCCAACGGCTGTTGTCGACCAGGTGGTTGACATTGGAGCCGTAGGCGCCCTCCGCATTGCCAAACACGCGCAGCGAGGCGGCTTCAAGATCGCCACCGTGCTGTCGCTGGTAAGCCATCGCGTGCTTTCGGATGAAGTTGCGCTCTGGCGGCTCGTCAGCGCTGGCGGACAGGTAGGCGGCTTCGGCCAGCAGCTTGATTTGTAGTGGCAACAGGTCGCGGAAAATGCCGGAAAGGGTGATCACCACGTCCACCCGCGGACGGCCAAGCTGCGTCAGCGGCAACAGTTCAGCACCGGCCAGGCGGCCATAGCTGTCAAACCGTGGTCTGGCGCCCATCAGCGCCAGGGCCTGGGCGATTGGCGCGCCCTCGCTCTTGAGGTTGTCCGTGCCCCAAAGCACCAAGGCAATGGATTCGGGGAACGGGTGCCCGTCGTTCATGTGGCGCGCGAGCAGGCGGTCTGCCTGGCGTGCGCCGTCCTGCACGGCATAGGCGCTGGGGATGCGGAACGGGTCAAAGCCATGCAGGTTGCGGCCTGTGGGGAGGATGGCTGGTGTGCGCAGCACATCACCACCCGGGGCGGGGCGCACAAAGCGGCCGTCAAGCGCTCGCAGGATGCCCGAAAGCTCATGGTCCTGCGACATCAACTGGTCAAGTGCCGCCAGCGACTTCAGCATGTTCAACTGCTCGCTGTCGCTGTTTGCAAGTTGCCGGGGGGCCTGGCCGGCGACCAATGCCTCAATCAGGGCGCGTTCCGGGCGAGTACCGTGCGAGGCTTCGGCGCAGGCCATCAAGGTGTCTACCCGCTCGGACGCGACAGGCACATCACCAACAACATGCAGGCCGTGCGGAATCAATGTGTATTCCAACTCCAGAACCGCGCTGGTCAGGGCTGTCACGCGAGTGTCGGCATCCTCTTTCCAGGCAGGCTCGGCGGTGGCCAGCTCGACCGCTGTCGCCTGGGCCTGGATCAGCGCTACCAGTTCATCACGCTCATGGTCAGCTCCGGGTTCCAATCCACGGAAGCGTTCTATTGAGCTCTTGAGGTCCGCGAGACCATGGTACAGCCCAGCCTGTGCCACCGGTGGCGTCATGTAGCTGATCAGGGTGGCGGCAGCGCGGCGCTTGGCGATGGTGCCTTCAGAGGGATTATTGGAGGCGTAGAGATAGAAGTTTGGGAGGTCGCCCACCAGGCGGTCTGGCCAGCAGCTACCCGACAGGCCCGACTGCTTTCCAGGCATGAACTCCAGCGCGCCGTGAGTGCCGAAATGCAGCACTGCGTCGGCGCCGAAGTCCTCGCGCAGCCAGCGGTAGAAGGCCGAGAACGCATGTGTTGGCGCAAAGCCCTTTTCAAACAGCAGGCGCATCGGATCGCCTTCGTAGCCAAAGGCGGGCTGGATACCGACAAACACATTGCCGAAGCGCTCGCCCAGGACAAAGATGGATTCGCCATTGCTCTGTTGACGTCCTGGCGCTGGGCCCCACTGAGCCTCAATGTCCTTGAGCCAGCGTTCGCGCCTGACGTGATCATTGGTGCTGACGCGTGCATGCACGTTGGCGGTGGCGCCGAAACTGGCCGCGTTACCGTAGATCACGCGTTCGCGCAAGGCGTCCACCGTGGCAGGAAGCTCAACGGTGTAGCCTTCGCGCTGCATGGCCTGCAGCGTGTTGTAGAGCGACTCGAACACCGAAAGGAACGCGGCCGTGCCGGTGTTCCCGGCGTTGGGCGGGAAGTTGAAGATGACCGCTGCAACCTTGCGCCCGGCGCGGTCGCTGCGTCGCAGGTCCACCAACTTTCCCACACGCGCGGCTAGCGCGTCAGCGCGTTCCGAACAAACGTGCATGTCGTGGGCGTCGTCCACGACCGTGAACTTGCATTGACGCGAGCAGCCGTTGCAGGCGACGCCGGCGGCGTCTGCGCGCCCGCCGTAAACCATGGGCCCGGTCGAGCCATCCAGCTCGGGGATGGCCACCATCATGGTGCTTTCCACCGGCAGCATGCCGCGTTCTGAGTCCCCCCATTGTTCCAGTGTCTGGAACTCCACAGGGCTGACCGCCAGATAGGGGATATCGAGCCTGGCAAGCGTGTCTTCAGCGGCCTGCGAGTCGTTATAAGCCGGACCGCCGACCAGCGAGAAGCCGGTGAGTGAAACCATTGCGTCAATGATGGCCCGATTGTCCTTGACGAAGTAGGTGTCGATGGCGGGGCGCGCGTCCAGGCCAGTAGCGAAGGCTGGAAGCACGCGCAGACCGCGTGCTTCCAGTGCAGTGATGACGCCGTCGTAGTGGCCGGAGTTGCCCGCCAGCAAATAGGAGCGCATCACCAGCACACCCACTGTGCCACGCTGGCCCGTCTTTGCCACCAGCGGTAGGGTGGCAGGATCGTCCGACATGCCCAGGCGCGTGCTGGCCACTGCTTTCAGGCGAGGGTGGTACACGCCGACTTCGGGGTACTCCACCGGTTCCATGACTTTCACCAAATTGCGCAAACTATGGCGCGGGCCATCTGCGTAGCGGTCCACCAGATAGTGAATCATGCTGGCGATGTTTTGATCAGAGCCAGCGAGCCAATACTGAAGCGTGAGAAAGTAAGCTCGTACGTCCTGCGCGGTACCGGGAATGAAGCGCAAGATTTTTGGCAACCTGCGCAGCATCTTCATCTGCTGGGCGCCGGCAGTGGCGCGCACGCCGGTCTCCGTGGACGATGCGCCTTCCGGTTTGGCACGCAGGCGTTTCAGAAAGGCCATGGGCCCGCTGGCTGGGGCGTCCATGCTGAACTTCCCCATGCGCGTGAGTTTCATGACCTCGCTCGCCGACATGGCGCAGACCATGGCGTCGCAGTGGTCGCGCCGCGCTGCCAGAGCGGGCAACACGGGCAAGAAATGGTCTTCCATAAACAGCATGGTGACGATGACGATGTCGCCCAAGGCGATGTCGGCAATGCAGCGTGTGAGTGCCGCCGCGTCGTTGCCCCATTCGGACGCGGCATGCACACTCAGCCCGATGCCTGGCAGATTCCGGGAAAGCGTACGCTGTGCGCGCTCGGCCGCACCTGCAAGGTGGCTGTCCATCGTGACCAGCACAACGCGCATGGGTGTTGGTTCCGTGTGCGAGTCAACGGCTGAAGTGTGCTTTGGCATCGTAAAGCGCCTCAATGGTGATGATGGGCAGGCCTTTTTCTCGGGCGTAGATTTCGGTATTGCGGCGGGCCTTGCCGCGTACGAAAAAGGGAATTTTCCGGAGCTCTTGTTCCGCGTCTGCGCCCCAGGTGGTGGTTCCAGCTACAGTCTGGTTCGGTGCTTCCGACGTAGATGCGATGACTGCTTGTGCCGGACCCATGGCGCTGGGCGGTTGCATTTCATGGCGTTTTGCCGCGCCGCCCAGATGAGACGGTGCTGCGTCCTCGTGAAACTCGGCGTCACCTCGGAACATGCCGATCAGATGCTCTTCCAGGCCCATCATCAAGGGATGGACCCAACTATCGAACATGACGTTGGCACCTTCAAAACCCATCTGTGGCGAATAGCGCGCAGGGAAATCCTGCACATGCACGGGGGCTGATATCACAGCACATGGAACGCCCAGGCGCTTGGCAATGTGGCGCTCCATCTGGGTGCCGAGCACCAGTTCGACCTGCAATTCGGAAATTTTCTGCTCGACATCCAGATAGTCGTCCGTGATGAGGGCTTCTACCCCATACAGCTTCGCAGCCTCGCGCACCTCGCGGGCAAATTCACGACTGTAGGTTCCCATGCCGACCACGGTGAAGCCCATTTCGCGGGCTGCCATGCGTGCAGCCGCAATCACATGGGTGGCGTCGCCGAATACGAAAACGCGTTTGCCCGTCAGGTAAGTGGAGTCCACCGATCTGGCATACCAGGGCGCGCGGGCGTCGGCGTTGGCCAGTGCGGCGGTGGGGTCGATGCCAGCGAGCCCGGCGACTTCGGCAATGAAGTCACGGGTAGCGCCCGAGCCCAATGGAACCGTGCGCGTCATCGCCTGGCCAAAGCTGCGTTGTAGCCATTGCGCAGTCAACGACGCAATTTCGGGGTAGAGCACGACGTTGAAGCTGGCATCGCGCAGGCGGCCCAGGTCATCCGGTGTGGCACCCAGCGGTGCCACCACATTCACATCCACGCCCAAGCGGTCCAGCAGCCCCGTGATTTCGCGCAGGTCGTCCCGGTGGCGGAAACCCAGCGCCGTGGGTCCAAGGATATTGCAGCGCGGGCGTAGCGAGGTGTCGCGCGGCGCAATGGGCGCCACGGGGCCCGCAAGGGCGCGAACCATCTGATAGAAGGTTTCCGAGGCGCCCCAGTTCTCCTTGCGCTGGTATGAAGGCAACTCCAGCGCCACCACGGGCACTGGCAGATCGAGCGCACGACAGAGTCCACCGGGGTCGTCCTGGATCAGCTCTGCCGTGCAGGACGCGCCGACCATCATGGCCTTGGGCTTGAAGCGTTCGAAGGCTTCGCGGGCAGCGGTCTTGAACATCTCGGCCGTATCGCCGCCCAAGTCGCGTGCCTGAAAAGTGGTGTAAGTCACGGGCGGTCGCTTTGGAAGCCGCTCGATCATGGTGAACAGCAGATCGGCGTAGGTGTCTCCCTGCGGTGCGTGCAGCACGTAGTGCACGCTTTCCATTGCAGTCGCGATGCGCATCGCGCCCACATGCGGTGGGCCTTCGTATGTCCAGAGGGTGAGCTGCATGTTGGGCTTCTCAGGCGGCCAGCTGCAGGCGGCGGACCAATGGACGGGTGAACAGCTCGGCCAGATCGCTGGCCTGGTCGTAGCCGTGGATCGGGGTGAACACCAGCTCAATGGCCCATTTGGTGGTCAGGCCCTCGGCTTCGAGAGGGTTGGCAAGGCCCAGGCCGCAGACCACGATGTCAGGGCGTTCTGCGCGGCATCGGTCCAACTGGTTTTCCACATGTTGCCCCTCGGACAATAAGGTGTCGGGCGGCAGCAGGGCCAGTTCCTCGGCCAGATGCTCGCGGTGCAAATAAGGCGTGCCGACTTCGACGAGTGACATCCCCAACTCGCGCGACAGAAAGCGCGCCAATGGAACTTCGAGTTGCGAGTCAGGGAAGAAAAAGATGCGCTTGCCTGAGAGCCGGAGCCGCTGACGCGCCAGCGCAGCACTGGCGCGTTGCCGCGGGGGGGCGGTGGTCTGCTCGAATACCTGTGGCGAAACGGCAAACTCGTTCGCTGCGGCTTGCAGCCAGAGCGTGGTGCCTTCAACGCCCAGTGGGTATGGTGCGGCAAGGCGCCGGGCGCCGCGAGATTCGAGCGCGCGTGCCGTATCGGCTAGGAAAGGCTGCGCCAGCAGGAAGCGCGTGCCCGGCCCGACAGGCGGGAGCAGCGTGGCCTTGCGTGGCGGAAAAAAATGCACGCGGCCGATGCCCAACTGGGCAAACAGTCGCGCGAACTGGTCTTCCACCACGTCGGACAATGCGCCGACCACCATCAAGGCGGGCGACGCCTCGGCGGCGGGCAGGCTTGGCACCAGGGAGGCCAGGCAGGCGTCCTCACCCTGCGTGAACGTGGTTTCAATGCCGCTGCCGGAGTAGTTGAGTACGCGTACGTCGGGTGAGAACTGGGCCGACAGGCGCGAGGCGGCGCGTGACAGGTCGAGCTTGATTACTTCCGACGGGCATGAGCCCACGAGAAACAGCAGCTTGATGTCGGGCCGCCGCTCCAGCAGGCGGGTGACAACACGGTCAAGCTCCGTGTTGCAGTCTGCCAAGCCAGCCAGGTCGCGCTCGTCGATGATGGCCGTTGCAAAGCGCGGTTCTGCGAAGATCATGACGCCGGCGGCGGACTGGATGAGGTGGGCGCAGGTGCGCGAACCCACCACCAGGAAGAAGGCGTCCTGGATCTTGCGATGCAGCCAAATGATGCCGGTCAGGCCACAAAAAACCTCCCGCTGGCCTCGTTCGCGCAGCACGGGCGCATCGCCGCAACCGTTGGTCGCGTCAGAACGGATCGGGATTACGGGGCTCATTCGGCGACCTCCGTCATGGCATCGCGGCGTGCCTGGTCAAGGCGCGCCGCGCGCAGCTTCAGCAGGAACTGAGCGGCGTTGATGACATAGGCGGCATAGGCCGCCAACGCCAGGTACATCAGCTCGCGGATTCCGAGCAGTCCCCCGAAAAGCGCCACCAGGTAAGCCGTGTGCAGAGCCAGAACCAGCATGCTGAACACATCTTCCCAGTAGAAGGCCGGGGCAAACAGATAGCGGTCGAACACGACCTTCTCCCAGATGCAACCGGTGAGCATGATGGCGTAAAGCGTGAGCGTCTTGACCACGATCGAAAGGTTGGCTGCAGTCGAACCCTCTCCGGTGACCAGGTAACGCAACACCAGGCTGACACTGACCAAAAACACCAGAAACTGGACAGGCGCCAACACCCCCTGGACCACGGTCCAAGTGCTGGCATCGCGGCGTTTGCGCTCTTCAGGCGTGTACAGCGGCCTCGCCTTTGTTGGACGGGCCACGCGCTTTTGCCCGTGTGTGGTCTCCATGCTTATTGCCATGCGCCCAATTTAGACCTTCATTCCAAATATGTCAACTTATCATGACGTAAATAAAAATTGACAATAATTTTTTTGGGAGTAAAGTTTTTTTCCAGGATCGGCAGAAATGTTTTGACGGTCAGGCCGAGCCGGCGTACAAGCTTGAATTTCGGCTCTGGGGGGATGAAGTGGTGCCAGATCCGATTCCCCGAGAGCGCAAAAAAGGCAAAAAATAGCCACCTCGGCGGTTATTGAAGGCCGTACATAGCGGGACCGGCGCGATCCGCGCAAAGGAGACAAAGATGGGTTCGTTTTCGCAGCGTAGTACCGTGGACACTGCAATGCCTGCCGAGCACTGGCAGGAGCCGGATATCTACGTTCCACCTGGTGTCGACAGGTTCTCCCGTGACGGTGTAGAGGCGACTCATACCGCCGAAACCCGTGAGGAGGCCGAGTTGCGCATGACTTTGCTGGCCAAGGCCATCGAATACGAGATCATTCCGCGTCTTATGCTGGCCCATCGGGCGCAGCAAGAATGTGTGACGATGACGGTGCTGGAGACCCATGTCGTCAGTGAATTCGACGTCAAGGAGTTCGCCAAGCTTGTATTGTTTCAGGATGAGTCGGTTGCCCAAGCCTGCGTGGATGCCATGCGCCTGCGCGGTGTATCGGTCGAGACAATCTACCTTGATCTATTGGCGCCCGTGGCCCGTCACCTCGGGGAGTTGTGGGAGCAGGACCTCTGTGGCTTCACCGAGGTCACGATCGGACTGGGTCGGCTCCAGCAAGTTTTGCACGAAACCAGTTTGGCCTTTGGCCAAGCCGCCCAACGGCCCATGAACGGGCTGCGCGTCCTGCTACTTCCCTGCCCCGGCGAGCAGCACACTTTCGGCATTGCCATGGTGGCCGAGTTTTTTCATCGTGCGGGCTGGGACGTGGCGGGCGGACCGGCCCAGGCCAATGGGGATCCGCAAGACATGGTGCGTCATGAGTGGTTTGACGTGATTGGTTTTTCGTTAGGCAGTGAGGCTCACATCGGGGCGCTGAACGAATGCATCAGAAGTGTGCGAAAGGCCAGCCGCAACGCCAATGTGGGCATAATCGTGGGCGGGCCAGTATTTGTCGAAAACCCGGAATATGCAGCAAGCGTTCCCGCTGACGCCGTGGCCGTCAGCGGTCGTGAGGCGCCCGAATTGGCCGAGAAGCTCGTACCCCGACCCGTTCAGCGTGACTGACGGGTCAAAGGCCCCCTCATACAGAATGAAGAAAGAATGGAATGGCGCTTGGCTTGCAGGAACGGATGGAAGGACGCTTTTCAACGCCTGAGTTGTTTCTTTCCGACCTTGATGCCGATGCTGCCGCGACCTTGATCAGCGCGGCGGCCGATGTGGTCCTCATCGTGGACAACATGGGTGTGATCCGTGACCTGGCCCTTGGCAACGATGAACTTTTGACCCACGGCTGCCATGACTGGTTGGGCAAATCGTGGGCGCAGACTGTCGCGCTCGAAAGTCAGCCCAAGGTTGAAGCCATGCTCCGAGATGCCGCCGCTGGCGGGAGGGCGCGTGAACGCCAAGTGAACCATCCGTGTGCTGACGGTATCAACCTGCCGATGTCCTATTCAGTCGTGCCGGTGCAGCGAAAGCGCAAGTCCGTAGGCAAAAAAACGGATAAAAGCGTTGGCAACGGTTGTACGCATACCGTTGCCTTCGGCCGTGACTTGCGGTCGCAAGCAGCTTTGCAGCAGCGACTGGTGAGTGCCCAACTCTCCATGGAGCGTGACTACTGGCGCCTTCGCCATGTCGAGACGCGTTATCGGCTGCTGTTCCAGATTGCATCCGAAGCCGTGCTGATTCTGGACGCCACAACCGACAAACTTGAGGAGGCCAACCCAGCGGCGTACAAGCTGTTTGGTGAGCAGGTGCAGCGCACCAACTGGACGCTGGCCAGTAGCCTCAGTAGCGCCAGTATGACCGCTGTGCGACAGCAGCTGGACCGTCTGCGCGCCAACGGGCGTTCGGAACCCGTCGTTGTCCGCTTGGCCGAGGGCGCCGAGGATTTTGTGCTGTCAGCGTCACTGTTCCGGCAGGAAAATGCGCCCCATTTCCTGATTCGTCTGACACCTGCCAGCCAGATGGCGCAGGGCGCTCTAGGTCACGCGCAACAAATGCTGTTAAGCGTGATGGAAAGCGCGCCGGATGCGTTTGTGGTGACTGACCTTGACGGCCTCATTTTGACCGTCAACCGAGCCTTTCTTGAGCTGGCTCAGCTTGCCAGCGAGGAGCTGGCGCGCGGGCAGTCGCTTGAGAAATGGCTGGGCCGTGCCGGAGTCGACCTGCGCGTGCTGATATCGAACCTGCGCCAGCACAGCTCGGTGCGACTTTTTGCGACCAGTATGCGCGGCGAGTATGGTTCAACGACCGACGTGGAGATTTCTGCCGTTGCGGTCACTACAGGCGACCAGCCCTGCCTTGGTTTCACCGTGCGCGATGTCGCCCGTCGGTTGACCAGCGAACCTGCAGGTGCCAAGGAGCTGCCACGCTCAGCGACGCAGATGACGGAACTTGTGGGCAGGGTCCCGTTGCGTGACATCGTGCGTGAGACCACTGATCTGATCGAGCAACTGTGCATCGAGGCGGCCTTGGACCTGACTGGCGACAACCGGGCCTCGGCTGCCGAGATGCTGGGGCTGTCGCGCCAAAGTCTTTACGTGAAGTTGCGACGGTTCGGTATTGGCGATGCGATCACCGAAGGCGATACGCGGTGATTCTGGGCTTGGCGGGGCGCTTGCGAGCAGAAACGCAAACGCTTCATACCCGGCTGGAACGCAGCCTCTACATGGCAACCCTGCTCAAAGGCCAGCTCGGGCTGCGCGCGTACTGTCTTTTGTTGCGCAACCTCCATCCAGTGTATTCGGCGCTTGAATCCGCGTTGGACGCCCATGCCCGGGAGCCATCCGTGGCGCCGCTGTACCTGCCCCGACTGTTCCGTGCCAAGGCTATCGCGAGTGATCTTGACGTTTTGTGGGGGCGCGCCTGGCATTCTGAATTTTTCATCCTTGCGCCAACCACTCGCTATGTGGAGCGTCTCGGTAGTTTGTCGCGTAGTCGGCCAGCTCTCCTCGGCGCGCACGCCTACGTGCGCTACCTCGGTGACTTAAGCGGCGGTCAACTGCTCAAGGGCATCCTTTCGCGGGGCCTGAACCTGGCCCATGGGCAGGGCCTTTCATTCCTGGATTTTGGGGATGCCGCCGAATCCCGACTGCTGGCGAACGCCTTCCGGGCGGGGCTCGACGCCGCGGTCACAGATGAACCTTCGACTCAGGCGTTGGTGGATGAAGCGAAGATGGCGTTTGCTATTCATGGTCAGCTGTTCGATGCGCTCGCCGAAGCTACTGACCTTCACCAATGAAGCTGACGATGCGGGCATAGAGCGCGGCCGCGCGCTGTGCCGAGTCATCAATTTCTTCCAGCAGCGAAATCACGGAAGGTGTTGCATGCCCATCCACGATATCCATCGCCGCCAGGCTCGCGTTGGCCAGGACTGTGTTGAGCAATTCCTGGTGGTGCGCGTTCCCGGGTCCGCGCGCTGCGAAGGGCATGCCAGCACGGCTGGCCAGCGCCAGTGACTGCTCCAGTCGTTCGCGTGCCGCAGCGGCACGCTGGTTTTGTGTCCGATCGTCAAAGATCAGAAAGTAACCAAGAATCGAACCGTCGCGGTGCGGCACCACTTCAGCGCGGACGCTCACGGCCAGAACATCGCCATCGCCGAGCTTGAGGTTCAGTGCGCCCCGCCAGGGCTGGCGATCCTCTCCCAATGCGTTGAGCATGACCCGAGCCGGTGCTGCGTCGGTGAAGAGGGCGGATATGTGCTCCAGTGAGCTGTGTACCCCGCGCTGGCGACGCGCCAATTCATAAAAGGCGTCGTTGGCAAACAGCACACGCTGGCTGGCATCGGCAATAATGACGGGTTCCTTCGAGTCGGCTACGGTGGCGCGGGTCTGCGCCAATTGATGTTCGGCAATCAACAGGCGCACCGCATGTACCTGCAAAATGATGTCCACCAGCGAATTGCCGAAAGCGCGCGCCAGCGCAATTTCGGCAGTGGTCCACGCCAGCGCGGTGCCCCGTACAAGTTCGGACCATGCGGCAAACGACCGCCGTGGTGAAAGCTCCATCGGGTCATTGCCCAACACCGGCTTGGACGGATCGCCCGCCCAGGTCACTGTGAGAAGTTGCTCTTTTCTGAACCACATCAGGTAGTCAGGTCGCTCTGCCGACAGCTTGATGGCGAGCACGCCGCTGGCGGTAGGCGTCAGTGATTCCAGCGCCGGGTTGGCGCGAGATACCGATGAACACATGAACAGGCCGTCGCTCTGCTGACGGTGCACCCATTGTGTCAATGCGCGGAGCTCCGGGGTTGAAGGTACTTCGCCCGAAGTCAGAATTTCACCTTCATGAACAAGAGCCGCGCCGGTAGCGCCCAGCGGTTGCAGCAGGGTGTGCGGATTTCGGAAGAGCGCCAAGCGCCAGTCACCTTCGGTGGAGGTGGCCTCGATCAGGCGTTGCTCAAGTCGGCGTGCCTGAATCGCCACCTGCGCGTGAACGTAATTTTCGATCGCTGCAATTCGTGTTGAAATCACTTCGGCCAGCATTTCGCACGCGGCGCGCACGGGCATACGCAAATTTCGCGGCGAATAATGGTGACAGGCGATCAATCCCCAGAGCCGACCTTCTCGCACCAGCGAGACCACCAACGTTGCCGTCACACCCATATTGCGCAGATACTGCAGATGAAGGGGCGACATACTGCGCAGATGGCACAGGGACATGTCGAGTTCGGTGTCACCACCTGGCAGCTCGCGAGGTATCAGTGCAGCGGCTTCATGGTTCACGTCCACCAGCACGCGCAGTCGGTTGCGAATGTACAGTTCCCGCGCGCGTTGCGGAATGTCGGTGGCAGGATAGTGATGACCCAGCAGCGATTCCAGCCGTGGGTTGCGAGCCTCGGCAATGATCTTGCCGTGACCTTCCGGATCAAACTTGTAAACCATGACGCGGTCATAACCGACCATGTCGCGGATGCGCTTCACCACGGTATCGCACAGCACATTGATGTTGGGCGCCGAGCTGAAGCGCTGGATTGATGTGTCCAGATGGTCCAGCAGCAACTGGCTGCTGAAATCTACCGTATCAATCGCCGACACCGCCATCGGCTCCAGTTCGAGCACCAGCAGCTCGGCGGTCACCCGGTGTAGGGCGCCTTCAAAATGTGCGGGAGTACCTTCAACGAGCAGAATGCATTTCAGCGGTACGGGCTCCTTCAGGTCACTTGTGGTGACCACGCGTTCCAGTGAGCAAAGAACCTCGTCACCCAGCGTCTTGATCGTTTGACCAAGCAGCGATACAGCGCTCACTCCCAGCAGCGTGCTGGTGTTTGCGCTGGCTTGGACGATGGTGTAGTGCGTGCCGTGCAGCGTGAGCAAAATGCCAAATGGCTGCACCGATCCCGCGAGGTGAATCAGCTCTCGCTCGCAGTTTGTGAGGTCCGCCTGACCAAAGGCAGGGCCCGCCGCCACTCACCGCTCCCCGGACGAAGTATTTTTGTCCTGAGTTGGCAGGTCCAGGCGTTCCCGGTCTATGCCGAGCAAACGGGCGGCGGCCTCGGGGTCGTGATGAGATCGCTCCATGGCAATATGGATGAAGTGCCGTTCGAGCAGTGTGGTAGCGCGGCGCAAGATGTCGGGTAATGGTTCACTGCCCATGTAGCCCGCGAGTTGGGTCACCGCGGTACGCAGGTCGCCTGTCAAGTGGTCGGGTTCGCTTGACTCGCGCTCCACTGGGTGAATGGTAAAACCAATGCACTCCTGGTCACCCTCTGTCAGCAGGGCTGCCGAGAAGTCGACCTGAACCACCTGGGCGTCGGTTGCGAGCAGGCGCGAGGCCACACGCTGGGTGATGCCTTGGCGTCGTACCTGGGCAATCAGGCGCGCCAACTGGTCGTCGGGTAAACCGAGCCAATCTGTCAGTGAACGACCCTTGACGGCCGTCTCGGTGTTCATGTGTACAAGCTTGAGGAAAGCCGGGTTGGCGATCAGGATACGGCCGCCCGAATCGGTGACGACCACGCCGTCGCTGGCGCCATCCACCAGCCGGGCGAGCGTGGTGCTCAGTTCTGTTGCGATGCCGGGCATGTCCATGGCGCGAATGCGCACCAGCAGACGCATCGCATCATCCGACCGGAACGGGGTGGCCGCCACGCTGGTGGTGCTGATCTTGCCGGCGAGTCGCGCTCGAATCTCGGCTGGTTGGTGGCTTTCGCGCGCCGTGACCAGCAACTCGTCGACCGCACGACGCGAATGCCGCTCAAAGCCGAACGTTGTGGGCCGCCCCACGATCTGTTCGGTCGTCATGTCAAACAACTGTGAGGCGGCCTGATTGGCCTCCAGGATGGTCAGTGATTCGGAGTCCACCAACAGCACGGCGTCTGTGGCGACCTGAAACAGCAGCCGATAGCGCGCCTCTGATTGACGCACACGCCAATAGCCGCGCTCCATTTCCTGCTGCGCGTCCAGAAATCGTTGCTGGATGGCGGCGATGGTGCCCATATCGCGGCCCACCGCCAGCAATGGCCCGTTTTCGCCCAAGCGAATCGCGGTGTAGGCCACCGCCAAATTGCCCCCTTTTTCCGACGGGTGGTTGACTTCGCGCTTGCGTGCCAAGCCCGTCGTGTTGACCTCGTTGAGCAACTGTTCAATCTTGACGCGGGTGTCGCCGGTGGCGGTATCTGCCCATGAGCGGCCAACCCATTCCTGCGCTGCGCTGGACAGCGGCGCACCGTTCCCCTGGGCTACGACACGAATGATTCCGTCGTCATCGAGCACGAGTGCGATATCGCTGGAAAGTGAAACAAAGGCCCGGGCCAACTCGGGCGCCCACGCAGCAAGGGCACTCAGATCCGGCTCAATGCCGGTAAGCGGGTTCATGGCGCATCTGCGGTGAGGCAGTCGAAAGCCGCGAGGCGATTGAATGGTGAACTGACCATGCAACGGATTCTAGGCCTGTGCAAGTCGTCGTGCCTGCCGGATTCGCCGTGATTTTGATGAAATTTCGAAAAGTGTAAATATAAATTGACATCTATAACCGTCCAATGTAAAAACATTTCTTATGGCACGCCCTGCGTTTTCCGCAATCGCCGAGCTTTTCAAGCCCATCACATGGTTTCCTCCGATGTGGGCCTTTGCCTGCGGCGTGGTGGCGTCGGGCATGTCGATGGAAGGCAAATGGCTGCTGGCAGCAATCGGGATCGCATTGGCGGGTCCTCTCGTCTGTGCGACAAGTCAAGCCGTGAATGACTGGTTTGATCGCCATGTCGATGCCATCAATGAGCCGCACCGGCCCATACCGTCGGGCCGCATGCCAGGCCGCTGGGGCCTGTACCTGGCCATTGTCTGGACGCTGGCGTCCCTGGGCGTTGCAGCGCTGCTCGGCCCCTGGGGTTTTGTCGCGGCCGTGATTGGTCTGGCACTGGCATGGGCTTACAGCGCACCGCCAGTGCGGTTGAAGGAAAACGGGTGGTGGGGGAACGCGGCTTGTGGCATCAGTTACGAGGGCATCGCCTGGGTCACTGGCGCTGCCGTCATGGCGGGTGGCGTCATGCCTGACGGTCGTTCCCTTGCGCTGGCGGCGCTTTACAGTGCCGCCACGCACGGCATCATGACGCTCAATGACTTCAAGGCCGTAGAGGGCGATCGGCAAATGGGCGTTCGCTCGTTACCCGTGCAACTGGGCGTGCAACGCGCGGGGCGCGTGGCCTGCTGGACCATGGTCGTGCCGCAGGTGGCCGTGATCATGCTGCTGTTGATCTGGGGACAGTCGTGGCATGCCGGAGCGGTGGCCGTCCTGCTTTGCCTTCAGGTGGGCATGATGCGGCACTTCCTGGCGAGTGTGAGCCAGCGGGCGCTCTGGTACAGCGGATTTGGCGTGCCACTGTTTGTGGCGGGCATGATGGTCAGCGCATTTGCGTTGCGTTCTGCAGGAGGCGGGGCATGACGCCATTTGGTTGGCCCAGCATTGCGCGGCTGGGCTTGGTGCAGGCCGCGTTGGGTGCGGTTGTGATGCTGACCACTTCAACGCTGAATCGCGTGATGGTGGTTGAACTCGCTTTGCCGGCACTGTTGCCAGGCTTCCTGGTGGCGCTGCATTATCTGGTTCAGGTGGCGCGCCCGCGGATGGGACATGGTTCAGATGTGGGCGGTCGCCGCACGCCCTGGATCGTGGGCGGCATGGCCGTGCTGGCCATTGGCGGCGCCACGGCGGCCTTGGCCACGGCTTGGATGGCCAGTAACCATGGTGCAGGGATCGCGCTTGCCGCATTCGCCTTTGTGTTGGTGGGTCTGGGGGTTAGCTCCAGCGGTACCGCGTTGCTGGTCATGCTCGCCAAGCGCGTGCCCGCGGGGCGCCGCGCCGCTGCGGCCACCCTGGTCTGGATGATGATGATCGCGGGTTTTGCCCTCACTGCCGGCGTGGCAGGGCAACTGCTCGACCCGTACGCACCGGCGCGGCTGGTGGCAGTGAGCGTGGGCGTGTCCATATTCGCGATGGTGCTGACGCTGGTGGCGGTATACAAACTTGAAGGGGATGCCACCAAGCCAACGCGGGCGACTGCGACGGCACATCAACACAAGCCCGCCTTTCGCGATGCGTTGGCTCAGGTTTGGGGGGAGCCCGTCGCAAGACGGTTCACGATTTTCGTGTTTGTTTCGATGGTGGCCTACAGCGCACAAGATCTTATTCTGGAGCCTTTTTCGGGAACGGTGTTCGGCTTGACCCCTGGCGCTTCGACCCAGCTTTCAGGCGTTCAGCACGCAGGCGTGCTGCTCGGGATGATGTTGGTTGCCGTGGCGGGACTGCTGGGGCAACGCTGGAGAGCGCGACCGTTGTTGCGGCATGTCGGTTCACTTCGGGCCTGGACGATTGGCGGTTGCATTGCATCGGCCGTGGCCCTGTTTGGTCTCACGATCGGCGGCTTGGTTGGACCAGGGTGGCCATTGAAAACCACAATATTTTGTCTCGGTGCGGCCAATGGGGCGTTTTCCATCGGTGCGATCGGCTCCATGATGCGACTGGCGAGTGAGGGCCACGCATCGCGCGAAGGCGTTCGAATGGGACTTTGGGGCGCTGCGCAGGCCATAGCGTTTGGATTCGGCGGCCTCGTGGGCGCCGCTGCGACCGATTTGGCGCGCCTTGTGATTGCCGCGCCCGGTGGTGCTTATGCAGCGGTGTTCGCGTTGGAAGGGTTGCTGTTCGTCGCATCAGCCCTGTTGGCCGGCCGTATTGGCCAGCCAGTCGGGTCGGCGCAAGTGTTGAAGGATGGTTATGGCCGTCGTGGCGGTTTTACCGGTGACCGCGACATGCGTGTCGTCCATGCAGAACAGGGGTGAACTCAATGAGCCGGACTGAATCATTTGACGTCGTGGTGGTCGGGGGCGGACCAGCGGGTGCGACCGCCGCGCTGGAAATCGCCCGCAAGGGACATTCAGTGCTGCTGCTGGATCGAGCGGGGCGGGTCAAGCCATGCGGCGGCGCCATTCCGCCGCGACTGATCAAGGATTTCGCGATCCCGGATCACCTGCTCATGGCACGGGTTCGGTCGGCACGCATGGTGTCACCGAAAAACAGGCACGTGGATATCCCGATCGACAACGGGTTCGTCGGCATGGTGAACCGCGAAGACTTTGACGAGTGGCTCCGCGAGCGTGCAGTCACTAGTGGCGCCGTGCGTCAAAGTGGGTGCTTTGAGCGTCTGACGCGCGATGACGATGGGATGAGTGTGGTGCATTTTCGCGCCCGCCAGCATCATCGTCAGGGCGAAGGCGTTGCTTGTCGGGTACGGGCGCGCGCTGTCATCGGGGCGGACGGTGCCCGCTCAGAGGTGGCGCGCCAGGCCGTACCTGGCGCTGACAGGACGAAATATGTGTTCGCCTACCATGAAATCGTTCGCAAGCCCGTGGTGCCGCCCAGCGGGTATGACGCTTTGCGCTGCGATGTGTTCTACCAGAGCCCGCTTTCGCCTGATTTTTACGGTTGGGTGTTCCCGCACGGCGACACCTTGAGCATTGGGACGGGCAGTGCTGACAAGGGATTTTCGTTGCGGAGCGCCGTTGGGAATCTGCGCCAGACGGTTGGCCTGCAGAATGCCGAAACACTTCGTCGGGAAGGTGCACCGATCCCGATGAAGCCCTTGCCGCGTTGGGACAATGGTCGCGATGTGGTTTTGGCCGGCGACGCCGCCGGGGTGGTGGCGCCGGCTTCCGGCGAGGGCATCTACTACGCCATGGTGGGCGGTGAGCTCGCTGCGCAGGCCGTGATCGAACTGCTGCGTACCGGCGATGCCAGCGCGCTGAAACTTGCACGAAAGCGCTTCATGAAGGCGCATGGCACCGTCTTCTGGGTACTGGGGATCATGCAGGCGTTCTGGTATTCGAGCGACCGCCGACGTGAGCGCTTTGTGAAAATCTGCGAAGACCGAGATGTGCAGCAGCTCACCTTCGAGTCTTACATGAACAAGCAGCTTGTGCGAAAGAAGCCCATGGCCCACGTGCGAATTTTTTTAAAGGATATGGCGCATCTGCTGGGCATGACCCGAATATGAATCCGCGTCGTTCCTGGCAGCCCGTGGCAGTTGCCGCCGGTGCGGCCATGGCGGTGGCGGGGCTGGGAGGGCTCATGACCGAAATCGGGCCTTGGTACCTCAGTCTGAGGCAGCCCTGGTGGAAGCCGCCCGATTGGGCCTTCGGTCCGGCCTGGACCGTCATTTTCGCGATGACGGCTGTTGCCGGCGTGGTGGCTTGGCGCAGTGCACCGGGCCGCGCGCGTCGACGTCGGCTGCTGGTGCTGTTCGCGCTGAACGGCTGCCTGAATGCGCTCTGGAGCTTCCTGTACTTCCGGCTGCACCGGCCAGACTGGGCATTGATCGAGGTTGGTTTCCTCTGGTTTTCGGTACTTTGGATCATGGGCGAGACGGGGCGCTACTCGCGCAAGGCATGTGTGCTGCTGGTCCCCTATCTGCTCTGGATTGCTTTTGCCGCCACCCTGAACTGGGTCGCCGTGGCGCTCAACGGTCCGTTTTGACAGGCGATCCATGGAGGCACTCTTTCACGACGGAAGTCTGGTGAATGTGATCATCGCGTTGACGGTGGTCGAGGGCTTTGCGCTTGCGCTTTACCATCGGATCACGGGCCGTGGTGTGCCCCCCCGGGATTACGCTTTGAATCTTCTGGCCGGTTTGTTTCTGATGCTGGCGATTCGTGGCGTGTTGACGGGTGCCGGCTGGTACTGGACCGCCTCGGCGCTCGCCGCTGCAGGGATCGCGCATTGCGCTGATCTCTGGAGTCGCTGGCTTCGCCAGAAGCGTGACGCCAGTCCGTTTTGAATCGCCGCCGGTCAACGGTCGGCGCGACGCTCCAGCCGGGCCTTGAGGAAACCCCCCGTGCCGTAACGCGTGACGCGGCTGTAAAACCGCTCGGTCAGACGCTGCACCATGGCCGTCCAGGCCTCCAGCAGCGGCGGCAGGATGCTGAAGCTGTCGTAGTTGACGACCACGGCCACGCGCTCGCCCAGCGGTGCCAGCAGGGCGGTGACCTCGGCCTCGACGAGGTCGATGTCCGGCGCGCTGTCCACCGACAGGCCTTCGAAGTTGATGAACAGCAGCCGGTGCTCGCGGTCCAGCTCCAGCCGCTCGGCCAGCGGCGTGGCGAGCAGCCGCTCGCGCAGGCCCATCGGCTCGGGTCGGAACAGGGCGGCGTCCATGGTCTTGAGCTGCGGGCTGATCAGCGGCTCGAAATCCATGAGCGCAAGCACGTCACGCCGCAGGTCCACGCCGGGCGCCAGTTCGATCAGCTCCAGCGCCGGGTGTTCGGGCGATCCGGCCAGCCGGAACACGCAGCGTTCGGTGACGTACAGCACCCGCTGGCCGCGCTGGCGTGCGACGCGGCCGCTGAAGGTGCGGTGCTCGACCTGGCGCACAAACTTGCGTTGTGTGCCTTCGCTGCGGATGTGCAGCCGTGCGCCCGAGATGTCGGTTTGCAGGTCGCCCGCGGTGAAGGTGCCGACGAACACCACGGTCTTGGCGTTCTGGCTGATGTTGATGAAGCCCCCGGCGCCCGCCAGCCGCGTGCCGAACTTGCTGACGTTGAGGTTGCCTTCGGCGTCGGCCTGCGCCAGGCCCAGCACGGCGATGTCGAGCCCGCCACCATCGTAAAAGTCGAACTGGCTGGGCTGGTCGATGATGGCCTGGGTGTTGACGGCAGCGCCAAAGCTCAGGCCCCCGGCCGGGATGCCGCCGATCACGCCGGGTTCGGCCGTGAGCGTGAGCAGGTCGATCACCTTCTCTTCGGCGGCCACCGCGGCCACGCCTTCGGGCATGCCGATGCCCAGGTTGACCACGCTGTTGGGTTTGAGCTCGAGCGCGGCGCGACGCGCAATCAGTTTGCGCTCGGTCAGCGCCATGGCGGGCAGGGTGTCCACGGGCACGCGGATCTCGCCCGAATAGGCGGGGTTGTAGGCCTCGGAAAAGGTCTGCATGTGGAGCGCCGGATCGGTGGCGATGACCACCGCGTCCACCAGCACGCCGGGCACCTTGACGCTGCGCGGGTGCAGCGTGCCGCGCTCGGCCAGCCGCTCGACCTGCGCGATCACGATGCCGCCGCTGTTGCGCGCGGCCATGGCGATGGCCAGCACCTCCAGCGTGAGCGCCTCGCGTTCCATGCTGAGGTTGCCGTCGGCGTCGGCCGTGGTGGCGCGGATGATGCCCACCGAAATCGGGAAGGCCTTGTAGAACAGGTAGTCGCGCCCGTCGATGGTCATGCGGCGCACGATGTCTTCGGTGGTGCGGGCGTTGATCTTGCCGCCGCCGTGCAGCGGGTCCACAAAGGTGTCCAGCCCGACGTGGGTCAGGGTGCCGGGCTTGCCCGCCGCAATGTCGCGGAACAGGTGCGACAGCACGCCCTGCGGCAGGTTGTAGGCCTCGATCTCGTTGTCCACCGCCAGTTGCTGCAGCGCCGGCACCAGGCCCCAGTGGCCGCCAATCACGCGGCGCACCATGCCCTTGTGGCCCAGGTGGTTGAGGCCGCGGGTCTTGCCGTCGCCCTGGCCTGCCGCGTACACCAGTGTCAGGTCGCGCGGCGCGCCCGTGCCGGTTTCAGCCTGCGTCTGCACAAAGCGGGCCTCCAGCGCCACCGCAATCTCTTCGGCAAAGCCGATGCCGACAAAACCGCCCGTGGCCACGGTGTCGCCGTCGTGGATCAGCCGCACGGCTTCGGCCGCCGTCACCACCTTGTTGCGGCGTGCGCCGCCCGGATGCAGTTCACTCAAATGGGCGTGCACGCGTTTCTCCTGATATTTTTTGGCCTTAGCCCCCGTCGAATCTCAACAGTTTGCTACAAAAAATGAATCAACTCAATCGTGCGCCAGCGGGTGGGTCAGGTACTTTTGCAGGTATTGGCCGGTGAAGCTGCGGGGGTTGCGGGCCAGGTCTTCGGGCGTGCCCACGCCCACCACCTGTCCGCCGCCCGCGCCGCCTTCGGGGCCCATGTCGATCAGCCAGTCGGCGGTTTTGATGACGTCGAGGTTGTGCTCGATGATCACGATGGTGTTGCCCGCGTCGCGCAGCTGGTGCAGCACCGTGAGCAGCAGGGCGATGTCGGCAAAGTGCAGGCCGGTGGTGGGTTCGTCCAGGATGTAGAGCGTGCGCCCGGTGTCGCGCTTGGACAGCTCCAGCGCCAGCTTGACGCGCTGCGCCTCGCCGCCCGACAGCGTGGTGGCCGCCTGGCCGAGCTTGATGTAGCTCAGCCCCACGTCCAGCAGCGTCTGCAGCTTGCGCGCGATCGCGGGTACCGCCTTCATGAAATCGTGCGCGGCCTCCACCGTGAGGTCCAGGATCTGCGCGATGTTTTTACCCTTGTAGAGCACTTCCAGCGTCTCGCGGTTGTAGCGCAGACCCTTGCACACGTCGCAGGGCACGTACACGTCGGGCAGAAAGTGCATCTCGACCTTGACCATGCCGTCGCCCTGGCAGGCCTCGCAGCGGCCGCCACCCGAGGCAGCACTGACGTTGAAGCTGAAGCGCCCCGGGCCGTAGCCGCGCTCGCGGGCCATGGGCACCTCGGCCATGAGTTCGCGGATGGGTGTGAACAAGCCGGTGTAGGTGGCCGGGTTGCTGCGCGGCGTGCGGCCGATGGGTGACTGGTCGACGTTGATGACCTTGTCAAAGTGCTCGATGCCCAGGATTTCGGCGTGCGGCGCGGGCTCGTCATGGGCCCGGTAGATCTGCCGCGCCACGGCCGCGTACAGCGTGTCGTTGACCAACGTCGATTTGCCCGAGCCCGACACGCCGGTCACGCAGGTCAGCAGCCCCACGGGAATGTCCACGCTGACGTTTTGCAGGTTGTTGCCACTGGCGCCCACGATGCGCAGCACCTGCGGGTCCATCTGGCCGGCCAGGGTGTGGCGCTGCGCGGGCACCGCAATCTGCAGCGTGCGCGCCAGGTACTGGCCCGTCAGGGATTCGGCGCTGGCCCGGATTTCCTCGAACGTGCCCTGCGCGATCACCCGGCCACCGTGCACACCGGCGCCGACCCCCATGTCGATCACATGGTCGGCCGCGCGGATCATGTCTTCGTCGTGTTCGACCACCAGCACGCTGTTGCCGATGTCGCGCAGGTGCTGCAGCGTGCCGATCAGGCGGTCGTTGTCGCGCTGATGCAGGCCAATGCTGGGCTCGTCCAGCACGTACATCACGCCGGTCAGGCCCGAGCCGATCTGCGAGGCCAGCCGGATGCGCTGTGATTCGCCGCCCGACAGGGTTTCGGCGCTGCGGTCCAGGCTCAGGTAGTTCAGGCCCACGTCGTTGAGGAACTTCAGGCGCAGGCCGATCTCGCGCACCACCTTGTCGGCGATCTCGCCCTTGGCGCCGTGCATCTTCAAGGTTTGAAAGTACGCCAGGCTGTCGCGCAGCGTGGCGTGGCTGATCTCGAAAATCGCGCGGGCCTGGCCGCCTTCTCCAATCTTCACATGCCGCGCCTCGCGCCGCAGCCGGGTGCCGCCGCAGTCGGTGCACGGCTGCGTGCTGCGGTAACGCGCGAGGTCTTCGCGCACCAGCACCGAATCGGTTTCGCGGTAGCGCCGCTGCATGTTGGGAATCACACCCTCGAACGGGTGCCGCTTGGTCACACGCCGTCCCGATGAAGCGCCTGAATCCATCACGTAGCTGAACTTGATTTCTTCTTCGCCCGACCCCTGCAGCACCGCGTGCTGGACGTGGGGTGGCAGGTCTTCAAAGGGCTGCTCAATGTCGAACTTGTAGTGTCTGGCCAGGCTTTCCAGCAAGGCAAAGTAGTAGCCGTTGCGCCGGTCCCAGCCCTTGATGGCGCCGCTGGCCAGGCTCAGCGACGGGAAGGCGACCACGCGCGCCGGGTCAAAAAAATCCTGCGAGCCCAGACCGTCGCAGGTCGGGCAGGCGCCCACGGGTGAGTTGAAGGAGAACAGCCGCGGCTCCAGTTCACTGAGCGAATAGCTGCAGACCGGGCAGCCAAAACGCGCGTTGAAGGCATGCTCGGTGCCGCTGTCGATTTCCAGTGCGATGGCGCGGCCGTCGGCCAGGCGCAGCGCGGCCTCGAAGCTTTCGGCCAGACGCTGGCGGGTGTGGTCGAATTCCATGCGGTCTGCGCCACCGGCCACGGCGTGGGCGGCCGGTTCGGCCACCGCGGCGTGGGCGCGGGTCTTGAGCCGGTCCACCACCACATCGATGTTGTGCTTCTCGGTCTTCTTGAGCTGGGGCAGGTCGTCGTATTCGTAGGCCGCCCCGTCCACGCGAAAGCGCACATAGCCCTGGGCCTGCATGTCGGCAAACACGTCGTGGAACTCGCCCTTGCGGTCGCGTGCCACCGGCGCCAGGACCATCAGCCGCGTGTCGGGCGGCAGTGCGAGCACGGCGTCCACCATCTGACTCACGCTCTGCGCCTGCAATGCCAGGCCGTGGTCGGGGCAGTAGGGTGTGCCGGCACGGGCGTACAGCAGGCGCAGGTAGTCGTGGATCTCGGTGACGGTGCCCACCGTGGAGCGCGGATTGTGCGAGGTGGCCTTTTGCTCGATGCTGATGGCCGGTGACAGACCCTCGATCATGTCCACGTCGGGCTTGTCCATGAGTTGCAGGAACTGCCGCGCGTAGGCCGAAAGGCTCTCCACATAGCGGCGCTGCCCCTCGGCGTACAGGGTGTCAAACGCCAGGCTGGACTTGCCCGAACCCGACAGGCCGGTGATCACGACCAGCCGGTTGCGCGGGATGTCCAGGTCGATGTTCTTCAGGTTGTGCGTGCGGGCGCCGCGCACACTGATCATGGTGGCGCCCAGGGCGCCACCGGTTTGCCGTGCGGCCGTGCCGAGGTATTTGCCGTCAGTGGAGGAGTTCAAGAGGTGCGTGCCGAGGTAAACCTTGCATGATAGACAAGGAACGGTCTTTCTGTCCCCGGGTTTTCAGTTCAGGGACAATCGGGGCATTGCCCGTCGCTGCCGACGGGCTTGCGAACGCACCTTGCCTGATACACCTGTTACAAACCTGGCGACGCCCTCCCTGGCGCCGGAATCCTCGGCCATGACGCCACAGGAGCGACACACCACGCTGTCGCTCACGTCCATTTACGCACTGCGCATGCTGGGCCTGTTCCTGGTGCTGCCGGTGTTTGCGCTGGAAGCCCGTAAGTACCCGGGCGGCGACGATGCCGCCCTGGTCGGGCTGGGCTTGGGCATTTACGGGCTCACGCAGGGCCTGCTGCAGATTCCGTTCGGCATGGCGTCGGACCGGCTCGGGCGCAAGCGCGTGATCGTGTTCGGACTGCTGCTGTTTGCATTGGGCAGCCTGACGGCGGCGATGGCCGACAGTTTGTTGTGGCTGATCATCGGCCGTTCGCTGCAGGGTGCCGGTGCCATTTCGGCCGCCACCTCGGCCTTGCTGGCCGACCAGACCCGCGATGCGGTGCGCACCAAAGCCATGGCCGTGATCGGCGCGAGCATCGCACTGATGTTTGCGCTGTCACTGGTGATTGCGCCGCCGCTGGCCGCCTGGCTGGGCCTGCGTGGCCTGTTTGCCATCACCGGCGTCCTGGCGCTGGCAGGTGTGGGCGTGATGATCTGGGGTGTGCCGCCCGAAGGGGCTTTGCGCAAGGCGCCGGCCCAGGCGCGGTTCACCGATGTGCTCAAGGATCGCCAGCTGCTGCGGCTCGATCTGGGCGTGTTTGTGCTCAACGCCGTGCAGCTGGCCATGTGGGTGGCCGTGCCGGGGCTGCTGGTGCAGGCCGGGCTGGACAAGAGCCACCACTGGTGGGTGTACCTGCCGGCGGTGTTTGCCTCGTTCTTCGTGATGTGGGGCACCCTGTTCCGGCTGGAAAAACGCGGCTATCTGCGGGCCGTGTTCCTCGGGGCGATTGGCGTGACGGGCGCGGTGCAGGTGGGGTTTTTGTGGGCCACCGGCGCGCCATCGATTGCAGCGCTGGCGTTATTGCTGTTTGCCTTTTTCTGCGGCTTCAACATCCTGGAGGCTTGCCTACCCAGCATGGTGTCGCGCCTGGTGCCCGCGCATTCACGGGGGGCGGCGCTGGGCGTTTACAACATGCTGCAGTCGTTCGGCCTGTTTGCGGGCGGCGCGCTGGGCGGCACGATCGTGAAGGCGGCGGGCATGCCCGCGCTGTTTGTCAGCTGCGGGGGTCTGGTGCTGCTGTGGCTGGCGGCGAGCTGGGGGCTTCGGGTGCCGCAGGCGCCGGGTCATGCGGCGGTGCGGCCGGTGGCGCAGGCAGCTGACGCAACATGAAATCGGCCAGCGCGGGATAGAGCGGGCGGGTGATCAGCCGCGAAACCAGGCTGGCCACCATGGCCGTGGCCATCAGGCTCAACACCATGGCCCGGCCGTCGACCATCTCCATGACGATGATGAACGCGGTCAGCGGCGCCTGGGTTGCCGCGGCCAGAAAACCCGCCATGCCCATGGCGATCAGGGCCGCGCTGATCTCCGGCCCGGACCACACGGCCACCTGATGGCCAATACCCGCGCCGATGGAGAGCGATGGCGCAAAGATGCCGCCGGGCGCACCCGACCAGGCCGTCAGCCAGGTGGCCACAAACTTGAGCGGCATGAACAGTTGAGAGGTCTCGCTGCCGCCGGCCAGCATCTCGCGCACGGCATCGGAGCCGCTGCCGTAAGTGCCGCCGGCCGTTGCCAGGCCGATCACGGCAATGGCCAGCCCGATACAGGCTGCAAAGCGGATCGGATAGCGTTTGCGCCAGCGGCTGAAACGGTCAGGCGAGCTGCCCGTGAGCGACGCCACCATGAGGCGCGTGAACAACCCCCCAAGGGCGCCACACACCAAGGCCACCAGCAGGCCCGGCAACACGGCGTTCCAGCCCAAAGGGGGCACCTTGATGACGCCAAAATAGGTGATGTTGCCGAACGCCGACACGCCCATCAGACCGGCCAGCACGATCGAGGCGATGATCAGGCCGCTGTTGCGCGACTCCAGCGTGCGCGAGAGTTCTTCAATGGCGAACACCACGCCCGCCAGCGGGGCATTGAAGGCGGCGGCCATGCCGGCCGCACCGCCCGCCACCAATAGTGCATGCAGGCTCATGCCCGAATCGTTGCGCAGCCAACGTCGGGAATGCAGCATCACGCCTGCGGCCACCTGGACCGACGGGCCTTCCCGCCCGATCGACAGGCCGGCCATCAGGCCCAGCGACGTCAACCCCATCTTGGCGAAGGTCAGCGGCAACGACACAAAGCGCCGCCGGGCTGACTCTGGCAGGCCCGGCTCCAGTGCTGCCATGACCTGGGGGATGCCGGAACCCGAGGCGCCGGCAAAAAAACTGCGGGTGGCCCAGACCGTGCCGGCCGTCAGGGCGGGTGTCCAGGCCAGCGCCAGCCAGGGGTTGAACGCGATGACCGTCATGAAGACCGAAAACGACCATTCGCTGAGCAGCGTGAACCCGACCACCAGCAAGCCGGCGACAGTGGCGTAGGCCAGCACCACGCCCCGGTCCAGCCAAAGCCGTCCGTTGGACAGTTCGGCCTGAATGTTCTGCAGGAAATCGGGTTCGTGGTGCTTGGAAGAACGGCTCACGGTGCTATTGTGGCACCGGGCGGTTGTCCGGCGGGTTTGCGGCACAATAGGTGCCCCGCGGCAACAGGTGCCCCGCGACATTTGGACTGGCGCCGCTTCTTTTCACTGGACCTGCGTACCATGGCCTCCGTCAACAAAGTCATTCTCGTCGGCAACTTGGGGCGTGACCCTGAAGTGCGTTACCTGCCCAGCGGTGACGCTGTGGCCAACGTCACGATCGCCACCAGCAGCAAATACAAAAGCAAAACCGGTGAAATGGTCGAAGAAACCGAGTGGCACCGTGTCACGTTTTTCGGCAAACTCGCCGAAATTGCCGGTCAATACCTGAAAAAAGGCCGGCCCGTTTACGTGGAAGGGCGCATCAAGACGCGCAAATACACCGACAAGGACGGCGTGGAAAAATACGCGACCGACATTGTCGCCAACGAGATGCAGATGTTGGGCAACCGCGAGGGCATGGGCGAGCCCTCCGGAGGCGACGATGACGGCGCGCCCCAGCGCCGGGCGCCCGCCTCCAGACCGGCGGCCGCGGCGCCGCGTCAGGCCCCGGCCAAACCGGCCAGCGGCTTTGACGACATGGACGACGACATTCCGTTTTAGAGCGGTCAGGCCAGCGGCGCCTTGGGCTGCCGCAGGCCCAGCACCTCACGTTCGCCGCGCAGCCAGCGGACCATCTCGATCACGTCAAACACCAGCGAAATGCTGTTGACGACCAGCACGACGAGCGCGTAGGTGCGCACGCTGCCCGCCGGCAGCGGATCGGCGCCAAACAGTTGCGTGGCCAGGTAAGCCACCAGCGCAAACCACACAAAATGCGGCAGCGACAGCAACCGGGTCAGGCCTTGCTGGCGCAGCATCATGGGGATGTTGAACACGCACACGACGAGCGCCGCGGCCGCCGTCCAACGGCCCACCGCGGAATGCAGGAACGCGAACGCCGCCGCATTGACGATGATCAGGCCGAGCACCCAGGCCTGCACCCACTTGGGGAGTCCGCCCATGGACCAGAGAAGTTGTCGGGGCAGCTTCATGCGAAAACCTTGGTGGCGGCGTGGGGGTGGTGCAACGCACCGGCCGACAGCGGCGGCATGAAAGCGGTGAACGGCAGGGGCATGGGTAGGGGTTCCTCTTTGAACTGGGCCCATTCTCCCGCATCTTTTGGACGGCGGGGTGTGCTCTGTGTACAGTTGACGGTTCGGGCCGGGGGCGCTCCGGCCGGGCAACCCCGCAGCGCCAGTGTTTTTCGGATGGCCACCACGCATGCCTGATATTTTGCTTTCACCCCGATATGTCGTTCTCGCCGTGTTCACGGCGAGCGTGCTGTACGTGCATTTCCGCGGCAAGGTGCGGTTGCCGTTCCTGCGACAGCTGTTCAATCATTCGTCGATTCTCGCGCCGGTCAACGCCTTGCTGTATCTTTTCTCAGCGGTGCCGCCCCGGCCGTTCCTGGACCCGCGCGGCACGCCCGAACTGGCGCTGTTTCGCACCCATTGGCAGGAAATCCGCGACGAAGCCTTGCAGCTGTCCAGCCAGGGCCACATTCAGGCCGCACTCAAGAACAACGACGCGGGCTTCAACTCCTTCTTCAAGGAGGGCTGGAAGCGGTTTTATCTCAAGTGGTACGACGAACCCCTGCCGTCCGCGCAACTGCTGTGCCCGCGCACGGTGGCGCTGGTCAACCAAGTGCCCGGCGTCAAGGCGGCCATGTTCACCCTGCTGCCGGCCGGTGCGCACCTCAACCCCCACCGCGATCCGTTCGCCGGTTCGCTGCGCTACCACCTGGGGCTGGTCACGCCCAATGCCGACAGCTGCCACATCGTGGTGGACGGCGAAAGCTATTCCTGGCGCGATGGCGAAGACGTGCTGTTCGACGAAACCTTTGTGCACTGGGCCGAAAACCGCTCGGACCAGGATCGCCTGATTTTCTTCTGCGACGTCGAGCGTCCGCTGCGCCCGCACTGGCTGGGCGGGCTCAACCGCCTGGTGGGCGGCGTCCTGGGGCGTGCCACGGCCACCCAGAACCTGCCCAGCGACCGCGTGGGCGTGGTCAACCGCCTGTATGGCGGCGTTCACTGGATGAAGCAGCTTGCCCGGCGCATCAAGCAGTTCAACCGGCCGCTCTACAAGGTGCTCAAGCTGGGCCTGATCCTTGGCCTGCTGTACCTGCTGTTCTTGCGGTAGTCGCGGCCACTGACGGCACAATGTCGCCGATGAGCACCCCTGTCGAAAATTCTGGCGAGCCGGGCGCGGCCAGCCTGCTTCCCGTGGACGATGCCTTGCGTGCCGTGCTGCACAACGAGGTGCACGCCCGGCCGTCGGCGCGGGTGAGACTGCCTGCGCTGATTGTGTATGTGGCGGTGCTCAACGAGGGCATCCCGCGCGAGGCTGAGTGGGAGCACCTGCGCCGCCTGCCCGGTCAACAGGGACTGGCGCCGGACGCATTGGCCAACAATTTCGTGCGACTGCGGGTGGCGGGCAACACCGTCAAGTGGGAGCGGCATTCGGAATTCACGCGCTACTCGTTTGTGCAGTCGCTGCCAGACGGTGCCCTGCTGGGCGCCCGTAACCCCGACCTTGTGGCCTCGCTGGCGATCGACCCGACCTGGCTGCGCGCGATCCCGGGCCGCACCATCGCTGCCATCCAGCTGGCCCTGCTCCATGGCGACCTGACCACGGTGGACGCCACGCTGGCGCAGGCGCAAGACTGGCTGGGCGGGCAGGCGCTGGTGGCGTCGGTCATGGGCAACAACGGGCATTCCTGGGCCGTGACCGACTTTGCGCTGCGCGACAGCGGCTTCGAGCGCATGTTGGTGGTGGCGCCGCCCGGCACGCGTGACACGCGCGCCGGGCGTATCTCGCAGCGGCTGCTGGAGATCGAAACCTACCGCCTCATGGCGCTGCGCGGCCTGCCGGTGGCCAAGGCGCTCGGCACGGTGCTGGGCGAGGCCGAGCGGGCCCTGGCCGACATCACCGCGGCGCTGGAGCACAAAAGTGTGTCCGACCAGCAGTTGCTGGACACCCTGGTGGCGCTGGCGGCGCGCATCGAGCGCGCCATGGCCGAACACGCCTACCGCTTTTCCGCCACGCAGGCTTACCACACGCTGGTGGTCCAGCGCATTGCAGAGCTGCGCGAGAAGGCCATTCCCGGCACCCAGACACTGGGCGAATTCATGCAGCGGCGCCTGTCGCCCGCCATGGCCACCGTGGCCGCCACGGCGCAACGCCTGGCCTCACTGTCCGAGCGCGTCACGCGCACCAGCGCCCTGCTGCGCACGCGCGTGGACATCGCCACCGAAGAACAGAACCGGCAACTGCTGGAAAAACTCACCCGCGGGCAGGATCTGCAACTGCGGCTGCAGACCACGGTGGAAGGCCTGTCGATCGCGGCTATCTCGTATTACATGATCAGTCTGGCGCTGTACGCGGCCAAGGCACTCAAGGCGGCGGGGGTGCCGATCCATCCCGAGATGGCCGCCGGGGCCCTGATCCCGTTGGTGCTGTGGGGCGTGTGGCGCGCCACGCGGCGGCTGCATGACAAGCTGCAGGCGGGCCGCTGAACTTCAGGGCCAGGGGATCGGCCAGACCGCAAATATTAAAGAAAATAGACCTTTAGCCCCCGCCAATTAGACATAGTTTGCTATTTAAAGAGTAGTGATCAGGGCGTTCAGGGCTGCGACCCGGCAATCACCCCGCCGCCCAGGCAGACCTCGCCGTCGTACACCACGGCGCTCTGGCCTGGCGTCACGGCCCATTGGGCTTCGGCAAAGGTCAGCGAGAAAGTGCCTGCGGCGCCGCCCGCCAGCGTGCCGGCGGCGTCGGCCTGGCGGTAGCGTGTCTTGGCCGCGCAGGCGCCGGGTGCGGGCGGCGTGCCTGCCGTCCAGCTGGCGTCGGCCGCGTCCAATGTGCGCGACAGCAGCCAGGGGTGATCGTGGCCCTGCACCACCCACAGCGTGTTGTGCGCCAGATCCTTGCGCGCCACAAACCACGGTGCGTGCTCGCCCCCGCCTTTTTGTGCGCCCCGGGCCTTGATGCCGCCAATGCCCAGCCCCTGGCGTTGGCCCAGCGTGTAAAAGCTCAGGCCCACATGCTGGCCGATGGTGCGGCCGTTGGCGTCCTTGATCGGGCCGGGTTCGTGCGAGATGTAGCGGTTGAGAAACTCGCGGAACGGCCGCTCACCGATGAAGCAGATGCCGGTGGAGTCTTTCTTCTTCGCATTGGGCAGGCCGATCCCGGCGGCGATGCGGCGCACTTCGGTCTTGTGCAGTTCGCCCACGGGGAACAGCGTGCGGGCCAGCTGCGCCTGGTTCAGACGGTGCAAAAAATAGCTCTGGTCCTTGGACGGGTCCAGGCCTTTGAGCAGCTCGTGTTTGCCGGTCTTGTCGTTCAGCCGCACCCGCGCGTAGTGGCCGGTTGCGATCATCTCGGCACCCAGGCGCATGGCGTGGTCCAGAAACGCCTTGAACTTGATCTCGGCGTTGCACAGCACATCGGGGTTGGGCGTGCGCCCGGCGGCGTACTCGCGCAAAAATTCGGCGAACACGCGGTCTTTGTATTCGGCGGCAAAGTTGACGTGTTCGATCTCGATGCCCAGCACGTCGGCCACCGCCGCGGCATCGACGAAGTCGACGTTCGACGTGCAGTAGCCGGGGTCGTCGTCGCCCGAACCGGCGGGTCGGTCGTCATCTTCCCAGTTCTTCATGAAGATGCCGATGACCTCGTAGCCCTGCTGCTTGAGCAGGTGCGCCGTCACCGCGGAATCGACACCGCCGCTCAGGCCCACCACCACACGTTGCTTTGCCATAGGGGTGCGATTATCCCAGCCGCGTGAGCGGGCCGGGATGCCGGCCCGCCGTTACCCCGAAGCCACGCCAGGGTCGGTATGAACCACCTCCAGCGGGTAGCGCCGCCCTGCCAGGTGGTCTTCCATGCAGCGCAACACCAGCGGGCTGCGATGCTGCGCGGCGCTGGCGCGCACCTCGTCGGGCGTCATCCACAGGGTGCGCACGATGCCGTGGTCCAGCGCCCGGCCCGGCACGGCGTCGCCGAGTTCGCCGCAAAACGCAAAACGCAGGTAGGTGATGTCCTCGCCCGTGGCCGACCGCTGAAAGCGCGAGAGGTACACCCCGACCAGTGCTGTCGGCGTGAACCGGTGCGTGGTTTCTTCCAGCGTCTCGCGCGCGCAGCCCTCGGCGGGAGACTCGCCCGGGTCCAGGTGGCCGGCCGGGTTGTTGAGCCTCAGCCCCTCGGGGGTGTGCTCTTCAATCAGCAGGTACTTTCCGTTTTGCTCGACGATGGCAGCGACGGTGACGCTCGGTTTCCAGCGGATGTTCATGCGGCATTATCGGGACGCCCAACCCCGGCGGCCGAGCGCGCGCCGGGCCCCGGACGTTTAGACGGGCGCGTCCACCGCGGCGATGAAAGCGGGCAAACTCATGTAAGCTAGTGGTCAGTCAAGATTTGAAAACCATCAGAGGAGTCGCCCATGCAGATTGGCGTGCCCGCCGAAACGACGCTCGGGGAAACCCGTGTGGCCGTCACCCCCGAAACGGCCAAAAAGCTCAAGGCACAAGGCCATGTGGTTCGCGTCCAGTCGGGCGCGGGCGTGGCCGCCAGTGCGCCGGACGACGCCTACCTGGCCGTGGGGGCCGAGATCACCGACGCGGATGGCGCCTTCGGCGCCGAACTGGTCCTGAAGGTGCGTTGCCCCTTTGACAACGAGGTGGCCCGGATGAAGCCCGGCACCACTGTGGTGGGGATGCTCAACCCGTTTGACGCCAGCGGCCTGCAACGGCTGGCGGCGGCCAAGCTGACGGCGTTTGCCCTGGAAGCCGCGCCGCGCACCACGCGCGCTCAAAGCATGGACGTGCTGTCCTCCCAAGCCAATATTGCCGGGTACAAGGCGGTGATGATGGGCGCCGACAAATACCAGCGCCTGTTCCCGATGCTGATGACGGCGGCCGGCACCATCAAGGCCGCCCGTGTGGTGATCCTGGGCGTGGGGGTGGCGGGGCTGCAGGCCATTGCCACGGCCAAACGGCTGGGCGCGGTCATCGAGGCGTCCGACGTGCGGCCCAGCGTCAAGGAACAGGTGGAGTCGCTGGGGGCGAAGTTCATCGACGTGCCCTACGAAACCGCCGAGGAAAAAGAAGCCGCCGAAGGTGTGGGTGGTTACGCCCGACCCATGCCCCAAAGCTGGCTGGACCGCCAGAAGATCGAGGTGGCCAAGCGGGTCGCCGCGGCCGACATCGTGATCTCCACGGCGCTGATTCCCGGTCGGCCAGCGCCTGTGCTGGTGACGGAAGACATGGTCAAGGCCATGAAGCCGGGCTCGGTGATCGTGGACATGGCGGCCCCGGCCGGGGGCAACTGCCCGCTGACCGAAGCCGGGCGGACGGTCGTCAAGCACGGCGTGACGCTGATCGGCGAGACCAACATCCCCGCGCTGGTGGCGGCCGATGCCAGCAGTCTTTATGCGCGCAACGTGCTGGACTTTCTGAAACTCATCCTGCCCAAGGAAGGTGGTCTGAAGGTCGATCTGGAAGACGACATCGTCGCGGCCTGCCTGATGACGCAGGGCGGCGAAGTCCGGCGCAAGTGATCCGCGCATTGAACCCACCGGTCAAAACAAGAGGAAGCCCCATGGACGCCGTTTCTCCCACTGTCATCAATCTGATCATTTTCGTGCTCGCCATCTACGTCGGCTACCACGTGGTCTGGACCGTGACGCCCGCACTGCACACGCCGCTGATGGCCGTGACCAACGCCATTTCGGCCATCGTGATCGTGGGGGCCATGCTGGCCGCCGCGCTGACCGAGACCACGCTGGGCATCACCATGGGGGTGCTGGCGGTGGCACTGGCTTCGGTCAACATCTTTGGCGGGTTTCTGGTGACGCGCCGAATGCTCGAGATGTTCAAGAAGAAAGAGAAGAAGGCCCCGGCGGCGGGTGCGGGAGCGGCCAAATGAGCTTGAGTATCGTCACGCTGCTGTACCTGGTGGCCAGCGTCTGTTTTATCCAGGCGCTCAAGGGCCTGTCACATCCCACCACGTCGATCCGTGGCAACGTGTTCGGCATGACCGGCATGGCCATTGCGGTACTGACCACCGCCGCGCTGATCGTCGAACTCTCCGGCGGCAAGGCCTTCGGCATGGCCTGGGTGCTGCTGGGCCTGGTGGTGGGTGGCGGTTATGGCGCGTACCGTGCCAAGACGGTCGAGATGACCAAGATGCCCGAGTTGGTGGCTTTCTTCCACAGCATGATCGGTCTGGCGGCAGTCTTCATTGCCATCGCCGCGGTGGCCGAGCCCCATGCTTTCCAGATCGTGCGCAAGGCCGCCGACGGCACCGTGCCGCCCATTCCGATGGGCAACCGGCTGGAGCTGTTCCTGGGAGCGGCCATCGGCGCCATCACCTTCAGTGGTTCGGTGATCGCGTTTGGCAAGCTCTCGGGCCAGTACAAGTTCCGCCTGTTCCAGGGTGCGCCGGTGCAGTTTGCGGGGCAGCACAAGCTCAACCTTGTGCTGGGCCTGACCACCATCGGTCTGGGCCTGGTCTACATGGCCACGGGCAACTGGATGGCATTCTTTGGCATGCTGGCGCTGGCATTTGTCATGGGCGTTCTGATCATCATCCCGATCGGCGGCGCCGACATGCCGGTGGTGGTGTCGATGCTCAACAGTTACTCTGGCTGGGCGGCGGCCGGCATCGGTTTCAGCCTGAACAATGCCATGCTGATCATCGCGGGTTCGCTCGTGGGATCGTCCGGGGCCATCCTGTCGTACATCATGTGCAAGGCGATGAACCGGTCGTTCTTCAATGTGATTCTGGGGGGCTTTGGCGGCGAGGCGACCACAGCAGCAGTCGGCAGCGCGGAGCAGCGCCCCGTCAAGAGCGGCAGCGCCGACGATGCGGCCTTTGTGCTGGGCAATGCCGAGACGGTCGTGATCGTGCCCGGCTATGGCCTGGCGGTGGCTCGTGCGCAGCACGCCGTGAAGGAACTGGCCACCAAGCTCATCGAAAAAGGCATCTCCGTCAAATACGCCATCCATCCGGTGGCGGGGCGCATGCCGGGCCACATGAACGTGCTGCTGGCCGAGGCCGAAGTGCCCTACGACCAGGTGTTCGAGATGGAAGACATCAACGGCGAATTCGGACAGGTGGACGTGGCCATCATCCTGGGCGCCAACGACGTGGTGAACCCTGCGGCCCACGTCAAGGGCAGCCCGATCTACGGCATGCCGATTCTCGAAGCCTACAAGGCCAAGACCGTGATCGTGAACAAGCGGTCGATGGCTGCGGGCTATGCCGGCCTCGACAACGAACTGTTCTACATGGACAAGACCATGATGGTGTTTGGCGACGCCAAGAAGGTGGTTGAAGACATGGGCAAAGCCATCGAATGACCGTCATGGCACCGCGCCTGCGCGGTGCCTGAACCGGGCAGGGTGCTGTTGTGCATGGAGGGCATGCACACGGGTGCCAGCTAGGGAAAACACAGTCGCGGTGGCCGCGGCGCCGCGACACAATTCGCCGTGGCGAAATCCATGTCGCCGACATCCCATCCTGGAGATCCCCATGACCGACCGTCCGTGGCTGAGTGCCTACCCTTCCGGCGTGCCTGCCGACATCGATGCGACGCAGTACACCTCGCTGGTGGCGCTGATGGAAGAAAGTTTCCGCAAGTATGCTGCCCGCACGGCCTACAGCTTCATGGGCAAGGACATCCGGTACAGCCAGACCGACAGTCTGAGCCGCGCGCTTGGCGCCTATCTGCAGGGCCTGGGCCTGGCCAAGGGAGATCGCGTCGCCATCATGATGCCCAATGTGCCGCAGTACCCGGTGGCCGTGGCGGCGATCCTGAGGGCGGGGCTGGTGGTGGTCAACGTCAACCCGCTGTACACCCCGCGCGAGCTGGAACACCAGCTCAAGGACTCAGGCGCGAAGGCTATCGTCATCATCGAGAACTTTGCCAGCACCCTGGAGCAATGCATCGCCGCCACGCCGGTCAAGCACGTGGTGCTGTGCGCCATGGGCGACCAGCTGGGCCTGCTCAAGGGGTCGCTGGTCAATTACGTGGTGCGCAACGTCAAGAAAATGGTGCCGGCCTATGAGCTACCGGGTGCGGTGCGTTTCAACGAGGCGATCGCACGGGGCACCCGGGGGACGTTGAAAAAGCCCGAGATCAAACCCGACGACGTGGCCGTGCTGCAGTACACCGGGGGCACCACGGGGGTGTCCAAGGGCGCGGTGCTGCTGCACCGCAATGTGATCGCCAACGTGATCCAGTCCGAGGTCTGGAACCAGCCTGTCATGGCCAAGGTGCCAGCGGGCGAACAGCCGACCGGCGTGTGTGCGTTGCCGCTGTATCACATCTTCGCCTTCACGGTGGGCATGATGCTGTCCATGCGCACGGGCGGCAAGCTCATCCTGATCCCCAATCCGCGTGACCTGCCGGGCGTGCTCAAGGAGCTGTCCCAGCACACCATTCACAGTTTCCCGGCGGTCAATACGCTGTTCAACGGCCTGGCCAACCATCCGGACTTCAACACGGTGGACTGGTCCCATCTGAAGATTGCCGTGGGTGGGGGTACGGCCGTCCAGGGCCCGGTGGCCCAGCTCTGGCTCGACAAAACCGGATGCCCGATCTGCGAGGGCTACGGCCTGTCGGAAACCTCGCCCTCGGCGAGCTGCAATCCCACGACCAGTACCGAATACACCGGCACGATCGGTGTGCCCCTGCCCAGCACCTATTTCAAACTGCTGGACGACGACGGCAATGAGGTGCCAACCGGGCAACCCGGCGAGATTGCCATCAAGGGCCCGCAAGTGATGGCCGGCTACTGGCAACGGCCGGACGAAACCGCCAAGGCCATGACGTCTGACGGGTATTTCAAGACGGGCGACATCGGTGTGGTCGACGAGCGGGGCTTTTTCAAGATCGTGGACCGCAAGAAGGACATGATCCTGGTGAGCGGCTTCAACGTGTATCCCAACGAAATTGAAGAGGTTGTCTCGGGTTGCCCCGGCGTCATGGAGTGCGCTGCGGTGGGGGTGGTGGACGCCAAGTCGGGCGAGGCCGTGAAGCTCGTGATTGTGAAGAAGGACGCCGACCTCACCGAAGCCGCGGTGCGCGACTACTGCAAAACCAATCTCACGGGCTACAAGCAGCCGAAGATCGTGGAGTTCCGTACCGAACTGCCCAAGACTCCGGTCGGAAAGATCCTGCGGCGGGAACTGCGGGACAAGAAATGATCCCCCGTGCGGTGATCGTCAGGCCCGCTTTGGCGTGATGCGTCGATGTTCCGCTATGTCCTGACGCGCCTGTCGCTCGTCATTCCGACATTTTTCGGAATGACGTTGCTGGCGTTTTTCCTGATCCGGCTGATTCCGGGCGATCCGATCGAAACTCTTGCAGGCGAGCGCGGCATTGACGCGGAGCGGCACGCCACGCTGCTCAGGGCCTACGGGCTCGACAAACCCGTGATCGTGCAATATGGCATTTACATCGGGCGCGTGCTGCAGGGTGACCTGGGCAAGTCGATCATCACGCAGGAGCCGGTCCTGCGCGAGTTCCTGACCCTGTTTCCGGCCACGGTGGAACTGGCCCTGTGTGCGATCGTGTTTGCGCTGGTGCTGGGCATCCCCGCCGGCATCATCGCGGCCGTGCGCCGTAATTCGGTGTTCGACCATGGCGTCATGGCCACCTCGCTGACCGGTTATTCGATGCCGATTTTCTGGTGGGGCCTGCTGCTGATCCTGCTGTTTTCAGTCCAGCTGGATCTGACGCCGGTGTCCGGGCGCATCGCGGTGCAGTATTTCATCGAGCCCACCACGGGTTTCCTGCTGATCGATTCGCTGCTGTCGGGGGAACGCGGAGCTTTCGGCTCGACGCTCAGCCACCTGATCCTGCCGACCATCGTGCTGGGCACCAACCCGCTGGCGGTGGTCGCGCGCATGACGCGCTCGGCCATGCTCGAGGTGCTGGGCGAGGACTACATCCGCACCGCGCGCGCCAAGGGCCTGCCGCCGCTGCGCGTGGTGGGCGTGCATGCGCTGCGCAATGCGCTGATCCCCGTGGTCACGGTGATCGGGTTGCAGGTCGGGGTGTTGTTCACGGGCGCCATCCTGACCGAGACGATTTTTTCCTGGCCTGGCGTCGGCAAATGGCTGATCGAGGCCATCAACCGGCGCGACTACCCGGTATTGCAGGGCGGCATGTTGCTGCTGGGCGGGGTGGTGATGCTGGTCAACCTGCTGGTGGACCTCACCTATGGCGTCATCAACCCACGCATTCGGCAGGCCCGCTGACATGAGCCCTGAACCTGTGACTTCCCACGTGTCACCGACCCCCCATGCCCCGGCGCCGCCCGGCCCGCTGCGCGAGTTCTGGACCGCTTTCTCGGCCAATCGGGGTGCCGTGGCCGGGCTGCTGGTGGTTGGGCTGCTGCTGTTGACCGCGCTGTTCGCGCCCTGGCTGGCGCCGCACCCGCCCAACGCGACCAACAGTCAGGTGTTCCTGCAGCCACCGATGTGGCAGGCCGGCGGATCGGCCACGTACTGGCTCGGCACCGACGCGATTGGCCGCGACATCCTCTCGCGCCTGATCCATGGCGCTCGGCTGTCACTCTCCATCGGGCTGGCGGTGGTGCTGATTTCGATCGCTGTCGGCATTGCCCTGGGGCTGATCGCAGGATTCGCCCGCGGCGTGGTTGAAATCGCGATCATGCGGTTGATGGACATCATCCTCACGCTGCCCAGTCTGTTGCTGGCCATCGTGATTGTGGCCATTCTGGGGCCCGGCTTGATGAACGCGATGCTGGCCGTGGCCATTGTGGTGTTGCCGCACTATGTGCGCATCACGCGCGCGGCGGTCATCACAGAAGTGTCCCGGGATTACGTCACCGCCGCGCGCGTCAGCGGCGCCGGTACCCTGCGGCTGATGTTCAGCGAGGTACTGCCCAATTGCGCCGCACCGCTGATCGTGCAGGCATCGCTGGGCGTTTCCACCGCCATTCTGGACGCGGCGGCGCTGGGCTTTCTCGGGTTGGGCGCCCAGCCGCCGTCACCCGAGTGGGGCACCATGCTGGCCGACGCGCGCGAGTTCGTCATGCGTGCCTGGTGGGTGGTCACATTCCCGGGCCTGATGATCCTGATGGCCGTGCTGGCCTTCAACCTGCTGGGGGATGGGCTGCGTGATGCCCTCGACCCCAAGCTCAAGCGCTGAAGAACCTCGCCATGCCATTGCTCGAAATTGAAGACCTGCATGTGGAGTTTCCAACCCAGGGCGGCGTCATGCACGCCGTGGACGGGGTGAGCCTGTCGCTGGAAGAGGCTGGCGTGCTCGGCATCGTGGGCGAATCGGGCTCGGGCAAAAGCGTGACCATGATGGCACTGATGGGGCTGATCGCCTACCCGGGCCGGGTGCGCGCCAGGGCCCTGCGTTTTGCCGGGCATGACCTGCTGGGCATTTCCGACCGCGAGCGCCGCCGCCTCGTGGGCAAGGACATGGCCATGATCTTCCAGGACCCGACCACCAGCCTGAACCCCTGCTTCACCATTGGCTTCCAGCTCATCGAGACCTTGCGCTTGCACACCGCACTGGACAAAACCGCCGCGCGCCGCCGCGCCATCGAACTGCTGGAACAGGTGGGCATTCCTGCCCCGGCCGCCCGCATGCACGACTACCCCCACCAGCTTTCGGGTGGCATGAACCAGCGGGTGATGATTGCCATGGCCATCTCGTGCAACCCGCGCCTGCTGATCGCCGACGAACCCACCACCGCACTCGACGTCACGATCCAGGCGCAAATCCTGGACCTGTTGCGCAACCTGCAGAAAGAGCGCGGCATGGCGCTGGTGCTGATCACCCACAACATGGGCGTGGTCAGCGAAATGGCCGAACGGGTGGCTGTGATGTATGCCGGACAGGTGATGGACGAGCGGTCTGTGGGCCATCTTTTCCGCAGTCCGCAGCACCCCTATACCGAGGCCTTGCTGGCGGCCCTGCCCGAGCAGGGTGAGGTGGGGCGGCCATTGGCCACCATCCCTGGCGTGGTGCCCGGGGTGTTCGACCGGCCGGTGGGCTGCCTGTTCGCACCGCGCTGCGGTGACGCCACGGCGCACTGTCAGACGGTGCGCCCTGATTTGCGGGACTGGCAGGGGGGTACGGTGCGTTGCCACCATCCGCTGGGCGATCCGAGTCGCGCGGCCGCCATCGCGCGCGAGCAACCGCTTGCTGCAGGGGCCCGGGCATGAGCGCAGCGCCGGGCCGTTCCCAAGCAAGCTCAGCCCCCTCGGGGGGCAGCGAACCACACGAAGTGGGGAGCGTGGGGGCCAAGAGCGCAGCGCCGGACCGCCCCAAGCAAGCTCGCACAGCAGCCCGCCAGGGCGAAGGTGCTCCAGTCAGCGCGGTGCTGCAAGCCGACAACCTGCGCAAGGTCTACACCATCCGGCGCGGCCTGTTCCGTGGGGCTGCGCAATTGCAGGCGGTGGGCGGAGTGTCGTTCACCCTGGAAGCCGGCAAGACGCTGGCCATCGTGGGCGAGTCGGGCTGCGGCAAGTCGACCTTGGCCCGCATGGTGGCGCTGATCGAAAAGCCCACCGAGGGCACGTTGAGGCTCGACGGCACCGACGCGGTGAATCCTCCGGCTGGCGAATCGCGGCGGTTGCGGCAAGCCGTCCAGATGGTGTTCCAGAACCCGTTTGGCTCGCTCAACCCGCGCAAGAAAATCAGCGCCGTGCTCGAGGCACCACTTGAAATCAGCACATCCCTCGGGCGTGGCGAACGCGCCCAGCGGGCGCGCGAGATGCTGGCGCAGGTCGGGCTGCGGCCCGAGCATGCGAATCGCTACCCGCACATGTTTTCGGGCGGCCAGCGCCAGCGCATCGCCATCGGGCGCGCGCTCATGCTCAACCCCAGGTTGCTGGTGGCTGACGAGCCCGTGTCGGCGCTGGACGTGTCCATCCAGGCGCAGGTGCTGAACCTGCTGGCCGATCTCCAGGCGCGTCTGGGGCTGGCCTATCTTTTCATTTCGCACGACCTGGCGGTGGTGCGCCACATTGCCCACGATGTGCTGGTCATGTACCTCGGCCACGTGATGGAGCAGGGGCCGCGCGACAAGCTCTTTGCCCGCCCGCTGCATCCGTACACCCAGGCCCTGCTGGCTTCCACGCCCGGTGTGGGTGCGGGCATCACGCAACGCATCGTGCTTGCGGGCGAATTGCCCTCGCCGTTGAACCCGCCCAGCGGCTGCGTGTTCTCCAGTCGCTGCCCCCATGCCGTGGAGCGCTGCAGTGCCGAGCGGCCGCTGCCGCGCGTCATGGACGAGCGCCGCGTGGCCTGCCACTTTGCCGGCGAGCTGCCGACGCAGGGCTCCCCCGGGTGAGCCGCGGCAGATAATGATTCCCTGTTGAACGTGTCTTTCCAATCCTTGAAGGAGCTCCCATGAAACTTCCGGTCCATCGCAAACACTTTGCCGTTGCCGTGCTGGCACTGGCCGCCGCGGGCGTGTCCGCCAAAACCCTGGTGTACTGCTCGGAAGGCAGTCCCGAGAATTTCTATCCGGCCATCAACACCACCGGCACCTCGTTCGACGCCAACAGCCAGATTTACAGCCGCATCGTCGAGTTTGAGCGCGGCACCACCAATGTGGTCCCCGGCCTGGCCGAGAAGTGGACCATTTCGCCCGACGGCCTGGTCTACACCTTCCAGCTGCGCAAGGGCGTCAAGTGGCACAGCAACAAGAACTTCAAGCCTTCGCGCGACTTCAACGCCGACGACATGCTGTTCATGATCCAGCGCCAGTGGATCGAAAACGATCCGTATTTCAAGGTCACCAGCCCCAACCACTCCTACTTCAACGACATGGGCATGCCCAAGCTGCTCAAGTCGGTGGACAAGGTGGACGAGTACACCGTCAAGATCACGCTGAACCGCCCCGAGGCGCCGTTCCTGGCCAATCTGGCCATGGAGTACGCCGGCGTGCAGTCCAAGGAATATGCCATTGCCATGCTGCAGGCCGGCACGCCTGAAAAAATCGACCAGGAGCCCATTGGCACGGGGCCGTTCTACCTGGTGCAATACCAGAAAGACGCGGTGATCCGCTACAAGGCCTTCGCGCAGTTCTGGGGTGGCAAGGCCAAGATCGATGACCTGATTTTTTCCATCACCCCCGACGCCTCGGTGCGCTGGGCCAAGCTGCAAAAGGGCGAGTGCCACGTGATGCCGTACCCCAACCCGGCCGATCTGGACGCGATCCGCAAAGACCCCAACATCAAGGTGCTGGAGCAAGCCGGCCTGAACGTTGGCTACCTGGCCTTCAACACCCAGAAAAAGCCGTTTGACGACGTGCGGGTGCGCAAGGCCATCAGCATGGCGATCGACAAGAAGGCCATCATTGACGGCGTGTACCTCTCCACCGGCGTGGCCGCCAAAAACCCGATCCCGCCATCGATGTGGTCGTACAACGACGCGATCAAGGACGATCCGTTCGATCCGCAAGCCGCCAAAAAGCTGCTGGCACAGGCCGGTTTCCCCAATGGCCTGAGCACCGACCTCTGGGCCATGCCGGTGCAGCGTCCCTACAACCCCAACGCCCGGCGCATTGCCGAGTTGATGCAGGCCGATCTGGCCAAGATTGGCGTGAAGGCCGAGATCAAGAGCTTCGAGTGGGGCGAGTACCGCAAGCGCATGCAGGCCGGGGAGCACCAGATGGGCATGCTGGGCTGGACCGGCGACAACGGCGATCCGGACAACTTCCTGCACACCCTGCTGGGCTGCGATTCGGCCAAAACCGGTGGCAGCAACGTGGCCAAGTTCTGCTATCAGCCCTATGAAGACCTGGTGCTCAAGGCCAAAACCACCGCCAAACAGGCCGACCGTGACGCGCTGTACAAGAAGGCCCAGGTGATCTTCAAGGAGCAGGCGCCCTGGTTCACCATTGCGCATGCGGTGCAGCTCAAGCCCATGCGCAAGGAAGTCGTGGACTTCAAGCTCAGCCCGTTTGGCCGCCACACCTTCTACGGCGTGGACCTCAAGCCCTGACACCCGCGACCTCGCGGCCTGCCATGACCCGCACCGCCATCGTCAGCGCCATGCACGAAGAGCTGGCGGCCGTGCTGGCGCTGATGCCCGACGAACGCCGGGTGCAGGCGGCGGGGCGTGAATTCTGGCAAGGCCACCTGCACGGTCACGAGGTGGTGGCCGTGCTGTCACGCATCGGCAAGGTGGCCGCCGCCACCACGGCCACCGTGCTGATCGAGCGATTTGGCGTGCAGCGCATCGTGTTCACTGGTGTTGCGGGCGGCCTGGCGCCGGGCGTGAACGTGGGCGATATGGTCGTGGCCGAGCACTTTTTGCAGCACGACCTGGACGTCTCGCCGCTGTTTCCCAGGTACGAAGCGCCGGGCTATGGCACGGCGCGATTTGCGGCCGATCCGGCCTGGACGGCGGCGCTGGTGCAGGCGGCCACGGCCACGCTGGCCGATCTGCCGCACATCCTGACGCCCGCCACGCGCGACGAATTTGCCCTGCACGCGCCGCGGCTGCACCGGGGCCTGCTGATCAGTGGTGACCGCTTTGTGGCCACCACGGCCGAGAGTCGCGTGTTGCAACAGGCCTTGCCCGATGCGCTGGCGGTCGAGATGGAAGGCGCCGCGTTTGCGCAGGTGTGCCGCGACTACGGCGTGCCGCTGGCCGTGGTGCGCACCATTTCCGACCGCGCCGACGACGCGGCGCACGTGGATTTCGCCCGATTCCTGCAAACGGTAGCCGCGCGGTACAGCGTGGCCACGATGGACCGATTGTTCAGACTGCTATGTTAAATGTAGCAAACTATCGCCATTTCACGGGGGCTAAAGGCGATTTTCTTCAATAAAATGACGGAAAAGGCTATTTGAGCCAACCGCGCTTGCGGAAGTACCACATGGGCACCAGCGCGCTGGCCAGCATCAGCGCCAGCGCATAGGGGTAGCCCCACTTCTGGGCCAGTTCGGGCATGTACTGGAAATTCATGCCGTAGATGCTGGCGATCAAGGTCGGTGGCAGCAGCGCCACGCTGGCCACCGAGAAGATCTTGATGATCTTGTTCTGGTTGATGTTGATGAAACCCACAGTGGCGTCCATCAGAAAGTTGACCTTGTCGAACAGGAACGCCGTGTGGTTGTCCAGCGACTCGATGTCGCGCAGGATCTGGCGGGCCTCTTCGAACTGCTCGGCGTTGAGCATGCGGCTGCGCATCATGAAGCTCACGGCGCGGCGCGTGTCCATCATGTTGCGGCGGATGCGGCCGTTCAAGTCTTCCTGGCGGGCGATGGCGGCCAGCACCTCGCCGGCCAGGGTGTCGGTCACGTTGCCGGCCAGCACCTGTTTGCTGACTTTTTCGAGGTCGTCGTAAATGCCCTCGAGCGCGTCGGCCGAGTATTCGGCGTCCACGTCGTACAGCTTGAGCAGAACCTCTTTGGCGTCCTCGATCAAGCCGGGGGCCCGGCGGGCTCGCAAGCGCAGCAGCCGGAACACCGGCACGTCTTCGTCGTGAATGGAAAACAGCACGCCGCGGCTTTTGAGTTCGGTGTTGTGCTGGTTCAGGATGAACGCCACGCGCACGGTGCGCGGGTCGGCCTCGTCGGCAATCAGGAAGTCGCTGCGGATGTGCAACTCGCCGTTGTCCTCCTCGTAGAAACGGGCCGACTCCTCGATGTCCTCGTCCATCGCGTCTTCGGGGATCGACAGGCCGTAGTACTGCTTGATCCAGCGCTTTTCATCAAGTGTGGGCGACTCAAGGTCCACCCAGATGGGCTGGAAGCGGGACAGGTCTTCCAGTGATTCGATCTCTTCCTGGACGAGCCGGCCGTTGGCGAGCGTGAATATGTTGAGCATGGCTCACTCCCTTGGGGTGCATTCGGGTGGTGGGGGATGGAAGGTGCCGCTTTCAACCCCGATGCTGGCAAGGGAGTCGAAAGCTACCAACTGGGGCAGTTCTCCATGACGCGTTCTCCGCTCAAATTACAACCGCGAATTATGGCACCGGGGACCGCTGCGGCACGGCTTACCGGATCGAACGGCCCCCGAAAAATGCCTCGATCTGTGCCTTGTGCGCAAAGGCGTCCTGCTCACCCAGCGTCAACAGGGCCTGCACAAAGCCCGGTTCGAACAACAGGTAGCTGGCCAGCGCCGCGCCACCGCCCCGCAAGGCGCCGAGGCCGCCCAATGCCCGCCGGGTGGCGGCCGGCAGCTCCTGTGCGTGGGCCTGGGCCAAGGCGTCCAGCGATTGTGACGGCTGAATGGCCAGCACCTCCACGGTGCGATAGGGCAGCGCCGCCGCCACCTCGCGCGGGAGCCGGGCCAGGGTCTGGTTGACCCGCACGGTCTGCTCCACGTCGGCCTGCAGGGTGTCGTGGAACACGCTGGCCATGGCATGCCCGGCAATGCCGCCCAGCGTCGGCGCGGCCGGGTGCTCGCTGCCCAGCCCGGCCCGCTCGGGCTGGCCCACGCCGATCACCAGCACCCGGGTGGCCCCCAGGTGCATGGCCGGCGACAGCGGTGAAATCTGCCGCATCGAGCCATCACCAAAGTATTCGCGGTGGGAATCCACCCACAAGGGGGTGGCCGGGAAGATGAACGGAATGGCGCTGGAGGCCATGAGGTGCTCGATGGTGATGGGCTGGAACTCGGCCCGGCGACCGGGGCGCGACCATGTCTGCGGTGCCGCGTCGTCCCGTGTCTGGCAAAACGTCCAGTGCACGCCGCTGGTATAGCTCGAAGCCGTGATTGCCAGCGCGTCCAGCACGTCGCGCTGCAATGCCTGGTCAATGCCGGGCAGCGAGATCACGTGGTGCAGGGTGTCTACCAGCGGGGTGTTGTCCAGCACCGCGCCATGGGCACGGGCGTGGCGCGACAGGCTGAACGCGGCCGCCCATTTGCTGAGCTGCGCCCATGGCGTGAGGTTGATCTTGTACACATGCGGCGACCGAAGCTGTCCCCAGAAGTGCGCCAGCTGGTCAAAAGCGCCCAACCCCTCGGTCGCGCAGCCGGCCAGGTAGGCCGCGTTGAGGGCGCCGGCCGATGTGCCCACCAGGATGCGAAACGGAAACCGCTCGGCCCCCCGGGGTTGCAGTCCCAGCAGCGTGCCGATTGCCTGCAGCACGCCCGCCTGGTAGGCCGTACGGGCGCCGCCCCCCATCAGCACCAGCGCCCGCGCCTCGCGCGGAGGGTCTGAAAATGCGGTGTCGAAAATGGTGTCCAGGCTCATGACGGCATCATGCCGCAGCCGCACGGCTGGCGCGGCTTTTGCGCGTGGCAGGGGATCGCCGCGCGTGGTCCATAGCCAACAGCCGATGCCTGGTCCCCGGACGGGGCTGCTGCCAGGTTGATGGAAATTGCGCGACATGCCTGCGGGCGCACCGGCCCAAAAACCATCCTTGCTGCACTGCAACAATGCAAAGGGATTGCATTTCTCAATGGCCGGGCGCATAGTGGCCTTGTGCTTGCGCAAATTCCGTCTTCTCCCATTCCCCCCGTCCGTTTCCCCTTGCCGTCCGGTGTCGCCGTACGGCTGTTTCAACCCGTCAGCCACAGGAGGTTATTCATGAACCTGACGATCAGCGGTCACCATCTCGAAGTCACCCCTGCCTTGCGCAATTACGTGACGACCAAGCTCGATCGGATCACCCGGCACTTCGACCAGGTGGTCGATGTCAAGGTGCTGCTTACTGTTGAAAAGCAAAAGGAAAAGGAGCGAAGGCAACGCGCCGAATGCAATATCCACGTCAAGGGCAGCGACATGTTCGCCGAAAGCTCGCATGCCGACCTGTATGCGGCGGTGGACGAACTGGTGGACAAGCTCGACCGCCAGGTGGTGCGTCACAAAGACCGTCTGCAGGACCATCACCACGACACGGCCAAGCGCCTGATGTAACCCCCCGCACGGCTTTCATGGCCCAACCAGCCGCCCAATCCGGGCGGCTTTTTTGTGACTGCCCGTATGCTGTGGTGCAATTTGTATGAAATTGTTGCGCTGCGGTGCGCCGGGTGCATAATCCGCCCTGAACACCCATGAACCGTCTGTCGTCCATCCTGCCTGCCACCCAAGTGCTCGTGAGCGTTGATGCCACTAGCAAGAAGCGTGCTTTTGAAGAGGCGGGCCTGCTCTTTGAGAATCTGCACGGTTTGTCGCGGGCGCTCATCACCGACAGTCTGTTTGCGCGTGAACGCCTGGGCTCTACCGGCCTGGGCCATGGCGTGGCCATTCCGCACGGTCGCATCAAGGGCCTCAAGGCACCGATGGCGGCAGTGTTCCAGCTGGCTGCGCCCATCGGGTTCGATGCGCCCGATGAACTGCCCGTGGGTTTGCTGATTTTCCTGCTGGTGCCCGAGGCGGCGACGCAGAAGCACCTTGAAATCCTCTCCGAGATCGCCGAGTTGCTCAGCGACGCGCCGTTGCGTGAAAAAATCAAGGCCAGCACCGACGCGGCCGAACTGCACCAGATGATTGCCACCTGGCAGTCGGCCCAAACCGCCTGAACCGGTCCGCGTGAAACCTACCGTCGTCAGCGCCGACGTTCTTTTCGAAGACCATCGCGCGCGGCTCAAATGGGAATGGATTGCGGGGCTGGGCGCCTCCGAGCGCCGCTTTGACGAGGTGGCCATCAGCAAGGCCCGCTCGGGTGCCGACCTCGTGGGCTATCTCAATTACATCCACCCCTACCGAGTCCAGATACTGGGCGAGCGCGAGGTGGCCTACCTCACCAACGCCACACCGGAAGACTGCTCGCGCCGCGTGGCCCGTATCGTCACGCTGGAGCCGCCGGTGTTGATCCTGGCCGATGGCCTGACGGCCCCTGATGCGCTGCTGTCGATGTGCGAGCGCGCCCAGATCCCGATGTTTGCGACGCGCGAATCGTCGGCCTTCGTGATCGACGTGCTGCGGGCGTACCTGTCGCGCTACTTTGCCGACCGCATCACGATGCACGGCGTGTTCATGGACATTCTGGGCCTGGGCGTGCTGATCACCGGGGAATCCGGGTTGGGCAAGAGCGAACTGGGCCTGGAGCTGATCTCCCGTGGCAACGGCCTGGTGGCCGACGACGCAGTGGACCTGTACCGCATCAACCAGACCACGATCGAAGGCCGTTGCCCCGATCTGCTGCAAAACCTGCTGGAAGTGCGCGGCATCGGTCTGCTGGACATCCGGGCCATCTTTGGTGAAACGGCGGTTCGCCGCAAGATGCGCCTCAAGCTGATTGTGCATCTGGTACGTCGCGAAACCATGGAGCGCGAGTACGAGCGCATCCCTTATGAGCCACTGACCCAGGACGTGCTGGGCATCCCGGTCCAAAAGTCGGTGATCCAGGTGGTGGCTGGGCGCAATATCGCCGTGCTGGTGGAGGCGGCGGTGCGCAACACCATCTTGCAACTGCGCGGTGTGGACACCTATCAGGACTTCGTGGAGCGCCATCGCAAGGCGATGGACAAAGGCAGTTGACGCCTGGGTTGCTTCAATAAGTGAAGCAAACTATCGCCATTCAATGGGGGCTTGACGCCAAAAAAGCCTGTAACTCAAGCCCGGCCCGTCGTGGCGGGCCGGTGCGGGCATTTGTTCTTGGTGCAGTTGGCGTACAGGCTCAGCGCATGGTCGGCAATCTCGAAACCCTTGGCCTTGGCCACCACGTGCTGGCGCTTTTCAATTTCGGCGTCAAAAAACTCCTCGACCTTGCCGCAGTCCAGGCACACCAGGTGGTCGTGGTGCTGGCCTTCGTTGAGTTCATAAACCGACTTGCCGCTTTCAAAGTGGCTGCGGATCAGGATGCCGGCCTGCTCGAACTGCGTGAGCACGCGGTACACCGTCGCGAGGCCGATGTCGGAGCGGTCCAGCAGCAGCACCCGGAACACGTCTTCGGCCGTCATGTGGCGCTGATCGCCTTTCTGGAACAGCTCCAGAATCTTCAGGCGAGGCAGGGTGGCTTTCAGACCGGTGCTCTTGAGTTCGTCGATGTTGGTCATCAAGGTCCTTCGGGCAAGGCGCGCCGGACCGTCCGGACGGTCGCTGCCGTTACAATCAAGGGATCATATCGCTACCCCATTGACCATGCGTGCATCACTGACAGGTATTCGTCGGCGCCATGTCCGACCCGGCTTGCGTGCCAGCCTGGCGGCCGTGTGCGTGTTGGCGCTGTCGGCCTGCGGCAGTTTTGACAGCGCGTCCAACCGCATTGCCAGCCTGGTGACGCCCTACAAGGTGGCCGTGGTGCAGGGCAACTTTGTCTCGCGCGAGCAGATGGAGGCGCTCAAGCCGGGCATGAGCCGTGCCCAGGTCAAGGACATTCTGGGTTCGCCGCTGCTGGCCAGTGTCTTCCACGCCGACCGATGGGACTATGTGTTCACCATCAATCGCCAGGGCGTGGAGCCGTTGTCGCGCAAGCTCGCGGTGTATTTCAACGGAGACGTGCTGGACCGCTTTGAAGGCGACACCATGCCCAGCGAAGCCGAATTCGTCTCCAAGCTGGACACCGGGCGCAATCTCGGAAAAGTCCCGGTGCTTGAGGCGCCTGAAGAGGTTCTGCGCAAGTTCCCCGCGGCGCCCGCCGTGCCGCAGACGCAGGACGACACGGCCCGCGCGCCGCTGCCGGCCAGCTATCCGCCGCTGGAGCCGCTGTCGCGTTGAAGGGGTTTCCCATGAGCAAGCAGTCGCAACCCGGGGGCGTTTCTGGCGGCGTCCTGGCTTCGGCGCCAGACACGGTCGCCACCAGCCGCGTCGCCGTGGCTGGTGCTTCGGGGCGCATGGGTCGCATGCTGATCGAGGCGGTGCATGCGGCAGACGACTGCGTGCTGGCAGGGGCGCTGGACCTGGCGTCCAGCCCGGCCATCGGATCGGACGCTTCAGCCTTTCTGGGGTACGCCAGCGGGGCCATCATCACCGCCGATCTGCAGGTCGGGCTGAAGGACGCGCAGGTGCTGATCGATTTCACCCGGCCCGAGGGCACGCTCGAATACCTCAAGGTGTGCCGCCAACATGGCGTCAATATGGTCATCGGAACCACCGGGTTCACCGAAGCCCAGAAAGCTGAAATCGCGTCGGCGGCCCACGACATCGCCATCGTCATGGCGCCCAACATGAGCGTGGGCGTCAACGTGACGCTCAAACTGCTTGAAATGGCGGCCCAGGCTCTGTCCACGGGCTACGACATCGAGATCATCGAGGCGCATCACCGCCACAAGGTCGATGCCCCGTCGGGCACGGCGCTCAAGATGGGCGAGGTCATCGCCAATGCCCTGGGCCGTGAGCTCAAAGACTGTGCGGTGTATGCCCGTGAAGGCGTCACGGGTGAGCGCGACCCGTCCAGCATCGGTTTTGCCACCATCCGCGGCGGCGACATCGTGGGCGATCACACGGTGCTGTTTGCGGGCACGGGCGAACGTATTGAGATCACGCACAAGTCCGCCAGCCGCGTCACCTATGCCCAGGGCAGCCTGCGCGCCGTTCGTTTCCTGCGCGGCCGCAAGCGCGGGGTGTTCGACATGTTCGACGTCCTGAACCTGCGATGAGTGGCGCCCTGTGAACCTGGCGGCCCTGTTCCAGCAGAGTGACGCCGTCGGCGCCGCCGTCGCGCTGTTGCTGCTGGCCATGTCGGTGGCCAGTTGGGTGGTGATTTTCTGGAAGGGCTGGACCTTGCGCGGCGCCACAACCGATGTCGCGCGCAGCACCGCCGCGTTCTGGCAATCCAGTTCGGTTGACGGCGCGCTGCAAAAGCTTCCCGCATTCGACCGCCAGGGCCTGGTGCTGCCGCTCATTGTGGCCACGCAGGTCGAGGCCCAGGCCCGCCAGGGCGGCACGCTGGCGTCGGCAGGCGACACCTCGCAACGCCTCACCCGGGTGTTGCGCGATGCCTTGCATGGCGTGTTGCACCAATTGCAGTTTGGTCAGGTGCTGCTGGCCACCGTGGGCGCCACCGCACCGTTCGTGGGACTGCTGGGCACGGTCTGGGGCATTTATCACGCGCTGATCGGCATCGCCAGCGCCGACCAGATCACGATCGACAAGGTCGCTGGTCCGGTCGGAGAGGCGCTCATCATGACGGCGGCAGGGCTGGCGGTCGCCATTCCGGCGGTGCTGGCCTACAACGTCTTCGGCCGGCTGACGGGCCGCATCGAGGCCGACCTTGAGGGCTTTGCGCGCGACCTGCGCGAACTGCTGTCCCGCCCGCGGCCCGAGCCGCACCCCGAAGCCTGAGCGTCGCCATGGCATTTGGCCGCCTCGAACGCACGCAGGGCACGCCGCCCATGAGCGACATCAACATGACGCCGCTGGTTGACGTGATGCTGGTGCTGGTGGTGATCTTCATTCTCACCGCGCCCCTGCTGGCCAGTTCGATCCGGCTGGACCTGCCCCAAAGCGATGCGGCGCAGCCGGGGCAACCGCCGGCGTTTGTGACGCTGGTGGTCGACCCGTCCGGCCAGGCGCATCTGGACGAACAGCCGGTGTCGATGGCCCAGCTGGCCCAAGCCCTGGCGCAGCGGGCGGCCCGCAACCCGGACACCGAGGTCCAGCTGCGCGCCGACGCGGCCGTGCCCTATGGCAAGGTGGTCGAGGTCATGGGTGTGGCGCAAAAAGCCGGCCTGAACCGCATCGGATTTGTGGCCGAGCCGCCCGCGGCGGGTGTGGCGCGGTAACTGCCGATTTTCGGCCGCCGTGGGCAGCGAGTGCCGAACGCCTAAAATCAGCGGCTCCCGGCCCGTGCTGATCGTGGCAGGCCGCGACCGAACCCGGACACCCATGCAAGAAAAATACCTCCATCTCGAAGTTGAACGGTCGGCGCAGACCGACTGGACGGCGAGCGACACCTACCGCGTGACCGAAACCGCGGGCAAGAAGAAGTATTACGCCTGCTCCATGCTGCCTTATCCGAGCGGCAAGCTGCACATGGGCCATGTGCGCAACTACACCATCAACGACATGCTCACGCGTTATTTGCGCATGAACGGGCACAACGTGCTGATGCCCATGGGCTGGGACGCCTTCGGTCTGCCGGCCGAAAACGCCGCACTCAAAAACGGCGTACCCCCCGCCAAATGGACGTATGAAAACATCGCCTACATGAAGGGCCAACTGCAGGCCATGGGTCTGGCCATCGACTGGAGCCGCGAGATCGCCACCTGCGACCCCAGCTACTACAAATGGAACCAGTGGCTGTTCCTGAAGATGCTCGAGAAGGGCATCGCCTACCGCAAGACCCAGATCGTCAACTGGGACCCGGTCGACCAGACCGTACTGGCCAATGAGCAGGTGATCGACGGCAAGGGCTGGCGCACCGGCGCCACGGTGGAACGGCGTGAAATTCCGGGTTACTACCTCAAGATCAGCGATTACGCCGAAGAATTGCTCGAACACACGCAGCACAAGCTGCCCGGATGGCCCGAGCGCGTCAAGCTGATGCAGGAAAACTGGATCGGCAAGAGCGAGGGCGTGCGTTTTTCCTTCACACACACCATCAAGGGGGACGATGGGCAACTGATTGGCGACGGCCGCATGCACGTCTTCACCACCCGGGCCGACACCATCATGGGGGTGACCTTCTGCGCCGTCGCGCCAGAGCATCCCCTGGCAGCGCACGCTGTGGGACGCAATCCGGCACTGGCCGCGTTCATCGAGGAATGCAAGTCCGGCGGCACGACCGAGGCCGAACTGGCGACGCAGGAAAAACGGGGCATGCCCACGGGTCTGGCCGTGACCCATCCACTGACCCACCAGCCTGTGCCTCTCTGGGTGGGCAACTATGTGCTGATGGGGTATGGCGATGGCGCCGTGATGGGGGTGCCCGCGCACGACGAGCGCGACTTCGCCTTCGCGCTCAAATACCAGCTGCCGATCAAGCAGGTGGTGCATGTCGATGGCCTGCATTTCGACTACCACCAGTGGCACGACTGGTATGCCGACAAGCAGCGCGGTGTCACCATCAATTCCGACAGTTTCAGCGGCATGAAATTCCAGGAGGCCGTCGATGCCGTGGCCCATGCGCTACAGGTCCGCGGGCAGGGCGAAAAGAAGACCACCTGGCGCTTGCGCGACTGGGGCGTGAGTCGCCAGCGCTATTGGGGCACGCCCATCCCGATCATCCATTGCGAGGAGCATGGCGCGGTGCCCGTGCCCGAGCGCGACCTGCCGGTGATCCTGCCGACCGACTGCGTGCCCGACGGCTCGGGCAACCCACTGAACAGGCACGAAGGGTTTCATGCCGGTGTGGTGTGTCCGGTGTGTGGCAAGCCCGCGCGGCGCGAAACCGACACGATGGACACTTTCGTCGATTCATCCTGGTATTTCATGCGCTACTGCGACCCGAAGAACGACCAGGCCATGGTCGGCGAGGGCGCGCAGTACTGGATGCCGATGGACCAGTACATCGGTGGCATCGAGCACGCCATCCTGCACCTGTTGTACGCCCGTTTCTGGACCAAAGTCATGCGTGACCTGGGTCTGGTGAAAGTGGACGAACCCTTCAGCAAATTGCTCACCCAGGGCATGGTGCTCAACCACATCTACTACCACCGGGACGACAAGGGCGGCAAGCACTACCACCCACCGGTTGAAATCACCCCCGTACTCGACGCGCAGGGCCGCATCGTGGGCGGCACGACGGCAAGTGGCCAGCCGGTCGAATACGGCGGCGTGGGCAAGATGGGCAAGAGCGAGCGCAACGGTGTGGACCCGCAGGACCTGATCGAGAAATACGGCGCCGACACCGCCCGCCTGTACACCATGTTCACTGCGCCGCCCGAGGCCACGCTGGAATGGAACGACGCCGCCGTGGAAGGAAGCTACCGGTTCCTGCGCCGGGTCTGGAACTTTGGCGTCAAGCTCTCGGCCATCGGAAATGTGCCGGCGCTGGCGCTGCTGGCCGTCGCCAGCGGGGATGATGCACTGAGCTTCGGACCGCAAGCCCGGGCCCTGCGGCTGGAGATCCATACCGTGCTCAAGCAGGTGGATTACGACTACCAGCGCATGCAATACAACACGGTGGTGTCCGGCGCCATGAAAATGATCAACGCGCTCGAAAGCTTTCAGGGCGACGGATCGCGCGCCAGCCAGGCTGCGCTGGCCGAGGGGTTCAGCAAACTGCTGCGCTGCCTGTACCCGGTGGCACCGCACCTCACGCACGTGCTCTGGCAGCAGCTCGGGTATGAAGCCGCGCAAGGCCCCCTGGTGGACGCCCCCTGGCCCCGGCCCGATCCGGCGGCGCTGCGACAGGACGAGATCGAGCTCATGCTGCAGGTCAACGGCAAACTGCGCGGCGCCTTCCGGGTGCCCGCGGGCGCCAGCCGGGAGGTGGTCGAGCAACTGGCCATCGCCAGCGAAGTGTTTCTCAAGCACGCCGATGGCGCTGCGCCCAAGAAGGTGATCGTCGTCCCCGGTCGCCTGGTCAACGTGGTGGTCTGAGCATGGCCCCGTTCCATCCTCCGGTTTTTCACGTTGCGGCGCGGCGCCTTTGGGGGTTTGTCGCCGTTGGGGTGCTGGGCCTGTCGGCGTGCGGGTTCCAGTTGCGGCAGGCGCCCGACTTTGCCTTCAAGACGCTCTATAGCGGTGTGGCGAACAATTCGACGCTGGGCAATGAGTTCAAGCGCCAGATTGCAGCCAGTGGCAAGGTGGTGCTGATTACCGATGTGCGCCAGATCGACCGCGCCGATGTCATCCTCGACGTGCTGACCGACCAGCGCGAGAAATCGGTGATTGCGACCAACGCGTCCGGCCAGGTGCGCGAGTTCCAGCTGCGCGTGCGCGTCAAGTTCAAGCTGCGCAGCCGCCAGGGCGCCGAGTTGATCCCTGAAACCGAGCTGGTCCAGCAACGTGACATCAGCTTCAACGAATCCGCCATTCTGGCCAAGGAGGGCGAGGAGGCGCTGCTGTACCGCGACATGCAGTCCGACATCGTCCAGCAGATGGTGCGACGGCTCGCTGCGGTGCGCGCGCTGACGCCCGGTTGACGGCGGGCGCCCACGGCTACACTTTCCCGCATGCAGCTCAGTCCCGCCCAACTCGGTGCCCACCTGCAGCGGGGCCTGCAGCCGCTGTACACGGTGCACGGGGACGAGCCGTTGCTGGTGCAGGAGGCGGCCGATGCCATCCGGGCAGCGGCGCGCGCGCAGGGCTTCACCGAGCGCACCTCGCACACCGTGGCGGGCGCGCATTTCGACTGGAGCGAGGTGCTGGCCGCAGCCGGCTCGCTGAGCCTGTTTGCCGACCGGCAGATCGTTGAAATCCGCATCCCTTCGGGCAAGCCCGGCAAGGACGGCAGCGTGGTCATCCAGCAACTGGCCGAAAGTGCGCGCGGCAACGACGCCACGCTGACGCTCTTCCTGCTGCCCCGGCTGGACAAGATGACCCGGTCCGGCGCGTGGTTTGGCGCATTGGAAAGTGCGGGCGTCACATTGCAGGTGGAGCCCGTCGAGCGCGCGGCCCTGCCGGCCTGGATCGCCCAGCGCCTGCAGGCCCAGGGCCAGCGCGTGGTGGCCGGCGAGGAAGGCCAGCGCACCCTGCAGTTCTTTGCCGACCGCGTCGAAGGCAACCTGCTGGCGGCACACCAGGAAATCCAGAAGCTCGGCCTGCTGTTCCCGGCGGGCGAGCTGGTGTTTGCTCAGGTGGAAAGCGCGGTGCTCAATGTCGCGCGCTATGACGTGTTCAAACTGTCCGAAGCCGTGCTGGGGGGGCAGCCGCTGCGCGTGCAGCGCATGCTCGACGGCCTCAAGGCTGAGGGCGAAGCCGAAGTGCTGGTGCACTACACCCTGGCCGAGGACATCCGCACGCTCAAGCGAGTCAAGGACGCCATGAATGCCGGGCGCCCCTTGCCCATGGCGCTTCGCGAACAGCGCGTCTGGGGCCTCAAGGAACGCCTGCTGGAGCGCGTGCTGCCGCGCATTTCGCCGGTGGCGCTGGACAACCTGCTGCATGCCGCCCACGTGGTGGACGGCATCGTCAAGGGCCTCAAGCAGCCCGACTGGCCGGCCGACGGCTGGCAGGCACTGCACCGCCTGGCCCTGATGCTGTGCCAGGAATGCACGCGCAAGCCGCAGGCGATGCACCGTAAAATGACTGCATGAACGCCCGCGACCGATCCTCCGCACCTGTGGCTTACGCTGCGGCCCTGCCCGCCGGGACTGGCCCCGCCGTGAATTCCCCGCCGGGGCTGGACACCGCAGAATATGCAAAAACCCTGGGATTCAAGGCAAAAGAGGCCTCATCCCTTATGGCCAGGGCTTCTGTTGCCTCTAAAAATGTAGCGTTGCGTACTCTGGCAGGGTTGCTGCGTGCCAATGTGGACGCGCTGCAGGTGGACAACGCCCGTGACATCGAACGTGCCACGGCCGCTGGTCTGGCCGCGCCGCTGGTGGACCGGCTGCGGCTCACGCCCAAGGGGATCGAGACCTGTGCGCAGGGCTGCGAGCAACTGGCCGCCATGCCCGACATCACGGGCGAGATCATCGGCCTGCGCCAACAGCCCAGCGGCATCCGGGTGGGCCAGATGCGCGTGCCGATTGGCGTGTTTGCGATGATTTTCGAGAGTCGCCCCAACGTGACCATCGAAGCCGCCAGCCTGTCGATCAAGAGCGGCAACGCCTGCATCCTGCGGGGCGGCTCCGAGGCCATCGAATCCAACAAGGCGCTGGCCCGGCTGGTCCAGCAGGCCCTGCAGGACAGCGGCCTGCCCGTCGACGCCGTGCAACTGGTGCAGACCACCGACCGCGCCGTGGTGGGCGAACTGATCGCCATGCCTGAGTTCGTGGACGTGGTGATTCCCCGCGGTGGCAAGGGGCTGATCGAGCGCATCAGCCGCGAGGCCAAGGTGCCCGTCATCAAGCACCTGGACGGCAATTGCCATGTCTATGTGGACGACCCCTGCGACCTGGCCATGGCCGTCAACGTGGCCGACAACGCCAAGACCCAGAAATACAGCCCCTGCAACGCCGCCGAGAGCCTGCTGGTGGCCCGGGGCGTCGCCGACGCGTTCCTGCCGCTGATCGGCCGGGTGTTTTCCGACAAGGGCGTGGAGATGCGCTGCGATCCCGAGGCGCTGGCGATTTTGAAGAAAAATTCGCCTTTATCCCCCGTCAAACCTGGTAACCTTGCTCTTGAAAAGGAAGCAATCCTGGTGCCAGCGAAGGAAAGCGACTGGTTCGAAGAGTATCTGGCCCCCATCGTCAGCATCAAGGTGGTGGACGGGTTGGACGAGGCCATTGCCCATATCAACCGCTACTCCAGCCACCACACCGACGCCATCCTCACGCGCGACCACACGCACGCCCAGCGGTTTTTGCGTGAGGTTGACTCCGCCAGCGTCATGGTCAACGCCAGCACGCGCTTTGCCGACGGCTTTGAATACGGGCTGGGGGCGGAAATCGGCATCAGCACCGACAAATTCCACGCCCGTGGGCCCGTGGGCATCGAAGGCCTGACTTCGCTCAAATGGGTGGTACTGGGCGACGGTGAAGTCCGCCGCTGAGGGCTGCCGCGGTCGCGAGAAGCACTTCATTGCCGACCGCCGTCGCGCGGTGCCAACGGCGCCGCTATCATGGCCCCATGACATCGCTGGTTTCATGGCGTGACGCCATCGGGCAGTTCGGGCGTTCCATCCTGCAATGGATGGCCGGATGGGTGCGCATCGTGCATTTTGGCGCCGTCATCGTGGTCCTGGCCGTCACACCGTCCACCTATGGCGCTGAAAACCGTGCAGCGATGGCCCGGCACATCTATCTGGACACCGTTCCCGTCCTGCTGTCGTTCACCGTCATGACGTCCGTGTTCAGCCTGGTGCTGTCGCGCATCGTGGTGGTCACCGCGCTCAGTTACGGGTTGACGCGCTATGCCATCGAGATGGTCATTCGCGTGCTGGTGCTGGAGCTGCTGCCGCTGGCGGCGGCGCTGTTCGTGGCCCTGCGTTGCACCATTCCCAGCGGGTCCGAGCTCGCCCGGTTGCGCCGCCGCGGAGAAATCGATGCCATGGCGGGCACGGGCGTCGACCCGCGCGAGCGCGAGGTGCTGCCACGGGTCATGGGGGGCATGGTGGCCACCCTCACGCTGGCCGCCGTGAGTTCGGTGGGGGCGATGGTGCTGTCTTACCTGGCGATGTACGGCTTCACGCTTTCGGGGCTGGCCGGCTATACCCGCATGTTCGGACAGGTCTTCACGCCTGCCGTGGCGATCATTTTCATGCTCAAAACCCTGTTTTTCAGCCTCACCGTGTCGCTGGTGCCCATGGCGTCGGCGATGCAGGACCACCGCGCAGGCGACCATCGCACCAGTGCCGAACTGCGGGCGCTGGTGCGCATGTTCGCCGTGGTGCTGGCCATCGAGGTGGTGGCCTTGGTCGGCAACTATTCCTGAGCGCAGCATGGCCAGTCCCGAATCTCCCGCAAACACTCCGCTGCCGCCCGAACCCGTGGCGCGCAACCTGGAGTTCAAGGCGGCCTTGCTGCTGCTGTTCATGGTGACCCTGGTCGCGGCCTCGGTGACCTACCTTCTTTATGCGCGTGGAATGTTTGAATCCACCCAGCAACTGGTGCTGGTGGCCGAAGACTCCGAGGGCGTGGTGGCCGGGATGGACCTGACCTTCTCCGGTTTTGCGATCGGCCGGGTCCGGCGCATCGAACTGTCGGAGTCGGGCAATGCACGCATCGTGATCGACGTGCCGCGCAAGGATGCCAGGTGGCTGCGCACCTCCAGCGTGTTCACGCTGGTGCGCGGCGTGGTCGGCGGCACCACCATCAAGGCTTACAGCGGAATCATGACCGACCCACCGCTGCCCGACGGCGCGGTGCGCACGGTGTTGGCGGGCGATGTGGCCGCCGAGATCCCGCGGGTGATCTCCACCGCCAAGGAGCTGCTGGAAAACCTGGCCGCCCTGACCAGCAGTGGCGCACCCCTGACTGCCACGCTGCTCAACCTGCAGGCCACCACCGAAAAAATGGCGGGGCCGCGTGGTGCGCTGGGCGCCGTGCTGGGCAACGACGCTGACGCCCAGAAAATCGTCACCGCACTCGACCGCGCCAACGCGCTGCTGGCGCGGATGGACGCCATGGTGGCCCGGGCCGATGCGCAGGTGCTGGGGCCGGGCGGCGTGGTGGGCGAGGCGCGCAGCACGGTGGTGCAGCTCAACGCCCTGCTGACCGATGCCCGTGGGAGTCTGCAGCGGGTGGATGCCGTTCTGCAGGAGGCCCAGGCCATTGGCGCCAACGCCCGCGAGGCCACCGCCGATCTGGGCGCCTTGCGCGCCGAGGTGGAGGCCAACTTGCGCAAGGTCGAAGGCCTGCTCAACGAAGTCAACCGCAAGTGGCCGTTTGCCCGCGACACCGAGGTCAAGCTGCCATGACCGATCAGCACGGCCAAAGGGGCGCGCGGATGACCCGTTGGGCACGAAAGTCCGTGTGCGTCGTGTCGTGGATCGGCGTGTTGTCGATGACACTGCCCGGCTGCGCCAGTGGCCCGCCTGCACCGGATTGGCAAGTCAACGCCCGCGGCGCACTGGAGCGTGCCGTGGCCGCGTACTTTGATGGCAACGCGCGGGTGGAGGGCGCCGAGTTTGCCCGCGCCCGTGCGGAGGTCGGGCGCACGGGGCAGGCCGCCCTGGTGGCGCGGGCCGAGCTGGTGCGTTGCGCCAGCCGCGTGGCCAGCCTGGTGGTCGAGGCGTGCGACGCTTTTGAGGCGTTGCGCCAGGACGCCCCTGCGCCCGAGCGCGCTTACGCCGACTATCTCGCTGGACGTTTTTCGGGCCCAACGTCGGAAACCGGCCCCGGGGGCACCGACCCGGCCTTGCTGCCGCCGCAGCACCGCGCCGCGGCCACCGCCAGTGCCAGTGCCAGTGCCAGTGCCAGTGCCAGTGCCAGTGCCGACGCTGCGGGGGCTGCCCTGGCGGCCATGGACGACCCGCTGGCGCGCATGGTCGCGGCGGGTGTGATGTGGCGAACCGGGCGCGCCAGCCCGGCCGTGCAGGCCCAGGCGGTGGACACCGCTTCGGCGCAGGGTTGGCGGCGCCCGCTGCTGGCCTGGCTGCACGTGCAGGCCCGCCGGGCTGAGCAGGGGGGCGCCACGGACGAGGCCGCGCGCCTGCGCAGACGTATCGCGTGGGTCGCTGGCCCGGCCTGGTTGCAAGGTGGCCCCGAGCCACTTCCGCCGTCATCCCCCGCCCCCGCACCGGTGCCGACCCGCGAGGTGCCCCGGCGCTGAGGTTTCCAATACCGGTGCGACGACGCCACCGTATCGGGGTCACCCGAAAAGTTCCAGGCGCACCCTACAATCCACGACCCGGGTCCGCCCCACGGGCCGCGCCTGCCGACCCCTACCCTTGATCGCTCTTCATGGCCGCCATTCCCATCCCACACGACTTCTGGCCCCAGTGCGGGTACCGCCTCATGGGGCGCGACGCCGCAGGTTGCCTGCTCGTGACAGACGACTTTCTGCGCAGCCTGCTGGTGCGACCGGAGCTCGCGCCCATGGCCCAATCCTGCCCGGCCGAGGTGGCGCTGCATGAACGCTTGCTGGCCCACCCGCGCGATGGGATTGGCCCCGCCGACCTCGCGGGCTTGAAAGACGCCGACGCTGCCGACAACTATGGCGTCTGGTTGCGCTTTCGCGACCGCCTGCTGGCGCAGCCGACCCTGGAGGCGAGCTATCTGGCGCTGTTTCAGGGCGACGGGGTGGACGTCCCCCCTGTTTTTGTGCAGCAACTCACCCAGTTGCTGGTGCGTCATGCGCTGGGCGATGCCGCCACGCCCATGGAAGCCCGTGTGGGCGAGATGCTGTTTCGCGCCCAGAAAGTGTCGGTGCTGGAGGACGGCGCAGTCATGGCAGCTGACGACGAAACCGTGGACCGCCAGGCCCTGTCGGCCGGATTTGGCACGGTGGGCGAGCTGTTGCGACAAAGCGGCATTCCCACGCGGTCGGTCGATCTGGACGTGCTGGCCGAAGGCAATGCCGATGAATATTGGGGGCGCAGCGAATACTTTGACCTGGTGGTCAGCCTGAATCATGGCCAACCTGCACTGGAGGCGCTGTGCCGGGTGCTGGAGCGCTGGGTGACGCATTTCCTCGGGGTGCGAGTGCGCATCCAGGTGGCGCGCGAGATTGAGGACGAGCACTGGGTCTGGCACGTGGGGCTGGACGCCCAGGCCAGCGGCGTGCTCAATGATTTGTACACCGGGCAGGAGGTGGGCGAAGACCGCATGAAACGCCTGTTGTGCCTGTTCCGGCTGGAATTTGCCGAGCCGTCCGCCATGTTGGCCGATATTGCGGGGCGACCGGTTTACCTGGCGATGGCCATGGACGAGCATCAGCGCCTGAAGCTCAAGCCCCAAAACCTGCTGTTGAACCTGCCGCTGGCCCGTCGTTCCTGAGATCGCACCGTGCGTCTCGCGCGGAGGCACGGCACTTGAAGCGCCGGGGTTCGGCCTCAAGTCCCTACAATTCCCCGGTCATCACCCCCAACCACCGACACCACCGAAGGGCCGCATGGTTCCGCATCTCATCACGGCGCTCACGGGCCCGATCAACGAACTTGAACAGCGCATGCTGGATTCCATGCCGGCCATCGAGCGCTGGTTCCGGCTCGAATGGATGGAGCACACGCCGCCGTTCTACAGCTCGGTGGACATCCGCAACGCGGGCTTCAAACTGGCACCCGTGGACACCAACCTCTACCCCGGTGGCTGGAACAACCTCACGCCCGAAATGCTGCCGCTGGCGGTGCAGTCGGCCATGGCGGCGATCGAGAAAATCTGCCCCGAGGCCAAAAACCTGTTGGTGATTCCCGAGAACCACACGCGCAACACGTTCTACCTGAGCAACATCGTCCAGTTGCAACGCATCTTCCACATGGCCGGATTGAATGTGCGCATCGGTTCGATCAACGCCGAGATCAAGAAGCCCACGCGCGTGGACCTGCCCGGCGGCGAAAGCGTGCTGCTCGAGCCGGTCATCCGTAGCAAGCGCCGTCTGGGCCTGAAAGATTTTGACCCCTGCACCATCCTGCTCAACAACGACCTGTCGGCCGGCATTCCGGGCATTCTGGAAGACATCCACGAGCAGTACCTGCTGCCGCCGCTGCATGCGAGCTGGAGCGTGCGACGCAAGAGCAAGCACTTCCACAGCTACGAAGAAATCGCCAAACGCTTCGGCAAGCTACTGGGGATTGACCCGTGGCTGATCAACCCGATGTACAACCAATGCGGCGAGGTCAATTTCGCCGACGATCGTGGCGGTGAATGCCTTGCCACCAATGTGGACGCCCTGCTGGGCAAGATTCGCCGCAAGTACAAGGAATACGGCATCAACGAAAAGCCGTTCGTCGTGGTCAAGGCTGACAACGGCACCTATGGCATGGGCATCATGACCGTGCGCGACGCCAAGGATCTTGAAGCGCTTAACCGCAAGAGCCAAAACAAGATGTCGGTGATCAAGGACGGTCAGACGGTCAGCGAAGTCATCATCCAGGAGGGTGTTCTGACCCATGAGCGCATCAACGACGCGGTGGCCGAGCCAGTGGTCTACATGATGGACCGCTACGTGGTGGGCGGGTTTTACCGCGTGCATGCCGATCGCGGGGTCGATGAGAACCTCAACGCCCCGGGCGCCAGTTTTGTTCCATTGGCATTTGCCGAGAGTACGCACTTACCTCAGCCGGGCATTAAGCCGGGTGCCAGCGCCCCCAACCGGTTTTACATGTACGGCGTGGTGGCGCGGCTTGCGATGGTCGCGGCCAGCTATGAACTGGAGGCCACCGATCCGGATGCCGAGGTGTACGACTAAGGCGACCAAAGCGAGGTCGGCGCCAGTTGTTGCGATGCAACATTGTTGAAATAGTCATCTGTTGATCCTTGTCGGCGTGCAGCAGGGGTGCACGACCGGGCGCAAAATGGCAAGCCCGAAGCAACGGACTCGGCGCAATGCCGAGCCATGTCTCCCTGTGGCCGCATCCAAAAAATCGTCTCTCTCGGCACTCACGCTCGGCGCCATCGGCGTCGTCTATGGCGACATCGGCACCAGCGTGCTGTATGCGATGAAGGAGGTGTTTGGCTCCGGCCATGTCGCTTTCACACCCGACAACGTCTACGGCATCCTGTCCATCTTCTTCTGGACCTTGACGGTCATCGTGTCGATCAAATACGTGCTTCTGGTGCTGCGGGCCGACAACAACGGTGAAGGCGGCCTGGTGGCCATGCTGGCATTGGCCTCGCAATCGGTCAAAGACCATCCCCGGACGCGTCGCGTGTTGCTGAGCATCGGTATCTTTGGCACCTGCCTGTTTTATGGCGACGGCGTGATCACGCCGGCCATCTCCGTGCTGTCGGCCGTGGAAGGCCTGGAGGTGGTTTCGCCCGCCTTCACCAAAGCCGTGATTCCGCTCACCCTGGTGATCCTGTTTGGGCTGTTCGCCGTGCAAAAGCGGGGTACCGCGGGCATCGGCAAATTCTTTGGGCCGATCACGCTGGTGTGGTTTGCCGCCATTGCGGTGCTGGGCATCTCCCACATTGCCACCAATCCGGTGATTCTCTGGGCGATCAGCCCGCACCATGCGCTGGGCTTCATCTTCCACAATCCGGGCACCACCTTCATCATTCTGGGGGCGGTGGTTCTTTGTGTGACAGGCGCCGAGGCGCTGTATGCCGACATGGGGCACTTCGGCAAGAAACCGATCCGGCTGGCCTGGTTTGCCATCGTGATGCCGGCGCTCACGCTCAATTATTTTGGCCAGGGCGCGCTGCTGCTCAAAAACCCGGAGGCCGTCAAAAACCCGTTCTACCTGATGGCGCCCGACTGGGCCTTGATTCCGCTGGTGCTGCTGGCCACCATGGCCACGGTGATTGCCTCGCAGGCGCTGATTTCCGGGGCGTTCAGCGTGACCAAGCAGGTGATCCAGCTGGGATACCTGCCACGGCTGCACATCCAGCACACCAGCGTGCGCGACACCGGGCAGATCTACATGCCGTTTGTAAACTGGGGGTTGTTTGCCACCATCGTGCTGGCGGTGGTGATGTTCAAGTCGTCGAGCAATCTGGCGGCGGCCTATGGTGTGGCCGTGACCACCGACATGCTGATCACCACGGTGCTGACGTTCTTTGTGTTGCGCTTCAGCTGGAAATACCCGTTGTGGTTGTGCCTGGCCGCCACCAGCGTGTTCTTTGTGGTGGACTTGGCGTTCTGGGCGTCCAACCTCATGAAGCTGCCCGGCGGCGGCTGGTTCCCGCTGTTGATCGCAGGTGCGATTTTCCTGTTGATGGTGACCTGGAAAGAAGGGCGTCATCTGCTCAACCAGAAGCTGCGGGTCGATGCCATCGAATTGCCGGCGTTTCTGGAAGCCGTGTTCGTGAGCCCACCCGTCCGGGTGGAGGGCACGGCGGTCTTCCTGACGGCCGAACCCGGCACCGTGCCCAACGCCATGCTGCACAACCTCAAACACAACAAGGTGCTGCACGAGCACAACCTGTTCGTGACTGTGCGCAACAAGGAAGTGCCCTGGGTCGGGCTGGACAAGCGTGTGGAAATCGAATCGCTGGGCCATGACTGCTGGCAGGTCATCCTGAATTTCGGCTTCAAGAACGACCCGGACCTGCCCGCTGCGCTGGAGCAGATCCGCGGCCGCGGCTGCGACATCGATGTCATGACCACCAGCTACTTTCTATCGCGTGACATGGTGATCCCCACCATCGGTGGCGGCATGGCGCCCTGGCGCGAGAAGCTGTTTGCGCAAATGCACCACAACGCCAGCGGCGCGGCCGACTTCCTGAACCTGCCCAACAATGCGGTGGTGGAGTTGGGGTCGAAGATCGAAATTTGATCATTTTCTGAAAGAAAAATGACATTAGCCCCCGTTGAATGGTCATAGTTTGCTACTTTTAATGTAGTAAATTGGCGATGGACCGACCTTGCACCAAGGGGCCGCGTTGCCGGGCAAAGCTGACAAAATCTGCCCCCTCTATGCGTTTTTTCAAAGATCTGAGTCTTTCGGCGGCCACCGCCGGCTTTGTGGCCGTGCTGGTGGGCTTTACCAGTTCGGTCGCCATCGTGTTCCAGGCGGCGCAGGCCTTTGGCGCCACGCCAGCGCAGATCAGCTCGTGGATGTGGGCGCTGGGCATTGGCATGGGGCTGTGTTCGGCGCTGCCGTCGCTGTGGCTGCGCAAGCCGGTGATGGTGGCGTGGAGCACGCCCGGTGCGGCCGTGCTGGCCACGGCCGGGGTGGCGGGCGGCTTCAGCATGGCCGAGGCGGTGGGCGCTTTCATTGCCTGCGCGGCGCTGATCACGTTGTTCGGCGTGACCGGCTGGTTTGAAAAGCTGATGAGCCGCATTCCCATGGCGATCGCCTCGGCGCTGCTGGCGGGTGTGCTGGCGCGCTTTGGCCTGCAGGCGTTTGCGGCCGCGCAGACGGCGCTGCCGCTGGTGTTGTGGATGTTGGCCGCCTACCTGCTTGGGCGGCGGCTGGCGCCGCGTTACGCGGTGCCGGTCACATTGCTGGTGGCTATTGTTTATGCAGCTGTCAATGACCAATTGGTGGGGACTCATGCCGCATTCAGCCTGGCAATACCGGTCTTTGTGATGCCGCAGTTCACCCTGGCCGCCATCGTGAGCCTGGCGCTGCCGCTGTTTGTGGTGACGATGGCTTCGCAGAACCTGCCGGGCGTAGCGGCCATCCGCGCGGCGGGTTACGAGCTGCCCATCTCGAAAATCATCACGCTCACCGGTGTGGCCACGCTGGTGCTGGCGCCGTTTGGCGCGTTCGCGCTCAACCTGAGCGCCATCACCGCCGCCATCTGCATGGGCCGCGAGGCGCACCCCGACCCGGCCAGACGCTACACCGCTGCCGTGAGCTGCGGTGCCATTTACGTGGTGATCGGCATCTTCGGTGCGGCCGTTACCGGGCTGCTCACGGCCTTTCCCAAAGAGCTGGTGGTGGCGATCGCGGGGTTGGCGCTGCTGGGCACCATCGGCAACGGCCTGGCCGTGGCGCTGAAAGACGAGCACCACCGCGAGGCGGCCCTGATCACGTTTCTGGTGACGTTGAGCGGCGTGGTGATCGGGGGGATCGGGTCGGCGTTTTGGGGCGTTGCCGCGGGCGGGGTGGCGCTGTTTGTGCAAAACTACAAGAAGCCGCACACCGACAATTGACGCGAAAGGGTCGAAGGCCCCGACACACACGATTCATCCATCATGCACATCCTCTTTATCGTCGACCCACTCGAATCCTTCAAGATTTACAAGGACACCACTTTTTCCATGATGCGCGAGGCACAGCGGCGTGGCCACACCATCGCCACCTGCGAGCCGCAGGATGTGATGTGGCAGCGCGGCGGGCCGGTGATGGCCCACGTGTGCGACATCACGCTCACCGGCGACACGCCGCGCTGGTATGACGAGCGCGGCACGCGGGCCGTGGCGCTGAAAGACTTTGACGTCGTGCTGATGCGCAAGGACCCGCCGTTTGACAGCGAATATTTCTACGCGACCCATTTGCTGGAGCAGGCCGAGCGCGATGGCGCCCGGGTGTTCAACAAGCCGCGCGCGCTGCGCGACCACCCCGAGAAGCTCGCCATCATGGAGTTTGCGCAATTCATCGGCCCCACGCTGGTCACGCGCGACGAAGCCGACATCAAGCGCTTCCATGCCGAGCACGGCGACATCATCCTCAAACCGCTGGACGGCATGGGTGGCATGGGCATCTTTCGCGTCGGGCCCGACGGGCTGAATCTCGGCTCCATCACCGAAACACTGAACCGCCACGGCGCGCAAAGCCTGATGGTGCAGAAGTTCCTGCCCGAGATCGTGGACGGCGACAAGCGCGTGCTGATCATCGGCGGCAAGCCGGTGCCCTTCAGCCTGGCCCGCATTCCACAGGGCAGCGAGGTGCGTGGCAATCTGGCCGCAGGTGGCAAGGGCGTGGCCATGGCGCTGTCCGCGCGCGACCTTGAGATCGCCGAGGCGCTCGGCCCCACCCTGCACAGCCGCGGCCTGCTGCTGGCTGGGGTGGATGTGATCGGCAGTTGCGTGACCGAGATCAACGTGACCAGCCCCACCTGTTTTCAGGAGATATTCGACCAAACCGGGTTTGACGTGGCGGCGATGTTCGTGGACGCGCTGGAATCGACACTTCGGGAAGCGGGTTAACGGGGTGACTGTCTTGGGCGCGGTGTCTGGCGGGTCGCTGGCGCGCGGCGAATGGGTCAATGCGCCGCCAAGGCTCCCCCGCCGCCTGCAAGCCCTCTGCGGGGAGGGTCTGCATCTGGCAAACCATGTGGGCTGTTGCTTTCTTGTGACCTAGTTCTCGTTTCCAACGCTTTTGTGAGCCTTGAATTGCAAACTTTAGGCTACTTAAAGGAGGTATCCCGTTAAACTTTGTCGCCCGTGCATGACGTAGGGGTATCGGCAGGTTTTGCTGCTCTGGGGTCCTTTTGGTTCGATCGTTGGTTCGTTGTCAATGTCAAGGGAGTAAGGGCACGGCATTTCTTGGCCGTGTCCTCCGCACGCTATTCCTTGTTGCATGGATGACTTTGGGCCTCGGGCAGGCATTCGCGCAGACCCAGGTTGCCAACACCGCAACCGTTGCGCCACCCACGGGCATCACCAACACCAACGCATCAGGGGCGTGCAGCGCCGGACTTTGCGCCAGTGTCGATACGGACGCCGTGGCGGCCTCGCGCCCGTTGGTCGCGAAGTCCTTTTCGCCCACCAGCGTTGGGGTCGGCGGAACGTCGCTGCTGACCATCACCCTGACCAATACGCATGCGTTGACGTCGGCCACGCTGGCGGCGCCGCTGGTAGACAGCTTCCCATCGGGGATCGTGAACGCCGCCACGCCTTCGGCGCAGACCTCGTGTCCGGGGGGTGTCGCCGCGGCGGCACCCGGGGCAGGATCGCTCAGTCTCTCTGCGGGCGCGATCATCCCGGCAGGGGGCGTTTGCACGGTCACCGCGGTCGTCACGGCATCGGGCGCAACGGGCGCGCTGGTTAACACCATCGCAGCGGGCTCGCTCACGACCAGTCTCGGGTCCAACGCCAACACGGCAACGGCGGTGATCAGCGTCACGCCGGTGGTGGACCTGAGTCTGATCAAAATAGCCAGCACCAGCACGCCGAGCGCGGGCGGCACGCTGAGCTACAGCCTGGTGCTGGGCAA
>PHCI01000011.1 GCA_002842205.1 Betaproteobacteria bacterium HGW-Betaproteobacteria-3 | reverse complement strand
GGCCGCCGTCAGGGTGGTCTTGCCGTGGTCCACGTGTCCAATGGTGCCCACGTTGACGTGGGGCTTGGTACGCTCAAATTTTCCTTTTGCCATTTTTCAATCCTTCAGCGAATTGCGAACAACCAAACTGCAATATCTTGCGAGCCACCCGGCGTGACCCGCTTCAAAACTGGTGCCCTTTGCGGGAATCGGACCCGCGACCTCTCCCTTACCAAGGGAGTGCTCTACCACTGAGCCAAAAGGGCTTGAATTCCTCAAACTACCAAACGCGCCTTCCAACGGATCGATCTGTGGAGCGGGAGACGGGAATCGAACCCGCGTCATCAGCTTGGAAGGCTGGGGTTCTACCATTGAACTACTCCCGCATCGGGCCACCCGAAGCGCGTTCACCCAAAGCTCGCTGCAAATCAACTCGTCGCTGGTGGAGAGGGCTGGATTCGAACCAGCGTACTCGTAAGAGGGCAGATTTACAGTCTGCTGCCATTAACCACTCGGCCACCTCTCCGGCGAACCTTGGAATATAGCATGGTTTGGGTGGCATCGCCAGCGTCGCCCCGGCGTTTCACCCTGCCCCCGGCGCGACGGGTCAGAACCGGATGGGCTGCCCGCGCGCTGCCAGCCAGGATTGTGCTTTTGAAAAATGTCCACACCCGATGAACGGCATGGGCGGCCGCAAGGCAGACAGTGGCGACGGGTGATTGGCCTGCAACACCAGCGCCTCCCGACCGCAGCGCCCCGCAATTTCCCGGATCAGCGGCGCTTTCGCTTGTGCGTGCGCACCCCACAGCAGGTAAACGCAGGGCGACGCCTGCGCGGCCACGGCCGTCAGCAAGGCATCGGTGAGCTCCTCCCAGCCTTTTTTGGCATGGCTGGCGGGCAGCCCGTCCTCCACCGTGAGGCTGGTGTTGAGCAGCAGCACACCCTGGCGCGCCCAGCGCACAAGCGAGCCGTCGGCGGGCATGGGCAGGCCCAGGTCGCGCTGCAATTCCTTAAAAATGTTGCGCAGCGAGGGCGGCGGCCGAACGCCCGGCGCCACCGAGAACGCCAGCCCCTCGGCCTGGCCGGCGCCGTGATACGGGTCTTGCCCGAGCACGACGACGTGCACGTCGGCCAGCGCGGTCAGCGCCAGCGCCCGCAGCGGCTCGGGCGGGTAGACCACCGCGCCGGCGTCCAACCGCGACCGGACGAACGACCCGAGCTGTCGACCCTGGGCACTGGCCATGAACGCATCGACCACCGGCGCCCAGCCGCTGGCAACCGGCCATGCCGCGGGCATCCAGGCCGCCAGACGGGGCTTCGGCCCCAGCAGATCGTCTTCACTCATTTTTTCGGGGAAATTGCCATCTATCCCCCGTCAGTATTCGATAGTTTGCTATTTTTATAGTAGTGTTTTCAGGACGCAAACAAGGCCGCCAAGGCCGTGCCGGGGTCGTCGGCGCGCATGAAGGCTTCACCCACCAGAAACGCATGGACGTTTGCATCTTTCATCTTCAGGACGTCTTCGCGCGTCAAAATACCTGATTCCGTGATGAGAAGCCGGTCCTGCGGCACTTCTTTGCGAAGTGCCAGTGTGGTCTCGAGCGACACCTCAAAGGTGTGCAAATTGCGGTTGTTGACGCCCACCAGCGGGGTTTTGAGCAAAAGCGCGCGCGCCAGTTCGGCGGCGTTGTGCACCTCCACCAGCACCGCCATGTCGAGCGAGCGCGCCACGGCCTCCAGGTCTTTCATCTGCGCGTCGTCCAGGCAGGCGGCGATCAGCAGGATGGCGTCGGCCCCCATCGCGCGGGATTCGTAGATCTGGTAGGCATCGACCATGAAATCCTTGCGCAGCACCGGCAGCAGGCATGACGCCCGGGCCTGCTTCAGATAGTCCACCTGGCCCTGGAAGAACTGCCGGTCGGTCAGCACCGAGAGGCAGGCGGCACCGTTTTCGGCGTAGCTTTGGGCGATGTCGGCCGGCTCGAATTCGGCGCGAAGCACGCCTTTGGACGGGCTGGCTTTCTTGATTTCGGCAATCACCGCCGACTGCCCGGCGGCGATTTTGGCGCGCAGCGCGCCCACAAAGTCGCGCGTGAGCACACGGCTCTCGGCGTCGGCCCGCATGGCGGCCAGCGGCACCCGCTTTTGCGCGGTGGCAATTTCCTCGCGTTTGACGGCGATGATTTTCTCGAGGATGTCGGACATGGTGTTCCTGATGTTGTTCAAGTGGCCAGCGCGTGCGCCGTGGTCACCAGTTGATCGAGCTTGGCCTTGGCCGCGCCCGACTCGATGGCGTCGCGCGCCCGGGCCACGCCGGCCTTCATTGAATCGACCACATTGGCCGCATACAGCGCCACGCCGGCATTGAGGATGACGATGTCGCGCGCGGCGCCGAGTTCATTGTCGAGCACGCCCAGCAGCATGGCGCGCGACTGCTCGGGTGTCTCCACCTTGAGCGCGCGGTTGCTGGCCATGGGCAGGCCGAAGTCTTCGGGGTGGATTTCGTATTCGCTGATCGCGCCGTTTTTCAGCTCGCCCACCAGCGTGGCGGCGCCCAGGCTGACCTCGTCCATGCCGTCGCGCCCGTACACCACCACCGCGTGGTGGGTGCCCAGGCGCTGCAACGCGCGCACCTGGATGCCCACCAGGTCGGGGTGGAACACGCCCATCAGGATGTTGGGCGCGTCTGCAGGGTTGGTCAGCGGCCCGAGGATGTTGAAGATGGTGCGCACGCCCAGCTCCTTGCGCACCGGCGCCACGTGGCGCATGGCACTGTGATGGTTGGGCGCGAACATGAAGCCGATGCCCACCTGCGCGATGCACTGGGCGATGGCGTCGGGCTTGAGGTTGATGTTGACGCCCAGGCTTTCCAGCACGTCGGCACTGCCGCTCTTGCTGCTGACGCTGCGCCCGCCGTGTTTGGCGGTCCTGGCGCCCGCAGCGGCCGCCACGAACATGGCACAGGTGGAGATGTTGAAGGTGTGCGAGCCGTCACCGCCCGTGCCCACGATGTCCACCAGGTTCGTCTTGTCGGCCACGTGCACCTTGGTGGAGAACTCGCGCATGACCTGCGCCGCGGCGGTGATCTCGCCGATGGTCTCCTTCTTGACGCGCAACCCGGTGATGAGCGCGGCCATCATCACGGGCGACATCTCGCCGCTCATGATCTTGCGCACCACGCTGAGCATCTCGTCGTGGAAAATCTCGCGGTGTTCGATGGTGCGCTGCAGCGCCTCCTGCGGGGTGATGGGCATGGGGATCTCCTGAGTTTTGCGAAGCTGGATTTCGGCTTACCGGGATGGAGGGTCGGACAGGGCCAGTTTGAGCCCGAAACCGATGAACATGGCACCGGCCAGCCGTTCGAGCAGGCCCATGGCTTTTTGCAGCGCCGTCACGCGCCGCGCGATCCACGCGGCCAGCAGCGCCCAGCCCAGGTTGACCCACAGCCCGTTGAAGTTGAACACCAGGCCGAGCAGCAGGAAGGCCCAGGTGGCGTTGGTGCTGTGGGTGCCGCCCGGCACGATGAACTGCGGCAAAAATGCCAGAAAGAACAGCGCCACCTTGGGGTTCAGCGCGTTGGTCCAGAAACCCTGCAAAAATATCTTTTTCAAGGAAATAATGGCTCCAGCCCCCGTGGAATGGTCATTGTTTGCTACTTCCTTCATAGTATTCTGGCGTCGTGAGAACAGCAGCGTGGCCCCCACATACACCAGGTAGGCCGCCCCCAGCCACTTGAGCACGGCAAAGGCCGTGGCCGACGCGGCGATCAGCGCGCTCACGCCCAGCGCCCCCGCAAAGATGTGCACGAAGCAGCCCGCGGTGATGCCCAGTGCCGCCACCATGCCCGCGCGCGCGCCGTGCCGCAGGCCGTGGGTGACGATGTACACCACGTCGGGCCCGGGCGTGAGGTTGAGCAGCAGCCCGGCGGCGATGAACCACGCGAGATGGTTGATCGAGTCCATCATGGTGCCCCCCACGCTCCCCACTTCGTGTGGTTCGCTGCCCCCACAGGGGGCTGAGCTTGCTTGGGGCGGCCCGGCGCGGCGCTCATGCCTTCCCCGCAAAATAATCGTGGATCAACCCGATGGTGCGGTCGATGCCGTCGGCGTCCACGCCCAGGTGCGTGACAAACCGCAGGCGGTACAGGCCCGTGGCCAGCACGCCGTGTGCGGCCAGGTATGGCAGCAGGCCGGCCGAGTGCGCCGCGGCCGGGCCGGTCAGACCGACAAACAGGATGTTGCTGTGCGGCGGCTCCACCTGCAGGCCGTCAATCCCTGCCAACCCTTCGGCCAACCGGCGGGCCAGCGCGTGGTCTTGCGCCAGGCGCTCGACATGGTGGTCCAGTGCCCAACTTGCCGCCGCCGCCAGCAAGCCCGCCTGGCGCATCGCCCCGCCGGCCATCTTGCGAAGGCGTCGTGCACGGGCGATGAATTCACCAGACCCGCACAAGGCCGACCCGGCGGGCGCGCCCAGGCCCTTGCTGAAGCAGATCGACGCGCTGTCAAAGCACTGCGCGATGCGCCGGGCCTGGAAGAATATGCCCCCACGTTCGCCCACTGCGTGTGGCTCTCTGCCCCCCGAGGGGGCTGGCCTGGCTTGGGAGCGGCCCGGCGCGGCGGCCGTTGTATCCCCCCGCTCGCCCACTGCGTGAGCCCCGCTGCCCTGCGGGCAGCCGTCCAGCGCCAACCGCTCGGCCTGCGCCACCGCAGCGTTGAACAGGCGCGCGCCGTCCAGGTGCCGCGCCAGGCCGTGGCGCGTGGCCAGGGCCGTGGCCTGATCGAGGTAGTCGAACGGCAGCAACTGGCCGCCCAGCGTGTTCTCCAGCGCCAGCAGCCGGGTGCGCGCAAAGTGCGGGTCGTCGGGTTTGATGGCGGCTTCGATGTCGGCCAGTGCCAGCGTGCCGTCGGCCTGGTGCGCAATCGGCTGCGGCTGCACGCTGCCGAACACGGCCGCGCCACCGCCTTCCCACCGGTAGCAGTGCGCCATCTGGCCCACGAGGTATTCGTCGCCGCGCTGGCAGTGGGCGAGGATGCCGCACAGGTTGCTCTGGGTGCCCGTGGGCATGAACAGCGCGGCCTCAAAGCCCAGCAGCGCGGCGATCTTGTCCTGCAGCGCGTTGACGCTGGGGTCGTCGCCAAACACGTCGTCGCCCAGCGGTGCGTTGAACATGGCCTCGCGCATGGCGGGCACAGGCTGCGTCACGGTGTCGCTGCGCAGGTCCACGATGGATTCTGGGGTTTTATGCATTAAATTGGCCTTTAGCCCCCGTCAAATGGATATAGTTTGCTATATAAACAGGACTATTTCACAGCCACCCGCTGGGTCAGAAAGTTCTGCAGCATGGCGTGGCCGTGCTCGGTGAGGATGGACTCCGGGTGAAACTGTACGCCTTCGATGGCCAGCGTCTGGTGCCGCACGCCCATGATCTCGCCGTCGTCGGTGCGCGCGGTGACGGCCAGCACGTCGGGGCAGCTGGCCGGGTCGATCGCCAGCGAGTGGTAGCGGTTGACGGTGAACTGCCGGGGCAGCCCGGCAAACACGCCTTCCTGCGTGGTGGTGATCACGCTGGTCTTGCCGTGCATGAGCTGCTGCGCCCGCACGATCTTCCCGCCAAACGCCGCGCCGATGCTCTGGTGCCCCAGGCACACCCCCAGGATCGGCAGCCGACCCGCAAAGTGCCGGATCGCCGCCACCGAAATACCGGCTTCGGCCGGCGAGCACGGCCCGGGCGAGATGACCAGCCGGTCGGGCGCACGGGCGGCGATGCCGTCGAGCGTGATCTCGTCGTTGCGAAACACCTCGACCTCGGCCCCCAGCTCGCCCAGGTACTGGACGATGTTGTAGGTGAACGAGTCGTAGTTGTCGACCACCAGAACGTTCATAGGGCCCCCACGCTTGTCGCTGCGCGATCTGCGCTGTACGAGTCGCTGCCAGAGGCAGCGGCCCTTCGGCCTGTCCGGCCCTGCGCAGGCAGGCCCGGAGCCGCAGCCCTCAGCCCCGAGGGGGCCGTGCCTTGCTTGGGGCGGCCCGGCGCCGCGGCTACGGTACTCATTCCAGACCCTCCTCGACCAGTTCGGCCGCGCGCAGCAGGGCGCGGGCCTTGGCTTCGGTTTCCTGCCATTCCAGCTCGGGCACCGAGTCGGCCACGACACCGGCCGCCGCCTGCACGTACAGCATGCCGTCCTTGACGATGCCGGTGCGGATGGCGATGGCCACGTCCATGTCGCCGGCGTAGCTCAGGTAGCCGCAGGCGCCGCCGTACAGGCCGCGTTTGGTGGGTTCGAGCTGGTCGATCAGTTCCATCGCGTGCACCTTGGGCGCGCCGGTGAGCGTGCCCGCAGGGAAGGTGGCCCGCAGCACGTCCATGTTGCCCACCGGCTGGCCGTCGGGCCCGTCGCGCAGGAGGCCCTCGACGTTGCTCACGATGTGCATGACGTGGCTGTAGCGCTCGACCGTGAAGGCCTCGGTCACCTTGACGCTGCCGGTCTGGGCGATGCGGCCGATGTCGTTGCGCGCTAGGTCGATCAGCATCACGTGCTCGGCGCGTTCTTTCGGGTCATTGAGCAGTTCGGCCTCGGCGGCCTTGTCTTTTTCGGGCGTGGCCCCGCGCGGGCGGGTGCCGGCCAGCGGGCGAATGGTGATTTTTTGTGCAGGTATTGTGGCCCCCACGCTCCCCACTTCGTGTGGTTCGCTGCCCCCCGGGGGGGCTGAGCTTGCTTGGGGCGGCCCGGCGCGGCGCTCGGTGGCCCCCACGCTCCCCACTTCGTGTGGTTCGCTGCCCCCCGGGGGGGTTGGCCTGGCTTGGGAGCGGCCCGGCGCGGCGGCCTGTAAAGCCCCCACGCTCCCCACTTCGTGTGGTTCGCTGCCCCCCGAGGGGGCTGAGCTGGCTTGGGGCGGCCCGGCGCGGCGCTCGGTGGCCCCCACGCTCCCCACTTCGTGTGGTTCGCTGGACGAGACGCTGCCAGAGTCAGCGTCCCTTCGGGCTGTCCGGCCCTGCGCAGGCAGGGCCAGATCCGCAGCCCTCAGCCCCATGGGGGCTGAGCTGGCTTGGGGCGGCCCGGCGTCGCTCACGTTGGCGCTCAAGGGAATCTCCACGCTCTCCTGGCGCACCAGGATCTCGGGCGAGGCCCCCACCACGTGGAAATCGCCAAAGTGGTAGTAGTACATGTAGGGCGAAGGGTTGAGCGAGCGCAGCGCGCGGTACAGGCTGAGCGGGCTTTCGGTGTAGCGCTTCTTGATGCGCTGGCCCACCTGCACCTGCATGAAGTCGCCGCCCGCAATCAGCGCCTTGGCGCGCTCCACGGCTGCGATGTAGTCGGCCTTGGCAAAGTCGCGCTCGGCCGGGTAGCTTTGCGTGGCCTTGACCACGGGTGCGCTGACTGAATACTGGAGCTGCTCGCGCAGTTCGCGCAGCCGCTTCTTGGCGTTGGCGTAGGCCTCGGGGCGGGCCGGGTCGGCGTAGACGATGAGGTAGAGCTTGCCCGACAGGTTGTCGATGACGGCCAGCTCCTCGCATTGCAGCAGCAGGATGTCGGGGCAGCCCAACGTGTCGGGCGGGCAGGTCTGCGCCAGCTTCTTCTCGATGTGGCGCACCGTGTCGTAGCCAAAGTAACCGGCCAGGCCACCGCAAAAGCGCGGCAGGCCCGGGCGCAGCGCCACCTTGAAGCGCTTCTGGTACGCCGCAATGAAGTCCAGCGGGTTGCTGCGGGCGGTTTCGACGACGGCGCCGTCGCGCACGACTTCGGTCACGGTGTCGGCGCCAAAGCCGCTGACGCGGATCTGCGTGTGCGCGGGCAGGCCAATGAAGCTGTAGCGGCCGAAACGCTCGCCGCCGACCACGGATTCGAGCAGGAAGCTGAATTTGCCGCCATCGCGCGAGTGCGCAAGCTTCAGGTACAACGACAGCGGGGTCTCGAGATCGGCAAAGGCCTCCGCCATCAGCGGAATGCGGTTGTAGCCTTGCGAGCTCAGACTTTTGAATTCAAGTTCGGTGATCACGGATGGAGCCTCCAGCCCGGCGGCGCGGTCCTGGTTGAAAAAGATTCCAGGACGCTGCCGCGTTCATTCATTCGGTTGCTTCGCGGGTGTGCAAAGCGCGGGGGACACGGCAAGGGGCCGCGCCGGTCAGGCCCCGGTCAGGGGCGCACGGAGGATGGCTGACGCCAGGGCCAGGCTCCCCGGTCGCTCAAACCTGTGATCGCGGTGCGGTGAATGAACATCGTGCGGCAAGTGTAGCAAAGCCGCCAGATCAGGCGAATCCCTGATGCGCGGCGGCGCCATCCGCCGGAAAATCACTGTTTCCGAACGACCGTTCTTTTTTCTGGAGCCTTCCGATGCGTCTGATTTCCCTGATGGGCCTTGGCCTGTGGCTTGCCGTGTCCTCCAGCCTTGCGGCGGCCGCGCCGGTCGAGCTGGCCGGCGTCAAGATCGAAGACAGCCAGGACGTGAGCGGCAGCAAGCTCACCCTGAACGGCGCGGGCATTCGCTACAAGGTGGTTTTCAAGGTGTACACCGCGGGGCTGTACCTCAGCAAAAAGGCGTCCACCACCGAAGAAGTGCTCGCCATGCCGGGCGCCAAGCGCATGGCCATCACCATGCTGCGCGACATTGACTCGGCCGAGCTGGGCAAGCTGTTCTCGCGCGGCATGGAAGACAACATGGAAAAGGCTGCGTTCTCCAAGCTGGTGCCCGGTGTGATGCGCATGAGCCAGATCTTCTCGGACCACAAAAAACTGCTCAAGGGCGAAACCTTCGTCATCGACTGGCTGCCCGGCAAGGGCATGGTGCTCACCGTCAAAGGCAAGGTCGAAGGCGAGCCGTTCAAGGAGCCTGAGTTCTTCAATGCCTTGCTGCGCATCTGGCTCGGCCCCAACCCCGCCGACTGGAAGCTCAAGGAGGCGTTGCTGGGCAAGGCCGGATGAGATAAGGCCCCCACGCTCCCCACTTCGTGTGGTTCGCTGCCCCCCGAGGGGGCTGAGCTTGCTTGGGGCGGCCCGGCGCGGCGCTCGGCGGCCCCCACGTTCCCCACTTCGTGTGGTTCGCTGCCCCCCCGAGGGGGCTGAGCTTGCTTGGGGCGGCCCGGCGCGGCGCTCGGCGGCCCCCACGCTCCCCACTTCGTGTGGTTCGCTGCCCCCCGAGGGGGCTGAGCTTGCTTGGGGCGGCCCGGCGCGGCGCTCGGCGGCCCCCACGCTCCCCACTTCGTGTGGTTCGCTGCCCCCCCGAGGGGGCTGAGCTTGCTTGGGGCGGCCCGGCGCGGCGGCCGGTGGGCTCTGTGCGCTGTCAAGCGATGGTGATGTCCATCAATGAATCCACGAAGCCATCGGCATCGACGGCGCGCACCGGTTCGCCGTGGTTGTAGCCGTAGGTGACGAGCACCACCGGGCAACCGGCGGCGCGGGCGGCCTGGGCGTCATTGCTGGAATCGCCCACCATCAGGGTGCGGCCAGGCACGGCGCCCAGCGCTTCGCAGGTTTTCAGCAACGGCAGAGGGTCGGGCTTTTTGCGCTCGAACGCGTCGCCGCCAAACACCTGTTCAAAATGGCCGTCCAACCCTTTGGCTCGCAGCAACGCCACGGCGAAGCGCGTGGGTTTGTTGGTCAGACAGGCCAGGCGCAGGCCCCGCGCACGCAAGCGCGTCAGGCCATCGGCCACGCCGGCGAACACGACCGCGTACTGGCCGTTGACGGCTTCGTAATGGTGCTGGTAGCGGGCCCAGGCGCGGTCATAGGCCTGCGCGGGGCCGCCCACATGGGCCAGCACGGCGCGGATCAGATGTTCGGACCCCTTGCCCACCATGTGCCCAATGGCTTCGCGCCCGATGCCGGGCAGCGACAGGTCGGTGAGCGTGCGGTTGAGCGCCTCGGCAAAGTCACCCAGGGTGTCCACCATCGTGCCGTCGAGGTCGACGATCACTGCGTGGAGGGATTTAGCCCCCACGCTCCCCACTTCGTGTGGTTCGCTGGACGAGACGCTGCCAGAGTCAGCGTCCCTTCGGGCTGTCCGGCCCTGCGCAGGCAGGGCCAGAGCCGCAGCCCTCAGCCCCGAGGGGGCTGAGCTTGCTTGGGGCGGCCCGGCGCGGCGCTCGTCGGCCCCCACGCTCATACCGCCAGCGCGGCGCGCATCTGCTGGATCACGCCTGGGTAGTCGGGTTTGCCAAAAATCGCGCTGCCGGCCACGAAGGTGTCGGCCCCGGCGTCGGCGACGCGGCGGATGTTGTCGGTCTTGATGCCGCCGTCCACCTCCAGCCGGATGTCCTTGCCGGTGGCGTCGATGCGGCGGCGCACGTCCTCAATCTTGCGCAATGCCGAATCGATGAAGCTCTGGCCCCCAAAGCCCGGGTTGACCGACATGATCAGCACCAGGTCGATGTCGTCGATCACCCAGTCGAGCACGTCCAGCGGCTGCGCGGGGTTGAACACCAGCCCGGCCTGGCAGCCTTTGGCCTTGATGGCCTGGACGCTGCGGTGCACGTGGCCCGAGGCGTCGGGGTGGAAGCTGATCAGGTCGGCGCCCGCATCGGCGAACGCCGCGGCCAGCGCGTCCACGGGCTGCACCATCAGGTGCACGTCAATCGGCACGGGCACACCCGCTGGCGTTTTCGCGTGCGGTTTGAGGGCGCTGCAGATCATGGGCCCGAAGGTCAGGTTGGGCACGTAATGGTTGTCCATGACGTCGAAATGGATCCAGTCCGCGCCGGCGGCGATGACGTTGCGGACCTCATCCCCCAGCCGGGCAAAGTCGGCCGAGAGGATGGACGGGGCGATGCGGAAAGTGCGGTGGGAGGACGGGTTCATGGGCCGGATTGTCGCAGTTTGCGGGGCCCCGCCGACGCGCAGCGCAAGACCCCTGTATCGGCACAACGCCCGGCCACAGGTAACATCTGCGGCATGTCTTCTTATCAGTTCACCGTGCAGGTGGCGCCGCGCTACCTTCCCGAGCAGTCGGCGCCGGACAAGCACGTCTTCAGCTTTGCCTATACCGTGACCGTGACCAACAGCGGCACGGTGCCCGCCCAGCTGATCGCACGGCATTGGGTCATCACCGACAGCAATGGCCATGTGGAAGAAGTCAAGGGCCTGGGCGTGGTCGGACACCAGCCGCTGCTCCAACCCGGCGAGTCGTTCCAGTACAGCAGCGGCAGCCGCCTGCGCAGCGCCAGCGGCACCATGCAGGGCAGCTACTTTTGCGTGGCCGACGATGGCGAGCGGTTTGAAGCGGCCATTCCCGTGTTCCATCTGGTCGCCTCCGAGAGTGCGCCCCCTGGCCGGTTGCTGCACTGACCGCGGGCTCCGAACGACTCGCGCCGCACCTGCAACGGCTTCCCATGAAAATCAGGGGTTTTCAGATTTGGCGTCCAGGCGCTGAAGTACACTGCCCCACTTTCAGGCGGCCTTTCGGCCTTTCGCTTGATCTCCCGAGCGCGCCATTTTTCCCGCCTCGCTCGCGGCGGATCGCATCGCAACCGGTGCAACGGCCTGCACCTCGCGTGCCCATGCGCCAGGCTCCTGTTTAACCGTGAGGATCCGGACGAATGATTGAATTCATGGATTTCTGGGCCTCATGGCTCAAACCTTCTGCGGGCCTGCCCACCGTGCAGTGGTCGCTGCTGCTGGCGGCGGCCACCGCCACCGGCTACCTGCTGCAACGCTACACCGGGCTGCCCAAGGTGGTGGGCTATTCGCTGCTCGGCACCGTGGCGGGGCTGGCCGGTTTCAGTGGCGCGGTCTGGCCGCTGCAGGGCATCGGCCTGTTCCTGCTGGAGCTGGGCGTGGCCGTGGTGCTGTTTGAAGCCGGGGGGCGCATTCCACTGCGCTGGTTCCGGCACAACCCGATGGTGCTGGTGCAAAGCGTGGCCGAGTCCGCGTTCACTTATTTCGCCGTGTTTTACACGATGGATGCGCTGGGTCTGAACGAGGCGGTGGCGCATCCGCTGGCCCTGGTGGCGATGGCCGCCTCGCCCGCCGTGCTGAGCCGCGTGATCCACGACACCCGCGCCGCCGGGCCGGTCACCGAGCGCGCCATGATGCTGAGCACCCTGAGCACGCTGTATGCCCTGACGCTCGGTGCCGCCCACGCCGGACTGATGGAGCGCCCGCCCCTGGATTTGCTGGAGGCAACCTATCCTGTGGTGGTGGTGCTGGGCTTGTCCCTGGTCGTTGGGGGCCTGCTGGCGCTGCTGATGCGCTCGGCCCTGCGCGTGATGAGCCCGACCAGCGAGAACACCTCCATGCTGCTGCTGGCGCTGATTGCGGCGGGCACTGCGCTGGCCGCCCACTTTGGCGGCTCGGCACCGCTGGCCGCGCTGATCGGCGGCATGCTGCTCAAGCAGCTCAACCCGCGGCCCTGGGCCTGGCCGCGACAGCTTGGCACGGCGTCGTCCATTCTGACCATGCTGATGTTCGTGCTGGTGTCCATCATGGCCGCGCAGGCCGACTGGAGCACGCTGGTGGCCAGCCTCGTGCTGGCGCTGGTCGGCGCACGTGCGCTGGCCAAGATTGTCGGCGTGGCATTGGGCAACGCGGGCAGCGGCGCCAGCTGGAGGCAGGCGCTGTGGGTCGGCTGCGCGATGGCGCCGATGTCGGCTGTGGCGCTGTTGATCACCTCGCAGTTTGCCGCGGCTGCGCCCGCGCTGGGCCGCGACATCTCGGCCGTGGCGCTGCCCGCCATTTTGCTCATGGAGGTGCTCGGCGCCGTGATCGCATCGGTGGCCATTTACCGCGCGGGCGAGAGCTCCAAGCCCTGGGCGCCGCTGCCGTTGGCGCCATTGGCCCCCAACACCGGAGACGCCCGTGACTGAGGCCCCCAACCCCATCGCCCTGGAGCCGTTCCAGAAATCCGGCGCGCTGTCGCTGGGTGTCGAACTGGAGCTGCAACTCGTCAACACCCACGACTACGACCTCGCCCCCTACGCCAGCGACATGCTGCGCCTCATGAAAAAGCACGATCTGCCCGGCAGTGTGGTGCCCGAGATGACGTCAAGCATGATCGAGATCTCCACCGGCGTGTGCCAGTCGTCGTCAGAGGTGCTGGGGCAGCTCAGCCAGATCCGCGACGCGCTGGTCAAAAGTGCGGACAAGCTCAACATCGCCGTGGTGGGCGGCGGCACCCACCCGTTCCAGCAATGGCACGAGCAGCGCATTTACGACAAGCCGCGGTTTCGCGAGTTGTCCGAGCTGTATGGCTATCTTTCCAAGCAGTTCACGATTTTTGGCCAGCACGTGCACGTGGGCTGCCCGGACGCCGACACCGCCCTGCGGCTGCTGCACCGCATGTCGCGCTACATCCCGCACTTCATTGCGCTGTCGGCCTCGTCGCCCTACGTGCAGGGGCAGGACACGGCGTTTGACTCGGCGCGGCTGAATTCGGTGTTCGCCTTCCCGCTGTCGGGGCGCGCGCCCTTCGCGCTGACCTGGGACGAATTCACGGTGTACTTCAACAAGATGACGCACACTGGCGTGGTCAAGAGCATGAAGGATTTTTACTGGGACATCCGCCCCAAGCCCGAATTCGGCACCATCGAGATCCGGGTGTTCGACACACCGCTCACGGTCGAACGGGCGGCCGCGCTGGCCGGCTATGTGCAGGCCCTGGCGTCGTGGCTGATGGAGGATCAGCCCTTCATGCCGCAGGAAGACGACTACCTGGTCTACACCTACAACCGCTTCCAGGCTTGCCGCTTCGGGCTGGACGCGGTGTACGTGGACCCGGCCAGCGGCGAGCACATGCCCATGCGCGAGCACATCCTGCTGACCATGCACAAAATCCACGACCATGCCACCCGGCTCGGCGCGGGTGCCGCCGTGCAGATGCTGCGCGCCGACGTCAACCGCAATCACAACGACGCGCGCTGGCTGCGCGAACTGCAGGGCCAGGAGCGGCTGCTGGCCGAAGTGATCCGGCGGGCGGCGCGTTCGTTTCGCGGTCACGCCGACTGACCCTCCCGCCATCCCGCCGCGCGGGGCAAGGGCATCGCGGCGCCGGTATCATCGGTCCACATGGTTCCGTCGTGGCCTGATCGACACGGCGACAGGTTTTACCCCTCATGGAATTTCTCCCCTCGTGGCCGATGCCGGTCAACACGCTGTTTTTCTTTGGCCTCCTGCTGTTCTGGGGGTCCCTGGGTGGCTTTGCGGCGCATCACTGGCGCTGGCTGCCCAGCATCACGGGCTTCATGCTGGTGGGTTTCATTGCCGGGCCCAATGTGCTGCACCTGGTCAGCCACGAGGCGCTGGCCGGTGCGCGCATCGTGATCGACGTGGCGCTCGGGCTGATCCTCTACCGGCTGGGCCTGTCACTGGACGTCAAGACCCTGGCGACCGACAAGGCGCTGGTGGCCGTGTCGCTGTTCGAGAGCGCACTGACGTTTGCGGTGGTGTATTTCGTGCTCGGGCTGGTGGGCATCACCCGGCTGCCCGCGGCCATCATTGCGGCGCTGGCCATTTCATCGTCGCCGGCCGTGCTGATTCACGTTTCGCACGAGATGGGCGCCGACGGCCCGGTCACCCGGCGGGCCAGCGCGCTGGTGGCCATGAACAATTTCATCGCGTTTGTCGTGTTTGCCGCGCTGTTGCCCGTGCAGCACGCGATGGCCGATGCGCCACTGGCCACCATGCTCGGCCAGCCGCTGTACCACCTGCTGGGTTCGGCCGCGTTGGGCGCCGGTGTGGGCCTGGTGCTGCACCACGCGGCGCGCAAGACCAAGGCGGCGCACCAGTACCAGTTGGCGCTGGTGGTCGGTGCGGTGACCATCACCCTGGGCGCCGCGCTCATGCTCAAACTGTCGGCGCTGTTTGCCCCGTTGGTGCTGGGCCTGGTGGTGCGCAGCCTGGAGCGCGAGGAACTGGTGGCCAACCTGGAGTTCGGCCCGGCCTTCGAGCTGTTCTTCATCGTGCTGTTTGTGTACGCGGGCGCCAACCTGCACGTGGACGAGATGCTCAAGTACGCCCCCGCGGCGCTGCTGTTTGTGGTGGGCCGTTCGGTGGCCAAATGGACTGGCGTGGGGGCGGCCTCGCTGGCCGTGGGCGTGCCGGCGCGCCAGGCGGCCACCACGGGACTGCTGCTGATTCCCATGGCCGGGTTGGCCATCGGCCTGGTCAACACCACGGTGCAGTTGTTCCCGGCCGACGGGGCGGTGGTTGCCTCGGTGGTGCTGGCGGCCGTGGCCATCCTGGAAACCATCGGCCCGCCGATTGCCACGCGCGCCCTGCTGTGGTCGGGCGACACCCTGGCCCCCAATGGGGCCCCGGCCGCCGAGCCGTCCATCGCCGCTTCGGCTGCGCCCTCGCCTGACCTTCCGCCCGAACAGCTTCACCCCTGAGGAGTCCCCCATGACGCTTCGCATTGGAATCTCGGCCCGCCTGCTGCACGATCCGCCGCCGGGGCTGGGTTTGCCCCAAAAACGGCTGCAGTTTCTGGAAAGCTCGATGGCGCACTGGGTCATGGCGCACCGCGCGATTGCGCTGATGGTGCCATTTGTGGATGAGGAAAGCGCCGCCCTCGTCGACCCCGCGCCCATGGCCGACATGGTGGATTTGCTGGACGGCCTGGTGCTGCAGGGCGGCGTCGATGTCTGCCCCGAAACCTATGGCGCCACGCCGATCCAGCACGAATGGCGCGGCGACCCGATCCGCGACCGCTACGAACTGGCCTTGCTGCGCGGCTTCATCGAAGCCGGCAAACCGGTGCTGGGCGTGTGCCGCGGCGCGCAGCTCATGAACGTGTATTTCGGCGGCACACTGGTGCAGGACATTCCCACCTTGTGGCCGGGCGCCCACTCGCACCAGCACCCCACGCACTACGACCGCCTGATGCACGCGGTGGAATTTGCCCCCGGTTCCCGTCTGGCCGGGCTGTACCCCAGCGCCACCCGCCACACCGTGACCAGCATCCACCACCAGTGCGTGGATCGCCTGGGCAACGGCCTGGTGGTCGAGGCGCGCAGTCCCGAGGACGGCATCATCGAGGCCATCCGGCACGAAGGGCCGGGGTTTGTGATGGGCGTGCAGTGGCACCCGGAATTCCACCTCACGCCCGGTGAAACACAAAAGCACCTGCTCGACAGCGGCCCGATGATGCAGTCCTTTCTGGACGCCGCGCGCGCGCGCGCCGACCGCCACCGCGCACGCCACGCCACCGGTTCTGCCCATGGGTGAGTTCGAACTGATCCAGCGCTACTTTGCCCGTGGGCCAGCGCCCGGGCAGCGCACGGCCGGTGTGACGCTGGGCGTGGGCGACGACTGCGCGCTGCTGCAACCGGCGCCCGGCATGCAACTGGCCGTCAGCTGCGACATGCTGGTCGAGGGGCGGCATTTTTTGTCCACGGTCGATCCGGCCCGCCTGGGCCACAAGGCGCTGGCCGTCAACCTCAGCGATCTGGCCGCCTGCGGCGCACGGCCGCTGGCCTTCACGCTGGCACTGTCGATGCCCGAGGTCCACACGGCCTGGCTCGAGGGGTTTTCGCGCGGGCTGTTCGCGCTGGCCGACGCCCACGGCTGCGAACTGGTGGGCGGCGACACCACGCGCGGCCCGCTCAACCTCTGCATCACCGTGTTTGGCGAAGTGCCCGCCCCCGGCAGCCCCCGTCCGGCGCTGCTGCGCTCGGGCGCACAGGTGGGCGACGACCTGTACGTGAGCGGCTCGCTCGGGCTGGCGCGGCTGGCGCTCGAGGTGTTTCGCGGCACCGTGTCGGCCAGTGCCGAACTGTTTGAGGCGGCGCGCTCGCGCATGGAGCAGCCCACCCCACGCGTGGCGCTGGGCCAGGCGCTGCGCGGCGTGGCCAGCGCGGCGGTGGACGTGAGCGACGGCCTGCTGGGCGACCTCGGGCACGTGCTGCGGGCCTCCCGCGTGGGCGCGCGCATCGACACCCCGGTTGCTATGCAGTTAATAGCTGACAATGACCTTTTGACGGGGGGAGAAGGCCATTTTTCTTCAGATTTTCTGCTGGAATGCGTGCTGGCGGGCGGCGACGACTACGAACTCGCGTTCACTGCGCCCACCGCTGCGCGCGACGCTGTGCAGGCCGCCGCCCACGCCACCGCCACGCCGGTCACGCGCATCGGCGTGATCGAGGCCGCGCCGGGCCTGCGCCTGGTGGACGCCGCAGGCCAGCCGCTGGAACGCCGCTACGCGTCGTTTGATCACTTCGCCTGACGGCTTATTGCACTTTCAAGGCCAATGACTCCCCGTTCGGGCTGAGCCTGTCGAAGCCGTGGCATACCGTTGCCGCAAGCGCCGACAGTCCCGCGCCGGGCAGCCCGTTCGCGCCGGGCCAACCGGTGCGCCAGCCGTTGGGCACTGCGTTGCGCCGTGTCCAGCGTGGCCGCAAACGCTGCGTTGGCGCCCCGCCAGAAATCGTCCATCGCCTCGGCGCGCAGGGCTTCGGCATCCTCGCGGGCGCGGTCGTGCAGGCGGGCCAGTTCGCCCGCTGGCAATGGGGCAAGGGCGGTGGGGTGGCTGAGGTGGGTCATGAAACACTCCTGAAAAACATCGGTGTGTTGAATGTATTGATTTGTCCAACCACCGGAAACGGCTAAATATCCACATTGGTTTTGCATTTTTTGCAAAACAAAGTCAAAATTCCGCATGCAACTTCAACTGGACGACGTGGCCCTGTTCGCCCGCATTGCCGAACTGGGCACCCTGTCGGCGGCCGCGCGGGAGCGCGATGTGCCGGTCAGCCAGGTCACGCGGGCGCTGGCGCGGCTGGAGGCCGCCTGCGGTGTGCGGCTGCTGCACCGCAGCACGCACGGCCTGTCGCTCACCGACGAGGGCGACACCTTTCTGGCCTATGGCCGACAGCTGCTGGGCACCACCGACGAACTGGCCGCCGAGCTGCACGGCAAGCTCAGCGGGCCCAGCGGCTGGGTGCGCGTGAGCGTGAGCCCGGTGCTGGCGCAGATCGTCATCGCGCCCAGCCTGAACGCCCTGTACGACCGCTACCCGCAACTGCATGTGGACATCAGCGCCGACGACCGCATGGCCGACATGGCGCGCGACGGCATCGACATCGCCATCCGCACCGGCGGCCCGCACAGCGAAACCGTGGTCGCGCGCCAGATTGGCGAATACAGCCGCCAGCTCTACGCCGCCCCGGCCTACCTGGCGCGGCACGGCACGCCCACCCACCCCGACGACCTGCTGCAGCACCGGCTGCTGGGCAACAGCACCTACCCGGTGCTCAACCGCTGGCCGCTGCCTGCGGCCGACGGCGCGCCTGCTGTGGCCGCAACGGGCGCAGCAGGCCGGGCCCGCCCCGCCACAAGTGGCAGCGCGATGGCGGTTGCGGGCAAGACACGCGAGCTGCTGGTGAGCGGCCACACCCGCACCGACAATTCGGCCGTGACGCTGATGCTGGCGCTGCAGGGCGTGGGCATTGCGCGCCTCATGGATTTGCTGGCCCAGCCGCTGGTGCAGCGCGGCGAACTGGTGCCGGTGCTGGCCGGGCAGCTGCCGGGCGCGCGGGTGCCGGTGCACGCAGTGATGCTGCAAGAACGCCACCGCCTGCCCAAGATCCGGGCCTGCATCGATTACTGGGCCGAGCACCTGGCGGGGTTGATGCCCGTGCCGACGCCCACCGCGGCGGGCGCTCCACCATAATCCGCCCATGACCGAGCCTGTTTTTTCTGCCGACGCTGCGGCAGCCGAGCCCGTCCACCGGCCGTCCCATCCCCTGAACCCGCCGGTCAACCCTTCGGTGCGCCCTGCGGTGCGGCGCCCGGGCGCCCGCTTCATGCTGTCGCACCCGGCGCACCTGATCGCGCTGGGCTTCGGCGCGGGACTGAGCCCGGTGGCGCCCGGCACAGTGGGCACGTTGTGGGGCTGGGCGTCCTATCTGGTGCTGCAGGCCTGGCTCAGTCCGGCGCAGATCGGCTGGGTGATCGGCGGCGCACTGGCGCTGGGCTGGGCGGCCTGCACCGTGACGGCGCGGCACATGCGGGTGTCCGACCCCGGCGCCATCGTGTGGGACGAGGTGGTGGCGTTCTGGCTGGTGCTGTGGCTGGTCATGCCGACCGGCCTCTGGGGGCAGTTGGTCGCCTTCGTGCTGTTCCGGTTTTTTGACGCCGTCAAACCCGGCCCGGTGGCCTGGGCCGACCGGCGCTTTCACGGCTTTGGCGCCAGGGGCGGCTTTGGCATCCTGCTGGACGACCTGGTGGCCGCGTTCTGCACCCTCTTCGTGATGGCGCTGTGGGTGGCGTGGCACCGTTGAACGTTACTATTTAGATAGCAAACTATGACCAATTCACGGGGGCTGGTGGCTGATTTTCTTCAAAAAAAAGGCTGGATGCTGGCCACCGCCGAAAGCTGCACCGGTGGGTTGATCGCCGCGGCCTGCACCGATCTGGCGGGCTCCAGCCACTGGTTTGAGCGCGGCTTTGTCACCTATTCCAACGCCGCCAAAACCGAGCTGCTGGGCGTCGATGCCGCGCTGATCGCGCAGCACGGCGCGGTCAGCGAGCCGGTGGCCCGCGCGATGGCCGCCGGCGCCATCGCCCACTCCCACGCGCAAGTGGCCGTGGCCGTGACCGGCGTGGCCGGCCCCACGGGCGGCAGCGCCGAAAAACCCGTCGGCACGGTGTGGTTTGGCTTTGTACTGCCGGGCAAAGTGCTCAGCGAAACCCGGCGCTTTGACGGCGACCGCGCCACCGTGCGGGCCGCCACGGTGGACCATGCGCTGGCGCGGCTGGCCGAATGGCTACCGCACTGATGCGGTTTTGCATTCAAGCGTAGAACAAGGCGGATCTACGGCGCGATGGCCTCGCGCCCAAGCTGCTCGATGCAGTCGGCCAGCCAGTCGGCCGCCAGCGGCGTGGTGCTGTGCTCGGTTTCGCGCACCTCATGGCCCCCCTCCACCGCGCGCAGCTTCACCGGCGTGCCCAGCCAGTAAAGCCAGGCCAGCCAGGCCGCCTGGTCGGCGGTGACGGCGGTGGCGGTGGCGCCTTGCAGCAAGCCGTTGACCGCGGCACGGTCGGTGATCAGCAGCGTGTCGCCCTCACGCCGGGTCTGGCCGGGCAGGGCTTTGGCCAGCACCGTCAGGGCCTCGGCAAACGATCCCGGTGCGCCAAAACGGTCGCGGTTGCTGGCCAGCAGCTGGCCCACGGCAATGGCGCGCTGAGCCTCGGCCTGCATCAGGTCGGCGTGGTCGAGCTGGCTCCAGTCAATGGCGGGGGCGGCGCAGCCCGTGGCCAGCACGGACTGCAAATAGGTATGGAGCACACGGCTGTAGTCGGCCTGCACAAAGCCGGCGCTGGCAATGGCCAGCTCGGTCACGCGGCTGGCCAGCAATTGCTGTTGCTGCACGAGCATTTTTTCGCGCAACAGACCATCGCGCTCGCTGCGCAGGTTGGCCAGCTCCAGGGCGTTCTTGAGGTCGGCGCGCAGGCTCTCCAGGTCCCAGGGTTTGGTGATGTAGCGGTAAATCTCGCCGGAGTTGATGGCCTCGATGGCCTCGCCCAGCTCGGAATACGCGGTGGTCAGCATGCGCACCATGGCCGGATGGTTGTCGCGGGCGTAGCGCAGCAGCTCGTTGCCGTGGGCGCCAGGCATGCGCTGGTCGGACACCAGCACCGCAATCTCGTTGCCGCGGGTGCGCAGGATCTCCTTGCCCTCTTCCACCGACAGCGCGGTCAGCACGGGCGCCATCGGCGTCACCAGGCGCTCAAAGTACTTGAGCGCCATCGCCTCGTCATCGACATACAGGATTTTTTCGGGTCTCATACGGGGGCCTCGCGCAAATTCGTTTCATGAAAGGGCTGGAAATTCAGGGTCACGGTGGTGCCGCGACCGGCTTCGGACTCGATGGCGATGGCGCCGCCAATGGACTGCAGCACGCGCCGGCAAAAGATCAGTCCCATGCCGTTGCCCCCCGCGTGGGCCCGGGTGGTGACCGGCGCCTTGAGCAACCGGTCCAGCACGTCGGACGGGATGCCTGATCCATTATCGGCAAAGCGCAGCCACGGCTTGAGCGCCCCGTCGCCCAGCGTGTCGCGCCCCAGCTCAATGTTCAGGCGGGGGTGCGGGGTGCCGCGCAGCGCCTGCAGCGCGTTCTTGGTCAGGGTGCACAGCACCAGGTAGAGCAGGTCGCGCCGGCCGGGCAGGGCAAAGTCGGCCGTGGTGTCGCGGTGGACCCAGTCGCGTTCATCGCGCTCGAACGGGAATTCGTCGAGCAGCGCCTGCACCAGGCTGGCCGCCGTGATGGTTTCGGTCACCGCGCCCGGGTAGGCATCGCGCGCGGACTGCACAAACGTGGACACCAGCGACTGGCAATACAGCGCGCTGCGTTCGGCCGCCTCGATCGCCGCCAGGATTTCACCGGCGCGGCGCTCGGCAAAGGCCACCCGCCCGTCCACGCCCGGCGCGGGCGCCTGCTGCACCTCGTGCCGCTCGCGCAGCGCCTGCATGTTGCCACGCACCGTGGCCAGCGGCGTGTTGAGCTCGTGCGCCAGAAAGCCCAGCGTTTCGCGCATGGCCTGGACCCGGTTCTCATGGAGCGCGCGCTCCTGCGCCTGACGCCGGTACAGCTGCAGCGCCTCGCGCAGTGCCAGCCGGGTCTGCGGGCCGTCCAGCGGCTTTTCGAGCACGCGAAACACCTGGCCTTCGTTGATGGCGGCAATGGCCACGTCTTTTTCGGCATAGGCCGTGGCCATCAGGCGCACCAGGTGCCGGTGCGACCGCTGGAGGTGGCGCAGCAGGTCCAGCCCGTCGCGCAGCGGCATGCGGTAGTCGGTCACCACCACGGCCAGGTCGTCGCCCTGCAGGGCCAGAATCCCCAGCGCTTCGTCCACACCGCTGGCGGTGAGCACGGCAAACTCGTCCTCGAAGGTGCGCGCAAACCACTTGCACGACAACGGCTCGTCGTCCACGAACAAAACGGTCGAGGCCAGCGGGTTGACGGTCGTGGCGTTCATGCGCGGGGCGGCCTCAGCCATGCGGATTGGCCAGGGCGAGGTTGAAGGCAAACTCGGTCCATTCACCGTGTTCGCTGGTCACGCTGAGGGCGCCCCCGTGGCGTTGGGTGATGGCGTAGCTCACGCTCAGGCCCAGGCCCAGGCCCTGGCCGACATCGCGGGTGGTGAAAAACGGCTCGAACACGCGCGTCAGGTTTTCGGGTTTGATGCCGGTGCCGTTGTCGCGCACCGTCACATACAGCCGGTCGCCTTCGGGCCACACCCGGATCACAATCGCCGGGTTGCTGCGGCCCGATTTCTGCAGTGCCAGTGCGGCGTTGCTCAGCAGGTTGATCAGCACGCCAATCAGCCCGGGCTCGTCGCCGTGCACATGGGTGTCCAGCGGCAGCTCCTGCTGCACGTCAATGCCCTTGAGGTCGAAGCCTGTGAGGCGCAGCGCCGACTGGATGGCTTTCTCGAACAGGAAGATGCGCTCGCTGTCCTCGCCGGGCTTCTGGTAGGCAAAGGTCTTGAGGTCGGAGACGATGCTCTGCACCCGCTTCATGCCCTCGCGCGAATCGACCAGGCTTTCCTTGAGCTCGGGGCTGGCTTCGACCGCCGGGTCGATCATGGCCATGTTGAGCGCCATCAGGCTGTAGTTGACGGGGTTGTTGACCTCGTGCAGCAGCCCCGCCGACAAAGTGCCCAGTGCCGCCATCTTCTCCTGCTGGACCATGTGCCCCTTGATCTCGGCCAGGGCCTGGTTGACTCTGCGCAGGTCGGTGTTTTTTTCGGAGACTTCACGTTGGAGATCAAAGAGTTTGAGGCGCGCGCGTTCGTTGAAATACGTGCAAACCGCGCTCGCAGCTGCAGAAAACAGAATGAAAAGAGAATTTCCCACGAACTTCGGAAAATTAGACAAACCATCCGGATGCAGGACACAAGCAATGACGTAAACAACGTAGGTCATCAATCCGAAGCCAATGCCCTCAATAAAACTGATGGGCAAGATGATGCCAACTGCATAAAGCGCCAAATGCAAGCCGACAAAATAGATGGACCCGACCCCTTCCGTGGCCCAGATCATCCACGCGATCATGACTTGCGGTAAACCAAGCCACACCAGCGTAAGCGGACGCACCCAGCGTTTTCCAAGCGCCGTGAACAGAATGGCGAGAATGCCACCCGTCACCGCCATCACCCCGAGGCGAACCCCCAGAAAACTGCTCAGGTGCTCAGGATATACGGCGTAGTCAAGGCCGACGCCCATCAGCACCAGAACCATTGACGTAATGCTGCCCGCCTTGCTGTAGGCAAGCCGGAACTCGCTGAGTTCCTGCTGGTAAGGCGTGGATTTCGACAATCGGTTCAAGGCGCTATCTCCACGCGCTCAGGTATTCCCGACGACCTGAAACTCGGCGAAGACATTGACGCCGGTAACGTCAGTGAACAATCTCGTCTCTCCGCGCGGCGTCGGGAGCACGTTCTGGAGCTGGGCCTCGTCGCGATAAATAAGATGCCACTCCAGAAGGTGCTCCATCCCATTACGCTCCGGATTGCTCGCGTGCACATTGGTCACCAGTATTCGCCCTCCGATATGGCTGCGCGAAACAAAATATTGAATCAACCGCGCGCACACCTTGTCCGAAAGGTAGTCAAACAATCCGGCGCAATAGACGTAATCGAATGTGATGGCGTCGGTCACGTTTTCGCGTCGCGAAGCGCGCTTGAGCAATTCATGCACCGACTCCTGCACATACTCGACCCGTGCCGTCTTCCCGGTGCGTCGACAGGTTTCCTCGATTCGACTGCGGGTGTAGTTCAGGGTTTCTGCGCTAAAGTCGACGAGCGTGAAAATCAACCGCTCCGGTTGCGCTGCCTGTTCGATGAAACGCTGGATTTCCACCGCCGGTCCACAACCGACATTCAGAACGCGCACTTCGCGCTGCTCCCGTTCGGCCAGTTCCGCAGCGCCGGAAAGATAGTCAACGAGAATATTGATGCGGTTTCGATGCGCTTCCGCAACTGCCGACTTCAGGAACATCGTATTGACGACCTGAAAGTAGGTGCTGTTTCCCTGTCGAGGGTCGGCCAGAATCTGGTTGACCATTTCGTAGTCGCCCGCGTAACCCAGAGGCTTTGCAAACGTACGGTAGACAAACGGCGCCCGCAACAATAGCGGGTGCAGGGCCGTCTGAGCGAAGTTGCGGTGCGCAACCGAATCTTCCGGTTCCACACGCCCCGCTTCATCCTCCAGCCATACCAGATATTCCTTGCCTTTTTCCATGATGGGCATGGCCAATTCATAGAACACGTCTGGTCGAATGCGCCCGTCACCTTCCCGTGGCAGTGCGTCAGACATGTCGGCTTGATCAGCCCACCGGGACGTTTCGGACAAAAACGCACGCATTTCGCTGATGGCCACTTGGTAGCTCCTGCCGATCCGGAAGCGCGTGTTCCACTCTTCGATGAAAAGCCGTGACTCCGCCTGTACCCGGGTCAGATCACCCCGAATGGCGTTGAACTCGGACCACTCATCAATCAGCGTCACGGACACCAATGCCATCAACCCCGTGTTGAGCATGCTCACCACCACCGCCTTACCCTTGTAAATGCTCTTTTCACCCGAACGCACCGTCAGATCGTTGAGCACTTCGCTGATCTGGATGATCGAGTACGGGTTGTACAACTCCATCACCAATGACCTGCGCTGCAGGTTGGTCAGCGTGCCGCGCACGGCGTCGCCCTGGCTGTTACGGAATGTGATGACGGGATCGATGGGCCGGAGTGGTTGCACGGGGTTTGACAGGTTAGAGGGGTCGTTGCACAAACAATGGGCGGTTGTGCTGCGCGAACTTCCTGCCCTGTCGGCCACAACGTCTTGGACGTGCATTCTGTCATTTTTGAGTTGCCTTTTCACAACCCGGAAGGTCTTGCAGGGGGCGATGGTGCTGGTTGCGCGTTGAACATTCTGCGGCGTATTCAACTTTGATAGCAAACTATGTATTTTTGACGGGGGCCAACGCCATATTTCGCTCCATAGTTTGCGGGTGCCCGGCGCCGGCGCCCTGTTGTATGGGCGCGTCGTTTGCGGTGGCCGGGGTATTTTCCGCGTCGGTGGGCATCGCCCGTCGCGGCTGTGCGCGGCAGCTGCGCCAGCCGCGCCGCGCCCACTGCTACGATGGCGCCTGCCCAGGAGACCCGCTGCATGATCGCTTACTTGAATTCCATCTACCCCGTGCGTTACACCGTGTTGGGGCTGTGCTTGCTCGGGTTGTTGCTCAGCCTGTTCACGCTGGTGGGCTTTGGCGTGGGAGCGGCCGGTTTTCTGGTGTTTGCGGGATTGAGCGGCGTGGGCGTGTACGACCTGGTGCAGACCAGGCGTTCGGTGCTGCGCAATTACCCGGTGATCGGCCACCTGCGTTTCATGCTCGAGTACATCCGGCCCGAGATGCGCCAGTACTTTGTGGAAAGCGACAACGAGGCGGCGCCGTTCTCGCGCTCGCAGCGCTCGCTGGTGTATTCGCGCGCCAAGGGCGAGGCTGACAAGCGCCCGTTTGGCACGCAACTGGACGTGAACGCACCCGGGTATGAGTGGATCAACCATTCGGTGGCACCCACCCACATTGCCTCGCACGATTTCCGGGTGGTGATCGGGGGCACGCCCACAGGCACACCGCGGGCGACCGACCCGGCGCAAGGCTGCACCCAACCCTACAGCGCCAGCGTGTTCAATATTTCGGCCATGAGCTTTGGCGCGCTGTCGGCCAACGCCATTCTGGCGCTCAACCAGGGCGCCCAACGGGGCGGGTTTGCGCACGACACGGGTGAGGGGTCGATCTCGGTGCACCACCGCACGCATGGCGGGGATTTGATCTGGGAGATCGGCTCGGGCTACTTCGGCTGCCGCAATGACGATGGCAGCTTCAATGCCGAAAAATTTGCCGCCAATGCCGTCGAGCCGCAAGTCAAGATGATCGAGCTCAAGCTCAGCCAGGGCGCCAAGCCCGGGCATGGCGGCGTGCTGCCCGGCCCCAAGGTGACGGCCGAGATTGCCGCCGCACGCGGTGTGCCCGAGGGCGTGGATTGCGTTTCGCCGGCCGCGCACAGCGAGTTTTCGACACCGCTGGAGATGATGCAGTTCATCGCCCGGCTGCGCGAACTGTCGGGCGGCAAGCCCACGGGCTTCAAGCTGTGCATTGGCCACCCGTGGGAATGGTTTGGCATGGTCAAGGCCATGCTGGCCACGGGCATCACGCCCGATTTCATCGTGGTGGACGGCGCCGAGGGCGGCACCGGCGCGGCGCCGCTTGAATTTACCGACCACGTGGGCGTGCCGCTGCAGGAGGGCTTGCTGCTGGTGCACAACACGCTCAAGGGCGTGGGCCTGCGCGAGCGCATCCGCATCGGCTGCGCGGGCAAGGTGGTGAGCGCGTTTGACATCACCCGGCTGATGGCGCTGGGAGCCGACTGGTGCAATTCGGCACGCGGCTTCATGTTTGCGCTGGGCTGCATCCAGGCGCAGCACTGCCACACCGGCCAATGCCCGACCGGGGTGACCACGCAAGACCCGCTGCGCCAGCAGGCCCTGGTGGTGCCGGACAAGGCCGAGCGGGTGCACATGTTCCATGAGAACACCCTGAAGGCGCTGAAAGAGCTGGTGCAGGCCGCGGGCGTGATGCACCCGGCCGACATCAACCCCTGCCACATCGTGCGGCGCTCGGGCGACGGGCAGGTGCAGTTGCTGGCCTATGTGTTGCCACAGGTGACCGAGGGCGCACTGCTGGGCGACGACGTGTCGGCCCTGCATGGTGTGTTCCAGCTGTATTGGCCCATGGCCCGGGCGGATTCTTTCACGCTATCGATGAGATAGCTGTCGAAGTCCAGACGGCAAGGGCTTGAAGCCGTTTTTTCATGCAGAGCACGGCCGCATCCTTGCTCAGCAGGGTGGCACGGTGGTGCACGGCGAGGTCGATGAATTTCTGGTCGTCGGCGTCCTTACAGGTCACCGGAGCCTTGGGCGGCACCGGCACGGGCTGCGACTGGGCGTCAAAGGCCGACAGCACCGCCGGTGCGGCCAGACCGCGAAACGCCAGCCGCGCGGCAATTTTGGGGTAGGCCAGCACGCGGGCGAGTTCGTCGCGCATGGGGGCGGTGGCCAGCCAGCGCCATTCGCCCCGCGCCAATGCCGCGCGCAGCGGGACGGCGGCAGGGTCGTCGAACACCAGCAGGTCCAGCACGATGTTGGTGTCGAGCACGAGGCCGCGCGGCGCGGGCGCATCGGCGCCGCCCGCGCACGGCCCGATCGGCGGCGCGGCGGGCTCCGAAACCGGATCGGTCGGGCGGGGGGATGCCGTCGGTTGCCTCACGCGGCCCCGGGTGGCTGGCGAGAATTGGAATCTGACCCCGATTGTTCCGATTGTTTGGAGGCCATCTTGCCCTTGACCATGTCGAACTTGAACAGGCGGCACTCGATCGGGCCGTTCCACATGGGCACGCGGCGCGATTCTTTCAGGCGCATGCGGCCCGGCAGTTTGAGGTCGGGCGTGAGCACCCAGGCGGTCCAGCCGGCGTAGTTTTTCTTCCAGTGGGTGGCGAGCTGGGTGAAGAAGTCGGCGCTGCCGTCGGTTTCGGCCTGCTCGCGCCCGCCGATGTGGCTGGCGGTGGCCTGGCCCAGACGCCCGCGCGCACCGCCACCGGCGACCCTGCCGGCTTCGACGCGCTCGCCCCCCGCAATGCCGGCCACGGCAATGCGCTCCCCATATGGCGGGTTGACCAGCATCACGCCCGATTCGGCGGGCGGCATGCGCTGCAGCGCGTCGCCGCCGCGCAGTTGCACGGCTTCGGCCACGCCGGCGCGCTCGGCGTTGCGCATGGCGAAGTCGACCATGCGGTGGGCCACGTCGCTGCCAAACACCGGCGCCACCGGCGGGCGTTGCTGGGCCCGCGCCGCGGCCTGGAGGCCGTCCCACACATGGCCCTGGAACGGCAGCATTTTCTCGAACGCAAAGCGGCGCAGCGCGCCGGGCGCGATGCGGCAGGCGATCTGCGCGGCCTCGATGGCGATGGTGCCGCTGCCGCAGCACGGGTCATAAAGCGGCACACCGTCCTCGCAATCCGCGTCCCAGCCACTGGCAGCGATCATGGCGGCGGCCAGGGTTTCCTTGAGCGGGGCCTCGCCCTTGTCCTCGCGCCAGCCGCGCTTGAACAGCGGCTCGCCCGAGGTGTCGATGTAGAGCGTGCAGGTGTCGGTGGTCAGGTGGGCGTAGATGCGGACGTCGGGCCACTGGGTGTTGACGTCGGGCCGCACGCCGCTTTTGTGGCGGAAGCGGTCGGCAATGGCGTCCTTGATCTTGAGCGCGGCAAAGTTCAGGCTGGTCAGCGGGCTGTGCTGGGCGGTGACTTCGATCTTGAAGGTCTGCTTGGTGGTGAACCAGATCTCCCAGGCCACGGCGCTGGCCGCTTCGTACAGGTCGTTTTCATTGCGATAGGGCGTGTGCGACAGCTGCACCAGCACCCGCTGGCACAGGCGGCTGTGCAGGTTGAGCAGCATGGCGTCGCGCCACGAGGCGCGCGGCTGCACGCCGCCCCGGCGGACCAGCAAGTCCTCGCCCTGCAGGCCGGTGAGCGCATGCACCTCCTCGGCCAGAAACTCTTCCACGCCGGCAGCGCAGGGTAAAAATAACGAGAGTTGATTCATGCTTACAGCGTTTTGCGCAGGTTGGCGGGTGCGATGCGCAGCGCTTCGCGGTATTTGGCCACGGTGCGGCGTGCGCACTCGATGCCCTGCTCCTTGAGCATGTCGGAGATCTGGCTGTCGGACAAGGGTTTCTTCAAATCCTCAGCGGCCACGAACTGTTTGATCAGCGCCCGCACGGCCGTGCTGGAGGCATTGCCGCCGGTTTCAGTGCCCAGGGCCGAGCCAAAGAAATACTTGAGCTCAAAGGTGCCGTAGGGCGTGGCCATGTACTTGGCGGTGGTCACGCGGCTGATGGTCGATTCATGCAGGCCCAGCTCGTCGGCAATTTCGCGCAGCACCAGCGGGCGCATGGCCAGCTCGCCGTGCACGAAGAAGCTTTTTTGCCGCTCGACGATGGCGGTGGACACACGCAGGATGGTGTCAAAGCGCTGCTGGATGTTCTTGATGAACCAGCGCGCCTCCTGCAGCCGCTGCTGCAGCGCCTGGCTGCCCTCGCCCTTGTGCTGGCGCAGCGCGCTGGCATAGATGTCGTGCACCTTGAGGCGCGGCATCACGTCGGGGTTGAGCACGACCCGAAACTTGACCTGCGCCCCGCGCCCGACCTGGGTGACCAGCACGTCGGGCACGACGATGTTGCGCTCCACGTTCACAAAACGCCGGCCGGGTTTGGGCTCGAGCCGCCCGATCAGCGCGATCGCCGACTTGACGGCGGCCTCGGATTCGCCGCACAGCTGCACCAGGCGCTTGACGTCGCGGCGCGCCAGCAGGTCCATCGGCTGGGCGCAGATGCGCGCGGCGGCCCGGACGGCCGCTTCGCCATCGGCGGGCACCCCTTCAGCCCGCAACGCCTGCACTTGCAGCAAAAGGCATTCACCCAGGCTGCGCGCCCCCACGCCGGTGGGCTCCAGGCTTTGCAGCAAGTGCAGCGCCACGGTGAAGCGGTGCACCAGCTCCTCCTGGTCGGCCGCGTCGCCACCGGCCAGACCGGCCGCGAGATCGTCCAGCGCGTCCTCGAGGTAGCCGTCGTCGTTGAGCGACTCGATCAGGAAGCGAAGCGCCGCGCAGTCTTCGGCGCCCAGGCGCAGGGACAGGGCTTGCCGGTGCAGATGCGACTGCAGCGTCTCCTGGCTGCGGGCAAGTTCGGTGGCGTCCACCTCGTCGCCGCCGCCAAGGTTGTTGCTGCGCGGCGGGGCGTCGCCACCCCATTCGGCGTCGTCGGGGCGTACGTCCACGCTGCCGTCACCGTCCCAGCTCTCGGCCACATCAGATTCAGCATCATTTTGGCCTGCAGCCCCCGTCAAATCTTCATAGTTTGCTTCTTTTTCAGAAGCAACTTCGGCCACCCGATCGTCCTCGCGCACGCGGGTATCGGCCTGCGCCAGACCGAACTCCTCGCGCGGCGCCTCGTCCTGCGTGACTTCCAGAAACGGGTTTTCGTCGAGCATCTGCTCGACTTCCTGGCTGAGCTCCAGCGTGGACAACTGCAACAGCCGGATCGACTGCTGCAATTGCGGCGTGAGCGCCAAGTGCTGCGAAATGCGAAGCGAAAGACCCTGTTTCATGAGGCCCCCACGCTTGTCACTGCGTGTACTGCGCTGTACGGGAAGCTGCCGCAGGCAGCGTCTCTTCGGGCTGTCCGGCCCTGCGCAGGCAGGCCCGGAGCCGCAGCCCTCAGCCCCGAGGGGGCTGGCCTTGCTTGGGGCGGCCCGGCGCGGCGGCCGTCGGCCCCCACGCTTGTCACTGCCCCGGATCGCGCGGCAGCGCGATACGCAAGTACTGCGCTGTACGGGAAGCTGCCGCAGGCAGCGTCTCTTCGGGCTGTCCGGCCCTGCGCAGGCAGGCCCGGAGCAGCAGCCCTCAGCCCCCAGGGGGCTGGCCTTGCTTGGGGCGGCCCGGCGCGGCGGCCGTCGGCCCCCACGCTTGTCACTGCGGCGAGATGGATGTGGGGCAACATACCCATCTACATTCGGAAGGACTCGCCCAGGTACACCCGTCGCACGTCGGCGTTGTCGACAATCTCGGCGGGGGTGCCCTGCGCCAGCACGCTGCCGTCGCTGATGATGTAGGCGTGGTCGCAAATGCCCAGCGTTTCGCGCACATTGTGGTCGGTGATGAGCACGCCAATGCCGCGCGACTTCAAAAATCCGATGATCCGCTGGATCTCGATGACCGCAATCGGATCGATGCCGGCAAACGGCTCGTCCAGCAGGATGAAGCTCGGCTGGGTGGCCAGCGCACGGGCAATTTCAACCCGTCGGCGTTCGCCTCCGGACAGCGAAAGGGCCGACGCATCGCGCAGGTGGTCCACCCGGAGCTCCTGCAGCAGCGAGGTCAGACGCTCTTCGATCTCGGCTTCATTGAGCGAGCGCCCGGCGCGTTCGCCGGTGGCATGACGCTGCAGTTCGAGCACGGCGCGCACATTCTCGGCCACGCTGAGTTTGCGAAAAATGGACGCCTCTTGTGGCAGGTAGCTCAGCCCCAGGCGCGAGCGCCGGTGGATCGGCATGTGCTCCACCGGCTGGCCGTCAATCGAGATCGTGCCCGCGTCGGCGCGCACCAGCCCGACGATCATGTAGAACGACGTGGTCTTGCCCGCCCCATTGGGCCCCAGCAGCCCGACCACTTCACCTTTTTCGACGGCCAGCGTCACGTCTTTGACCACCTTGCGGCTGCCATACGACTTTTGCAGGTTCGACGCCTCCAGCCGCCGGTTGACATCCGCCGGGTGGGTGTCGGCACCGGCCATGGCGCTGGCCATTACTTGCGCTCTCCGCCGAGCGTGGTGCTTGGGCGCAGCGGGGGCACCGCGGGGGGTGTGGCCGACGCGGCCGCGCGTGGCGCCGAGGCCGCATTGCGCGGGGTGAGCATCGCGCGGATGCGCGAATCGCCACTGGCGGGCGTGCCCGGCTGGCGCACCGCACCGTTGACGGTGAACACATCGGTCCCGTTGTTGTAGACGATCAGTTCGCCCGTCATTTCGTCATTGACCGTGGGCCCAAGGTAGCGGCGCAACTGGGCCCGCCGGATAAGGCGCACAGTGTCGGCCTTGCTGTCGTATTCGATCAGTTCGCCTTCGCCTTCCACGAATTCGTCCGCCGCCTCGCGCTTCTGGCGGAAAAACGCCAGCTTGTCCGGCGCTGCGGTGACCAGGCCAAACTGGTAACCCTCGGGGTCCTGACGGACCTCGACGCGGGCCCCGCGGATCACGATGGTGCCCTTGGTGACCACCACCGCGCCGGTGAACACGCTGACCTGCTTGACGTCGTCGTAGCGCAGCGCATCGGCTTCGATGTTCATGGGTTTGTCGCGGTCGGCCTTTTCAGCCTGCGCCAGACCGGTGGTGGTGACGAGGGTCGCGACCAGCAAAAGGACAGGGATGACACGGAGGTTCATAAGGGCACGAATCTTGCTGTGGGGGTTGGGTTCATTGTAATGGCAGGGTTTGCCCGTGTCGTGACACCGGGTCCATAAATAAAAGCAGGCCCCATGAACAACAAAGCCCGCCGAAGCGGGCCGGGGGCGGCGCGCAAGGCCCGACCCACGACGCAAGGCGTCACTCAAATACTACCAATAAAGTAGCAAACAATAACCAATTGACGGGGGCTAGAGGTCTAAAAAGCTTGAAAATCGCAGCGCGGCGACCCATGCGGTTTTGCATTCACGCGTAGAACAAGGCGGGAGCCCCAGACCCTGCTGTAGCACGGCAAGGCGAACCCACGCCGTGCTACGTTGGAAGGCGAAACCGTATCACGCCCCCTTGCGGGTGGCTTCGACCAGGTACTCGGCCACGGCCAGCGCGCGCTCCATGCTGCCGGCGAGCGAGCCGTCGGTGTAGTAGCGCCCGGCAATGCCCAGCGACGGCACGCCTTCGACCTTGAAGGCGTCCTGCAACTGCGAAGCGCGGCGCACCTTGCTGGCCACGGCGAAGGATTTGTAGATTTCCTCGAATTTGGCCTTGTCCAGCCCCTGCTTACCCGCCCATTCGAGGATGGTGTTGTCACGGTTGATGGACTGCTTTTCGACATGGATCGCGTAGAACACCTTGCCATGCAGGGCGTCGAGCTTGCCCATGGCCTCGAGCGTATAGAACAGCTTTTGCTGGGGCACGAAGTCGTCGCGGAAGGCCACCGGCACGCGCTTGGGCACCACATGCCTGGGCGCGGACTTGATCCAGGCTTCGATCGTGGGTTCGAACGCATTGCAGTGCGGGCAGCTGTACCAGAAGAACTCGATCACCTCGACCGTGCCCGAAGAGGTGTCCACCGGCACGCGCTTGCCCAGGGTCAGGTAGTCCTTGCCTTCGCGGGGCTGGAAGCCCTGGGCGAACGCGGGGGCCCCGGTCAAGGCAGAAGTGGTCAAGGCCGTGGCGGCGGCCAGAGAAAAGTTACGGCGTTTCATGCAATCCATCTCCTGAAGGTCTGTTTCGGAGCTGCAAGGCTCCGCCTAAGTTCCACCCGGCACAGCAAATCCACCGCCCCGAGCCCGGTCAACCCCTTGCGTCAGCGTTGCACGCGGACCAGGGCCGATTCGATGTTGACCGCATCGAGCCGTGTTTTGGCGTTCTCGGCGGCCTCCTTGCGGTCAAACGGACCCAACCGCACACGGTACACCGTGCGCCCGGCCTGGTCGCGCTCGGTCACCTTGGCTTCCATGCCCATCAATGAAAGCTTGGCGCGCTGCGCCTCGGCATCATCGGCCGAACGGAATGCACCGGCCTGTAAAAAGTAGCTGAACGGATCGGCCGGTGCGGCCGCCGACCGTGCCTTGGCCAGGTCGCCCAGCGGATCGGCCGACGGCCTGGCTTCGGGCTTGCCCGGCGCCGGCACCGCCGGGGAAGGTCGACCGACCACCGCCGGCGGCAACACAACGCTCCCGGTGGCCGAGGCGCCAGAGGCCGGCCGCGCCGGATTCTTGCCATACAGGGGCGCGTTTGGATCCCAGTTGCGGTTTTTTTCGCTTTCGGCGGCTTCTTTCTCGACCGAGCTGCCTGCGGGCCGGTTGATGAACGGAATCGGTACCTTGGTCACGTACACCGCCACCGCCAGTGCCGCTCCCAGGCCCACCACCACGCCGACGATGAAGCCCAGAAAGGTGCCACCCCATTGCTTGCCTGTTTGTCTCATGAATCCCTCACATCCGCGCGGGCGCTGACACGCCCAGAACCGCCAGTCCATTGTGCAATACCTGCGCGGTGGCCGCGACCAGTGCCAGACGGGCGCGTTTGACGGCCTCGTCGTCCACCAGAATGCGCTCGGCGTCGTAATAGCTGTGGTAGCTGGCGGCCAGGTCGCGCAGGTAAAAAGTGACGTCGTGGGGGGCGAAGTCGCGTGCCGCGGCGCTCAGCATCTCGGGGTAGCGCGCCAGTTGCAGCATCAGCGCCTGGGCCTGCGGGCTGGACAGCGCCGACAGGTCGGCGCCGGTCAGCTCGCCCAAGTGGCCACCCCAGGCCGCCAGCACCGAGCAGATGCGCGCATGGGCGTACTGCACGTAGTACACCGGGTTGTCGTTGTTCTTCTGCACCGCCAGGTCGACATCAAAGGTGTATTCGGTGTCGGGCTTGCGGCTGAGCAGGAAGAAGCGCACGGCGTCCTTGCTGGTCCATTCGATCAGGTCGCGCAGCGTCACGTAACTGCCCGCGCGCTTGGAGATCTTGACCTCCTCGCCGCCGCGCAGCACGCGCACCATGGTGTGCAGCACGTAATCCGGATACCCCACGGGGATGCCCACGCCCGCGGCCTGCAGCCCGGCGCGCACCCGCGCGATGGTGCCGTGGTGGTCGGTGCCCTGGATGTTGACCACCTTGGTGAAGCCGCGCTCCCATTTGCTGATGTGGTAGGCCACGTCGGGCACGAAGTAGGTGTAGCTGCCGTCGCCCTTGCGCATGACGCGGTCCTTGTCGTCGCCGTAGTCGGTGGTCTTGAGCCACAGCGCGCCATCCTGCTCGTAGGTCTTGCCGGCCGCCTGGAGCTTCTTCACCGTGGCTTCGACCTTGCCGCTGGTGTACAGGCTCGACTCCAGGTAGTAGTGGTCGAATTTGACGTCGAACGCCTTCAGGTCAAGGTCCTGCTCGTGCCGCAGGTAGGCCACGGCAAACTGGCGGATGCCGTCCAGGTCGTTCACGTCGCCGCTGGCGGTGAACTCGCGGTCGTCGGCGTGCACGGTTTTCTTCGCCAGGAAGTCGGCTGCAATGTCGGCGATGTAGTCGCCGTTGTAGGCGGCGGCGTTGTCGCCACTGGGCCATTCGGCGTCGCCCGGCTTGAAGCCGCGCGCCCGCAATTGCGTGGACGTGGCCAAGGTGCCGATCTGCACCCCCGCGTCGTTGTAATAGAACTCGCGGTGCACCCGCCAGCCCTGCGTGCTGTAGAGGTTGCAGATGGCGTCGCCCAGCGCGGCCTGCCGCCCGTGGCCCACGTGCAGCGGGCCCGTCGGGTTAGCCGACACGAACTCGACCATCATGCGCTGCCCGTTGTCGGGCTGATGGCCGAACAGCATGCCGCCCGCCAGCACCTCGTGCACCACCGCCTGCCAGGCCGTCGGCTTGAGGCGGATGTTGATGAAGCCCGGCCCGGCGATGTCGATCGCGTCGACCCAGCGCCTGAACGGCTCGGCCTGCTGCAGCGCCTCGACGAGCGTCTGCGCCAGCTGGCGCGGGTTCTGCTTCAGGGGTTTGGCCAGCTGCATGGCGGCGGTGCAGGCAAAGTCGCCGTGCGCGGCCACCTTGGGGGACTCGAAAGCCGCCTTGTCGCCGGCACCGGGCAACAGGCCCTCCAGCGTGGCCGCAAGGCTGGCCAGCAATTCTTGTTTGACTCGGAGCATGGCGCGATTTTACGGGCGCCCGATGAACGGTCGCCGCACCGACCCGGAAACAGGGCAGACCGGTCGCCCCAGAGGTTCGCGCAAGGTGACGAGGCGGGTCGCGCGGTTTTGGCATGATGTACCCATGCAAGCACGCGCCCCAACTCCGCCGTCGATCTCCTGCGTTTTGCCCGCGTACAACGAAGGGCACAACCTGCGCAAGGTGGTGCCGCACGTCGTGGAAGCGTTACAGGCGCTGACCCAGGACTTCGAGATCCTCGTGGTGAACGATGGCAGCCGGGATGACACCGCCACAGTTGCACGGGCGCTTTGCGGCCAGTTTCCGGGCCTTGTGCTGATCGATTTGTCCCGCAATTTCGGCAAGGAAGCCGCTCTCAGCGCGGGCATTGACGCAGCCCGCGGCGACGTGGTCATCCTGATGGACGCCGACGGCCAGCACCCGACGGCCATGCTGGGCGAAATGCTGGAACGCTGGCGCCAGGGCAGCGACGTCGTGTATGCCGTGCGACGCAGCCGGGACGACCAGTCGCGCCTGCAGGCGCGGCTGGTCCAGTGCTTCTATAAATTGCTGAACTGGGGTGCTTCCATCGACATCCCACCCAACGCCGGCGACTTCCGGCTGATGGACCGCAAGGTGGTGGAGGCCCTTCAATCCTTGCCCGAACGCAACCGCTTCATGAAAGGCCTGTACGCCTGGGTGGGATTCACCAGCACGGCCATTGATTACGAGCCGCTGCAGCGTCTGGACGGCCAAAGCAAATTCAACCTGCGCGGGTCTTTCACACTGGCCTTGACGGGTATCGTGGCGTTTTCAGCGGCGCCGTTGCGTGCCCTGGCAGTGGGGGGTTGCCTGATCGCCCTGTTCGCCATGCTTTACGGCGCTTTCGTGGTCGTGGAGCACTTCTACTTCGGCATCCGGGTGCCCGGTTACGCCACCATTGTGGTGGCCATCATGTTTTTCAGTGGCGTGCAATTGCTTTCCATCGGAATTCTTGCCGAATACATTGGCCGCATCTACGACGAAGTCAAGCAGCGCCCGCGCTACCTGATACAGGCGCGTCTGGGCCAGGGCCTGCGTGACACCGATCCGCGCGACACCCCCGCCTCATGACCCTGCACCGCACCGGATTGTGGTTCATCGCGGTCGGCGTGGCCGCCGCCATCACGCACATGATCGTGTTCGCCCTGCTGCAGGATCGGTGGTGGCCGGAGTTGGCCAATGCGGCCGGCTTTGCCGTGGCGTTTGGGGTCAGCTTTACGGGGCATCGGTTGCTGAGCTTTCGCGATGCCGGGACCACGGTGCCGCAGAGCCTGCTGCGCTTCGGCGTCACTGCGTTGGCCGGTTTGGCCACCAACGAAATCGCTTTTGTGCTGCTGTTGCGCGGGTTGCACTGGCCTTCATTGGTGGCGCTGTTTTCGGCCCTGCTGGTCGCAGCCGGGCAAACCTTTGTCCTCAGCCGCCACTGGGCGTTCCGGCGCTGAGCGGTAGAGGTTCCAGGCCGTTCCGCGTGCCACGGCCACCCAGCCCGAGGCCGTCGGGTCGGGGTCGACGGCCCGGGGTGACACCAGCCACCGACCTGGTTGCATGACCGCCTGCGCCAACACCTGCGGCCCCTGCAGGACCTGGCCGGCCACCGGATCAAAGTTGGCGCCCTCAAACAGTTCACGGCGCCAGTTGTCACCCGCCGTGCGCCGCACCTCAGTCCAGTCCTGCACCACCACCATGGGCTGGGTGGCCTGCGTATAGAACGGCAGATCGTAGGGGTAGTCGCCCACGGCGTAGACGGTGTCGGTCGGGCTCGCCTGACACGCCAGCGTGGCGGCGATGTCCTGCGTTCCGACGCGCCGGGAATGACGGCTTACGACCTCGCTCAGCACCCCGCTGCCGATCAGCAGCAGCCCGCAGACAACCGCAAAGGCGGTCCGCCCCGCCCGGCGTTCACCCAAGCAGTGCTGCCAGCCCAGCGCGGCCAGCAGCGCCAACGGGGGCGCCACAGGCAAGACGTAGCCCACCAGCTTGGAATGGGGGATGGAAAAGAACCCGACAATCACCGCGATCCAGAGCCAGCACAGCGCCGCCACCTTGGGGGCCCTTGCCGAGACCTCCGCTGTGGCCCGGCGGGCGTCGGCGCGCGCCTGATGCAGTGCAAACCAAAACCACGGGAACACCAGCAGCGCAACGACCGGCAGGTAAAACCACCAGGGCCGCACGTTGTTGAAGGTGGAGCCCGTGAAACGGGAAAACTGCTGCGCACCAAACAGGTAATCCATGAAGCCCGGATACCGCGATTGCGCCACCGCAAACCACGGCACGGCGATCAGGGCGAACAACGCCAGGCCACTCGGCCAGGGCAGCCGCACGACCTTGCCCAGCTGGCGCGTCCAGATGAGCCAGCCCAGGAGCACCAGTCCGGGCAGCGCCAGGCCGATCAGCCCCTTGCTCAGCACACCCAGTGCACAGGCCACGAATCCCAGCCGCGCCAGATTGGCGTGCGGCCGGTCGCCCTGCAGGAACGACAAGGCAAAGGCCCAGATGGCCACGCCGATCCACGAAGCGACCAGCATGTCATGGTTGACATACTGCCCGCCCAGCAAAAAGGCCAGGCTGGTGCCGAGCATGAGCGCCGCACGACGGGCCACGGCCTCGGTGGTCGTGGTGCGCGCCGCCAGGTACAGCGCCACCAGCATGATCCCGGCATGGACGGCCGGCACCAGCCGCGCCGACCAGGGCGAAACGCCGAAGGTCGCAAACGACAGGGCCTGCAGCCAATGCAACAGCGGTGGTTTGTGGAAAAACGGAATGCCGTCGAGCCGCGGCACCAGCCAATCGCCCGACAACCACATCCAGCGCCCGACCTCGGCATAGCGTCCCTCATCGGGCAAGGCCAGTGGCCGCCAGACCGCCAGCAGCAGCAACAGCGCCCACAGCCCCGCCAACAAAAGCCACGTGGTTTGCCGCTCGCGTTTGAGGAGTTGATTCATTGGCGGGCAGTGTAAAGCGCCGTCCCGCGCAGCAGCTTGACGCCGGCGAAATGCAATGCGCTCTCGAACGCCTCGCTGCGCAGGTAGGCGAACTCCCCGGCGCGGGCCAGCCCGATGCCGTCGCAAGCGTCGACCACTCCGGCCGGATGGCACATGACCACGGTGCCTGGCGGGGACGTCGCCAGCCAGCGGTCCATGTGGCGCCCGTAAGCCGTCGGCCCGCCTTGAAAATCGTAAATGCCCGCCAGCGCGGGGCTTGACGGAATCCCGGCGCGATCGGCCAGTTGCCGCAAATCGCCCGCCCCCATGGCTGAAATCACACGTGATTTGACGTCTTGCCGGCCGGACGCAGGCTGCGACACACGGACCCACGGCGCTTGGCGCGGATAGCGCCGCGCAAGCACCTCGACCAACGCGTCGCGGACGCCCGCAAATTGCTGCACATGCTGGTGCCCGTCCACGTGATCGGGCGGCGCCTTCCAGCGCGATTCAAAGGCATCGAGTTGACGCTCAATCACCTCGCGCACCGGCGTCAGGCCCAGCCGCCCCAGTACCGCCCGGGCCATGGTCCCCGCGAGACTGCGGCCATGGCCCGCCGTCACGGCGAAAGGGCTGGTCCAGTCCAGGTGCAGGCCGACGTCGAGCCGACCCTGCAGGTCCCGAAGCCGCAGCACGTCGTGCGGCCATCGGGGCGACAGCACCATCGCGCTGGTCGCGGTCAACCGGCCCATCTCGGCCAACGCAGCAATGCCGCTGGAGACGGCCCCATTCCAGGCAAAGTCGTCGGCACACAACACCAGTGGCTTCATGATTCAAAGGCTGGCACGACCGCGCCAGAACTCCGCCTGCCCATAGTGGTGCTTGAGAAAATCAATCCACAGCCGCACCCGCAGAGGCAGGTGCTTGCGCTGCGGGAACACCGCGTAAATGCCGTTGGGCGGCGCAGCAAACTCTTCGAGCACGGCGACCAACTGGCCCGAGGCCACTTCGGCCTCGACTTCCCAGGTGCTGCGCCACGCGATGCCGTAGCCGGCCAGGCACCAGTCGTGCAGCACCTGGCCGTCCGAGCAATCGAGCGGCCCGCCCGGTTTGAGATGGATGACCTCTTGCCCGTCCACGCCCTCCCTGCCCTTGGACTGCCCCGGCTCCCTGGGCACCCGGAACGCCCAGCCCCGGGTTTGCGAGGCGTCACTGGACAGCGTGAGGCAGTCAAACCGCGCCAGGTCGGACGGATGCTGCGGCGTGCCGTGGCGGCGCAGGTACTCGGGCGTGGCCACGCACAGGCGGCGGTTGTCGGCCAGCCGCACGCTCACCAGCGACGAGTCCGGCAGATCGCCCACGCGCACCGCGCAGTCAAACCCCTCGCCGGCCAGGTCCACCACCCGATCGCTCAGATTCAGCGACAGCGTGACCTCGGAGTGCAGTTCGCGAAAGCGGGGCGCCAGCGGCGCCACATGGCGGCGCCCGAACCCGGCTGGCGAGGTGATGCGCAAATGCCCGCTGGCCTTCACCCCCCCGGCCGACACGCTGGCCTCGGCGTTGGCCAGATCGGCCAGCAGCCGCTGGCAGTCTTCCAGGAACGCGCTGCCTTCGTGGGTGAGCGTGATGCGCCGCGTGGTGCGCATCAGCAGCTTGACGCCCAGCCGCTCTTCCAGCGCGTCCAGCCGGCGCCCCATGATGGCCGGGGCCACCCCTTCGGCGTTGGCCGCGGCGGTCAGGCTGCCGCGCGTGGCGATGGAGACAAAGGATTCGAGTTGCTTGAGCTTGCTCATGGCCCGGATTATGTGGCTCAAAGTCACGAATGGGCCGATCGTCGTCCGTATTTCAACGCCAGATCGAGCAAACCGTGTCGCAACCTCCCCGGGTCCCCGCGAGGCCTCAGCCCGTCCTCCGCCTTTCAGCGCCCGCGCATCGTCCCGGGCAACCAGAGCGCAATTTGCGGCCACACCATCACCATGGCCAGCACCGCGATCATCAGCAACACATAGGGCGCGGCGCCGCGCACGATGGGCCCCATGGGCGATTGGGTGATGGCCTTGATGGTGAACAGGTTCATGCCCACGGGCGGCGTGATCTGTGCCAGCTCGAGGTTGATGACCAGCAGCACGCCGTACCAGATCGGGTTGATGTGCAGCTGCGCCATGGCCGGCATGATGACCGGCGTGGTGATCAGGATGATGGCGATCGATTCCAGGAACATGCCCAGGATGAAGATCAGCACCATCATGACGATCAGGAAACCGGCCACGCCGATGTCGGCCGCAATCACCGCCTGCACGATCTGCTGCGGGATCCGCAGCTTGGTCAGCACATGGCCGAACACCGAAGCGCCCGCCAGGATCATGAACAGCATGGCCGACACCCGGCAGGCGTCCACCGCCGAATCCCAGATCGCACGCAGCCCGACGTTGCGGTAAATCACAACGGCCACCAACAGCGCCAGCCACGCGCCCGCTGCCGCAGCCTCGGTGGCCGTGAACAGGCCGGCGTACATGCCGCCGAGCACGAACACCGGCAACGACAACGCCCAGATGGATTTGCGCAGCGCCACCAATACTTCGCGCCAGGTGGCGCGGGGCTCGCGGGTGATGTGGCGGTGGGCGATGGCGGTGCTGGTCATGCTCCAGGCCACAAACACCCCGGCCATCAGCAGCCCCGGGACGATGCCCGCCATGAACAGGCCGCCGATCGAGGTGTCGGTGGTCACCCCGTAGAGCACCATGGGGCCCGAGGGCGGGATCAGGATGCCCAAGGTGCCCCCGGCCGCCACCAGCCCGTAGGCCGCCTTGGGCTCGTAGCCGTAACGGATCATCTGCGGGATGGCCACGGCGCCAATGGTCAGCGCCGTGGCCACGCTGGAGCCCGAAATGGCCGCGAAGATGGTGCAGGCCAGAATGGTGGCAATGCCCAGCCCGCCCGGCAGGTGCCGCGTCAGGGTGTAGGCCGTGTGGTACAGGTCGTCCACGATGCGCCCGCGGATCATGATCTGCGCCATGAACGCGAACAGCGGGATCGCCACCAGCAAGTAGCGGTTGATCTCGCCAAAAATCACCTCCGTGACCGAACCCAGTTCACCCTGGGTCAGGTACATCAGGCCGCCGCCAAACAGCGCCAGCCCGGCAAAGATGGGCAGGCCCGTGAACAGCAGCAGCAACAGCCCCAGAAACACCAGTGCAATGGTCATCGCGGCTCCGGCTTCTCAAGTGGCACAGCGTCCACCGGCGAATGCGGGCGCGGCAGGGGCACGCCCGCCACCGCGCGCCACAGTTGCTCGACGGCGGCCAGCAACAACAGGGCCCCACCCACCGGCATGAGCAGCATGAGCATCCAGGTCGGCCACTCCAGCGCGCCTTCGGTCAGCAGTCCGAGCGAGCGGGCCAGCAGGGCTGTGCCCGTGCCGTTGAGCACCAGCACCACGGCGATGGCCCCGGTGGCCAGCGCAGCCCAACCCGCGGCCCAGCGGCGCCCGCGGGCCGACAGGCTGGCGGTCAGCAAGTCCACACCAATGTGCTCGCCCTGACGCAACGTTTGCGCCGCCGCCAGCATCACGATGGCCACCAGGTTGAAGCCGACCAGGTCGTCCACCCAGGTCGGCGCGGCATTGAACCCATAGCGCATCACCACGGCCCAGCCAATGAGCGCCAGCGACAGCAGCAGCGCCACGGCGGCCAGCCCCATGGCAGCGCCCGCCAGCAGCGCCACCGCGCGCGCCAGAATGCGCAGGGCCGGGCTTTCGCCCGGGTGTGTACGCGCCGCAGGGTTCGCCATGGCACGCGGAAATTACAGGCGGTCGATCATTTCGAGCAGCTTCACGCCGTCGGGGGCGGTCGCGCTCAGAAAATCCTTCTTGACGGCGGGCTGCATCGCGTCGGCCATGGCTTTCTCCTGGGCCCGGGTCAAGGCCACCGTTTTCATGCCGTTGTCGTTGAGCGCCTTGATGTCTTCGGCAGGCACGCCGTCGCGGGTGCGGATGGAGCGCTGCACCGCGCGATCGGCGGCCTTCTGGATGGCACCACGCACATCGGCGGGCAGACCGTTCCACCAGGCCGGGTTCACCACGAGGTTGTCATACGCCAGGATGATGTTGGAGGCCACGCCGAACTTCTGGACTTCATAGAACTTGCGGCTGTAGGCCGCCTTCACCCCCGTGAAGCCGGCGTCGAGCACACCGGTCTGCAGGGCCTGGTAGACCTCGGAGCCCGGCATGGCCGAGGGCGCGGCGCCCATCGCCGACAGACCGGCGTCAAACAGCTTGTTCAGGCCGCGGATCTTCAGGCCCGCAAAGTCGGCCGGCACCACCAGCGGCTTGCTGGCCGAAGTGAAGATGCCGTCGTTGGTGTCCACGATCCAGGCGATGTTCCTGACGCCCCGGGCTTCCATCTTGGCGTCGAGCAGCTTCGAGGCTTCAGAGCCGATGAACGCCTTTTGCTTGGCCACCGAAGTCATCAGGTAGGGGATGATGGTGACGCTCATCTCGGGGATCGTGCCGCCCCATTGAAAGCTCAGGATGGCCGCGGCCTCGACCTTGCCGCTGGCCACGGCCGGGTGGTTCTGGTTGGGCTTGAACAGCTGCGCGGCACCGAAGATCTGCACCTCCACGCGACCTTGGGTGGCGTCCTTGACCTCCTTGGCGAACTGGTCCAGATTGACCGCCGTGTGGTGGGTCGGTGGAAACTGGTGGCTGATGCGCATCGTGTAGTCGGCGGCGAAGGCGGGGCTGCCCAGGGCCAGGGCCGTGAGGGCGATCAGTGCGGACCGGCGTGAAGTGGCCCGGGGGGCGGTGGGTTTCGTCATGGCTTCTTCTCCTCTTTGTTGTGAATCGTGAACGGGTGCGGCAATGGCGTCACGCGACTGCGTGGGCCGCTTGCAGCGCGTCAATGTCCTGCGCACTGTAGCCCAGGCCCTGCAGCACCTCATGGGTGTGCTCACCCCTGCGCGGAGGCTGCAGGCGCACGCCCGGACGCTGGCCGTCCAGGGTGAACGGGAGCAGCGTGGTCCGGGCGGTCTGGCCGGCGCGCGCGCCGTCGGGCAGCGTGATGTCGGCCAGGCCGCCGGTGGCCCGCAGGTGCTCGTCGTCGTACAGCTCCTCGGGGCGGCGGATGGGCGCAAATGGCAACCCCACGCGCTCGAACAACGCGGCCAGTTCGGCCGCGCTGTGCCGGGCCAGGCGCTCGCGCAGCACGGGCATGAGCTCAGGACGCAGGCGCACCCGGTCGTTGTTGGTGGCGTAGCGCGGGTCGGCTTTCAGGTCGGCATAGCCCAGCGCGTCGCAGAAGGTGGCCCACTGCGCGTCGCTCACGGCGGCCAGAAAAATCTGCTCGCCGTCCTTGACGGTGAACACGTCGTACACCGCCCAGGCCGAAATGCGGTCGGGCATGGGCGCAGCGGGCTGGCCGGTGATGGCGTATTGCAGCATGTGCTGGCCCACCAGGAACACGTTGTTCTCGAACAGCGCGCTTTGCACCTCCTGGCCTTTGCCGGTGATGCCACGCTGGATCAGTGCGCCCAGGGCGCCAATGGCGCCGAACATGCCGCCCATGATGTCGTTGACGCTGGTGCCGGCGCGCAGCGGGTCGCCGGGCCGGCCCGTCATGTAGGCCAGCCCGCCCATCATCTGCACCACTTCGTCCAGCGCCACGCGGTGCTCGTAAGGCCCGGGCAGAAAGCCCTTGTGGCTCACGTAAATCAGCCGGGGGTTGGTCTGCGACAGGCTGGCGTGGTCCAGGCCGTACTTGCCCATGGTGCCGGGCTTGAAGTTCTCGGCCACGATGTCGGCCGTGGCGCACAGCCGGCGCGCCACGGCGGCACCTTCGGGGGTGTGCAGGTTGATGGCGATGCTCTTCTTGTTGCGGTTGAACATCGGGAAGAAACCGGCGCCGGCGCCCAGCAGGTGGCGCGTGCGGTCGCCCTCCACCGGCTCGACCTTGATGACCTCGGCCCCCATGTCGGCCAGCACCATGCCACAGGTCGGGCCCATGACCATGTGGGTGAATTCGACCACGCGCAGGCCGCTCAGCGGCAGGTGGGGCGGGCGGGCGGCAGGTTTGGCGGCGTCGCTCATGGCGGGTGCGGATTCAGGCGGTGGCGGTGGCCGCGGTTGCGTCTGGCACCTGCATGGTTTTGGGCAAACCGGCGCGCCACAGCACGCCGTGCAATGGCTCGCCCTCCAGCCACTGCGCCACCTTGGCGCGCAGGGCCAGCAGGCGCGGGAAATCCTGGCCGGTTTCGATGCCCATGCTGGCCAGCATGTAGGCCAGGTCTTCGGTGGTGACGTTGCCGCTGGCGCCCGGTGCGTGCGGGCAGCCGCCAATGCCGGCCAGGCAGGCGTCAAACCGCGTCACGCCCACTTCCAGCGCGGCCAGCACGTTGGCCAGCCCGAGCCCGCGGGTGTCGTGGAAGTGGCCGCAATTCAGACGGTCGCCCGCCACCGGCAAGATGAGATCGAACAGTTCACGCACGGCGCGCGGGTCGGCATAGCCCACGGTGTCGGCCAGGCCCACGCAGTCCACGCCCGCGTCGAGCACCGCCTGCACCAGGCGCAGCACTTGCGCGGGCTCGACCCGCCCCTGCAGGGTGCAGCCAAACGCGGTGCTGAGGCCAACCTCGATCCGTGTGGCCGAGCCCGCGGCATCGCGCGCGTCGCGGATGCGGCCAATGTCGGCCACCACCTCATCGGGCGTGCGCCGCATGTTGGCCAGGCTGTGGGCGTGGCTGGCCGACAGCGGCACCAGCATGGCGTCGGCCTGGCATTCCATGGCGCGCTCGGCCCCCTTGAGGTTCGGCACCAGCACCGACACTTTCAGCCCGGGCAGCGTTTTGGCAAAAGCCACCAGCGCCGCGGTGTCGGCCAGTTGCGGCAGCAGGCGGGCGGGCACAAAAGAGCCCACTTCCATTTCGCGCTGGCCCGCGGCGTAGGCGTCGCGGATCCATTCGATTTTTTGCGCCGTGGGCAGGACCCGCGCAATGCTTTGCAGCCCGTCGCGCAGGCCAACCTCGCGAATGATGGCGGCGCGTGGCCAGGCCGTGGTGGAAAGGGTTGCAGGCATGCCATGTCTCCAGAAACTTCAGGGCATTCTAAAAGTTCCAAAATCTTCCAACGACTCTATTTTGGAAGGTATACAGTTCCATTCTGGAATACATTGATATGCGCGATCTTGATCTCACTTCCCTGCGCCTGTTCGTGGCCGTCTGCGAAACCCGCAACATCGCACGTGCCGCCGAGCAGCAGGCGATCGTGGGTTCGGCCATCAGCAAGCGGCTGGCGGCGCTGGAAAGCACGGTGGGCACGCAGCTGCTGGTCCGGCGGCGGCACGGCGTGGACCCAACCCCGGCGGGCCAAACCCTGCTGGAGCACGCCAGCGCCATGCTGGCCAGCGCCGAACGCATCGGCCGCGACATGGCCGCCTACGCCACGGGCGTGCGGGGCCAGGTGCGCATCGTGGCCACGGCCTCGGCGATCGCCGAATCACTGCCCGACGACATCGCCGCCTTTCTGGCCGACCCGGCGCACCGCGACATCCAGATCGACATCGAGGAACGCGTGAGCAGCCTGGCCCTGCAGGCGGTGCGCGAAGGCAGCGCCTCGCTGGCCATCTGCTGGGACGTGGCCGACATGACCGGGCTGCAGACCCGGCGCTACCGCTCGGACCACCTGGCGGTGGTCACGCACGCGTCGCACCCGCTGGCGCAGCACACGGCGCTGTCGGTGCCCGACACCCTGGCCTACGACCACGTGAGCCTGCCCCCCGCCAGTGCGGTCCACGTCATGCTGCTGCGGGCAGCGGCGCTGGCCGGCATGCCGCTGCGCTACCGCGTGGTGGCCGCCACCTTCGAGGCCGCCCTGCGCGTGGTGCGGGCCCGGCTGGCGGTGTGTGTGCTGCCGGCCGAACTGGCGCAGGCCTACGCCGAAGCTTTTGACCTGCGCGTCATCCCGCTGACCGACCCCTGGGCGCGGCGCCACTTTGCCCTGTGCCACCGGCCCGCACCCGGTTTGTCAGCGGCCGCGCAACTGCTGACCGAGCATCTGGTGCGGGCGGCCACCGCAGCCGGCGCCTGATGCTGGAGGTTGAATGCGTCCGGGTTCTACATTTTCTTGATGAAAAATGCCATTAGCCCCCGCAGAATGGATGAAGTTTGCTATTAAATCAGGAATATTCATCCGCCTCGGTATCGCGCCGGATGGAACACCTGGGTGAATTCACCCACAATGCAAGCTCGTTGCCACGGCCCCTGCGGAGGCCTGTACACACCTCATGGCCATCGCTTTGAAGACGCCGCGCCCATCGCCCCCGCCGCTGAACCTGCGGCGGCGCTTTGCGCTGGCCAGCCTGCTGGCGATCACCGTCATAGCGATTTCGCTGGGTTGGTTGCTGTCGCACATCCTGCACGTGCGCATGACGCACCGCGAGGGCGAGGTGTCCACCGAGTTCATCCGCCAGCTGCTGGTCACCGACGCCTCGGCCGGGTTTCTGCAAAACCCGCAGGATCCGGCGTTGCGCGAACGCTTCCTGCGCTCCATGGCGCAGCTCGCCGAGATGCGCGAACCGGTGCGCATCCATGCCTATGGGGCCGACGGCACCATCATCTGGTCCACCGAAGCCGACCGCATCGGCATCCGGGATGCCGAAAACGACGAGCGCGACCGCGCCCTCAAGGGCGAACTGGCGGTGGAAAGCGGCCGCACCGCGGTACCGGGCCAGGACAAGCTCGAACACGACGGGCTGGGGCCGCCCGGCACCCTGTTCGTGGAGACCTACGTCCCGATCCACGCGCCCGGAACCGACCGCGTGATCGGCGTGCTCGAGTTCTACAAAACGCCGCCCGCGCTCGACGCCGACATCCGCCAGGGGGTGCTGCAGCTCTGGCTGGCCTGCCTGTTGTCGGCCGTCGGGCTTTTTGTGACGCTGTACTGGATCGTGGCGCGCGCCGACCGCACGCTGCGCGAGCAGCAGACCCGCCTGGACGAAGCGCAGACGCTGGCCTCGGCCGTGGAACTGGCCAGCGCCGTCGCGCACAACCTGCGCAATCCGCTGGCCTCGATCCGCTCGTCGGCCGAGCTCATGGCGCACAGCCCGCGGGGCGCCGACACCACCGAATACCGCCAGGACATCATCGACGCTGTGGACCGCGCCAACCGCTGGATCACCGAGCTGGTGCGGGTCGCACAGTCGTCCAGCCTGACGCCCGAACCCGTGGAACTGCGCGAACTGGTGCTGGCGTGCCTGGCGGAAATGGGGGTCGAAATGACCCGTCGCCATGTGGGCTGGACGCTGGACGCCGGCACCGCCGGCGCGGTGGTCGCGCACCCGGCCATGCTGCGCCAGATTGTCATCAGCATCCTCGCCAACGCCCTGGACGCCATGCCCCGGGGCGGCACCCTGCAGATCACCTGGGCGCGCCGGGAGCACCTGATTGGCGTGGGCATCGCCGACAGCGGCGCCGGCCTCTCGGTCGAGGCACGCCAGCGGTTGTTCCGTCCGTTCTTCAGCACCAAGAGCGGCGGCCTGGGCCTGGGTCTGGCCCTGGTCAAACGCGTGATCGAGCAGTGGCATGGCACGCTGACCCTCACCCCGGCTCGTCCCCACGGCACGCGGGTGGACATCCTGCTGCCGCGGGCCATCCCCGCGGCCAATCCTGACCTCCCGGACCCCCCCGACGACACCGTGCCGGACCCCGCCCCCGGCGCCGTGCCAGGCATCCCCCGCCCGACAAACTGAGACCACTGCACCATGGCCCACCTCCTTGTGATCGAAGACGAAGCCGCGCTCGCCCGCAACATCGCGCGTTATTTTGAGCAACAGGGCCATGTGGTGGAGGTCGCGCACGATGGCGAGACCGGGCTCGCCGCCGCCCGCCGCCTGCTGCCCGAGGTGGCCATCGTGGACTACCAGTTGCCCGGCATGGACGGGCTGGACGTGATCCGTGCGCTGCGCGACATTGACGCCCAGATGCGGCCGATCATGGTGTCGGGCCACGCCAGTGTGGCCGTGGCCGTGGACGCCATGAAAGCCGGCAGCTTTGACCTGCTGACCAAGCCCGTGCCGCTGGCCAGCCTGCAGGCCGTGGTGGACCGTGCGCTCCTGGAAAGTGGCCACCGCAAGGCCCTGGCCTATTACCAGAGGCGCGAGGCCGACGCTGCGGGGTTGGACCAGCTGGTGGGTGAATCCATGGCCCTGCAGACGCTGCGCGCGCGCGTGCGCACCATTGCCGACATCGAGCCCGGTGACGGCACTGCCGCGCCCCCCATTCTGGTGTCCGGGGAAACCGGCTCCGGCAAGAAAATGGTGGCGCGAGCCTGCCACTTTGCCAGCCCGCGCGCGGCGGCGCCATTTGTGGACGTCAACTGCGCGGCCCTTTCGGCCGACCAGATGGACGCCGAACTGTTCGGCGGCGAAAAGGGCGCGTTTCCCGATGCCCAGGAACGCAAGGTCGGCCTGATCGAAGCCGCCGACGGCGGTACGCTGTTTCTGGACGAAGTCGGCGAACTGGGCCCGGCCCTGCAGGCCAAGCTGCTGGGCGTGCTCGAAACCGGCAAGGTCCGCCGCCTCGGCTCGGTCACCGACCGGCACGTCAACGTGCGCATCGTCGCCGCCACCCGGCTCGATCTCGACGCGCGGGTGGCGCAGGGCCTGTTCCGCGGCGACCTGCTGCACCGGCTGCGGGTGCTCCAGATCGACATCCCGCCCCTGCGCGAGCGGGGCGACGACGTGTGGCGGCTGGCCCAGCACTTTGCCACGCTGTTTGCGCAGCACTACCGCAAGCCTGTGCCCACGCTCGACGCCTCGGCCGAGGCCTCACTGCATCAGCACGGCTGGCCGGGCAACGTGCGTGAATTGCGCAACCTGATCGAGCGCACCGTGCTGTTGAACCAGGGCGCCGTCATCACGTCGTCCGACCTGCTGCTCACGGTGATCCCGCAACCCCTGTTCACCGAGGACATCCCCGAGCGCCCGGCCCTGGCCCGTCTGGAAGCGGTCGAGCGCGATCACCTGGAACGCGCCCTGGAGCAAACCGGCTGGAACGTGACGCGCGCCGCGCGCCGCCTGGACATCAGCCGCGACACCCTGCGCTACCGCATGGACAAGCACAGCCTGGTGCGCCCACCCGAATTTGCGCGCCAGGCGACTGCGGACGATGGACGCGGCCCCGCACCAGGCACGCGCGGCACCCATTGACCTCATTACCTTGGTAAAAGTCACGTATCAATAGAATTTATTGCGATTAATAGGCGTCCACGTCCTCAATAAAATGAAGGAATGAACACCCCCCAGCCCCGAAACCCCGTGCCCGGCGCCGAAGCCCCCAAGGCGGTGCTGTTTGACGCCTACGGCACGCTGTTTGACGTGTACAGCGTGGGCCTGCTGGCCGAGCAGTTGTTCCCCGGCCACGGCCCGGCGCTGACGCTGATGTGGCGCGACAAGCAGATCGAATACACGCGGCTCGTCACGGTCAGCACCCACGGGCGGCCCGGCGAACTCGATGCGCCCCCGATGTACCGCCCGTTCTGGGAGCTGACCCGTGCCGCGCTGGTGTATTCAATCAAAAGAATAGCAAACAATGACCCATCGGCGTGGGCCAGTGGCACTTTTGATTCAAAAATTGAACAATTGATGAACCAGTACCGGCACCTCAGCGCCTACCCCGAAAACCGCGAAGTGCTGCTGGCGCTGAAAGCCCGCGGCATCGTCACCGGCATCCTGTCCAACGGCGACGCGGCGATGCTGGGCGTGGCGGTGCGCAGCGCCGGCCTGGACGACGTGCTGGACCACGTGATCAGCGTGGACCCGATCCGCAAATACAAAACCCACCCCGACGCCTACGCGCTGGGCTGCAGCACCACAGGTTTTGCCGCCGGGCAGATTGCTTTTGTCAGCAGCAACGGCTGGGACGCGCTGGCCGCCACCTGGTACGGTTTTCGCACGCTGTGGGTCAACCGTCAGGGCCTGCCCTTTGAAGAGTTGGGCACCCAGCCCAGCCGCATCGGCGCCAGCCTGAAGGACGTGCTGGCCTTCTTCCCCGCCTGAGAGGCTGGCGCGACGCGGGTTTGCCCGGATTGCCGCTCTCCATCGCGTTCCATTTCGCCCTTTTCATTTTTCTCACTTGTCACGTCGAAGGCCCACCATGACCGCCCGTACCCCCGTCCACCGCCTCCAGGTTGCCACCGAGTTGCACCAGTTCATCGAGCAGCAGGTGCTGCCCGGCACCGGCATTGACGCCGCTGCTTTCTGGAAAGGCTTTGACGCCATCGCCCACGACCTCGGCCCCAAAAACGCCGCCCTGCTGGCCGAGCGCGACCGCCTGCAGACCGAGCTGGACGCCTGGCACAAGGCCAACCCCGGTCCGATTCGCAAGATGAAGGCCTACCGCAAGTTCCTGGAAAAAATCGGCTACCTCGTGCCGGCTCCGGCGCACCCCCGGGCCACCACGAAGAACGTGGACGCCGAACTGGCCATCCAGGCCGGCCCGCAGCTGGTGGTGCCAATCCTCAACGCCCGCTATGCGCTCAATGCGGCCAACGCGCGCTGGGGCAGCCTGTACGACGCGCTGTACGGCACCGACGCGTTGCCCGAAACCGGTGGTGCCGAAAAAGGCAAGGGCTACAACCCGGTGCGCGGCGCCAGGGTCATCGACTACGCGCGCCACGTGCTCGACCGCACCGCCGCGCTCAAAAAGGGCTCGCACGTTGATTCCGCCGGCTACGCGGTGGACGGCGGCAAGCTGGTCGTCACGCTGAAAAACGGCACCACGACCACGCTGGCCGATGCCGCCAAGTTCATCGGCCACCAGGGCAGCGCCGCGTCGCCGTCGGCCATTTTGCTGCGCAACAACGGCATTCATATCGACATTCAGATCGACCGCAGCACGCCCATCGGCCAGACCGACCCGGCCGGCGTGAGCGATCTGGTGCTCGAGGCCGCGTTGTCCACCATCCTCGACCTCGAAGACTCGGTGGCCTGCGTGGACGCCGAAGACAAGGTGCTGGGCTACCGCAACTGGCTGGGCATCCTCAAGGGCACGCTGACCGAAACCGTGGCCAAGGGCAACACCACGTTCGAGCGCCGCCTCAACCCCGACCGCGTCTACACCGGCAAGGACGGGCAACCTGTCACGCTGCACGGCCGCTCGCTGCTGTTCGTGCGCAACGTGGGCCACCTGATGACCAACCCGGCCATCCTGTACGGCGACGGCAGCGAGATCCACGAAGGCATCATGGACGCGGTGATCACCACCACGATCGCGCTACACGACCTGCAGGGCCACGGCCAGAACGGCGTGCGCAACTCGCGCGCCGGCTCGATCTACATCGTCAAGCCCAAGATGCACGGCCCGGCCGAGGCCGCGTTTGCCGCCGAGCTGTTTGGCCGCGTTGAAAAACTGCTGGGCCTGCCGCAGAACACCGTGAAGCTGGGCATCATGGACGAAGAGCGCCGCACCAGCGTCAACCTGGCCGCCTGTATTGCCGCCGCGGGCAGCCGCGTGGCCTTCATCAACACCGGTTTCCTCGACCGCACCGGCGACGAGATGCACACCGCCATGCACGCCGGCCCGATGATCCGCAAGGGCGACATGAAGTCCAGCGCCTGGATTCAGGCCTACGAAAAGAACAACGTGATGGTGGGCCTGAAGGCCGGGCTGCGCGGCAAGGCGCAGATCGGCAAGGGCATGTGGGCCATGCCCGACCTCATGGCCGCCATGCTGCAGCAAAAGATCGTGCACCCCCGGGCCGGCGCCAACACCGCCTGGGTGCCCAGCCCCACGGCCGCCACGCTGCACGCCCTGCACTACCACCAGGTCAACGTGGCCCAGGTGCAAAAAGACATGGAAAAGACCGACCCCGACTTCGAGGCGCTGCTCAACGGCCTGCTTGAAGTGCCCGTGGCAAAGAAACCCAGGTGGACGCCGGCCGAGATCCAGCAGGAGCTGGACAACAACGCGCAGGGCATCCTGGGCTATGTGGTGCGCTGGATCGACCAGGGCGTGGGTTGCTCCAAGGTGCCCGACATCCACAACATCGGCCTCATGGAAGACCGCGCCACGCTGCGCATCAGCAGCCAGCACATCGCCAACTGGCTGCTGCACGGCATCGTCACCAAGGCGCAGGTCAACGCCACCTTCAAACGCATGGCCAAGGTGGTGGACAAGCAGAACGCCGCCGACCCGCTGTACCAGCCCATGGCGGGCCACTTTGACACCTCGGCCGCCTACCGCGCCGCCACCGACCTCGTCTTCAAGGGCCTGGCGCAGCCCAGCGGCTACACCGAGCCGCTGCTGCACGCGTGGCGGCTGAAGGTGAAGGCCGGTGCGGACTGAGGTGGGAAAGTCAAAAATACATTGCCGCGCAAGGCGGTAGGGCCATGGCAGGATGCCGGCGTGTTGAACCGTCCGAGCGCCGGTCGTGGCGCTCTGGCGTGGACCTCGTCAGAATATGGGCCCTGCGTCACCGTTCGGTCCCATCGCCTTGAAATCCATCGCCCTCATGGTCGCCACAGGCCTCCTGCTGCTCGTCGGGCTGCTCGCTGGGTGGCTCTGGACGCCCGACCGCCCGCGCGCCGAGCTTGAACGGCTGTACCTGGCCGCACCCACCGACCTGATCGAGCTGGCGGGGATGCGGCTGCATGTGCGCGACAGTGGGCCGAAGCACGCGCCGGCCGTGATCCTGTTGCATGGTTTCGGTGCCAGCCTGCACACCTGGGAGCCGTGGGCCAAAGTGCTGGAGCGCGACCTGCGCGTGGTGCGCATCGACCTGCCCGGCTCTGGCCTGAGCACCCCCGATCCCACCGGCGACTACACCGACGCGCGCAGCATCACCGTGCTGCTGGCACTGATGGACCGGCTCGGGCTGGCCAAGGCCAGCCTGGTGGGCCATTCAATCGGCGGGCGCATCGCGTGGATGTTTGCCGCAAAGCACCCGGAGCGGATCGGCCAACTGGTGTTGGTGGCGCCCGACGGCTTTGCCAGCCCCGGCTTCGAATACGGCCAGGCCCCGCGCGTGGGCCTGGCGGTCAAGGCCATGCGCTACATCCTGCCAAAGTGGCTGTTGCGCATGAGTCTGGCCCCCGCCTACGGCAACCCCGCCGCGATGACCGACGCGCTGGCCACGCGCTACCACGACCTCATGCTGGGCCCGGGCACCCGCGAGGCCATGATCGCGCGCATGCAGCAAACCGTGCTGGTCGATCCGGCACCGCTCCTCGCGCAAATCGCGGCGCCCACGTTGCTGGTGTGGGGCGAAAAGGACGGTGCCATCCCCTTCAGCAATGCGGCCGACTATCAACGGGCGCTGGCGCAAGCGAAGCTGGCGTCGTTTCCCGGGGTGGGCCATCTGCCGCATGAAGAGGCCCCCGCCCGGACCCTGGCACCGGTACGCGCCTTCCTGCTCGAACCTGCCGCAGCCGCCACGCCAGGACGCACCCAACCCTGACCGGGCTCGGGAATCCAGCCCGCGCAAACTTGGCTTGGCCTGAACGGCAGGTTGGCTATTTTCTGAGCCATCGCTCCAGAACTTCGGGCAGCCACCGGGACAGCAGCTGCGAACCGCGCCACAGCAATAAGCCGCGCTTGCCCCACCGCCAGACCGTGCGCGGCTTGAACGCCAGCAGCACGGCCGCCGCCGCAGCCAAGGCCACGGGGTGCCTGCTTGCCGTGTCCGCCGCATCACGGCCAGCCTGCACGGCGCGGTCGCCCAGCGCCAGCACCTGCTGCACCGGCGCCATCTGTCGGCTCAGCGCGCTGCGCTGAGCGGCAATGCGCTCGCGCAGGCGGCCCCGCTCCTCGTGAAGTTCAGTGAGGCTTTTGGGCATGGCCGGGCCGCTCGGCCGGGGGGCTGGCCGAGCTTGCCTTGAGTTGACGCAGGTCTTCGCGCAATTCGGCCAGGCTGGCGTCGAACACCGGTTCGGATTCGACGCGCATGCGCTTCCAGCGCAGGTACAACCCCGCCGCAAGGCCCAGGAACAGCAGCGCCGCGCCGCCGAGCACCGCCACGCGCTGCTCCCAGAAATGAACCGCCGTCACCACCACCAGCAGCACCAGCCCGACGCCCAGGCAAAAGAGCATGGCCTGCGTCAGGAGCAACTCGCGCAACGCGCGGCGCTTTTGCAGCTCAATATCGAGGCCCAGCAGCGACAGCCGCGATTCGGCCGACCCGACCACCGTGGCCAGCAAGCCCTTCAGCCCGCCGAACAGGCCGTCACCGCCCGATGACGTGGCCATGGCAACGCAGACCAGTATGGGCCGTCAAGGCCGAGGGGCGGTTCAACGGCGGCCCAGGATGAAGCCCAGCAGGAAGCCCAGGCCCACCCCGATGCCCACCGACTGCCACGGGGATTCGTGCACGTATTGGTCGGTGGCCTTGGCGGCCTTGCGGGTCTTGTCCAGCAGCACGGCCTCGGCCTCGGCCAGACGCAGGCGCGCGTCGTGCAACCGGTCGGTGATGCGGGCGCGCAGCCCGGCCACGCGGTCGCCGGCTTCGTCGGCGGTGGCGTGCAGCATGTCTTCGGCGTCGGCAATCACGGATTTGAGGTCGCTGACGAGTTTTTCCTGTGCGGCGACGATGGACGATTCGGTCATGAAATACCTTCCTTTCGGGATGCTCAAGAGCCCACCGTAACAGAATGACGCCTCGCAAACCAGCGGTTACCGCACATAAGCAACGGGTTTTTGATCGACATCAATCTGAATTCTTCACCCGCACATCACAAGCACATCCCGCACTGCGCCCTGTTGGAAGCGGGTCATCCGCCAGATGTTTTGTAGCAATGTGTGCCCCCGCCATTTCCGCCAATGCCCCGGAGCCCGCGTCAGAAGGCGCAGGCGGCGATGGAGGTCGCGCGCGCCAAAGTAATTCGTTACGGCTCTTGCGTAACTGTGAAGCACCGGGCGCCCCATGCCCATAGGATCGCGTCTTTTCAAGGAGGACCATCCCATGGCCATGCAATCCCCGTTCTTTGGCAAACGTGAACCCGACGCACTCCATCCGCGCCCGACCCCGGGCACGTCGCACACCGGAACACCCCTGACGACCGCGCAGCATGGCGTCACGCCGTCCGACAAGGCCGCAGCCACCAGCCCGGCCCCGGTACAGGGTGCCGCGCCCGAGGGCGGCAGCAAGCTCACGGTGGGACCCAACATCAAGCTCAAGGGCGTGGAGATCACCGATTGCGACACGCTGGTGGTGGAGGGTTTTGTCGAGGCCACGATGGATTCACGCGTGATCCAGATCGCCGAAGTGGGCTCGTTCAAGGGTTCGGCCGACATCGACATCGCCGAGATCCGCGGCCTGTTCAATGGCAACCTCACGGTGCGGCAAAAGCTCACCATCTACGCCACCGGCAAAGTCACCGGCAAGATCCGCTACGGCAAGATCGTGATCGAAGAGGGCGGCCAGCTTTCGGGAGAAATCGCGTTCGGCGCCGGCCAGGGTGGCCAGCACGCCAAGGCAGCGCCCGCAGTGGCCCCGGTTGCCCCGGTGGCCACGCGCTCGAACCTGCACGTCGCCACGGCCTGAGAGGCGGCGCCCACCGGGCCTTGCGCTGCCGGCCGCTACACTGGCAGCGCATGCCCAGCACCCCCCAACCCGCTCCAACGACTCTGGATGCCTCGCGCTGCCCGCTGTGCGGCGCAGCGAACCGGTGCGCGATGGAAGTCGAGCGTGCGACCGGCGTGAAGCAGCCACCCTGCTGGTGCACCGGCGTCACGTTCGGACCCGAGCTGCTGGCCCGTGTGCCCGCTGCAGCGCAGAACCAGGCCTGCATCTGCCGGCACTGCGCCACTGCAACGCCAGCATCAGGCCTGCAGAATACTACTTAATAAATAGCAAACTATTTCCGTTTGACGGGGGCTAACAGGCATTTTCATTCTGATTTTGGTTGGAAGCCGATCTGGCTTCACTCACCAGCACGTGAATGAACTGCAGCTTGCCCACCACCGCGCGTGGCAGCACAAAGGGGTAAAAATCGGGCTGGCCCATGCTGCGGGACAGTTCATTGAGCACCCGGGTCAGTTGCACCCACGCGTTGATGAACTCCAGAAATGGCGCGGCCCCGGGGTCATGGGGCAACCACAGCACTTCGGGGCCAAACGGCGCGTGGTCGATCTCCACGTCGTCGGCGTCCAGCCCGAAGCTCAGGGCGGTGTCCACCGCGTCGGCGATGTGCAGGTAATGGGCCCATGACTCGGCCCAGTCTTCCCAGGGGTGGGTGCTGGCGTAGCCGCTGATGTAGCGCTGCGCCCAGGCGGCCGGCGGGCCCTGCTCGTAGTGGTTGCGCAGCGCGGCGGCATAGTCCTGGCGCTCGTCACCAAACAGGTCGCGAAAATCCGCGTGCCAGTCGGTGCCGCGTACCAGCCGGTCCCAGTAATAGTGGCCCACTTCGTGGCGGAAGTGCCCGAGCAGCGTGCGGTACGGCTCGCGCATGCGGGTGCGCACCTGCTCGCGCATGGCGCTGTCGGCTTCTTCCACATTGAGTGTGATGATTCCGTCGGCATGGCCGGTGAGCACCTGGGGCTTGTCGGGCGTGGGGTGCAGCAGGTCAAAGGCCAGGCCGCGCGCGGGGTCTTCGTTCACGCGGGAGGCCACCGGCAGGCCCAGCACGAGCAGTTGCGACACGAGTCGGCGCTTGGCCACTTCGGTGTCGCGCCACAACACGCGGTTTCGAAGGTTGCCCTGGTCCGGGATCATCCGGTTCAGGTTGCAGGCCACGCACAGGCCCTTGGGGTTGGCAGGTCGCCCCGAGGTCGCGGTGGCCACCGGCACCAGCCAGTTGCAGCCGATCGCCGAATGGAAGTTCTGGCAGCGCCGGTAGAGCGCACCACCGGTGTCGCCCTGCAGCGTCCACAGCCCTTGCTGCGCACCGGGCGCCAGCGGCAGCACTTGGGCCCGGTGGGGCTCGAAGCCCAGCGGTGTCTGGCAAGCCAGGCAAGTGCTGTTGCGAAAAAATACCGGCCTGCCGCACTGGCAGCGGTAGGCGCGGCTCGCCGTCGGCACCTTGCGGCGCTTCCAGAGACCTTGCCATGCGCCAGCTGCAGCGTCATCTTGAGATGTCATCGGGCCTCCGGGATATTGCCATCCGTCATGATCGCATGCCGGGCGCCGCAAAGCCCGATATGCTCGGGCGTTGCGCCACCTCGCGCCTGCCCGCCATGAACCTCCCTCCCACGCCGCCCGCCGCGCATCCCCCGCATTCCATTGCCGCGCTGCGGGAACGCCATGGCGAGCGCTACCGCTGGTTTTTGCTGCTGTCGGTCATGGTGGGCACGATGGCGTCGATCATGTCCTCGACCATCATCAACGTGGCGATTCCCGACATGAGCCACCACTTCACGCTGGGCCAGGAGCGCGCGCAGTGGGTCAGCTCGGGCTTCATGGTGGCCATGACGGTGTCGATGCTGACCACACCCTGGCTGCTGTCCCGCTATGGCTACCGGCGCACCTACTCGGGCACCATGTGGCTGCTGCTGGCAGGTGGCGTGGTGGGCGGCCTGTCCAACGACTTCACGCTGGTACTGGCCGCGCGCGTGGCCGAAGGGTTGGCGGCCGGCGTGGTGCAGCCGATTCCGGCCATCATCATCCTGCGGGCGTTCGAACCGCACGAGCAGGGGCGCGCCAGTGGCATCTTCGGCATGGGCGTGGTGCTGGCCCCGGCCATCGGCCCCAGCATCGGCGGCGTGCTGGTGGACCTGTTTGGCTGGCGTTCGATCTTTTTCATGGTGGTGCCGTTCTGCCTGGCCTCGTTGTGGCTGGCGCGCAAGTTTGTGCCCGGCACCTCGCCGGGCGGCGTGGCGGCGAGCCGCGCGGGCGCCAGCCTGGACTGGCGCGGCCTGCTGCTGGGCACCGCGGGCACCTTGTGCCTGCTCAACGGCCTGGTGCAACTGCATGGCGGCCTCACCGTGCAGGCCGCCAGCCTGCTGGCGGGCGCAGCCGGGGCACTGGTGGCGTTTGTGGCGTGGCAACGGCGGCTGGCCCGTCAAAAAGCGGCGTTGACGCCATCGGCCGCCAGCGCCGCGGTGGACCCGTTGATGAACCTGGCGTTGTTCAAGTTCCGGCCGTTTGCCATGGGCAGCATCGTGGCCTTCATCTACGGCACGGCACTGTTTGGCTCGACCTACCTGCTGCCGGTGTACATGCAGCTCGGGCTGGGGTTGTCGGCGTCGTACGTGGGCACCATCCTGCTGCCGGCGGGGCTGATCCTGGCCTTGACGATTGCCTTTGTGGGCCGACTGGCCGACCGGCGTCCGACCTGGGTGCTGGTGAGCGTGGGTCTGGCGCTGCTGTCGGCGTCGTTCGCATTGATGATCACCATCACCCCGGCGCGCAACATCGGGTGGCTGGTGGCCTGGGCGATCCTCGGGCGCATTGGCCTGGGCTTCATCCTGCCGTCGCTCAACCTTGGTTCGATGCGCGGGCTGGAGCGCGCGCTGATCCCGCAGGGCTCCAGCGTCATCAACTTTGTGCGCATGCTGGGCGGCGCAGCCGGCGTGAGCCTGTGTGGCATCGTGCTGGAGTGGCGGCTGGCCGTGCATGGCGATTCATTGACCCACGCCGCCACCAGCCCGGCGCGGCTGGCCGCGTTCAACGAGTCCTTCCTGATGCTCGCCGCCCTGTGTGCGCTGGCGCTGGTGGCCGCGCTGCAGTTGCGCATCAAGCCACAATAGCGGCACCCTCTTTCAGACCCGCCACCATGTGCCAGCTGCTCGGAATGAACTGCAACACCCCTACCGATGTGACCTTCAGTTTCACGGGGTTTGCGCAGCGCGGTGGCCATACCGACCATCATGCCGACGGCTGGGGCATCGCGTTCTTTGAAGGCAACGGCCTGCGGCACTTTGTCGACCATGCGCCCGCATGCACTTCGCCCGTGGCCCGGCTCATCAGCGCCTACCCGATCAAGAGCCGCAATGTGATCTCGCACATCCGCAAGGCCACCCAAGGCGTGGTGATGCTGGAGAACTGCCACCCGTTCGTGCGCGAACTGTGGGGCCGCTACTGGGTGTTCGCGCACAACGGCGATCTCAAGGACTTTGCACCGCGCCTGCACGGCAACTTCCGCCCCGTGGGCACCACCGACAGTGAACGCGCCTTTTGCTGGTTGATGCAGGAGCTGGCCAAGTCCCATGCGGGCGTGCCCAGCGTGGCCGAGCTCACGCTGACCTTGCGCGAACTGGCGCCGCAAATCGCGAAGCACGGCACCTTCAACTTCCTGCTGTCCAACGGCGAGGCCTTGTGGGCCCACGCCAGCACCGCACTGCATTACGTGCTGCGACAACACCCCTTCGCCCACGCCACCCTGAGCGACGAAGACCTGAGCGTCAACTTTGCCGAACACACCGCCCCCACTGACCGGGTGGCCGTGGTGGTAACCACACCCCTCACCACCAACGAGTCATGGACTGCGTTGGCCCCTGGCGAGCTCAAGGTGTTTGTGGACGGGACGCTGGCCGAGGGGTGAACGTATTCAATCCGTCGCGAACAGGCTGACCACCACGGATCGCAACCACTGGTTGGCCGGGTCCTTGTGATACCGGGCGTGCCAGAACAGATTGATCGGCACTTCGGGCAAGGCGGCAGGGTGATCGCGAAAGCCCAGACCAAACGGCCCTGCCATTTTTTCAGCGAGCCGCTGCGGCACCGTGGCCACGAGATCGGTGCTGCCCAGGATGTGCCCCAAGGGCACGAAATGGGGCACGGTCAATCGCACGTTCCGCTCAATGCCGCTGCGCCGCAACAGTTCCTCCACCTTGCCGTGCCCCGTGCCCGGCGACACGACCACCACATGCTCAGCGCGGGAAAACGCCTCCAGGGTGATGCGTTTTTTGTCCAGGAGGTGCCCCCGTCGGAACACGCATACATAGCGCTGGCGGAACAATCGCCGCTGAAAAAAGCCCGCTTTGAGTTGAGGCAGCAGTCCGATGGCAAGGTCCACATGCCCCGCACCCATTTCGTCATTCAGGTTTACTGCCGCATTGCGCACGGTGTTGAGGGTGACGCCCGGAGCTTCGCGTGCAAGGCGCTCCAGCAGGGCGGGCAAAAAGACGATTTCACCAATGTCTGTCATGCCAATGGTGAATGAACGAACGCAAGTGCGCGCGTCGAACGCGTCGCGCTGGTTGAGCGCGCCGTGGATCATGTCCAACGCGTAGGTCACGGATTCGGCCAGCTGTTCGGCAAATGGCGTGGGCACCATGCCGCGCGACGTGCGCAGAAACAGTTCGTCCCCCAGCAGCTTGCGCAACCTGGACAGGGCGTTGCTCACCGCTGGCTGCGACACCCCCAGCTTTTCGGCCACGCGCGAAACGCGCTGCTCGATCAGAAGCTGGTTGAACACCACCAGCAGGTTCAGGTCGATTTCTTCAAGATTCATCGCGCCAGCTATATTTGATTTGGTGATAGGGTCCATCACTGTAATCCCATTGCCTGATGACCGACGCGGCCCGAACATCGGTCTTCGATGGAAGTCCTGATTCGCCCCCTTGAACGTACGCTGGATGTGACGCCGGGCGCCAACCTGCTGGAGGTGCTTCGCGCCCATCAGGTGCCCATGTCCTACAGCTGCATGGCCGGTCGCTGTGGCACCTGCCGCTGCAAGGTGATCGAGGGCGAGGTGCTGGACGCCGGCCGCGAAGCGCAACGGCCGTCTGGCACCGACGACCGCATGGTATTGGCATGCCAGACTTTTCTGACCGCGCCCTGCATCATCGAAATCCCCGAGCCCGACGAGATCGTCGTGCATCCGGCGCGCATCCTGAAAGCCACCGTGGTCGCGAATGAGCTGCAAACGCACGATGTCCGCCGCCTGTTGCTCCAACCCGCGAAGCCATTGGCGTTTTCAGCCGGCCAATACGCCCACCTGCAGTTCACGCCGGGGCACATACGGCCGTATTCGATGGCCGGCCTCGTTGACGATGAATTGCTGGAGTTTCATGTCCGACTGGTCCCGCATGGCCGGGTCAGCGGCTACGTTGCCAGCGAACTGAAAATCGGCGACACCGTGCGTGTCAGTGGTCCGCTGGGGTCGGCCTACTTGCGTCGCAAGCACATGGGGCCCATGTTGTGCGTGGCCGGTGGCACCGGGCTGGCGCCGGTTCTGTCCATCGTGCGCAATGCGTTGGGCGAAGGCATGGCCAACCCCATGCACCTTTATTTTGGTGTGCGGTCAGAGCGCGACATTTACGGGCTGGACTGGCTCCACGCCTTGAAGCAGCGGCACCCCCAACTGCACCTTCATGTGGTGGTGGCGTCGGGACGCGCTCCCTCCTGCCGTACCGGACTCGTCACCGAAGCCATCGCCCAGGACTGGTCCGATCTTCGGGGTTTTCGCGCTTACCTTTGCGGGGCGCCCCCCATGGTCGAAGCCACGGCATTGCGGGTCAAACGCCTGGGCGTTCCGCTGGAACAAATCCATGCGGATGCTTTTTATGCGAGTGTCGCCTGATGGCATACAGGCCCATGAGCACATCCAATCCAGGCCATCCCCGCATTGGTCATTGCAGGAGATCACGATGACAACACCCCCCACATCCTTTCCCACTGAACTGCGCTGGGAATCCGAGGGAACCAGCCGGATTCCGTTCCTGGCGTACACCGATCCAGCGCTCCACAAAAAGGAGCTGGAACGCTTTTTTTATACCCGGCACTGGAACTACATCGGTCTTGAAGCCGAGATTCCCCATGCCGGTGACTTCAAGCGAACCGTCGTCGGCGAGCGTTCGGTCGTCATGGTGCGCGACCCCGATGGTGGGATCGGTGTGGTGGAGAACGTCTGCGCCCATCGCGGCATGCAGTTCTGCCGCGAACGCCACGGCAACAGGAAGGAGTTTGTCTGCCCCTACCACCAGTGGAGCTATACGCTGAAGGGCGACCTGCAGGGTGTGCCCTTCCGCCGCGGCGTCAAGCAGGACGGAAAAATCAATGGGGGCATGCCTTCGGACTTCAAGACCAGCGACCATGGCCTCAACAAGCTCAAGGTTGCGACGCGCGGCGGCGTGGTGTTTGCGAGCTTCGACCACAACATCGAACCGCTTGAGGATTTCCTTGGTCCGGTCATCCTGGGTTATTTTGATCGGTTGTTTGATGGCCGCAAGCTGAAGATCCTGGGTTACAACCGCCAGCGCATTCCCGGCAACTGGAAGCTGATGCAGGAAAACATCAAGGACCCGTATCACCCCGGGTTGCTGCACACCTGGTTTGTGACGTTCGGACTCTGGCGCGCCGACAACAAGTCCCAGCTCCGCATGGACGCCCGACATCGTCACGCGGCCATGATCTCGACCCGCGGCCAGTCCGGAAAAGCCGAGGAGGTCACGCAGGTGTCCAGCTTCAAGGAAAGTATGACGCTTCACGACGCGCGTTTTCTCGACATCGTGCCCGAACCCTGGTGGGGCGGGCCCACTGCGGTGATGACGACGATCTTCCCCAGCGTCATCCTGCAGCAACAGGTCAACAGCGTATCGACACGGCACATCCAGCCCGACGGCCAGGGGGCCTTTAATTTCGTCTGGACTCACTTCGGCTTCGAGGACGACACGGCCGAGATGACGCAACGGAGGCTGCGCCAGGCCAACTTGTTCGGCCCGGCCGGTTTCGTGTCGGCGGACGACGGCGAGGTCATTGAGTTTTCCCAACAGGGCTTCGAGCAAAAGCCGTTTCACCGCAGCTTGGTCGAGCTCGGCGGCCGCACTGTCGAGGACACCGACCATATGGTGACCGAGACCCTGATCCGCGGCATGTACCAATACTGGCGCGAAATCATGGAGGCCGAGGCATGAGCACCCCCATTCAGATTGACTTTGAAGACTATTTGCGCATCGTGCAGCTCCATGCCGATTACGCGCGGGCCGTCGACTCGGGCAACTGGAATTTGTGGCCCGAGTTTTTCACGGACCAATGCGTCTACAAGCTGATTCCGCGCGAAAATCATGAACGCGGCTTCCCCCTGGCAACACTGTTTTTCGAAAGCAAGGGCATGCTGCAAGACCGCGTCTATGGCATCCAGGAAACCCTGTTCCACGACCCCTACTACCAACGTCATGTCGTGGGTGCGCCACTGATCCACAAAGTGGACGCAGAACGGTTTGAAGTCGAGGCAAACTATGCGGTTTTTCGCACCAAGCTTTCGCAGGAATCAACGGTCTACAACGTAGGCCGCTACCTCGACGTCATCGTCCGCACGCCCGAAGGGCTGAAGTTCTCCTCACGGTACTGTGTGTACGACAGCGAAATGATTCCGAACTCCATCATCTATCCCATCTGAAGCGCCAGACACCATGAGTGACACCCCCTGGATCGATGCCGCCAATGAAGCCGACGTGCCCGAAGGCGACGTGATCGGACTTCGAGTCCGTGGCGAAGACATTGCCCTCTACAAGGTGGAGGGCCAGGTATTTGCCACCGCCAACACCTGCACCCATGGCCAAGCCCGCCTGTGTGACGGCTTTCTGGAAGGCCATGAGATCGAGTGCCCATTGCATCAGGGGAGGTTCGACGTGCGCGATGGCCGCGGCACTTGCGCTCCCATCACACAGGACGTTGCCAGTTATCCAGTGCGTATCGAGGACGGCCGGGTGTTCGTGCAGATGTAGCCATGAATTTCCCGCCTGGTCCGTGGGGCCCCGTGAGTGGGCAGCTCAACATGGCCCAAGTTTGAGCCAAAACAAAAACGCCCACTGAAGAGTGGGCGTTTATTGCTGGCGGGGACCGCCAATTGAGTGGTTGCGCGAGGAGGATTTGAACCTCCGACCTTTGGGTTATGAGCCCAACGAGCTACCAGGCTGCTCCATCGCGCGACAAGTCTTAGATTATACCGCCTATTCGCTCTTCTCGCCCTCGGTCGGCTCATTTACTTCAGGCCGATCCACGAGTTCAACAAGGGCCATCGGCGCGTTGTCGCCGACACGGAAACCCATCTTGAGGATGCGTGTGTAGCCGCCCGGGCGCGTCTTGAAACGAGGGCCCAAGTCAGCGAACAGCTTCGTCACGGAGTCGCGATCACGCAAGCGGTCAAACGCCAGACGCCGGTTCGCGAGCGTGGGCTCTTTCGCCAGGGTGATCATGGGCTCGACCACACGGCGAAGCTCCTTCGCCTTGGGGACGGTGGTTTTGATGACCTCGTGCTCGATGAGCGAGTTCATCATGTTGCGCAACATCGCAAGGCGGTGTTCGCTGGTTCTGTTGAGCTTTCGAAGCCCATGTCCGTGTCGCATTGTGCTTTCCTTTCGTTATAGACGGGCGGCCGTGTCAGGTACCGTCCGGTGCACATACCCCGTTAGGCGAGGCGTTTCAAATCAGCGCTTGTCGAGTCCGGCCGGTGGCCAGCTCTCCAGCTTCATTCCCAAGGTCAGGCCGCGGGACGCCAGCACTTCCTTGATTTCATTGAGAGACTTGCGCCCAAGGTTGGGCGTTTTCAGCAGCTCGTTTTCGGTCCGCTGAATCAGGTCGCCGATGTAATAGATGTTCTCGGCCTTGAGACAGTTGGCCGATCGCACGGTCAACTCAAGCTCGTCCACCGGGCGCAGCAGGATGGGGTCAAACTGCTGGTTACTGCGCGGAGCGGGTGCGTCAAACGCAGCCAGTTCGCCGCCTTCGAGCTGAGCAAACACGGCCAGTTGCTCGACCAAAATCTTGGCGGATGCGCGAACGGCGTCTTCTGCCGAAATTGCACCATTGGTTTCGATTTCGACAACCAGTTTGTCGAGGTCAGTGCGCTGCTCGACGCGAGCGCTTTCAACGGCGTAGCTCACACGGCGGACCGGCGAAAAGGAAGCATCCAATACGATGCGGCCAATCGACTTGGACGGCTCATCACCGTAACGCCGCATGGTGCCGGGCACGTAACCGCGGCCTTTTTCAATCTTGATCTGCATGTCGATCTTGCCACCTTGCGAAAGGTGGGCGATCACATGACCGGGGTTGATGATCTCGACATCATGCGGCGTCTGGATGTCGGCTGCGGTGACCGCGCCTTCCCCGTCTTTGCGCAGGCTGAGCGTGACCTCGTCGCGGTTGTGGAGCTTGAACACCACTCCTTTGAGGTTCAGCAGGATGTTGACCACATCTTCCTGAACACCATCAATCGACGAATACTCGTGGAGCACGCCGGCAATGGTGACTTCAGTCGCTGCGTGCCCCACCATCGACGACAGCAATACACGCCGCAGCGCATTGCCGAGCGTGTGCCCGTATCCCCGTTCAAACGGCTCGAGAGTCACTTTGGCGCGATTGGCACCAAGCTGCTCCACATTGATGGTTTTAGGTTTCAGCAGAACGGTTTGCATGCAGACTTCCTCTCAATACCCCCGGCTCGTTACGCCGGTAAGGCTGGTGAAGCGCCCGAATCGCCAGCAAAGGCGACTCAGGTACGGAAATAATGAAAATAAATTAACGCGAGTACAACTCGACAATGAGCGACTCGTTGATGTCGGCAGCGAATTCGTCGCGATCCGGCACCTTTTTGAAGGTTCCTTCAGCCTTGTCCGCATTGACCTCGACCCAAGCCGGGATACCCACTTGCTGGGCCAGTTGCAACGCTTCGACCACACGGTTCTGCTTCTTGGACTTTTCACGGATCGAAATCACGTCCCCGGTCTTGACCAGATAAGACGGAATATTGACGCTCTTGCCATTGACCGTGATGGCCTTGTGGGAGACCAACTGGCGTGCCTCGGCCCGGGTTGACCCGAAGCCCATGCGGTAGACCACGTTGTCTAGGCGCGACTCGAGCAGGAACAGCAAGTTCGCACCAGTATTGCCCTTGCGACGATCAGCCTCTTCAAAGTAACGGCGGAACTGGCGCTCAAGCACGCCATACATGCGCTTGACTTTCTGCTTTTCGCGCAGCTGAAGCCCGAAGTCGGACGTCCGCGACCCCGAGGTACGGCCATGTTGGCCGGGCTTGGAATCAAATTTTGCCTTGTCGCTGATAGAGCGGCGTGCGCTCTTCAGGAACAAGTCTGTGCCTTCACGGCGTGAGAGTTTGGCCTTGGGGCCGAGGTAACGTGCCACTTGAACTTCCTTTGTGTCAACTGCCGCGGAATCCCGCGGGAGCCATCAAACCAGGTTTGATGGCGGTGGGCTTGGTTGAAAAATCAGATGCGACGGCGCTTTTGCGGACGGCAGCCGTTGTGCGGCACCGGCGTCACATCGGAGATCGACGAAATTCGGATGCCCAGCGCGGCCAGTGCACGAACCGACGATTCACGACCCGGGCCGGGGCCCTTGATCTCGACATCAAGATTCTTGATGCCCTGCTCGACGGCAGCGCGTCCGGCAACTTCAGAGGCGACCTGGGCGGCAAACGGGGTCGATTTGCGCGAACCCTTGAAGCCTTGACCACCCGATGAGGCCCACGACAGCGCATTGCCCTGCCGGTCAGTGATCGTGATGATGGTGTTGTTGAACGAGGCGTGCACGTGTGCAATGCCGTCCGAAACATTCTTCCGGACTTTTTTGCGCACGCGCTGGGCGGCGTTATTGGCGGGAGCTTTTGCCATGATGAACCTTCAATCCTTTACTTCTTCAACGCCGCCGCGCCCTTGCGCGGACCTTTGCGGGTACGCGCATTGGTGCGGGTGCGCTGGCCGCGCATGGGCAAGCCTCGACGATGACGGAAACCTCGGTAGCAGCCAATGTCCATCAATCGCTTGATGTTCATGGTCGTTTCTCGCCGAAGGTCGCCCTCGATCGTGAACTGGGCGATCTGGTCCCGAATTTTTTCGAGATCCTGATCGGTCAGGTCTTTGACTTTCTTCGCATAGGAAATGTCGCACGCCTTGCAAATGATGCGAGCGCGAGTGCGACCAATGCCGAAAATTGCCGTCAGGCCGATTTCAGCGTGCTGATGCGGCGGAATATTGATGCCAGCGATACGTGCCATGTGCGTCCTCTAAATCTGAACCGATCAACCCTGCCGCTGTTTGTGGCGGGGATCTGTACAGATCACACGCACCACGCCCTTGCGACGGATGATTTTGCAGTTACGGCAAATTTTCTTGACCGAAGCCGAAACTCTCATTTCACTCTCCTAAAACCGGTTTTTTCGAGCAAAACTACTTTGCCCGAAACACAATTCGCGCCCTTGACAAGTCATAAGGCGTCAACTCCACGGTGACCTTGTCACCAGGAAGGATCCGGATGTAGTGCATCCGCATCTTTCCGGAAATATGCCCAAGAACGACATGTCCATTCTCAAGCTTCACCCGAAACGTCGCATTCGGAAGGTTCTCAACAACCTCACCCTGCATCTGAATGACATCGTCCTTGGCCATCTCGGGCAGTCCACGTGCCTAACTCTTGAAACTGGCCTTTTTCAGCAGTGATTCGTACTGCTGGGACATCAAGTAATTCTGAACCTGCGCCATGAAATCCATGGTGACAACCACGATGATGAGAAGTGATGTTCCCCCAAAATAGAAAGGAACGTTGTACTTCAGAATCAAAAATTCAGGCAACAAGCACACAAACGTAATATAGATCGCACCTGCCAGCGTCAGTCGCACCAGGATCTTGTCAATGTATTTCGCCGTCTGGTCGCCCGGTCGAATCCCTGGAATGAAGGCGCCGCTCTTCTTCAGGTTGTCTGCCGTTTCCCGGCTGTTGAAAACCAAAGCGGTATAGAAAAAGCAGAAGAAAATAATCGCACTGGCGTACAGCATCACGTACACCGGCTGCCCTGGATTCAGGGCGCCTGAAATATTCCGGAGCCACAGCATGGAGTCGCCGGTGCTGAACCAGTTGACCACCGTGGCCGGCAACAAAATGATCGAAGACGCGAAAATGGGAGGGATCACACCGGCCATGTTCAGCTTGAGGGGAAGGTGGGACGACTGCCCTCCATACACCTTGTTGCCAACCTGACGCCGCGCGTAATTCACCAGAATCTTGCGCTGACCACGCTCAACAAACACCACGAAATACGTCACCAACGCCACCACAGCGACGATCAGCACCGCGATGATGATGCTCATGGCCCCCGTGCGAACCAATTCGAGAAGACCACCGATCGCGTTGGGCAATCCCGCAGCGATTCCGGCAAAAATCAGGATGGAAATGCCGTTGCCCAGACCACGCTCGGTAATCTGCTCGCCCAGCCACATCAGAAACATGGTGCCAGCCGTCAGGCTGACCACCGCCGTCATGCGGAACCCGAAGCCCGGGACCAGCACGAGGCCCGCCGAGCTCTCCAGCGCGACCGCAATCCCCAGCGACTGGAACAGCGCAAGACCCAACGTGCCGTAACGCGTGTACTGGGTGATCTTGCGGCGACCGCCTTCGCCTTCTTTTTTCAGCTGTTCGAACGTCGGAACGACGTAGGTCAGCAACTGCATGATGATGGATGCCGAGATGTACGGCATGATCCCCAGCGCGAAAACCGTAAAGCGCGACAAGGCGCCGCCCGAGAACATGTTGAACAGGCTCAGAATCCCGCCCTGCTGCCCGTGGAAAAGCTGCTGGAGCTGAACTGGATCAATGCCCGGCACAGGAATGTGCGCGCCCACCCGGTAAACCACCAGGGCGAGCAGCAAGAAGACCAGTCGGCGACGCAGGTCGCCGAACTTGCCGGTCTTTGCCAACTGGGCCGCGTTAGTTGCCACGTCCTGGTTCTTTCAAAAGGTCAGGCGGCGACGCTGCCGCCGGCGGCTTCAATGGCCGCCTTGGCACCCGCCGTTGCGAGCACACCCGAAAGCTTGACGGCCTTCGTGATCTCACCCGACTTGATGACCTTGACGTTGCGAATCATGTCGTTGATCAACCCGGCCTGCTTCAGCACGAGCATGTCCACGTCCGCAACGCCCAACCGGTCCAACGCCGAGAGTGTGACTTCTGCGTTGAATTTCAGCAGGTGCGATTTGAAGCCGCGCTTGGGCAACCGGCGTTGCAGCGGCATCTGCCCGCCTTCAAAGCCAACCTTGTGAAAGCCACCTGCACGCGACTTCTGACCCTTGTGGCCACGGCCTGCCGTTTTGCCAAGACCCGAGCCGATGCCGCGACCCACGCGACGCTTTGCATGCTTGGCGCCCGCTGCGGGCTGAATGCCATTGAGTTCCATTATCTGCCTCTCAATCAAAGCACTTTGACCAGATAGCTGATCTTGTTGATCATCCCGCGCACGGCGGGGGTGTCCTGCAACTCGCTCACACTGTTGAGCTTGCGCAGACCCAAGCCCCGCACGGTGGCGCGGTGCGTCACCTTGCAGCCGATGGGGCTGCGGACGAGCTGGATCTTTACAGTTTGTTGGGTTGTCATATTCAAACTCCCGGTCAAGCGAAGATGTCTTCGACCGTTTTTCCCCGCTTTGCAGCCACTTCAGACGCGGTGGTCGAGTTGCTCAAGGCGTCCAGGGTGGCTCGAACCATGTTGTACGGATTGGAAGAGCCATGGCTCTTCGCGACGATATCGGTGATGCCCATCACCTCGAAAACAGCGCGCATCGGGCCGCCTGCAATGATGCCCGTGCCCTTGGGCGCAGGAACCATCATGACGCGGGCAGCGCCATGCTGGCCGGTCACGTTGTGGTGCAAGGTGCCATTTCGCAAGGCAATCTTTTTCAGATTGCGACGGGCTTCCTCCATGGCCTTCTGTACCGCAGCAGGCACTTCTTTGGATTTGCCCTTGCCCATGCCGACACGACCATCGCCATCACCGACCACGGTCAACGCGGCAAAGCCAAGAATCCGGCCGCCCTTGACCACCTTGGTGACGCGGTTCACCGCGATCATTTTTTCGCGCAGCCCGTCTTCCGGACCGTCACCCTGCATTTTGGGTTGAAACTTAGCCATTTGAACTTCCCGTCCGCTTAAAACTGCAAGCCTGCTTCACGCGCGGCATCTGCCAACGCCTTGACGCGACCGTGATATGCAAAACCAGCGCGATCAAACGCCACTTTTTCAACACCAGCGGCTTTTGCCTTCTCGGCAATCCGCTTTCCCACCGTCTGGGCGGCATCGGTGTTGCCACCCTTGCCAGAACCGCCGAGCGCTTTGCGCACATCCGCCTCGGCGGTGGATGCCGTGGCCAGCACCTTGGCACCATCGCCTGAAATGACGCTGGCATAAATGTGAAGATTCGTGCGGTTGACCGTCAGCCGCGCCACGCCCTGGTTGGCGATGCGGATGCGGGTCTGGCGCGCACGGCGCAGGCGTTGCTCTTTTTTGCTCAACATCATGCAACTCCTTATTTTTTCTTCGTCTCTTTGATTGTGATTTTTTCGTCCGAATACCGGATGCCCTTACCTTTGTAGGGCTCAGGCGGACGAATCGCACGAATCTCAGCAGCGATCTGGCCGACGCGCTGACGGTCAGCGCCCTTGATCACGATTTCGGTCGGCACCGGCGTTGCCACCGAGATGCCCGCGGGCATGTCGATATTGACGGGATGCGAATAACCCACCACCAGGTTGAGCTTGGCACCCTGTGCCTGGGCCTTGTAGCCCACGCCAACCAGATTGAGCTTCTTCTCGAAGCCCTTGCTCACGCCGACAACCATGTTGTTGACCAGCTGACGCATGGTGCCGCTCATGGCATTGGCTTCACGGGAGTCATTGGCCGGCGCGAAGCTCAGCTTGCCAGCCGCATTGGCCACCGTGACCAGCGTGTTCTGCGTCAGGGACAGCGTTCCGCCTGAGCCCTTGACGCTGATTTGATCTTCCTTGACCGACACTTCCACGCCAGCGGGGACGATGACGGGCATTTTTCCGATTCGGGACATTTCAGTTTCTCCTCAATGTCTCGTTAAGCGACGTAGCAAAGCACTTCGCCACCGACGCCGGACGCACGCGCCTTGCGGTCGGTCATCACACCTTTGGGCGTGGTGACGATGGCGACTCCGAGCCCGTTCTGGACTTGGGGAATGGCGTTGCTACCCTTGTAGACCCGCAGACCAGGTCGGCTCACGCGCTCAATGCGCTCGATCACCGGACGGCCAGCGTAGTACTTCAGGGCAATTTCAAGCTCGGATTTCCCGGCTTCGGTCTTGACCTTGAACCCGTCGATGTAGCCTTCGTCCTGGAGGACTTGCGCAATGGCAACCTTCACCTTGGAAGACGGAATCGACACGGAACTCTTGGCCACCATTTGCGCGTTGCGAATGCGGGTCAGCAGGTCGGCGATGGGATCACTCATGCTCATGTTGTATATCTCCTGCCTGACTTACCAACTGGCCTTGACGATGCCAGGAATGTCGCCAGCAAATGCCAACTCGCGAATCTTGGCGCGAGCCAGGCCAAACTGGCGGAATGTGCCGCGCGGACGACCGGTGATCTCGCAGCGATTGCGCTGGCGGGTCGGGTTGGCGTTGCGCGGGAGCTTCTGCAAACCAAGGCGCGCTGCGGCACGCTCCTCGTCAGAACGCTTGGCGTCATTGGAGATTGCCTTCAGTTCCGCATGTTTCTTTGCGTACTTGGCAACCAGTTTGTCGCGCTTGAGTTCGCGCTCAATCAAAGCCATTTTTGCCACACGTCACCTCAGTTCTTGAACGGGAAACGGAAACCAGCGAGCAGTGCCTTGCACTCGTCGTCAGTCTTGGCCGTTGTCGTGATGCTGATATTGAGACCGCGCAAGGCATCCACCTTGTCGTATTCGATCTCGGGGAAAATGATCTGCTCTTTGACACCGATGTTGTAATTGCCACGGCCATCAAACGCGCGACCCGAGATGCCACGGAAGTCGCGCACACGGGGCAGCGCCACCGTCACAAAGCGGTCAAGGAATTCATACATCTGCACGCCACGCAGCGTGACCATGCAACCAATCGCCTGCTGCTCACGGATCTTGAAGCCCGCGATGGCCTTCTTGGCCTTGGTCACCACCGGCTTCTGGCCGGCGATCTTGGTCAGGTCAGCGACCGCGTTGTCCATGACCTTCTTGTCGGCGACCGCCTCGCTCACGCCCATGTTCAGGGTGATCTTGGTCAGGCGGGGCACCTGCATCGGCGACTTGTAGCCAAACTTGGCGATCAGTTCGGGGGCGATCTTTTCGCGATAGTGTTGTTGAAGACGTGCCATGGTCATGCCACCTTGATTTCTGCGCCGCTGGACTTGTAAACGCGAATGCGCTTGCCATCTGCCTGCATCTTGATGCCGACACGGTCGGCCTTTCCGGTGGCTGCATTGAAAATCGCCACATTGGACTGGTGAATCGGCATGGATTTCTCGACGATGCCACCCGTTGTACCCTTGAGGGGGTTCGGCTTGGTGTGCTTCTTGACGAGATTGATGCCCTCAATCAGGATGTAGGAGTCATCCTTGCGCAGCGAAACCTTGCCACGCTTACCCTTGTCACGGCCTGCCAGCACGATGACTTCGTCGCCCTTGCGAATCTTGTTCATGGCGCTTCCTTACAGAACTTCAGGGGCCAGCGACACGATCTTCATGAACTTTTCGGTGCGCAGTTCGCGCGTGACCGGTCCGAAGATGCGGGTGCCAATGGGCTCCAGCTTGTTGTTGAGCAACACCGCAGCGTTGCCATCGAATTTGACGAGCGAGCCGTCACCGCGGCGGATGCCCTTGGCGGTGCGAACCACCACCGCGCTGTAGACCTCGCCTTTTTTGACGCGTCCGCGCGGAGCAGCTTCCTTGATGCTCACCTTGATGATGTCGCCCACCGTTGCATAGCGACGCTTCGAGCCGCCGAGCACCTTGATGCACAGCACGGACTTTGCGCCGGTGTTGTCGGCAACATCTAACCGAGATTCAGTCTGGATCATTTCAGTATTTCCCAACTTGCACCGGCCGGTTTTGATCTCAAAACGCAGCCAGTCAGTCTTGGGCCCGTCGTTGACGCTGCAAACCACTCGCAACGCCTTTTCTGGGCAGAATTCCCCGCCTTTTTGGGCGAAGCCTTGAATTATGGCACAACAATATTCCTACGTCAACAACAGACGATCCCCATCCGTCAAAACCCGGGGGACGCAAGCCGCGCAACGCGGCCCGTGGCAACGCCTCACCGGGGCGAGGGCTCAGAGGCTGAGAGTGCCGGGAGCAGGTAACCCGAGGCCAGCGAGGTGAATGCGGCCCGCTGCGGGTCCTTGCCGGTTTCCGATTCCAGCACCGCGGCGACCGCCGGGGCGGTCTCGATGGCGAGCTGCGCGTCGAGAAACAGCATGCGATGGCGACGCGCCAGCACGTCTTCCACACACCTCGCGTATTCATACCGGGCGGCAAACCGGACCATGGCCTCGGTCAACCCCGGCGCCAGCGGGCGGTCAGCGCCTGCCAACGTGCCGAGAAACGCAGCCTCGCTGCCATAGCTTGACAACCCAGCTGCGGGCACAAGGGACTGACGGCGGTCGGCGCCATGGGCCTCGACATCGCCGCCGACAAGGCGCAGGTGGTCCGTCGCGCCGCCAGCCGCCGCCGGCAACAGGCCGGCCGCAAAGCAGCGGTCGAGCACATCCTCGGCCATGGCGCGGTAGGTGGTCCATTTGCCCCCAGTCACGGTCACCAGGCCACTTCGGCTGATCAACACCGAATGCTCGCGGCTCAGCCCCTTGGTATCGTCGCCGTCGTCCCCCTGCGGCTTGACCAGTGGACGCAAGCCAACCCAGACACTCCGGACATCGCTGCGCTGGGGGCCACGGGCCAGGTAGCGTCCCGCCTCTCTCAAAATGAATTCGACCTCCTCGCGCAAGGGCGCAGGCTCGCGGGGCAGGTCGTCACGCGGCGTGTCCGTCGTGCCCAGAATGACCTTGCCCAGCCACGGCACGGCAAACAGCACGCGTCCATCCGCCGTTTTGGGCACCAAAAGCGCATGATCGGCGGGCAAAAACGCCCGATCCACCACCAGATGGATGCCCTGGCTGGGCGCCACCATGGGTCGCACGGGCCTGCCGATGGCCTCGCCATCCTTTTGCCGGAACGCGTCCACCCAGACCCCTGCAGCGTTGATCACACAGCGCGCCCGCAGGGTGTAGGCCCGCCCGGACTCGCGGTCCTCGCAGGTCAGGCCAGTCACGCGCCCGCCGTCGTGGAGCAGCGCCGTGGCGGCACAATAGTTCACCACCACAGCGCCCCGGGCTGCGGCCGATCGCGCCAGTGCCAGCGCCAGCCGCGCATCGTCAAATTGCCCGTCCCAGTACTTGACGCCGCCCTTCAGGCCGGCCGCCTGCACATTGGGAAGCAGCCGCATCACGGCGTCACGGCCCAGGAATTCGGTGCTCCCAAGGCCCGCCTTTCCTGCCAACACGTCGTACATCTTGAGCCCGATGCCATAAAACGGCGTTTCCCAGAACTTGTAGGAAGGCATCACAAACGGCAAGGGCTGCGCGAGATGCGGCGCGTTGGCCAAAAGCATCGCGCGCTCATGCAGGGCCTCGCGCACGAGTCCCACATTGCCCTGCGCGAGATAGCGCACGCCGCCGTGCACCAGCTTGGTGGCGCGCGACGAGGTGCCCTTGGCAAAGTCGTCCGATTCCACCAGCACCACGCTGAACCCCCGCGCGACGGCGTCAAGGGCGACGCCAAGACCGGTGGCCCCGCCCCCGATGATGGCGATGTCGTAAATGCGGTCTTGCGCCAGTCGCGCCATGAGGTCGTCGCGACGGGTGGTCAATGGGTCTGCGCGGGGGGTCATAAAAAGTGCAGGTAGGCTTGGGTTGGGTGCAGGGGCACAAGCCATGAGCATACGCAACCCCATCCCCCGTCGCCGTCGCGCCCGCGCCAGGCCACTGGATTAAAGTAGGCCGTTCAAAACTCTTTCGCCGACGCAAAGCTCCGCCATGACTTACCTGCTCGCGCTTGACCAAGGCACCTCCAGCTCCCGCAGCATCGTGTTTGACGACACCGGTCAGGTGGTCGCGGTGGCCCAGCAGGAACTGCCCCAGATCTACCCCCGGCCCGGCTGGGTGGAACACGATCCGCTGGTGATCTGGCGCACGCAGATCGCCACCGCACGCGACGTGCTGGCCAAGTCCGGACTGACCGCGCGCGACCTCCATGCGGTGGGCATCACCAACCAGCGCGAAACCACATTGGTCTGGAACCGGGCCACCGGATTGCCGATCCACCACGCCATCGTCTGGCAGGACCGCCGCTCCGAACCCCTGTGCGCCCGCTTGCGCGAGCGCGGGCTGGCGCCGGTGATCCAGGCCAGGACCGGCCTGCTGATCGACGCCTACTTTTCCGGCACCAAACTCCAGTGGATGCTGGACCACGTGCCCGGTGCGCGCGAACAGGCCGCCCGCGGCGAGTTGGCATTTGGCACGGTGGACAGTTGGCTGATCTGGCAGCTGACCGCTGGCCAGGTGCACGCCACCGACGTGAGCAACGCCGCACGCACCATGCTGTTCAATGTGCACAGCAACACCTGGGACGATGAACTGCTGGCCTCGATGGACATCCCGGCCTCCCTGCTGCCCGCCGTCAAGCCGTCGAGCGCCCACTTTGGTGACATCGATGCCAACCTGCTCGGCGCCGCCATTCCGATTGGCGGTGTCGCGGGCGACCAGCAAAGCGCCCTGTTTGGCCAGGCCTGCTTCAGCGAAGGCATGGCCAAAAACACCTACGGCACGGGTTGCTTCCTGCTCATGCACACGGGCACCCGGTTCCAGACCTCAGGCAACGGCCTGATCACCACCAGCGCCGCACAGGTCACGACCCGGCCCGAGTTTGCGCTGGAAGGCAGTGTGTTTGTAGGCGGCGCGGTAGTGCAATGGCTGCGCGACGGCCTGCGCGCCATCGAAAGCAGCACCGAAGTGCAGGCGCTGGCCGAAAGCGTGCCGGATTCGGGCGGCGTGATGATGGTGCCGGCCTTCACCGGCCTGGGCGCGCCCTACTGGAAGCCTGACGCGCGCGGAACCCTCACCGGCCTCACACGCGGCACCACCCTGGCGCACATTGCACGCGCTGCGCTGGAAAGCATTGCCTACCAGAGCGCAGCGCTGCTGCAGGCCATGAGCCGCGACGCCGTGGCCGCGGGCGCGGCGCCGGTGCGCGAGTTGCGGGTGGACGGCGGCGCCTGCGTGAACGACCTGCTCATGCAGTTTCAGGCCGACCTGCTGGGCATTCCGGTGGTCCGGCCCGCGGTGACGGAAACCACGGCCCTCGGGGCTGCGTACCTGGCCGGACTCTCCACCGGCGTGTTCTCCGGCACCGCAGAGTTGGCGGGCCTGTGGCGCGCCGAAAGGCGGTTCACCCCGCAGTTCCCCCCGGGCCGTGCAGAGGAATTGATGGCGGCCTGGGAGCATGCCGTTCAACAAGCCTCGCTGGCACCTGCGACACCGACACTGACATCCACCCGACCCCTGCCCACGGACGCTCCATGACCACCCACATCACCTTCATCGGCGGCGGCAACATGGCCAGCGCCATCCTCGGCGGGCTGCTCCGCCAGGGCCTGCGCGCCGACCAGCTGAGCGTGGTCGAACCGTTCGCGCCGACCCGCGATAAGCTGCTGGCGCAGTTCGGCATTCATGCCCTGGCCGCAGCCGACGCCCGCCTTGCACCGTCCACCCTGGTGGTCTGGGCCGTCAAGCCCCAGACCTTCCGCGACGCCGCGGCGGCGGTGCGGCCCCATGTGGCCGACGCGCTGCACCTGAGCGTGGCCGCCGGCATCCGCAGCGACAGCATTGCACGCTGGCTGGGCACCGAACGCATCGTGCGGTCCATGCCCAACACGCCAGCGCTGGTCGGCAAGGGCATAACGGCCTTGTTCGCCCGCGCAGCGGCCACGGCGGAGGACCGCAGCACCGTGGACAACGTCATGGCCTCCACGGGCGAGGTGCTGTGGGTGCAGCAGGAATCACAGCTGGACGCCGTGACCGCGATCTCGGGCTCGGGCCCCGCCTACGTGTTTTATTTCATGGAGGCCATGACCGAGGCCGGCCTGGGCATGGGCCTGACGCGCGAGCAGGCGCACCGGCTGGCCGTCGGCACCTTCGTCGGCGCTTCGGAGCTGGCGCGCGCCGCGCAAGACCCGCCCGAAATCCTGCGTGAGCGCGTCACCTCCAAGGGCGGCACGACCTTCGCGGCGATCAGCGCCATGGAGCACGCCAACATGAAAGCGCTGTTTGTCCGCGCCATCCAGGCGGCCGAAGTGCGGGCCCGTGAACTGGGCGACGAGTTCGGGAAAGACTGAAACGCCGTCAGCGCACGGCATACGCCAGCGCGATCCCCGCAAACACCGCAAAGCCCAACCAGTGGTTGAGCCGGAAGGCACGGAAGCAGCCTTCGCGGGTGCGCCCGCGGATCATCCGCCAGTGCCAGAGCGCCTGCGCGGCGGCCACACCGAGCGCTATGTAAAATATAGCTGAAAACGACCTGTTGGCGAGAGCTATAGCCCAAATACTTATATAAATCAGATAACTGAGCATGACCGCGGCCACGTCCCAGCGCCCGAAGGTGATGGCCGAGGTTTTCATGCCGATGCGCAAATCGTCGTCGCGGTCCACCATGGCGTACTCGGTGTCGTAGGCCAGCACCCAGAACAGGTTGCCCAGCAGCAGCAGCCAGGCCAGCGGCGGCACCGCGCCCAGCATCGCCGAAAAACCGGCCGCGTCGCCGCCTCGCACGGCGGCGAAGGCCATCGGAATGCCAAAGCTGAACGCCACCCCCAGCACCGCCTGGGGCATGGCCACCACGCGCTTGGCATACGGGTACAGCAGCGTGACCGCCAGCGCGGCAAACGACCACAGCACCGTGGCCAGGTTGGTGGTGAGCACGAGGCCAAAGGCCAGCAACGCGAGCACGGCGCCCAGCGCCAAGGCCTCTTTCACCGACACCTTGCCGCTGGTCACGGGCCGCTGCGCGGTGCGTTTGACGTGGCGGTCGAACTCGCGGTCGGCCACGTCGTTGATGCAGCAGCCCGCGCTGCGCATCAGGATGGTGCCCAGCGTGAACACGGCCAGCAGGTGCCAGCCCGGAAAGCCGTCCGCGGCCACCCACAGCGCGCTCAGCGTGGGCCACAGCAGCAACAGCCAGCCCGCGGGCCGGTTCCAGCGGATCAGGTCGAGCCACAGGCCGATGCGTTCACGCCCGGGCGGCGGAGAAGCCACCGCGCTCACAGGCCGATGCCCCGCACAGCGGGCACGGTGTCCAGGATGCCGACTGGGTGTGTGGACATGGGCGGGGTTCTCCTCACGACAGGCGCGTCACGCCCGGCAGTTCGCAGGCGTAGATGGCGTTGCGCAGGGCGGCGATGGCCTCGTAGCGCGTGAAACTGCGGCGCCACGCCAGCACCACGCGGCGCGTTGGCGGATTGCCGTCGAACGGGATGTATTTCACGTAGGCGTCCTCGTCCTTGCGGCGCCGACGTGGTTCCAGCGCCTCTTTGGGCACCGACAGGCGCGGCACCAGCGTCACGCCCATGCCCGCGGCCACCATGTGCTTGATGGTTTCCAGCGACGAGCCCTCGAAGCTCTTGCGGATGCCCTCGGCGTCACTCGAAAACCGTGCGAATTCGGGGCACACCTCGAGCACGTGATCGCGAAAGCAATGGCCGTTGCCCAGCAGCAGCATGGTCTCGCGCTTGAGCTGTTCGGCGGTCACGGTGGCGTGCGCGGCCAGCGGGTGGTTGGTGGGCACCGCCGCCAGAAAAGGCTCGTCATAGAGCGGCGCCATGGCCAGGCCGGTGTCGGGGAACGGTTCGGCCAGGATGGCGCAGTCGATCTCGCCGGTGCGCAGCATCTCCAGTAGCTTGACGGTGAAGTTCTCCTGCAGCATCAGCGGCATCTGCGGCGTGCGCGCGATGGCCTGGCGCACCAGGTCGGGCAGCAGATACGGGCCGATGGTGTAGATGATGCCCAGGCGCAGCGGCCCGGCCAGCGGGTCCTTGCCGCGCTTGGCGATTTCCTTGATGTTGGCGGCCTGCTCCAGCACGCTTTGCGCCTGCCGCACAATCTCTTCGCCCAGCGGCGTGACCGTGACCTCGTTGGCGCTGCGCTCAAACAGCTTGACCTCCAGCTCTTCCTCGAGCTTCTTGATGGCCACACTCAGCGTGGGTTGCGACACATAGCAGGCTTCGGCCGCCTTGCCGAAGTGCTTTTCGCGGGCAACGGCCACGATGTATTTGAGTTCGGTCAGTGTCATCGGTCAGGCCTTCAGATACTCTGATTTTCCACCCAACCAGCGGGCCACATGCTGTTGGGCCGATTCGGGGTGGCGGTCGAGCATCACCGGGGCGAGCCGACGGGCCCATTCCAGCAGTTCGGTGTCGGTGGCGAGATCGGCAAAACGCAGCAGCGGCGCGCCCGATTGCCGCGCCCCCAGAAACTCGCCGGGGCCCCGGATTTCCAGGTCGCGGCGCGCGATCTCGAAGCCGTCGGCCGTCTCGACCATGGCGCGCAGGCGCTCCCGCGCGGTTTCACCCAGCCGCGGGGCGTCGCCGGTGGAATACAGCAGCACACAGGCCGAGGCTGCGGCCCCGCGCCCGACGCGGCCGCGCAACTGGTGCAGTTGCGACAGGCCAAAGCGTTCGGCATGCTCGATCACCATCAACGAAGCGTTGGGCACGTCCACGCCGACCTCGATCACCGTGGTGCTCACCAGCACGCCCATCTGGCCGCCGGTGAACAGCGACATCACGGCCCTCTTTTCGGCCACAGGCATTCTGGAATGCAGCAGGCCGACCATGACGTCCTGACCGCCCGTCGGGTGCGCGCCCGACAGCGCGGCGCTCAGCTCGGCATGGGTCTGGGTGGCGTTGGTCAGGTCCAGCGCTTCGCTGTCCTCGATCAGCGGGCACACCCAGTACACCTGTCGGCCCTGCGCCAACTGCCCGCGAATGCGCTCGACCACCTCGTCGCGGCGGTGCTCTGAAATCAGCTTGGTGATGACGGGCGTGCGCCCGGGCGGCAGCTCGTCCAGCGTGGAGACGTCCAGATCGGCGTAATAGCTCATGGCCAGCGTGCGCGGGATCGGGGTGGCGGTCATCATCAAAAGATGGGGCTCCAACCCCGTTGCCGGCTCGCCGGGGGCGCCCGCCTCCCCGTTCAAGGGGGTGGCACCTTGGGGCCCGGCCAAGCCGGTTCCGTGGTGTCCCGGGCTGGCATCTCCCGCGCTGGCCGCGGGCGTCATCTTGCTTCGGAGCGCCAACCGCTGTGCCACGCCAAAGCGGTGCTGCTCGTCGATGATGGCCAGCGCCAGGCACTTGAATTGCACCTGCTCCTGGATCACCGCGTGGGTGCCCACCGCCAGCGCCGCCTCGCCGCTGGCGATCAGCGCCAGCATTTCGCCACGCTCCTTTTTCTTCTGGCTGCCGGTCAGCCAGGCCACGCGCTGGCCGCGCGCGGCCAGTAGCGGGTCGAGCCAGCCGACGAGCTTGCGGAAATGCTGCTCGGCCAGGATTTCGGTGGGCGCCATCAGCGCGCACTGCCACCCGGCGTCAATGGCCAGGGTGGCGGCCAGCGCTGCCACCACGGTCTTGCCCGAACCGACGTCGCCTTGCAGCAGGCGGTGCATGGGCACGGGCCGGGCCAGATCGCGGGCGATTTCCTCGCTGACGCGGCGCTGCGCGGCCGTGAGCTGGAACGGCAGCGCCGCCAGCAGTTGCTCGTGCAAGCCCCCGCCGGGCACTGGCTGCGCTGGCGTTGGCACTGGCGCCGACGCTGGCGTGCGGGCCACCGGCCGCGCCCCGATGTGCATGCCGGTGCGTGCAACGAGCGGCGGCGCACGCAGCCGGGCGCGGGCCCGCTTGGCCGCCAGTTGCGAAAGCTGCTGGGCCAGCAGTTCCTCGGCCTTGAGCCGCTGCCATGCGGGGTGGCTGTGGTCTTCGAGTTGTGACAGCGCGGTGCCCGCTTCCGGATTATGCAAAAACAATAGCGAACTTTTTAAATTCCACGGGGGCTCAAGGCCAATTTCATTCAGAAAATCAGCCGGAATGGTGTCGGACAGGTCGGCCCGCGCCAGGCCGCTTTGCACGGCGCGGCGCAAATACGGCTGCGGCAACCCGGCCACCGTGGGGTACACCGGCGTCAGCGCCTGCGGCAGCGCGCCGCCCGCCGCGTGGTGCGACGGATGCATCATCGTCCAGCCCAGAAACCCGCCCTTGAGCTCGCCGCGCACCCGCACCCGCGCGCCCACGGCCAGCGTCTTTTGCTGCGACGGGTAGAAGTTGAAGAACCGCAGCACGCAGGTGTCCGAGCCATCGTCCACCGTCACCAGCAGCTGCCGGCGCGGGCGAAACGCCACCTCCGAGGCCGTGACCGTGGCCTCGATCTGCACCGTGTCGCCCTCGCGCGCGTCGCGCAACCGCACGATGCGGGTTTCGTCCTCGTAGCGCAGCGGCAAATGCAGGGCCAGATCGATGTCGCGGTGCAGGCCGAGCTTGTCCAGTGCCTTTTGCGGTGCACTGCGGGTGGGGGCGGTCATGGGACAATTCTGCCTGCACACCTGCCTTCACTTGGAACGGGCCCGTCCGGCCCTCAAGACCATGCCTTCATCTGCCCCGGCCACGCCCCGCACCTTCACCCTCGGCGATTTCGATTTCGGGCTGCCGCCCGCGCTCATCGCCCAGCACCCCGCGCCCGAGCGCAGCGCCTCGCGGCTGCTCGACGGCACCGGCGCGCAGCCCGCCGACCGCATCTTCCGCGAACTGCCCGCGCTGCTGAACCCCGGCGACTTGCTGGTGTTCAACGACACCCGCGTGGTCAAGGCGCGGCTGTTTGGCGAAAAACCCACGGGCGGCAAGGTGGAACTGCTGGTCGAGCGCGTGCTCCCCGGCAACCAGGTGGCCGCGCACATGCGGGTGAGCAAAAAGCCCGAAATCGGCACCACGCTGGCCTTGGCCGGCAGCCCGTCCTTGCGCGCCACCCTGCTCGGCCGCTGGCCCGACGCCGACGGCAGCCTGTTCCGCTTTGTGCTCAGCAACGACGCGGGCGACGACCCCTTCACCCTGATGGAGCGCCACGGCCACGTGCCGCTGCCGCCCTACATCACCCACGCCGATTCGGCCGACGACGCCCGCCGCTACCAGACCGTGTTTGCCAAAAACCCCGGCGCCGCCGCGGCCCCCACGGCGGCCCTGCACTTTGACGAGGCCCTGCTCGCCGCACTGGACGCCCGCGGCGTGCAGCGCGCCAGCGTCACGCTGCACGTGGGCGCGGGCACCTTCCAGCCGGTCAAGACCGAGAACCTGGCCGAACACCGCATGCACAGCGAGTGGTACGACGTGCCCGCCGCCACGCAGGCCGCCATCGCCGCCTGCCGCGCACGCGGCGGCCGCGTGGTGGCCGTGGGCACCACCACCGTGCGCACACTCGAATCCTGGGCGCAGACCGGCCAGACCACCGGCGACACCGCCATCTTCATCACCCCGGGGTTTGCCTTCCAGGTGGTGGACGTGCTGGTCACCAACTTCCACCTGCCCAAAAGCACGCTGATGATGCTGGTGAGCGCGTTTGCGGGTTACGACCACGTGATGGCGCTTTACGCCCACGCCATCGCGCAGCAGTACCGCTTTTTCAGCTATGGGGATGCGATGTTGCTGGAGCGGTTGAACATTGGCCTTCGTCCGAATGCACGGGGGTCTGAAGGCTCATCTTGATGGCATGGGTGTCCACGGAACCGGGGCAACTCCAGCTCCACCGTTTATGAGCCGCCCTTTTGCGTTTTATGCCAGAACGTCAATGCCGGTGTCTGGCCCTGCTACCGATGGATGATTTTCATGGCCGATTCCAACATCCTCAGGGACGTTTCGTCATTGCGGGATAGCGCACCGTGGATGCCATCACGCACCTTTTGCGTGAAGTCGCAACGTGTCCCGTCGCTCTCAGCCGGCAACTCGCCAGTCAGACCTCCATGGTGGATAGCCTGAGTTAAACCAACCGGCCTCTACGAAAGCCGGGGCGGTTCAGGCAGCACACAGACACCGCTCATTCGCCCTCCGCGCAGCTACGCTTTGCTCGGTTTCTCTAGGTAGTTGCGGATTAGGTACTCGTTGAACATGGGAACGGTGAACGCAATGTCGCCGTGAGATGGGCTGTAGATCATTCCCTTGCTGATGATCTGCGCGCGCCGCGGGCCCAGGCTTTGATGGGTTTCGTTCAGTGCGTCAGCAACGTCCGATGATCTATACGGCCCGGCACCAAGTTTGGCCATGGCGATAACGTACTCTCGCTCCTTAGGCGTTAAGCGATCAAATCGCACCTTGAAGAAGCCTTCGTCCAGCCGTTTTGTCGCTTCTCCTGCAGCCTTCGATGCATCCTCCAGCTTGATGCGCGGCCCTTCGGCGATGTTCCAGCACTGATAGCCCCACTCCTGCAGAAAGTATGGATAGCCTTTGGTCCTTGCCAAGATCTCTCTGATCGCGTTGTCGTCAATGTCCTCACCCTCACTCTCGATTGGCTGCCGAATTGCGGTCTCCGCATCCGCCTCCTCAAGTGCACCAACCGCAGGGTAGTGAAAGAGCCGTTCAGCGTAGGATTTGGCATCCCCCGAAAGAGCCGCAACCTGTGGCAGCCCCGCACCGAAGAACAAAACAGGTAGGTCTCTCTGGTTAACCTTGTGGAGAGCGACGATCAGCGCTGCCAAATCTTCAGCGCGTAGGTACTGAACTTCGTCAATGAGAAGCGTCCAGGCCTTACCGGCGGCCTTTGCCGCCTCGCCTATGCGTACGAACAATTCGGGTAGGTCTGCCTCCATATCCCCACTATCAGCAACGCCTACTTCCGGATCAACCGAAATTGAAGCATCTCCGTACGACAGCTTGAACGCAGAGGCGAAAGAGCGAAGTGCCCGAAGAGCCTGATGGGCTTTGGCCTTCGCGTTGTCAGAAGTCGAGAGTTTGCGCAAGGCTTGATTGATCTTTGGCACAAGCAGTTCACTGAGCCGCTTTCCCTCTGGCGCCTCGATCGAAGATGTCACGTGCCCCGCAGCTTCGGCCATCTCTTCGATTTTGTTCAGTAGCACCGTCTTTCCTACGCCACGCAGGCCAAGCAGCATCTGTGAGCGGCTTGGCTTACCTAACAGCGCCCTTTGAATTGCTGTCTGCGCGTCCCGAAGGATGGTTTCCCGTCCGGCAAGCTCTGGCGGCCTACTCCCGGCGCCAGGGGCAAATGGGTTTCTCACGGCGTCCATGGAACCTCCTGCAACGTGAACTCTATGGATTGTTATGGCAGTATATCGTGTTCAAGATATACATACATAGAGAAAACTAGAAAATAGGAGCCAGTGACGCATCCCGGCGTCCTGCCTACCCCTTGATCGGGCGGGTGTCTTCGAGCTTGCTCTGGAGTAAGCGTTCAACCAACCACGTCTTCCCACAAGGTGTTTGTGAGGGGAACGCTTTCCTGCAGAGCGAAGCCATGCGCCTGGGCGAGATCAACTTTCTCACGCCGGAAGAAGCCCAAGCCACCTCGGACATGACCGACGAGCACCTGGGCCGCCCATGGGAGGTCTGGAAGAAACGGGCGCAAGCCAAAGCCTGGCCCCCGGCCCATGGCGACGCGGGCTCCTACAATCGACCCCCTCACCATGCTCCAGTTCGAACTGCTCCAGACCGACCCCGCCAGCCACGCCCGCCGTGGCCGCCTCACGCTGAACCACGGCGTGGTGCAAACGCCCATCTTCATGCCCGTGGGCACCTACGGCACGGTCAAGGGCGTGATGCCGCAAAGCCTGCTCGACATGGGCGCGCAGATCATCCTGGGCAACACCTTTCACCTGTGGATGCGCCCCGGCCTCGACGTGATGGCGCAGTTGGGTGGCCTGCACCGGTTTGAGAACTGGCCCAAACCCATCCTCACCGATTCGGGTGGCTTTCAGGTCTGGAGCCTGGGCGAGATGCGCAAGATCTCGGAAGAAGGCGTCAAGTTCGCCAGCCCCGTCAACGGCGACAAGCTGTTTCTGACGCCCGAGATCAGCATGCAGATCCAGACCGTGCTGGGCAGCGACATCGTCATGCAGTTCGACGAATGCACGCCCTACGACGTCAAGGGCCAGCTCACCACCGAGCGTGAGGCGCGGGTGTCCATGGAGCTCAGCCTGCGCTGGGCCGCGCGCTGCCAAACCGAATTTGTGCGCCTGGAAAACCCCAACGCGCTGTTTGGCATCGTGCAGGGCGGCATGTTCGAGAACCTGCGCCAAGCGTCGCTCGACCAGCTGGTGGCCATGGACTTCCCCGGTTACGCGGTGGGCGGCGTCAGCGTGGGCGAACCCAAGGAGGACATGCTACGCATCATGGCGCACACCCCGCACCGCCTGCCGGCCCACAAGCCGCGCTACCTCATGGGCGTGGGCACGCCCGAAGACCTGGTCGAAGGCGTGGCCCAGGGCGTGGACATGTTCGACTGCGTCATGCCCACCCGCAACGGCCGCAACGGCCACCTGTTCACGCGCTTTGGCGACCTGAAAATCCGCAACGCCCGCCACAAAAGCGACGCCGACCCGATCGACCTGACCTGCACCTGCTACACCTGCCAGGGCACACGGCAGGCCGACGGCAGCCCCAGCGGCGGCTTTTCACGCGCCTATCTGCACCACCTGGACCGCTGCGGCGAGATGCTCGGCCCCATGCTGGCCACCCTGCACAACCTGCACTACTACCTGAACCTCATGCGCGAAGTGCGCGAAGCGCTGGACGCCGGGCGCTTCGCCGAGTTCCGCGTGCAGTTCAAGGCCGACCGGGCGCGCGGGGTTTGAGACAGCGGCTCATCCTTGTATTTCATGCATGTGGATGCATAAAATGCACGGATGTTTGATCGCCAAATCACCCCCGGCCTGCTGGAAGACCTGGCCAGCTTTCCGGCCGTGGCGTTGCTTGGGCCACGCCAGGCCGGAAAAACCACCGTGGCGCTGCAGATCGCAGCCCGGTCCGACAGCCTGTACCTGGATCTGGAATCCCCGCAAGACCTTGCCAAGCTCACGTCCCCTGAGTTGTACCTGGCGGACCGCACCGACCGGCTGGTGGTTCTGGACGAAGTGCACCGCGTGCCAGGCCTGTTTCCGGTGCTGCGCGGGCTGATCGACCAAGCTCGCCGTGAAGGGCGGCGCAACGGGTTGTACCTGCTGCTGGGATCGGCCTCGCTGGAGCTCTTGCATCAGGCCGGTGAAAGCCTGGCCGGGCGCGTTGCTTACCGCGAACTGCCCCCGCTGGGCGTGATGGAGTTGCCCCCCGACGACCAGGGTCACCTGTGGCTGCGCGGGGGTTTCCCCGAAAGTTACCTGGCGCGCAGCGACGCCGTGAGCCTGCGCTGGCGGCAGGACTTCATCCGCACTTACGCGGAACGCGACATTCCGTTGTTTGGCGGCCGCATCGGCTCGGAGGCGTTGCGCCGCCTGTGGGGCATGCTGGCGCACCAGCAAGGCGGGCTCGTCAACGCCTCGGTCCTGGCGCGCAGCCTGATGCTGGACACACGCACCGTCAACCGCTACCTCGACCTGCTGGTTGAAATGTTCCTGGTGCGACGCCTGAATCCGTGGCACGCCAATCTTGGGAAACGCCTGACCAAGTCGCCCAAGCTCTATGTCCGCGACAGCGGCCTGCTGCACGCGTTGCTGGGCTTGACCGACGAAGAATCGTTATGGAGTCACCCCGCGGTCGGCGCGAGCTGGGAAGGCTTTGCCGTAGAAAACCTCATCAATGCCGCCGGCCCCAACGTTAGCGCACACTTCTATCGCACCGTTGGCGGAGCCGAGGTGGACCTGTTGTTGGCTTTTCCAGGTGACGAGCTCTGGGCCATCGAGATCAAGCGCAGTCTGGCCCCCAAGGTCGAGCGCGGGTTTCATGCGGCATGCGACGACCTTCAGCCCCGCCGCAAGCTCGTGGTGTATGCGGGAAAAGAACCGTTTCCCCTGAGCGCCGACATTCAGGCCATGCCCTTGTCCGCCGTGTGTCGCGAACTGGCCGCCCGGGCGCGGGGGGGTTGAGGCGGCGGTTAATCCTTGTATTTCATGCATGTAGATGCTTGAAATACAAGGATGTTTGGCCTCTTTTAGTAATCTATTTATAGCAAACTATCGCCATTCCACGGGGGAAAATGGCCAATTTTGCTTGAATTTCAGGTTTATGACACCATACCCGCCCGCGCACCCGCCCCGGCCACCGTGCCGCAGGCGTGGCAGAACTTGGCAAACGCGCTCTTGCGGGCGTCGCAATGGCCGCAGTGGTCGTGCAGGCCGATGCCGCAATGCGGGCAGAAATCGTTTTTCGGGTCTTTCAGATCGACCGCCCGCTCGCAGCCCGGGCACACGCCCTTGGCCAGGCGGGCCAAGGCCACGTCGTAGCTGAGTTCCTCGCGGCGCTGGGCGTCGGGCAGCTGCTCGGCCAGTTTTTGCCGTTCCAGATAGCGGTTGAGCGCCAGAATGGCATAGCGCCCCACCAGCACGGTGATCACGATGCCGACAATATAGCGAATGTAGCCGCCATAACTCGGCAAATAAGGCACGAGTTCGACGAAGAAGGCGAACAATGCAAAGTAGATGAAGCCCCACACGAACGGCCAGTAGGTGCCCTTGCGCTTCTTGGCAAACAGCCAGCCGGCGGCCACCAGCAAGGGCAGCGTGAGGGCCAGGCGGTAGAGGAACACGCGCAGTTCCTGGGCGCGCTGGGCCTTTTGCAGCGCGGCGCGGGCGTCGTCCTCCAGCCCCGACAGGCGCTCGCGGGCCTGGGTACCGGCCTGGCGGGCATCGAGCGCCACTTTTTGCTGCGCCTGCACCTGGGCCAACGCAGCGCGTTCGGCCGCCTTGAGCGCATCGAGCGCCTGGGTGCGGGCGATGAGCTCGGGGTCTTGCTCGGGCCGCTCGGTGGCGCGGCGCGTGGCCAGCCAGTTGTTGAAGGTTTCACGCGCCGACTGCGTGTCGGACTGCGCCACCTTGAGGCGCAGTTGGGCCTGGTCCAGCGCTTCCTGCGCGTCCTTGGCGGTGCGCTGCGACACCTCGATGGCCGCGCGTTCGGCGCTGGCGGCTGGGCGGTTGATGAAGTCGTCCAGCGTGACGCGCTGCTCCACCTGCGGCAGATCGCCCACCACCGTGCCGCCCAGCCCGATCAGAAAGCTGGCGAACACCACCGCCACGCCCCACAGGCCGCGGCGAAACCATTTCTCGGACAACCTCAGCGTCTTGCTCATGGGGATTTCCTCCAGTATTCGATGCACTCAAAACTACTATTTTAGTAGCTAACTATGACCATTTGACGGGGGCTAGTGGCCAATTTTATTCATTATCACACTACTGTCCGGTAAATATTGGAAGCAAGTGAAGCAAACATAGGCTGGATGCGGGTTTCAAGGGGATTTGAGATTCCTGGGGTTCCGGCAGTTCAGCAGGAGAGAGTTACACCGCGTGCAAGCGGAGTTCAGGCTCGTGAGCCTGGCGCTGAACCTGCGCAGGATGTGCGCCTTGCGAATGGCTTGAGGGCAGGCAAGGGGAAAGTCCGCCCCGAAAAGGGTGCTGCGGCCGCACCGCACATGCCCCATCCGACCGCGTCATCGACTTTGAGCTGCCTTTGCGTGCCTTCAGCGAAAGATCCGACCCGTCATTGCGCCTGCGTCAATCCACTCAACCTTCTGCCGCGCAAACTCCTAGATGCCCGACAACACCGCGTCCATCGCTGACACCAGCGCGCTGGACTGCGCAGCCACGTTGTCCACCGGTCGCCTCAATAGCTTGGCAGGCAGAGGAGCAGCATAGTGCGCCAGCGCATGCAGACGCTCGCCTTTGACCACGATGACCGGACACAGCGCGGTCGGCACCTTGGTTGCAACGTCTATCACAGCCAGCGGAATGGTCAGCCGCGTGGCCAGGCCATCGAGCAGGTCGCTCTGGATCACGACGACGTAGCGGATGCCTTCAGCCGAGCTGCTGCTTGGGTTGGTGAAGACGTCGTACTGGGCCATCGGCCGCTTACCACGGGCGCAGGTCGGAGCCAGGAATGCCGTGCGCCTCGAAGTGAGCGTTCTGGGCGGCAATCCAGTCGCCAAAATCGGCTTCGAACGCCTTCTTGCGCGCGGCGCGGCGGCCCTTGTCGTGGTTGGCCTGCAGGGCCTGGTACTGTTCGGCCGAGAGGATCACGGAGTCGATTTGACCTGCCTTTTCTACAAACACCGGTTCGCGCTTGGCCTGAGCGCAAAGGCTGCCAAAACGGTTCTTGGCTTCGGTGGCACTGACGCGCATGGTGGATTCCTCAAAAGATTAGCCATTTTAGCCATTGCGTGACCTCAAATCAATGAAGCCCGACCTGAAGCGCAGCACTTGCCGGGTGGCGACCGATCCTTGGTGGATGGGTTCCCGTCAGGCCGAACTGCGCGCCTTCGCTCAGGGCGTTGGCCAGCGTCGAGTCGGCCGCCTGGGTGCCCACGCGCATCTGCTGGTAGCCCAGGGCCCGGCCGGAGGGCAGAACGTCGAAGGCGGGCAAGGCCTGCGCCCGACCCATCGACCACAGGGCGGTGGCCCAAACGCCCATCGAGATGCTAGGGTCGCCGCTTTTACAGTTGTTTTGCGCGACTACTGCGCATTCGCCATGTACGTTGGCCGCTGCTGCTGCGGTCGAGGTTGCTCCCGCCCGCGTCAACCCAGCAAACCCGCCACGCGCTCGTACAGCCCCGGCACCGTGACCTGCCGGGCGGGCACCGCCACCCCCACATTCAACCCAACCCGGCTGAACATGCCACGGCGGAAAGGGCGGACCATGGCCGTCCCCCGCTCCACACGGCTGAAGAAGCTGCCCCACAGATGAGTCAGCGCCATCGGGACCACGGGCACCGTGAGGCCGTCGGCCTGGGCGCGCTCCAGGATCTTCAGGATGCCCGCCTTGAACGGCTGCAACTGCCCGTCCCGGGTGATCGCCCCTTCGGGGAAGATGGCCAGCAGGCCGCCGTCGCGCAGCACCTGGGCGGCGCGCTCGAAGGCGGCTTCGTACACGGCCGGGTCTTCCTTTTGCGACGCCACGGGGATGGCCCTGGCCAGGCGGAACAGCCAGCCCAGCACCGGCAGCTTGAAGATACGGTAGTCCATCACAAAGCAGATGGGCCGCGGGCTGGCCGCCATGAGCAGCACGGCGTCGACAAAGCTCACGTGGTTGCAGGCCAGGACGGCGGGGCCGGTCAGGGGGATGTGTTCGTCGCCCACCACCTTGAAGCGGTAGACAAAACGCGACGCCACCCACGCCACAAAGCGCAGCAGGTATTCGGGCACCAGCATGAAGATGTAGAACGCCACCACCGCGTTGGCGATGCCGGTGAACAGGAAGATCTGCGGGATGGTGAAGCCGTTTTTGAGCAGCAGCCCGGCGATAACCGAACTGGCGATCATGAACAGCGCGTTCAGGATGTTGTTGGCCGCGATGATGCGGGCGCGGTGGGTGGGCTGCGCGCGCAGCTGGATCAGCGCGTACATGGGCACGCTGTACAGGCCCGCGAACAGGCTGAGCAGCATCAGGTCGGCCATGACGCGCCAGTGAGCGCTCATGCCGACAAATTGCCCCAGCGCGAGGCTGGCGGACGGCGGCAGCCCGCGCGACGCAAAGTACAAGTCCACCGAAAACACGCTCATGCCGATGGCGCCCAGTGGCACCAGGCCCACCTCCACGTGGCGGCGGCTCAGCACCTCGCACAGCAGCGCGCCGGTGCCGATGCCGATCGAGAACACCACCAGCAGCAGCGAGGCCACTTGCTCGTCGCCGTGCAGCACCTCCTTGGCAAAGCTGGGGAACTGGCTCAAAAACACCGCGCCAAAAAACCACATCCAGCTGATGCCCAGCAGCGAGCGGAACACCACCAGGTTCTGGTGCGCCAGCCGCAGATTGCGCACGGTTTCGGTGAAGGGGTTCCAGTTGATCTTGAGCGTCGGGTCGGTCGCGGGCGACGCCGGGATGAAGTGCGACACCCCGCGCCCCAGGATCGCCAGGCCCACGCAGGCAAAACCCACATGGTGCGCGCCGATCTCGGGCACGGCGATGATCAGCCCGCCCGCCACATTGCCCAGCAGGATGGCCACGAAGGTGCCCATTTCGATCATGCCGTTGCCGCCGGTCAGCTCGCGCTCGCTCAGGTGGTGCGGCAGGTAGGCAAACTTGACCGGCCCGAACAGCGTGGAATGCAGCCCCATGCCAAAGGTGCAGACCAGCAGCAGCGGAATGTTGGCGCTGAAAAACCCCCAGGCCGCCACCGCCATGATGGCGATCTCCAGCCGTTTCACCAACACGATCAGCGTGCGCTTGTCGTATTTGTCGGCCAGCTGCCCGCTGGTGGCGCTGAACAGCAAAAACGGCAGGATGAACAACGCGCCGATCACCAGCCCGGCCATGGCCGGTGGCAGCCAACCGATCTGTAACTGGTAGGTCACCATCACCGTGAAGGCAAATTTGAACAGGTTGTCATTCGCAGCGCCCGAGAACTGCGTCCAGAAAAACGGGGCAAAGCGGCGCTGGCGCAGCAGGGCGAACTGGTTGGGGTGGTCGGTCACAGGATTCGATGACATTCAGGCTCCTCGTCCTGTGGCAGCCCCGCAGGCGGTGCGGCATTGTGCCGCACCGCCTGGCCTCTGCGGCGCGGGCCATGCCGGGTGCGGCGGCGCGCAAGTCGCGGCACGTGCAGGGGCGGGCTTGCTGACGCCGCCGGGGGCGGCCCGCTCAATCGTGCAGGGCGCGGGCGATCTGGGCCGGTACGGCCGGGGACGTCACGGGGCGCAGGGTCTGCGGCGCCGCGACGGCTGCCGCTTTCGCGGGTGCGGGAGGCGGCGGTGTTGCCGCGGTCGCCATCAGGGCGCGGGCCTTGGGGGTGAGCAGGGTGGCCTCGGAAGGTCGTTGCAGCCCCATGTGATCCTGCGCCAGCAGGGCCAGAAAATTGGGGCGCACCCGGGCGGTGTAGTCCTGCACCGTCTGGCCCCGGTCTTCGGGAAGCACGGCTTTGGGGTCGGCGCCCTGCGTCAGCAGGAAGCGCGCGCTGGCCTCGCAGGCGGCGTCGTCGCGGGTGAAGGTGGGCGTCATGATGCGCGCCAGCGGCACCCACGGCAGGTGCGATGCGCTGTGCGCAGGCACGCGGTGCACCAGTTCGGGGGCACGCTGCGTCCACCAGCGCAGGGTGGCCACGTCGCCCGTGGCCAGGGCGCGTTCATAACCGGTGGCGTCCATGGCCACGGCAGTGCGGACGGCGTGCCCGCTCACCAGCAGGGTATCGACCCACGGGTCGTTCAGGCTGGCCGGGTGGATGCTGGAGAGCGCGCTGAAATCCGCCCGATCAGGCGCCAGCAGGCCCGCGGCCAGCCACTCGGGCACGACGGGCGTCAGCCCCGCCTGACGTGCGCTGGGGCAGGTCAGCATGTGCAGCACCGGGCCCGACACCGACTGCGGGTCGTTGCGGGCCAGCCAGCGCACGGCCTCGCGCACGTCGGGCGACAGGGCTGCAAAGTCTGGGCACGCCTGCGTGGCTGCCATGGCCTGCAGGGGCGCTTGCGAACACAGCGCCGGGTCGGCGCCCAGGGCAATCAGCTCGGGCAGGCCGTTCCAGGTGGCCTTGTTGCGCGCAAAATTTGTCAGGGGACAGGCGCTGTCGAAGGCAATGTTGACATCTTTTGTCAGCAGCTCGCCGGGTTTGTAGCCGCCGCAGCGTTCCAGCGTGGCCTGCTCGGGCGTGCTCAGCGAATGGCAAACCGGCGGCAGGTCGATCTGGCTCATGATGATCACGGCGGTGGTGATGCAGCCTTGCAGCGCCAGTGAAACCAGCGCGACCGCCAGCGCCAGGGCCACGCGCCCCCACGGCCTGCGCACCGCGACGCCCGGACGATTGTTGAAGGAATGCATGAGCCGACCCACCCTGTTGAAGCCGGCGCCATCGCGCGGCCAGACCGACTGTGCAGCAAATTGTGTGCGAGACGGCGTAGCGGGATGTAAGTGTCGTGAGCAGCGGGCCCGCAGGTCGGCTCAGGCGGTGACAAACACGGTCAGAACGCCTGTGTAGCCATACAGGTGATGGCGGGCGATTTCACCGCCGGCAAAAAACCCCACCAGCGGCACGTCGCCGAGGGCGCGGCGCACGATCTGCAACTCGGCGCTGGGGCCGCCAAAATGCGGGCCGCCGCGGCCGGCACAGCTCACGTACACCGCACCGGCGATCTGTCGTCCGGAGGGCGAAGCTGGCCATTCCTGGCCGGGAGCGGTCGGCACCGTGGCCGCCTGCAGCGTCAGCTCGGCAGGCTCCAGTTCTTCACGGATTTCGGCGCACACGCGGACCAGGTCGGCGCGCGCCGCCGCCACGTTGCGCTGGCAAAACGCCAGTTGCACCCCCGCCTCGGTGGCCTGGGCAATGGCCACGCCGCGGCGACCCGGGTCCAGGCCGATGATGTGGCGCACGATCACGTCGTTGCCGAAATTGCCGGTGCGCGACACCATGTCGCCCTGGCCGCGGTCGGCGGGCAGTGTCAGGCCCACCAGCGTGGCGCGCACCACCGCCAGCGCTTCGCTTTGGGGGTTCAGTGGCAAATCCAGCGTGACGCCCAGATCGCGCAGCATCACATCGAGCGCGGGTTCGCCGTCGAGTTCGGTCACCAGGTTGTGGTCGCAGGCCGTGACGGTGTGCGCCGCCCCCACGGGCAGGCAACCCTGCGTGACGCGCGACACCAGCGTCACGCCTTCGCCAAAGGCCACACCGCTCAGCCCCCCGCGGAACACGCCGCGCGCCGCGCCCTGGCCCTTGATGTTGCCATTGCCGCCCACGGCAAACTGCACGGCGCGGGTGCGGCTGGAGGCGAGCCCGCCGAACAGGTAGCCGGTGGCGGTGCGACCGGCCAGTTCGGCAATCAGCTCGGTCACGTCGGGGGTTTCGGCATCGGCGTGCACCAGCGCCGTGTGGGCCTCAAATGCCAGGGCGTCGCCCACCCCCAGCGGCGCCACGCCCGAGAACACGCGGTACTGGTCGGGCGGGATTTCGCACAGCATCACGGCCAGCGCGGGCTCGTCAAAGTATTCGACGTTGTTGGACGCGATGCCCACGCCCACGGTGCCGGCCCAGTCGGTGATCTCGGGCAGCTCGGCGCCCAGGTGGTCGAGGATGTCCTGCGCGTCGCCCGCGTAGTGGTCGGTGATGTAGAGCAAGCCCAGCGTGGGCGCGCTGGCGTAGCCGGGCAGGGTCAGGTGGGCGCGCAGCTGCGCCAGCACCAGCGCGGCGGCCATGCGCCACTGCGGGTGCGTGGCATGGCCGTAGGGAAACTGCTTCATGACTTGCCCCGCCTGCCGTGGCGGCGTCAGCGCGTGGCGCGCCGCGCGGACTTGCGCGGGGCTTTGGCCAGGGTTTTGGCCGAGGTTTTTCCGGCGGCTTTGGCCGTCGTCTTGCGGGGGGCTGCACCGGCCGACGCCGCGCCCGAAGTCAGGCTGCGCGTGGCCGAGCGCGCCGCGCTGCCGGCCATGCCGGTGGCGGTGCGGATGGCCCCTTTGGCCAGCCCGGTGGCGACGTTGCGGGTGGTGTCCAGCGCCGTTTTGCGGGCCGCATCCTTCATGGCGCTGGCCGCGATCTGCTGAAACTGTTGCGTCAGCGCACCCCACCACTGCATCGGGTCCACCACCCCGGCACCGGTCGCCGCTGTGGCCCCGCCCTTTGGGGTGGGCGTTGCCGCCTCGCGCGTGCCCGATTTCACGCGGGCCGCGCCCTGGCTGACCGACGCCGCCACGTCGGACACCACATGGGCCGTGGCCGCGGCGGTTTCACCCGCCTTCTGCACCCCGCTGAGCACGGTGTCGGCCGCCTTGAGCTTGAACGCATTGGCCACGTCGCCCATGTTGAAATTCATGCCCTTGAGCGTGGCCAGCGTCATTTTCTGCACCTCCAGTGCCTGGATGGTGGCCTTGAGCGCGGTGGCATTCTGGTCGAGCCAGAACTGCACCGCCTTGAGCTCGTCGATGCGCTTGTCGAGTTCTTCCACATTGAGCGTGGGGGCGATCCAGTTGCCCAGGTTGGGCAACTGCGGGATGTTCTGCGACGCGCCCTTGACGGCCGAGCTGGCCAGGTTCTGCAGAAAATCAAACCCGGGCACGAGTTTGCCGAAACCGAAATTTTGCGCGTCGCTCATGGCGTCTCCTGACCTGTTGTGTGCCCCACGGACATGGGGTCTGCACAGCTTACCCCAATGCGCGAGCCGTGGCGATGGCGTGCAGATCACACCACGCCGCCGCCGCCGCGTCAGTGTTTGTGGGCCGCGGCGCCGCCCTTCATGTCGTGGCCCATGCCGGCGCCCGTGGCCGGTGCCGCAGTGCGCACCGGCACCTGGACTTCAAGCCGACTCTCGACACCCTTGGCGTCCTTGAACACCAGCGTCAGCGGTACTTGGGTGTCTTTGAGCAGCGGGGTCTTCAGGTCCATCAGCATCACGTGGTAGCCACCGGGCTTGAGCTCCACGGTCTTGCCGGCCGGCAGGTCCAGCGCCGGGGCGGCGCGCATTTTCATGACGTCGCCCTCCATTTTCATTTCATGCACCTCGGCCACGCCGGCCACGGGCGAGGCGACGCCCACCAGTTGGGCGCCGTCTTTGGCGGTGATTTTCATGAACGCGCCGCTGGCCTTCTGGCCCTGCACCGAGGCACGGGCCCACGCGTCCTTGACTTCAACCGGTTGGGCCAGCGCCGCGCCGCACGCGAAGGCCAGGCTCAGGGCCGCAACGGAGAGAGAGATGATTCGGGTTTTCATGGTGGTTTTCCTTGAGGTTGGACAGGTTAACAAAAGAGGGAACAAGAAAGAAAAGAAAGCAGGGTCAATGTGAATGACCCGCCGGGCCACCCGGCAGGATTTCGAGCAACGCGGCGGGCGACTTCAGGCCCTGGGTCGAGGTGCCCGTCGCCGGGACTTCGGACCAGTCCCAGCTGCCCTTCTCGCAGGTCTGCAGCACCTTGAACCACATCGGCCCGGCTTGTGCGGGCAAGGTGCCCCGCAGCACAAACTCGTCAAAGAAGCTGTCGGGCAGCGCGTTGTCGCGGCCCGCCGCCTTCCAGGTGATTTCGGTCACGTCTTCGGTGACGCGGCGCCCGTGGCTGTCGTAGGGTTGGGCCAGTGGGTCGCGCCGGATGGCGATGTCCCAGCCCGGCTTGGGCATGGGCTTGGCGCCGCGAAACCCGGCCGGGATCGTGACTTTGACGGCCATGGTGGCCGCGCCCTGGCAGCCGTGGCCGATGCGCAGCGCGGCCTTGTAGCCGGTGCCGGCCAGTGCCACGGGTTCGTCGAGCACCACGTGGGCGGTGGCGCCAGCGGTGGCGGTGGCCAGCGCCAGCATCAGCGCCGCGCGGAGGGTGGGGAATGGTTTCATGGGTTGCTCCGTTTCGTTTCAGATGTCCACCTTCAGTTCGGCCGAATAGCTGCGCTGCGGGTAGGGGTGGAAGTTCCAGTACTTGTCGTTGTTGAGGTTGTCGATGCCGAAGGCCGCCGACCATTGCCTGTCGATCTGGTAGCGCACCCGCAGATCGGCGGTCAGGAAGCGGCTGACGCCCTGGTAGGTGAAGCCGTTCACGTCCGAGTTGTTGAGCGTGCGGAACTGCGTGCCGCTGTAGCGCACGCCCAGCGAGGTCGTCAGCTGTGAATCCCAGCGGTAGCTGGCCAGTGCCGAGGCGCGCCAACGCGGGACGTTCGGCTGGCGTTTGCCAACGGTGTCGCCCGGCACACTCACGAAGCCGGTGTTGGCCTTGATGATGGAATCGGCGTAGGTCACGCTGCCCTGCAGGTCCAGCCCCTTGCGCAGCACGTCGTTGCCATTGAAGGCCAGCTCCATCCCCTGGGTGAAGATGCGGTCCACGTTCTGCACGCGGGTCACGTTGAGGTTGGCCGCGGGGTCAAAGGTGGTTTGCGAATAGAGCGAATCGCGGACGTTTTCGGTGAAGAAAGTCAGGCGCAGCAGGCTGTTGCCCAGGTCTTTTTCGGCGCTGAGCTCGGTGGTCCAGGATTTTTCGGGACGCAGATCGGGATCGTTGACGAACACCGCGTTGAGGCTGCCCGGAATGCTGGTCGAGCCATACAGCTCGTTGACGGTGGGCATGCGCACCGCGCGCCCCACCGAGGCTTTCAACACCAGGTCGCGGGCCCACTGGTAGGCCAGCGCGCCTTTGGGCGACAGATGGTTTTCGCTGCGCCCGGGGTAGCTGAGGGCATTGCTCGCGGAAAAGCGCGTGACCCCGTCGCTCGCCGTCCAATGTTCACCGCGCAGGCCCAGCACGGTTTTCCAGTCCGTCGCAAAAGCCCAGACGTCCTGCGCCCACAGGCTTTGCAGCTGCGTCTTGCCCCGCACGTCGGTGAGCGTCGGCCCGGCCGGGTCGGTCTGCCAGTTGCCGGGCACGTCCGAGCTGAGGATGTGCAGCTGGTAGCTGTCTTGCTGGAGCCCGAAATCCACCAGATGCGCCCCCTGGGTGCCCTGCGGTCGCCAGGTGCCCTTGAAGGCCAGGGCGTTCCAGCCGGTGCCGTTCTGGTTGACGAGTTGCCCCGGCCCACCCACGTCGGCCGCCGGCGAAGGGTTGCTGCGGCTGTTGCGGCGCAGGCGGTCGGTGCCAAAGTCGTACAGGCTGGCAGCCACCTCCCAGTCCCAGACGCCCTGGGTGTGGGTTTTCACGGACAGGCCGTGCATCAGGTGCGTGATGCGCTCGTTCGTCTGCGGGAAATCATTGCCGTTGAGCGCGTTGGCGCCCGAGAAACCCACGCCGTTGATCGTCACCGGGCCGCTGTACACGGGGTTGCCGGCGGCGTCGCGCAAATAGCTGACCGAACGCGCGGTGGCCTCGTTTTGCCAGACACCGAGGGTGTAGCTCGCGCGCACCGTGGGCGAAAAGTCGTACGCCAGCTTGACCTTCGCATGGTCTTGCCGGGTGCGGTACTCGGTGGCCGTGCCCAGCACGTACCACGGCTTGCCCTGGTTGTTGGCGTCCAGCACCGCACCATTGACCACCGGCCCCGTGGGCGCGCCGCCAGCCGACAGCAGGCGGGTGGCAAAGGTCAGCGGCTGGCCGTGGCTGTCGGTATGGTTGAAATTGAGCCACCAGGACCAGTCCCCGTTCTTGTTGCCCACCGAGGCACTGGTTTGCCAGCCTTTGTAGGTTTCGTGGGTGTTGTACAGGTCAAAGGGCTGGACGAAATAGCCCGCCTTGGCGTGCACCTCGAACCGGGTCGGCATGCGGGTGACGTAATCCACCACGGCGCCCACCGAATTGCCCGGGTACGCGGCCGAAAACGGCCCGTACATCACGTCCACCCGCTCGATTTCTTCGGGCGTCACCAGCCCCCAGCGCGGCGTGTACGCAGCCCCATTGCCCAGGTAGTTGGACAGCAGGATGCCGTCGGCATAGACCGCCGAGCGGGCGCTGTTGCCCGTGCCCGAGGCGCGGCTGGACAGCACGGCATGGTTGTAGTCGCCGATGTAGCGCTTGCGCACCAGCAGGCTGGGGAAATACCTGAGGGCGTCCTCGCTGTCGGTGGCGTTGACGGTCTGCTCGATCTGCTCGCGGGTGATGCCCTCCATGGTGGTGGGAATCTGCGTGGGCAGGGATGTCGGCTGCCCGCCGGTGACGGTCACCACGCCCAGGTTTTTGGTGGGCGCTTCGGCCACCGGGTTGGCCGTTTGCGATGCGGCGGGAAAGCAAAGGGGAAAAGCCACGGCCAGCGCCGCGGCACTGCGCGAATGTTTCATGGGGACTCCCTCCCGAAATTTCAATGGAAAGTGCCTGAAGCCCGCGTGAAACGGTCTTCAGACGCTATTTTTTTGAAAGTTCAGAAGGCAGGAGGCCCACGCGCGGGCAGTGGTGCGGCGGTGCGCGACGCGATGCGCGCCGCAGGCATGGGCTGGCACACGTAGCCCAGCGTCGGATCGGGAGCCGCCACGGTGCGCGCCACCGGAGGCGGTGCCCCAATGGAGGCGCACAGCGGGCAGTCCAGGCTGTGCGAAGAGGCTTCCGTGGCGCCGTCGGCGGTTTTGACCAGCAGCTTCATGGCGCCCGAGCCGGAGCAGATCAGCTCCAGGCCCTGCGGGCTGACCAGCGGCGACGCCACGGCCACGCCAATGGACAGCGCAAACCACACCAGCACGAGGCGGGCAAGATGGTGGGCGTGGCGCAGGGCGTCCATGGGCCGCATTATCGTCACAACACGGCCCAGGTGCAGGTGCCGGGTGCAAGTGCCGGCTGCGGCGTCGGCGCAGGCGGCCAACACAGATTTCCAATAAAAACAGCATCAATCCCCCGTCAAATGGAGATAGTTTGCTACTATATAGATAGTAATTCAGGTGTTGCCATTGAACTTCGGCGCGCGCCGCTCTCGCAGCGAGGCCACGCCCTCGTGCACGTCGGGCCCGCCAAAGCCCATGAATTCGAGCGCCAGCGAGGTATCGAACGCGGGCCCGGCCTGGCGCAGCCAGTTGTTCAGCGCGTACTTGGTCCAGCGGATGGCGGTTGGCGAACCGTTGGCCAGCCGGTCGGCCACCGCGTAGGCGCGCGGCAGCAGTTCGGCCTCGTCCACCGCCAGCGACACCAGGCCGATGCGCTCGGCCTCTTCGCCGCTGACGGGTTCGCACAGCATCAGGTAGTACTTGGCCTTGGCCATGCCGCACAGCAGCGGCCAGACGATGGCGGCGTGGTCGCCCGCGGCCACGCCCAGGCGGGTGTGGCCGTCCACAATCTTCGCGGTCTTGGCCGCGATCGAAATGTCGGCCAGCAAGCCCGCCACCAGCCCGGCGCCCACGGCCGGGCCGTGCATGGCGCTCACAATGGGTTTGTCGCAGTTGATGAGGTTGTAGACCAGGTCGCGCGCTTCCTTCCAGACCCGGGTGCGCACCGCAAAGTCGCTGGCCATGTCCTGCACCAGCGCCAAATCGCCGCCGCCCGAAAACCCCAGGCCCTCGCCACGCAGCACCGCGCAGCGCACGCTGTCGTCGGCGCCCACGTCACGCCAGATCTCGCACAACTCCCAGTGTCCGTCGTGTCCGGCCGTGGGCAGCTTGCCATTGCCGCCAGGGCCACCGGCTTTCATCTGGATGTCGAGCACCGAGTCTTGCGGGCCGCGCCGCGTGAGGTTCAGCGTCTGGTAGCGGCGGTAGTCGATGGTGCGGGTGGTCATGGCGTCTGATCCTGAAGTTGCGGCATGCGGCCTGGGTTCGCCGATTGTGCCGCGCCAGCGGGCAAAACGGCCTTGCGGACCTTGCTGCGGCACACCTTGACCTTTGTCAAAGAAGGAGATGCCGCCGCAGCGCATCATGAAACCATCGACACAGGAGCCCTGCCATGAACATCGACCAAGCCGTCCCCTACCGCCAGGAGTTGCAAGCCATGCGCACCGCCCTGCTGGCGCAGATGGCGCAGCAGCGCGGCGGCGTGGTGAGCCGCGCCGAAGCCGCTGCCGACCACTTTGGCCACGCCGAAGATTCGCACGCCCAGGTGGCCACCGAACGCGAGCTGGAGTTCGCCATCGGCGAGCGCGAAGCCGTGGAGCTGAACGCCATCGACGCAGCGCTGCGCCGCATCGAAGCGGGCACTTACGGCGACTGCATCGACTGCGGCACGCACATCACGGCCGCACGCCTGCAGGCCACGCCCGAGGCGCCGCGCTGCATCCACTGCCAGGAAAAAGCCGAGCTGCACCGCCCCGCCTGAGCGCCCTCACCCCCAAGCACCATTCCCTCATTTTTTTTCAAAGAGCCTTGCATGAACACCTTTCACGCCGTCGTCTGGATCGACCACACCGAGGCCCACGTGGTCATGTTTGACCGCGAGCACGTGCAGGCCCAGCGCATCAAGTCGCGCAGCCACCACAAGCACGCCGGCAAGGCGGGCGACGCCGCCGCCTTCTTTGCCGACACCGCCCAGGCATTGGCCGGCACGCATGAGGTGCTGCTGACCGGCCCGGGCCTGGCGCGCACCGAATTCCGCGACTGGTGCACCCGCCACCAACCGGCCGTGGCCGCCGCCGTGGTGGATTCGATCGCCGCCGACCATCCCACCGATGGCCAGCTCGTCGCCCTGGCGCGCCAGTACTTCAAGAAGTTCGACAACATGGCGGCAGACCCTTCGGCCGCCTGAGCCGCTCAACCCCTGAGCCACCGGGCGACCGCGAGGGCTCTTCGCTCATGGGTTCTTCGCTCATGAATACTTTGGTGGTGCTTTGCCAACGCCCCACCGGGTGGTCGGCGTTGTGCGCCGTGCGCCGTGCGGGTGGCGGCCCGGCTCCCGCGCCCCGCCGATGCGCTCAACCTTTTTTCGGGCCGCGCGCGCACAGGCGTTCGCGTGTGGCGCGGCCCCAACAAAACACAATTTCATGACCGTTTTATGACGCCTTTTGGGCTGTCAGCAGTTGTAAGCGCGGCGCATCCATTTTGTAATCGGGTCTGCGTCACCCTTGCGGCGCATTCCTCCCAAGTCAAGGCCAACCTCCCCAAAAGAGAGACATCATGAAACCTACGAAATTTCACCCCTTCACCAAGACGGCGCTGTGCATCGCGCTGTCTGGCGGCCTGCTGGCCGCTGCACCGCTCGCGCGTGCCGATGCCATCTCCGACCTGAAGGCGCAAATCGACGCCCTGCAGAAGAAAGTGGAAGAAATGTCGGCCAAGCAGGCTGCCCCCGCTGCCGCTGCCCCCGCAGGCGCCGTGACCGGTGGTGACATACCCGGTTCGTTCAAGCTGCCAGGCTCCAACACCTCGATCAAGTTTGGCGGCTACATCAAGGCCGACGCGATCTACAACAGCCGCAGCGTAGGCGGCACCGCCGACCAGGAACTGGAAGCCCCCGGCATCCCGCTGGGTTCTGGCGCCAAGGGCGAGCGCGGTCAACTGACGGCGCACGCCCGCCAGACCCGTTTCAACATGACCACCTCCACGCCCAGCGCGATGGGTGAAGTCAAGACCTTCTTCGAAGCCGACTTTTTCTCGGGCGGCACGTCAGGCAATGAGGTGGTCAGCAACTCCAACGGCCTGCGCATGCGCCACGGCTACGGTTCCATCGGCGGCCTGTTGGTCGGCCAGACCTGGAGCAACTTCATGGACGTGGGCGCTGGCCCGGAAGTGCTCGATTTCGGCGGCCCGGTCGGCGCGATCTTCGTTCGCCAGACGCAAATCAAGTACACGCAGAAGTTTGGCAGCGGCCAGTGGTCAGCCTCCTTGGAGAACCCCGAGTCGAACATCTCTGGCGTGGGCCCGGTTGGCGACGACCGCCTGCCTGACGTGACTGGCCGCGTGGACCTCAATGTGGGCAAAAGCCGCCTCACGTTCACCGGTATGGTTCGCCAGATCCGGATCGACACGGCCGCGGCCAGCGACAACAAATGGGGCGGTGCAGTGGGTTTCAGCGGCGTGATCCCGACCTTCGGCAAGGACTCCTTCGCGTTCACCACGAACTATGGCAACACGCTCGGCCGCTACGTGGTTGGCCTGTTCCCGGACGGCGCGCTCAAGGCCAACGGCAACCTCGACCTGTCCAACACCTGGATTGCCATGGCGTCGTATCAGCACTTCTGGAGCGCCGACCTGCGCTCCACGGTCGCCTTGTCGGGCACGCGCACCAAGTTCGGTCAGGGCGTCGGTGGCGGTCAAACCCGCAATGCCGAGTCGGCTCACCTGAACCTGATCTGGAGCCCGGTGAAGAACACCAACGTGGGTATCGAGTACATCTACGGCCATCGCACCCAGCGTGATGGTCAGGTCGGCGTGCTGAACCGCTTCCAGACCTCGGCCCAGTACGTGTTCTGATGAACGGTTGACTTTCGGCCCGCATCGCACCGCGCACCCCGTGGTGTGACGGGTCGCCAAAGTCAACCCGCGTGCAACCCCGGTTGCACGGCCCTCACAGGCTGCTATCCTTTGCGGGATGAGCAGCCTGTTTCATTTGGCCTTCAACGTCACCGATCTGGACGCCGCGCGTCGCTTTTATGGCGGCGTGCTGGGCTGCGCCGAGGGGCGCAGCACCGCGACCTGGGTCGATTTTGATTTTTCAGGCCACCAGATTTCATTGCACCTGGGCACCCCGTTCAAGACGGAGCGCACTGGCCGTGTGGGCGAGCATCTCGTGCCCATGCCGCACTTCGGGCTGATCCTGCCGCTGGCCGACTGGCAGGCCATGGCGCAGCGCCTGCAGGCCGCGGGCACCGAATTCATCCTGGCGCCGCAGCTGCGCTTTGAAGGCGAACCGGGCGAGCAGTGGACGATGTTCTTTTGCGACCCGTTCGGCAACCCGATGGAGATCAAGGGCTTTCGGTCGCTGGACGCGGTGTACGCGACCTGATCCGGTTTTCAGGCCAGCGGCGCGATCTTCTGGTCGATGGCGCCAAACACGCTCTGGCCGTCCCGGCCCCGGGCCTCGATGCGGATGGTGTCGCCAAACTTCATGTACGCCGTGGCCGGTTTGCCGTCCTGAATGGTTTCGATGGCGCGCTTTTCGGCAATGCAGCTGTAGCCCTTGGGCCAGTCGGTCTTGCCATTGGCGTCGGTCACGCCCTTGTTGCTGACGGTGCCGCTGCCCACGATGCTGCCCGCGCGCACATTGCGCGTCTTGCAGATGTGCGCGATGAGTTGGCCAAAGTGAAACGTCATCTCCGGGCCGGCCTCGCACAGGCCGACCTTGCGGCCGTTCCAGGTGCTTTGCACGGTGAGGTTCAGGCGCCCCTGGTCCCAGGCGCCCGCCACTTCGTCCAGCGTGACCGCCACCGGGCTGAACGCCGTGGCCGGTTTGCTCTGGAAGAACCCAAAACCCTTGGCCAGCTCGGCCGGGATCAGGTTGCGCAGGCTCACGTCGTTGGCCAGCATCACCAGGCGGATGCCCTCCAGTGCCTGGGCCGGGGTTGCGCCACAGGGCACGTCGCCGGTGATCACGGCGATCTCGGCCTCAAAGTCGATGCCGAAGTCTTCGCTGGGGCACACCACGTCGTCGCAGGGGCCGAGGAAGTCGTCGCTGCCGCCCTGGTACATCAGTGGGTCGGTGTAGAAGGTGTCGGGCACTTCCGAATTGCGGGCCGCGCGCACCAGCTCCACGTGGTTGATGTAGGCCGAGCCGTCGGCCCACTGGTAGGCCCGTGGCAGCGGCGCCATGCATTGCTTCGGGTCGAAGGCAAACGCGTGACGCGCCTTGCCGTGGTTCAGGGTGTCGGACAGGTCCTGCAACTGGGGCGACAGGAAGCCCCAGTCGTCCAGCACCTGCTGGAGCCGGTCGGCGATGCCGGTCGCATAATGCGCCGTGCTCAAATCGCGCGAGACGACCACCAGCTGCCCGTCGCGGGAGCCGTCTTTGTAAGTGGCGAGTTTCATGGAAGTGCGGTCTCCGTCAAAATCCTGCGTCAGCACGGTGCGCCCACCGTGCGCTAAGATTACGCATTGGTAAATCGATTTAACTAAACGAAACGAATTCTAGTGCAAACAGACAAGGCGCGCGCGGGCATCCAGTCGGTCGAGGTGGGTTTTGCCCTGCTCGACGTGCTGGCGCGCGGCGTTGGCCCGCTGATGCTGCGCGACCTGGCCGCCGCCGCCGGCATGAGCGCCGCCAAGGCGCACCGCTACCTGGTGAGCTTTCAGCGGCTGGGCCTGGTGACGCAGGATGGGGGCAGCACCCGTTATGACCTGGGGCCGGCCGCGCTCAAGTTAGGGCTTGCTTCGCTGTCGCGGCTCGACGCTGTGAAGCTCGGGCGCGAACGCGTGGCCGGGCTGGTGGAGCAGATCGGCCACACCCTGGCGCTGGCCGTTTGGGGCAACCACGGTCCGACGGTCGTGCACTGGGAAGAATCGCCGCTGGCCACACCCGTGAACCTGCGGCTCGGCGACGTGATGCCGCTGCTGTCGTCGGCCACCGGCCGCTGTTTTGCGGCCTACCTGAGCAAGGACGCCACCCAGGACGCCAAGATCGCCCCGATGCTGCAGGACGAGCTGGCCCGCATCCGCCGGCTGCCCAACCCGGCCGCGCGCGGCGACCTGCCCATCAGCGTGCCCGAAGTTCAGGCACTGCTGGCCGACGTGCGCCGTCGCGGCGCCGCCCGGGTGATCGACACGCTGTTGCCGGGCGTCGTCGGTTTTTGCGCCCCGGTGTTCGATTCAGACGGCCACATGGTGCTGGGCATCGTCTCGCTGGGTTCGGTGGCCACCTTGGACGGCGCCTGGGACGGTGCGGTGGACCGGCCGCTGCGCGCGGCAGCGGCCCGGCTGTCGGCCGACCTGGGGCACAGCGCCTGATGGACCGCCCCGGGGTGCCCTGGCGCGCCCTGCTGGCCTTGAGCGCCGCGGTGCTGCTGGCGCACCTGGCGCTGCTGCTGGGCGCCGCGC
>PHCI01000010.1 GCA_002842205.1 Betaproteobacteria bacterium HGW-Betaproteobacteria-3 | reverse complement strand
CCCGCTCACCATGCCGCCCGAGCTGCTGCGCGCCCACCAGAAGCTCGACGCCGCCGTGGACAAGGCGTACGAACTGAGCGGCGGCAAGAAAACCTACAAATCCGACGCCGAGCGCGTGGCGTTTCTGCTTGAGCTGTACCAGAAGTACACCAGCCTGCTGCCTGCCGATTCCGTCCGGCCCAAGCGCCGCGCAAAATCAGCCGCAGCGCAGTAAAGTAGCAGCTTTTCAGGGGTGCTCAAATGTCACAAAAGCAAGTCCTGCAAAGCCAGATCGCGCAACTCCCCGCGTTGGAGCAGATCGCCCTGGTCGAAGAGATTCTTCAGCGGCTCGATGCACCCGATAGATCGGTGGATGCGCTTTGGGCCATTGAAGCCGAGAACCGCCTGACCGCCTACCGCGAGGGGCGGGTGCAGGCCATTGCCCTGTCTGAAGTCTTGGCGAAGTATCGCCTGCCGTGAACGTCAACTTGCTGCCTGCGGCCCAGCTTGAACTCGATGAAGCGGTTCAATGGTATGAGGCACAAAGCCCCGGACTGGGTGAGCGATTCCTGATTGAGGCGTTTCACGCTTTTGGTTTGATTCAACAGTTTCCTGCGGCGTGGCACCCCTGAGCGCCAACACGCGGCGCTGCCGATTGAAGCGGTTTCCTTATGGGGTGATTTACGCCATTGAAAACAACAATATTCTCGTGATTGCGCTTGCCCACCTGCACCGCGAACCCGGGGACTGGTCTGAACGGGTTGGATAAAGCCTATACCGACCACTTGCCGCTACCCGTGCTGACTATGCGATGTTCGACTCGGCGCGTGCGGCACTGATCGCGTCAAGTGCCCCGGTTGAATCGGAGGTTGCACGCACGCACAGCGGTTTGATTGCAGCGTTTAGCCTGCATCGGGTTAAAACCGGCGTGATCCCCGTGGAGCATGGCCGTGCCTTGAACAAGGTGGATGGCCTGCGATCTGCGGTGGGCCACTTCAGTCGGTGACCACGCGTCATCGGTTGGCTCCCAAATAATCATTAATCAATAGCAAACTATCGCCATTCGGCGGGGGCTAAGGCCGTAATTTGTTGATATTTTCAGCCGCAAGGGCGCGGAAGGCAGGGGAGATGCGCTCGTCGGTGGCGGCGGCTTGCCAGAAGGTTTGGGCCAGCGCCTGGGCGTGCGCCCATTCGGGCAGGGTGGCGGCGGTGGGTTGGCGCGGGAGGGCGGCAAAGTCGCGGGGGACGAGTTCGCCGCCGACGGGGGCGTACAGCATGGGCAGCATGTCGTAGGTGGGCGAGAGCCGCCAGTCGTCGTCGTGCAGCAGCAGCGAGATGTTGCCGTAGTGCCGGTCGGTGTTGGCGATCAGGGCGCCAAAGGCTTCGAGCAGGCGCAGGTGGCGGGCGTCTTCGGGGGTGAGCAGGCCGCGCGCCTGCATGCGTTCGGCGGTGGCGGCCCAGTTGTCCATCTGGCCCACGTATTGGGCGTCGTAGACCTGCAGCGACACCATGCCGATGCGGCCCAGGCCGCGCGGGTTGTCGGGGCCGATGGGGGGGCGGTCGAAGCGCTCGGATTCGAGAAACACGCGGCCCGCGCCGGTGTGCAGCCGGGTGCGGGCGGCGGGCACGCCCGCCTGGGCCAGGGTTTGCAGCGCCAGGTGTTCGCACACCAGCAGGTCGCGGGTGCGCTGGTCGGTGGGGGCGGTGCCCGCGGGCGAGAACTTCACCAGCACGTGGCGCCCGGCGCGCAGGGTGCAGAACTTGGGCTGCTCGCCCCCCGCGGACGAGCCGCCCTGCGTGCCCTGCATGGCCAGGTCGGCCAGGCGGGGGTAGTCGTCGGCCGATGCCACCTGCGAGGCGCGTTCGGGCAGGGTGTGAAAGCGCTGGAAAGCGGCTTCGCCGACGATCAGGTTGCCGGGCAGATCGTCGCCAAACAGCGCCAGGGCGCGCAGCACGTCGTCGGCGCTCCAGTCGCGGGGGTGGGTGCCGAGCTGCAGCGCGGGGTGGGCCTGCGCGAAGGTGCGGCCCATGAAGCCCTGCGGGCGCATGTCGTCCAGAAACCAGGGCAGCCCGTCGTGCCGCTGGCTCAGGCCGTCGGCCTCATCGACCCAGACCGCGCCGCCGGCCAGCGGCGTCAGGCGCCCGAACGGCGTGGGCCGACCTTGTGCGTCCACCCGCATGACTGGCACCGTGGCGCCCACACCGGGCACCGCGCGCGGCAACACGTAGCGCTGCGATCGTGCGGCGCCCACCTTGTGCACCTGGCCCGACTGGACGAGCGGCGCCAGCGCGCGCGATACCGTGGGCTGGCTCACGCCCAGCGCGGCCTGAAGCTCCGCCGCCGACGCCACGCCGCCGTGCTGGCGCAGGGCCTGGAGAACCTGGGGGGTGAGGCGCGGAGTGGGCATTTTGAATGATGGAATGAATTGATTTATTTTACATTTATATCAATAAAATCAAATACATAAATACTTTTATGAATAGATATTAAAGTCTTTTACGACGCCGGTGCCGGCACCCATGGCGGGTGCTGCCCGCCTGCGCCGGGCCGGTGTGCCAGCGGCGACGATGTGGGGGCGCGATGAATTTGCGGCGTCTGGGTGGCGGGTGGCGTGTTGCAGCCCGCGCGCGTGGGTCCAGCGAACCAAGCGGACCAGGCGGGTCCAGCGCGGTTCAGGGGATGCAAGCCGCTGCCCGCACCGGGTGCCAATGGCCGCGTTGTGCGCTGTAAAAGCCCGGCGAGGGCCCGGAACTTGCTACGATGCACGCAGGAGATTCGGTCATGCAGAAATTCGACGAGATGTACACGAAGCTCCCTTATGAGTTTTTCTCCAAGGGCGCGCAGATCCGGGACCACTACAAGATCTACGACGAGTGGCTGGCGCGCCAGCCGGGCGACATGATGCGCAAGCGCCGCGAAGAGGCCGAGATGATCTTTCGCCGCGTGGGCATCACCTTTGCGGTGTACGGCGCCAAGGATGAGGACGGCTCGGGCACCGAGCGGCTGATTCCGTTTGACCTGATTCCCCGCATCATCCCTGCCCACGAGTGGCGCAGCATGGAAAAAGGCCTGGTGCAGCGGGTGACGGCGCTCAACCGCTTTATCCACGACGTCTACCACGGGCAGGAGATCATCAAGGCGGGTGTGGTGCCGGCCGAGCAGATTGCCCAGAACGCGCAGTTCCGCCCCGAGATGGTGGGGGTGGAGGTGCCCAACCAGATTTATTCGCACATCGCGGGCATCGACATCGTGCGCGCGCCCGACGCCAAGGGCAACGGCGAGTATTACGTGCTCGAAGACAACCTGCGCGTGCCCAGCGGCGTGAGCTACATGCTGGAAAACCGCAAGATGACCATGCGGCTGTTTCCCGACCTGTTCAGCTCGCACGCCGTGGCGCCGGTGGCGCATTACCCCGATTTGCTGCTGGAGACGCTGCGTGCTTCGGCACCCCCCGCCACGGCCGAGCCCACGGTGGTGGTGCTCACACCCGGCATGTACAACAGCGCGTATTTCGAGCACGCGTTTTTGGCGCAGCAGATGGGCGTGGAGCTGGTCGAAGGGCAGGACCTGCTGGTCAAGGACGACTTTGTGTACATGCGCACCACGCGCGGCCCCCGGCGGGTGGACGTGATCTACCGCCGCGTGGACGACGACTTTCTCGACCCCGATGTGTTCCGCCCCACCTCCACGCTGGGCTGCGCGGGCCTGATGCGCGCCTACAAGGCGGGCAACGTGGCCATCTGCAACGGCGTGGGCACGGGCGTGGCGGACGACAAATCGATCTACCCCTATGTGCCGCAGATGATCGAGTTCTACCTGGGCGAAAAACCCATTTTGAACAACGTGCCCACCTACATGTGCCGCAAGCCCGACGACCTGAAGTACGTGATGGCCCACCTGAAAGACCTGGTGGTCAAGGAAGTGCACGGCGCGGGCGGCTACGGCATGCTGGTGGGCCCGGCGGCCACCAAGGCCGAGATCGAGGAGTTCGGCAAGGCCGTGCTGGCCAACCCCGGCGGCTACATCGCGCAGCCCACGTTGAGCCTGTCCAGCTGCCCCACGTTTGTGGAAAGCGGCATTGCCCCGCGCCACATCGACCTGCGGCCCTTTGTGCTGTCGGGCAAGGAGGTGCAGATGGTGCCGGGCGGGCTGACGCGCGTGGCGCTCAAGGAGGGCTCGTTGGTCGTCAACTCGTCACAGGGCGGCGGCACCAAGGACACCTGGGTGCTCGACGACGGGGCCGGGCCGTGGCAACCGGTGCCGCCCGAGCCCGAACCCACGCCCGTGCTGTCGCCGGGCGCGCGACCCATCGCCTAAGGCCCACCGGGCCCATACCCCCAAGGAAATCCCACCATGCTGTCACGCACCGCCGATCACCTGTTCTGGATGTCGCGCTACACCGAGCGGGCCGAGAACACCGCCCGCATGCTCAACGTCAATTACGAGACTTCGCTGCTGCCGCAGTCGGCCGCGGTGGCGCAGCTGGGCTGGCAGGGGCTGCTGTCCATCAGCGAGCTGCTGCCGACCTATGCCGACCGCCATGGCGAGGTCCGCTCGCGCGAGGTGATGGAGTTCATGGTCAAGGACGAGGCCAACCCGTCGTCCATCGTGTCGTGCCTCAAGGCCGCGCGCGAGAACGCCCGCGCGGTGCGCGGCACGCTCACCACCGAGGTCTGGGAGACGCAGAACCAGACCTGGCTGGAGGTCAAGCGCATGCTGCGCAGCGGCGACTTCGAGGCCGACCCGGGGCAGTTTTTTGAATGGGTCAAGTTCCGCTCGCACCTGTCGCGCGGCGTGACCGTGGGCACCATGCTGATGGACGAGGCGCTGTACTTCATGCGCATGGGCACGTTTCTGGAGCGCGCCGACAACACCGCGCGGCTGGTGGACGTGAAGTTCCACGCGCTGCAAAGCGACTTTTTTGGCGTGGCCGGCGAGCGCGACCAGGAATATGACTTTTACCACTGGAGCGGCATCCTGCGCAGCGTCTCGGGCTTCGAGATCTATCGCAAGGTGTACCGCGACGTGATCAAGCCCGAGCGCGTGGCCGAACTGCTGATTTTGCGGCCCGACATGCCGCGCTCCTTGCACGCAAGCCTCAACGAGGTGGTGCACAACCTGGACATGGTGTCCACCGACCCCGCCGCCGACACCCGCCGGCGCGCCGGGCGCCTGCGCGCCGACCTGCAATTCGGCCGCATCGACGAAATCCTGGCCACCGGGCTGCACGCCTTTCTGACGCAGTTTCTGGACCGCGTGAACGAAATCGGCGCCAGCATCAGCCGCGAGTTTCTGGTGCCCGCCACGGCTTGAGTGCGGCGGCTGCGGGTGGACGCACCCGCAGCCGACTTGACTTCATGCTGTCAATGTTTATACAATGTATAAACATCACGCAACCAGGAGGCCCGCATGGCCGCAACCCCGTTTCATACGTCGAGCATCATCAAGCCCTGGGGCAACGGCCTGGGTTTGCGTCTGACCAAGGCGGTGGCGCAGGCGTCGGGCGTGGCTGCCGACACCCCGGTGCGGGTGACAGTGGCGCGGGGCCGCATCACCATCGAGGCCGAGACGCGGCCGCTTTCGTTGAAAGACATGCTTCAGGCGTTTGATCCGTCCCGCCATGGCGGCGAGGCGATGGCCTTCAAGCCGTTGGGCGCCGAGATTCTGTAGTGGGTGCCGTTGCAAAGGCGGTGGCCGTTCCGGACCGGGCGGACATCATCTGGATCCAGCACGACCCGCAGGCCGGCAAGGAAATGAAGGGCATGCACCCGATGCTGGTCGTGTCACCCAGGGCGTTCAACGAGCGGACCGGTATCGTGATCGGTTTTCCGATGACGCATGCGGAGTTCAATGCCGACAACCCTTTCGCGGTGGCCGTGCTGGGGCCCAAAGGCGAGGTGGGTTATGTGCTTTGCCACCAACCCAAGAGCTTTGACTGGCGCATGCGCGGCGGCGGCAAGCATCCCTGGGGCAGGGCGCCCGCCAACATCTTGCGGGCGGCGCTTGAAAAACTGGACGCGATTTGCGGCGTGTGCGACGGATAGCGTCGGCGCGTGCCGTGTCGTGATGGCATGACGGCTACTTGCCGCGCTCTGCCTCGTTGGCGGGCCGCTGCGCCATTTCTTCGGCCACCGCCTGCCCGAGTTCGATCACGGCCATCGCGTAGTAGCTCGACCAGTTGTAGCGTGTGATGGCGTAGAAGTTCTCGGTGCCGGCCACGTAGCTGGGCGGGGCTTCGCCGTTTTGCAGTTCCACCAGCGCCAGCGGGCCGCTGTGGGCCAGCGCTTCGCCGGTGAGCACGGCGCCCCTGGCCTGGAAGCTGGTGGCGCTGAAGGTGGGCAGGATGTCGGGCGCGAGCAGGGCTTCGAGGTCGAGCCGGGCGGGGTCGAACGTCACCGGGAAATGCGTGGGCAGGCCCGGCTGCCAATGGAAGGCCTTGAAGTAATTGGCCACCGAGCCGATGGCGTCGGCCGCGCTGTGGACCAGATCGACCGTGCCGTCGCCGTCAAAATCAATTGCGTAGCGCGCCACGCTGGTCGGCATGAACTGCGGCAGGCCCAGCGCGCCCGCGTAGCTGCCCAGCGGCGCCAGCGGGTCGGTGTCGGTGCGGTGCGCACGTTGCAGGAACTGCTCAAGCTCGCCCTTGAAGTAGGCGCTGCGCGCCTCGGCCCGCGGGTGGCTGGGGGGGAAGTCAAACGCCAGCGTGGTCAGCGCGTCCAGCACCCGGAAGCTGCCCATCTGCTGGCCGTAGATCGTCTCCACGCCGAGAACGCCGACGATGATGGCCGCGGGCACGCCGTATTCGGCCTCGGCACGCGCCAGCGCGGCGCGGTTGTCTTGCCAGAACTGCACCCCGGCGCGGATGCGCAGGGGCTCCACAAAGCGGCTGCGGTAGGCACGCCAGTTCTTGGCCACGCCGACGGCGGGCGGCTGCATCAGGCGCGTGATGCGCGGAACCATCCGGGCTTGGCCGATGATCTGGCGCACCCATTCGCGGTCGAGGTCGCGGCGTTGGGCCAGATCGTCGGCAAAACGCATGGCGTCGTCGCGTGTGGCATAGGCCGGGCCTGCCGTGGCTTCGGTCTGGATTTTGGGGCGTTTTTTGGCCTCAGCCCCCGTCGGATGGACATAGATAGCTACACAAAATATAGCTAACAAAGCAAGGCGCAGCGGGGTGCCGCGCAGGACATTGGGCAATTTCACTTGGGCCAGGCCAGTTGGTGGTATTCCCTTCGGAGTGTAGCGAGGCTGGCGGCAGGGTCGCGGGCGTAGCGCTGGGCTTCCAGGCGCAGCAACCAGTCGTGCAGGGCGGTGGCGGCCGGGCCGAAACGCTGTTGCACTTGCGCGGCCATCTGGCGCGGCGGGCTGGTGGCAGGCAGTTCGAGCCCGGCCGCGTGCAGGCGCCGACGCACGCGTTGCAGCAGGCGCAGCCAGGGGTCGTGCTGGGTGCGTTCCCACATCGCCCAGCCGGCCCCGGCCAGGCTCACGGCCACCACGATGGCGATCAGCACGTAGCTCAGGTCTTCCCAGCTGGGCGAACTGAAGCCCAGCGCCTTGAGCAGGTCGAACTGGCGGCTTTGCGTGTAGTTGAGCACGCGCTGGTTCCAGGCGTTGTTCAGCGCCTCCCAGGCGGCGCGTGCGTTGGCCAGCAGCGTGGGGCTGAAGGTGCCCAGCGCACCGGTGAAAGCGGACGCCATGGCGCCTTGCGGGGCCTGCAGCCGCTGGGCGGCGCCGGTGCGCCCGGGGGCCACGGCCGAGGTCGGGTCCACGCGCAGCCAGCCACGGCCGCTTTGCCAGACTTCGGCCCAGGCGTGGGCGTCGCTCTGGCGCACGGTCCAGTAGCCGTCGACGCTGTTGCGTTCGCCGCCCTGGTAGCCGGTGACCACACGCGCGGGCACGTCCATGGCGCGCATCAGCACCACAAAGGCCGAGGCGATGTGCTCGCAAAACCCGAGCTTGGTGTCAAACCAGAACTCGTCGGCCGCGTGCGGGCCCGACACGCCGGGCTCCAGGGTGTAGGTGTAGCCGCCGGTGCGCAGGCGTTCCATCAGGGCGTCGGCCAGGGTGGCCGCGTCGGCCTGGGCGTAGCGCGGGTCGCGCCGCAGGTCGGCCGCCAGTTGCAGCGTGCGCGGGTTGAAGCCCCGGGGCAGCGCCACGTAATCCAGCAATTGCCGGGCCTGCAGCTGGGCGCCGTGGCGAAAGCTGGTGTAGCTCTCGACGCTGTAGCGGGTGATGTCGGTCAGCGGGCGGTTCACGAACCATTGCAGTTCGTTGGTCATGCCGGCTTTCATCTCGGGCAGCTCCGGGGCGCGCGGGGCCGCGTCCATCAGCAGCAGCCACGGGCGGTTGTTGGGCTCCATCGTGACTTCGTAGCGCACTGGCGTGCCCGCCACTTCCAGGCCCGACGCCGAATTGAAGCGGCTCAGGGTGGCCGATTCGAGCGCGCGCCATTCTCGGCCGTCAAAGGTGGACAGCACCGGCCCGCGGAAATACAGGTCGGACTGCGGCGGCGGCGGCCCTTCAAAGCGGATGCGCATGGCGATGGTTTCATCGAGCGCCAGCTTGGCCAGGTTGCCCACCTGCATGGTGGACGACAGGCCGCTGCGTCCGCTCATGGCGTCGGCCGGAATGCCCCACAGCGGCGCCATGCGGGGGAACAGCATGAACAGCACCACCATGATGGGCGCTCCCAGCAGCGCCATGCCGCCAGCGGTGCGCGCGGCCAGCAGCAGCGAAGGGCGGCCTACCGGCATGTGGGCGTTGACCAGCGCCGTGAGCAGCCCCAGCAGGCCCACCAGCATGAGCCCGGCCGTGACCAGCGACTGCGACTGGAAAAACCCCGTGAGCATGGTGAAAAAGCCCAGGAAGAACACCACAAAGGCGTCGCGCCGGGCGCGCAGTTCCAGCGTCTTGAGCGCCAGCAGCACCACGATGAGTGTGACGCCGGCTTCGCGCCCGAGCAGGGTGCGGTGGGTCCACCAGGTGGCGCCGATCGTGAGCGCCAGCAGGGTGATCAACCACCATTTGCCCGGCAGCGGCCGCGCCTGCACCGCCAGCCAGCCGCGCCACAGCAGCACGCCCGCGGCCAGCGCGCTGCACCACCCCGGCAGGCGGCCCACCTGGGGCGCCAGCACCCAGGCGATCACCGCCAGCAAAAACAGGGTGTCGCGGCCATCGCGTGGCAGGTGGCGCAGGGTGTTCAGCACAGGGCCAGTGCCTCCAGGCAGCGGCGCTTGTGCGCCTCGCCCGAGCCGGGGCGGACTTCGTTGCCGGGCAGTCGCAGGCCGTAGTCCAGGCCCAGCCGGTCGGCCTGCAGCACCCAGGCGCACAGGCGCGACAGGCGTGCTTCGATGCCGGCAGCCGCCACGGCGCTGGCGCCCACCGTGCTGCCGGCCGTACTGGAAGTGCCAGAAGCGCCGCCTGCCTGCGCAAAATCCAGCCACAGGTCTTGCGCCTGGGCCTGTTGCGCGTCGCGGCTCACCAGGTCGTCCGAGCCGGTGGCCAGCGCCTTGGCGGCTTTTTTCCAGACCACGAGTTTCATGGGGTCGCCACGGCGGTAGCCGCGCACGCCGTCGAATTCGCCGGTGCTTTGCAGGCGGCTGGTGCCCGCATTGCCGGCCCGTGCCTGGCCAGGCGGCAGCGGCGGCGGCAGCGCTTCGGGCGCCGGGTACACCAGCACCTGCGCGGCCGGGCGCCAGACCGTCCAGACGCGAAAGGTGCCCAGCGGAAACCGGGTTTCGGCGGTTAGCGCGGGCAGCCGGTACAGGCCGCGCTGCGCGGGTTGCCAGGCCACGTGGACGGTGCTTTCGCCCTGGGCCGGCACGTCGGTCCAGGCCCAGTGCCGGGCGTCCAGCATGCTCAGGCCAATGGCGTGGCGCGGGCTGCGCCGCGCGTTGGTCACCCGCACCGCCACGGTGGCGCTGCGACCGGCAAACTGCGCTTCAGGCGGCATCAGGTGCAGCGACAGGCCGCGCAGCGTGCCATGGCACACGTGCATGCCCACCACCGCACAGCCGGCCAGCAGGAAGGTCAGCAGGTAGCCCAGGTTGAGCTGGTAGTTGATGGACGCCACCAGCAGCACCAGCACGGTGGCGGCCAGCATGAAGCCGGGCCGGGTCGGCAGGATGTAGACGTTGCGCTGCGTGAGCGTGGTGGTGTCGGTGAGCGGCAGCTTGGCCTGCCACCACTGGCGAAAGCGTCTGCGCACCCAGCTGACCGGGTTGAACCCAACCGTTCGGGCTGAGCCTGTCGAAGCCTGGCGCAGCGGGCGCCCTTCGGCCCCTTCAGCAGAACTCAGGACAGGCGGCTCCGGGCGAACGGTGGTTGTGCTCACGCCAGGGGCACCGCCTCTAGCATGGCGCGCACCTGCTCTACCGGGCCGCGCCCGGCGTCGCCCACGGGCACCAGCCGGTGCGCCACGGTCTGCGGCAGGATCGCCTGGATGTCGTCGGGGGCCACGTAGTCGCGCCCGCTGAGCAGGGCCTGCGCCTTGGCCGCGCGCACCACCGCAATGCCGGCCCGGGGCGACAGGCCCTGCAGGAACCAGCGGCCCGAACGGGTGGCGGCGATCAGGTCCTGCACGTAGTTGAGCAGCGGCTCGGCCGCGTGCACGCGCTGCACCTGCTGCTGCAGCTGGTGCAGCTCGGTCTGGCTGAGCAGCGGGGGCAGGGCGTCCACCATGTCGCGCCGGTCGTCGCCGGCCAGCAGGGTGCGTTCGGCAGCGCGGTCGGGGTAGCCCAGCGAAATGCGCATCAGAAAGCGGTCGAGCTGGCTTTCGGGCAGCGCAAAGGTGCCCAGCTGGTCGTGCGGGTTTTGCGTGGCGATCACAAAAAATGGCTGGGGCAGCGGGCGGGTTTCGCCTTCGACGGTGACCTGCTTTTCTTCCATGGCTTCGAGCAGCGCGCTTTGCGTCTTGGGGCTGGCGCGGTTGATCTCGTCGGCCAGCAGCACCTGCGCGAAGATTGGCCCGGGATGGAACACAAAGGCTTCGCGCCCACGCTCATAGATCGACACGCCCGACAGGTCGCTGGGCATGAGGTCGGCGGTGAACTGCACCCGCGAGAACTGCAGGCCGAAAGTGCGGGCCAGCGCATGGGCCAGGGTGGTTTTGCCGACACCGGGAACGTCCTCGATGAGCAGGTGGCCGCCGGCCAGCAGGCAGGCCACGCAGTCGCGCACCTGGGCCGGTTTGCCGACAATCACCGTGTTAAGCTGATCGAGAAGAAGTTTGAGTTTGTTTTGTGCGTCCATGGAGCGCATGACGTTAACCGAAAATGGCCTGCCAATGAGCGTAACCGGATATTTCACCCATCGCGATTGCTGGAAGCATGAAATGGGGCCGGGTCATCCCGAATGCCCCGAACGGCTGGATGCCATCGAAGACCGTTTGCTGGCCAGCGGGCTGGACATCGCCCTGGAGCGGCGCGAAGCGCCCGAGGCCTCGCTCGACGAAATCGAGCTGGCGCACGACCGCATGCACGTGGCCGCCATGCGCGGGCTGGGCGCGATGCTGGCCGAAGAAATTGCCGCCGGCGGGCCGCGCTACGCCCAGATCGACCCCGACACCGCCATGAACGTCAACACCTGGAACGCCATCCTGCGCGGCGCCGGTGCCGCCATGGCCGCCACCGACGCGGTGATCGCCGGCGAGATGGAAAACGCCTTTTGCGCCGTGCGCCCGCCGGGCCACCACGCCACGCGCTCGCGGGCCATGGGGTTCTGCATTTTCAACAACGTCGCGATTGCCGCCAAATACGCACTGGAGCGGCACGGCCTGCAGCGTGTGGCGGTGGTGGACTTTGACGTGCACCACGGCAACGGCACTGAAAACATCCTCAGCGGCGACCCGCGGGTGCTGATGGTCGGGTTCTTCCAGCATCCGTTCTACCCCTACAGCGGCACCGATGCACCGGCCGACAACATGGTCAACCTGCCGGTGCCCGCCTACACCAGGGGCCCGGCGATCCGCGAGCTGATTGACGCGCACTGGATGCCCCGTCTGGAAGCCTTTGCGCCCGAGATGATCTTCATCAGCGCCGGCTTTGACGCCCACCGCGAAGACGACCTGGGCCAGCTCGGCCTGGTCGAGGCCGACTACGCCTGGATCACGCAGCGCATCATGGCCGTGGCGCGCCGCCACGCCAAGGGCCGCATCGTCTCGACGCTCGAAGGCGGCTACAACCTGAGCGCCCTGGGCCGCAGCGTTGAAGCCCACCTGCGCGCACTGGCCGACCTGTGAGCGCAGCACCCATCCAGGATCTGGACGCCTGGCTGACGGCGCTGGTCCAGCCCGTGGCGCTGGTCGAACTGTCGGTGGTCGTTGGCTGCATGGCACTGGCGTGGGGGCTGGTGTGGCTGCTGCGCAGGGCGGTCGGTTCGACCGACGTTACTTCCATCCTGTTCGGGCGCCGCGTGCTGGACGGCGTGCTGTTCCCGATGTTGCTGCTGGCCCTGGTGTTTGCGGCGAGACAGGTGCTGGCGGGCCGGATTCCGCTGGCGCTGTTCCGGATTGCCGTGCCCGTGATGCTGGCGCTGCTGGTGATTCGCCTGGGGGCCAAGGTGCTGCAGGTGGCGTTCAACAATGCGCACTGGGTGCGCGTGGTCGAGCGAACCATCTCCTGGCTGGCCTGGCTGGCCATGGTGCTGTGGGTCAGCGGGCTGCTGCCGGTGCTGCTCGAAGAACTGGACCAGATCACCTGGAAGGTGGGCGGCACCACGCTGTCGGTGCGCTCCATCATCGAGGGCTCGCTGACGGCCGGGGTGGTGCTGCTGATCACCTTGTGGATTTCTGCGGCCATCGAGTCGCGGCTGTTGCGCAAGGCCACGGGCGGCGAGTTGTCGCTGCGCAAGGCCGTGAGCAACGCCACGCGGGCGCTGCTGATGTTCGTGGGCCTGTTGATGGCACTGTCGGCCGTGGGCATCGACCTGACCGCGCTGTCGGTGCTGGGCGGCGCCATTGGCGTGGGCATCGGCTTCGGCTTGCAAAAGCTCGCGGCCAACTATGTGAGCGGCTTCGTGATCCTGGCCGAGCGCAGCATGCGCATCGGCGACAACGTGCGGGTGGACAATTTTGAAGGCCGCATCATGGACATCAACGCGCGCTACACCGTGATCCGTTCATTGGTGGGGCGTGAGTCGATCGTGCCCAACGAGATGATGATGACCAACCGGGTCGAGAACCTGTCGCTCACGGACAACCGTGTCTGGCAATCGACGGTGGTCTCGGTGGCGTATGACAGCGACGTGAACCTGGTGATGCGGCTGCTGACCGAAGCCGCCCTGCAGCAGCCCCGCGTGCTCAAAGACCCGGCGCCCAACCCGGCGTTGTCTGCCTTCGGCGCCGACGGCCTGGAGTTCACGCTGGGTTATTGGATCGGCGACCCGGAAAACGGGCAGCTCAACCTGCGCTCGCTGGTTAACCTGGGCATCCTGGAGGCGCTGCGTGCCAACGGGGTCGAGATTCCGTTTCCGCAGCGCGTGCTGCACGTCCGGGCGGCGGATGCCGCGCCGCTAACGCATGAACGACGGCAGCCAGAGGCTTAGCCCCGGGAACGACAGCAGGACGCCAAGCGCCACGATCTGCATCACCACGAACGGCCAGACGCCGCGGAAGATCGGCATCAGGCCGACCTTGGGCAGCAGGGTGTTGAGCACAAACAGGTTCATGCCCACCGGCGGCGAAATCAGGCCGATCTGGATCACCATCACGATCAGCACGCCGAACCACACCGGGTCGAACCCCAGCGACACCACGATCGGGAAGAACAGCGGGATGGTCAGCAGCACCATGGTCAGCTCTTCCATCACCATCCCGAGCACCACGTAGATCAGCATCATGGCGCCGACGATCATCACCGGCGACAGGCCCAGGTGGGTGATCCAGTCCTTGAGGTCATTGGGCATGGACGTGAAGTTCACGAAATTGGCAAAGATGGTGGCCGCGATCAGCAGGGTGAACAGCATGGCCGTGGTGCGCGCCGATTCGACCAGGATGCCGAGCGTGCTTTTCACGGTCAGGCGGCGGCGGGCCAGCGCAAAGAAGAACGCACCCGAGGCACCAATGCCCGCGCCTTCGGTGGCCGTGAACACACCGCCGTAAATGCCCCCCAGTACCACCAGCACCAACACCAGCACGCCCCAGATGCCGCGCAGGGCTTGCATGCGTTCGGGCCATGTGGATTTTTCGCCCGGCGGGGCGTGTTCGGGGTCGCGCCAGGTCATGTACACCACGGCGGCCATGAGCAGCAGGGCCGTCAGGATGCCGGGGATCACCCCCGCCGCGAACAGCTTGCCGATGTTGGTTTCGGTGACGATGCCGTAGATCACCATGATGGTGGACGGCGGGATCATGATGCCCAGCGTACCGCCGGCCGCAATGACGCCGGTGGACAGCGAGTCGCTGTAGCCGAGCTTCTTCATCGACGGATAGGCCACCTTGCTCATGGTGGCGGCGGTGGCGATGGACGAGCCGCAAATGGCGCCGAACCCCGCGCAGGCCGCGATGGTGGCGTGCGCCAGGCCGCCTCGACGGTGCCCGATGAACGCGTAGGCGGCGGCAAACAGCTCGTGGGCCAGCCCGGCGCGTGCCACAAAGTTGCCCATCAGGATGAACAGCGGGATGACCGACAGCGTGTAGGCAAAGCCGGTCTCGTGCACCACCTGCGCGGTGCTGGCGAGCGCAGGCACCCAGCCACGGGTGATCCCCATGCCGACGATGCCCACCAGCGCCATCGCGAAGGCCAGCGGCATGCGCAGCAGCGCAAGCAGGAAAATGACGCCAAAGCCGATGAGCGCTTCGGTCACAGCGTGCCCCCGTCGGGTGCATCGTGCGCGTGCCGCCGGGGGGGCTGGGTCATCAGGGCGAGGTGGATCAGGCCGGTGATGCCGCACAGCACGCCCATGCCATAGATGAACGGGGCCTTGAGGATCTTCAGTTGTGCGGTGATCTCGCCCGACTCGGCAAACTGGCCGCCGGTTTGCCACATCAGCCAGGCCAGGCCAAGCAGCATGGCGGCGCTCACCAGGTGCACGATGGCCTGCTGCACGCGCCGGAACAGGGCCGGCAACTTGCTGTCCAGCGAGTCAAAAACCACATGCTCACCGGCCAGCGACACCAGCGGAAGGGCCGCAAAGATGACCACCACCATCAGCAGTTCGGTCAGTTCCAGCGAGCCGGTGATGGAGTGCGACAGGAATTTTCGCCCGGACACGTCCACAAAGGTGAGGATCATGATGGCAAACAGCGCCACGGCGGCCAGCACGCCGCATGCGGCTTCAAGGAGCTTGTTCAAACGGAACCTCGCAGACGGCAAAAAAAGAATACGCGGCGCCCATTGTCCATGAGGCCGCGTCGTCCGTGGGCAGGCGCAGGATAGCGCGGCCGCGAGGGCCGCAGTGCCTTACTTCTCCTGGCGGGCGATTTCGGCGCGGAAGTCGGCGAGCACCTTGGCGGCGTCTTTCAGGCCCTTGGCCTCGGCGTTCTTGACCCAGCCGGCTTCGAGGGCAGAGGTTTTGGCCTTGACATCGGCGACGAACTTGGCGTCGGCCTTGATGATCTGCACGCCGTTGGCCTGCATCAGCGCCGTGCCCCGGCGGTCTACGCCGTCCCAGCCGCGCCCGATGATGCGCGCCGCGACCTCGCCGGAAATGGCGTCCACGGCCTTCTTCTGGTCGGCCGGGAGCTTGTCGTATTTGGCCTGGTTCATCATGAACACGAAGCTGGTGTTGTACAGACCGCCCGGGAAGGTGGTGGCGTATTTGATGATCTTGTCGATCTTCATGGATTCGGTGGACTCGGCCGGGAACAGCGTGCCGTCCATCACCCCGCCCGCCAGCAATTCATAGGAATCGGTGGCGGGCTTGAGCGTCACGTTCATGCCCAGCGTTTTGGAGATTTCGTTGACCATGCCACCGCCCACGCGGAATTTCAGGCCCGACAGGTCGTCCACCGTGGTGATGGGGCGCTTGGTGTTGAACACGATGCCGGGGCCGTGCGTGAAGAACGCGATGACCTTGACGCCCTGGTGCTCGGCAATGAACTCGGGGTGCTTCATGGCCACTTTGTTGAAGGCCACCGAAATCGGCTCGGCCGAATTGCCCAGAAACGGCAGTTCGGCCATTTGCGTCATGACGAAACGGCCTGGGGTGTAGCCGTGCACGGTGAACGAAACATCGGCCAGGCCATTCTTGACCGCGTCAAACGTGCCGGGGGGCGATGACACGCCGCGCGGAAGGATGTTGCACTTGAGCTTGCCCTGGGTGTTTTTGTCGAGCAGGTCGCACCACTCTTTCTGGGCGACGCTCAGGGCATGGGTGGGTGGCAGCCACGATGAGGCGGTCAGGACCGTCTGGGCGCTGGCCAGGCCGGCGGACAGGGTGGCCAGGGCGGCGATCGTTGAAAGGTGAAAACGGGTCATGGGACTCCTCCAGATTTATTGCAGCGCACACTGTAAGGGGGTTCCGGGAGTTCACACGTCCTGACTTACCCGGATTCACCAACCCATTGGTCGGGTAATTGTCGTCTGACCGACAAAGGGTTTGAGGACATGTGTCTAAACTCCACGCATCGGCGCACTATAATTTCAAAAAAAGAACGATCGTGCTTTTTAACTCGACGCGAATCCAAGCTGCGTTTCGGGCTGCCGCATAGAATTGACGTTGACGTAAACGTCAATCATCACTGCGTAGCGTCTCTGTGTTTATCAATCTGGAGAGAACTCAATGAAGGTCCTGGTCCCCGTCAAGCGCGTGGTCGACTACAACGTGAAAGTCCGCGTGAAATCGGACAACACGGGCGTCGACATTGCCAACGTCAAGATGAGCATGAACCCGTTCGACGAGATTGCCGTCGAAGAGGCTGTGCGCCTCAAGGAAAAGGGCGTGGCCACCGAGGTCATCGCCGTCTCGTGCGGCGTGGCGCAATGCCAGGAAACGCTGCGCACGGCCATGGCCATCGGGGCCGACCGCGCCATCCTGGTGCAGACCGACGAAGAACTCCAGCCCCTGGCCGTGGCCAAGCTGCTCAAGGCCCTGATCGACAAGGAACAGCCTGGCCTGGTGATCCTGGGGAAGCAGGCCATCGACGACGACTGCAACCAGACCGGCCAGATGCTGGCCGCGCTGGCCGACCTGCCGCAAGCCACCTTTGCTTCCAAAGTCGAAGTGGTCGATGGCAAGGCCAACGTGACGCGCGAAGTCGACGGCGGCCTCGAAACCCTGTCCATCACCCTGCCGGCCATCGTCACCACCGATCTGCGCCTGAACGAGCCGCGCTACGTGACGCTGCCCAACATCATGAAGGCCAAGAAGAAGCAGATGGACATCTTCAAGCCCGAGGACCTGGGCGTGAGCATCAAGCCGCACCTCAAGACCCTCAAGGTCGTGGAGCCGCCCAAGCGCTCGGCCGGCATCAAGGTGCCCGACGTTGCCACCCTGGTGGCCAAACTCAAGAACGAAGCCAAGGTGATCTGACATGACAGCACTCGTTATTGCCGAACACGACAACGCCTCTGTCCGTGGCGCCACCTTCAACACCGTCACGGCCGCGCTGGCCTGTGGCGGCGAAGTGCACGTGCTGATCGCCGGGCACAACGCCGGCCCGGCGGCCGCGGCCGCCGCCCGGATTGCGGGCGTGACCAAGGTCATCCATGCCGATGCCGAATACTTCGCTCACGGCCTGGCCGAGAACGTGGCGGCCCAGGTGCTGGCCATGGCGTCCAGCTACAGCCACCTGCTGTTCCCGGCCACCGCCAGCGGCAAGAACATCGCCCCGCGCGTGGCGGCCAAACTCGACGTGGGCCAGATCAGCGACATCACCAAGGTCGATGCGCCCGACACCTTCGAGCGCCCCATCTACGCGGGCAACGCCATCGCCACGGTGCAGAGCCTGGACGCGGTGCACGTCATCACCGTGCGCACCACGGGCTTTGATCCGGCCGCCAGCACCGGCGGCAGCGCCGCGGTGGAAGTGGCCAGCGCGGTGGCCGACAGCGGCAAAAGCAAGTTTCTCGGCTCGGAAATCGCCAGGAACGACCGCCCCGAACTGACCGCGGCCAAGATCATCGTCTCGGGTGGCCGTGCCCTGGGTTCGAGCGAGAAGTTCAACGAAGTCATGACCCCGCTGGCCGACAAGCTGGGTGCCGCTTTGGGCGCCAGCCGTGCGGCGGTGGACGCGGGCTATGCGCCCAACGACTGGCAGGTCGGCCAGACCGGCAAGATCGTCGCACCGCAGCTCTACGTGGCCTGCGGCATATCGGGCGCGATCCAGCATCTGGCCGGCATGAAGGATTCGAAGGTGATCGTGGCGATCAACAAGGACCCGGAAGCCCCGATCTTCAGCGTGGCCGACTACGGGCTGGAGGCCGACCTGTTCGTGGCCATCCCCGAACTGATTGCGGCGCTGTAACAGTGCCACCGGACAGGGCATCGCTTGCGATGCCCTTGTTGTATCTGAAGTGTGTGGAGACAAGACATGAGCTACGCAGCCCCCTTGAAGGACATGCTGTTCAACATCCGGCACCTGGCCGACATCGACCGGATCGCGCAGATCCCGGGGTTTGAAGATGCCGGGTTCGACACGGCGCAGGCCGTGCTGGAGGAGTGCGCCCGCCTCAACGAAGGGGTGATTGCGCCGCTCAACTGGGATGGCGACCAGAACCCGTCGTCGTTCAAGGACGGTGTGGTGACCACCACGCCGGGCTTCAAGGAGGCTTTTGCCCAGTACGCCGAGGGTGGCTGGCAGGGTTTGCAGCACCCGGTGGATTTCGGTGGCCAGGGTCTGCCCAAGACCATTGGGGCAGCCTGTGGCGAAATGCTCAACTCCGCCAACATGAGCTTCGCGCTGTGCCCGCTGCTGACCGACGGCGCCATCGAGGCCCTGCTCACGGCCGGCTCCGACGCGCTCAAGGCCAACTATCTGGAAAACCTGGTGAGCGGCAAATGGACCGGCACCATGAACCTGACCGAACCGCAGGCCGGCAGCGATCTCGCCATGGTGCGCACCCGCGCCGAACCCCAGCCCGACGGCACCTACAAGGTGTTTGGCACCAAGATCTTCATCACCTACGGTGAGCACGACATGGCCGAGAACATCGTCCACCTGGTGCTGGCCCGCGTGACCGGTGCGCCCGAGGGCGTCAAGGGCATCAGCCTGTTCGTGGTGCCCAAATTCATGGTCAACCCCGACGGCAGCCTGGGTGCGCGCAATGACGTGCACTGCGTGAGCATCGAGCACAAGCTGGGCATCAAGGCCAGCCCGACGGCCGTGCTGCAGTACGGCGATCATGGGGGTGCCGTGGGTTACCTGGTAGGCCAGGAAAACCGTGGCCTCGAATACATGTTCATCATGATGAACGCTGCCCGCTATGCGGTGGGGGTGCAGGGCATCGCGATTGCCGAGCGCGCCTACCAGAAGGCCGTGGCCTACGCCAAAGACCGCGTGCAAAGCCGACCGGTGGACGGCAGCCTGAGCGCCAGCGCGCCCATCATCCATCACCCCGATGTCAGGCGCATGCTCATGACCATGCGGGCCTCCACCGAGGGCTGCCGGGCCATGGCCTCGGTGGCCGCGGCCGCCTACGACGCGGCCCACCACCACCCCGACGCCGAGGTGCGCAAGCAAAACCAGGCCTTCTATGAATTCATGGTGCCACTGGTCAAGGGTTACAGCACCGAGATGAGCCTGGAAGTCACCTCGCTGGGCGTGCAGGTGCACGGCGGCATGGGTTTCATCGAAGAGACCGGCGCCGCCCAGTATTACCGCGACGCCAAGATCCTGACCATCTACGAAGGCACCACCGCCATCCAGGCCAATGACCTGGTGGGCCGCAAGACCGCACGGGACGGCGGCCAGACGGCGCGGGCCATTGCCGCGCAGGTCGAAGCCACCGAAGAGGCCCTGCGCGCGCGATCCAGCGCCGACGCCCGGGCCGTGGCGCAGCGCCTGCAGGCCGCGCGCAAAGCCTACCTCGACGTGGTGGAGTTTGTGGCCGCCAACAGCCGCAGCAACCCCAACGCGGCGTTTGCCGGCAGCGTGCCTTACCTCATGCTGGCGGGCAATCTGGTGGCGGGCTGGCAACTGGGGCGCGCGCTCATGGTGGCCGAAGACCAGTTGGCGGCGGGCGAAGACGTGGCCTTCATGAAGGCCAAGATCACCACGGCGCGCTTTTATGCCGACCACCTCCTGAGCCGCACCCCCGGGCTGCGCGACGCCATCGTCGAGGGCGCCGACAGCGTGACCGCGCTGGCGCTGGAGGCGTTCTGATTTCGCCGCCGCAGGCTCTGTAGGGTCATGCGTTTACTATTAATTAAGTAGCAAACTAGTTTGATTTGACGGGGGCTAAGGCCTGTTTTTATTCAAATTTTGCTTCACTCATCCCAATCACACCATGTCCAGACTGCCCGCTCCCCTGAACCAGCTGCCCCTGCCCATCATCGGCTCCCCACTGTTCATCATCAGCAACCCCAAGCTCTTGATCGAGCAATGCAAGGCGGGCGTGGTGGGCTCGATGCCCGCGCTCAACGCCCGCCCGGCCGAGCAGCTGGACGAATGGCTGGCCGAGATCACCGAGGCGCTGGCGGCGCACGACCGCGCCCACCCCGATCGCCCGGCCGCGCCGTTTGCCATCAACCAGATCGTGCACAAGTCCAACGACCGGCTGGAGCACGACATGGCGCTGTGCGCCAAGTACAAGGTGCCGATCGTCATCACCAGCCTGGGCGCCCGTGAAGACGTGAACCAGGCCGTGCACGCCTGGGGCGGGGTGGTGATGCACGACGTCATCAGCAACGTGTTTGCGCACAAGGCCATCGAGAAGGGCGCCGACGGCCTGATCGCCGTGGCGGCCGGTGCCGGCGGCCACGCCAGCGTCAAGAGCCCGTTCGCCATGGTCCAGGAAATCCGCCAGTGGTTTGACGGCCCGCTGGCCCTGTCGGGCGCCATTGCCAGCGGTGGCGCGGTGCTGGCGGCGCAGGCCATGGGCGCCGACTTCGCCTACATCGGCTCGGCCTTCATCGCCACCCACGAGGCCCGTGCCGTGGACGCCTACAAGCAGATGATCGCCGAATCGAATTCGGACGACATCGTCTACAGCAACTTCTACACCGGCATTCACGGCAACTACCTCAAGGGCAGCATCCGCAACGCCGGCATGGACCCGGACAACCTGCCACAAAGCGACCCGAGCAAGATGAATTTCGGCGGCGGCGGTTCGGCCAAGGCCTGGAAGGACATCTGGGGCTGCGGCCAGGGCATCGGCGCGATCACCGAAGTGGTCAGCGCGGCCGATCTGGTGGCGCGCCTCAAGCGTGAATACCTCGAAGCGCGCGAGCGTCTGATGGCGGTCCACATCGCCTGAACGCGGGGCCTAGACGGAGACGGCGCGCGGGGTTGACGGCGGCCGGTGACGCCGGGCAGCGGCTCAGGGGCGGGGCCGTCTGCGGGGGTGGAGGCATATACTGTGGTTTTAATCAGTATCTTGCCAAGGTAAACCATGCCAACACCGTCTGCCGTGCACCGGGTTCCGGTGGCCGCCATCAAGGGCCGCGGCGCAGCCACGGCCCTGGCGCACCGGTTTTCCACCGAGGCGCGGACCGCTTTTGACGATGGCTGGCCGCCGTCCGATGGCGAGACCGGTGAAAGCCGTCCGCCGCCAACCCGGGTCTTTTTTGAAACGGTGAAGTCGGTCATTTCACGCAACGATTCGCCCGACATCGCGTTCGAGCTGTCGATCAACCCCTACCGCGGCTGCGAGCACGGTTGCAGCTACTGTTATGCGCGGCCAACCCACAGCTACCTGAACCTGTCCCCGGGGCTGGACTTCGAGACCCAAATCATCGCCAAGCAAAACATTGTGGAAGTGCTGCGGGCTGAGCTGGGTGCGCCGCGGTATCGCCCGGCCCTGCTCAACATCGGTTCGGTCACCGACGCCTACCAGCCCGTCGAGCGCGAGCTGGGCCTCACGCGCGGGGTGATCGGTGTGCTGCAGGCCTGTCGGCATCCGTTTTCACTGATCACCAAGGGCAGCGGCGTCGAGCGCGACCTGGACCTGATCGGGCCCATGGCCGCGCAGGGCCTGGCGGCGGTGTACGTCACCATCACCACGCTGGACGCCGCGCTGGCACGCCGCATGGAACCCCGTGCGGCCTCACCGGCGCGGCGCCTGCGCACGCTGGCCACATTGGCGCAGGCGGGCGTGCCCGTGGGGGTGAGCGTGGCGCCGCAAATCCCGTTCATCAACGACGACATGGAGCAGGTGCTCGAAGCGGCCTGGGCGGCCGGGGCCCGGTCGGCCTTCTACACCGTGCTGCGGCTGCCGTTTGAGCTGGCGCCCCTGTTCCGCGAATGGCTGGCGCTGCATTACCCGGGGCGCGCCGCCCGCGTCATGGCGCGGGTGCAGGAGATGCGGGGCGGGCAAGACTACCAGGCCGATTTCGCCACCCGCATGAAAGGCCAGGGCCTGTGGGCCGACCTGATTCGCCAGCGGTTCGAGAAAACCTGCGTGCGCCTGGGCTACCACCGCCAGCGCGTGGCGCTGGACCTGTCGCGGTTTGACGCCTCGCGCCTGCAAGGCCAGGGCAGCCTGTTCGGCGACGCGTAAGCCCAGCCCATGCGGCGCCGCGCGTACGGGGCGGGTGGGTGTTCAGCCGCAATGTGCGGTGATGTCCCTGGCCGGGTCGTAGAGGTCTGTCTGCACTCCCAGCAGGCCCAGCACCGAATGAAAGTAATGGTCGTGGGTGATGCGCGTGGCGGCGCGCTGCTTCAGGCAGGCCGTGGTGATGCCCGTGCGCTGCTCGAAGCGGGCTGAAAACCAGGTGATCCACGGCACCTGCTTCTGGACATCGGGTGCAATGGCGTAGGGCAGGCTGTGCAGGTAGATGTTGTTCTCGCCCAGCGACTCGCCATGGTCTGACACGTACATCAGCGCCGGTGCGGTTGATTTCTCCTGCGTCTTGAGCCAGTCGATGACCGAGGACAGGAAGTGGTCGGTGTACAGGATGGTGTTGTCGTAGGCGTTGACGACCTGTTCACGCGGGCAGTTCTGCAGCGCATTGGTGGCGCATTCGGGCATGAATTTCTTGAAGGCCGCCGGGCTGCGCCGGAAATAGGCCGGGCCGTGACTGCCCATCTGGTGCATGACCACCACAACGCCGCGCGCCCGGCGCTCCGCAGGCAATGCGGCCATGCGCTGGTCAATCCCGCGCAGCATGATCTCGTCAAAACACTCGCCATCGGCGCACAGTTCGGGGTCCTTGAGCGTGGAGGTGATGACGTTTGCAACCCGCTCGCACACGCCCTTGCAGCCGGACTGGTTGTCGATCCACAGCACCGCCAGGCCCGCGCGCGCCAGCACGTCGATCAGACTCTCAAACTCTGACCGACGCGATTCATACCCTTCCTTGTCGAGATGGGCAAACATGCACGGCACGGACGCGGCCGTGTTGGTGCCACAGGACCAGGCGTTCTGGAAACTCACAATGTTCTGCTTCGCCAGCGCGGGCGTGGTGGGCCGGTCATAGCCGTTGATGCCGAAGCTGGCGCTGCGCGCGGTTTCGCCGAGCACCAGCACCAGCAGCGGCGGGCGGCTGGCATCGCCGCGTGGGGCGCCCAAGCGGGCGTCCTGCCCGATGGGCAGGCGCACCGAGGTGTCGCGCCGTAGCGGTTTGGTGGCGATCACCCCCAGCGAATACAACGAATTCAGCGGGTTGATGAGGTAGCGCACCTGGGTGTGGTTGCGCATGACCGATGAAAAATCTTTATAAATAATGGCTGTAACCCCTGCCAATAAAACAAAGCTTGCTATGAAAATAGAAAAATTCGAGATCAGTCGACGCCAGCCGCCACCGTAAGCCAGCGGTTGCCGCCAGACCCAGATCAGCGGTGCCACGGCCAGCACCAGCACGCTGGCCAGCAACTGCCAGCTCAAGAGGTCGCGCACCTCCCGCGCGTCCGTCTGCATGACGTTGACCATCATCGAACTGTCGATGACCGCGCCGTAGGCCCACATGAAATGGCTGCCACTGGCGGCCGCAAGCAACAGCAGCGTGATGGCCGGCTTGAGCGTCCAGCGCCACGCCAGCAGGCTCAGCAGGGCGCAGGTCAGCGCCGCGATCATGATCCCGAAGCCCGCCCCAAACAGCAGACCGCGCGGAGTGTCCAGCGTGTGCAGCTGATGCAATGCGCGCCACAACGCCAGGTTGCACGCCGTGGCCACCCAGAGACTGGTGAGCACCATTAGCCACAACGGCCGCAGACCGGCACGCCCGGTGGGCACCGGGGCCAGCGGCTGGGTGGCGAATCCGGTGGTGTGGAACAGTTTCAGTGACATGGGCGCGATTGTCGCCTGCGCGGTGCGTGCCTTGCGGAAGGTGCGTTCTGCAAGGCGATTCAGCCGGCGAGTTGCCGGTGGTGGTGGGCCATGTGGTCGGCCATGAACGTGCTGATGAAGTAGTAGCCGTGGTCGTAGCCGGCGTGGCGCCGCAGGGTGAGCGGTTGGCCGATCGCGGCGCAGGCGGCCTCCAGCCGATGCGGCAACAGTTGCACCTCGAGGAACGAATCGGCCAGGCCCTGGTCGACGAGAATGCCTTGCGGGTAAGGTGCCGCCGCCTGGCCGCGCATCAGGGCACTGGCGTCGTGCTGCAACCATTCCGCCCGGTCCGGACCCAGATAGCCTGTGAACGCCTTGTGGCCCCACGGACATTCGGAGGGCGCACAGATGGGGGCAAAGGCCGACACCGACTTGAACATGCCCGGGTGCCGCAGCGCCAGCGTCAGGGCGCCGTGGCCGCCCATCGAATGGCCAAAGATGCCCAGCCGCGTCAGGTCCACCGGGAAAGCGTCGCCCACCAGTGGCAGCAGCTCGTGGAGCAGCCAGCTTTCCATGCGGTAGTGGCTGGCCCACGGGGGCTGGGTGGCGTCGAGATAAAAGCCGGCGGCCAGGCCGAAGTCCCAGCTGTCGCCTTCGCCGGGAATCCTGGCGCCGCGCGGGCTGGTGTCCGGCGCAATCAAGGCGATGCCGAGTTCGGCCGCCAGGCGCTGCGCGCCGGCCTTGATCATGAAGGTTTCTTCGGTGCAGGTCAGGCCGGCAAGGTACAGCAGGGCGGGCACCTTGCCGTGTTCGGCCTGTGGCGGCAGAAAGACCGAGAAGCGCATGGGCAGACCGATCTCATGGGCGTCGTGCGACAAAAAGCGCTGGACGCCGCCAAAGCAGCGGTGTTCCGAAAGGGTTTGCATGGGGGATGTCATGGTGCAGGTGCAGGTGGAGGGGAAGCCACGAGTTCGAGCACCGCATCGGCGAAGACCTGCGGTACTTCCTGGGGCATGTTGTGGCCGACACCCGGAACCCGCCGGTGCGTGCGTGGCCCGCTGAACTGCCGGGCATGGGCACTGGCATCGGCTGGCGGACGAACGCCGTCGTCTTCGCCATCAAAGGTGATCGCCGGGACGGTGATGGCCGGTTGTGCGGCCAGACGCGCCTCGATGCCGGCATACGCCGGGTCGCCCGCCGCCAGGCCGAAGCGGTGGCGGTACGACTGGATCACGACGTCCACAAAGTCGGGGTTGTCGAACGCGGCTGCGCTGCGCTCGAAGGTGGCGTCGTCAAACGCCCAAGTGGGCGACCACAGCTTCCACAACAACTTGCAGATGCCGCGCCGGTCGGCCGCCAACCCGGCCCGGCCGCGCTCGCTGTGAAAATAGTACTGGTACCAGAGGCGGTGCTCGTTTTCCGGCACCTCGGGCACCATGGCCCGGGCGATGTTCTGGACGTTGTAGCTGTTGAAAGAGACCAGCCCCGCACAGCGTTCGGGCCACAGCGCCGCCACCACGCAGGCGGCGCGTCCGCCCCAGTCGTAGCCGGCCAGCACCGCGCGGGGGATGGCCAGCGCGTCCAGCAGCGCGAGCAGGTCGGCGCCCAGCGCCGCCTGCTCGCCCGAGCGCGGCGTGGCGGCGTCGACGAAGCGCGTGGGGCCAAACCCGCGCAGGTACGGCACGATCACGCGGCAGCCGCGGGCGGCCAGGATCGGCGCCACCCCGGCGTAGGTGTGGACGTCGTAGGGGAAACCATGCATCAAGAGCACGGGCGGGCCGTCGGCGGGGCCGGCCTCGAAGTACGCCACGTCGAGCACGCCAGCGCGGACGTGCTTCAGGGGTTCCATCCGGGCGAGGGTCGTCACGCTTTCAGTACACCACCACGCCGCGAATCGACTCGCCGCGCTTCATCAGGTCAAAGCCCTGGTTGATGTCTTCCAGCGGCATGGTGTGCGTGATCAGGCTGTCGATGTTGATCCTGCCTTCCATGTACCAGTCCACGATCTTGGGCACGTCGGTACGGCCGCGTGCGCCGCCGAAGGCCGAACCTTCCCATTTGCGGCCGGTGACCAGCTGGAACGGGCGCGTGGAAATTTCAGCACCGGCCTCGGCCACGCCGATGATGATGCTGCGGCCCCAGCCCTTGTGTGTGCACTCCAGCGCCTGGCGCATGACCCGGGTGTTGCCGATGCACTCGAAGCTGTAGTCGGCGCCGCCATCGGTCAGTTGCACGATGGCGTCCACGATGTTGCCGCCCGCCGCCTCAATGTCTTTCGGGTTGAGGAAGTGCGTCATGCCAAAGCTGCGTGCCATCGCTTCGCGCGCGGGGTTCAGGTCGACGCCGATGATCTTGTCGGCCCCCACCATCTTCGCGCCCTGGATCACGTTCAGCCCGATGCCACCCAGGCCGAACACCACCACATTGGCGCCCGCCTCGACCTTGGCCGTGAACAGCACCGCGCCGATGCCGGTGGTGACGCCGCAGCCGATGTAGCAGACCTTGTCAAACGGCGCGTCCTTGCGGATCTTGGCCAGGGCGATTTCGGGCACCACCGTGTGGTTGCTGAAAGTGGAGGTGCCCATGTAATGCAGGATGGGCTGGCCGTTCAGGCTGAAGCGGCTGGTGGCGTCGGGCATCAAACCCTTGCCCTGGGTGCCGCGGATCAGTTGGCACAGGTTGGTCTTGCGTGACAGGCAAAACTTGCAGCTGCGGCATTCGGGGGTGTAGAGCGGGATCACGTGATCGCCCTTTTGCAGCGTGGTCACGCCCGGCCCCACATCGACCACCACGCCGGCGCCTTCGTGGCCCAGGATGGCGGGGAACAGGCCTTCCGGGTCGGCGCCCGACAAGGTGTAGTAGTCGGTGTGGCAGATGCCCGTGGCCTTGATCTCGACCAACACTTCTCCGTGGCGCGGGCCTTCCAGGTCCACGGTTTCGATGGTCAGGGGGGCGCCTGCTTTCCAGGCGACGGCGGCTTTTGTTTTCATGGGAAAACCCGTTCAGTGATTCAAGCCGGCAACTATAAGGCACGGTGACCAGCGAGCTGTTGCGTGGGATGCTACGCTCGCCATCCAAAGGCATGCCAGAGCCTGCACCTGGGCGTGTCCAAACGGAGACAACCCATGCTTCATTGCCTGCGCAGCCTGCGCCACCTGTCATGATGTCCCAGCGGGGCGGCGCCCCGGCTTCGTCCGAGCTGATTGACTCGCGCTACGCCATGACGCGGCTCGTGATCACACTGCTGCTCATGACGGTGGGCGCCAGCGGCATGTACGTGGTGCCGGTGGTGCTGCCCACGGTGCAGGCCGAATTCGGTGTGGCGCGGGCCGACGCCTCACTGCCCTACACCCTGCTCATGATCGGCTTCGGGGTGGGCGGCATGTGGATGGGGCGGCTGGCCGACCGCTTTGGCGTGACCGTGCCGCTGATGGTGGGCGCGACGGGCCTGGGGCTGGGGTTCATCGCGTCGTCGCTGTCGGGTGGCATTCTCATGTTTGCGGTGGCGCACGGGTTGCTGATCGGATTTCTGGGCGCTTCGGCCACGTTCGCACCGCTGTTGGCCGACACTTCGCTGTGGTTTCTGCGGCGGCGCGGCATTGCGGTGGCGGTGTGCGCCAGCGGCAACTACCTGGGGGGCGCGATCTGGCCCCCCATCGTGCAGCATTTTGTGGCGTCGGTCGGCTGGCGGCAGACCTATCTGGGCCTGGGGATTTTCTGCTTTGTGACCATGACGGCGCTGGCCCTGCTGATGCGCCGGCGTCCGCCCGTGGCGGTGGCGTCGCCCGTGGTGCGGGGCCACGCCGGTTCTGCCGACCAGCCGTTTGGGTTGCCGGTGGGCCGGGCGCAGGCGCTGCTGTGTGTGGCCGGCGTGGCCTGCTGCGTGGCCATGTCGATGCCGCAGGTGCATATCGTGGCGTATTGCACCGATCTGGGTTTTGGGGCCGCCCGCGGCGCCGAAATGCTGTCACTGATGCTGGCCTGCGGCATTGTGAGCCGGCTGGTGTCCGGGGTGGTCTGCGACCGCATCGGCGGCCTGCGCACGCTGTTGTTCGGGTCGTTTCTGCAGACCGTGGCGCTGATTTTGTTCCTCCCGTTTGACGGGCTGGTGTCGCTGTATGTGATCGCGGCGCTGTTCGGGCTGTTTCAGGGCGGCATCGTGCCGTCGTACGCCATCATCGTGCGGGAGTACTTTTCACCGGCCGAGGCCGGGGCACGCGTGGGCGCGGTCATCATGGCCACCATGCTGGGCATGGCGCTCGGCGGCTGGCTGTCGGGCAAGGTGTTCGACCTGACCGGCTCGTACCAGGCCGCGTTTGTCAACGGCATTGGCTGGAACCTGCTGAACCTGGGCATTGTGCTTTTTCTGCTCGATCGTGTCCGGCGTTCAGGCGCGGGCGGTGGGGCCCGACCCGCCACTGCGTTGTCATGAGTTCAGGCCGCCCAGGTTGCGCCGTGCTCGGGCGTCATCGCCGGCCATTTCAGTTCGTGCTCGATGCGCTTGCGCAACTCGTCTGAGGCGCCCATGTCGCCATGCACCACGTACACCTGCTGCGGGGCGCCCGGCATGGCGCGCAGCCAGTCCAGCAACTGATGGCTGTCGGCATGGGCCGAGGCCGATTCGAGCTGCACCACTTCGGCATTCACCGCCACGTCCTGGCCGTGAATGCGCACACTGCGCGCCCCGCTGGACAAGGTGGCGCCGCGCGTGCCCGGCGCCTGGTAGCCAGTGAGGATGATCATGTTGCGGTGGCCCCCCGCATACAGGGCCAGATGGTGCAGCACCCGGCCACCGGTGGCCATGCCACTGGCCGAGAGGATCACCATCGGGCCGTGGCGTTGGGCGATGGCCTTGGATTGTTCGGGCGTCTCCACCATGGCGGCCACATGCGACATGGCTGTGGCCTCCTGCGGCGTCAGCCGGTACCCGTCGGGGTGGTGTTCGAACAGTCCGGTGGTGTGCACGGCCATGGGGCTGTCCAGAAACACCGGCAGCGCGCTGGGAATGGTCTGCGATGCCTTGAGCTGCGAAATGGCGTACAGCACGGCCTGGGCCCGGCCCACGGCAAAAACCGGGATCACGGCGACACCGCCCCGCGCGGCCACGCGCTGCAGCGCCGGCCCCAGTTCGCCCAGCAGGTCTTCCTTGGGGTGTGTGCGGTCGCCGTAGGTGGATTCGATCAGCACCACATCCGCGGCGGGTGGCGGCGCGGGGGGCTTCATGATGAGGTCATCGGGGCGGCCCAGATCGCCCGAGAACAGGATGCGACGTCCGCCGACCTCGAGCAGCAGACTGGCCGCGCCAAGGATGTGACCGGCTTCTGAAAAGGTGGCTTTCCAGCCTTTGATGGGCTCGAACGGTTTGCCAAACGGCGCGGCATGAAGCCGCTTGAGGGCCGCCACGGCGTCGGCCTTGGTGTAGAGGGGCAGGGCGGGCTTGTGCTTGGAGATGCCATGGCGATTGGCAAACGCGGCGTCTTCTTCCTGGATGTGCCCGCTGTCGGGCCACAGGATGCCGCACAGGTCGCGCGTGGCCGGTGTGGCCCAGACGCGCCCATGGAACCCTTCGCGGGCCAGCAACGGGGTGTAGCCGCTGTGGTCCAGGTGGGCATGGGTCAGCACCACGGCGTGGATCTGGCCCGGCACCACGGGCAACGGGCTCCAGTTGCGCAGGCGCAGCAGCTTGTAGCCCTGGAACAGCCCGCAGTCCACGAGCAGTCGTTGGCCTTCGTGTTCGACCAGGTATTTGGAGCCGGTGACCGTGCCCGTGCCGCCGAGGAAGGTGATGGTGACGCTCATGTGCTGACCCGTTGCGTTGAAGGGCAGGGTCCATGGTAGCGCGTGCCCAAAGCGAAACGCCACGATCCGGTCAAGGGATCGTGGCGTTTGCGGACTTTCGCAGCGGCTGGCAGGGGCTCAGCTGAAAAAGCTCTTGAGCTTTTCGGTCCAGCCGCCTTCACTCGGGGAGTGTTTGACACCGCCTTTGCGGATCGACTCGTCAAAATCCTTGAGCAGCTTGCGCTGGTGCTCGGTCAGCTTGACGGGGGTTTCCACGCTGATGTGGCAATACAGGTCGCCGGGATAGCTGGAGCGCACGCCCTTGATGCCCTTGCCCCGCAGCCGGAACTGCTTGCCCGCCTGTGTGCCCTCGGGGATGTCGATGGCGGCCTTGCCCGCCAGGGTGGGCACCTCGATCTCGCCGCCCAGGGCCGCCGTGGTGAAGCTGATCGGCACCTGGCAGTGCAGGTCGTCGCCGTCGCGCTCGAAAATGTCGTGCTTCTTGAGGCGGATCTCGATGAACAGGTCGCCCGGCGGGCCGCCATTGGTGCCGGGCTCGCCGTTGCCCGCGCTGCGGATGCGCATGCCGTCGTCGATGCCGGCGGGAATCTTGACCTCCAGCGTCTTGTTCTTCTTGACCTTGCCCTGGCCATGGCAGCTGTTGCAGGGGTCGGTGATGAATTTGCCGCTGCCGCGACAGGTCGGGCAGGTTTGCTGCACGCTGAAGAAACCCTGGCGCATCTGCACCGCACCTGCGCCGTTGCAGGTGCTGCAGGTCTTGGCTTGCGTGCCGGGTTTGGCACCTGTGCCGTGACAGGTTTCGCAGGCGTCCCAGGTCGGGATGCGGATCTGCGCCTCCTTGCCGTGGGCGGCTTCCTCCAGCGAGACTTCCATCGCATAGCTGAGGTCGCTGCCGCGGAAGACCTGCCGACCGCCGCGCCCGCCACCCGCCGCGCCACGCTGGCCCCCGAAGATGTCGCCAAAGATGTCGCCAAAGGCTTCCGAGAAGCCGCCGAAACCTTCGGCGCCCGGCCCGCCGGGCCCGCGCATGTTGGGGTCCACGCCGGCGTGGCCATACTGGTCGTAGGCGGCACGCTTTTGCGCGTCCGACAGCATCTCGTAGGCTTCCTTGGCTTCCTTGAACCTGGCCTCGGCCGCCTTGGCGGCATCGCCCTGGTTGCGGTCAGGGTGGTGCTTCATCGCAAGCTTGCGATAGGCTTTCTTGATTTCCTCTTCGCTGGCGTTCTTGGGAACGCCGAGGGTCTCGTAATAGTCTCGTTTTGCCATGTTGATCCGTCAGCCTGTTTCATGCAAAACGCCGCGTTGAAGATTCCGGCAGGAACCGTTCAGACGCGGCGATTCAAAGCGGCGCAGCGCGCCGCCATCGTCAACCCTTCTTGACTTCCTTCACCTCGGCGTCGACCACATTGTCGTCGTCCGAGGGCTTGGATGCCGCGGCTTGCGCATCCCCTGCCGGTCCACCGGCCGCGGCGGCCTGCGCGGCCTCCTTGGCCTGCTGGTCGGCGTACATCTTCTCGCCGAGTTTCTGGCTGGCCGTCATCAGGGCGTTGTTCTTGGCTTCGATGTCGTCCTTGTTCTCGCCCTTGATGGCATCTTCGACGTCCTTGATCGCCGCTTCGATCTTTTCCTTTTCGCCGGCGTCGAGCTTGTCGCCGTATTCGGCCAGGTTTTTCTTGACGCTGTGCACCATGGCGTCGGCCTGGTTGCGCGCCTGCACGACTTCAAGCTTCTTCTTGTCGTCGGCGGCGTTGAGTTCGGCGTCTTTCACCATCTGCTGGATTTCTTCCTCGGTCAGACCCGAGTTGGCCTTGATGGTGATCTTGTTTTCCTTGCCCGTGCCCTTGTCCTTGGCGCCCACGTGCAGGATGCCGTTGGCGTCGATGTCGAACGACACCTCGATCTGCGGCGTGCCGCGCGCGGCGGGCGGAATGCCTTCCAGGTTGAACTCGCCCAGCAGCTTGTTGCCCGAGGCCAGGTCACGCTCGCCCTGGAACACCTTGATGGTCACGGCCGGCTGGTTGTCGTCGGCGGTGGAGAAGGTCTGCGCGAACTTGGTCGGGATGGTCGTGTTCTTGCCGATCATCTTGGTCATGACGCCGCCCATGGTCTCGATGCCCAGCGACAGCGGGGTCACGTCGAGCAGCAGCACGTCCTTGCGGTCACCCGAGAGCACCTGGCCCTGGATGGCGGCGCCCACGGCCACGGCTTCGTCGGGGTTCACGTCCTTGCGCGGCTCCTTGCCGAAGAATTCCTTGACCTTCTCCTGCACCTTGGGCATGCGGGTCATGCCGCCGACCAGGATCACGTCGTGGATTTCGCCCACCGAGACACCGGCGTCCTTGATGGCGGTGCGGCACGGTGCGATGGTGCGTTCGATCAGTTCTTCCACCAGGGCTTCGAGCTTGGCGCGCGTGAGCTTGATGCTCAGGTGCTTCGGGCCCGACGCGTCGGCGGTGATGTAGGGCAGGTTGACGTCGGTCGCGGCCGAGCTGGACAGCTCGATCTTGGCCTTTTCGGCGGCTTCCTTCAGCCGCTGCAGGGCCAGCACGTCCTTGGACAGATCGACGCCCTGGTCTTTCTTGAACTCACCGATGATGAAGTCGATGATGCGCTGGTCGAAGTCTTCGCCGCCCAGGAAGGTGTCGCCGTTGGTGGACAGCACCTCGAACTGCTTTTCGCCGTCGACGTCGGCGATCTCGATGATCGACACGTCGAATGTGCCGCCACCCAGGTCGTACACGGCAATCTTGCGGTCGCCCTTTTCGTTCTTGTCGAGGCCGAACGCGAGCGCGGCGGCGGTGGGTTCGTTGATGATGCGCTTGACGTCCAGTCCGGCGATGCGGCCGGCGTCCTTGGTGGCCTGGCGCTGCGCGTCATTGAAGTACGCGGGCACGGTGATCACGGCTTCGGTGACCGGCTCGCCCAGGTAGTCTTCCGCGGTTTTCTTCATCTTGCGCAGGATGTCGGCGCTGACCTGCTGGGCTGAAATCTGCTTGCCGCGCACTTCTACCCAGGCGTCGCCGTTGTCGGCGGCCACGATCTTGTAGGGCATCAGGTTGATGTCCTTTTGCACTTCCTTCTCGGTGAACTTGCGGCCGATCAGGCGCTTGATCGCGTACAGGGTGTTGCGGGGGTTGGTCACGGCCTGGCGCTTGGCCGAGGCGCCCACGAGCACCTCGCCGTCCTCCTGGTAGGCGACGATGGACGGCGTGGTGCGCGCACCCTCGCTGTTCTCGATCACCTTGGTGGTGTTGCCTTCCATGATGGACACGCACGAGTTGGTGGTGCCGAGGTCGATGCCGATGATTCTTCCCATGTTCTGCTCCTGAGATCGGTGAATGAAGATGTTGATGACTTGTGGATAACCTGCCGGATTTCAAGTCGCGGGCGGCGGGTTGTCCGGTGTTTTTATTGGGGGGCGGTGACGGTGACCAGGGCCGGGCGCAGCACGCGTTCGGCGATGGTGTAGCCCTTTTGCAGCACGGTCACGATGGTGTTGGCCTCCTGGGTGGCGCCGTCGGGCGCGGGCACCACGCTGATGGCCTGGTGCTGGTGCGGATCGAACCTGGCGCCGCTGGCCGGGTTGATCTCGATCACCTTGTTGCGCTCCAGGGCGCTCTTGAGCTGGCGCAGTGTGGCTTCGGCGCCTTCGCGGATCTGCTCGGGCGTGGCGGTCTGGACGGCCAGTCCGGCTTCCAGGCTGTCGGTGACCGGCAGCAGGCTCTCGGCAAAGGCTTCGACCGCAAACCGGCGGGCCTTGGCGACTTCTTCGTCGGCCCGTCGGCGGGCGTTTTGCACGTCGGCCTGCGCGCGCAGGTACTGGTCGGACAGCTCGGCGTTTTTGGCCTGCAGGTCGGCAAGCTGCGCGGTCAGATCGGCCTGGACCTGGGCTTGCGCCTGGGCGTCGGCGTAGTTGGCGGCCAGTGCGGCCTCCAGCTCTTCGGGCGAGGGGTCGGCGCCAAGGTTTTGGGCCGGGTCAATTTTTTCGGGATCGGACATGAGGCTTCTGCGGCCTGCGGCCGGTGGTTTCGGATGAATGGGCATGACCTTGGGGCGCAGGGGGCTTTTTCAAGGCGCCGCAGGTGCAAAAAATGATTTGCACGCGCCGTCGGCCGGGCCGGGGTCGTTGCCGGGGCGCCGCGCCCGCGGGTCTGCGGCGGGCGCGGCCCTTGTTGACTCAAGGGTCAGTGGGCGCCCAGCAGCTCGACGTCGAATTTCAGCGTGGCGTTGGGCGGAATCACGCCGCCCGCACCGCGGGCGCCGTAGCCCAGGGCCGCGGGGATGATCAGGGTGCGCTTGCCGCCGATCTTCATGCCGGCCACGCCTTCGTCCCAGCCCTTGATGACCTGGCCGGCGCCCAGCGAGAAGGCGAATGGGTCGCCGCGGTCCACGCTGGAGTCGAACTTGGCGCCCTGCACGCCGTCGTTGTAGAGCCAGCCGGTGTAGTGCACGTGCACATGCTGGCCGACCAGGGCTTCGGCGCCGGTGCCCTCGGTGGTGTCGTCGTATTGCAGGCCGCTGGGGGTGGTGATCATGGGGGTCCTTGGTTACTATTAAATGAATAGCTGAAGATCACCGTTTGACGGGGGCTTCAGTGCGAAAAAGCTTGAAAATCAACCCGGAATTATGCCAGCAGCCCGCGCCGGGCCAGATCGCGCATGAGCGCGCCGGTGCCGTAGGTCCACGGCGCGATGCGGTCCGAGGTGTTGACGCGGTTGACCAGCGTGCCCAGGGCGGGGGTTGAAATGGTGACCACATCGCCCACCACGTGGGTGAAGCCCTGACCCGGGCCGTGGCGGTCTTGCGTCGGCGCGAACATGGTGCCCAGGAACAGCATGAAGCCGTCGGGGTACTGGTGCGTGGGCTGGCCCGGGGCGCCCATGGCCTGGGTGGCCAGGTCGAGCGGGTCGCGGCTGATCATCGACAGCGCGCTGCTGCCTTCCATGACAAACCCTTGCGGCCCCGTGACCCGCATGGCCAGGTCGCACTGGCGCACGGTGTCCAGGGTGAAGTGATCGTCGTCAAACAGGCGGATGAACGGGCCGATGGCGCAGCTCGCGTTGTTGTCCTTGGCCTTGCCCAGCAGCAGGGCGCTGCGGCCTTCGAAGTCGCGCAGGTTCATGTCGTTGCCCAGCGTGGCACCTTGGACCTCGCCCCGGCTGTTGACGGCCAGCACGATTTCGGGTTCGGGGTTGTTCCAGCGGCTGTCGGGGTGCATGCCGACTTCTGCGCCGACGCCGATCGCGCTCATGGGCTGCGATTTGGTGAAGATCTCCGCGTCGGGGCCGATGCCGACCTCCAGGTACTGCGACCACACGCCCTGGGCGATCAGCACGTCCTTGAGCTTCAGGGCTTCGGGCGAGCCGGGCCGCACGGCCGACAGGTTGTCGCCGATGACGGCCACCACGGCCCGGCGCACCGATTCGGCCTTGGCTGCATCGCCGCGCGCCTGCTCCTCGATCACGCGCTCGAGCATGCTGGAGACAAAGGTCACGCCCGCCGCCTTGATCGCCTGCAGGTCGCAAGGCGCCAGAAAGCGCGAGACCGCCGGGTTGCAGGCGTCGGGCCCGGAGTTGGCCAGCACCTCGGCCGTGGGGGCCAGCCGGGGGCCGCGGAATTTGCGCACGGTGCCCACCGGGTCGGTCATCTCCAGCAGCTGGGTGCAGGTGGCGGCAAGCTGGGAGAGGTCGTACACCCCGTCGCCCTGCACGCGCACCAGTGTGGGTCCGGCGCCTTCGGTCCAGAGGCGACCAATGAGCACGGCGCGTTCGTGGTCGTGCGGCAGCACGGCTGCAGTTTGAAGGTGTTTTTCCATTGAAGCCCCCGTCAAATGGAAATAGTTTGCTATAAAAAAAGGACAGGCAATGCCTGTCCTTCAGTGGCCACGGCGTGGCAGAGGTTACTTCTTTTTGGCCTGATTGGTGGCCCACTTGCCGGCAAAGGCCTGCAGGTCGGACAGGCGTTTGAGCAGGTCTGCGCCCGCCGACGTCAAGCCGTAGCCGCTGGTGCCGTGGTTCATCAGGCCGGCGGCGCGCAGTTCCTTGAGGCGGGTGTTCAGGGTGTTGGGGGTGATGTTGCCCACGCTGTCCTGCAGCAGGCGGAAGGTCTGCGGATGCCCGTCCCGCAGTGCCCAGAGCACGCGCAGTGCATAGCGCGCTTCCAGCAAGGCAAGCAGTTGGCTGACCGCGGCGTTTTCCTTGGAACTCATTCTGTGATCTCCTTTGCGTCTGAGTGCGTGATCGGGCGTGGCATTCGATGTCCGGCGCTGTCACCGGGCAGGGCCTGCGCCAGCGGGCCGACTATATCGCAAATTTCAGGACGCTACAAGTTTGGTAGCTGATTGCGACCCATTGGCGTGGACTGGAGGTCAAAAATGTCTCAAATTTACCGTGATGACCGGGGTTTGTAGACTTTTTGCAGCAATCGCATGAGGGTCTTGCGTTCGGCCGGGCTCAGGCCCGAGGTGGCCTCGCCCTCCAGCGCGGCTGCGGCCTGCTCGGCCTCGCGCATGAGCTTTTCACCATCGGGGGTCAGGTGCAGCCCGACGGCGCGTCCGTCGGTGGGGTGCGGCCGCCGCTGGATCAGCGCGCGTTTTTCAAAGCCGCTGATCATGCCGACCAGATTGGGCGGCAACAGGCCCAGCGTGGTGCACAGCTGGCGCGAGGTGATGCCGGGGTTGTGGGTGACCAACGACAGCACCGAGAACTCCACCGGCTTGACCCCGTACACCGCCATGCGTGGCAGGAACACCTCGATGACGGCCAGCGCGGCGCGGCGGGCGTTGTAGCCCACCAGGGTTTCGAGGTAGCGGGTGTCCACGGCGTCCACGGCGGGCGCCGCCGCAGGCGGGGTGGGGCGGCGGGTGGGTGGGGGCGTTTGGGCAGCGGTGCGTCGGGTGGCCATCGGCAGGTTCAGAGTGGCAAGGGCCGAACCTTACAACACGTCGCGGCGCCCCTGCGCCTCCGGGGTGACGTCGTGGGGCGCTGCGCAGAGGTCGTGCACGATGGCCAGCCGCATGTCGAACTCGGGCTGCACCCAGTGGCGCAGGGCTTGCGCGGGCGCATGCCAACGCGTGGCCCCTTCGGGCGTGGCGGGCGTGGCGGGCGATTCGGGCCCCAGGGCGGCGTTGATGCGCGACCAGGCCCAGCCCAGCAGCGCCACGGCCACCGCCCGCAGGTAGTCGTCCGCGACGCGGAACGCCACGGTGTTGTCCGCCGCCGCAGCGTTGACCAGCCTGCGGGTGGTTTGCCGGATGGCGGCCAGCTGCGCCAGCACGCGCGCATGGGTCGCCCGTGCGGGCTGCAGGTCCAGCGCCAGGTCGTCCAGCATCAGCCCCAGGCTGGCCCCGCCGTCGGGCAGCACCTTGCGCACCAGCAGGTCGATGGCCTGGATTTCGTTGGTGCCTTCGTAGATCATGGCCACCCGCGCGTCGCGCACGATCTGCTCGATGCCCCATTCGCGCACATAACCGTGGCCGCCCAACACCTGCAGGCATTCGCTGGCGCCGTAAAACGCCTGGTGGGTGAAGGCGGCCTTGAGCACGGGGGTGACCAGGCTGCACCAGCGCTGCGCGGCGTCGCGGCGCGCCGCATCCGGGTGGTGCTTGAGCACGTCCAGCGCCAGCGCGGTGCGATAGGCCAGCACGCGCCCGCCGTCGATCCAGGCGCGCTGGGTGTCGAGGATGCGGCGCATCGCAGGGTGCGCGGCAATGAAATCGGCCTCGCCGGCCGAGCGACCCTGGCCCGGTGCCCGCATCTGGCGCCGCTCCTTCGAATAGGCGTCGGCTTTTTGCCAGGCGGCGTCGAGCAGGCCGATGCCCTGCAGCGCAACGTGCAGACGGGCGGCGTTCATCATGACGAACATCGCGCTCAGGCCCTTGCCGGGTTCACCGACGAGCCAGCCCGGCGCATCGTCAAAGCGCATCACGCAGGTGGGGCTGCCGTGCAGGCCCATTTTTTCTTCGATGCGCTCGCACACCACGGCACTTCTGTTCACGGCACTTCTGTTGCCATCGTCGTAGAACTTCGGGCAGAGGAACAGCGACAGCCCCTTGGGGCCGGGCGGTGCGTCGGGCAGGCGCGCGAGCACGAGGTGAACGATGTTGTCGGTCAGGTCGTGCTCACCGCCGGAGATGAAGATCTTGGTGCCGCTGAGCGCGTAGCGCTGCTCAGGGTCGTTCGGCAGCGGCACAGCCTTGGTGCGCACCAGGCCGAGGTCGGAGCCCGCTTGGGGTTCGGTCAGGCACATGGTGGCCAGCCATTCGCCCGTGGCCAGTTTCTCCAGGTAACGCGCCTTCAATTCGGGCGAGGCGTGGTGCCTGATGCATTCATACGCACCGTGCAGCAGGCCGGGCGCCATGGTCCAGCCGTGGTTGGCGGCGCTGAGCATTTCATACAGCACAGCCTCCAGCGCCGAGGGCAGGCCCTGTCCGCCGTCTTCCGGGGCACAGGCGAGCGAAGGCCAGCCCGCTTGCCAGAATGCCTGGTAGGCATCGCGAAAGCCGGGTGGCATGGTGACGGCGCCGGCCCTCCATTGCGCTCCCACCTCATCGCCGCCGCGGTTCAGCGGGGCCACCACTTCGCCGACAAACCTGCCGGCTTCGTCGAGCACCTGGCGCAGCAGGTCGGCGTCCGCGTGCTCGGCCAGCGCGGGCAAGGCGCTCAGGGCCTGGGGCGCCTGCAGGACGTCGAGCAGGATGAAGCCGTGTTCGGCGGGTTGGGGCAGGTAGTGGCTCATGGGGTGGCGGAGCGGTTCGTGCCCAGGTAGGTTTCGATCACGCGCGGGTCATTGGCCAGCGAGTCGGCCGGACCTTCGAGCGCGAGTTCGCCCATCTCCAGCACGTAGCCGTGATCGGCCACCTGCAGCGCGGCGCGGGCGTTCTGTTCCACCAGGACAATGGTCACGCCGGTCTGACGCAGGGTCTGGACGATGGCGAAGATTTCGCGAACGATCAGCGGTGCAAGGCCCAGGCTGGGTTCGTCGAGCATCAGCAGGGACGGGCGTCCCATCAAGGCGCGGCCGACCGCCAGCATCTGGCGTTCGCCGCCGGACAGCGTGCCGGCCAGCTGGGTCCGGCGCTCTTTCAGCCGCGGAAAGAGATCGAAAACATCGGCCAGCCGGTCGCGCCAGCGGGCATGGCCCAGCCGCATCTGCCGATAGCCGCCGAGCACCAGGTTGTCCTCGACCGTCATCGTGCCGAACAGCTCGCGCTTTTCGGGCACCAGGGCCATCCCCAGCATCACGCGTTCTTCCAGGGCGAGCGCCGTGATGTCCTCGCCATTGAAGCGGATGCTGCCCTTGCCCGGCAGGAGGCCCATCACCGTGTTGAGAAGGGTGGACTTGCCGGCGCCGTTGGGGCCGATCACGGTGATCACGCCGCCGGCATCGGCGCGCAGGTCAATGCCGTGCAACACCTCGGCACGGCCATAGCCGGCGCGCAAGCCCTGGATCTGAAGCAGTGGTGTGCTCATGGGTGTTCTCCGCGGCTCAGTGGTCGGTACCGAGGTAGGCGGCGCGTACCTTCGGATCTTGTTGCACTTGCGCGGGTGTGCCCTGGGTCAGCAAGGTGCCGAACTCCATCACCACGAGGTGGTCGCAGATCTGCATGACCAGGTCCATGTCGTGCTCGACCAGCAGGATGCTGATGCCTTCGGATTTGAGCTGGCGCAGCACGTCGGCCAGCGCCTGCTTTTCCTTGTGGCGAAGGCCGGCGGCGGGCTCGTCCAGCAGCAGCAGCGCCGGGTCGGCACACAAGGCGCGGGCGATCTCCATCAGGCGCTGCGGGCCCATGGCCAGATTGCCGGCCTGCTCGTGCAGGGCCTCGCCCATGCCGATGCGCTCCAGCTGGCGCTGGGCTTCCTTGAACAGCCTCTGTTCCTCCGCCCGGTTGAGGCCCAGCATGGCGGCGATCACGCCCTTGTGGCCGCGGCTGTAGGCGCCCAGGGCCACGTTTTCCAGCACCGTCATGTCGGGGATCATCTTGACGTGCTGGAAGGTGCGCGCCATGCCTTTTCTGGAGATATCGCGCGAAGACAGGCCCGCAATGGCCTCGCCGCGGTAGCGCACCTGCCCGCGGGTGAGCGCGAGCACGCCCGTGACCAGGTTGAAGGTGGTGGATTTGCCAGCCCCGTTCGGGCCGATCAGACCGACGATCTGCCCGGCGCGGATCTCGAAACTGATGTCGTTGACGGCCGTCAGGCCCCCGAACTGCTTGCGGATCGCCTGCACCTCCAGCACCGGCTCGCCCGGGGTGGGCCGCTGGCGCACGGGCAGGTCGGCCGCGTGGGCCCAGTCGGTCCGGCGTGGGCGCCGCGGTAGCCGCTTGTCGACCATCGACCACAACCCGTCGGGCAGGTATTTCAGAAGCGCCACCAGCGCCACGCCGAACACGATCACCTCGTAGCTGCCGCTGGTACCCATCAGCCGGGGCAGCAGCACCTGCAACTGGTCGTCCAGCAGACGGATCAGGCCGGCCCCGACGATGGCGCCCCACACATACCCCACGCCGCCGACCACGGCCATGAAGAGGTACTCGATGCCCATCTTCAGACCGAAAGCCGACGGATTGACCGTTCGTTGGAAGTGCGCGAGCAGCCAGCCCGCGATCGAGGCCAACAGCGCCGCCAGCACGAAGATGGTGACCTTGTAGCGGAAGGTGTTGACGCCCATGGCTTCGGCCATCTGCGAGCCGCCCTTGAGCGCGCGGATGGCACGGCCGGCACGTGAATCAAGCAAGTGCAGCACGGCCGCGGACAGCATCACCAGAACGATCCAGGTCAGCATAAAGAATGCGCGGCCCTGGCCGATGTCGAAGTCGCCGATGGACAGGCTCCGCAGCCCCAGCAGGCCATCGTATTTGCCCAGGGCGTCCAGGTTGCCCATGAGGTAATACAGCGAAAGCCCCCAGGCGATGGTGGCCAGCGGCAGGTAGTGGCCCGACATGCGCAACGTGATCAGGCCCACCAGCAGCGCGCTGCCGGCCGTGAGGCCCATGCCGATGAACAGCGTGAGCCAGGGGGAGATGCCTGTGTTGAGCGTGAGCCAGGCCGTGGCGTAGGCGCCAATGCCGACGAACGCCGCCTGTCCGAATGAGGTCAGCCCGCCGACCCCCGTGAGCAGTACCAGCCCCAGCACCGTGATGCTGTACATGCCGATGTAGTTGAGCTGGGTGATCCAGAAATCGGGCAGGGGGAGTGCGGCGATCAGCGGGATCGCCACCACCAGCCCCAGCAGGCCTTTGGTTTGAAAATTCAACATGGGAGTGCCCGGCAATGCGAAAGGATCTGACGACAGGGGGCGTGCGACATGCTCACTCCTCGTCCGAATGGCCGCTGCGCAATGAACGGAACAGCAAGACCGGCAGGATCAGCGTGAACACGATCACTTCCTTGAAGGCGCTGGCCCAGAAGGAGCCGAAGGCTTCGATCACGCCGACAAACAGGGCTGCCACCAGGGCCCCCGGATAGCTGGAGAGTCCCGCTGCCACGGCCGCGACGAACCCCTTGAGACCGATCAGGAAGCCCGAGTCGTAAAACACCGTGGTGGTCGGGCCGATCAGCAGCCCCGAGAGGGCGCCAATGAACGCAGCCATGGTGAAGGTGAGTTGCCCCGAGGCATGCGATGAAATGCCCATCAGGCGCGCGCCGGTGCGGTTGACGGCCGTGGCGCGCAGGGCCTTGCCGCGCAGCGAACGCTCGAAATACAGCCATAGCAGCACGATGAGTGCGAGGGTGGCCAGAGCGGTAATGATGGTTTGCCCGGACAGCATCACCGGGCCGATGTTGAGCCGCAGATCCCAGAAGTTCGGGTTGCGAAAGCCCTCGGCGCCGAAGAACACCAGGCCCAGTCCGGTCATGGCGAAGTGCACGCCAACCGAGACAATCAGCAGCACCAGCGGGGTGGCACTTTCCAGAGACTGGTACGCCACGCGGTACACCAGCGGGCCGTAGACCGTGACGATGGCCACGCTGAGGGCCGCCTGAACGGCCAGCGGAAACTGCCGGGGCGCGGCCCAGATGGACACCGCCGACACCAGCACGGGCAGTGCCAGTGTCCTGGCGGCGGCCTTGAAGGCACGCACGGCCTGGCGATGGTGCTGCCAGCGGCCCCAGAACTCCATCCATGCCGCCATCGCGGCCAGCAGCAGCAGCAACCATACGGTGCCCGGCACCCGGCCGGTCTGGAAAATGGCCAGCGTGAGCGCGCCGTAGGCGACGAACTCCCCCTGGGGGATGAAGATGACCCGTGTGACGGTGAAGACCAGCACCGTGGCCAGCCCCAGCAGGGCGTACACGGCGCCGTTGGTCAGTCCGTCCAGCAGCAGGATGCTGGCGATGGAGAAATCCATGGACTGCCTTATTCGACCTTGAACTTGCCGTCGACCACCTTGAGCATCACACCGGTCTCGTTGGTGAAGCCCCAGTGGTCAGTCGCCGTCCAGTTCATGACGCCGTGCGAGAAGATGGTGCGGCCCATGGTTTCCATGCCGTCACGCAGGGCGGCGCGAAACTCGGGCGTGCCCGGCTTGGCCTTCTTGAGGGCCACCGGGATCACCTTTTCCAGGGTGATCTGGGCGTCGTAGGCGTGCCCGGCAAACTGGTTGCGCAGACCGGCGCCCACGGATTTTTCGTACTTCTGCACGAAATCGATGGCCACCTTTTTGGACGGATGGCTGTCGGGCAACTGCTCGGCAATCACCGCCGGGCCGGACACCACGAACGCGCCTTCCACCGCTTTGCCACCCACGCGCATCAGGTCTTGCGTGGCGGCGGCGTGCGTCTGGTAAATTTTGCCCTTGTAGCCACGGTCGATCATGGCCATGTGGGGCATGGCGGCGCCGCTGCCCGACGCCACGATCAGCACCGCGTCGGGGTTGGCGGCATTGATCTTGAGCGCCTGCGGTGTCACGCTGGTGTCGGTGCGGGCAAAGCGCTCGATGGCCACCACTTTGATGCCGGCTTGTTCCAGCAGTGGGGCGCTTTCCTTGAGCCACTGCTCGCCATAGGCGTCGGTGTAGCCCAGGAAGCCCAGCGTCTTGACGCCCTGCTTTTTCATGTGCTCGACCACCGCGTGGCCCATGACGGTGTTCGACTGCGGCAGGCGGAACACCCATTTGTCCTTGCCGGGCGGCAGGCCCACAGGCGAGGCGGCAAGCTGGACGGTGCCGGCTTCGGACGCGATGTCGCTCATGGCGGCCGCGACCGCCGTGATGCACGAGCCGATGATCATGTCGACCTTGTCTTCAGTGACAAAACGGCGCGCGTTCGCGGCGCCCTTGCCGGGGTCGGTGGCGTCGTCCAGCACGATGAGGTTGACCTTCTCGCCGCCGATGGTTTTGGGGAACAGCTTGAACTGGTTCTGCATCGGAATGCCAAGGCCCGAGCCCGGGCCAGTGAGCGCCAGGCTGACGCCGATGTTGATGTCGGCCTGCGCGGCGCCTGCGGCAAGCACGGCAACGGCGGCGGCGATCAGGGTTTTGACGGATTTCATGGTTTGCGTCTCCTACAGGGGGTTGGTGAACGGGGAACAGGGGGCATCAAGTGCAGCGCGCCTTGATGTCGGCGGGAATCGGAATGGCCTTGATCCGGTCGGGATTGGCCGGGTCGTGCATGCAGAAGGCGCGGGTTTCGGTGCCTTCGCACAGCACCTCGTCACCGCGCTGGACGACGTGCCGGTGGATCAGCACCTTGTCGCGCCATTCGATCACGCTGGTGTGGACCTGAAGCCGCTCGCCATAGGTGGCAGGGCGCAAAAAACGGGTGTGGATTTCGAGCAGTGGCGTGCCGATGATGCCGGTGGTCTTGACCAGTTCACGCCACGGCGGCACGCCACACTGGACAAAGAAGTTGAGCGACGATGCGTCCATCCACTTGGAAAAGTTCGGGAAGAAAACAATGCCGGCCGGATCGCAGTCGCCGAACATCACTTCGACTTCGTAAGTCACGGTCCTGGGCGTACTCTCGCTCATGGATTGTCTTTCAGCGCGGGGCCATCCGCAGGGCGCCGTCAAGGCGGATGACCTCGCCATTGAGGTGGGTGTTGGTCACGATATGCGCAGCGAGTTGGGCGAACTCTTCCGGTTTTCCCAACCGGGACGGGAAGGGGATGCTGGCGGCAAGCGAGGCCTGCACCGGTTCGGGCAACTGCTTCATCAGCGGCGTGCTGAACAGGCCCGGTGCGATGGTGCAGACGCGGATGCCGTGCTGCGCCAGGTCGCGCGCCATGGGCAGTGTCATGCCCACCAGCCCACCCTTGGAGGCGCTGTAGGCCTGCTGGCCCACCTGCCCGTCGAACGCGGCGACGCTGGCCGTGAACATCATCACGCCTCGCTCGCCGTCTTCCAGCGGATCAAGCTTCGCGCAGGCCGCGGCAAACAGGCGGCTGGCGTTGTAGGTGCCAATGAGGTTCACGTGGACCACCCTGGCAAAGTCGTCCAGCGGTGCGGGGCTTCCGTCCTTGCCAACCAGGCGTCGCGCACCGCCGATTCCGGCGATGTTCATCAGGATGCGGGCCGGGCCATGCGCCGCGGCGGCGGCATCCATCGCGGCTTGCAGACTGTCGGTGTCGGTGATGTCGCAAGCGCACGCCACGCCACCAATGTCGGCCGCCACCCGTCGGGCGTTTTCGAGATGGACGTCAAGCACGGCCACCCGGGCACCCAGCCGCGCAAGTTCGCGGGCGGTGGCTTCGCCGAGGCCTGAGCCGCCGCCGGTGACGAGTGCGGCCTGTCCCTGGATGTTCATGGTGGATTCCTTGTAAAAAAATTCAGACCGCTTTGGCGTTTTCGATCCGCAGCGCAATGCCCTGGCCGCCGCCCACGCAGGCGCTGGCAATGCCATAACGCAGGCCCGAGCGCCGCAGGGCCTCGCGCGCGACCTTGATGCCCAGGTCGGTGGGCGAGATGTGACCCAGCGCGCCACAGTAATCGACCATGGGGGTGCGCACGCCGTCGAGCAGCCAGACGTCGTTGAATGCGTTGAAGAAACCTCGGTGGGCCATGGTTTTCGTTTCTTTCAGGGCTGGGGTTTCAAAATGGCATGCAACGCGTCACTGTGCAACTGAGCCACGGTGTCAGCCCGGTGCGCGAGCACTGCACGCTGGTTGATCGAGCCCTTGTCGGTGATCTCGCCGCGGTCGATGGTGGGCGGGTCGGCCAGCAGGCACAGGCGGGCGATGCGGTTGGCACTGCCGGTGGCGGTGCGCGCCAATTCGTTCACCACGCGCTGGAAATGCGCCAGCACCTGCGGGCTGTTGAGCACGTCGTGCAACGACGCGTCGGCCGTCAGGCCGCTCAGTTGACGCACGGCGGCGGTGGGGAACACCATGGCGCCCACCTCTTTCAGGTTGATGCCGGTCAACACCACGTCCTGGATGTAGGGTGCCCCGGCAGCGATGATTCGCGCGCGCAGTGGCCCCACGCTCACGAAGGTTCCGGTGGCGAGCTTGAAGTCTTCGGCGATGCGCCCGTCAAACTTCAAACCCAGATGAATGTCGGTCTCGTCGATCCATTTCACGGCGTCGCCAGTCTTGAAGAAGCCTTCTTCGTCAAAGGCTTCGTCAGTCTCGGCGGGCATGCGCCAGTAGCCGGGCGTGATGTTGGGGCCTTTGTAGCGCACCTCGGTTTTACCTTCAACGTCGACCAGCTTGAGTTCCAGGCCGGGCGTCGGCAGCCCCAGGTCTCCCGCTTTCACGTTGGGGCTGGTCACAAAAATGCCGAACGGGCCGGACTCGGTCATGCCCAGACCGGTGCTCATGACGACCCGCTGGCCAATTTCGCGCTCAGCGCTTTCAAACAGGCTGTCCCACACCGGCTGCGCCAGCGCGGCGCCAGCGTAAAAGAACATCTTCACCCGCGACAGCAGTGTCTGGCGCAATGGCGTGTCGGCCTTCATGGCGTTGGCAATGGCCTCAAAACCGGTGGGCACGTTGAAATACACGGTGGGCGCGATCTCGCGCAGGTTGCGCAACGTCTCGGCCATGAGCGCAGGGGTGGGCTTGCCGTCGTCGATGTAGAGCGTTCCGCCGTGGTAGATCACCATGCCGAAGTTGTGGTTGCCGCCAAAGGTGTGGTTCCAGGGCAGCCAGTCCACCAGCACCAGCGGGCCGTCGGCCAGCACCGGCATGGACTCGACCATCTGCTGCTGGTTGGCGCACCACATGCGCTGTGTATTGATCACCGCCTTGGGCATCTTGGTCGAGCCGGAGGTGAACAGGAATTTGGTGATGGTGTCAGGGCCGGTGGCCTGCATGGCGGCGTCCACGGCCAGAGTGGGTTCGGTGCCCAGCAAGGTGGCAAAGGCTGTGGTGCTGCGTCCGGGAACGGCGCCTGTGCGGGTGACGACTTCAACCTCTTGCCCCAGCGTGGCCAGGATGGCGCGGCTGTATCGTTGGGCGTCGTTCGCGAACACCAGGCCGGGCGTGAGGGTCTTGACCACGTGGTGCAGCTTGTCGAAGTCCTGGCTGATCAGGGAGTAGGGTGGCGATGTGGGGCAATACGCAACACCGGCGTACAGGCACCCCAGGGCGAGCAGTGCGTGGTCCAGATCGTTTTCGCTCAGGATCAGCACCGGGCGCTCCGCACTCAGGCCCCGGTCGAGCAGGGCCTGGCCGATGCGGCGCGCCGCGTCGAGTGCCTGCGCGAAGCTGATGTGGCGCCAGTCGCCCGTGCTGCCATCGGCGTTTTTCACGCGCTGCGCAAACAGGGTCTGATCGGGGCGCTCGTTCGCCCAGTGCACCAGGCGGTCGGTGATGCGTTCCGCAAAGGGCGGCAGATCCTGGTCGGCGCGCAGGTAATGCGTGTCGGGGGCGCCGTCGCGCAGCGTGGCGCGTGTCACGCCGAACTTCAGGGGGCGATAGCGGGGAGGGGTGGTCTCGTGCATGGTTCGGGCCGTGTTTTTTTCGGGAGCATGGAGCGCCGCCGGGTCGCCGTGCGGCGGCATCAATCCTTGCTGACCTTGGCGGCCTTGCCGTCGAGGAAGGCGCGTACCCGCTCCTTGGCTTCGGGGGCGCTTTGTGCGATGGCCGCCATCATGGCTTCGGTCAGGTAGCCCTGGTCGGCGGGTTGTTCGGCAATGCGCGGCAGGGCGTGCATCAGCGCGTAGTTGGTCAAGGGCGCGTTTTGCGCCACGCGTTCGGCCAGTTCCAGCGCCTTGGCAAAGGCCTGCCCCGTTGGCACCAGGTATTGCGCCAGACCAATGCGTTCGCCGTCAGCGGCGTTGTAGACGCGGCCGGTCAGCATCATGTCGGTCATGCGGGCCGTGCCGATCAGGCGCGGGATGCGAACGGCACCGCCACCGCCGACGAAAATGCCGCGCGAGCCTTCGGGCAACGCGTAAAAAGCCGTCTCGTCGGCCACGCGGATGTGGCACGCGCTGGCCAGTTCCAGCCCGCCGCCGACCACCGCACCATGCAGCGCGGCAACCACGGGCACCGGACCGAACTGCACACGCTCGAGTGCCGCGTGCCACATGCGCGAGTGGTGCAGTCCCTGGCCTGCGTCGCGCTCGGTCAGCTCCGACAGATCGAGCCCGGCGCAGAAGTGGTCTCCCTGCCCGTCGATGACGGCGGCACGTACCGTGGCGGGCAGGTTTTCAAACGTGTTGCGAATGGACAGAATGAGGGCATCGTTGAGCGCGTTGCGCTTGGCGACGCGGGTCAGCCGGATCACGGCCACCTCCTGCTGTTCGCCAAGAAATTCAAGATGCAGATCGGGGGTTGTCATGGTTGATTTCCTGGAATGGATCGATTATGGTTATGAAATATAACCAATTCAAGTTGCACTCGAACCTGTTTTATCGGTGTTTACCCTAGCTCAACGACCCGACCACAAAGGTACCCATGGACCACACCAAGCTCATTGCCATCGACATTCACACCCACGCCGAAGTCAGCTGCTGGAACCCGTTTGATGCTTATGGCGAGGAGTACGACCGCGCTGCCGACAAGTACTTCCGCTCGAACCGGCGGCCGACCATCCAGGAGACGATTGCCCATTACCGCGAGCGCAAGATCGGGCTGGTCATGTTCACGGTGGACGCCGAGACCCAGATGGGGCGCCGTCGCATCCCCAACGAAGAGATTGCCGAGGCGGCGCGCCAGAACAGCGACATGATGATGGCCTTTGCGAGCATCGATCCGCACAAGGGAAAGTTTGGCGCGCGGGAAGCCGAACGGTTGATTCGGGAGCACGGGGTCAGGGGCTTCAAGTTTCATCCCACGGTGCAGGGGTACCACCCCCATGACAAGATGGCCTGGCCGATCTACGAGGTCATCAACGCGCACGGTCTGCCCGCGATCTTTCACACCGGGCACAGCGGCATTGGCAGTGGCATGCGTTGTGGCGGCGGGCTGCGGCTGGAGTATTCCAACCCCATGCATCTGGACGATGTGGCCATCGATTTCCCCGACATGCAGATTGTCATGGCGCACCCGAGCTTTCCGTGGCAGGACGAGGCACTGAGCGTGGCCACGCACAAGCCCAATGTGTGGATTGACCTGTCGGGCTGGAGCCCCAAGTACTTTCCGAAGCAACTGGTGCAGTACGCCAATACGCTGCTCAAAGACCGTGTGCTGTTCGGCAGCGATTACCCGCTCATCACGCCCGACCGCTGGATGAAGGACTTTGAGGAGGCGGGCTTCAAGCCCGAGGTGATGCCCGGCATCCTCAAAGGCAACGCGGTGCGCTTGCTCAAGCTGGACCAGGCCCCCGCATGAGCTTCGTGGCTTCACTGGCGGACATCGAGGCCCTGGAGGCGCAAGCCTATGCCCGATGGGTGCCGGTGCCGACGACCTACGGGCTGATCGCCGGTGCGGCCGCACGCTTTGCCGGGCGCGACGCACTGCGCTTCTTGCCCGATGCAGCGCTTTCCACGCCGCCGCAACGGGTGAGTTACCAGACCCTATTGGAGCGAATCCATCAGGCGGCCAACCTGTTCCGGGCGATGGGCATCGGAGCGGACGACACGGTGGCAATTCTGGCGCCCAACATGCCCGAGACGCACTATGCGTTGTGGGGTGCGCAGGTGGCCGGACGGGCCTGCCCGATCAACTACCTGCTGCAGCCCGACCATATCGCGGCGTTGCTGGAGGCCGCGGGCGCCAAACTCATCGTGGCGCTGGCGCCCAACGCCGAACTCAACCTGTGGCCGACGGTGCAGCAGGTGCTCGCGCTGAGACCCTTGCCGGTGTTGCAGATCGCCGTGGGCGATGACGTGGTGGCGGGCGTGCCGGTATTTCAGCAGGCTTTGCAGGCACAGGCCGTGACCCTGGCATTCGACCCCGGACTGCAGGCGGACCGCGTGGCCGCCTGCTTTCATACCGGGGGCACCACCGGCGCCCCCAAACTGGCGTTGCACACCCATGGCAATGAAGCGCACACCAGCGCGTTCGCGCCGCGGTATTACGGCTTTGACGAGCAAACGGTCGAGGTCAACGGGTTTCCGCTGTTCCATGTGGCCGGGGCCTTCGTTTACGGCCTGGCGCTGTTGTCGGTGGGCGCCATCCAGGTGCTGCCCACCCTCGGCGGCATGCGAAACGCCGCATTTGTCCAGCGCTACTGGCGCTTTGCCGAGCGTGAGGGCGTTACCGCATTGGCCTGCGTTCCCACCATTCTGGCCACGCTGCTCAATACCCCGGTGGACGCCGACATTTCACGCATCCGCGTGGCTTACACCGGCGGTTCGCCGCTGCCTGGCGAACTGGCGGCGCAGTTCGAGACCCGTTTGGGCATTCCGGTGCGCAACATCCTGGGCATGACCGAGTGCGCGGGTCTGGTGTCCATCGAACCGGCGGCCGCCCCCCGGGTTGTGGGCTCCACCGGCTTGCGTCTGCCCTACACCGACGTGCGGGCCGTGCGCTGGCGCGATGGCATGGCGCAACTGGGGGAGAACTGCCAGCCCGGCGAGACCGGCGTGATCGTGCTGCGCGGCCCGCATGTCAGCCCGGGTTACAGCGATCCAGCGCGCAATGCCGGCATGTTTGCAGGCGAGCCGGGGGCGTGCCCCGAGGCCCACTGGTTGGTCTCGGGCGATCTGGGGCACATCGACGCTGCGGGCTACATTCACGTGACCGGCCGCGCCAAGGACGTGATCATCCGGGGCGCACACAACATCGACCCGGCGCTGGTGGAGGAGGCGTTCCTGGCGCATCCGGCGGTGGCGCTGTGCGCCGTGGTTGGCGAACCCGACGCCTACGCGGGTGAACTGCCGGTGGCGTTTGTCACGCTCAAACCGGGCATGCGCGTTGAGGCTCAGGACCTGTTGCAGGCGGTGGCGCCGCAGGTGTACGAGCGCCCTGCGGTGCCCAAGCGCGTGACCGTGATCGAAGCGATGCCCGTCACCGCCATTGGCAAGGTTTTCAAGCCCGCGCTGCGCCTGCAGGCGGTGCAGATCAAACTGGCCGAAATGCTGCAGGGCCTGGCAGGCGGTGGTTGTGTCGCCGTGCGGGCCGAAGATCGCGCAGGACGAACGGTCGTGGTGCTGCAGTTGGCGGGCCGGGACGACGCTTCGGTCCGGGACGCCGTGCGCGAGCGGCTGGCCGCGATTGCGCTTGCGGTCGAACTGAACTTCGACGGCGATTGACGCCGCGCGCGTGCAGACAGGGCGTTGGCTACCAACCGCCCGAGGCCAGCCATGCCTCGACGTCGTCAAGTTTGTCGAGACCCCAGAACATCTCGCCGTCCACGATCACCGTGGGCGAGCCAAACACGCCGGCAGACAGCGAGGCTTCCACCGACTGACGCAAACGCAAGGCGGCGTCTTCGCCGGCGACAGCGCTCACCAGGGGCCCGGCCTTGATGCCGTCGGGCAATGCAATGCCGGCCAGCGACGCGGGTTCGGACAGGTCACGCCCTTCAACCCAGTAGGCGTGCAGCATGGCGCGGGCCAGCGGCTTGGCCGCATCGGGGTGGTGCACCGCTGCCCAGCAGCAGGCGCGCGCTGCGGTGAGCGGCTTCATGGGCGGCGCGCCGGGGTCGCGGCCCAGGGTGATGTGGTGTCGGCGGGCGTAGCGCAAGACGTCGCGCTGCACATAGGGGGCCTTGAGCGGTGTTTCCATCAGGGGCCGCAGGCCCATGACCTTCATGACCGAGACGCCCAGCAGCATCGGGTGCCAGGTGACCGAGCGGCCGTGGCGTGCAGCCAGATCGTCTACCCGCAGGGACGCGAAATAACCGTAGGGCGAAATGAAGTCGAAATAAAACTGCAGTGAGGTGGGCGCCGCGTCCATGGGGTTTCAGCATACTGCATTCAATGATTCGTCGGGCATCTCCCTGCTCAAGACGAGAAGAATGCGGCGCCGGTACGGACCCGGCGAACCACGGCAAGCCCAAAAACAACAAAAGGGCCCGAAGGCCCTTTGTGGGTCTGCCGCGCGGCAGGCGCCGTCAATCGCGTTCGCCGCCCATGATGCCCAGCAGCATCAGCAGGCTCTGGAACACGTTGATGACGTCCAGGTACAGCGCCAGCGTGGCGCTGATGTAGTTGGTTTCGCCGCCGTCGATGATGCGTTTGAGGTCGTACAGCATGTAGGCGCTGAACACGCCGATGGCCATCATCGAAATGGCCATCATGCCGGCGGTGGAACCGACAAACACGTTGATGATCGCGCCGATCATGATGGCCAGCGCACCCACAAACAGCCACTTGCCCATGCCTGAGAGGTCGCGCTTGATGACGCTCGACAGGCTGGCCATCACGAAAAACACGCCGGCGGTGCCGCCGAAGGCGGTCATGACGAGTTCAGGCCCGTTCTTGAAGCCGAGCACCATGGCGATCAGGCGCGACAGCATCAGCCCCATGAAGAAGGTGAAGCCCAGCAGCACCGGCACGCCTGCGGCCGAATCCTTGGTTTTCTGGATGGCATAGATGAAGCCGAAGGCGCCGCCCAGGAAGACGATCAGGCCCAGGCCACCGCTGAGTGAGCGGGTGATGCCCGTGGCCACGCCCAACCAGGCGCCCAGCACGGTGGGGATCAGGCTCAGGGCGAGCAGCCAGTACGTGTTGCGCAGCACCTTGTTGCGTTGCGCCGCCGGCACGCCGTAGCCAAGGCCGGAGGTGTCGAGGGTTTGTACACGGTCGTTCATTGCATGCATCTCCTGTGAATCTGCAAAACGGCAGATGCGGTCATTTTAGGGGTGTTCAAGCCGAGCGGCCAAACCGGCGCTGCGGCATGGCCTGCAATTTTGTATGGATACTTTTGCGTGTGGACGGGGCAATCGGCGGCGCGCCACCCGTTATCCTTGCGGCGTTGTCAACTGAACAGGGTTTCCCTATGAAAAACAAGGCGTTCCTGGAACTGGCCGACGTCAAGGCCATTGCCGCCGCGGCCGAAGCCGAAGCGCTCAAGAACCACTGGGCCGTGAGCATTGCCGTGGTGGACGATGGCGGCCACCTGTTGTGGTTGCAGCGGCTGGACGGGGCCGCGCCCATTTCGGCCCACATCGCACCGGCCAAGGCCAACACCGCCGCGCTGGGGCGGCGCGAAAGCAAGGTGTACGAAGACGTGATCAACGGCGGCCGTGTGTCGTTTCTGAGCGCGCCCGACCTCAAGGGCCTGCTCGAAGGCGGCGTGCCCATCCTCAAGGACGGGCAGTGCCTGGGGGCGGTGGGCGTGAGCGGCGTCAAATCGACCGAAGATGCACAGATCGCCCGGGCCGGGATCGCTGCGCTGGGGTTGTAACGCACGCAGAACGATATATTATTAATAGCAAACTATCGCCATTTGACGGGGGCTTAAGGCCTAAAAGGCTTGAAAAATGCCCAACAGCCATCCACAACGGCCAGCAGCCGCTCACAGCCTCCAGCGGACCGTTGGGGAACGAGGGTCACTTGGTGAGGATCAGCTTGCCAAGCCGGGTGGCCTGGAGCCGGTACACGGTGCCCAGATGATGGATGTCCACCGACCGGGCACCGCCCAGCAGGGCTTCGCTGTCCACTGCGGGCCGCGCTGCCACGGCCTCACGCGGGCTCACCCCGCGCGCCGGGTGCGGCGCGGGCTTGCCGGGGTGCGGGGCCGCTGCCGGGATGGCCCGGGTTGGCATCATGGCGCGGGCTCGGTGATGAAGCCGATTTTGCGCACGCCCGCCTGCTGCGCCGCTGCCATGGCCTGCGCCACCCGTTCGTAGCGCACGGCCTTGTCGCCGCGGATGTGCAGTTCGGGTTGCGGGTTCTGCGCGGCCGCTTCGCGCAGCAGCGCCGCCAGCGCGGTGTCGCTGACCGGGCCTTCGTTCCAGAAGTAGGCGCCCGAGCGGTCCACGCTGAGCCGGATGGTTTGCGGTTTGACGTCCTGCGGCCGGTTGGTGGCTTGGGGAAGGTCGATGTTGACCGCGTGCTTCATCACCGGAATGGTGATCATGAAGATGATCAGCAGCACCAGCATGACGTCCACCAGCGGCGTCATGTTGATCTCGTTCATCACCTCGTCGGGTTCGTCCTGGGTGCCGAATGCCATGTGGATCTCCTGATCAGGCCTTCTTCATCGGCACGACGTTGCCGTCGTTGCCCGCGGTCACGCGCGCGCCGGTCACAAAGTACGCGTGCAGGTCGTGGCCGAAGCGGTTGAGTTGGGTCAGCAGCCCCTTGTTGCCGCGCACCAGTGCGTTGTAGCCCAGCACCGCGGGGATGGCCACCGCGAGGCCCAGCGCTGTCATGATCAGCGCTTCGCCGACCGGCCCGGCCACCTTGTCGATGGTGGCCTGGCCGGCGGCGCCAATGCCCATCAGCGCGTGGTAGATCCCCCAGACGGTGCCGAACAGGCCCACGAATGGCGCCGTGGAACCCACCGAGGCCAGGATGGCCAGGCCCGATTGCAGGCGGGCCGTGGAGGCGTCGATCGAATTGCGCAGGCTGCGGGTGATCCAGTCGCTGATGTCCAGCGTGTCATGCAGTTGGGCCCGGGTGTTGCGGTGGTGCGCCACGGCGTCACGGCCTTCCAGTGCGAGCTGGCGGAACGGGTTGTCCGCCTCGGGGCCGAGTTTTTCCAGGCCCTCGGCGAAGTCGGCGCTGTGCCAGAAGCTGTTGGCGCGGGCGCTGAGTTTTTTGAACCTCATGATGTCCAGCGCCTTCAGCAGGATCACCATCCATGAGGCCAGCGACATCCCCAGCAGCAGCGCAAAAACGAACCGGGTGACCCAGTCACCCTGGTTCCAGACACTCAACAAACCGAATTGCGATTCCATGGACTATTTACTCCAGAACAAAATGAATGGGAACGTTGAACCACATGGCCTGCGCCACGCCGCCGCGCTTGCCTGGCACGTAGCGCCACTTGAGCACGGTGGTGCGCGCCGCCTGGTCCAGCCGGTCGAAGCCGCTGGACTGCTGGATCTCGGCCTTTTGGGCGGTGCCGTCGGTGCCGATCAACACCCGGACCACGACCTTGCCCTGCTCGCCCAGCCGCTTGCTGATGGCGGGGTAGGCCGGTTTGGGGTTTTGCAGATAGTCGGCGTCGCTTGACGGCAGCTCGACCCGCACCGGAGCCGGTGGCGCGGGCGGCGCGGGCGCCACGGCCACCGGCGCCGTCTTGGGGGGCAGCGGGGCGATCGGTGCGGGGGCGACTTCGGGCGCCAGCGGGATGGGGTCAGGGGTCGGGGCGGCCGCGGGCAGGGGCGGGGGTGCGGGTGTGGGCACGGCGCGGCGTACGACGGGCTGTTTCACCGGTTCGGGCGGCTTGGGTGCCGGAGGCTCGACCTTCGGTCGCGGTGGTTCGATAAATTCACTGAGAAGGGCCACCGGAACGACCATCTCGACCGCCCGGCGCAGCAGCCCGTTTTGCAGCGCCCACAGCGCGACCACGTGGAACACCACGACACTGCTGGCGATCACAAAATTTCGGTTCAAGCCGGGCATGGGAGCGGAGGGAGGGGTCAAAGTCATAGTGTAGAAGGCGGCGAGGCATGGGCGGGAAGGGGCGTCGATGGCGTGCGGCCAGTGCGGCGCTGGGCGGCTATTTGCGCACCGCCCACCAGGCGGCAGCCACCACCAGGACCAGACTGGCGCCAAGCGATGCGAGAAAGGTCATGCCGGGACTCCTGAAGTGAATTGCGGGGCGTGCGCATGCAGTGATTGAGGTTGAAGTATAAATGAGAATCAGTCGCATTTGAGGAGTGACCCTGCGATTGAGGTGATGTTGCATGCGCAGGATTCGTTGACACCCGCTCAGGTGTCGGCCCACATGCGCAGCAGGTTGTGGTAGGTACCCGTCAGCGCCACGGTTTCGGGGCCGTCGCCGTGCGTTTCGCGCAGGCGGGTGAGTGCCATGTCCATCTGGAACAGCAATTGCCGCTGGGCGTCGCTGCGCACCATGCTCTCGATCCAGAAGAAGCAGGCCAGCCGCTCGCCCCGCGTGACCGGCGTGACCTGGTGCACGCTGGTGCCGGGGTACAGCACCGCATGACCGGCCGCGAGCTTGACGGCGCGCGGACCGAAGGTGTCCTCAATCACCAGTTCGCCGCCGTCGTAGTCGGCCGGGTCCGAGAGGAACACCGTGCATGACAGGTCGGAGCGCAGCCGCTGGCCCGAGCCGGGCATGAAGCGCACCGAGCCATCGACGTGGTTGCCGTAGGCGTTGGTGCTGCCGCTGTAGCGGTTCAGCCGCGGCGGAAACACCCGCTTGGGCAGCGCCGCGCTGAAGAACAGCGGCTGGCGGTCCAGCCCGCGCAGCACGTATTCGCGCACTGCGGCGGCCGCCGGGTCGTCGTGCGGCAATTGCTCGTTGTTCTTGACCCGCTTGGCCTGTGGCCCCGCGCCGGGGCGACCGTCGGCCCAGCGTGCGGTGGCCAGCCGTTGGCGCACTTCGGCCACTTCGTCGGCATCCAGGATGTGGGGCAGGGTGAGCAGCATGGTGTTTTAAAAACTGGCGACAAGGGTGAGCTGGACCAAGCGGCCCGCGCCGGGCACGTAATGGCCACGGTACAGACTTTCGGCGTAGAGCTTGTTCGTCACGTTGGTCACATTGGCCTTGAGCGTGAATTGCGTGTTAATGAGGTATTCAACCAGTGCGTCGGCGGTCACGAAGCCTGGCGCTTCCCAGGCCGGTGCGGTCACGTCGGCCGGGGCCTGGCGGCTGCGGAAATTGACGCCGGCGCCCACGCGCCACTGTGGCGTCAGCTGGTAGGTGTTCCAGACCGTGCCGCTGTGCCGCGGCGTCAGGCCGGGGCGGTCGCCCACGCGGTTGCCCACGGTGGTGGTGGTGGACGCCGCCTTGTCCACGTTGGCGATGGGCATCCAGGCGTAGGAGCCAAAGATTTCCCAGCGGGGCGTGAGGCGACCCGTCACGTCGATTTCGGCCCCGGCCGTATGGCGCTTGCCCGACAACAGCAGCCGCGTGGCGGCAGTGTCGGTATCGGTGTTGCGTTCGTTGGTCTTGGTGCTGCGGAAAACGGCCAGGCGGGTGGTGAAGCGCCGGTCGGCCGAGTCAAGCCTGGCGCCGATTTCGAGGTTTTCGCTTTTCTCGGGCGGGGTGTTGGCGCTCAGGGGATTGAGCGAAAACGTGTCGGCCGAGGTGTTGAACGAGGTGCCCCACGAGAAGTGGTAGGAATCCAGCTCGTTGGGCTGGTAGAGCACACCGGCCCGTTCGCTGGTGACGGAGACGATTTGCCGCAGCGCCGTGGTGGTGACCGGGCCGGGCGCGTTGTTGGGGATGGCGAAGGTGTTGAAATTGCCGTGCAGTTGATCGTGCCGCAGGCCGCCCAGCAGCTTCCAGTGCGGCGCCACCTGGACCAGATCCTGCGCATAGACGCCCCAGGTGCGCGCCACGAAATCACTGGCCCGGCGCAGCACGCGGCTGTTTTCATCGACGCTGGCGCCGTCGTCGGGGGTGCCTGCGGTGGTGGGCGGCTTGACCAGGTCCACACCGCCCTGCGCCGCATTGCGCGCGGCGAACAGGGCTTTTGTTTCGCGCGAGAAATCGGCGCCCGCCTGCACTTCATGGCGCAGCCCCAGGGCCTTGAATTTGCTGCTGAAATCACTTTGCACGTAAACGCCATCAAAGTCCTGAATCTTGAGGTTGGTGCCGCGCCTGAACACGGTTTCCGGCCCGAAGTTGCTGAGGTCCACGGGCGCCGGGTTGCTGGCGTCAAAGCGGATGGCGCTGGCGCGCTGATCGCGGTTGAACAGGCCTTTGCGGACCTGCGTTTTGAGTTCGGTGTCGGCGCTGAAGCGGTGCAGGTGCGACAGCGTGAGCATTCGGGCGCGGCCGTCGTTGCCATCGCTGGCCAGGCCGAAATAGGCTGTGGGGGACAGGCCGCGGACGATGGTGTTGGCGGCGGAGGTGTCGCTGGCGTTCGGGCGGATCCACGGCAGGCCGTAGTGGATGCCGTTGTTGTTCTCCAGGTCGTACAGGCTGGCCAGGAATTCGTTGGCGGTGCCGATGCCACCGCGCCAGGTGACGGCGAGGCCACGCTTGTCGATGCTGGAGCCCGCGCCGTTGTTGTTGGCGTCGGTTTTCATGGCGTTGATCCGCAACGCCGACTCTTCGCCGGTGCGCAGGTTGAAGTCGCCCGTGAAACGGCGGTAGGCATGGTTGCCAACGGTGGTACTGATTTCATGCGTGTCGATCTGGCGCGGCAGTTTGCTGACCTGGTTGACCGCGCCCCCGGTGGACCCCCGGCCGAACAGCATCGACGCCGAGCCGCGCAGCAGTTCCACCCGGTCGTGGTTGAAGGTGTCGCGGTCGTAGAAGGCCGGGTCGCGCATGCCGTCCAGAAAAATGTCGCCGGTGGCGGCCAGCGAAAAGCCGCGCAGTCGGATGTCTTCCTCGCCGCCCTCGGCCGCCTGGAAGGTCACGCCCGCGGTGTTGCGCAGCACGTCCTTGACGGTGTCGAGGTTGCGGTCATTGATCAGTTTTTCGGTGACCACGGTGATGGACTGGGGGATGTCGCGCAACGCCTGCGTGCCCTTGCCAATGCCGGTCTGGGTGGCGCGCAGGGCGTCCTTGCCTTCGGGTGCTTCGGCCCGCTCGCGCACGGTGACGGTGGGCAGCGACTTGCCGTTGACCGGGAGGTCCGCTTCACTGGGGAGCGCCTGCGCCCAACTTCCGAACGACGCCGCCAACAGCATGGCGCCCAGCGGCAAGGGTTTCGAAAACGCTATCGTGTCAGTAGCAGAAAATGACCTGCTGACGGGGGCTTGAACGCTATTTTGCTTGAATTTTTTGTGTGGGGTGTCGAAGTGGGTCATGGGGTCTGGTCAGTGAGGTTGCAGGGCGCAAGCTGGCTGACCGGGACCCGGCTGGCTGGCATTCGGATCGAGTTTAGCACATCAAATGCGAATCATTCGCATTTGATGAATTTTAAAAGGTGCAAACCCGAAGTGGCCGGGTGGACCTCGAAGTGAAGGATCGCCTGTCAGCGCCGCACGGTCACGGGGCGAATTGATGAATCAGATGGGTCTGATCTCCCCGTCAAATAGTCGAAGTTTGCTATTGAAGGAGTAGCAAATCGGCCGGCTCATCGACTCATCGGCTCATCGGCTCGGTTTCTCAGTAGACCAGCCGGTCGGGCCTGATTTCCTGCAGGATGGTGGTCGAGATCTCCTCGATGGACTTGGTGGTGGTCGACAGCCAGCGGATGCCGGCGCGCCGCATCATGGCTTCGGCCTCGCTGACTTCCATCTGGCAGTTCTCGAGCGACGCGTAGCGGCTGCCGGGTCGGCGCTCGTTGCGGATTTTGCTCAAGCGCTCGGGCTGGATGGTCAGGCCGAAGATTTTTTTGCGGTACGGCACCAGGGCCGGCGGCAGTTGCTGGCGGTCAAAGTCTTCCGGAATCAGCGGATAGTTGGCCGCTTTCAGGCCGTATTGCATGGCCAGGTACAGCGAGGTGGGCGTCTTGCCGCTGCGGCTCACGCCGACCAGGATGACCTCGGCCGACGCCAGGTCGCGGTTGGACTGCCCGTCGTCATGCGCCAGGCTGAAGTTGATGGCCTCGATGCGGTCGTGGTATTCCTGACTCTTGCTCGCGTCCGAAAATCGGCCGATGCGATGGTTCGACTTGAGCCCCAGCTCATTCTCCAGCGGATGGACAAAGGTGCCGAACATGTCGAGCAGCATGCCCTTGCAATCGTCCTGGATGACTTTGAGCACCTCCATGTTCACCAGCGTGGTGAAGACGATCGGGCGGATGCCTTCGACTTCGGCCGTGTGATTCACCTGGCGCACCACCTGGTGGGCCTTGTCGACGGTGTCGGTAAAGGGCAGGCGCACATGCCGCGCTTTCATTTCGAATTGCGCCAGGATGGCGTTGCCAAAGGTCTCGGCGGTGATGCCGGTGCCATCGGAGATGAAAAAGACGGTGCGGTTGGGCATGGAAATCCTGCGGTTCGGGGGTTCGGCGCTGCGGCGGCGGCACCCACCCGGGGCAGGGCCGCACGCCTACAATGGACCCCATTATCCGAATTTGTCCGGATTGCCTCTCTCAGCTTTCCTGCATGCCACCCGTTGACCCACAACCACAAGCATTCAGTCATGGCGCCTGCACAAAGCTCGCCCGGGCAGAGACGTCTGCGCCCGCGGCCACAACGGTTTTTACTTCTGGAGTTTTCCCATGTCTGCACTGTTCAGCCCGACCGCCCTGGTCGTACCGTTTGAGAACCTGAGGAACACCGACGTCGAGGTGGTTGGCGGCAAGAACGCCAGCCTCGGCGAGATGATTTCGCAACTGCCCGAAGGCGTGCGTGTGCCCACGGGCTTTGCCACCACCGCGCATGCGTTCCGCCAGTTTCTCGCATACGAGGGCCTGGCCGACCGGATCAACGCCCGCCTGAAGACGCTCGACACCGAAGACGTGCGCGCGCTGGCGGTGGCCGGGGCCGAGATCCGTGCGCTGGTGGAGGCCCAGCCGTTCCCGGCCGACCTTGAAAAAGGCATCCGAGAAGCGTTCGAGACGCTCAGCGCGGGCAACCCGGCCGCCACCTTTGCCGTGCGCTCGTCGGCCACCGCCGAAGACCTGCCCGACGCCTCGTTTGCCGGCCAGCAGGAGACCTTCCTGAACGTGCACGGCATCGAGGATGTGCTGCACAAGATGCGCGAGGTGTTCGCCTCCCTCTACAACGACCGCGCCATCAGCTACCGCGTGCACAAGGGCTTCGCGCACGATGGCGTGGCGCTGTCGGCTGGCGTGCAGCGCATGGTGCGCTCCGACCTCGGCGCGGCCGGAGTGATGTTCACCATCGACACCGAATCGGGGTTTGAAGACGTGGTGTTCATCACCTCCAGCTACGGGCTGGGTGAGACGGTGGTGCAGGGCGCGGTGAACCCGGATGAGTTCTACGTTCACAAGCCCATGCTCAAGGCGGGCAAGCGTGCGGTGATCCGCCGCAACCTGGGCAGCAAGCTGGTCCAGATGGAGTTCACCACCGCGGACGAGAAAAAAGCCACCGGCAAGCTGGTCAAGACCACCGACGTGCCGACCGAACTGCGCAACCGCTATTCGCTGACCGATGCCGAGGTGGAGCAGTTGGCGAACTACGCACTGGTGATCGAGGCGCATTATGGCCGCCCGATGGACATCGAATGGGGCAAGGACGGCACCGACGGCCTGCTCTACATCCTGCAGGCCCGCCCCGAAACCGTGAAGAGCCAGCACAAGGACAAGGCCGAGCTGCGCTACAAGCTCAAGGGTCGGGGCACCGTGCTGGCCGAAGGCCGTGCCATCGGCCAGAAGGTGGGCACCGGACCGGTGCGGCTGGTGCACAGCATCAGCCAGATGGACGAAGTCCAGCCCGGCGACGTGCTGGTGACCGACATGACCGACCCGAACTGGGAGCCGGTGATGAAGCGTGCCAGCGCCATCGTGACCAACCGCGGCGGGCGCACCTGCCACGCGGCCATCATCGCGCGCGAGCTCGGCATCCCGGCGATCGTCGGCTGCGGGGACGCCACCGAGACGCTCAAGAGCGGCACGCTGGTCACCGTGAGCTGCGCCGAGGGCGACACCGGCTTCATCTACGATGGCCTGCTCGAAACCGAGGTGACCGAGGTGCAGCGCGGCGCCATGCCCGAGATCAAGACCAAGATCACGATGAACATCGGCAACCCGCAACTGGCGTTCGACTTCTGCCAGCTGCCCAACCACGGCGTGGGCCTGGCGCGGCTGGAGTTCATCATCAACAACAACATCGGCGTCCACCCCAAGGCCATCCTGGACTACCCGAACATCGACAGCGACCTGAAAAAGGCCGTGGAGTCGGTGGCCCGCGGCCACGCCTCGCCGCGCGCCTTTTACGTGGACAAGGTGGCCGAAGGCGTGGCCACCATTGCCGCCGCGTTCTGGCCCAAGCCGGTGATCGTGCGTTTGAGCGACTTCAAGTCCAACGAATACCGCAAGCTCATCGGCGGCAGCCGCTACGAGCCGGAAGAAGAAAACCCGATGCTCGGCTTCCGTGGCGCGGCGCGCTACATCAGCGCTGAATTCCGTGAAGCGTTCGCGATGGAATGCGAGGCCATGCGGCGCGTGCGCGGCGAAATGGGCCTGACCAACGTCGAACTGATGGTGCCTTTTGTGCGCACGCTGGGGCAGGCTGACCGCGTGACCCAACTGCTGGCGGCGCAGGGTCTGGTGCGCGGCCAGGATGGCCTGAAGATCATCATGATGTGCGAGGTGCCCAGCAACGCGATTCTGGCCGACGAGTTCCTTGAATACTTTGACGGCTTCTCGATCGGCTCCAACGACCTCACGCAGCTGACCCTGGGCCTCGACCGGGATTCCGGCCTGGAACTGCTGGCCGCCGACTTCGACGAGCGCGACCCGGCCGTCAAGGCCCTGCTCAGCCGGGCCATCAAGGCCTGCAATGCCAAGGGCAAATACGTGGGCATCTGCGGCCAGGGGCCCAGCGACCATCCGGACTTCGCACGCTGGCTGGTGGACGAGGGCATTGTGTCGATTTCGCTGAACCCCGACTCCGTGATCGCCACCTGGAAACAGCTCGCCAGCTGAATGCTTTTTTCGCATCAGGCCGACGCGGTCGGCTTGATGACTGAAAAATCAAGGGAAAACCCTGTCGGTGTTTGTACGGGGCGGTCGAGGTGCCAGCCCGTTTGTAAGAAAACGGTAAGTGCACGGCCAACAATGCGTCCATCACTCTGTGAGATTGCATGCTGACTGTCATTGAAGCCGTCAAGCTGGTTACCGAAATTGCCCTGCTGGCCTTGCTGGGGCAATGGGTGCTGGGCCTGTTGGCCGGCGCCAAAAAAGAGCAGAACCTTTTCTACCAGATCCTGGCCATCGTGGGACGGCCGTTTGTGGCGATGGCGCGCTTTGTGACGCCCCGCTTTGTGCTGGAGCGCCATCACCCGCTGGTGGCTTTCCTGCTGCTGGCGTTCGTCTGGCTGGGCGTGACGGTCTGGAAGATCAGCACCTGCCTCAAGATCGGCGTGGAGTTGTGCAAATGAGCCGGTTTAACTACCTTTTCCTCAAGAGCCAAGCGATGGCCCTGCTGGTTTTCGGGCAGCGTGGCGCTGCGTTGCAGCGGTTTGACGCCATGCTGGCCCTGGTGCCGGACGACCGTTACGCGCTGGGCAGCCTTGCGCACGTGAGGGCCCAACTGGGCGACAAGGCGGGCGCCATCGAGGCCCTGCATCGGCTGGTGGCCGTTCATCCCGGTCACGCCGCGGCCTGGTTCAACCTGGGCTATCTGCTGGACGAAACGGGCCAGAAGGCCGAGGCGGAGGCGGCATTCCGTCAGGCCACGCGCCTTGAACCCAAGATGGACCGCGCCTGGTACGGTCTGGCGTTGATCCTGATCCATGAGCGCCGCTTTGACGAAGCCGTCGAGGCGTTGCGCCACAACACCGAACTGCAACCCATGAGCCCCTACGGCTGGTATCAGCTGGCCCGGGTTCATGCAGACCGGCACGAGCCCGATGAGGCGGTGAAGATCATTCGCCATCTCAAGGGGTTCGAACCGAAAGTGGCCGCCCAGCTGGAACGCGAGACCGGATTGCGCATTGCGCCGTCCGCGTGAGTCGGCAGAGTGAACACTTGAAGGCCGCGGAGGAGACCGGGCCGGTAACAAGACGCGACCGGGTTGCAGGCCCCAGCCTTGAAGCGGGGTGGTCGTGAAATGCCCGCAAGGGTGTCGTTCCTGGAGGTAGTTGACATGCAGTTGACAGAATCCCACCGCCATTATTGGCAGAAGAACCTGAACATCACGGCCGTGCTGCTGGCGATCTGGTTCGTGGTCACGTTTGTCGTGAGTTATTTCGCGCGTGAGTTGAGCTTCAATTTCTTTGGCTGGCCTTTCAGCTTCTGGGTCGGGGCGCAAGGCGCGTTGGTGATTTACTGCCTGATCATCTGGTTTTATGCCAGGTACATGGGCAAGCTCGACATCGAGCATGGTGTTGAAGAAAGCGAGGACTGATCATGGCTGGAATGTTTGGTTCAGATGCGGGCGGCGGCAGCAATGCGGCGGCCAACAAGGCGTTCAAGTCGGGCCTCAACAAGGTCTACAAGTGGTACACCGGCGGTTTCCTGATTTTCGTGGTGGCACTGGCCATCCTGGAGCAGATGGGGCTGTCGCGCCAGTGGATCGGTTTCATCTTCCTGATCGCGACGATTGGCCTGTATGCCGGCATCGGCATCATGAGCCGCACCACTGACGCCGCGGAATACTACGTGGCGGGGCGACGCGTGCCCGCGGTGTACAACGGCATGGCCACCGGCGCCGACTGGATGTCGGCCGCATCGTTTATCGGTATGGCCGGCACGCTGTACCTCACGGGTTACGGCGGGTTGGCTTTCATCATGGGCTGGACGGGCGGCTACTGCCTGGTGGCGCTGTTCCTGGCGCCTTACCTGCGCAAGTTTGGCCAGTTCACGATTCCCGACTTTCTGGGTGAACGCTACGGCGGCAATCTGCCGCGTTTCCTTGGCATCGTCGCGGCGATTTTGTGTTCGTTCACTTATGTCGTGGCGCAGATCTATGGCGTGGGCCTGATCACGGCGCGGCTGACCGGGGTGGCGTTCGAGCTCGGGATTTTCCTGGGCCTGGGCGGCATTCTGGTGTGTTCGTTCCTGGGGGGCATGCGCGCGGTAACCTGGACGCAGGTGGCGCAGTACATCATTTTGATCGTGGCCTACATGATCCCGGTGGTGTGGCTGTCGGTCAAGCAGACCAGCGTGCCGGTGCCGCAGGCCATTTACGGCTTTCAACTCCAGAAGGTCACGGAAGCGGAGAAAAAGCTTACCAACGACCCGAAAGAGATTGAGGTTCGGGAAATTTTCAAGCAGCGCTCAGCCGATCTGGCGGCAAAGCTGAAAGACCCGGCAAGCGCCCTGACGGCGGACAAGGTGGCCGCTGAGCAAAAAGTGGCTGATCTGAAAGCGGCCAATGGCGCGGCGGCCGATATCGTCGCTGCTGAAAGGGCGCTCTCGGCCCTGCCCAAGGACGAGACTGCAGCCAAAGCGGCCTGGACCAAAGCCAAAGCGGGAGCCGATACCAAGGCCAAGCCACTCAACGGGATGCCACCGCACGCACAGCAGTTTGCAGGCAATCCGGATGGTGATGCGGCCGCCAAAAATGCGTACGACACTTCGCGTCGCAACTTCCTGGCGTTGATCTTCTGCCTGATGGTGGGCACGGCCGCGCTGCCGCACATCCTGATGCGTTACTACACCACACCCAGCGTGAAAGAGGCGCGGCAGTCGGTGAGCTGGTCGCTGTTCTTCATCTTCCTGCTGTACTTCACGGCGCCCGCGCTGGCGGTGCTGGTGAAATACGAGGTGTTCACCGTGCTGATCGGGACGCCATTCAGCCAGTTGCCAGTGTGGATTGCCGAGTGGAACCGGGTCGATCCGGGGCTGCTGTCCGTGGTGGACATCAACAAGGACGGCATCCTGCAACTCAACGAGATGAGCATCGGCGGTGACATCATCGTGCTGGCGGCGCCGGCCATTGGCGGCTTGCCGTACGTGGTGTCCGGTCTGGTGGCCGCGGGCGGCCTGGCCGCAGCGCTGTCCACGGCCGACGGCCTGCTGCTGACGATTGCCAACGCCCTGAGCCATGACCTGTACTACAAGATGATCGACCCGAACGCCTCGACGGCCCGCCGGGTGACCATCTCCAAGGTGCTGCTGCTGGTGGTGGCCTTGTGTGCGGCGTACGTGGCGGCCCAGAAGCCGGCGGACATCCTGTTCCTGGTGTCGGCGGCGTTCTCGTTCGCAGCCGCGGCCTTCTTCCCGGCCCTGACCCTGGGCATCTTCTGGAAGCGCGCCACCGGCATCGCCGCATCGCTGGGCATGGTGGCTGGCCTGGGCACCACGTTCTACTACATGGCGACCACCCAGACCTGGATGCGCGGCATCTTTGGCGTGACCTCGCCAGTGGAACTCTGGTATGGCATCCAGCCAATTTCGGCCGGTGTGTTTGGCGTGCCGATCGGTTTTGCCGTGATCATCCTGGTCAGCCTGGTGACCCCGGCGCCGAGCAAGAAGGTGCAGGAGCTGGTCGATCATGTGCGCTACCCGAGCATCCGGGGCGACACCCGGCCCAAGGCCGCCTGACGGCGCGCCACCTTGACGGTGTTGCACCGGCAGACGGGAGTCTGTCGGTGCCACAAACCCCGCTGATTCGCGTCGGCGGGGTTTTTTCATGTTGGCGCTGCCGGTTTGTTGCGTCGGCGGGGTCGGCGTGGCGTGGGGGGCGATCAGGGTCAGACCGTCAAGTATGGCGATGTTTGGTCCGGCGGTGTTTTGACCGCGCCTTTCCGGCGGGCTATAATCAAAGGCTCACCTTGCCGCACCCCATCCTGACGCTGGGGGCGGCTTACCATTTTGGTCAATCCTCAAGGAGTCTGAATGCGTCACTATGAAATCATCTTGATGATCCACCCGGATCAAAGCGAGCAGGTGCCTGCCATGCTCGAGCGTTACAAGGGCATGATCACCGCCGGCAACGGCAAGGTGCATCGTGTGGAAGACTGGGGCCGTCGCCAGCTGATCTACCAGATCAACAAGCTGGGCAAAGCCCACTATCTGTGCATCAACATCGAGGCCGATCAGGCCGTGATGGCCGAACTTGAGCATGCGTTCAAGTTCAACGACGCGGTGCTGCGTCACCTGACCGTCAGCAAGAAGAAGGCCGACACAGCGCCTTCGCTGATGATGAAGACCGTCGAGCGCGAGGAAACGCGCAAGGCCCAGCAGGCGGAGTTTGCCAACAACAATTGATGCGGAAGGCCCCGCAACCTACGTGAACCAGCTCGCCTTGACGGCGTGTATTGCCCAGGCAGAACCCCTGCGCTACACCCCGGCGGGTCTTCCGGCCCTGAACCTGAGGCTCGAACATGAATCGAGCGTCCAGGATGCAGGACAAACCCGGCAGATCAAAATGGCGATCAAGGCGGTTGCCCTGGGTGCCCTGGCCGAACGGCTCGTTCGGCAAGACATCGGCAGCAGTTGGAAGTTCACGGGGTTTCTGGCCTCGCCGCGCAATGGCAAGAGCGTTGTTTTCCACATTCAAGAGTTTCAGCCCTTTTAATTTCAGGAGGCCCACAAAATGGCCACTTTCAAGAAGTTCAACAAAGACAAGCGTCCCAAGCGCAACACCCAGTCCCTGCTGTTCAAGCGCAAGCGCTTTTGCCGCTTCACGGTGGCCCACGTCGAGGAAATCGACTACAAGGACATCGACACCCTGCGCGATTTCATTGCCGAAAACGGCAAGATCATCCCCGCACGCCTGACCGGCACGCGCGCGATCTACCAGCGCCAGCTCAACACGGCCATCAAGCGGGCCCGCTTCCTGGCCATGCTGCCGTACAGCGACCAGCACCGCATCTAAGGGAGTCACGAACATGCAAATCATTCTGCTCGACAAGGTCGTGAACCTCGGCAACCTGGGCGAAGTCGTCAAGGTCAAGGACGGCTATGCCCGCAACTTCCTGATCCCCAGTGGCCGCGCCCGCCGCGCCACCGCCGCCAACAAGGCTGAATTCGAAGCCAAGCGTGCCGAGCTCGAAAAAGTGGCCGCGGCCAAACTGGCCGAATCGCAGGCCCAGGGCGAAAAGCTGGCCGGCACCACCATCAAGCTGACCCAAAAAGCCGGTGTGGACGGCCGACTGTTCGGCTCGGTCACCAACCATGACATCGCCGAAGAGCTGAACAAGCAGGGCTACAAGCTTGTGAAGTCCCAGGTTCGCATGCCCAACGGCCCGATCAAGGTCGTGGGCGACAGCGCCGTGAGCGTGTCGCTGCACACCGACGTGGTGATCGAGATCAACGTCACGGTTTACGGCGAATCGGCGTGATGCACGCCCGTCGGGGCGCGCATGGCCGCTGAGGCTGTGGGCCATCCACCAGAGGCCGCCTTCGGGCGGCCTTTGTTTTGGCGACGGGCGTTTATCCCTTGCATTTCACCGGATGTCCACGACTTATGCACAGGCTTTTCCCGTGACGCGGCCCTCCTGGCGGCGTAGCATCAAAGGTTTGAGACCCAACTCCCCATGTCTGCTGTTCTGACCGCCGTTGACGATTTTCCGACCGACCGCCAGGTCGCGCAGTTGCGCATTCCGCCGCACTCCATCGAGGCCGAGTCCAGCGTGCTGGGCGGCCTGCTGCTGGACAACGGCGCCTGGGACCGCGTTGGCGATCTGCTGAGCGATGGCAACTTCTACCGCTACGAACACCGGCTCATCTACGCCGCCATCGGCGCGCTGGTCAATGCCAGCAAGCCTGCCGATGTGATCACCGTGTTTGAGCACCTGCAAAACCTGGGCAAGGCCGAGGAGGTCGGGGGGCTGGGCTATTTGAACTCGCTGGCGCAATATGTCCCCAGCGCCAGCAACATCCGCCGTTATGCCGAGATCGTGCGCGAGCGCTCGATCCTGCGCAAGCTGGTGGCCGCCAGCGACGAGATCGCCACCAATGCCTTCAATCCGCAGGGCAAGCCCGTGGACAAGATCCTGGACGAGGCCGAGCAGAAGATTTTCAACATCGGCGAGGAAGGCTCGCGGATGAAGCAGGGTTTCCAGGGCATGGACTCGCTGGTGGTCGATCTGCTCGACCGCGTGCAGGAGATGGCCGACAACCCGAATGACATCACCGGCGTGCCCACCGGGTTTTATGACCTGGACCGCCTGACTTCGGGTTTCCAGGCCGGCGACATGATCGTGCTGGCCGCCCGCCCGTCGATGGGCAAGACGGCACTGGCGATCAACATCGCCGAGCACGTGGCGCTGAATGAAGGCCTGCCGGTGGCGGTGTTCTCGATGGAAATGGGTGCCTCGCAACTGGCCGTGCGGATTGTGGGTTCGATTGGCCGCATCGACCAGGGCCATCTGCGCACCGGCAAGCTGACCGATGACGAATGGCCACGGCTGACCGAAGCCATCGAGAAGCTGCGCACCATTTCGCTGCACATCGATGAAACCCCGGGCCTGACGGTGAGCGAGCTCCGCGCCAACGCGCGCCGACTGGCACGCCAGTGTGGCAAGCTCGGCCTGATCGTCGTCGACTACCTTCAGCTGATGAGTGTGTCGAGCAGCATGAGCGACGAGAACCGCGCCACCGCCGTCGGTGAAATCTCGCGCGGTTTGAAGATGCTGGCCAAGGAACTGCAATGCCCCGTGATTGCGCTGTCGCAGCTCAGCCGCGGTGTGGAGTCGCGTACTGACAAGCGGCCGATGATGAGCGACCTGCGCGAGTCGGGCGCCATTGAGCAGGACGCCGACATCATCATGTTCATTTACCGCGACGACTACTACAACAAGGACTCGAAAGAGCCCGGCGTCACCGAGATCATCATCAGCAAGCAGCGCAACGGCCCCACCGGAACCGTCAAGCTGGCCTTTCTGGCGCCACTCACGCGGTTCGAGAGCCTGGCCAGTGGCGGCGGTGGAGATTTTTAAACAAATACGCCGATAGCCCCTGTCAATAGGCTATAGCTTGCTATTTAAAGAGTAGCAAATTCCACGGCCAACCACACGGCGTCAGAGCACCTCGCTCGCGAAATCGGCCAGCCGCGAACGCTCGCCGCGGGCCAGCGTGATGTGCCCACTGTGCGGCCAGCCCTTGAACTTGTCCACCGCGAACGTGAGGCCCGAGGAGCCTTCGGTGAGGTAGGGCGTGTCGATCTGCGCGAGGTTGCCCATGCAGATGATCTTGGTGCCCGGCCCGGCGCGGGTGATCAGGGTCTTCATCTGCTTGGGCGTGAGGTTCTGGGCCTCGTCGATGATGACGTACTTGTTCATGAACGTGCGGCCACGCATGAAGTTCATGCTCTTGATCTTGATGCGGCTGCGGATCAGCTCGTTGGTGGCGGCGCGGCCCCATTCACCGGCACCGCCGCCGTCGCCCTTGGCGAGGAATTCAAGGTTGTCGTCCAGCGCGCCCATCCAGGGGCCCATTTTTTCTTCTTCGGTGCCGGGCAGGAAGCCGATGTCCTCGCCCACGCTCACGGTGGCCCGGGTCATGATGATCTCGGTGTAGCGCCGGTCGTCCAGCACCTGGGTCAGGCCCGAGGCCAGGGCCATCAGCGTCTTGCCGGTGCCGGCGGTGCCGGTGAGGGTGACGAAATCCACCTCCGGGTCCATCAGCAGGTTCATGGCGAAGTTCTGTTCGCGGTTGCGTGTGGTCACGCCCCAGACGGCATTTTTCAGGTGGCCAAAGTCTTTCAGGGTCTTGAGCACGGCCGTCTTGGCACGGATCTCGGTGACGCGGGCGTACAGGCTGGGCTCGCCCGGGGCCTCAAAGTACACAAACTGGTTGATCAGCAGGTTGGGCACCACGGGGCCGCTGATGCGGTAGAAGGTGTGGCTGCCGCTTTGCCAGCTTTCGATGGTCTTGCCGTGGCGGGCCCAGAAATCGGGGGGCAGCGCCATGGCGCCAGAGTACAGCAGGTCACCGTCTTCCAGGGTTTTGTCGTTCTGGTAGTCGTCGGTGGCCAGGCCCAGTGCGCGGGCCTTGACGCGCATGTTGATGTCTTTGGACACCAGCACCACCTCGCGCCCGGTAGGGGGCGCGCTGGCGTCGGCGTGCGGCGCGTGCTGCTGGCGCAGCGCGTCCACCACGCCCAGAATCTGGTTGTCGGCCTTGCCCTGCGGCAGGCTCGAAGGCAGCGTTGACACCAGCGCCTGGGTCTGGAAGAACAGCTTGCCGCCCGCTTCGCGGTGGCCGGTGGTGTCCAGCCTGAGGCCTGAGGCGATGTCGGCCCCCTGGGCGCCGGCCAGCGCATCGAGTGTGCGGCTGGCCTGCCGCGCATTGCGGGCCACTTCGGTCATGCCCTTTTTGTGGCCGTCGAGCTCTTCGAGCACGATCATGGGCAGGAAGATGTCGTGTTCCTCAAAGCGGAACAGGCTCATCGGGTCGTGCATGAGCACGTTGGTGTCGAGCACAAACAGCTTGGCCGGGCCACTGGACTTGCGTTTGGGCCGTGGGGCCGCCTGCGCCACGGGTGCCATGGGCGCCATGGGCCCTTTGTGGCGTGGCGCAGCGGGCTCGCGGGCGGCGCAGCGCGACTGCAGGTCGTCCAGCAACGCCGTGGTCTGGGCTGCGGCGTCGGGCGCGCCGCCGGTGCGGTCGTCGAGCAGGTCGAGGGCGACGGCGCGGGGCTGCTCAGCCTGCGAGGGATGGTCGGCGCGGGCCTCCGGTTTTCGTGCGGCCCGAGGCGGGGTTCGCGCCGGCGCGTCGTACGCTTCGGGCGCCAGCAGGGCAGCACGTTTGGCGGGGGCAGGTGGCAATGGCATGGGGCAATGTGCTCACAAAAAAGAGGTTCGAAAAGCAAAAAAGCCGCCTGGGGGCCAAGGCGGCTTTCTCGGGGTGCGCGGTTGCAAGTTCCGACGGCATGAGCCCATTATGCATGAGTCGCGGGGCGCGCCATTTCTGTGTGGCTGCAAAACGTCAGGAACGGTTTCCGGGCCGAAGGGCCCGCGTCAGGCGGCTTTTTTCAGGGCCTTGACGGCCTTGAGGACTTCTTCGACATGGCCCGGCACCTTGAGCCCGCGCCATTCGTTCTTGAGCACGCCATCGGCGCCGATCAGGAAGGTGCTGCGCTCGATGCCCTTGACCTTCTTGCCGTACATGATCTTGTTCTTGACGACGCCGAACATGTGGCACATCTTCTCTTCGGTGTCGGCGATCAGCTCAAAGGGCAGCTCGAGTTTGGCCTTGAACTCGTCGTGCGATTTCATGTTGTCGCGCGACACGCCGAACACGGTGGTGCCGGCCTTCACGAAGTCCTTGTATTTGTCGCGGAACTGCATGGCTTCGGTGGTGCAACCGGGGGTGTTGTCCTTCGGGTAGAAGTACAGCACCATTGCATGGCCCAGGTGCGTGGTATTGGATACCTTGATGCCGCTGGTCGCGTTCGCTTCAAATTCGGGGAGAGGTTTGTTGACAACGATCGCCATAGGGATTGAATCTCGCGTGACAGGTTATGGTCGTTGATCGCAGCGCGGTGTCTTGTGGGGCACTTTGAACTGCGGCAACCTCGGATTTTACCCTGAAAACGCGTTGTCAGCCCGCAGGCTCGATCAGCAGCGCCGCGATCACGTTGCGGCCTTCGCCTGCGAGGATGTTGTAGGTGCGGCAAGCGGCCTGTGTGTCCATGGTTTCCAGGCCGATGCGTCGCGCCATCAATGGCTGCAGCCAGGCGGCGGGCACAAAGCGCAGCCGCTGGCCGCTGCCGAAGATGACCAGTTCGGCGTCCAGCGTGGCCAGTTGCGCGAAATGGCTGGCGGTCAGCGCGCCGAAATCATCGCAGTGCCAGTCCAGCCGCTGCCCGCGCGAGCCGATCACCACGCTGGCTTCGACGCGCTCGCCACTCACGCCCACCCAGCCCGGGCCATAACCGGTGATGGCGGGAACGTCGAAACGGTCGGGCTGGAGTTTCATGGTGTGCGGAGGCTGCAGTGCACAGAAAACGTGCGGAACTGTGGTCAAATTATAGGTTTCGCCCGCGCACGGGGTCATTGTGCGCTGGCGTGCCGCACCGCCCCGGAGGGACATTGAAAACCATTGCCAAATCCGCCAAGCTTGCCAACGTCTGCTACGACATCCGCGGGCCGATCATGGACGCCGCGCGCCAGATGGAGGAAGAAGGCCACAAGATCATCAAGCTCAACATCGGCAACCTGGCGGTGTTCGGCTTTGATGCGCCCGAGGAAATCCAGCAGGACATGATCCGCAACCTGCCCAACTCGGCGGGCTATTCCGACAGCAAGGGCATCTTTGCGGCGCGCAAGGCCGTGATGCATGAGACGCAGAAGCAGGGCGTCAAGGGCGTGACACTGGACGACATTTACCTGGGCAACGGGGCCAGTGAACTCATCGTCATGGCCACCAACGGCCTGCTCGACAATGGCGACGAACTGCTGCTGCCGGCCCCCGACTACCCGCTGTGGACGGCGGCGGCCAGCCTTTCGGGCGGCACGCCCGTGCATTACCTGTGCGATGAATCCAACGGCTGGATGCCCGATCTGGCCGACATCCGCGCCAAGATCACCCCGCGTACCAAGGGCATCGTGGTCATCAACCCGAACAATCCGACCGGCGCCCTGTATTCGGACGAACTGCTCCAGGCCATCGTGCAGATTGCGCGCGAGCACAACCTGGTGATTTTTGCCGACGAGGTGTACGACAAGGTGCTGTACGACGGCGCCCACCACACCGCGATCGCCAGCCTGTCCGAAGACGTGCTGACGCTGACCTTCAATTCACTGTCCAAAAGCTACCGCTCCTGCGGCTACCGCGCGGGCTGGCTGGTGGTCTCGGGTGACAAGAAGCCCGCCAGGGACTACATCGAGGGCCTGAACATGCTCTCGAACATGCGGCTGTGTGCCAACGTGCCGGGCCAGTGGGCCATCCAGACGGCGCTGGGCGGCTACCAGAGCATCAACGACCTGGTGGGCGAGGGCGGGCGGCTGCGGCGCCAGCGCGACCTGGCCTACGAACTCATCACCGCCATCCCCGGCGTGAGCTGCGTGAAGCCCACCGCCGCGCTGTACATGTTCCCCAGGCTCGACCCCAGGATGTACCCCATCCAGGACGACCAGCAGTTCTTTCTGGAACTGCTGCAGGAAACGCGGGTCATGCTGGTGCAGGGCACGGGCTTCAACTGGGCGCAGCCGGATCACTTCCGCATCGTGTTCCTGCCGCACGAGGACGACCTGCGCGAGGCCATTGGCCGCATCGCACGGTTCCTTGAAAACTATCGTAAACGTAGCACACTGTGACCATTTCACGCGGGCTAAAGGCACTTTTTATTTAAATAATGATGAAACCCATCCAAGCAGGCCTGTTGGGCATTGGCACCGTGGGCAGCGGCACGTTCCACGTGCTGCGCCGCAATCAGGAAGAAATCCGCGGCCGCGCCGGCCGGGGCATCGAGATCACCATGGTGGCCGATCTGGACGTGGCGCGGGCGCGCAGCATTGTCGGGCCCGGGGTGCAGGTGGTCAACGACGCCCGCGCCGTGATCGCCAACCCCGACATCGACATCGTCATCGAACTCATCGGGGGCTATGGGCTGGCCAAAACACTGGTGCTGGAAGCCATTGCGGCCGGCAAGCACGTCGTCACCGCCAACAAGGCCCTGCTGGCCGTGCACGGCACCGAAATCTTTGCCGCCGCGCATGCCAAAGGCGTGATGGTGGCTTTCGAGGCCGCGGTGGCGGGGGGCATCCCGATCATCAAGGCCCTGCGCGAAGGCCTCACGGCCAACCGCATCCAGTGGATCGCCGGCATCATCAACGGCACCACCAACTTCATCCTGTCGGAGATGCGCGACAAGGGGCTCGACTTTGACGCTGCACTGAAAGACGCGCAGCGCCTGGGCTATGCCGAGGCCGACCCGACCTTCGACATCGAAGGCGTGGACGCCGCGCACAAGGTCACGCTCATGAGCGCCATTGCCTTCGGCATCCCGGTGCAGTTCGACAAGGCCTATGTGGAAGGCATCACCCGGCTCGGCGCGGCGGACATCCAGTACGCCGAACAACTGGGCTACCGCATCAAGCTGCTGGGCATCACCAAGCGCACCGACCGCGGGGTCGAACTGCGCGTGCATCCGAGCCTGGTGCCGGCCAAGCGGCTGATCGCCAACGTGGAGGGCGCGATGAACGCCGTCATGGTGCAGGGCGATGCCGTGGGCACCACGCTGTACTACGGCAAGGGCGCAGGCAGTGAGCCCACCGCCAGCGCCGTGATCGCTGACCTGGTGGACATCACGCGCCTGCACACGGCCGACGCAGCGCACCGCGTGCCGCATCTGGCCTTCCAGCCCGGCGCCATGAGCAGCGCGCCGGTACTGCCCATGAGCGAGGTCGTCACGGCGTACTACCTGCGCCTGCGCGTGGCCGACGAAGCCGGCGTGCTGGCCCGCGTCACGGGCATTCTGGCCGGAGCGGGCATCAGCATCGACGCCATGCTCCAGCGCGAGGCCGACGAAGTCAGCAATGAGGGCGGCGCCCAGCCCGGCGGCCCGGTGCCCTCGACCGACCTCATCATCCTGACCCATGACACGCGTGAAGGCACCATGAACGACGCGCTGGCGCAGATGCAGGCGCTGCCCACGGTGCTGGCGCCCATCACCCGCATCCGCAAGGAAGAGCTGGCCTAGGGGCATCCGGCGGCATGTGTGCGTTGGCAGAATCCATGAACCGGCCTCAACCCCAGGAGACCTGCCGTGCCCACTGTTGTGGCCGCCCTCACGCTGGCGGCGCTGCTCAAGATGGCCCACGTCGGGATGCCGCGCTGGCACCTGGCTTTCTGGTTTGCAGTGCTGGTCACGCTGGCGCTGGGCGGCCAGCTGGGCTGGTGGCAGACCATGGTCAACGGGCTGGGCAGCTTCTTTGCGGCCTGGCTGTATTTCGAACTGCTCGAACGCACCGACAACCGCATCGACCGCGTGCTGCACTGGCTCATCCTGATCGGCGGCTACCTGCTGCTGCTGGGCTCGCGGTTCTGGATCGACATCCAAATTTACGGCATCAGCCTGTGACCCTGCCAAGGACCTGAACGTGCTCTACCTCTCCACGCGTGGCCACCCCGAGCGCCGCCGCTTTTGTGAAATCCTGCTCGAAGGCCTGGCCCCGGATGGCGGGCTTTACCTGCCCGAGCGCTACCCCCAAGTCGATGCGGCCACGCTGGCACGCTGGCGCAGCGTGTTCAACGGCGGCGCAGCGGGTGGTTATGCCGCGCTGGCGTTCGAGGTGCTGTCGCTCTACATCGACGACATTCCCGCGGCCGACCTCCAGGCGCTGTGCGCCAGGACCTACACCGAAGCGGTGTACGGCACGGCGGCCATCGTCCCGCTGAAGCCGCTTCAAGACCCTTCGGCAGGCCCGGAACAGGTCGGGTTCTATCTGGAAGCCCTGTCCAACGGCCCCACGCTGGCCTTCAAGGACATGGCCATGCAGTTGCTGGGCAACCTGTTCGAGTATGAACTGGCACGCCGCGGCGAAGAGCTCAACATTCTGGGCGCCACCAGCGGCGACACCGGCAGCGCGGCCGAATACGCGATGCGCGGCAAGCAGGGCGTGCGCGTTTTCATGCTCAGCCCGCACGGCCGCATGAGCCCGTTCCAGCAGGCGCAGATGTTCAGCCTGATGGACGACAACATCCACAACATCGCCATCGAGGGCGTGTTCGACGACTGCCAGGACATCGTCAAGGCCGTCTCGAACGATCTGGCGTTCAAGCGCCAGTACCGCATCGGTACCGTGAATTCGATCAACTGGGCGCGGTTGCTGGCGCAGGTGGTTTACTACTTCGCGGGTTATTTTCAAGCGACCCGTTCAGACACCGAGCAAGTCAGCTTCACGGTGCCCAGCGGCAACTTTGGCAACGTCTGCGCCGGCCACGTGGCCCGCATGATGGGGCTGCCCATCGCGCAGCTGGTGGTGGCCACCAACGAGAACGACGTGCTCGACGAATTCTTCCGCACCGGGGTGTACCGCCTGCGCGCCAGTGCCGACACGCACGAGACCTCCAGTCCGTCGATGGACATTTCCAAGGCGAGCAATTTCGAGCGTTTCGTGTTCGACCTGCTGGACCGCGATGGCGCCAGGGTCAAGGCCTTGTTCGGTGACGCGCTGGGCCAGACCGGCCGGTTCGACCTCGGCGCCGACCCGGCCTTTGCCCAGGCCGCCACGCGCTACGGCTTCGTCAGCGGCAAGAGCACCCATGCCGACCGGCTGGCCACCATCCGCGACACCTTCGCACGCTTTGGTGTGATGATCGACACCCACACCGCCGACGGCGTCAAGGTGGCGCGCGAGCACCTGCAGCCGGGGGTGCCGATGATCGTGCTGGAGACGGCGCTGCCCATCAAGTTCGCCGAAACCATCGTCGAGGCGCTGGGGCGCCTACCCGAGCGGCCGGCCCGATTCGAAGGCATTGAAGCCTTGCCCAAGCGCGTGCAGGTGATGCCCGCCGAGACGCGTGCCGTGCAGGCCTATGTGGCCCATATTTGTAATAAAAAAGGCATCTAGCCCCCGTCAAAAGGAAATAGTTAGCTATCTTTATGGTAGCCATTTCCAACCTGGACATTGCGCATGAAAGTCGTTGGTTTCGCCGGATATTCCGGCTCGGGCAAGACCACTCTGGTCGAGCGGCTGATTCCCGCGCTCAAGTTTCGGGGCCTGCGGGTGTCGGTGGTCAAGCACGCCCACCACAAGTTTGACATCGACCACGCCGGCAAGGACACGCACCGCCACCGCGAGGCCGGTGCCTTCGAGGTGGTGGTGGCGTCCGACCGCCGGCTGGCCCTGATGCGCGAGTTCGAGCAGCCCGCCCGTTTGACGGCCCACCATCTGCTGGCCGAACTGTACGAGGGCGTGGACTGGGTGCTGGTCGAGGGTTTCAAGGACAGCGACCTGCTCAAGGTCGAAGTCTGGCGGGCCTCGGCCAACCACCCGGCGCGCTACCCGGACGACGATTTCATTGTCGCCATCGCCACCGATTCGCCCGATGCGCTGCCCGAGCCCACCCTGCGCCCGGTGCTGGATTTGAACGACCCTGACGCCGTGGCCGCCTGGCTGACCGACAATCACGAACGTTTCGAATACAACGCCGAACTGTACGTCTCCGACAAGCCATGACCGCGCCCGCCCACCCGTCTTCCAGCCCTGCACCGTCGCAGCGACCGCCCTTGATGGCACTGGACGAAGCCAGGGCCCGGTTGCTGGCGCGCGCCGTGCCACTGGCCGACGTGGAATCGGTCTCCACCTTTGAGGCCGATGGCCGCGTGCTCGCGCAAGACATCGTGTCGGCGCTGCAGGTGCCGCCGCAGGACAACAGCGCGATGGACGGCTACGCGGTGCGCTGCGCTGACGTGCGCGAGCCCGGCGTGGTGCTGCAGGTCACTCAGCGCATTGCGGCGGGCAGCACCGGGCACGCGCTGGCGCCGCTGTCGGCGGCGCGGATCTTCACGGGCGCACCCGTGCCGCCGGGGGCTGACGCCATCGTCATGCAGGAAGACGTGGAGCTGGTCAATGAATGCGAAGGTGGCGTGCGGTTCAAGGCCGTTCCCGCACCCGGGCAGTGGGTCCGCCGTGCCGGCGAAGACGTTACCCGGGGCGCCGTCATCCTCCGCCAGGGCGAGCGCCTCAACGCCGCCAGCCTGGGCCTGGCCGCAGGCGTGGGGCTGGGCCACGTCAACGTGGTGGTGCGCCCGCGCGTGGCGCTGTTTTCCACCGGCGACGAACTCGTCATGCCCGGCGAGGTGGCGCCCGCCGACATGCCCGGCGGGGCCATCTACAACTCCAACCGGTTCTTCCTGCGCGTGTTGCTGCAGCGCCTGGGCTGCGAGGTCAGCGACCTGGGCATCGTGCCCGACCGCCGTGACGCCACCGTGGCCGCCCTCAAAACAGCGGCCGACCACCACGACCTGATTCTCACCAGCGGCGGCGTGTCGGTGGGCGAGGAAGACCACGTCAAACCCGCCGTGGAGCAACTCGGTGCGCTCGACCTCTGGCAGATCGCCATGAAGCCCGGCAAACCGTTCGCGCACGGCATGGTGCGGCGCGACGCGACCGTGCCCGGCCACGCCCACTTCATCGGCCTGCCGGGCAACCCGGTGTCGAGCTTCGTCACCTTTCTGTTGCTGGTGCGGCCGTTCCTGCTCAAGCTGCAGGGCGCGCGCGTGCTGGACGTGACGCCCTGGACCCTGCCGGCCCATTTCAACGTCACCAAGGCTGACAAGCGCCGCGAGTTCCTGCGGGTGCGGCGCAACGCTGCGGGCGGGCTTGAGCTGTTTGGCAACCAGAGCTCGGGCGTGCTGACTTCGGTGGTCTGGGGCGACGGCCTGGTGGACAACCCGGCCGGGGCCACCATCGCCCACGGCGACCGGGTGTCGTACCTGCCTTTTTCGGAGCTGCTGGCATGAAGGTGAACCTGCGCTATTTCGCGTCCATCCGCGAAGCCGTCGGCCATGGCGCCGAAGCGGTAGACACCGCTGCCACCACCTTGGGCGCCCTGCGCGACGAACTCATCGCACGCGGCGGCGCCCATGCCGAAAGCCTGGCCCGCGGCAAGGCCGTGCGCGTGGCGTACAACCAGGTCATGTGCGACGAAACGGTCGCCCTGACCGAAGGCTGCGAAGTCGCGTTCTTCCCCCCCGTCACCGGCGGCTGACTTCGCCCGCCCCCGCCGCGCGTGGTTGCGAAGCCGCCGCGCTTGCCGCCAGCAATTGCAGCATGGCCGCCGCACCCTCGGGCGTGGCCGCCATCATGGGTGGGCGTAGTTCCGGCGTCATCTGGCCCTGATGCGCCAGCACCGCCTTGATCAGGGCCGGGTTGGGCTCGTTGAACAGGGCCTCGATCACCGGCGCCAAGGCGTGCCACATCCGCTGCGCGGTGGGCAAATCCCCGGCCTGCAAGCGCTGCAGCACCTGCACCCACGCGGCGGTGTTCACATGGGCGGCGGCGGAAATCGCACCCGCGCCGCCCAACGCCACGGTGCTGAACATCTGCGCGTCTTCGCCGGCCAGCACCCGCAGCCGCCCGTCGGCAATCAGCTTTTGGGTCTTGTGCGCGTCGCCGCCGCAGTCTTTGACGGCATGGATGTTGGGGTGGTTGGCCAGCGCCAGCAAGGTGTCGACCTCGATGCGCGAGCCGGTGCGGTAGGGGATGTCATAGACGATCAGCGGCACCGGGCTGGCGGTCGCAATGGCTTCAAACCAGTGGCGCAACCCGGTTTGTGACGGGCGGATGTACAGCGGCGCGGGCACCAGCAGGCCAGTGACCGGCTGTTGGCCCAGCAAGCGCACCCAGTCCAGCATCTGCGGCAGGTGGTAGCCCGAAACCCCCATCGCCACGGGCAGGCCACCACTGGCGTCCAGCACGGTGGCCAGCACCGCAAGCTGCTCGGCCTCGTCAAGCGCCGCGGCTTCGCCGGTGGAGCCGCAAGGCACGAAGCCGGCCACGCCGTCGCGGCCAAGTTTTTTCACCAACCGGTGCAGGGCCGGGTGATCGACCTTGCCCTCGCGAAACGGCGTGACCAAGGGGACCCAGAGGCCAGAGAAAAGATGATTTGGAGTTAGCACGATGCGTATCCTCAAAAACAATGACCGGTCAAAATACCGTCACCGGATGCGCGCGAAAAACCAAATGGGGGAGGCCTCAACCTGGCAGTTCCATCGCTCATCCGACGACGGAACCGCAGCCCCGGTCAGATGAGCTTTGGTTTTTTGGATGAGTCTGCGCACAGGCAACATGCGCCCGCCAGCCCAACGGCACCGGTGGGTGCTGGGCAACGGATGAATGGGCCTGTAGCAAACATGGGTAACATCTTAGCACTGCGAAAATGCACCCATGAGCCCTTCCCGCGTCACCATCCAGACCGCTGATTTCAACCTCGCTGACGAGGTTGCCGCGCTGCGCGCCAACGAGCCCCGCGTGGGTGCGGTGTGCAGCTTTGTGGGCACCGTGCGCGACCGCAATTCACCCCCCCGGCCAGACATTGCGCGCACGGCACGGCCCCCCGGCCCCGAAATCACGAGCATGGAACTCGAGCACTACCCGGGCATGACCGAAAAATCCATCGAGGCCATGATCGACGCGGCGCACCGGCGCTTTGACATTTACGGCGCGCGTGTCATCCACCGCGTGGGCCTGTTGCAGCCGCTCGACCAGATCGTGCTGGTGGCGGTCACCTCGGCGCACCGTGGGCAGAGCTTTCAGGCCTGCGAGTTCCTCATGGACTATCTCAAGACCCAGGCCCCATTCTGGAAAAAAGAGCAGACCCCCGAGGGCGCGCACTGGGTAGACGCCCGCGTGAGCGACGACGCCGCGCTGGCCCGTTGGGGCATCGCGGCAGGCAACGCCTGATACGGTTTTGCCTTCAAACGTATAACCGCGTTGGTTCGCCTTGCCGTGCTACAGCACTGTCTGCGGCTCCCGCCTTGTTCTACGCTTGAATGCAAAACCGTATGAGCCTGTCGCCATCTGATCTGCATCAAGTTGATGGCCGGTCACGGTCGGTTTGGCGCGTGGCCCGCTTGAAAACCCGGCAAACAGCGCCACATGCCGGGTAACTCAAGCAATCGGAGCCTCTTTCCATGCGACTCGACAAACTCACCACCAAATTCCAGGAAGCACTGGGCGACGCCCAGACGCTGGCGCTGGGCAATGACCACGCCTACATTGAACCCGTGCACATTCTGGCTGCCATGCTGCGCCAGGACGACGGGCCGCGCGCGCTGCTGCAGCGCGCGGGCGTGAACGTCGCACAACTGCAGACCGCCGTGGACGCGGCCGTCAAGAAGCTGCCGCAAGTCCAGGGCCAGGAGCAGGTGCAGATCGGCCGCGACAGCGTGAGCCTGATCCAGGCGTCCGAGAAGGAAGCCATCAAACGTGGTGACCAATACGTGGCGGGCGAGCTGTTTTTGCTGGCCACGGCCGACCACAAGGGCGACGTGGGCAAGCTGGTTCGTGACCACGGCTTGACCCGCAAGAACCTCGAATCGGCCATCGACGCCGTGCGTGGTGGCCAGAACGTGGACAGCGCCGACGCCGAAGGCCAGCGCGAATCGCTCAAGAAATACTGCATTGACCTCACCGAGCGCGCCCGCCAGGGCAAGCTCGACCCGGTGATCGGCCGCGACGACGAGATCCGCCGCGCCATCCAGGTGCTGCAACGCCGCACCAAGAACAACCCGGTGCTGATTGGCGAGCCCGGCGTGGGCAAGACGGCCATCGTGGAAGGCCTGGCCCAGCGCATTGTGGCGGGCGAGGTGCCCGAATCGCTCAAGGGCAAGCGCGTGCTGTCGCTGGACATGGCCGCGCTGCTGGCCGGTGCCAAATACCGCGGCGAGTTTGAAGAACGCCTGAAAAATGTGCTCAAGGAACTGGCGCTGGACGAAGGCCAGACCATCGTCTTCATCGACGAACTGCACACCATGGTGGGCGCGGGCAAGGCCGAAGGCGCGATGGACGCGGGCAACATGCTCAAGCCCGCGCTGGCCCGTGGCGAGCTGCATTGCGTGGGTGCCACCACGCTGGACGAATACCGCAAGTACATCGAGAAAGACGCCGCGCTGGAGCGCCGGTTCCAGAAAATCATCGTGGGCGAACCCACGGTGGAAGCCACCATTGCCATCCTGCGCGGCTTGCAGGAAAAGTACGAGGTCCACCATGGTGTGGAAATCACCGACCCGGCCATCGTGGCCGCCGCCGAGCTGAGCCACCGCTACATCACCGACCGCTTCCTGCCCGACAAGGCGATCGACCTGATCGACGAAGCGGCCAGCAAGATCAAGATCGAGATCGATTCCAAGCCGGAGGTCATGGACCGGCTGGACCGCCGCCTGATCCAGCTCCAGATCGAGCGCGAAGCCGTGCGCCGCGAAAAAGATGAATCCTCGCAAAAGCGTTTTGCGCTGATCGAGGAAGAAATCACCAAGCTGCAAAAAGAGATCGCCGATTACGACGAGATCTGGAAGGCCGAGAAGGCCCAGGCCCAGGGCAGTGCGCAGTTCAAGGAAGAAATCGACCGCATGCGCCACCAGATCGAGGAACTGACCCGCAAGGGCGACTTCAACAAGGTGGCCGAGCTGCAATACGGCAAGCTGCCCGATCTGGAGAAAAAGCTCAAGGCCGCGCAGGCCCAGGAATCCGGCAAGGCCGTCAGCGGCAAGCCGCAACTGCTGCGCACCATGGTCGGTGCCGAAGAGATTGCCGAAGTCGTGGCGCGCGCCACGGGCATCCCCGTGGCCAAGCTGATGCAGGGCGAGCGCGACAAGCTGCTGGTGATGGAAGACAAGCTGCACGAGCGCGTGGTGGGGCAGGACGAAGCCATTGCTGCCGTGGCCAATGCCATCCGCCGCTCGCGCTCGGGCCTGTCAGACCCGAACCGGCCCACCGGCTCGTTCCTGTTTCTCGGCCCCACGGGCGTGGGCAAGACCGAGCTGTGCAAGGCACTGGCCGGCTTTTTATTTGACAGTGAAGACCACCTGATCCGCATTGACATGAGCGAGTTCATGGAGAAGCACTCGGTGGCCCGGTTGATCGGCGCGCCGCCCGGGTATGTGGGCTATGAAGAGGGCGGCCACCTGACCGAGGCCGTGCGGCGCAAGCCCTACAGCGTGCTGCTGCTCGACGAGGTCGAAAAAGCCCACCCCGACGTGTTCAACGTGCTGCTGCAGGTGCTGGACGACGGCCGCCTGACCGATGGTCAAGGCCGCACCGTGGACTTCAAGAACACCGTGATCGTGATGACCAGCAACATCGGCTCGCACATGATCCAGGCCATGGTGGGGCAGCCCGCCGACGACATCAAGGAAGCCGTGTGGGGCGAGCTCAAGAACCACTTCCGGCCCGAGTTTCTGAACCGCATCGACGAGACCGTGGTGTTCCACGCCCTGGACGCGCAGAACATTGCGGCCATCGCCAAAATCCAGCTGCGCATCCTGCAACTGCGGCTGGCGAAGATGGACCTTGATCTGCAGGTGTCCGACGCCGCATTGGCCGAGCTGGCCAAGGTCGGCTTCGACCCGGTGTTTGGCGCGCGCCCGCTCAAGCGTGCGATCCAGCAGCGCATCGAGAACCCGCTGTCCAAGCTCATCCTCGAAGGCCGCTATCCGCCCAAGAGCGTGATCGCCGTCAGTGTGGACCCGGTGCGGGCGCCGGGGGTGTTCAATTTTGCGGCAGTGGATCAGGGTGCGGCATGACAATTCCTAGAAGCGCCAACCCAGACCGGCGCCGAAGAGTACGGGGTTGACGTTCAGGGTGCCCAGTCGGGTGCCACCGGCCGACACGTTGGTGTCGAGGTAGATTTTCTTGACATCGAGGTTGAGATAGAGATTCCGGTTCAGAGGAATGTCGACACCAAGCTGGAAGGCCGGACCCCAGCTGTTCTTGCTGATGCTCACGCCAGTCGGCAGGCGCACCGAGCTGAACCGTGTGTAGTTGATGCCGGCCCCCACATACGGCTTGAATCCGTTCAGGTTCAAATGATATTGCCCCAACAGTGTCGGTGGCAGGTGCCTCAGCGTGCCGATCTTGGTGCCATTGGATCGCACCGAGTGCTTCTGGGGGACGGTCAACAGGAGTTCTGTGGCGAAGTTCTGGTCGAAGGCGTAACGTACGCTGATGTCGGGGATGATCTTGTCGTTCACACCCAGGCCCAGGCCGGTGCTGTCCTGATCGACGCTGTGCAGGTTCACGGCGCGCAGGTACAAGGTCCATGGTCCCTCGCCAGCCTGCTGGGCCAGGGCGACGCCTGACACCAGGATGCATGCAGCGGCTGCGGCAAAAACGTTTTTCTTCATGATGCGTTGTCCTCTTGATGGGTGGGAGAAGGCGGATGCTGGCGGCATCCCGGAAAACTTGTGAATCAGGAATGGACGGGATGACCATTGCGCCACAGCAGAAATCGGCGATAAAGCGCAACGCTGAGCACCATGCCCCAGGTCATGCCAATGAACATGCCGCCCAGCATCCCGGAGAGCGCGTTCCCGCTTGACGCGAGTGCCCAGCGCGAAAACCACAGTGCACCGGTGGTCATGCCAATCAGCATCCAGCCCGAGCACATCAGGTTCTGCAGGAACAGCGAGCACAGGTAGCGTCCGCAATGGGGGCGGAGCAGCCGCAGGCTCGGGATGGCCAGCAGGCCACCCACCAGCATGCCGGCATGCATGCCGGGAAGGAATGTCAGATGCAGTTCGAGGGCGTCGAAAAAGCCGAGCGTGGCTGCCTGCGCGCACAAATCATTCAGACGGGCAGGGCCAGCCTGCGCGGTGTCATACAGCAACCCGATCAACATGCCTCCGAACCCCAACGACAGCATGATGTGGGGGGGCGACAGCCCCGCGCGCTGGGGACGCACCCAAGCCAGTGCCGCGCATCCCAGTGCGACGGCGAGGAGCGTGGTCAACAGGGTTGCCATGTGTTGGCCCTGCGCCAGGGCAGTGGTGCTCCCGAGCGACCACAGCGTAACCCCCACCATCGAGACGAGGATGGCCGGCGTAAAGGTCGCAGAGCCAAAGCTCCCAATCAACCAGCGGTGTAGCGTCTGCACGTTCATCCTCCAGGCGGGTGTGGGAGGCAAAATTACTTATTCGGGAAATCCCCATGACAGCGGCGGGATGACGCCATCAACATTCGATTGCATGCCCGGGAAACGGGGTATGCAAGCGGAGACGTTAATGCGGCCCCCGGTTTTTTGCCTGACGTATGAACGAAGCGCACCTGGACCGCATGAGCGTCATTCTTGAGTCACGAAAGTGTGGCCTCGGTCCCTGACCGTTGAACAGCAACCGGACACCCCGATGAAAAATGGTTCGTTTGGCGCAACGCCTTCATCCGCCTCGAATTCATGGCTGTACCTGCTGGAGCGCTTTGATGTGGGCGTGGTGCATCTCGATCTTGAGTTGCGCGTCATGGGCATGAATGACTACGCACGGCGCAGTCTTCCGGTGCAGGAAAAACTGCCTTTCGGAAAGCTGGTGCTGTCGTTTCATCCGGACGCTGCGCAGGCCAAAGTCAAGTTCCTGCTCGGCCAGGCCGAATGCCCTGTCAACAACGCACCACCCATGGCGATGATGATCAACATTCCCGACCGCGTGCTGCTCATCAAGGTGTCCAAGATCGGGGACGCGCAAGGCGCCACGACGGGCTACACACTGGTTTTTTATGACATCACGGAAGTGGTCAGCCAGGAGGTGCAAGGCGGCTCGGCGCATGACATCCGCGATGTCGGAGAAAAGCGCCTGCTGCGCAAGATTCCGACCATCAAGAAGAACCGGGTCCTGCTGGTGGATGTTCCCGGCGTGTCGTTCATCCGCTCCGAGGGGCATTACACCTGGGTGCATACCAGCCAGGGCAGCCAGTTCTGCAATCTTAATATCGGCGACATCGAGAGCCGGCTGGATCCGAAGCTGTTTCTCCGGGTTCATCGCAGCTATATCGTCAATCTCTCGCGCGTGGATGAAATCGTCCGTCACGATGGGCGCCTGACGTTGCGCATGATGGGGAGTGAGCCGGTTGAAATTCCGGTGTCGCGTGCCAGTGCGCCGCGTCTGATGGAGCAGTTTGGCCTGGCCGATGCGGCCGCGGCCAAAAGCTGATCTGCGACCGCAGCAGAGCGGGCAGGTTCTTCCTGCCCATTGTTCGTGCAGTGTGGCGGTCATTCGTGTGGCGTGGTGGCCGTTGATTGCATAGCTTGCACGCCTGGATTTCCTGGCACTAGAGTCGCACAACCAGTGGCCAACAGGCCGATCCAGGAGACGAAGTGATTCCACCCACATTCGAATACCATGCCCCCCGGTCTCTTGGCGAGGCGGTGGAGCTCTTGACCAGCATGAACGGCGACGCCAAGCTGCTGGCGGGCGGCCACAGTCTGCTGCCCATGATGAAAATGCGTTTTGCGCAGCCCGGTGTGCTGATTGACATCCATCGCATTCCGGAGCTTCGTGGCATTTCCGAGGCGGACGGCCAGATCCGCATCGGCGCCATGACCACGGAGAGCGAACTGATTTCATCTGTGCTGTTAAAACAAGAACTGCCACTGGTGCCCGAAGCGGCCCTGTTGATCGCCGACCCCCAGGTACGCAACCGCGGCACCATCGGCGGTGACATCGCCCACGGCGACCCCGGCAACGATCATCCGGCAATTGCGATGGCGCTCGACGCCACTTTCGTGCTGCAAGGCCCAAAGGGTGAGCGGCAGGTGAAGGCAGTCGAATTTTTCCATGGCACCTACATGACCGAACTGGCGGAGGATGAAATTCTCACCGCCATTCTGGTGTCGTCGTTTGCGGCCGGTACCGGTTACGCTTATCAAAAGCTCAAGCGCAAGACTGGCGATTGGGCGACCGCGGGCGCGGCCGTGGTGCTGCGCATGAATGGCGGGCGGGTGACGGAGGCCCGCATCGGGTTGACCAATGTGGCACCTACCGCTTTGCGTGCCCGCGATGCGGAAGCCGCACTGATCGGGCAGTCCCTGACCGACGCAACGCTTGATGCGGTGGTCAAAGCCGTGCGTGGCGTGTGTGACCCTGCAGAAGATCTTCGCGGAAACGTTGAATACAAGACTGCGATGGCCGCCGAAATGACCCGGCGCGCCATCCGCGTCGCTGCGGCCCGCTGCCATTGAACCGGGAACAAAGGAGACGTCGCCATGAGCAAGAAAATGGTTTCCATGACCGTCAATGGTCGCAAGGTCGAGGAAGCGGTCGAACCACGGACCCTGCTGATCCACTTTCTCCGCGAAAAAATGAATCTCACAGGCTCCCATATCGGCTGCGAGACCAGCCACTGCGGCGCCTGCACCGTGGACCTGGACGGCCAGTCCGTCAAGAGTTGCACCGTGCTGGCCGTGCAATGCGATGGCAGCGAGGTCAGCACCGTCGAGGGGTTGGCCAGTGCAGGCGTACTGCACGCCGTGCAGGAAGGCTTTTACAGGGAGCACGGGCTTCAGTGCGGTTTTTGCACTCCCGGCATGTTGATGCGGGCCTCTCGGTTGCTCCAGGACAACCCCGACCCGACAGAAGCGGATGTCCGCGTCGGCATGTCCGGAAACCTCTGCCGTTGCACCGGGTACCAGAACATCGTCAAGGCTGTGCTGCATGCAGCACGGGTCCTGAAACAAGACAGGGTTGCGGCGTAAACGCGGCAACCGGGAACAGGAGACAAGCATGAACGCACCCATGAGTGATCGTGAAAAAGCCCTGATGGGCATGGGCGAATCGCGCCTGCGCAAGGAAGACGCGCGCTTCATCCAGGGCAAGGGCAACTATGTGGACGACATCAAGCTGCCCGGCATGTTGTTCATGGACATCGTGCGCTCGCCGCTGGCCCATGCCCGCATCAAGCGCATCAACAAGGAAGCCGCGCTGAAGGTCCCGGGCGTGATCGCCGTGCTGACTGCTGACGACCTCAAGCCGCTCAAGCTGCACTGGATGCCTACCCTGGCCGGCGATGTGCAGGCGGTGCTGGCCGACGAAAAGGTGCACTTCCAGATGCAGGAGGTGGCGGTGGTGATTGCCGAAGACCGTTATGCCGCCGCCGACGGTGTGGAAGCGGTCGAGGTGGAATACGAGGAGCTGCAGGCCGTGGTGGACCCGTTCGAGGCGCTCAAGCCCGGCGCGCCGGTGCTGCGCGAAGACCTGGTCGGCAAGACCGACGGCGCCCACGGCAAGCGCTACCACCACAACCACATCTTCACCTGGGACGCCGGCGACAAGGAGGCCACCGACGCGGCCTTTGCTGGCGCACCCGTCACGGTCAGGCAGGACATGTTTTACCCGCGCGTGCATCCGTGCCCACTTGAGACCTGCGGCGCCGTTGCTTCTTTCGATCCGGTGCGCGGCGAACTCACGACCTGGCTGACCAGCCAGGCGCCGCACATCGTTCGCACCGTGGTGTCCATGCTGTCGGGCATTCCGGAGTCCAAGGTGCGCATCATCTCGCCCGACATTGGTGGTGGTTTCGGCAACAAGGTGCCGATCTACCCAGGCTATGTGTGCGCCATCGTGGCCTCCATTGTGCTGGGTCGGCCGGTGAAATGGATAGAAGACCGCATTGAGAACATCTCCAGCACCGGCTTTGCCCGCGACTATCACATGACCGGCGAGCTCGCCGCTACCGCTGACGGAAAAATCCTCGCGCTGCGCACCAATGTAATCGCCGACCATGGCGCCTTTGACGCCTGCGCTGACCCGACCAAGTTCCCGGCCGGCATGTTCCACATCTGCTCGGGAAGTTACGACATCGCCAATGCCTACTGCCGGGTGGATGGCGTGTACACCAACAAGGCCCCTGGTGGGGTGGCCTACCGATGCTCTTTCCGCGTCACCGAGGCGGTGTACCTGATTGAGCGCATGGTCGATGTTCTGGCGCAAAAACTGGGAATGGACAAGGCCGAGATCCGCTCCAAAAACTTCATCAGGCGCGAGCAGTTTCCCTACAAGTCAGCCTTTGGTTTCGAATACGACTCGGGGGACTACCAGACCGCGCTGGACAAAGTGCTCAAGGCGGTGGACTATAAAGGTTTGCGTGCCGAACAGGCGGCCAAGCGATCCGATCCAGCATGCCCGACGCTGATGGGCATCGGCTTGGTGACCTTTACCGAGGTGGTTGGTGCCGGACCCAGCAAGATGTGCGACATCCTCGGCGTGGGCATGTTTGATTCGTGCGAGATTCGCGTCCACCCGACCGGCAGCGCCATTGCGCGCATGGGCACCATTTCGCAGGGCCAGGGCCATCAGACCACCTACGCGCAGATCATCGCCACCGAATTGGGTATTCCATCCGAAGTGATTCAGGTTGAAGAAGGCGACACCAGCACCGCGCCCTATGGTCTGGGCACCTACGGCTCGCGCTCGACGCCGGTGGCGGGTGCGGCGATTGCGATGGCTGCGCGCAAGATTCACGCGAAGGCAAAGAAGATTGCCGCCCACCTGCTGGAGGTGAGCGAGGCCGATCTCGAATGGGAAATCGACCGCTTCAAACAGCGTGGCAATGACGACAAGTTCAAGACCATGAAAGACATTGCCTGGGCCGCCTACAACCAACCGCCCGCCGGGCTGGAGCCAGGGCTGGAGGCGGTGCATTATTACGACCCGCCCAATTTCACCTTCCCGTTCGGAACCTACCTGTGCGTGGTCGACATCGACAAGGGAACCGGCGAAACCAAAATCCGCCGCTTCTATGCGCTCGACGACTGCGGTACCCGCATCAACCCCATGATCATCGAGGGTCAGATTCATGGCGGCCTGACCGAGGGTTATGCGGTCGCGATGGGGCAACTGCTGTCGTTCGACAAGCAGGGCAATATCCAGGGCAATAGTCTGATGGACTACTTTCTGCCGACGGCCGTGGAAACACCAAAGTGGGAAACCGACTACACGGTGACGCCCTCGCCGCATCACCCGCTGGGCGCCAAGGGCGTGGCCGAGTCACCGCATGTGGGCAGCATCCCGACCTTCACCAGCGCCATGGTTGATGCGTTTGCGCATCTCGGGGTGACACATTTCAACATGCCGCACTCGGCTTACCGCGTGTGGCAGGAACTGCAAAGAGCCGGTATCACCCACTGAAACAGGCCCTGGGCAAGGTGGAAGTGTTGGTGTACGCCCGCGTTCCTGGTCTGGAAGGAATCCATGGAAGTTACGCTCGAAAAGCAATACCCTGTCGCGGCCAGTCTTGAGGCGGCCTGGCAAGTGCTGTCGGATGTCAGTGAACTCGCCACCTGTATGCCGGGCGCGCAAATCACCGAGCAACTTGACGCTGCGCATTACCGGGGGAGTGTCAAGGTCAAGGTCGGGCCGGCGGTGGCTTCCTTTTCTGGAACCATTGAGGTGCTGGCGTTAGACCCGCAGGCGAACACCATCAGGCTGGTGGGCAAAGGGGCGGACAAGGGGGGCTCGTCGGCGTCGATGGAACTGACCGCCTCGCTGGTCGCGGTGGATGCACAGACCAGTACGTTGAAGGGTAAGGCTGACGTCATCGTCAACGGCAAGTTTGCCCAGTTCGGAGGGCGCATGATGGGGTCCGTTTCCGACATGATCCTGGTGCAGTTCGCCGAGGTTTTTTCGCAAAAGGCCCAAGCCATTCAGCGGATTGCAGAACCTGCCACCGAAGGCGTGACAACAACCGCAGCGGCTCCGCCCGTGGCGGCCAGGGAGTTCAACGCCCTTGCGCTCGCATGGGCCCTGGTCCGCAACTTTTTCGCACGCCTGTTCGGGCAAAAATCCTGAGGCTGTCCAGCACCATGTTGCCGCCCGATCCGCTGCATTCGCCCGAGGGGTTGCGCGAGAACCTGTTCAACGCCGGATACATCGCCGACGAAGATCTGGCGAACCTGGTCTGGATGGGGCTCACTCTGGAACGTCCGCTGCTGGTCGAGGGCGAAGCGGGTGTTGGCAAGACCGCCATCGCCGGCGCCTGTGCACGTGCCCTGGGTCGGCCGTTGTTGCGCCTGCAGTGTTACGAGGGGCTGGACCTGGGTCAGGCAGTTTACGAATGGAATTACAGTCGGCAGTTGCTTGAGATCCGGTTGGCCGAGGCCGGACAGGGCGATCATGGGGCTCTGCGTGACAGTTTGTTTTCCGAAGCGTTTTTGCTGGAACGGCCGTTGCTGCAAGCCATTCGTTCGCCGACGCCGTGTGTCCTTCTGATCGACGAGATCGACCGCGCCGACGACGCCTTTGAGGCTTTCCTGCTGGAGATGCTGTCAGAGTACCAGGTGACCGTCCCCGAGATCGGTACGCTCAAGGCGCGAAGTCGGCCGATGGTGATTCTCACCAGCAACGGCACACGTGACCTGTCGGACGCCCTGCGCCGCCGCTGCCTGTTTCACTACCTCGATTTCCCGACACTGGCGCGTGAAATGCAGATCGTCCGCACGCTGGTGCCAGAGGCAGCCACCCGACTGGTGGAGGAGGCCGTGGCTTTTGTGCAGCGCTTGCGCAAGGAGGATCTGGACAAGACGCCCGGCGTGGCCGAAACGCTGGACTGGGTGCGTGTGCTGTTCCATCTGGGGCACGGCGAACTGCCGATTGATCCGCAGGCGCTGGCGCCCACGATGGCGGCCCTGCTCAAGACCCGCAATGACCGCTGGCAGGTGACGGCCGAGCGCGTAGGCAAACTGGTTGACGGACCGCGCATCGCTCAGGACGCGGGTGTGGCAGGCGCCATGAGATGAGCCATGCCCGCGGATACCGTTGCCAGCGCTGCGTCAGATTTGTCAGCCACGGACCCCCGGCAAAGCTTGGGCGAGTTCGCCCGCTACCTGCGGGAACACGGCTTTGCCGTCGGCTATGCCGAGGTCGAACTGATGACCCGGTCGGCGGCTGCGCTTGCACTGTCCGAATGGGGTCGGGTCGAGGCAATGTGGCGCGGCATTGCCGCAGGCAGTCGCAAACAGTGGCTGACCTACCCGGAACTCCACCGGGCCTTCTGGTTTCCGCACCGGGTCCGCGGCTCCGTCCGCAGTAGCGGCCTGACCCGGCGAGGCCGTTCGCTGCCCGAGCTTGTGCGGCAGATGCACAGTGAAATGGCGAGCGCGCCGCCGGGCGAGGCCCGGCCCACATGGGGCCTGATCGACACGCCAGCCATCGGTGATGGTGAGTCTGATGGCACGCCGCCGCGCGCCCAGGGCGGCGCGAGCCGCACCGATGCGTTCGAGGAGCGCGACTTTGCCGACTGGACGTCGGCCGACATGGACCGCATGGGATCTCTGGTGGATGCGTTCAAACGCCGCCTGCGAACCCGGTTGTTGCGCCGCCTGCAAAGTGATCGGGACGGCAGCGTCATCCATCTGCGGCGTTCGCTGCGTTCGGCGTTATCCACCGGCGGCGAGCTAGTCCAGTTGTATCATGTGCGCCGCCAGCGCCGCCCGCCGCGGGTGGTGACCCTTGTGGATGTAAGCCGTTCCATGGAAGTGCATGCGCAGTTTTTCATGCATCTGGCACGCGCTTTCGTCGAGGTCATGGATGCGCGGGCCTTCGTGTTTCACACCCGGTTGGCCGAGGTGACGCCATTGATGAAGCGGCGAAGCGACCGGATGCAGGAGAAGATCAACGCCGTCAGCTTCGGCTTTGGCGGCGGCACACGCATTGCCAGTTGTCTGCACGAGGCGTTGCACCAGCACTTGGGCCGCTCGCTGGGGCGCGGCGACCTGTTCATGGTCTTCAGTGACGGCTTTGACACCGACGAACCCCACGCCCTTGCCGAAGTGCTGGCACAGGTCCGGGCGCGGGGTGCACGCGTCTGTTGGCTGCACCCTACGGCGCGGGTACCCGAGTCGGCGGCCATGACACGGGCGTCCCGTCATGTCACACGTTTCCTGCCGGCGCACAATCTGGCCAGCCTGGCGCGCCTGCCCGAGTTATTGCTTTGAAGGAAATACGACGATGGGATGCCTGCTGAAACAAGGGGGTGGACTTTACGCCCGGCTCAGGGTCGGGGCGGTGCTGCTCGCTGCGGGCGAAGGCCGACGCATGGGGGGCGTGAGCAAGCCGCTGATGACGCTGCAGGGCGTGCCCTTGATCAAGCGGCACCTGATCGCGCTCAGCGGGGCGGGGGTTGACGAGGTCGTGGTGGTCACTGGCCACGCACGCGATGCCGTTGAAGTCCAGGTGCAGAGGTTCCCGGTCACCCTGGCGCACAACCCGAATTACGCGGAAGGACAGCAGGTTTCGGTGCGGGTCGGTCTGGCGGCGCTCAGTGGCAACTTTGATGCCGTGCTCATGGTGCTGGCCGACCAGCCACTGATCGGATCGGCAGACCTGATCGAACTCATTGCGGCCTTCAAGAAGCGTACTTCGGGCCATGTGGTGGTCCCGATGGTCCATGGCCAGCGCGGAAACCCGATCGTGCTCGATGACGTGGCGCTGGCCAAGGTGCTGGCCAGCGACACCGATCTGGGCTGCCGCCAGCTCATCGAGCGCCAGCCCGATCTGGTGCATGTGCACCTTACCGGAAACACCCGCTTCATCACCGATCTGGACACGGTTGAGGATGTCCAGCGGCTGGCGCAACGAACCGGTTGGCGAATTGAATTTCCTGCTGCCGAGGGTGGTTCCGGAGCAAGCGGGTTGCTTGTCTCCATGGCAGCAGGCGGCGACAGTCCGACGCGCGCACCAGAGCTTTCCAGCATGGCGACTGAGGGATCCGAAGTCGCTGCAGCCCCCAGCGCCGCACCCGCGCGACAATAGGCCGGATGCAAGGTATTTCACGATTCATCCTGCGGCTGGTGCTGCTGGCCGCGGGGCTGGTGTTTGCGCTCAGCCTGTTGCTGGCGGCCTGCGTGCTGCTGGCGTTCTGGGGGCTGCGCGCGGTGTGGGCGCGGCTCACCGGTCAGCCGGTGGTGCCGTTTGTGATGCGGATGGACCCGCGCAGCGGCTTCACCTATGTTTTCCGCGACCGGCAGGAAAGGCCACCCCCCACGCCGCATGAGCCGACCGGCCCGGCGGCGCGGCGGGCCGACCTGGACGACGTGACCGATGTGGAAATCAAGGAACTGCGGGAGCCCGACGAGCCCCATGCGTCAGCCCGGCCCGGTGACCGCCGCGAATGACGCAGGCGTTGGCAACGCGGGCGGCGGGGCTCGCGTTCAGCGCGCCAGTGGCACCACGGTCCCGGCGGGCAACGCCACGGCCGTCACGCTGTTTTGCGGCGAGCCTTCGATCACGCGGTCTGAATAGGTGAGGTACACCAGCGTGTTGCGCTGCGTGTCCACCATGCGCACCACGCGCAGTTTCTTGAAGACCAGCGAGATGCGTTCGCTGAACATCTCTTCCTGCTTGTCCAGCGGCTTGCCCACGAAGCTGATCGGGCCGGTCTGGCGGCAGGCAATCGATGCCTCCGAGCGGTCTTCGGCCAGACCCAGCCCACCCTTGATGCCGCCGGTCTTGGCGCGCGACACATAGCACGTCACGCCCTTGACCTTGGGGTCGTCGTAGGCGTCGACCACGATCTTGTGGTCCGGCCCGATCCACTTGAACACCGTGTCCACCGCGCCGATTTCCTCGGCCCGCGAGCAGCCCGGGAGGGTGGCGACGAGCGGCAGCAGCCCGGCGAGAAGAAGGTGTTTCATGGGGTCCTTTGGGTGTTCGGGAATGGCGGTGGCGTGGGCGCCTCAGGCGCGTGGCGCCAGGTGCGTGCGTAGCCAGGCGGCGAATTCGTCTTCGGTCAGGTCGCCGGCGGCTACGGCGAGCATGGTCAGGACGCAGGTGGCGTCATCGGCCTGCAGGGAGTGGCCATTGAGGCGCAGAAAAAGTTCGGCGGCAACAAAGCCTGTTCGCTTGTTTCCGTCGATGAACGCGTGGTTGCGGGAAATGCCGTAGCCGTAGGACGCTGCGAGCGCGGCAACATCGGGTTCGCCATAGGCAGCGAGGTTCAGCGGCTTCGCCAACGCGGAATCCAGCAAGTTGGCATCGCGCACACCGATGCCGCCACCATGTTCCGCCAATTGAGCTTCATGAATGGCGACAACGACCCCGCGTTGGAGCCAGACCCAATGTGTCACTTGGCCAACTCGCGGAGCACGGCGCGTCGCTCTCTCATGATCTCGCGGCCGATACGCATCTGCGCTTCGAACTCCGGGTCGTACGGTGTGATGCGCAGGCCGTCGGGGGTCTCGGTGACATAGAACTCGTCGCCTTTTTCGAGTTTCAACTTCGCCAACAGCTCTTTTGGGAAAATGGCGCCCACAGAGTTGCCGATTTGCGTGAGTTTGAGGGTATGCATTGGAGTTCTCTATAAGTTATTACGTACGTAATACTAAATCAATGCCCCACCCCCGTCAATGCTGATGCTGATGGTGCGCGTCCGGCGCGTGGTCATGGCTGTGCGTGCCGGCCGCGTGATGGTGCCAGTGACTGTGCGGCCCGACGGGCCTGAGCGGGTGGGCGTGATCGTGGTGGCCGTCGTCATGGGTGTGCGCGTGCTCGTGGTCCAGCGCCTCGTGGGTGTGGGCGTGGTGGTGGTTTTCGGCCAGGTGCAGCACCACGCCGACCAGCATGAGGGCGCCGCCTGCGGCCAGTGCCACGGTGGCGCCACGCTCGCCCAGCGCCAGTGCGGCCAGTGCGCCCACGAACGGCGCAAACGCGAACACCGAGCCGGTGCGTGCCGCCCCGAAACTGCGTTGGGCCAGCAGGTAAAAGCGCAGGCTCAACCCGTAGCCCAAGGCGCCCACGGCCAGCAGCCCGAGGGCTTGCGCCAGCGTGGGGGGCGCCTCCTGCAGCGCCAGGGCCAGCGCGGTGGACGCGGTCGTGCCCAGCGCCGCCTTGACCAGCACCACCTGGCCCGGGTCGCGCTCGGCCACGCCGCGCGACAGTGCGTTGTCCAGGCCCCAGGCCAGCGTGGCCACGCCCACCGCCAGCAAGCCCAGGATTTGTGGCGCACCCACGCGCGCCTGATCGGTCACCAGCACCAGCCCACCGGCCAGCAGCAGTGCCATGGCGGCCAGCACCCGGCGGCCCAGCGTTTCGCCGTACAGCGCCCAGGCCAGCACGGCGGTAAAAACGGCTTCGAGCGTGAGCATGAGCGAAGCCCCCGCGCCGCTGGTGCGCTGCAGCCCCCAGGCCAGGGCGACCGGGCCCAGCACCGCGCCGCAGGCGGCCATGGCCAGCAGCCGGGTGGCATCGGTGCGGCGCAGCCGGGCTTCCCGCGCGGGCGGTTGCCGCAGCAGCGCACCCGCCAGCGCCGCACCGGCGTACAGGCACGCTGCCGTGCTGAAGGCGCCCAGGCCAACGCCCAGACGCTGCACCAGCGGCGTGCTCACGCCGAACAGCAGCGCGGCCAGCACGGCCAGCGCGCCACCGCGCAGCACGGGGGAGAGGACGGGGGAGGGGGCTTGCATCGGCATCATCTTACCGATGCCTGAATACTATCTAAAGAATAGCAAACTATGACGATTGAACGGGGGATGATTGAGAATTTAATTAAAAAAATAAAATCAGCCCCGTGCATCACGCAGGCGCCAGCAGGCCCGCGGCGCGCTGCACTTCGACGCGGATTTCTTCGGTGAGCCGGGCCTTGAGGTCGGTGAACACCGGCGTGGTCTTCACCGAGTAGTGGCGCGGGTGGTCGATCGGCACCGGCAGGTCGCATTTGATGCGGCCCGGCCGGGCGCTCATCACCACCGCGCGGTTGCCCATGAAGATGGCTTCGTCAATGTCGTGCGTGACGAACAGCACCGTCTTGCGTTCGGCTTCCCAGATGCCCTGCAGCAGCTCCTGCATGAGCTCGCGGGTCTGGTGGTCGAGGGCGCCAAACGGTTCGTCCATCAGCAGGATGCGCGGGTTGTTGGCCAGCGCCCGCGCCAGCGCTGTGCGCTGCTGCATGCCGCCCGAGAGCTGCCTGGGAAAGTGGCGCTCAAAGCCCTTGAGGCCGACCTTGGCCAGAAAGCCATGCGCGATGTCGTGCTGCTGCGCCAGCGGCAGGCCTTTTTCGCGCAGACCGAAGCACACGTTCTGCAGCACCGTGAGCCAGGGGAACAGCGTGTAGCTCTGGAACACCATGCCGCGGTCGGCGCCGGGCCCGCTGACGGGCTGGCCGTCGAGCGTGATGCGACCCGTGGTGGGCGTGTCCAGCCCCGCCACCATGCGCAGCAGCGTGCTCTTGCCGCAACCCGAGGGCCCGAGGATGGTGATGAAGTCGTTCTCGGCCACGGAAAAATCGGTGGCCTGCAGCGCCACCGTGCTGCCCGAGGCGGACGTGAACGTCCGCGACACCTGGGAGATTTCAAGAATGGTCATGATCGAGCGGCGCCGGGCCGTCCCAAGACGCGAGGGCCCCCACGGGGGGCAGCGAAGTACACGAAGTGACGAGCGTGGGGGTCATCTACCTATCTGCGCCCAGGGGAACAGCCTTTTGTTGAACGCCTTGAACGCGAAATCGCTGGCCAGGCCGATCAGCCCGATCACGATGATGCCGAAGATGATCTGGTCGGTGGCCAGCAGCGCCTGGCTGTCGGTGATCATGTGGCCGATGCCGCTGGACGCGCCGATCAGCTCGGCCACGATCACATACGTCCAGGCCCAGCCCAGCACCATGCGCAGCGTCTCGGCGATCTCGGGCGCGCTGCTGGGCAGCAGCACGCGCACGACGATGCCGCGGTCGGCCGCGCCCAGGGTGTAGGCGGCCTCGACCAGATCGCGCCGGGTGTTGCCCACGCTCACCGCGATCATCAGCACGATCTGGAAGAACGAGCCGATGAAGATCACGCTGAGTTTTTGCGCCTCGCCAATGCCCGCCCACAAGATCAGCAACGGGATGAAGGCCGACGCGGGCAGGTAGCGTGCAAAGCTCACAAAGGGCTCAAAAAACGCCTCCACCGGCTTGTAGGCACCCATCAGCACGCCCAGGGGCACGGCCAGCGTGGCCGCGATGGCAAAGCCACCCAGCACGCGCCACACCGTCATGCCGATGTCCTTGCTGAAGCCCTGGTTCACCAGCAGGTCGTAACCCGAGAGCACCATGGTCCACGGGTCGGCCAGAAAGGTTTTGGACACCCAGCCGCTGAAGGTGACCGCGCTCCACCCTGCGACGAACAGGACGAAAAACGCCACCCCCAGCACCACACGGGTGCCGGGCGCGACCGGCTGAAGCGGCTTCATTGAATGAAGCGGGTGTCGGCCAGCTTGCTCAAGTCAGGGATGGACTTGATGATGCCCGCCTCCAGCAGCAGGTCGGCGGCTTCCTTGCTGAACTGCGCGTGCTCGCCGGCAAAGAACTTCTGATTGGCCGCGCGGTCTTGCCAGCGCAGGTATTTCTGGCTGGCCTCGAATTTGTCGGCCGGCTGCTTGACGTCGGCGCCCATGATCTCGAAGCTCTTTTTCGGTTCCCTGGCGATCATCGCCACCGCTTCAAAGTAGCTGTCGGCCAGCGCCTTGGCGGCCTTGGGGTTTTCGGCCAGGAACTTGGGCGTGCAGCCGAAGGTGTCCATGATCATGGGGTAGTCGAGCGTGGTGGCAATGATCTTGCCGGCCTCGGGTTTGGCGCGCACGGCGCCCAGGTAGGGCTCGTAGGTCATGGCGGCATCGATGTCGCTGTTGCCCGCGATCATGGCGTTGGCGGCGGCCTGCGGCTCCAGGTTGACGACTTTCACGTCCTTGATGGTCAGGCCGTTTTTCTTGAGCATCCACGCCAGCGTGAAATAGGGCGCGGTGCCGGGTGCGCTGGCCGCCACGGTCTTGCCTTTGAGGTCGCTGATTTTGGTGATGCCGGGCTTGACCACCATGCCGTCGGCACCGTAGCTCTTGTCGAGCTGGAAGATCTGCGTGGTGGCCACGCCCGCGGCGTTCCACGCCACCCAGGTTTCCACGGTGGTGGCCGCGCACTGGATGTCGCCCGAGGCCACGGCCAGGTGCCGGTCTTTCTGGGGGATTTTCTTGATGGCCACATCGAGGCCGTTCTTCTTGAAGATGCCCGCCTCCTTGGCCAGCGTGAGCGGCGCAAAGCCGGTCCAGCCCGACATGCCGATGGCGACGGGGGTGTCCTGCGCCTGCGCGCCGGTGAAGGCCAGGGCAAGCAGGGAGGTGAGGATCAGTTTTTTCATGCAGCTTCTCCGGTGGTGGGTGAGGGACAGGGAACGGGGGTGAAGGGTCAATCTAAGCAGTCTTCATGCCAGATGCAATGCGTGTAACTCCGGTATTTGCGCGTCCAGCGCCGCGCCAATGCTGCCGTCGATCACCAGCTGTTGCATGGCCTGCATGTCGGGGGCGAGGCTGCGGTCCTGCATCATGGCGGGCGAGACGCTGCGCACCTGCCGCAGCACGCCTTCGAGCGCGGGCGAGCTTTGCAGCGGGCGCAAAAATTCGATGCCCTGGGCGGCGGCCAGCAGTTCGATGGCCACAATGTGCGCGGTGTTGTGCAGCATGGGCTGCAGGCGCCGCGCGGCAAACGTGGCCATGCTCACGTGGTCTTCCTGATTGGCCGAGGTGGGCAGGCTGTCCACGCTGGCCGGGTGCGCCAGCGATTTGTTCTCGGAGGCCAGCGCGGCTGCCGTCACGTGCACGATCATGAAGCCGCTGTTGAGCCCCGGGTCGGGCGTGAGGAAGGGCGGCAGGCGCGACACCACGGTGTCCACCAGCATGGCGATGCGCCGTTCGGTGATGGCGCCGATCTCGGCAATCGCCACGGCCAGCGCGTCGGCCACCAGCGCCACCGGTTCGGCGTGGAAGTTGCCGCCCGAGACCAGCGCGCCGGTGGGCGCACCGCTGGCGTCAGGGGGGCCGGCAAACACCAGCGGGTTGTCGGTGACGGCGTTGGCCTCGCGCACCAGCACCTGGGCGGCGTGGCGCAACTGGTCGAGGCAGGCGCCCATCACCTGCGGCTGGCAGCGCAGGCAGTACGGGTCTTGCACGCGGTCGTCGCCTTCCAGGTGCGAGCGGCGGATGGCGCTGCCCGCGGCGAGTGCACGGTAGGCGGCGGCGCAGTCGATCTGCCCGGGCTGGCCGCGCACGGCGTGGATGCGCGCGTCAAACGGCCCGTCGCTGCCGCGCGCGGCGTCGAGCGACAGCGCGCCCGAGATCACCGCGGCCTCGAACACGCGCTCGGCGCCAAACAGGCCGTCCAGCGCCAGCGCGGTCGAGACCTGCGTGCCATTGATCAGCGCCAGCCCTTCCTTGGCCCCGAGGGCCAGCGCCTGCAGGCCGGCCTGCGCCAGCGCCGTGGCGGCGGGCAGGCGCTGCCCGCGGTAGAACGCCTCGCCCTCGCCAATCAGTGGCAGGCACAGGTGGGCCAGCGGCGCCAGGTCGCCCGAGGCGCCCACCGAGCCCTGGCACGGAATCACGGGAATCACGCCCGCGTTGTACAGCGCCAGCAGGCCGTCCATCACCGCCTCGCGCACGCCCGAATGGCCACGCGCCAGGCTGGCGGCCTTGAGCACGAGGATCAGCCGCACCACGCGCTCGGGCAGCGGCTCGCCCACGCCCACCGAATGCGAGCGCAGCAGCTTGAGCTGCAGCGTGGCCAGATCGTCTTTGGCGATGCGGGTGTTGGCCAGCTTGCCAAAGCCGGTGTTCACGCCATAGACGGCCGCGCCGCCGCTGGCCGCCTGGTGCACCAGCGCGGCCGCGGCGCGCACGCCCGGGCGGCAGGCCGGGTCCAGCGCCACGGGCACGGCTTCGGCCGCGATGTGGCGCAGTTGGGCCAGGCTCAGGCCCCCGGCGGTGAGAATCTCGGTTTTATTCACAAAATATGCCTTTAGCCCCCGTCAAATGGACGAAGTTTGCTATTTAAAAAGTAGTAAATGAAGACGGCGGGTTCAGCCCAGCATCGGCAGCTTGAGCCCGTTGGCGCGCGCGCTGTCGCGGGCGATGTCGTAGCCCGCATCGGCGTGGCGCATCACGCCGGTGGCCGGGTCGTTGAACAGCACGCGGGCCAGTTTGTCGGCGGCTTCGGCCGTGCCGTCGGCCACGATCACGACGCCCGCATGCTGCGAATACCCCATGCCCACGCCGCCGCCGTGGTGCAGGCTGACCCAGGTGGCGCCGCTGGCGGTGTTGAGCAGGGCGTTGAGCAGCGGCCAGTCGCTCACGGCGTCGCTGCCGTCCTTCATGGCTTCGGTCTCGCGGTTGGGCGAAGCCACCGAGCCGCTGTCCAGGTGGTCGCGGCCGATCACGATGGGGCCCTTGAGTTCACCGCTTTTCACCATGGCGTTGAAGGCCAGGCCGGCCAGGTGCCGCTCGCCCAGACCGATCCAGCAAATGCGGGCGGGCAGGCCCTGGAACGCAATGCGCTCGCCTGCCATGTCGAGCCAGCGGTGCAGGCCCGCGTTGTCCGGGAACAGCTCCTTCATCTTCGCGTCGGTCTTGCGGATGTCTTCGGGGTCGCCACTCAGCGCCACCCAGCGGAACGGCCCCACGCCGCGGCAGAACAGCGGCCGCACGTAGGCGGGCACGAAGCCGGGGTAGTCAAACGCGTTGGCCACGCCAAAGTCCTTGGCGACCTGGCGCAGGTTGTTGCCGTAGTCCACCGTGGGGATGCCCATGGCGTGAAAGTCGAGCATGGCCTGCACGTGCACCGCGCAGGATTGGCCGGCGGCCTGGGTCAGGGCGGCGTGCTGCGCCGGGTCTTTCTGTGCGGCTTTCCATTGCGCCACGGTCCAGCCGGAGGGCAGGTAGCCGTTGATGATGTCGTGCGCCGAAGTCTGGTCGGTCACGATGTCGGGGCGCGCCAGTTTGGCCGTTTCACCACCGGCCTTGGCGCGCCGGGCCAGTTCGGGGACGATGTCGGCCGCGTTGCCGCACAGGGCAATCGACACGGCTTTCTTGTCGGCCGTGTAGCGGGCGATGCGGGCCAGCGCGTCGTCCAGGTCGGTTGCCTGTTCGTCCACATAACGGGTGCGCAGGCGAAAGTCGATGCTGCTTTGCTGGCATTCGATGTTCAGCGAGCAGGCGCCCGCAAAGGTGGCGGCCAGCGGCTGCGCGCCGCCCATGCCGCCCAGGCCGGCCGTCAACACCCAGCGCCCGGCCAGATCGCCGCCGTAGTGCTGGCGCCCGGCTTCGACAAAGGTTTCGTAGGTGCCCTGCACGATGCCCTGGCTGCCGATGTAGATCCAGCTGCCGGCGGTCATCTGCCCGTACATCATGAGCCCGGCACGGTCGAGCTGGTTGAAGTGCTCCCAGGTGGCCCATTGCGGCACCAGGTTGGAGTTGGCGATCAGCACGCGCGGCGCGCCCGTGTGGGTGCGGAACACGCCCACCGGCTTGCCCGACTGCACCAGCAGGGTCTCGTCGGGCTGCAGCTTGCGCAGGCTGTCCAGGATGGCGTCAAAGCACGGCCAGTTGCGCGCGGCCTTGCCAATGCCGCCATAAACCACGAGTGCGTCGGGGTTTTCGGCCACCTCGGGATCGAGGTTGTTTTGCAGCATACGGTAGGCGGCCTCGATCTGCCAGTTGGCGCAGCTCAGGGTGGCGCCGCGCGGCGCGCGCACCGGGCGGGCCTGGCTGTCGAGGAACGGGGTTTGGGAAAGATCGGACATGGCGGTCTCCATGGGGAAAAATATTTGATGGGGCGGATCGTAGTTGTCTATACAACTTGTGTCAACTGGGGTAATCTACGGCCCATGAAAAAAATGGTTCTGCCGGCCTACGAGCAGGTCAAGGCCTTCGTTCAGGGTCACATCAGCCGCGGCGACTGGAAGCCCGGCGCGCCGGTGCCCAGCGAATCGGCGCTGATGGCGCAGTTCGGCATCAGCCGCATGACGGTCAACCGCGCGCTGCGCGAACTGGCCGCGCAGGGGCTGGTGACGCGGGTGCAGGGTTCGGGCACGCGGGTGGCCGAACTGCACCGCATTGCGTCCACCCTGACCATCCGCGACCTGCACGAGGAAGTGACCGAACGCGGCCACCTGCACAGCACGCGCGTGCTGCATGTGGGCGCCGAAAAAGCCGGCGCCGAGCTGGCCCGCAGCCTGGGCCTGCGCAGCGGTGCGCGGGTGTTCCATTCGGTGCTGGTGCACCTGGAAAACGGCGTGCCGATCCAGTTTGAAGACCGCCACGTCAACCCCGCCGCCGCGCCGCACTACCTGCAGACCGACTTCACCCAGACCACGCCCACCCATCACCTGCTGGTGCACGCCCCGCTGACCGAAGCGCGCTATTCCATCGAAGCCTGCCTGCCCACGGCCGCAGAAGCGCAGGCGCTGGGCATCGCGCGCAGCGAGCCCTGCCTGGCCATGTGGCGGCGCACGGTGAGCGGTGCCCACGTGGCCAGCGTGGCGCGCCAGGTGTATCCGGGCAGCCGCTACAGCTTTACCGGGCAGTTTCAGGCATGAGCGCCGCGACTTCGCAACTCGCCTGGAACCACGTCCCGCTCGACGCCGTGGCCGCCGTGCCGTGGCGCAACGGCGGCGGCGTCACGCGCGAGTTGCTGGCCTGGCCCAACGCGCACGACTGGGTCTGCCGCATCTCGGTGGCCGAGGTCGCGGCCAGCGGGCCGTTTTCGGCCTACCCGGGCGTGCAGCGCTGGTTTGCCGTGCTCTCGGGCGAGGGCGTGGTGCTGGACGTGGCCGGGCAGGTGCATCGGCTGGACGCCGCCAGCGCGCCCCTGCGGTTTGCCGGTGACGCGCCCACCACCTGCGAACTGCTGGCCGGCGCCACGCGCGACTTCAACCTCATGCTGCGCACCGGCCAGGCCCACGGCACCCTGCGGCGGGTGCAGGGCACCCTGGTGCAGGATGTTGTACAGTGCGTCAATAAATCAAAAATAATAGCAATCTATTCAGAATCAACAGGGGCTGATGTGCATTTTGACCATGAAAACCTGCAGCTGCCACCGCAAACGCTGGCCTGGGCCGTGGTGCCTCGCACGGGCGTGCTTCGCATCACGTCGGGCGCCGCGCTGTGGCTGGAGGTCGTCCAGTGACCCTGCAACTCTGGACGCACTGCCGCGCGGCCACGCTGCAGGCTGACGCCGCCACCCCCTACGGCCTGATCGACGACGCGGCGCTGGTGGTGCGGGGCGACACGCTGGCCTGGGTCGGGCCGCGCCAGGCGCTGCCGCCCGAACTGGCCGCGCAGTGCACGCAAACCCACGACGCCGCAGGCGCGCTGGTCACGCCGGGGCTGATCGACTGCCACACCCATCTGGTGTACGGCGGCAACCGCGCGCAGGAATTTGAGCAGCGCCTCAACGGTGCCAGTTACGAAGACATTGCCCGCGCCGGCGGCGGCATTGCGTCCACGGTGAACGCCACCCGCCTGGCCGACGCCGCGTCGCTGGCCGCGCAAAGCCGAGCGCGGCTGGTGCAACTGGTGGCGCAGGGCGTGACCACGGTGGAGGTCAAGTCGGGTTACGGGCTGGCGCTGGCGCCCGAACGCAAGTGCCTGCGCGTGGCGCGCGCGCTGGGGCAGGGCCTGCCGGTGCAGGTGCGCACCACCTTTCTGGGCGCCCACGCCGTGCCGCCCGAATTTGCCGGCCGCACCGGCGACTACCTGGACGAAGTGCTGCGCATGCTGCCGCTGTTGCACGCCGAAGGGCTGGTCGATGCGGTGGATGCGTTTTGCGAGCGCATCGCCTTCAGCCCCGCGCAAACGCAGCGGGTGTTCGAGGCTGCACGTGCGCTGGGCCTGCCGGTCAAGCTCCATGCCGAGCAGCTGAGTGACAGCGGTGGCGCGCAGCTGGCGGCAGCGTTTGGCGCGCTCAGCTGCGACCACCTGGAATGGCTCAGCCCCGAGGGCGCGGCCGCCATGGCCCGCGCGGGCACGGTGGCCGTGCTGCTGCCCGGGGCGTTTTACTTTTTGCGCGAAACCCGGCTGCCGCCGGTGGCGCTGCTGCGCGAGCACGGGGTGGCCATGGCCGTGTCCACCGACAGCAACCCGGGCACCTCGCCGTGCACCTCGCTGCTGCTCATGCTCAACATGGCCTGCACGCTGTTTCGCCTGACGCCCGAGGAAGCCCTGGCCGGCGTCACGCGCCACGCCGCCCGCGCCCTCGGCCTGCCCGACCGCGGCCAACTGGCGGCCGGCTTGCGCGCCGACTTTGTGCTGTGGCAGGCGCAGCACCCGGCCGAGCTGAGCTACGCCATCGGCGCCAACCCGCGCCTGCACACTGTTTATGGGGGAGTTTTGCAATGAGTTTTCAACTGCTGCGCGGCAGCGCGCCCCTGCTGGTCAGCATGCCGCACACCGGCACCCACATGCCAGCGGATTTGCACGCACGCTACGTGCCGCGCGCACTGGCGCTCGAAGACACCGACTGGCACCTGCCACGGCTGTATGACTTTGTGGCCGCGCTCGGCGCCAGCGTGCTCACGCCCACGGTGTCGCGCTACGTGATCGACCTGAACCGCCCGCCCGACGATGCCCCCATGTACCCCGGCGCGTCCAACACCGAACTCTGCCCCACGCGCTTTTTCACCGGCGACCCGCTCTACCGCGAAGGGGCCGCCCCCGATACGGCCGAGCGCGAACGCCGTCGCGCCGCGTACTGGCAGCCCTACCACGACGCCCTTGGCGCCGAGCTCGACGCCATCCGCGCCCGGCACGGCGTGGCCTTGTTGTGGGACGCGCACAGCATCCGCGCTGAAATCCCCTGGCTGTTCGAGGGCCGCCTGCCCGACCTGAACATCGGCACTGCCGCAGGCGCCAGCGCCGACGCCCGCGTCACCCACGCGGTGGCGCAGGCCTGCGCGCAGGCGCCGGGCGTGAGCAGCGTGGTCAATGGCCGCTTCAAGGGCGGCTACATCACGCGCCACTACGGCGCGCCCCTGCGCGGCATCCACGCCGTGCAGCTGGAGATGTGCCAGTGCCTCTACATGCGCGAGGCGCCCCCTTTTGACTGGGACGAAGCCGGTGCACAGCAGATTCGACCGGTGCTGCAGGCCATGGTCGGCGCAGCGCTCGGCGCCGTGCAAAGCCTGGAGGTGTTGCCATGAGCGCAGCGCCGGACAGCCCCCAGCAAGCTCGCACCGCAGCCCGTCAGGGCGAAGGTATTCCAGCGACCGCGCCCGAGACGCCCCCGGTGCCAACGCCGGCAGCCAGTCACACGGCGGCTTTTGTCGCACCCATGGCCTGGGTCAACGGCGCCTGGGCGCACGACGTGCTGCTCACCGTGGCGCCCGACGGCCGGTGGCAATCGGTGCAGGCCAACGCCCCGGCCGAGGCGCAGCGCGGCGCCACCCGGCTGGGCGGCGCGGTGGTGCCGGGCCTGGTCAACGCGCACAGCCATGCCTTCCAGCGCGTGATCGTCGGCCTGACCGAACGCGCGGGCCCCACGGCCGACGACTTCTGGAGCTGGCGCGAGCGCATGTACAGCGCGGCGCGGCGCATCACGCCCGAGCAACTGGAGGCCGTGGCCGCCTGGCTCTACGCCGAGCTGCTGGCCGGCGGCTACACCCAGGTGTGTGAGTTCCACTACCTGCACAACGACGTGGACGGCAGCCCCTATGCCGATCCGATGGAAATGTCGATGGCCCTCGTGCGCGCCGCGCAGCGCGTGGGCATGGGCCTGACGCTGCTGCCCACGCTGTACATGCACGCGGGCTTTGGCGCACAGCCCCTGCGCAGCGAACAGCGCCGCTTTGCCAGCACACCCGACACCGTGCTGGCCCTGGCCGATGCGGTGAACGCACTGGGCGACCCCCGGGTGCGCGCCGGGGTGGCCCTGCATTCACTGCGGGCGGTGGACGCCGCGGCCCTGCGCGAGGTGGCCGACGCCACCGCCGAATGGCGCGTGCCCGTGCACATCCACATCGCCGAGCAGACGCAGGAGGTGGCCGACTGCCTGGCCCACACCGGCCAGCGCCCCGTGGAATGGCTGCTGCAACACGCCGCGCCCGACGCGCGCTGGAACCTGGTGCACGCCACCCACACCACACCGGCCGAACTGCAGGGTGTGCGGGACGCCGGGGCGGCCATCGTGATCTGCCCCAGCACCGAGGCCAACCTGGGCGACGGCGTGTTCGACCTGCCCGCGTTGCTGCAGGCAGGGGGCGCATGGTCGATCGGCTCGGACAGCCACGTCACGCGCAGCTGGGTGGAAGAGCTGCGCCTGCTGGAGTATTCGCAGCGCCTGGCACGGCGCCAGCGCAACGTGGCGGCGCGCCATGCGGGCGGGCGGCTGGCGGCGGCGGCGGGTGAACTCAGCACGGCGGCGGTGCTGCTCGACGGCGCGGTGGCCGGGGGCAGCGCCGCCGCCGGGTTGCCGCTGGCCGGCATCGCGGTGGGGCAACGTGCCGACTTTGCCGTGGTGTGCCCCCGCGCCCCGGCGCTGCTGGGCGTGCCGACCGCGCACCTGCTGGACGCGCTGGTGTTTTCCAGCCCGCAGGCGCATTGGGGCGAGGTGTTTGTGGCCGGCGTCCCGCGCGTGGTGGCGGGGCGGCATGCCGACGCCGACGCGCTGGGCAATCACTTCGCCCGGGCCATGCGGCACATCTGGGGTTAATCAGTCCCCCGCGCAGCGCAGGCCCACCATGTCCAGCCCGATGTCGGGCGGGTTGCCGTGGCGGTAACTGGTGCGCAGGCAGTAGGCGTCATTGCCCCAGCCACCCCCGCGGATCGCCACGTCGCGCCCGCCCGCCCGGTAGGCACTGGCCGTCCATTCCCACACATTGCCTGCCATGTCGTCCAGCCCCCAGGGCGAGCGGCCCTGCGGATAGCTGCCAACGGGCGCGGTGCGGGCATGGCCATCGGTGGCGTCCGCAGCGCAGCAGGCGTCGGTGCCGAAGTTGGCGCGCAGGGTGGCCTCGGCGGGTTCAGCGCGGTCGCCCGTCGTGCCGCCTTGCCGCGGCGCGGTGTCGCCCCAGGGGTAGCGCCGGCCGTCGTGGCCGCGCGCTGCGAACTCCCATTCGGCTTCGGTGGGCAGGCGTAGGCCGTGCCATGCGCAATAGGCGGCGGCGTCGCGTGCGCTGACCTGCACCACCGGGTGCTGCGCCAGCCCGGCCAGGCTGCTGGCCGGGCCTTGCGGGTGGCGCCAGTCGGCGCCGGCCACTTCGCGCCAGCGGTCGGTCCACACATAACCCGTGCCACTGCGCTCGGCGTCGGTCACGTGGCCGCTGGCCTGCACGAAGGCGGCAAAGGCCTGGTTGCTCACCTCGTGCTGCATCAGGCGAAATGGTTGGACCGCCACGCGGCGCGGCGCTTCGTCGGGCTCGCCGCGGGCGTCCCCCATGCGGTAAGTGCCACCGGGAATGGGCACCAGCGCGCCGTGCCGCTCCGGGGGCGTGGCGCATGCGGTGCCGGTTTGGCGCCAGGCGCGCCAGGCGGCCACGTCGTAACCGAAGGGGCAGCCGGTGAGCGCGGTCAGCGCGCCCACCATGTCGCCGGCCAGCCGCACGGGCGTGGCGTCGCGTGGGGCGCCGCTCAGCCGCTGTGCGGTGCGCTCGGCCAGGCGTTGCGTCAGCGCCTGCGCGGCCGCATCGCTGCGTGACGCCACCAGCGGCCCCAGCAGCCGCACCAGCGAGCCGCCATCGGCTTCAAAGGCACGCAGGTCGGCCAGCGCGCGGTCCAGTGCGGCCAGGGTGGGGGGCAAATCCACCTCGGGTGCGGCGGACTGCGCGGGCATTGGCATTGGCATTGACGTGGACGTGGACGTGGACGTGGACGTGGACGTGGACGTGGACGTGGACGTCATGGCCGGTGTGCGCGGGGCGAGGGCGTCCGCCGCAATGCCCGCCGGGTGGGTGGCCCGAGGTGTTGGCGCGTCGCGCCGTGCCTGCGGCCCATACAGCACGCCGCGCCCGTCCGCGCCAATCGCGCCCACGTACACCCGGCCCTGCACCACGGCCACGTCCAGCGGCTCGTCGCCCTCAAAGCGCTGGGCCACCTGCCAGGCGGTGCCGTCGGGGCTGCGCCACAGCGTGCCGCCGCCATCGCGCGCGCTCACGGCCCACAGCGCACCCGGGCCGGCGGCCAGCGCCCGCACGCGCACCTGCGCCATGCCGCGCACCGCGCCCGAGCGGCGGCCATCGGTGCGCCACAGTTGGGTGCCGTCGCCGTCCACGTGCAGGGCATAGAGCCGCCCGCGAAACACCGTCAGCCCATCGGCCCGCTCGCCGCCGGGCCAGCCCGGTACGGGCACCAAAGTGTCGTGCTTCCATTGCAGCAGCTTGGGGCCGGTTTCGCCGCTGGCGTCCAGCCCTGCAAACAACTGCGGCCCCAGCATCGCCTGACTGACCAGGCGGCTGTAGGAATTGGGGGCGTTGCGGTGGGTGTAGAGCAGGCGCCAGCTTTGACCGCCGTCGTCCGAGCGGTGCAGCGCGGCCTCAAAGCCGCCCGACGCGGCGTACAGCGTGCTGCCGTCGGCCAGCATGTCGTGCACATGCAGCACCCGTGGCGTGGGCAGGCTGCGCCACTGCCAGTCGCGCCCGTTGGTCACCATGAACTCACCCTGGCCGGCGGAAAATCGCGGGTCTTCAAACGGCCAGTACAACAGGCCCCCGGCCACGGTGGGGTGCCCCGTGTCTTGCGAAAACAGATGCTGCTCCAGCCGCAGCGCGCCCGTGCGCGGGTTGTAGCTGTACACATCGGCCGAGTTGTGGTCGCGGAACTTCACGCTGTTGGTGAACCACACCCGGTCGCCCAAGCCCACCAGCGACGCCACCGCCGACCACGGCCCCACACGCGCCAGCGGCACCAGCGGGGCCTGCGGCACCGCGTTTTGCGCGCCGTGCGCTGCGGCGGCGACGGCAAGGGCGGCGATGGCGAGGAGGTGGGCCAGGAGGCGCACCAGCGTTGACGACGATGGCAAGTTGAGCATGACTGCGTGGCAAAGATCCCGGATCTGTGTTTGCGATTCTGCGGCCTGCGCCCGTGTTCTGCAGATCGCAGGCGTTGATCTTGCCATGCCTTTAACTTCTTACTACCGAAGAAATAGCAAACTTGATAGAACGGGCAGGGGGAAGAGGGCGATTTGGTGTTGAAATCCTGCGCAGCCTCGTTCCGGACCGGTGTTCAAACGAGGGTGCAGGCGTGGGCAAACAGGTGCGTCCGCCGGTGGCGTGCTGCATGATGCGAAGCCCTCTTGTTGTATTGAAGATCAGGCGGTGGATTTGGAGATTCACGGGTCAGTCCGCGAAAGCCGCAGTCG
>PHCI01000009.1 GCA_002842205.1 Betaproteobacteria bacterium HGW-Betaproteobacteria-3 | reverse complement strand
CGTCGATCTCTGACATACGTGTCCACCTTGTTCTACATGGACACGTAGCTTCCTCTCTCAGGTGCTCTATGGGAAGACGTGGTTGGTTGACCGCTTACGCTGCAAATAAGTTGTCACGAACCACAACACGGCCCCGTCTAACCTGCGACGGGTGCACCAGGTTCGTGAACTCGACGCCGCATTGGCTGTGCCTAGCGTTTCACCCCTGGCGCCCGTCGCTTACCCGCTGCCCCCCGCTCACGTGCAAACGCCTCTCATGAGGCGTGCGACCAAGGGTTAAAGACACCCCAAGAGAGATTTTTAGTAGTTCATAGTAGGATAAGAATTACCAAACGTTTCCAAAATGGATCGACTCTCTTTTTTGCTCCATCGCTTTTCCCTGAGTGCAGGGGTGTTCTATTCGGGGCAGATTTGCGGCATCCACGATTTTTCAGGCGACACGCGGCGCGGCCACATTCACCTCATCAAGCGCGGCCCGGTGGATCTGGTCGAGGAAAACGGTGCGACGCGCGTGATCGACCAGCCGTCCCTGCTGTTTTTGCCGCGCCCCGAAGCGCACCGGCTCATCGCCCATGACGTCCACGGCGCCGATGTGGTGTGCGCCACCATCCAGTTCGGCACCGGTGGCCACAACCCCATTTCCGATTCACTGCCCTCCGAAGTCCTGATCCCGCTGGTCGACCTGTCGGGCGCGGCACCGTTGCTGGACCTGTTGCAGGACGAGGCCTTTGGTGACCACTGTGGTCGCCAGGCCGCGCTCGACCGCCTGTGCGAACTGCTGCTGATCCGCCTGCTGCGGCATTGCATGGAGCGCGGCTTGATGCAAGGTGGCGCCATGGCCGGACTGGCCGACCCGCGATTGGCCAAAGTTCTGATGGCGCTGCATGAAGACCCTGCGCGTCCCTGGGACTTGCCCGCCATGGCCGCGGTGGCAGGCATGTCACGCGCGCGGTTTGCGCTGCATTTTCGGCAGATCACTGGCGAAACGCCCGCCAACTACCTGGCCGCCTGGCGCATCACGATGGCCCAGGACCTGCTGCGGTCCGGCCGCCCGCTCCAACACGTGGCGTCCGATGTCGGGTACGGCAGCGCCAGTGCGTTGACCCGTGCTTTCGCCAGAATGACCGGCGGCACCCCGACCCAGTGGCAGCGCGACGTGCGGGCCTCCATCGCGCAAGGTGCGACCGCCTGATCCGCACCGGGGCGCCATGAATGACGCCCCGGCACACAAAAAAAGGGCCGGCACGGATGTGCTGACCCTTTTCGTTTTGGCGTTGCGGCAATGCGCAACGCAGCACGACTGAACTTCGATTAACTTCCCAGCGTGAAGGTGTTCGACACGCCACCGGTTTCGCCGGAAAAGGCTCTCGTGGCTTCAGCCTGGACTTCGGCGCGTGTCTTGTTCGACGTCACGGCCACATTGTTCAACGGGTTGCCTTCGGTGGTGACGAACAGCGTACCTTCGGCGCGCGCCTGCAGCACCTGGGCCTTCACTGCAGCACGCGACAGGCTGGAACCCTGCAGGTTGGGGGTGCTGGCGCCATCGGGCAGCGGAGAGTCGGCCAGGGCGGCGGTGGCAGTGACGGCAAAAACGAGGGTCGCGAGTAGAGTTTTCATGATGGTTTCCTTGGTACGTTGACAGAATGAACAAACAACGGCGTTGAGGAACTGTGTGAGAGTGCCGTTACCGAGTTAGTCGCGCCACGCCGCTATTACGTGACAACAATTCTGTCAATAGGGTTAATCGCCTTGTTTCGGCAAATTCACCACATCGGAATCATCAGGAAGATCGGAGAGGTCCGGGGCCACCAGCAGATCGCGGATGCCCTGGATCTGTTCGCCAAAATTGGTGCAGTCGCTGCACCGGTTCAGGTGCACCTTGAGCTGCAGGCGCTGGAACAGCCCCAGGGGTTCGTCTTGCGCTTCCAGCAACAGTTCGGCCACCTTGCGGCAGGAGTACATGAGCCTCATGCGCGCACCTTGCCATACCAGCGCACCTGCAGACAGCCGCGCAAGCTCAGCCGTGCGCGGTGCAACAGCGTGCGGCAGTTCTCTGCACTGATGTCCAGCCGCTGCGCCACTTCGTGGGTTTCAAAGCCCAGCCATTCGCGCATCATGAAAGCCGTGCCCTGAAGGCCGGACAGGCGCTCCACACATTGATCCAGCACATTCTTGAGCTGGTGGGTCTCCATCTGGGTCTCGGGTTGCTGCCACGCCTGCACCGGTGCCGCGTGCTCACCCTGCGCGTTGAACAGCCGATCCAGCGCGTCGTCGGTGCTGCCAGCGTCGTCGGTTTCGATGGACGTGAGGCGGACCCGATCGGGCGAGCGGTACCAGTCGGCCACCTTGTTCTTGAGAATCGCCGTGGCCCAGGTGTGCAGGGTTGATGCGCCCTGATGCTGGGCGCGGCGCTCAAACACCGCCAGCAGGGTTTCCTGCACCAGATCTTCGGCAATGGTGGCGTCGCGCACCAGGACCCTGGCATGACGAAGCAGCTTGGGACGCATCGCGGTCAGGTCGGACGACAGGGTGCTGGCGGCGCTTGTATCAGGTGGGACAACGGCGGTGGCGGTGGGGTGGGTCATAGGAGGATCATGGCAGGTGGGGATGCAAGGATGCGCCGCGAAGCGCACAGGCACATGAAACCGGTTGTCATGCTACAGGTCGGACCCGCAACCCGGGCCGAAGTTTCCAACCCGACGTGCAAAACCCCTCAAGCCGCGATTATCCAACCCGAACTGCGGCGCATCTTCACCGACCCATCCGGCAATCTGCCAATCAGCCAATCAGCCAATCAGGTATTGCGCCCGATCTTTGCCGTCGATCCATTTTGGCGCCTTGCCACGGCCGGTCCAGGTGTCGCCCGTCACCGGGTTACGGTATTTGGGTGCCACTTTTGTGCCCGACCCGGCGGAGCGGGTTTTGGATGATTTAATGGAGGAGAAAACGTCCTTGGGGGTCAATCCGAATTCGGCGATCAGCTCGCGCACCTTGTTCACCGCCTGGGAAATTTCGTTCTGGCGGGCCTGGGCGATCTGCTTTTCAAGGGCTTCACGCTGCGCAACGAGTTCTTTGTAGGTGGACATGAGGCTTCTCCAAAATGAATGAATGAATGGGTTGTAGAGCCGGTATTGTACAAAGCCTTTTTATACCAATAACATAAAACATCCAAAGAAATTGGGAACACCGGCCCAATATCAATCCGTCGCGGGAATTTGATTTACACCGGCCGGAACCGCCAGAACCTTGTCGATTCTTTTTCCGTCAAGCTCCATTACCTCGAATACCCAACCCGCACATTCAATTCGCTCGCCATTTGCGGGCAGCCGACCGGAAACCGCCATCAACAGGCCGGCCAGGGTGTTGTAGAGCCCCCGGTCATCGTCGGGCAATTGGCGGATGTCCAGCCGCGCCTTGAGTTCGTTGACCGGCATCAGGCCATCGAGCAGCCACGAGCCGTCTTCGTGCCGGGTGGCCCAGGCATCGATCTGGGCCCCGGGTTGCAATTCGCCCGTGATGGCTTCGAGCAAATCGCCCGGCGTCATCAGGCCCTGCACCACACCGTATTCGTCCACAATGAACACGATGCGCCCGGAGCGGGCGCGCAACTGCTCCAGCAGTTCCATGCCGCTCAGTGTCTCTGGCACAAACGACGCCGGCAGCACATGCGGCCCGATGGTGCCTGGCGTGTCCACCCCCAGCGCCAGCAGCTTGGCCACACTGATGACGCCCACCACGTCGTCCAGCGAGCCGCGGCACACCGGGTACCAGGAATGGGTTCCGTTTTCGCCTTCAGCCCCCGCCCGCTTTAGACACTCCGCTACTGAACTGGAAGCATCCAGCCAGGCAATGTCCGACCGCGGCACCATCAGCGAAGTCAGCGGCCGGTCGTCCAGGTGAAACACGTTCTGCACCATCTGGTGTTCGTGCGCCTCGATCAGCCCGGCGTCCACGCCTTCACTCAGGCTGGCGCTGATTTCTTCTTCGGTCACGGCGCGGTTGCCGGTGGTGTCAATGCGCAGCAGCTTGAGCACGCCGTGCGTCGTGGCCGTGAGCAGGCGCACAAAGGGCCCGGCGGCCCGGGCCAGCCAGCTCATGGGTTGCGCCACCCAGCGCGCCACGGCCTCGGGATAAAGCTGGCCAATGCGCTTGGGCACCAGTTCGCCAAAAATGATGGTGGTGAAGGTGATCAGCGTCACCACGATGCCGGTGGCCGCGATGCCAGAGGGCTTTTCGGCCAGCCCCAGACTCTGCAGCCACGCGGCCAGGCCCGCGCTGAAAGCCGCCTCGCCCACGATGCCGTTGAGCACACCGATCGAGGTGATGCCGATCTGGATGCTCGAGAGAAACCGGGTCGGGTCGTCCAGCAGCTTGAGGGCGGCGGTGGCACCTTTGTCGCCGGACTCGGCCATGGCGCCCAGGCGCGCCTTGCGACTGGAGGCCAAGGCCAGCTCGGACATGGCAAACACGCCATTGAGCAGCGTCAGGAACACAATCAGCAATAAATCCATGAATCCCCAATGAAAATGACCCCATGGCACTTTACTTGATTGGCGATGTGCAGGGCTGCGACCGCGCCCTGGGCCGTCTGCTCGACAAAATTGATTTTTCTGCAAGCCGCGACACCCTGTACCTGCTGGGCGACCTGGTCAACCGCGGGCCGGACTCGGCCGCCGTGCTGCGCCGCCTCATGGGTTACGGCGCCGCCGCACGCTGCCTGCTGGGCAACCACGACCTGCACCTGCTGGCCGTGGCGCACGGCGTGCGCCCGCCGCACCGCAAGGACACGCTGGACGGCGTGCTGGGGGCGCCCGACCGCGCCGCCCTGCTCGACTGGCTGTGCCAGCAGCACCTGGCCCTGTTCGAACATGGCGTGCTGATGGTGCATGCCGGCGTGCTGCCGGGCTGGAGCGCGGCGCAAACCGTGGCGCTGGCCGCCGAGGTGCAGGCGGTGCTGCGCGGGCCGGACCTGCCCGCCTTTTTGCACCGGATGTACGGCAACCTGCCCGACCGCTGGGACGACGGACTGCGGGGCGCCGATCGCCTGCGGGTGATCGTCAACACGCTGACGCGCATTCGCTATTGCACCCCCGACGGGCAACTGGAATTCACGGTCAAGAGCGGTGGCGCCAACGACGCGCCACCGGGTTTTTCGCCCTGGTTTGACGTGCCGGGCCGGCGCACGGCGGGCACGCCCGTGGCCTTCGGGCATTGGTCCACGCTGGGCGCGGTGGTGCGGCCAGACGTGATCTCGCTGGACACCGGTTGCGTCTGGGGAGGCTGCCTGAGCGCCTGGGCGCTGAACAATGACGCGGGCGGCGGCCGCCGGGTGCAGGTGGAGTGCGACCAAGCCCAGGCTCCGGGCGACTGAAAAGCCATGCGGACGGCGCAAGGCGTCACTCAAATACTACAAATAAAGTAGCAAACAATGACCAATTGACGGGGACTAGAGGCCTAAAAAGCTTGAAAATCGCAGCGCGGCGACTCAGGCACTCTTGAACAGCGCCGCCACCTTGCGCTTGGGTTTGATGTTGGCCGACACCCGCGTGCCGGCGGGCTTGGCCGCAGCGTCCCAGGCCGGTGCGGCTTCGGCCGTTGGGGCCTCATAGGGCTGGTCGAAAAACGGGTCACGCGGGGCGGCGGCCGGGCGTTGCGCGCGCGGCGGGCGGCTTTCGGTGCGCTCGCGGCTTGGGGGTGGCGCGTCCAGCACATCACGCGGGTCGCCCAGTTCGCCTTCTTCGCGCCAATGGCGGCGGCCGTCGTTGATGCGGCCCTTGGGCTTGTCTTCGTCGTATTCCAGCGCTTCCAGCTCGATCTTGCGTTTGAGCAGTTTTTCCAGGTCGCCCATGAGGCGGCCGTCGTTGGACGTGACCAGCGTCACCGCCAGGCCCGAGGCGCCGGCGCGGCCGGTGCGGCCGATGCGGTGCACATAGTCTTCGGCGTTGAACGGCACGTCAAAGTTGAACACCGCCGGCACGTCCTTGATGTCGAGCCCGCGGGCGGCCACGTCGGTGGCCACCAGCAGATCGACCTCGCCGGCCTTGAACGCGGCCAGCGCCTTGAGGCGCTCGTCCTGGCTCTTGTCGCCGTGCAGGGCGGTGGTTTTCAGGCCCTCGCGCTCCAGGCTGCGGGCCAGCCGTGCGCAGCCGAGCTTGCTGTTCACAAACACAAAGGCCTGGCGGATGCCCCGGCTCTTGAGCACCTGGTGCACCGCGTGGCGCTTGTCGTCGTCGGTGACGCTGTAGAAATGCTGCTCGACGGTGGACGCCGTCTCGTTGGGGCGCGCCACCTCGATGGTGACCGGGTCTTGCAGGTAGCTGCCGGCCAGGCGCTTGATCTCGGGCGAGAACGTGGCGCTGAACAGCAGCGTGGTGCGCTGCTTGGGCAAAAAGCTCAGGATGCGCTGCAGGTCTGGCAAAAAGCCGATGTCGAGCATGCGGTCGGCTTCGTCGAGCACCACGTATTCGACCTGGTTCAACACCGCGTTCTTGGCCTCGATGTGGTCAAGCAGACGCCCCGGCGTGGCCACCAGCACCTCGACCCCGCGCTTGAGCTCGGCCGTCTGGGGCTTCATGTCGATGCCGCCAAACACGACCGTGCTGCGCAGGTTGGTGAACTTGGCGTAGAGCTTGACCTGCTGCGCCACCTGGTCGGCCAGTTCGCGCGTGGGCAGCAGCACCAGCGCGCGCACCGGGTGGCGTGCAGGCGAGGTGGAGGTGTTTTCGTGCTTGAGCAGGCGGTGCAGCAGCGGCAGCGTGAACGCCGCCGTCTTGCCGGTGCCGGTCTGGGCCGCGCCCATCACGTCCTGCCCGGTCATGACGACGGGAATGGCCTGCGCCTGGATGGGGGTCATGGACTCGTAGCCCATTTCGGCCACGGCGCGTGCCAGCGGCTCGGCCAGCTGGAGATTGGAAAAAGATGCTGTCATTGAGCCTGCTATTGTCGCATTGGACGGCCCCGGGGTCGACCCTGGCCCCGAATGCGCCTGCCCGGCCCCCCGAAAGGGCCTGCCACCCCGCCCTTGCCATGGCCCGTGCAACCGTGCACCGAGCCCACACGGGGCCACGTTGGCAGGCCTTGATCGCTACATTTATAGAAGCAAACTATCGCCAATCGGCGGGGGGATCAGGCCGATTTCTTATAAATTTCGACTGCTGAACGTGTCGCAGGCCTTGACGCTGCCGGTCTTCAGGCCCGAGGCAAACCAGCGCTGGCGCTGCGCGCTGGTGCCGTGGGTGAAGCTCTCGGGCACCACCGCACCGCCACCGCCCCGCTGCAGGGCGTCGTCGCCAATCTTGGCGGCGGCGTTCATGGCTTCTTCGACGTCGCCCTGCTCCAGAATCTGCCGCGCGTTCTGCGCATGGTGGGCCCAGACGCCGGCAAAACAGTCGGCCTGCAGTTCCAGGCGCACGCTCATCGCGTTGTAGTCGGTCTGGCTCACGCGGCCCCGCATTTCGTCCATCTTGCGGCTGATGCCGAGCAGGTTCTGCACGTGGTGGCCCACTTCGTGCGCGATCACATAGGCCTGGGCAAAGTCACCGGGGGCGCCCAGGCGGTTTTTGAGCGTTTCGTAAAACCCCAGGTCGATGTAGACCTTCTGGTCGGCCGGGCAGTAAAACGGCCCCATGGCGGCCTGGCCCGAACCGCAGGCGGTGGGTGTGGCACCGCGGAACAGCACCAGACGCGGCTCCCGGTATTGCGCGCCGCCCTGCGTGAAGACGCCCTTCCAGACGTCTTCGGTGTCGGCCAGCACGGTCGACACGAACCGCGCCATCTTGTCGTCGGCCGGCGGGCGATGGGCCGGTGCCTGCTGCACCTGCGCGGTGGGCGCGCCGCCGCCACTCAGCAGGCCCAAGATCGTCAGCGGGTTGATGCCGAATATCCAGCCGCCCAGCAGCGCGATCACGATGGTGCCGATGCCAATGCTGCGCCCGCCGAACAGTCCGCCGCCGCCGCCAAAGCCGCCACCCCCGTCGCTGCGGCGGTCTTCCACGTTGTCCGACTCGCGGTTGCCTTCCCATTTCATGCTTTTTCTCCCCCGGATGCCCTGCGCACGCGCCACGCTGCGCTACAGTGATTCCATGGTAACCGCTCGCCGCATCGCAGTCCCCACACGCTCACGCACCCGGGCCCCCGAAACCACCTCCGCGGCGCGCTCCGCAGCCTTGCCCTGCGTCCTGATCACGGGTTTCAACACGTTCGGCGGGGGCGCCGTCAATTCCAGCGAACAGGCCGTGCGCGCCCTGCACGGGCGGCGCGTGGCCGGGCACCGCGTGGTCGCGGCCTGCCTGCCCACGGCGTTTGGCGACGCCCTGACGCTATTGCGCACCCTGCTGCAAACCCACCGCCCGGCGCTGGTGGTCTGCGTCGGGCAGGCCGGCGGCCGCGCCGCGCTGTCGCTGGAACGCGTCGCCATCAACGTGGACGACGCCTGCATCCCCGACAACGCGGGCGCCCAGCCGATCGATATGCCGGTGGTGCCCGGCGCCCCGGCAGCGTATTTCAGCACCCTGCCGATCAAGGCGATGCAGGGCGCCGTGCAGGCCGCGGGCGTGGCGGCCGAGGTGTCGCAGACTGCGGGCACCTTTGTCTGCAACCATGTGTTTTTCGGGCTCATGCACCTGCTGGCCACGCAGCGGGGCTTTCACCCGATGCGCGGCGGCTTCATCCACCTGCCCTGGCTGCCCGGCCAAGGCACCCCCGCCATGCCGCTCGTCGACATGGTGCGCGGCCTGCGCGCAGCGCTGAAGTGTGCGCTGACCACGCCAACAGACACCCGCCAGACAGCGGGTGCCCTGCACTGACCGCCGGGAAGCCCGCTTACGCCTTAAACCGAGACGGGTTCCGGCAACCACCATCCACCGATTGGGGGTGATGGGCACGGCGCTGCGGTTGGCGCGACGCGTGCTCAGTGCACTTGCGGCGCCACCGTCTCGGCCAACTCCAGCCGACCGGACGCCATCGGCCCGCGCACCCGCACCGCGGGTGTGCAGCCGGCGCGCGCAGCGGCGATCTTGTAGTCCAGACAAGGGTCCGTCGCCACCAGTTTGCCAACGGTTTTTCCCTGCCAGGCTTGCCCACGCTCGACCTGGGCCCGCACCAGATTCGCCATGAACATGAGTTGCCCCGTGATCACCGCCACACCCAGCCCCACCAGCGCGGCGCGGCGGCGCGACACCTTGGCCCAGTGCATCGTGATTCCCTTCCCCATATTCCCTACCCCTTCCCTACCCTCGTTGGCGTGTTCTTGTGACAGCCGGTAACAAATACTATCGAAACGACGGCCCAACCGCATCTTGAAGGTAAAAAAAGGAACCTGAAAGTTCGCAAAACGTCCACTAATTGGCATGAATCAAGGCGATCAGCCCACCGCGTTGCGGCGTGATCGCCACAGGGTCGCACCCTTCCAGGGCTCCAGGGCCGGGTGCTGCGCGGCTACGATCCGGTCATGCCCCAGCTGCTGAACGCCACCGAAACCGCGGCCCGCCTGCCCTGGCCCGCCCTGATCGCCGAAATGGACGCCCTGCTGCGCGACACCCGCGTGCAGGTGCCGCCGCGCCAGGTGCTGGCGCTGCCCGGTGGCGCCAGCCTGTTCGTGATGCCGGCCCACGACGCGCGCGTGGCCATCGTCAAGCTCATCACCTTCACCCCGGCCAACGCGGGCACCGGCCGCGCCACCATCCAGGGCGACGTGGTGGTGTTTGACGTGGCCACCGGCGTGCGCCGCCAGGTGCTGGACGGCCCGACCGTCACGGCCCGGCGCACCGCGGCCGTCTCGGCCCTGGCCGCGCAATACCTGGCGTCCGATCCGGGCGGCCCGCTGCTGATCGTCGGCGCCGGCGTGCAGGGGCGGGCGCACCTGGAGGCCTTTGCGCAGGGCCTGGGCGTGAAATCGGTTTGCATCGCGTCGCGCAGCGAAGCCAGCGCGCAGGCGCTGGCGCAGCACGCCCGCACGCTCGGCTTGCACGCGCGCGTGGTGCACGACGCCAACGCCGCACTGGCCGACTGCCCGCTGGTCGTCACCTGCACGCCCGCCAGCGGGGTGGTGCTGGCCGCGCCACCACGGGCGGACGCCTTCATCGCGGCGGTGGGTGCGTTCACGCCGTCGATGGTGGAACTCGGCCCGCCACTGTGCCGCCATGTGGCCGAACTTGGCACCATCGTCGTGGACACGGCCGACGCCGTGCACGAGGCCGGCGATCTGCTGCAGGCCGGTTTGCCGGTCGAAGAATTTGCCACGCTGCGCGACGTGGTGAATGGCGTGGCGGGCGGTCAACGCCCACGCGCCGCGGGCCCGGTGCTGTTCAAAAGCTGTGGTTGGGCCGGGTGGGACCTGGCGGCCGCGCGTTGCGCGCTGGGCTGCAGCGGCGACTGAGCGCCCGACCGCGCGTTGACCGGTTACGCCTTGGGCAGCGTCACGCCGCGCTGGCCCTGGTACTTGCCGCCGCGGTCCTTGTAGCTGGTTTCGCAGACTTCGTCGCTCTCGAAGAACAGCACCTGGGCGCAGCCTTCACCCGCATAAATCTTGGCCGGCAGCGGCGTGGTGTTGGAGAACTCCAGCGTCACGTAGCCCTCCCATTCGGGCTCGAACGGCGTCACATTGACGATGATGCCGCAGCGCGCGTAGGTGCTTTTGCCCAGGCAGATGGTCAGCACGTTGCGCGGAATGCGGAAGTACTCCATGGTGCGCGCCAGCGCAAAGCTGTTGGGCGGGATGATGCACACGTCGTCATGAAAATCAACGAAGCTTTTCTCGTCAAAGTTTTTCGGATCGACCACCGTGCTGTGGATATTGGTGAAGACCTTGAATTCGGGCGCGCAGCGGATGTCGTAGCCATAGCTCGAGGTGCCGTAGCTGATGATCTTGTGGCCCGCGGCCTCCCGCACCTGGCGGGGCTCGAAAGGCTCGATCATGCCGGTCGTCTCGGCCATGCGGCGGATCCATTGGTCGCTTTTGATGCTCATGGTGCTGGGGTTCTCCGTTGCGGGAGATTGTAGGGATCGCCGTGGCCGGGATGGCCGGGTTGGCCACGGCTTTGTGGAAGCTACCTATTTTTATAGCAAACTATCGCCATTTGGCGGGGGCTAATGACGTATTTTATTGAGAAATCAAGGTTCGCTCCACCAACCGGTCGTCGCCCAGCACGATCATCGAAAACAGCAACTCGTCCAGACTGTTCGCCAGCGCCGTCTTGCGCGCCAGCAGGGGCGTGGCCTGCGGGTTGAGCACCAGGAAATCAGCTTCGCAGCCCTTTTGCAGATTGCCGATCACGCCGTCCAGGCCCAGCGCCGCCGCCGCGCCGGCCGTGTGCTGCCACCACAACTGCTGGGGCCTGAGCGACAGGCCCGGCTTGGTCTGCCCCTCGCGCCCCACGACGTAGGCCGCCAGCATGGTGTGAAACGGGCTGAAGCTGGTGCCGCCGCCCACGTCGCTGGCCAGGCCGTAGCGGTAGCCGATGCGGTCAGCGCCTTCGTAATCAAAAAAACCGCTGCCCAGAAACAGGTTGCTGGTGGGGCTGATGGCAGCCGCCGCGCCCGTGCTTCGCATCAGCGCCCGGTCGGCGTCGTCAAAGTGGAGGCAGTGGGCGTACACGGCGCGCTGGCGCAGCAGGCCGAAGTTGTCGTAGACCGACAGGTAGCTGCGGGCCTGCGGGTACAGCTCGCGCACCCACTGCACCTCGTCCCGGTTTTCGGCCACGTGTGACTGCACCCACACGTCGGGGTACTTCGCCGCCAGCGCGCCGGCGCCGCGCATCTGCGCGTCGCTGCAGCTCGGTGCGAAGCGCGGCGTGATGGCATAGCCCAGGCGATCTTTGCCATGCCAGCGCTGGATCAACGCTTCGGTGTCGATCAGGCTTTGCGCGGTGTCGTCGCGCACGCCGTCGGGCGAGTGGCGGTCTTGCAGCACCTTGCCGGTGATCATGCGCAGGCCGCGCGCCTGCGCCTCGGTGAAGAAGGCGTCCACCGACTGCGGGTGCGAGGTGGCAAAGGTGAGCGCCGTGGTCACGCCGTTGCGCGCCAGCTCGTCCAGGAAGAACGCCGCCACGCCACGGGCGTAGGCCGCGTCGGCAAAGCGCGATTCGTGCGGGAAGGTGTAGTTTTCGAGCCAGGGCAGCAGGCCGTCGGCGGGCGAGCCGATCACGTCGGTCTGCGGGTAATGGATGTGCAGATCGACAAACCCCGGCGCGAGGATGCGGCCGGGCAGGTGCTCCACGGCCACGCCGGGGAAGTTGGGCGCCAGATCGTGGTACGGCCCCACAGTGCGCACCACGGGCCGGCCACTGGCATCGGGCCCGACCACCAGCAGCCCGTCTTCGTCATAAATGGCGGAATGATCGTCGGCAAATCGCAGGATGGCGGCGCGGTAGGCATGCATGAGACGAGAGCTTAAACGTGACACGACGCCAACGCATACGCCGTGCCAGATAGCCGGTATGCACGCCGCATCGGCCGCCAGGCCCTCTCCGCTCAGTGCGTGAGCTTGCCCTGCACCCCTTCGACCAGCCAGTTCATGTGGAGGATCTCGGCGTCGGTCAGCGCATGGCCAGCGGCGGTGACCTCGCGGCCGGTGTTGTCCCGCACGGCGCGTTGGGCCGCGAAAGGCTGCAACCGCCCCTTCGCAATGTCCTGCTGGCGCGCCAGCACCTCGCGTTGCACGGCTTGGGGCACCTTCGGGCCGAAATCGCCCACGCGCACCATGCCTTCCTTCACGCCGCCCCAGACGTTGCCGCTCTTCCAGCTGCCGTCCAGCACCGCCCGGGCACGCGCCGTGTCATATGCGCCCCACTGGTGCGTGACGGCCACGATCTGCGCATCGGGCGCGACCTTGCGCATGTCGGAGTGGTAGGCCACGGCCATTTTTCCGCGTTCCTGGGCGGCAGCCATCACGGCGGTGGATGCGGTGTGAAAGGCGATCACGTCCACGTCCTGGTTGAACAGCGTCATGGCCGCGTCGCGCTCGCGCGGCGGGTCGAACCAGGCGTTGAGCCACACCACCTTGACCGTGGCCTTGGGGTTGACCGAGCGCATGCCCAACGCAAAGGCGTTGATGCCCTGCAACACCTCGGGGATCGGGAAGCCCGCCACATAACCCGCCACGCCGGTCTTCGTCATGCGGCCCGCCGCAATGCCCGCAAGGTAGCGGCCCTCGTAGTACCGGGCGTTGGCGGTGGCCACGTTGGGCGCCGTCTTGTAACCGGTGATCGACTCGAACTTCACGTCGGGGAACGCCTGCGCCACCTTGAGCGTGGGCTCCATGTAGCCAAAGCTCGGGGTGAAGATGAGGCGGTGGCCCGTGGCCGCCAGGTCGCGGATCACGCGCTCGGCGTCCGGGCCTTCGGCCACGTTCTCGACATAGGTGGTGCTCACCCGGCCAGGCAGCGCGGCTTCCATCGCCTTGCGCCCTTCTTCGTGCTGACGCACCCAGCCGGCATCGGTGACGGGCGTGACGTACACAAAGCCGACCTTGAGCGGCAGGGTCGGGACGGTCGGCGGGGTCGGCGCCGGTGCAGTCTGGGAAAAGCTGGGGAAAGCAGGAAAAAACAGGCAGGCAGCCACGGCCGTGGCGGCGAGGTTTTTGTACATGGTGGTCCTCTACATGGCCCCGGATGAAGAAAAAAACAAAGGCTGCCGGGGCAGCAGCCTGGGAGGATTTTATCAGCCGGGCCATGGAAGCACGCCTGATGGTCGTTTCGGGATTTGTGAGACAAAACCCCCTATTTCAGCGTTGAATCACTGCAATTTGCTGCGTTTCAAGGAGCAAACCGGTCCCCGGGTTGATACTGCTGTCGTCCCGATCAAACCAGATGGATAATTTCAGGATGGATGCGCCAACTGTTTTTGATTTTCGAATCGACGCGTGGAAGCCAGAGACGCTGCCCATGAAGCGTCTGGCGGAATACCTGGCACGCCTGGCCGTCGTGTTCGGGTATCAGGATCGGGTGTATTTCATGAAAGTGCGCAAAGGCAGCGCTGTTCCTGAAATTCATGTCCACGCCACCGCAGCGCCAAAGGTCCAGGCGCGACTGGAACTGGTGGGCGTCGGCCAAGGCCCGGACGACGCAACCCAGTCGGTGCAGCATATCAACGCCATGCTTCGTGAAGACAACGCATCTGCAACCTTGCGGGTCAAAGGTGGCGCGATGATCGTCAACTTCCCGGGCTGCAAAACACCCCTCGCCGATGAAGCGGTCGTGCACGAAGCCGGTGAGCTGGTTGGCTCGGTCATTCGGGTCGGCGGCAAGGACGATACCGTGCCTTTGCACCTGCAAGACACTGACGGCACGATCTACCGCTGCAACACCAGCCGCACCCTTGCCCGCGAGCTGGCTCGCCACCTGTTTGGCGATCTGGTTCGGGTGCAGGGCATGGGAAAGTGGCGACGAACCCCAGAGCGTGCGTGGGAACTCGACGCGTTTCAGATCAAGAGTTGGGAACTCCTTGAACAAGCTCACCTTGAGGATGCGATAGAGGCGCTCAGGAATATCGAGGGAAGCCAGTGGAATTCCTTCGCAGACCCGCAGGCCGAGTTGCGCAAACTGCGTGAGGCCTGAGCGATGGCGGGTGTCGTTTTTGATTCCACCTATCTCATCGATCTTTTTAACCCCCGATTGCAGGGCGGTCGGCGGGCAGCCCTGGACTTCCTGGTCGCGGAACTGTCCAAAACCAGAACGCGTATCTTGATTCCGTCGCCGTGCCTGACAGAACTCCTGGTCCGTGCAGGCACTGCACGAGACAAATATTTACAGCAACTTCAGAGCAGCAGCGCATTCGAGGTCATCCCTTATGACCGGCGTGCTGCGACCGAATGTGCCTTGCTGCTGGAGGCCGCATGGGACGTCAAAAACCAAAAGGCCGTCTCGCGCACCAAATTCAAGTTTGACTGGATGATCGTGGCCTGCGCCGCATCCCGCAACGTGCAGCGCATCTATTCTGACGACGGGGATATCCTGCGATGTGCGACCCAGGTTCCCATTCAAACCGTCAAACAGGCCGATTTGCCGGTTCCATCATCTGCTCGTCAGCTTCGCATTCCCGACACCGATTGATCGCTGAATTTTTTGGCATTGATCACGGCTTTAAAGGCCGCCCTACCCCCGCCAGCCCGCCCCTTCGCGCCGTGCCCGGCCGAGCGCTTCGAGCGTCTCCAGGATGCGGGGCAGGCCTTTCTTCCACGGGCCTTTGCCTTTGAAGGCGGCTTCGATGGCGGCCAGCGGCAGCGGCGCGGGGCTGGCGCCCAGCAGTTGGGCCACGGCGCGCACCTGCTCGGGCAGGGTGGACGGCCACGGCGAGGCGCTGGCGGCGGTGCCCGCAGCGGACGCCTTGGCGGCGCTGTCTTCGTCGGCCAGCGCATCCCCCCGTTCGCCTTGAGCCCACCTCGGTTCGTCCTGCGCCCCGCTCCGTTCGCCCTGAGCCTGTCGAAGGGCTTGCGCGGTGGCTCCGGCCTCGGTCTCCATGCCCTCGATGCCCGTTTGCTCGGGCTGCGGCGCGGCGGCGGCCACGCGACGCGCCGGGTCCTGGAACTCGGGGCGCAGCCAGCGGATGGTGCCCCCGGGCGGGCTGCCCGGCAGGGTGCCCGCTTCTTCGGCGGCGCGCCGGGCGTTCAGCGCCACCAGGCGCTCCAGCAAGCTTTCGGTCCACGCAGCGCGGGCCGCTTCGTCCGCCCACGGCACGGCGCCCAGATCGCGCCAGCCGTAGGCTTCCAACACCGCCGCGTCCAGCTCGTCGTGCAGGCTTTGCAGCACGCTCACCAGGCCCTGCTCGTGCAAAAGCTTTTCCTTGGGTGAAAGCGGCTCACCCCGGCGCAGTTTGTCGAGCACGTTGTAGAGCCCCGTGAGCGTGACGGTGTCAAACGCCGCCTGCCGCACCTTTCGGTGCGCGTCCAGCTGCTCGGCGAGCTGGCGGATGCGCTCGGTGAGCGCGGGCGTGAGGCCGGTGTCGTCGCTTGGGAAGGGGAACTTCTCGAAGCAGGTGGACTTGATGTACCTCGGGTCGTTGCCGATACCCAACCGACTTCCAGTTGCAAGCATCCACTCCACATGAACTTGACTGGACAACACGCCGAGCACTGAAGCGTCCTCCGCGCCAATGCACATCAAGGCATCGTCGGCAAGAACGTCCTCACCGAGAAACTGAAAAACCCGATGCTTCGCTGTGACGGCTGTGACGATGTAACGCGACAAACCATGAAGCGCCGGGCGCAGGTCTTTGCGCGGTTCGCCAAACAGCCACCAGTGATCCCGATAGGTTGCGCGGTTGTTCTGGTCGCGCTCGGGCTTCACGCGCTCCAAGACCCACTGGTACACCGCTGGGAAGCGCTCGCGCAGTTGCGCGGCGCTCAGGCCGAAGGCGTCAATCACCAGCACGTCGCGCGGGGTGGCCATGAGGTCGCGGCCGTTGCGGTATTCGCGGATGAGCGGCGCCTTGGCGGGCGTGCCCTCAGCTCCGCCCTCTCCCGCAAGCGGGAGCCAGCGCAAGGCAGTGGCCTCTTCGCGCGTGACGATGAAGCCTGCACCGTGCAGCTTCACGCCAGGGGATGAAATACCCAGGTTCGCTACCAGCGGAGATGCGCTCGAAACGTTGGCACCGATGCGGAGGTCGGCGTGCAGAAAGCCTGCCTGTTCTTCCAGTTGAACATCGACTTCATCGTCTTCGGTGGTGCGTTCTCCGACCACGGTGAGCAGGCGCCCGAGCGGGGCTTCGACGGGCTCAGCCCGAACAGAGGCACATGTGCCCACGCTCATGGCAATGCGCACTGCTGCGCCCTGCGCGCTGTCCACCCACGGGTGGTCGGGCACGGCGAAGGCGAGTGTGAGCGGGTTCTTCGGCGCGTTCAGGTGCGCCTCGATCACGCGGCGGTTGAAGGTCTGGCGCAGGCTGTTGGTGGTGATGAAGCCGAAGCGCCGCGCGTGGCCCGCACGAACTTGGCTCGCAGCGTGGTGCCACCAGTACATGACGAAATCCGCGCTCTCGGGCACCTCGGGCCAGGTAGCGCGCAATGCTTGCGCATAACCGTCGCCCAACGCATCGCGCAAATACTTTGCGCCAATGAACGGCGGGTTGCCCACGATGAAGTCCGCCGCCGGCCATTCGGCGGGGCGCGGGTTCAGGTACTTCCACTGCACCATCTGCGCAGCCTCGTCGGGCACGTCTTCACCGGTGACGGGGTGCTTCTTGAAGGTCACGCCGTCCCAGCGGGTGATGGGCTTGCCTTGGGCGTCCAGCGCGGGCTCGGCGCGGTCATACGCCAGCACGGCGTCGCGGTTTTCGATGTTGCCGTAGTCGTGCACCACGGGTTCGGCCACGCTGGCCAGGCCGCGGGTGCGCACGTGCCATTGCAGCCAGCCGATCCACAGCACGAGCTCGGCCAGTGCGGCGGCGCGTTCGTTCAGTTCGATGCCGCGCAGTTGCTGCAGGGTGACGGTTTCGCCCTCCAGGCCCAGGCGGACTTGCGTTTCACCCAGCGCTTCGAGCTGGTTCATCACCTCGCCCTCCAGGCGCTTCAGATGCTCCAGCGTGACATACAGAAAGTTGCCGCTGCCGCAGGCCGGGTCCAGCACGCGGGTGGTGCAAAGCTGGTGGTGAAAGCGGCGGATTTCGGCGCGGGCTTCTTGCAGCTTGGCTTCGCGCTTTTTGCCGTCTTTCGCATCGGTGAAGGCGTCGGCGTCGCGGGCCAGCAGCACGGCAGCGGCCTGGGCGTTGGCCCAGTCGGCGCGCAGGGGCTCGACCACGGTGGGCAGCACGAGGCGCTCCACGTAGGCGCGCGGCGTGTAGTGGGCGCCCAGGGCGTGGCGTTCGGTGGGGTCGAGCGCGCGCTCCAGCAGAGTGCCAAAGATGGCGGGCTCGACCTCTTGCCAGTTGGCCCGGGCGGCGCGCAGCAGGCCGTCGATCTGCGTGGTGGTGAGCGGCAGCACGTAGCCGTCGGCCCCCGCGCCTTTGAAGAGCTTGCCGTTGAAGCGCAGCACGTCAGCCGCGATGGCGACGTTGAAGCCGCCCACGTCCATGCCAGCCCAGAAGACCTTGAGCATCTGCGCCAGCGTGGCGGGCTGTTCGCGGTAGGTTTTGAGCAGATGGACGAAGCTGCCTTGGGCTTCGACAGGTTCAGCCCGAACGGATGATTGGACTTTCGGGAGCAGGCCCACGTCTTCGGCAAACATGCTGAAGAGGCAGCGGGTAAGGAAAGCGGCCACGGCCTGGGGGGCGTGGCCTGCGGCCTCGAGGCTTTTGGCCAGTTCGGCCAGCTCGGCGGCCACGGCGCGCGTCACCCTGGCGCTGACGCGCGAAGGGTCGAGGCTGAGCGGGTCGGTCCACAGCGCCTTGAGCCGCGCGCGGATGGCCGGGTCGGCCAGTTGCTGCAGGCGGATGCGGTGACTGCGCGGATCGGGGAACGGGGTGTAGGTGGCGCCGGAGCGGGTGAATTCGGCGTAGAGCTCGATCACGTGGCCGACATCCACCACCACCACAAAGGGCGGGCGGCCTTCGGCGGCGGGCAGGGCGCGGGCGTAGTTTTCAGCCTGCTGGCGGGCCCGCAGCAGGGCGTCGTCGAAGGCTTTGGTGGTGACGGGCGCGGTGTGCGGGGTTTGTGGGTCGGCCACGCCAGCCGTTTTTGCCAGCTTCAGTTTCTTGCTTTCCCACACAAAGTGGCCGCGCTTGTAGCAATCGACCCGCCCGGCGCTGGTGCTGCCGTCGCCATGCTGGAAGGTGATGGGGCGCTCGAACATGTAGCTCTGTTCGGGTGTGGGGTGCGGCGGCTCAACGCCCAGCAGCGCGCAGAGCTGGATGACGAAACTTTGCGAGGTGGACAGCTCGGAGGCGGTGACGCCGTGCCAGCGCTGGATGAAGGCAGCGGCCTCGGATGCGCTGGCGTCGGTGGCGGCCTGTGTGGCGGGCGCCTTCCCAAGGTTTTGACTCATGGAGGGAATCATAGGGCGCGGTGACGATCAGAGATGACCCTCTACCCGGGGGATCGCTTGGCGCGCCGCGCAGTAGCCGAGCCGTAGACCACGCCGTCTTCCCGCTTGTCCACAGCGAGCACGAGCACAACGAGTTGCCCATCTTCGACCGCATAGACGAGGCGCACACCCTGCTTCAGCAGCTTGATCTTGTAGCAGCCGGCCAGCGGGCCGTGCAACTCGCCGCCGGGCACGTGAGGCTGGTCAAGCCGCTTGACGAGCAACTTTTTGAGCGGTACGCGCACGGAGCCGTCGAGTGCGTGCCATTCGGCCAGCGCCTCGGGCATGAAACGCAGTGCGTAGCGGCGGGCGGGGTTGTCCTCAGAGCTGGTCAAGACTCACCTCGACCGCGCGCGACTTGTCGGCCAGGCGGGCCGCCGCTTTGCGGTAGAGGTCGCTGTCGGCCAACTCTTCCATCATGGCCTCAAACAACTGCGGTTCGATCATGTAGAACGCGGGGCGGTTGTGGTTGAGCACGGCCACGGGGCGGTTGCGAGACTCGCGCAGCACGGCGGCCGGGTTCTTCTTGAACTCGGACATGCTCACAGACAGGTTGGCGTGGACGGATTCCATATTCAGCTCCAAAAACAGCGCTTAATTTAGAGCCAACCGGCCCCAGCGTCAAGCCGGATTGAATTTAATGACAAAAACAGGCCTTAGCCCCTGTCAATTGGTCGTTTATAGCTATGTTTTAAGGAGTATCGATGCAGACGCAGCCCCGTGCATCGTGCCGCTGCGGGCGGCAACGGGTTCAGTAATCGTGTTCCACAAAACTCTCGAACACCTCATGCAGGCGGTGCAGCCAGGCCTGCTTGTCGGCGTCGGGCGCGAAGCTGGCGTCGATGCTGTTGCGCGCCAGCGCGTAGGCCTGCTGCGTGCCCAGGTGGGTGGCGGCAAAGGTCTGGGTGAAGTTTTCGTTGAGGTAGCCGCCAAAGTAGGCCGGGTCGTCGGAGTTGACGGTGGCCACCAGCCCGGCGTCGAGCAGCGCGCCCAGGTTGTGGGCGGCCAGCGTGGGGAACACGCACAGCTTGAGGTTGGACAGCGGACACACGGTGAGCGCGATGCGGTCGTGCGCCAGCCGTGCCATGAGCGCCGGGTCTTTCGCCGACTGCACGCCGTGGTCGATGCGCTCAACCTTCAGCACGTCGAGCGCCGCCCAGACGTAGGCCGGGGGCCCCTCTTCGCCCGCGTGGGCCACCAGGTGCAGGCCCAGGGCGCGGCAGCGCGCAAACACGCGCGCGAACTTCTCGGGTGGGTTGCCCACTTCGCCGGAGTCGAGCCCGACACCGATGAACTTGTCGCGCAGGGGCAGCGCCTGTTCCAGCGTTTCGAACGCGTCCTGCTCGCTCAGGTGCCGCAGGAAGCACAGGATCAGGGCCGCGCTCACACCCAGTTTGGCTTTGGCGTCCACGCAGGCCCGGTGCAGGCCGTGGACGACCGTTTCCATGGCCACGCCGCGCGCGGTGTGGGTTTGCGGGTCAAAGAAGATTTCGGCGTGCACCACGTGGTCGGCGGCAGCCCGCGTCAGGTAGGCCCAGGCCATGTCATAAAAGTCCTGCTCGTGGATCAGCACGCTGGCGCCGGCGTAGTAGATGTCGAGAAAACTCTGCAGGTTGGTGAAGGCGTAGGCCTGGCGCAGCTCTTCCACGCTGGCATAGGGCAGCGCGATGCCGTTGCGCTGCGCCAGGGCGAAGATGAGCTCGGGCTCCAGCGAGCCTTCGATGTGGATGTGCAGCTCGGTCTTGGGCATGGCGCGCAGCAGCGCGGGCAGGCGGCCCGGCGGAACGGGGTGGACCTTGAACATCAGCAAACTCCAAAGGTGATGCCGGATTCGCGCAGAAACCGGCGGTACATCGACGACGACTTGTCCGCCGCAGTATGCAGCTCGGCGCGCAAGTCCAGCGGCAGGCGCCGTGGCTGTTGCGACTCCAGTACCGGCTGGTCCTGCGTGAAGATGGTGTGCTGGAACGCCCGCAGCTGGTCGTCGGGCGAAGCAAAGTCGGCCACGGCCAGCCGGAACCACACGCGGCTGGCCTCGGGCGCCAGCGGGCCGATGAACAACGCGATCGACTCGCGGTAACCGGCGATGGCCACGGCCGCCGCGTCGGGCAATTTGGTCAGCACCGCGGTGTAGGGCGCGGTGACCTCGTAGGTGTATTCGACCTGCGCCGGCCCGGTGGCCTGCGGGCTCGACTGCGGCTGCCAGGCCTTGCATTGGGTGGCCAGCAGGCCCGTGGGGGTGCGCTCGACCGAGTAGGCGTCGATGGTCGCCGCCGTGCGTGCGCCCAGCCAGCCTTCGTGCACAAAGCCGAAATGCGCCATGTCCAGAAAATTCTCGACGATGCGCGGCGCGCTGGTGGCCACGTCATACGGCCCGCACAACAGCTTGCGCAGGTGCGCATCGGCTTCGGCGGCAAAGGCGGGCAGCGCACTTGCGCCGGGGGCCAGCCGCACCCACACCAGCCCGTGCGCTTCGACCGCCTCGAAGGCCGTGGCGCAATGCCCGGCCGGCGGCACAAATTCAGGCAGCGCCGGGACGTGCACGCAGGGCCCGCCCGCGGCGAACTGCCAGCCGTGATAGGGGCATTCCAGCCGGTTGGCTTCGACGCGCCCCATCGACAGGCGCGCGCCACGATGCGGGCACCGGTCGGCCCAGGCCTGCACCACGCCATCGCCCGCGCGCCACAGCACCAGCTCGCGCTCCAGCAGCCGCGCCGCCAGCGGCGCCCCAATCACCTCGGCGCTGGCCACCACCGGGTGCCAAAGTGTTTCTTCAACCATGTTCACCCCCCACGAAAAGAGCCGCCCGCAGGCGGCTCTTGGAGAACCACGGAACGGAGGCGTATCAGACGGGTGCAGGGCAAGGCGCGGGTGTCAGGCCACCGGAATGGACTTCGGTCCATGAGGATGGCCTGAACGGGCCCCGCAACGCCGCCATGCGCCCGTGTGATAGCCGATCACGAGATCACTTGGCGCCGGGGACCTTGCCTTCGACACCCTTGACATAAAAGTTCACCCCGCTCAGGAATTTGTCGTCGGCCACCGCGTCCTTGGCCAGGAGTTCCTTGCCGGTGTTGTCCAGCAGCGGGCCTTTCCAGATGTTGTAGGTGCCGGCCTTGAGGCCTGCCTTGATCTCGTCGATGCGGGCCTTGGTTTCGGCGGGCACGTCTTCGGCGATGGACACCAGGTCGATGGCGCCTTCCTTCACGCCCCACCAGACGGAACCGGTCGTCCAGGTGCCTTCGAGCGCGTCCTTGGTGGCCTTGATGTAGTACGGGCCCCAGTTGATCACGGCCGACGCCAGGTGGGCTTTCGGGCCATAGGCGGTCATGTCGGAATCCCAGCCGAAGGCGCGCTTGCCCTTGTCTTGCGCGGTCTTGAGCACGGCGGGCGAGTCGGTGTTCTGGAACAGCACGTCGGCGCCGCCGTTGATGAGCGAGGTGGCCGCTTCGGTTTCCTTGGGCGGGTTGAACCATTCATTGACCCAGACCACCTTGGTCTTGACCTTGGGGTTGCTCGACTGCGCGCCCAGCGTGAAGCTGTTGATGTTGCGGATCACCTCGGGGATCGGGATCGAGGCCACCACGCCCAGCGTGTTGCTCTTGGTCATCTTGCCCGCGATCACGCCGGCCATGTAGGCGCCTTCGTAGGTGCGGCTGTCGTAGGTGCGCATGTTCTCGGCCGTCTTGTAGCCGGTGGCGTGCTCGAACTTCACGTCCTTGAAGTCGGGCGCCACCTTGAGCATGGGTTCCATGTAGCCAAAGGTGGTGCCGAAGATCAGCTTGTTGCCCTGGCCGGCCATGTCGCGCAGCACGCGCTCGGCGTCGGCCGACTCGGGCACGTTCTCGACAAAGCTGGTGACGACCTTGTCGCCGAACTCTTTTTCCATGGCCTTGCGGCCGTTGTCGTGCGCAAAAGTCCAGCCGCCGTCGCCCACCGGGCCGACGTAGGCGAAGGCGATTTTCAAGGGCGCGGGCTTGGCCGGTTCGGGCGCGGCCACGGGTGCCGGAGCCGGCGCAGGCTTGGGCTCTTCCTTCTTGCCGCAACCCATGACGGCTGCCGCCGCCACGGCCGACAGCGCGGCCACTTTCAGAAGGGAACGTTTGGTCAGATCGGTCATGGGTTTCCTCTTTCTTCTCTGGAGACAGGTGGACAAAGACTCAGATTATGAGCCGGGATAAAACGGTTTTCCAATGGCGGCGGGCATGTTGATGCGGATCCATTGCGGGTTGCGCGAGATCAATGCCAGCACCACGATGGTGGCCACATAGGGCAGCATCGACAGGAACTGGCTGGGCACCTCGACCCCGATGCCCTGCAAATGGAACTGCAGCATGGTCACGCCGCCAAACAGGTAGGCACCAAGCAAGACCCGGGCCGGGCGCCAGGTGGCGAAGGTGGTGAGGGCCAGCGCGATCCAGCCCTTGCCTGCGACCATGCCCTCGACCCACAGCGGTGTGTAAATCACCGAAATGTAGGCCCCGGCCAGCCCGCACAGCGCGCCGCCCGCCACCACGGCCGCCAGCCGGATGCGCCGCACCGGATAGCCCAGCGCATGGGCCGATTCCGGGCTTTCGCCCACGCTGCGCAGCACCAGCCCGGTGCGCGTGCGGTAGAGAAACCAGATCATCCCCAGTGCCAGCGCCACCGTGAAATACACCATGGGGTGGTGGCGGAACAGGGCCGGGCCCAGCAGCGGAATATCGCCCAGCACGGGGATCACATAGTTGGTCCGGTCCGGCATTTTTTCCTGCACGTACTGGATGCCGGCAAAAGCCGAGAAGCCGGCCCCGAACAGACTGAGCGCCAGACCCGTGGCGTACTGGTTGGTGTTGAGCCAGATCACGAGCACACCAAAGATGCCGGCCAGAATCGCCCCGGCGCCCATGCCCGCGGCAAAGCCGAGCCAGTCGCTGCCGGTCTGCACCACGGTGGCAAAACCGGCGATGGCCGCGCACAGCATCATGCCTTCGGCGCCCAGGTTGACGATGCCGGATTTTTCGTTGATCAGCAGCCCCAGCGAGGCCAGCGCCAGAACGGTGCCGGCGTTCAGGGTGGCGGCGATGAGCAGTGCGTAGCTTTCCATCACGTGGCCTCCTGGGTGTGTACAACCCGCCCTGCCGCGGACGGCTTCGGTGGGGGGCGAACCAGCCTGTAATTGACCAGCGTGTCGCACGCCAGCAGCGTGAACAGCAGCAGGCCCTGGAACACGCCCGTCAGCGATTTGGGCAGCCCCAGGCGCGACTGCGCCAATTCGCCCCCGATGTAGAACATGCTCATGAGAATGGCCGAGAACACCATGCCCACCGGGTGCAGCCGCCCGACATACGCCACGATGATGGCGGCAAAGCCGTAGCCCGCGGGCACGTAAGGCGTGAGCTGCCCGATCGGCCCGGCCACCTCCAGCGCGCCCGCCAGGCCTGCCATGCCACCCGACACCAACAGCGCCGTCCACAGCGCGCTGCGCGACGAAAACCCCGCGTAGCGCGCAGCGGCAGGCGCCAGCCCGCCCACCTGCTGGGCAAACCCGGCGCGGGTGCGAAACAGGAACACCCAAAGCGCTGCCACGCTGAGCAACGCCAGAAGCAGGCCGATGCTGACGCGCGAGCCCGCGAACAGGCGGGGGATTTTGGTGGCGGCTTCGAACGTCTTGGTCTGCGGAAAGTTGTAGCCCGCCGGGTCTTTCCAGGGCCCGTACACCAGGTAGCTCAGCACCATGGTGGCCACATAGACCAGCATCAGGCTGACCAGGATTTCGTTGGCGTTGAAGCGGTCGCGCAGCAGCGCGGTCAGGCCGGCCCAAGCCATGCCGCCCAGCACGCCGGCCATCAAAATGGGCACGACGATCCAGCCGCCGGTGGTTGTGTCGGCCAGCAGCGCCACGCCGCTGGCGGCCACGGCGCCGATGATGTACTGGCCTTCGGCACCGATGTTCCAGACGTTGGAGCGAAAGCACACGGCCAGCCCCAGTGCGATCAGCAGCAGCGGCGTCGCCTTGACCAGCAGTTCGCCGATGGCGTAGCCGCTTTTGACGGGCTCCCAGAAAAACACCTCCAGGCCGCGCAGCGGGTCCTTGCCCAGCGCGCTGAACAGGATCATGCCGATCACCACGGTGACCAGCAGCGCGAGGATGGGCGAGCCGTAGCTCCAGAACTTCGAGGCTTCGGGCCGCGCTTCAAGCTTGAACATGGTGGCCCCCCGTAGCCGTCCCCGCCAAACCCGTTCGGGCTGAGCCTGTCGAAGCCCCCGCAAGCCCTTCGACAGAGCCTGTCCTGAGCTCGTCGAAGGGCTCAGGGTGACCGGATGTGGTGTCCCACAAGCCCGACATCCACTCGCCGATCTGCGGCACGGTGGCCCGCGCGCGGTCCACCGAGGGCGACAGGCGGCCCTTGGCGATCACATAGAGCCGGTCGCAAATCTCGAACAGTTCGTCCAGCTCTTCGCTGACCACCAGCACGGCGCAGCCCGCGTCGCGCAGCGCCAGAATTTCGCCACGGATCTGCGCCGAAGCCCCCACGTCCACGCCCCAGGTGGGTTGCGAGACGATCAGCAGCTTGGGGTTGGCCTCAATCTCGCGGCCCACGATGAACTTCTGCAGGTTGCCACCCGACAGCGACCGGGCCGCCGCGTTCGGGCCCCCGGCCTTGACGTTGAAGCGCCGGATGATCTCGCTGGCCTGCGCCTGCAGCGCCTTGACGTTGATCCAGCCGCTGCGGCCCAGCGCCTCGCGGCGCGTCAGCAGCAGGTTGTGCGCCAGGCCGAGCGTGGGCACGGCACCGCGGCCCAGTCGTTCCTCCGGCACAAAATGCACGCCGTAGGCGCGGCGGCGGCCCGGCCCGAAACGCGCCACGTCGCGGCCCAGCACCTCGATCATGGGCGCGTCGGCGCGGGTGTCCTCGCCCGACAGCGCGTACAACAATTCCTTCTGGCCGTTGCCGGACACCCCGGCGATGCCCACCACCTCGCCTGCGCGCACCTGCAGCGAGATGGCTTCAAGGTCCACACCGAACTGGTCTTCGCGCGGCAGCGTGAGGCCATTGACCCTGAGCACCGTGTCGCCGGCCTTGAGCGCGCGATGCTCCAGTTCGGGCGGCTCGGCGCCGATCATCAGGCGGCTGAGCGACGCGTTGCTTTCTTCCTGCGGGTTGCACACGCCCGTGACCTTGCCGCCGCGCAGCACGGTGCAGGCGCTGCACAGTTCGCGGATTTCATGCAGCTTGTGGCTGATGTACAGGATGCTGCAGCCCTCGGACGCCAGCTTTTTGAGCACCACAAACAGCTTTTCAACGGCCTGCGGCGTCAGCACCGAGGTGGGTTCGTCGAGGATCAGCAGTTGCGGATTGGTCAGCAGCGAACGGATGATTTCCACCCGCTGCATCTCGCCCACGCTCAGGGTGTGCACCGGGCGGGCCGGGTCGATGTCGAGGCCGTATTCGCTGGCCTTGGCGGTGATGCGCTGCGTGACCTCGGCCAGCGACAGGCTCTTGTCCAGCCCCAGCCACACGTTTTCGGCCACCGTCAGCGTGTCGAACAGGCTGAAATGCTGGAACACCATGCTGATGCCCAGCACCCGTGCCTCCTGCGGGTTGCGGATGTGCACCGGCTGGCCGTTGAACATCACGGTGCCCTCGTCGGGCTTGACCGAGCCGTAGATGATTTTCATCAGCGTCGATTTGCCGGCCCCGTTTTCACCCAGCACCGCGTGCACCTCGCCGGGCTGCACCGTCATGGAGACGTCGCTGTTGGCCACCACCGCCGGGTAGCGCTTGGTGATATGCGCCAGCTGCAGCCGCGCGGGGGGATGGGGGTCGGGTCGGGTCATGCCGCTTCAGTTTCTTGATTTTTTTAAGCTTTTCAGGGCATCAGCCCCCGTCAAATATCAATAGTTTGCTACTTTTTTTGCAATGATTCAGTGACCAGACGCACCTTCTCGCGCAGCCAGCGGGCCGAGTTGGAGGCGTGCGTTCGCTCGTGCCAGAGCTGGTAATACTGCATCCGCGGAAAACCGATCGGACACGGCAACACCCGAACCGGCAGCCGCTCGGCCGAACGCTCGCAGTACTGGCGCCCGGTGGTCAACACCAGCAAGGTCGATGCCACCATGGCCGGGATCAGCCCGAAATGCGGGCAGCGCGCCGTGATGTTGCGGCGCAGGCCCAGCGATTCGAGGTGCTCGTCGATCACGCCACGGGCCCCGGGATGGGTGGGCGTGGGGGCGATGTGCTCGGCCGCCAGCCAGCTTTGCACGTCCCAGGGGCGGCGCAGTGCGGGGTGCTCCTTGGCCACCAGGCACACCACTTCGTCGTCGAACAGGCGGCCCATGTGCAGGTCTTCCGGGGGCTTGAGCCAGTTGCCGATCACCAGGTCCACCTCGCCCTGCGCCAGATGGGCGTGGTAGTCGGAGTCGGCCGACAGTGGATGGATTTCAATGTGGCACAACGGCGCCTGTGCCTTGAGTTGCGACACCAGCAGGGGCAGGAACAGCGGGTCGAGGTAATCGCTGGCGGCCACCCGAAAGGTGTTGCGCGCGGTCTGGGGCTCAAAGGACCGGGCGTCGCTGAACATCGAGCCGGCGGCACGAAGAATGCTCGCACTCGGCTCAATCATGCGCAACGCAGCATCCGTGGGCACCATGCCGGTGCCCGACCGCACCAAAAGCGGATCGCCCAACAGCTCCCGCAGCCTTTTGAGGCAGGCACTCACGGCCGGCTGGTACATGCCCAGCCGGACGGCGGCTCGCGAAACACTGCGTTCGATCAGCACGGTATGAAGGACCCTGATGAGATGGAGGTCTATCTTGTCGAAAAGCGCTTGATCTCTCATACCTTGGACCACATTCATCTCATATGCCGAAGCTTATGCCGCCAGACGGTCTCCCGCCTACCCTCACCCTGTGGGTACAAACCCGCAGAACGAACCCTGATCACTGACATGCAGACGCGAACGATTCAATTCATCCGGCGCGGCGAGGTTGTCTCGCTGGGCAATGTACCACCCACCCGCACGCTGCTGGAAGTGCTGCGCGAAGACCTCGCCTGCACCGGCACCAAGGAAGGCTGCAACGAGGGCGACTGCGGGGCGTGCACCGTCGTCCTTGGGGAACTGGCGCCGGCGTCAGGGCCCAAAGCCGACGGCGAGCGCGTCCAGTACCGCGCCATCAACAGCTGCATCCGCCTGGCGCATTCGATCGACGGCATGGCGTTGTGGACCGTGGAAGACCTGACCACCGACCCCCTGATTGACAGGCCGTCACGAGCGGGCGGCGGGCCAGGCGCCCGGAGCGCAGGAACCGCAATGGACTCCCATGTCCATGAGGATTCCGAGCACCGCGCAACGCCGCCCCCCGTTCGCGCAGTAGGGCTGCACCCCGCGCAGGAGGCCATGGTGCAGTGCCACGGCTCTCAATGCGGCTTTTGCACGCCGGGCTTTGTGATGAGCCTGTTTGGCATGTACCAGAACCATGTGTGCCGCGGCGAGACGGTCACCCGCGAACTGGCGCAGGAAGAGCTGTCGGGCAACCTGTGCCGCTGCACCGGTTACCGGCCGATCCTGGACGCTGCGCAGCACATGGCCGCGTTGCCCGAGGCCCGCGTCGATGAAGCCCGATTGCTACAACTATTGAAGCAACTTAGCGCCATTCCACGGGGGGAAGAGGCCTATTTGACTCAAAATTCCGCCTACATGATGCCGCGCACGCTGGCGGCCCTGCTGACCGCCCGCGCGGCCCACCCGGGCGCGCAAGTGGTGGCTGGCTGCACCGACGTGGGCTTGTGGGTCAACAAGATGCACATGGCGTTTGCGCAGGTGCTGGACGTCACCCGCGTGGCCGAACTGCAGCGCGTGGAAGATTACCCGCATCACCTCGCCATCGGTGCCGCCGTGCGCCTGAGCGACGCCTTCGCCGCCCTGGTGGCCGACCGGCCGCAGCTACAGACCTTTGCCAGCCGCTTTGCCGGCCTGCCGGTGCGCAACTCGGGCACGCTGGGCGGCAATGTGGCCAACGGCTCGCCCATTGGCGACTCCATGCCCCTGCTGATTGCGCTGGGCGCCCACGTGGTGCTGATGTCGGTGCGCGGCCACCGCGAGATGCCGCTGGAGCAGCTCTACACCGGCTACCGCCAGAACGTGATGGCGCCCGACGAGGTGCTGGCGTGGATCAAGGTGCCGAAAGCCACCCCTGAGCCGGGCGCCGCGCCGGGGAGCGGCGCAGCACACGAAGCGGCCCGCTTGAGGGCAGACTTCATGCGGGTCTACAAGATCTCGAAACGCTACGACGACGACATTTCAGCGGTTTGCCTGGCGGTGAACCTGCGCATCGAAGGCGGTGTGGTGCAACAAGCCTCGATCGGCGCGGGCGGCGTGGCCGCCACACCCGCCCGGGCCCGCCAGACCGAAGCGGCGCTGGTGGGCCAGCCCTGGACGCCGGCCACGGTGCAGCGCGCCATCGCCGCGCTGCGCGCCGAGTTCCAACCCATCTCCGACATGCGCGCTTCGGCCAGCTACCGCAGCGCGGTGCTGGGCAACCTGCTGCAGCGCTTCTGGTTGGAGAGCCAGGGCCTGCAGCAGATCAATCTGGAATCGTTCCGGCTTGACGACTTGATCCAGGGAGAAACGGCATGAACGCGCCCGACAAACTCCCCGTAGGGCGCGAACCCCGGCCCGCCCGAATGAAACAAAAGTCCGTTCGGGCTGAACCACCCCTACCCGTTCGGGCTGAACCAACCCCACCCGTTCAGGCTGAACCATCCCCACCCGTTCGGGCTGAACCATCCCCACCCGTTCGGGCTGAACCATCCCCACCCGTTCGGGCTGAGCCTGTCGAAGCCCTGCAGAACCCTTCGACAAGCTCAGGGCGAACGGGGCCGGATAGCTCAGGGCAAACGGATTCAGGTAACAGCTCGGGGCGATCGGCTTCGGGCGCAGTCGGCCAATCGCGCCCGCACGAGAGCGCGGCGGCCCAGGTGGCCGGCGCGGCGACCTACGTGGACGACATTCCCGAGATCCGGGGCACGCGGTTCGCCGCACCCATCCTGTCCCCGGTCGCCCACGGCCGGCTGCTGGGCATCGACGCAGCAGCGGCGCGGGCCATGCCCGGCGTGCGCGGCGTGTTCACGCACACCGACATTCCGGGCGACAAGTACCTCGCCACGCCCAAACATGACGAGCCGATTTTTGCCATCGACACGGTCGAACACATCGGCCAGGTGGTGGGCATCGTGGTGGCCGACACCATGATGCAGGCGCGCCATGCCGCGCGCAAGGTGAAGCTGGCGATCGACGAGTTGCCGCCCATCCTCACACCGCGTGCGGCCCATGCCGCCCAGAGCTATGTGCTGCCGCCGGTGATCGTCAAGCGTGGCGACGCGGCCGCGGCCCTCAAAACCTCGCGCCACACGCTGCGCGGCAGCTTCGAGATCGGCGGGCAGGAGCACTTTTACCTGGAAGGCCAGGTGGCCTATGTGGTGCCCCAGGAGCAGCGCCAGTGGTGGGTCTACACCAGCACGCAACACCCCGGCGAAGCCCAGCATTGGGTGGCGCACGCGCTGGGCGTGGACCTTAGCGCGGTGCGCGTGGAATGCCGCCGCATGGGCGGCGGCTTTGGTGGCAAGGAGACGCAAAGCGGCCATATGGCGGTGTGGGCGGCCATTGCGGCGCACCATCTGCGCTGCCCCGTCAAGCTGCGCCTGGACCGCGATGACGACTTCATGGTGACCGGCAAGCGCCACCCGTTTGCCTATGACTACGTCGTGGGCTTTGACGACACCGGCCTGGTGACGGGCCTGCAGCTCACCATGCTGGCCAACTGCGGCTTCAGCGCCGACCTGAGCGGCCCGGTGGCCGACCGCGCCATTTTTCACACCGACAACGCCTATTTTTTGAGCGACGTCGAGATCGCCTCGTATCGCTGCAAAACCAATGTGCAGAGCCACACGGCGTTTCGCGGCTTTGGCGGCCCGCAGGGCGTGATCGTGATCGAAACGCTGTTGGGCGACATTGCCCGTCATCTGGGCCTGGACCCGCTGGACGTGCGACTGCGCAACCTGTACAGCGATGAACCCGTGAACCCTTCGACCCTTCGACAAGCTCAGGACAGGCCGAGCGCAGGGCGAACGCAATCTGTGCTCGCCGCCTCACCCACCGTTCGGACTGAGCCTGTCGAAGTCCCGCGCCGCAACACCACCCACTACCAGATGAAGGTGGAGGACAACATCCTCCAGCCCTTGCTCTTGAAACTGGAGCAGACTTCGTCCTATCGGCGGCGGCGTGAGGCCATTTCAGCTTGGAATCGCACCAGCCCGGTGCTCAAGCGCGGCATCGCGATCACGCCGGTCAAGTTCGGCATCAGCTTCACCGCCACGCTGTTCAACCAGGCCGGTGCGCTGGTGCATGTGTACACCGATGGCAGCGTGCAGGTGAACCACGGCGGCACCGAGATGGGCCAGGGCCTGCACACCAAGGTGGCGCAGATCGTGGCCGACGAGCTGGGCGTGCCGTTCGAAAAAATCGTCATGACCGCCAGCGACACCGCCAAGGTGCCCAACGCCTCGGCCACGGCCGCCTCCAGCGGCACCGACCTCAACGGCCGCGCCGCGCAATACGCCGCGCGCCACGTGCGCGACAACCTGGCCGCGTTCGTGAGCGGGCTGGACCATTGCGGCGCGGGGGCGGTGCGCTTCCAGGGCGGGCAGGTGATCTCGCCCACCGCCACAAGGCCGTTCGAAGCCGTGGTGCAGCAGGCCTATGCCAACCGCATCCAGCTCTGGAGCGACGGTTTTTACCGCACGCCCAAGATCCACTACGACAAGACCACCCTCACGGGGCGCCCCTTCTATTACTTCGCCTATGGTGCGGCCTGCACCGAAGTGGCCATCGACACGCTCACGGGCGAGAGCCGCGTGCTCAAGGTGGACATCCTGCACGACGTGGGCACGAGCATCAACCCGGCCATCGACATCGGCCAGATCGAAGGCGGCTTCGTCCAGGGCATGGGCTGGCTGACCACCGAAGAGTTGGTCTGGAAAGAGCCTGAGCCCCCTGAGCTGACGCAAGCGTCAGCCCCCCCGAGGGGGACAATTTTTTCTTGGGACGGCCCGGCGAAAAAATTACCAGGCCACCTGCTCACCCACGCGCCCAGCACCTACAAGATTCCGGCCACCGGGGATGTACCGGCGCACTTCAAGGTCGACCTGTGGCCCGCACCCAACGTGGAAGACAACGTGTTTGGCAGCAAGGCCGTGGGCGAGCCGCCCTTCATGCTGGCCATCAGCGTGTGGGAGGCACTGCGCGATGCGGTGGCGGCGGCCCGTGGCGACGGCCAGCCGGTGCGGCTGGACGGGCCCGCCACCGCCGAACGCGTGCTGCGCGCGCTGGGCGACTGAACTCGGCTTGCGGTTTTCGGCTTGCAACACCAGCGGTCGTTCATACGCCATTGCATCTAGGCACCTGATTCAAACCGATATGGCACGGGCACGCATCTTGCTAAAAATGATCGGGTGCGGGCTTGTCCCAAACGGCTGAAATGCTGCAGAAATGATGGCGGCGTTTCACGGCGTCGGGAGGGCGTCCCGGCAAAAAGGTCGCTGTCCGGCATGGTGCCGGGTGGTGTGTTGTTTGACAAAAAATGGAGAAGTCATGAAGAAAACCATCCTGGCCGCGATGATCGCCGCGGCATTTGCGACTGTGGGTACCGCGCAGGCCGCCGACTGGTCCGATACCGAAGTGCAGTACCTGTACGGTTCGCAGTTTCGCGACAACGGCGGCAAGGCCACCGAGTTCTCGAAATCCATCATCACGCTGCAGCACGCCAGCGGCTACAAATACGGTGGCAATTTCTTCTTCGTCGATTTCGCCAAGTCGGGCAAGGGCGATGGCAACGCGTTTGATGTGTACGGCGAGTACTACCACACGCTGAGCTACACCAAGGTGCGCGGCATTGACTGGTCCAAGAACTTCGTCAAGGACGTGGGCCTGACCACCGGCTTCAACCTGGGCACCAAAAACAGCGAATTCCGTCCCAACCCCAAGGTGCTGCTGGTCGGCCCCACCGTTGATTTCAACCTGCCCGGTTTTGCATTTTTCCACGTCGATTTGCTGGCCTACCGCGACATGGGCACCTTCAGCGGTTTCGGTGGCGGCAACCTCTGCGGCACGCAGAAAACCACCTACCAGATCACCCCGGTGTGGAACCTGCCCTTCAGCATCGGGCCGGCCAAGTTCAGCTTTGAAGGCTTCATGGACATCATCGGAAGCCATGGCACCTGCGCCACCCAGGTGCTGACCCAGCCCCAGCTGCGCTGGGACGTGGGCAACCACTTTGGCAAGCCAGGCACGGTGTTCCTTGGCGTGGAGTACCAGTACTGGGACAACAAGTTTGGCGGCAAGCAACGCAACGAAAGCTTCCCGCAACTGCTGCTGGCCTGGAAGCTCTGACCCCACCCCGCTGCGCCCGGCCGCCTTGGCGGCTGGCGCACCCCGCACGGCCCGCCTTGCGCGGGCCGTTGCCGTGGATCAGACGGTTTGGCATTCCAGCGTAGAACAAGGCGGGCGCCGCAGACCGTGCGCTGGCACGGCAAGGCGAACCCACGCCGTGGTACGTTGGAAGACGAAACCGATCAGACGCCGGCCAGCGAGCGCAGGCCGCCCGGGTCCAGCAGCTTGAGCACCCGGCCGGTGCCGCTGATCAGGCTGCGCTCGCGCAACTGGCGCAGCACGCGCGACAGCGTTTCGGGGGCGATGCCCAGATGGGCCGCAATCATGCGTTTGTGCTGGCGCAGCAACACGGCCAGTGCGCCCTCGGGGTCGGCCGGCTCGGCATGCCGCAGCAGCCACTCGGCGCAGCGCGCCTCGGCGTCCTTGGCCAGACGGCTGACCGCCAGTTCGGTCTGTTGCCGGTGGGCCGACGCCACGTCGTGCAGCACATCGCGTGCGGCGACAGGCAGGCTGTCGAGCCAGCGGCGGAACACGTTCATCGGCACGCGGATCAGTTCCACCCGGGTTTCGGCCACGGCGTCCACCACGCTGGGTTCCCCCAGCACGGCCGACGTGGCTTCCAGCCAGAACGGCCCTTCGAGTTCCCCCAAGGGGTGTTCGAGTTGGCCGTTTTCGAGCAAGCCCAACCCGACGCGACCCGACGCCACGTGCGTCACCCACTTGCCCGGCGCCCCGCGCGCGAGCAGCACCTCACCCGTTGCGGCGACGTGCCGCTCGGCCGAGGATTCGAATAACTTGGGCGAAAGCATGGGTGCCACTGTGCATGGCAACGGCGCCACGCACTTTGAGCAAGATCAAACAACCGCAGCGCGCCGCATCGTCCCGCAGGCCCGGCAACGGCGCTCAAAGTGCCGTCTTTGCACTGCATTGCAGGCTCAAAGCACCAGCATCGCCCGGAAATCGTTGACATTGGTGTGGGTCGGCCCGGTCACCACCAGATCGCCCAGCGCACTGAAATAGCCGTAGGCGTCGTTGCCGTCCAGGTGCGGGTTGATCTTCAGCCCCAGCGTGGCGGCGCGCGCCAGCGTGTCGGGCGTCACCCAGGCGCCGGCGTTGTCTTCCACGCCGTCGATGCCATCGGTGTCGGCCGCCAACGCGTGCACGCCCGGCTGGCCCTGCAGCGCCAGGGCCAGGCCCAGGCAGAACTCCCCGGCTCGCCCGCCGCGCCCCTGGGGTGCACCCGGTGCGCGCGGCCGCATGGTCACCGTGGTTTCGCCCCCGCTCAGGATCACGCAGGGCCGTGCAAAGGGCTGGCCATGGCGTGCCACTGCACGGGCCAGTGCCGCATGCACCTTGCCCACCTCACGCGATTCGCCTTCCATCTCGTCGCTGAGGATGTGGGCGTGCAGCCCGGCCTGGCGCGCCACGGCGGCGGCGGCCTCCAGCGACTGCTGTGGCGTGGCGATCATGTGGACCGCATGCCCCCGGAAAACCGCGTCCCCTGGCTTGGGGGTTTCCAGCTGGTTTTGACGCAGCATTTCGGCCACTTCCCCCGGCAGATCAATGCGATACCGCTTCAAAATCGAGAGCGCATCGGCACAGGTGGTGGCGTCGGGCACGGTCGGGCCGCTGGCAATGACGGACGGGTCATCACCCGGCACGTCGCTGATGGTCAGCGTCACCACGCGCGCTGGCGCACACGCTGCGGCGAGCCGCCCGCCCTTGATGCGCGACAGGTGCTTGCGCACGCAGTTCATCTCCGCGATGTTGGCGCCCGAATCCAGCAACGCCTGGTTGATGCGCTGCTTGTCCTGCAGCGTGAGGCCGTCGGCCGGCAGCGTGAGCAGGGCCGAGCCGCCGCCCGAAATCAGGCACAACACCAGGTCGTCTTCGGTCAGGCCTGCGGTCCGTTGCAGGATGCGCTGCGCGGCCGCCAGCCCGGCGGCGTCGGGCACCGGGTGCGAGGCTTCCACCACCTCGATGCGCTGCGCCAGGCCCGCCGGGCGGGGCGGCGTGTGATGGTAGCGCGTGACCACCAGGCCGCTGAGCGGCGCCCCGGCCGGCCAATGCGCCTCCACGGCCTGCGCCATGGCCCCACCGGCCTTGCCGGCGCCCAGCACCACCGTGCGCCCCTTGGGCGGCGGAGGCAGGTGTGCGGCCGTGGTGTGCAGCGGCAGTGCCCGCGTCACGGCGGCGCGGTAAAGAGCTTCTAGAAATTCCCGGGGGTGGGTCTGCGGATTGGGTACCATGATCTTGCGGCGTCTCCTGCTGCCGGATTGTGCCGCGCCCGCGCAGCCCCGCACCCCGCCCGCGCTTCTGTGTCCCAAGCCCAACGGAAAAAACATGTCCACGCTGCTGATCCGAAACGCCCATTGCATCGCCACGCTGGACGACACCCGGCGCGAATGGTCCGATGCCTCCGTTCTGGTGCGCGACCACCGCATCGAGGCCATCGGCCCCGCAGCCGACCTGCCGCAAGAGGCCGACGACGTGATCGACGCCCGCGGGCACCTCGTCACGCCGGGGCTGGTCAACACCCATCACCACATGTTCCAGTCGCTCACGCGGGCGATCCCGCAGGTTCAAGACGCCGAGCTGTTCGGCTGGCTGCGTGGCCTCTACCCGATCTGGGCCGGGTTGACGCCCGAAATGGTGCAGGTGTCGACCCAGGTGGCGATGGCCGAGCTGCTGATGAGCGGCTGCACCACCAGCAGCGACCACCTCTACATCTACCCCAACGGGGTGCGGCTGGACGACAGCATCGAAGCCGCCAGGCAGATCGGCATGCGTTTTGTGGCCACCCGCGGCAGCATGAGCGTGGGGGCCTCGCAAGGCGGCCTGCCGCCCGACCGCGTGGTGGAAAAGGAGGACTTCATCCTCAAGGACACCCAGCGGCTGATCGAGACCTACCACGACGCCGCGCACGGCGCGATGGTCAACGTCGCGGTGGCGCCCTGCTCGCCTTTCAGCGTGAGCCGCGACCTGATGCGCGAGTCGGCCCGGTTGGCCCGGCACTACGGCGTGCGGCTGCACACCCATCTGGCCGAGAACGACCACGACATCGCCTACAGCCGCGAGAAATTCAACTGCACCCCGGCCGAATACGCCCGGGACCTGGGCTGGCTGGGCCCCGACGTGTGGCACGCGCACTGCGTCAAGCTCGACGCGCCCGGCATCGGCCTGTTTGCCGCCACCCGCACCGGCGTGGCGCACTGCCCTTGCAGCAACATGCGGCTGGCCTCGGGCATTGCGCCGATCCGCGCCATGTTGAACGCGGGTGTGCTGGTGGGTCTGGGGGTGGACGGCAGTGCCAGCAACGACGCGGCGCACATGGTCAACGAAGCGCGGCAGGCCCTGCTGCTGGCCCGCGTGGGCCGCTCGCTGCAACCCTGGGGCTGCGATCACGGCCCGGCCGAAATGACCGCACGCGACGCGCTGCACCTGGCCACGCGCGGCGGCGCCGAGGTGCTGGGCCGCCCGGACATCGGCCATCTGGCCGTGGGCCAGTGCGCCGACCTGGCGCTGTTCGACCTGCGCACCCTGTCCTTTGCCGGGGGTGCGGTGCACGACCCGGTGGGCAGCCTGCTGCTGTGCGGCAGCCCGCAGGCGGCCTACACCGTGGTGCACGGCAAGGTGGTGGTGCGCCAAGGCCAACTCACCACGCTGGAACTCGCGCCGCTGCTGGAACGCCACAACCGTCTGGCGCACGAGCTGGCGCACCGGGCGCGAACGGCCTGAGCCGCCCCGCGGCCACTGGCACAATGCCCGCGATGAACCGCCCACTCCAACGCACCGCTGGATGAAAACCTTGTCGCATTGGCAGGGGCGCTGGCCGGTGGCCCTGTTGGGGCTGGCCGCGCTGGTGCTGTGGGATTTTTCGGGCCTCGATTTGCGGCTGGTGCGCCTGTATGGCGACGCCAGCGGCTTTGCCTGGCGCGAGGCCTGGCTCACCCGCGACGTGCTGCATGGCGGGGGCCGCTGGCTCGCGGGCCTCGTGCTGGCTGCGATGGCGCTGGACGCCGCACGCCCCCTGTGCAGCGGCCCGTCGCGCAAGGAGCGCGCGTACGGGCTGGGCACGGTCGTGGTGGCCATGCTGGTGGTGTCGGCGCTCAAGCGTTTCACCCGCACCAGCTGCCCGTGGGATCTGGTTGAGTTCGGCGGCCCGGCCACCTATCTGCCGCACTGGCTGCTGGGCGTGCGCGACGGCGGGCCCGGGCACTGCTTTCCATCGGGCCACGCGGTGGCGGCGTTCGGATTTTTCGGCCTGTACCTGCTCTGGAAACCCTGGCGGCCGCGCTTCGCCCGCGCGGTGCTGGTCACGGTCTGGGTGTTCGGCCTGGCCTTTGGCTGGGCCCAAATGGCACGCGGCGCACATTTCGCCAGCCACACGCTGTGGTCGGCCTGGCTCTGCTGGGTGACCTGCCGCGCCGCCGAACGCGGGTGGCGCGGGGCTGACAAGCCGCCCGCGCCGAAACCTGCCGCCACCGCCGAATAATGTCGGTCTGGTGTCCGTCTGGCGTCCGTCTGGCGTCCGTTCACACCGTTTTCACCGCCAAGCCGAACCGCCTGTCGCTCGCAGGCGTCGGCACACCCGTCGCCAATCTCAGTCGGTTTTCGCGCCGTCGCGGAACCACTGGCCGATCAGCGCCCGCTCGGCGTCGGTGATGCCGGTGGCGTTGTTCATGGGCATGAGTTTTTGCACCACCACCTGCTGGTAGATCGTCTGGGCGTGCTGCTGCACCAGCGCGGGCGAATCGAGCCGCACGTTCTTCATCTGGACGGCGGCGCCGTGGCACATGTCGCAGCGCCGCGCCAGCACATCCTGCACATTTTTGAAGCTTTTTTGGCCATCAGCCCCCGTCAAATGGTCAGAGTTTGCTATTGAAACAGAAGTATTCAAGGCGGTCGGCGCGGGCCGCAAGCCGGCGATCAACCCCAGCAGCACCGCCACCCCCGCCAGTGCGTACGGCCACGGGTGCGCATTGCGCCCCAGTTTGAAGCCGTGGCGCATCACGAAAAACTGCCGGATGGCCGCCCCCGCGAACATCATGAGGATCAGCACCAGCCAGTTCTGCGGGTGGCTCCAGGTGAAGCTGTAGTGGCCTGACAGCATGGCAAACAGCACCGGCAGCGTGAAGTAGGTGTTGTGCACGCTGCGCTGCTTGCCACGCAGGCCATGGACCGGGTCCACCGGTTGCCCCGCCTTGATCTGCGCGACCACCTTGCGTTGGCCGGGGATGATCCAGTGCGCCACATTGGCCGTCATGGCGGTGGCCAGCATCGCCCCCACCAGCAAAAAGGCCGCACGTCCGGCAAACCACTGGCAGGCCAGCCACGACGCCACGCACACCAGCACCCCCACCAGTGCGCCCACGATGGCGTCGCCATGCTTGCGTTGCCCCCAGACGCGGCAAATCAGGTCGTACAGGAGCCAGAACACCACCAGAAACGCCAGCGCCACGCCAATGGCCGCAGCGGACGACCAGTCCATGCGCGACCTGTCGATCAGGTAGGTGCTGGCGCTCCACAAATAGGACACGGTGAACAGCGCAAAGCCGCTCAGCCAGGTGGAGTAGCTTTCCCAATAGAACCAGTGCAGGTGCTGCGGCAGCGTGGGCGGCGCCACCGCAAACTTCACCGGGTGGTAGAAGCCACCGCCGTGCACGGCCCAAAGTTCGCCACTGACGCCCTGCTTTTTCAGATCGTCGTCCACCGGCGGCGTGAGGCTGCTGTCCAGAAAGACGAAATAAAACGACGAGCCGATCCAGGCGATGGCGGTGATGACGTGGAGCCAGCGCAGCAGCAGATTGGCCCAGTCGAGCAGGTAACTTTCCATGGCTCTCAACCCTTGCGACAGCCGACACGGGTGCCGGATGCATTCCGTCTGCTCACCACCGCGGGCGCTCTGAGCAGCAATTGGGCCACGCACACGGGTTCACGCTGAAAGACCCGGCGCCGCTGCGACCTGTTCACAATAATTGTATACACTTTGGCACCTCCGGCACGTGGACAGGCCCGCCTGCGACTCAGGGGTTTCCCGGGGTCAGGGTTTGCAACAACTGTGCCGCCACGGCCACGGCGATGACTTCGGGCGCTTTGCCCGCGATGCCGGGCACGCCAATGGGGCTGGTCACGTGCGAGAGTTCAGCCGCGCTGTAGCCCCGCGCTTCCAGGCGGTGGCGGAAGGTGGCCCACTTGGTCTTGCTGCCGATCAGGCCCACATAGGGCAGATCGCCCTGCGCACGTTGCCGCGCCAGGCACGCCGCCACAATGTCCAGGTCCTCGGCATGGCTGAAGCTCATGATCAGCACCCGGGTGCCGCTGGCCAGCCCCGGCACCGCGCCCTGCACCGGATCGGAGTGCTCGCACCGCACGCGGTCCGGCACATCGTCGGGAAAGACGCCGTCACGGCTGTCGATCCAGTTCACCGCGAACGGCAGGCTGGCCAGGACGTTGACCAGCGCAGTCCCCACATGCCCGCCGCCAAACAGGGCCACCGGGGTTTGCGGCACGACCAGCCGCTTGCGCACGGCCGACGCGTCGTCCCCGGCCAGGGTTTCCAGCCGCAGGTGCACCTCGCCGCCGCAACACTGGCCCAGGCTTGCCCCCAGGGTGTAGCGAAAAAGCGACTTGGCACCCGGGTCCCCGAGTTGTGCGCGGGCCCGGGCGATGGCCTGGAACTCGAGCTGCCCGCCCCCGATCGTGCCCACCACCCCTTGGGCAAACACCGCCATCCACGTGCCGCGCTCGCGCGGAACCGAGCCGCGGGTGGACGCCACCGTCACCAGAACGGCAGGCTCAGCGGCCAGGCGTGTGGCAAATTCGTCAATCCTGTTCACAAAAAGACACCTTGATATCGGGCTGGCGCACGTTGGCGCAAAAAACTCGGGCACAGTATGCGCTGTCCGGTGTGTGCCCCGCACCCCTTTGTCCACAGTCCCGCCTTCAGAGTTGTCGTCATGAAATCAATGAATCCGCGCAAATTCTTCTGGGCCGGCATGACAGCGATTGCTGCCATTGCGACCATTGTCGCGGGGTGCAAATCTGCTCCCCCCGCGCCTCCACCTGCGGAGCCGTTGCCGCCAGTCGCCAAGCCGCAACCGCCACGCCCCGCACCACCGGTGGCGGCCGTGCCCGGAAAGACGTCCACGGCCAACAACGCCCGCGCTTACCGGCGAGACGCCGCCGGCCACCTTTACGGCCTCAACGCCAACCGGATCTATCACGGGAAAATGCCACCCCTTTTGTACGCCGTGGGCGTGCTGCAGGTCGAACTGGACGCGCAGGGCCGCGTGCTCCACACCAGCTGGATGCGCGCACCGAAGCATGCCCCCGAGGTGATGGCCGAGATCGAGCGCACGGTGCGCAATGCCGCACCATTCCCGGCGCCGGTCGCCATGGGCCGGGTGACCTACACCGACACCTGGTTGTGGCACAAAAGCGGCAAGTTCCAGCTTGACACCCTGACCGAAGGCCAGATGTAGGCCCGGTCGCCGCGGGCCGTTTTCACGACCCGCGGTAGGTGGAATAGCTCCACGGGCTGACCAGCAGCGGCACATGGTAGTGCTGGTCCGGGTGGGCCACGCCAAAATCAAGCGTCACCTTGTCCAGAAAATTGGGCTCGGGCAAGGCCACGCCGCGCGCCCTGAAGTAGCCCGCCACGTCAAACACCAGCCGGTAGGTGCCTTTTTTCAGCGTGGTGCTGTCGTACAGCGGCGCGTCGCTGCGCCCGTCGTGGTTCAGGGTGAAGGCCCTGACCAGCGTGGCGGTGTCGCCCTGCGTGGTGTACAACGCCACGGCCATGCCTGCCGCGGGGCCACCGTGCATGGTGTCCAGGACATGTGTGCTCAATCCCATGGTCGGTCCTTTCGGGGAAAGTCAAAAAAAGCGGTCGTTGCCGGATACTTTGTTCACCAAAAGTGTATACACTTTTTGGCATTTCACCTATCATGACCCCATGGAGTCTTCTGCCACGCGCCACATTGTCGACACGCTGACGCAGGCCATTGTCGAGCACCGCCTGCAGCCCGGCGTCAAACTGGCCGAGCAAAAACTGGCGGACCATTTCGGGGTGTCGCGCACCCTGGTGAGGCAGGCCCTGTTCCAGTTGTCCCAAAACCGGCTGATCCGGCTGGAGCCGGCCCGCGGAGCGTTTGTCGCCACGCCATCGGTGGACGAAGCCCGCCAGGTGTTTGCGGTGCGCCGCATGCTCGAAGCCGGGATGACGCGGGCCTTCGCGCGCGACGTCACGCCCACCCGTATTAAGGCCTTGCGCGCGCACGTGGCCCGCGAACGCACCGCGGTCGAAGGCGGCGACGTGACCCGCCGTACCGAGCTGCTGGGCGATTTCCATGTGCGCATGGCCGAACTCATGGGCAACACGGTGCTGGCCGAACTGCTGCGCGAACTGATTTCACGCTGCGCCCTGATCACCCTGATGTACCAGAGCAGCACCGCGGCCGTGCACTCCAACGAAGAACACGCCGAAATCGTCAAGGCACTGGCCGCCCGCGACGAGGCCGTCGCCGTTGAATTGATGGACGCCCATCTGCGCCATGTCGAAGCCGCGTTGGCCTTTGAGCGCAAGCTGCCCGCCAACGACATTTCCATGGCCCTGTCCTGAACACCGCACCGACCCCACCGCACACGCCCGCCGTACCATGACCGACACCCCACGCCCCTACCCCCGCGACATGGCCGGCTACGGCCGCAACGTCCCGCAGGCCCAGTGGCCAGACCAGGCCCGCATTGCCGTGCAGTTCGTCCTCAACTATGAAGAAGGTGGCGAGAACAACGTGCTGCACGGCGACCCGGCGTCGGAAACCTTTCTCTCGGAAATGGTGACTGCCCAGGCCTACGAGAGCCGCCACATGACCATGGAGTCCATGTACGAGTACGGCTCGCGCGTGGGCGTCTGGCGCCTTCTGGGCGAGTTTGAAAAGCGCGGCCTCCCCCTGACCGTCTTCGCGGTGGCAACCGCGCTGCAACGCTACCCTGAAATGGCGCGGGTGTTCATGGAACTGGGGCATGAGATCGCCTGCCACGGTCTCAAATGGATCCATTACCAGAACCTGCCCGAAGCGACCGAACGTGCCCACATGGCCCAGGCGACGCAAATCCTCAAGGACATGACCGGGGGCCAGTGGCCGCTGGGCTGGTACACCGGGCGCGACAGCCCCCACACCCGCCGTCTGGTGGCCGACCACGGCGGCTTCGCCTACGACAGTGACTACTACGGCGACGATTTGCCGTTCTGGACGAAGGTCACCCGCACCGACGGCACGCTGGCACCCCATCTGGTGGTGCCGTATTCGCTCGACTGCAACGACATGCGCTTCGTTCAGGCGCAAGGCTTCAACACCGGCGAGCACTTTCTGCAATACCTGAAAGACAGCTTTGACGTGCTCTATGCCGAAGGGGCCCACACGCCGAAAATGATGAGCATCGGCATGCACTGTCGGCTGCTGGGAAAACCGGGCCGCTTTGGCGCGCTGCAAAAATTTCTGGACCATGTGCAAGGCCATGACCAGGTCTGGATTTGTCGGCGCATCGACATCGCCCGTCACTGGCAGAAAACCCATCCCTTCAAAGGCTGACCATGGCGCTGACCTTGCCTCAACTCAACGCGGCAGCCCCCGCTGAAGCCGCGCGCCTGCTCGAAGGCCTGTACGAGCATTCCCCGTGGATTGCGCAGGCGGCGCTGGCGCAGCGGCCTTTTCGCTCGCTGGCCCACCTCAAGCATGCGATGGCGTGCATCGTGCGCGACGCGGGTCGCGCTGCACAGGTCCAACTGATCCGCGCCCATCCCGAACTGGCCGGCAAGGCCATGCAGCAGGGCACGCTGACCGCCGAGTCCACCCACGAGCAGGGCAAGGTTGGGCTAACGGCGTGCACGCCACAGGAACTTGAACACATCCAGACTCTCAACGCCGCCTACGCAGCCCGGTTCGGGTTCCCGTTCGTGCTGGCGGTCCGGGGCCCGCGCGGCACAGGCCTGGGCAAACGCGAAATTCTGGACACCTTCGAGCGCCGCCTGCGCAACCATCCTGATTTTGAACTGACCGAGTGCCTGCGCAACATCCACCGCATCGTCGAGATCCGCCTGAACGACAAATTCGGCGTCACGCCTGAACTGGGCCACACCGTCTGGGACTGGCAGGAGCGCCTCGCGCAATACAGCGACCCAGGGTATGCCGAACAGGGCCAGCTCACCGTCACGTATCTCACCGACGCCCACCGCGCCTGCGCGCAGCACATCGCCCAGGACATGCAAGAGTGCGGTTTTGACGAGGTGGCCATCGACGCTGTGGGCAATGTGGTCGGCCGCTACCGGGCCGCGCAAGCCAACGCCAGGACCCTGCTGACCGGCAGCCACTACGACACCGTGCGCAACGGCGGCAAGTACGACGGCCGCCTGGGCATCTACGTGCCCATGGCCTGTGTGCGCGAACTGGCCCGCCAAAGCCGACGCCTGCCCTTCGGCATTGAACTGGTGGCGTTCGCCGAAGAAGAAGGCCAGCGCTACAAGGCCACTTTCCTGGCCTCGGGCGCGCTGACCGGCGACTTCAACCCGGCCTGGCTCGACCAGACCGACGCCGACGGCATCACGCTGCGGCAGGCCATGATGCATGCAGGGCTGAATCCGCAAGACATTGCAGGCCTGCGTCGCGATCCGGCGGACTACCTGGGCTTTGTGGAAGTGCACATCGAGCAGGGCCCGGTGCTCTACGAACTCGACCTTCCGCTGGGCGTCGTCACCTCCATCAACGGCAGTGTGCGTTACCAGTGTGAGGTGATCGGCATGGCCAGCCATGCCGGGACCACGCCGATGGACCGGCGCCGCGACGCGGCCACCGCCGTGGCCGAACTGGCCCTGTTTGTAGAGCAGCGCGCCGCTCGCGACGGCGATTCGGTGGGCACCATCGGCATGCTGGAGGTGCCCAACGGCTCCATCAACGTGGTACCGGGCCGGTGCCGGTTCAGCCTCGACCTGCGCGCCCCCACAGACGCCCAGCGCGATGCGCTGGTGGCCGACGTCCGGGCCGAACTCGACGCCATCGCGGCGCGGCGCTGCTTGCATTGCACGGTGGAAGAAACCATGCGGGCCGCCGCAGCGCCCAGCGCCCCCGCCTGGCAGGCGCGCTGGGAGCAGGCCGTGCATTCGCTGGGCGTGCCGGTGCACCGCATGCCCAGCGGCGCCGGCCATGACGCCATGAAGCTCCACGACGTGATGCCGCAGGCCATGCTGTTTGTGCGCGGGCAAAACGCCGGCATCAGCCACAACCCGCTGGAAAGCACCACCAGCGACGACATGCAACTGGCCGTCGAGGCCTTTGCACACCTTCTGAACCACCTTCAGCCCTGAACCCCGCAACGGACCGCCATGAACCCGACCGACCAGCAACTCGACGCGTGGATCGACGCGCACTTTGACGAACAGACCCGCTTTCTGCAGGCCCTGCTCCAGGTGCCCACCGACACCCCGCCCGGCAACAACACACCGCACGCCCTGCGCGCCGCCGAACTGATGGAAGCCATGGGCATTCCCGTGGACCGCTACGAGGTAGCCCCGGCCGAAGTGCAGGCCGCCGGCCTGCAGAGCATCACCAACCTGGTGGCCCGCCGCCGTTATGGCGATGGCGGTCGCGTGGTGGCCATGAACGCGCACGGCGACGTCGTCCCCCCCGGCGAGGGCTGGACGCACGACCCCTATGGCGGCGAGATCGAAAACGGCCAGATCTACGGCCGCGCCGCCGCCGTGAGCAAATGCGACTTTACGACCTTCACGTTTGCCACGCGCGCGCTGGAAGCCGTGGCCAAACCGGCCCGGGGCGGCATTGACCTCGTGTTCACCTACGACGAGGAATTCGGCGGCGAACTGGGCCCGGGCTGGCTGCTGCGGCACGGCCACATCCGACCCGACCTGATGATCGCCGCAGGCTTCAGCTACCAGGTCATCACCGCCCACAATGGCTGCCTCCAGCTTGAGGTGACCGTTCACGGCAAGATGGCGCACGCGGCCATCCCCGACAGCGGCATTGACGCGTTGCAGGGCGCCAACACCATCCTGACCGCGCTGTACGCGCAGAACGCGCTGTACCAGCACATCACGTCCAGGGTCGAAGGCATCCAGCACCCCTACCTCAACGTCGGCATGATTTCGGGCGGCACCAACACCAATGTGATCCCCGGCACGGTGGTCCTCAAGCTGGACCGCCGCATGATCCCCGAGGAAGACCCCACGCAGGTCGAAGCCGACTTGCGCAAGCTAATCGCCGACACCGCCGCGGCCGTCAACCGGGGGCGCCACGACGACGGCATCCAGGTGGATATCAAGCGCATTCTGCTGGCCCGCGCCCTGACCCCCCTGCCCGGCAACCAGCCGCTGGTGGCAGCGCTGACGCGCCATGCGTCAGAGGTGTTTGGTGAACCGATCGGTGCCTGCGGCACGCCGCTGTACACCGACGTGCGCCTGTTCTGCGAGGCCGGTATTCCCGGCGTGATTTACGGCGCGGGGCCGCGCACCGTGCTCGAGTCCAACGCCAAGCGCGCCGACGAGCACCTGGACCTGGCCGACTTGCGCCGTGCCACGAAGGTCATCGCCCGCAGCCTGCGCGAGCTTCTGGCCTGATTCATGCATTGAAGCCCGGGCCACCCACCCGGCTCTGCCCACTCAACCTTCGAGGTGCACCATGACCACTGCCGTTCACCCTGTTGATCAGCGCCTGCCCACCGGCCAGCTCGCCGCGCTGGGCCTGCAACACGTTCTCGTGATGTACGCGGGCGCCGTGGCGGTGCCGCTCATTGTGGGCCGGGCGCTCAAGCTCAGCCCGGAGCAGGTGGCCCTGTTGATCTCCGCCGACCTTTTTTGCTGCGGCATCGTCACGCTGATCCAGTCGCTGGGGGCCACGCAATGGTTTGGCATCCGGCTGCCGGTGATGATGGGCGTCACCTTTGCGTCGGTCGCCCCCATGGTCGCCATGGCCAACAGCCAACCGGGCACGGCGGGGGCGAGCCTGATTTTCGGCGCCATCATCGGTGCCGGGATCGTCTCCATGCTGATCGCGCCCCTGGTGAGCCGCATGCTGCGGTTTTTCCCGCCGGTCGTCACCGGCACCATCATTGCGGTGATTGGCATCAGCCTCATGCGCGTGGGCATCCACTGGATCTTCGGCAACCCCGTGGGGCCGACGGCTCCCAGCGTCGTCAACCCCGAACACGCCAGGTGGCTGGCCGACGCAGCCGCCGCTGCCGCTGCGCCCGGTTCGACCCTGCCGCCGGTGCCCAGGGGCCTGGCCATCGTGCCGAGCGTGCCGAACCCGAAATACGCCGACCTCCACGGCATCGGGATTGCGGCACTGGTGCTGGTGTCGATCCTGCTGATTGCCAAGTACGCCAAGGGGTTTTTGGCCAACATCTCGGTGCTGCTGGGCATCGTGATCGGCGGTGTGGTCGCCACCGCAATGGGGCTCATGAACTTTGACAAGGTGGGCAAGGCAGCGTGGTTCGACCTGGTGCTGCCGTTCGGGATCGCCACGCCGACGTTCGACCCGATCCTCATCCTCACGATGTCCTTGGTGATGATTGTGGTCATGATCGAATCCACCGGCATGTTCCTCGCGCTGGGCGAGATGACCGACCGCGAGATCGACCGCGCAGCCCTCACCCGCGGCCTGCGCACCGACGGCCTGGGCACGCTGATTGGCGGCATCTTCAACACCTTCCCGTACACCAGTTTCTCGCAGAACGTGGGACTGGTGGCGGTCACCGGTGTCAAGAGCCGGTTTGTCTGCGTGGCCGGCGGCATCATCCTGATCGCCCTGGGCCTCCTGCCCAAGATGGCGGCGTTGGTCGAATCCCTGCCCACGGTGGTGCTCGGCGGCGCCGGGCTGGTGATGTTCGGCATGGTGGCCGCCACCGGCATCCGCATCCTGGCGGGGGTGGACTTCAAGACCAACCGCTTCAACGCGATGATCGTGGCGATTTCGATCGGCGTCGGCATGATCCCGCTGATTGCGCCGCGTTACCTGCAGTGGATGCCGCACGCCATCCACCCGCTGATCGAGTCGGGCATCCTGCTGGCATCCATGGCGGCGGTGCTGCTGAACCTCTATTTCAACGGGGCCGATGGTGACACCCGGGCTTCGGTGGAAGCCGCCCGTCATGCCGACGCGCATTGAAAGACGGCGCGCCGCGCTCCCCCTCGTCGCAACCCCACGCTGACCTGAACTCACCGCATGTCATGGCACGCCCAACTGCAGCTGGATTACACCCTTGAGAACGGGCGCAGTGTCGCCCGCTTTTTGCATGATGGCCCGCTGCGCGTGCTGCAAAGCCTGTACCCGGAGGGCGACGCGGTTTGCCACAACGTGCTGGTGCACCCGCCGGGGGGTCTGGTCGGCGGCGATCTGCTGGACGTGGCCGTGACCGTCGGCGCTGACGCCCACGGCTTGGTCACCACACCAGGCGCCACACGGTTTTACCGTAGCAACGGCGAACCAGCCGAACAGCGCGTGTCGGTCCGTCTGGCGCACAACGCACGACTCGAGTGGCTGCCGATGGAGGCCATCGCCCACAGCGGTTGCGACGCCCTGAACCGCGCCGTGTTTGACCTGGCCCCTGGCGCCGAGGTGATCGGCTGGGACGTGACCGCGCTGGGCTTGCCCGGGGCCAATGCCCCCTTTGACACCGGGCATATTGCCCAGCACCTTGAAATGACGGGCCACTGGCTGGAACGGGGCCTGATCGGTGCCGCCGACGCCCGATTGCTGGACGGCCCGCTGGGCCTGGCCGGGCAACGCTGCACCGCCACCCTGTTCCATCTTTGCGGCAGCAACCTCACGCGCGAGCGGCGTGATCTGGCGCTGGAGACGGCCCGGCACTGCATCGACGTTCACGCCCTGGCCACCACGGCCGGTGTGACAGCGCCCAATGCGCGGGTGGTGGTGCTCCGGGTGCTGTCCCCCATGGTGGAACCGGCGATGAGCCTGCTGCGCCAGGTGTGGGCCACGTGGCGCATGAATTTATGGAACAAAGAGGCCATCAGCCCCCGTATCTGGTCAACTTGATGCTACTTTTAAAGTAGCGTTGATCAATTTCGGATGGCTCAGATGGCGACAAGCTGACGGATGCCTTTGGCTTCCATCTCACTGCCCGGCCCGCGGGCGATGAACTCGCCCCGCTCCATCACCAGGTAGTCGTCGGCCAGTTCCTGCGCGAAGTCGTAATACTGCTCGACCAGCAAAATGGCCATGTCGCCACGGTCGGCCAGCATGCGGATCACACGGCCGATGTCCTTGATGATGCTGGGCTGGATGCCCTCGGTGGGTTCGTCGAGGATCAGCAACCTGGGTTTGGCGGCCAGCGCACGCGCGATCGCCAGTTGCTGCTGCTGGCCGCCGGAGAGATCGCCGCCGCGGCGGTTCAACATCTGTTGGAGCACGGGAAACAGTTCGTACAGTTCAGCCGGTATGGGCGTCTTGCCGCTCTTGTAGGCCAGCCCCATGCGCAGGTTTTCCTCGACGGTCAGCCGCGCAAAAATCTCGCGGCCCTGCGGCACGAAGCCGATGCCGGCACGGGCGCGCTCGTAGGGCGTGGCATTCTGGATGGCCTTGCCATCCAACTCGATGGTGCCGGTCTTGATGGGCACCAGGCCCATCAGGCTTTTCAGCAGCGTGGTCTTGCCCACGCCATTGCGGCCCAGCAGCACGGTGACCTTGCCCAGGTGCGCTTGCAGGCTCACGTCGCGCAGGATGTGCGATCCACCGTAGTACTGGTTGACGTTTTTAACGGTCAGCATATTCAACCCCGTTCGCACTGAGCCCGTCGAAGTGCTCGCGTGGCCTTCGACCCGTCAACAAGCTCAGGACGGGCCAAGCTCAGGCCGAACGGATCCTTAGCGGCCAAGGTACACCTCAATGACTCTTTCATCCGATTGCACTTCGTCGAGTGTTCCCTGGGCCAGCACCGAGCCGTCGCACAGCACGGTGACGATTTCGCTGATGCTTCGGATGAAGCTCATGTCGTGCTCGACCACCATCAGAGAATGTTTGCCCTTGAGGCTGAGGAACAGCTCGGCGGTGCGGGCAGTTTCCTCGTCGGTCATGCCGGCCACGGGTTCGTCGAGCAGCAGCAGCTTCGGGTCCTGCATGAGCAGCATGCCGATCTCCAGCCACTGCTTCTGGCCGTGGCTCAGATTGCCAGCCAGCCGCCGCACGCCGTCGACCAGGTGAATGGTGTGCAGGATCTCGGCCAGCCGGTCGCTTTGCGCCGAATCCAGCCGGAACACCATGGACGCCTTCACGCCCTTGTTGGTCTTCAGGGCCAGCTCCAGGTTCTCGAACACCGTGAGTTGCTCGAACACCGTGGGCTTCTGGAACTTGCGTCCGATGCCCAACTGGGCAATCTCGGCCTCCTTGTGCCGAAGCAGGTCGATCGTGCTGCCAAAGTACACGGTGCCGCTGTCGGGCCGGGTCTTGCCGGTGATGATGTCCATCATCGTGGTCTTGCCCGCCCCGTTCGGGCCGATGATGCAACGCAACTCGCCGGGCGCGATGTCCAGACTCAGCTTGTTGATGGCCTTGAAGCCGTCGAAGCTGACGCTCACATCTTCCAGGTAGAGGATGCGGCCATGGGTGACGTCCACCTCGCCCGGCGTGGCGATGCGCGAGAAACCGGCGGCACGCCCTCCCGACTCGGTGCGGCCTTCGACCGACTTCTTCGCATGCGCCTCGACCCGGCGGGCGCCTTGCTCCAGCAGATCCGGGGTCATGGGGAGCCCCTGCGGGTCAACTTCTTCACCATCCCGACCACCCCGTGGGGCAGGAACAAGGTGACAGCAATAAAGAGCGCGCCCAAAAAGTACAGCCAGAACTCCGGCGCGGCGACCGTCAGCCAGCTCTTGGCCCCGTTCACGATGAAGGCACCGATGATGGGGCCGATCAGCGTGGCGCGGCCGCCCACGGCAGCCCAGATGGCGATCTCGATCGAGTTGGCCGGGCTCATCTCGCTGGGGTTGATGATGCCGACCTGCGGCACATACAGCGCACCGGCCACGCCGCACATCACCGCTGAGATGACCCAGATGGTGAGCTTGTAGCCCAGCGGGTTGTAGCCCGAGAACATGACGCGTGATTCGGCGTCACGGATCGCCTGCAGCACCCGGCCGAACTTGGACGTGACCAGCCAGCGCCCGAACAGGTAGAACCCCAGCAACGTCACGCCCGTGATCACGAACAGCGTCATGCGCATGGAGGGCGTGGCGATCGCGATGCCGAGAATGCGCTTGAAATCGGTGAACCCGTTGTTGCCGCCAAAGCCGGTCTCGTTGCGAAAGAACAGCAGCATGGCCGCAAACGTCATGGCCTGCGTGATGATGGAGAAATAGACGCCCTTGATGCGCGAGCGAAAGGCAAAGTAGCCGAACACCAGGGCGACCAGCCCCGGCACCACCACGATCAGGACCAGCGTGGCGATGAAACTGTCCGAGAACGTCCAGTGCCAGGGCAGTGACTTCCAGTCGAGGAACACCATGAAATCGGGCAGCTCGCTCTTGTAATTGCCGTCACGCCCAATCTGCCGCATGAGGTACATGCCCATGGCATAGCCGCCCAGGGCGAAAAACATGCCGTGCCCGAGCGACAGGATGCCGGTGTAGCCCCAGATCAGGTCCATCGCCAGCGCCACGATCGCATAGCACATCATCTTGCCCAGCAATCCCACCGCGTAGTCGCTCAAGTGCAATGCACTGCCCTCGGGAACCACGAGATTGAGCAGCGGTGCCACCGCGCAGACCACGATCAGCGCGACGATGAAGGCCGTCCAGCCGGTGCCACTCATCACAGCGGGTTTGGGTGGGAGGACCAAGCCCGTTCGCTCGTAGCCAGACGACGGACCCGTGGCGGCTTCGACAGGCTCAGCCTGAACGGACGCGGGGCGCACGCTCATGAACGGACTCCCCTTTCCAGGGCGCCCGTGGAGCCGGCTCCGCCAGGCCACCGGTTGCGCCCCCTTGAGGGGGAGGCGCCGAAGGCGCATCGGGGGTGGGAAGTTCTCATGCTTCCGCCGATCTTCCCTTCATCGCGAAGATGCCCTGCGGCCGCTTCTGGATGAAGATGATGATGAACACGAGCACGGCAATCTTGGCCAGCACAGCGCCGGTCCAGCCCTCCAGCAGCTTGTTGAGCACGCCAAGGCCCAGCGCGGCATAGACCGTGCCGGCGAGTTGGCCCACCCCGCCCAGCACCACGACCATGAACGCATCGACGATATAGCCCTGCCCCAGATCCGGCCCCACGTTGCCCACCTGGCTGAGCGCACAACCGGCCAGACCGGCAATGCCCGAACCCAGCGCGAACGCATAGGTGTCGATGCGCGCGGTATTGACGCCCATGCACGACGCAATCGGCCGGTTTTGCGTCACGCCGCGCACAAACAGCCCCAGCCGTGTCTTGCCGATCAACCACGCCATGGCCAGCAGCACGGCAGCCGCAAAGGCGATGATGACGATGCGGTTCCACGGCAGCTGCACGTTGCCGAAGAATTGCACGCCGCCGCTCATCCAGCTCGGGTTTTCAACGCCCACGTTCTGCGCGCCAAAAATGCTGCGCACCAGTTGCTGCAACATCAGGCTGATGCCCCAGGTGGCGAGCAGCGTCTCGAGCGGCCGCCCGTACAGGAAGCGGATCACGCTGCGCTCCAGGGCCGCGCCCATCAGGGCCGAAGCCAGAAAAGCAACCGGCACCGCAGCCAGCAAGTACCCGTCGAACAGGTCCGGCAGGAATTTCTGGAACAGCCCCTGCACCCCATAGGTGGCGTAGGCACCGATCATCATGAGCTCGCCGTGCGCCATGTTGATCACGCCCATCAGGCCGTAGGTGATCGCCAGGCCCAACGCGACCAGCAGCAGGATGGACCCCAGGCTGATGCCGGAGAACAGCGCATTGATCTTGTCGCCCCAGGCCAGAGAAGCTTCGACTTTTTTCAGCGATTCGGCCAATGCGGCCCTGACCCCGGCGTCGTCCTCAGTCTTCAGCCGCTCAAGCATCACCGTTTTGGCGCTCGGCGCCTTACTGCTGCCCAGCAACGTTGCCGCGTCCAGCCGCTTGGCCTTGTCCGGGCTGTGGATCAGGATCGACGCGCGCACCAGCTCAAGGTCCGACCGGAGCACGGGCAGCGTTTCGGCTGCAATGGCCTTGTCGATCAGCGGCAGTCTGGCTTCGTCGGATTCGCCCTGCAGTGTCCTGATGGCGGCGCGGCGCACCTTGTCGTCTTTGGAAAACAGCTTGATGGCCGCCAGCGCGGTGTCGAGCTCACCGCGCAGGCGGTTGTTGTTGATGACGTCCTCGGCGTCGTCCGGCACAGCGACCCCGGCGCCAGTGACCGGGTCGGTGCCCTGCCCGTCGCGCACCACGAACACCTTGTCGCCCGCCACCTTCACCGCATCGTCGGACAGCGCCTGGATGAACGCCGCCGTCCTGTCGTCGGCCACCGCCACCGCGTTGTTCAGCGCCTCGATGCGTGGGTCCGTCTCCCCCGCCGCCATGGCCAGCGCCTCGGCAGGCGTGAGTGCGTACGCACCCGGGCCGATCAGGAAAGCAAGAAAGAGAATGAAACTGCGAAACAACATGAAGAACCTGTAGGGTGAGCAGACCCGCGACTCACCATGCAAGCACCGTGCCGCGGACGGCGCCTGAGCCCCGTCCGGCACCGAAGCAGCCAAACCAGGGCCGCGCCGCCCCCGCGAGGCGTGCGAAAAACGGAAGAAGCGTCGCGAGATGTCTTGACGGGGGCGCGCTGCGCCGAGCCGCCTCAAGCGGCCGCGCCGCCCCCCCCATTGGGGGGAGGCGGCCCAGAGGGCCGCTTCGGGGGCGTCTTATTTCTTCGCGGGTTCGTCGGGCTTCTTGTCATTGCCCTCGATGTACGGGCTCCAGGGCTTGGCCTTGACCGGGCCGGGCGTCTTCCAGACCACGTTGAACTGGCCGTCGGCCTTGATCTCGCCAATGAACACGCTCTTGTGCAGGTGGTGGTTCTTTTCGTCCATCTTGCTGACGATGCCCGAGGGCGCCTTGAAAGTCTGGCCCGCCATGGCGGCGATGACCTTGTCGGTGTCGGTGGACTTGGCTTTCTCGACGGCCTGCTTCCACATGTGGATGCCGATGTAGGTGGCTTCCATCGGGTCGTTGGTCAGGGGCTTGTCGGCGCCCGGCAGCTTCTTGGCCTTGGCATAGGCCGACCACTTCTTGATGAACGCATCGTTGGTCGGATTCTTGATCGACTGGAAGTAGTTCCACGCCGCCAGGTGACCGACCAGCGGCTTGGTGTCCACGCCGCGCAGTTCTTCCTCGCCCACGCTGAACGCGACCACCGGCACGTCCTTGGCCTTCAGGCCGGCATTGCCCAGCTCCTTGTAGAACGGGACGTTGGAGTCCCCGTTGATGGTGGACACGACGGCGGTCTTGCCACCGGCCGAGAACTTCTTGATGTCGGCCACGATGGTCTGGTAGTCGGAATGGCCGAACGGGGTGTACTTTTCGTCGATGTCCGATTCCTTCACGCCCTTGGCTTTCAGGTAGGCGCGCAGGATCTTGTTGGTGGTGCGCGGATACACGTAATCGGTGCCCAGCAGCACCCAGCGCTTGGCTGCGCCGCCGTCCTTGCTCATCAGGTAGTCCACCGCGGGAATGGCCTGCTGGTTGGGCGCGGCACCGGTGTAGAAGACGTTCTTGGACAGCTCTTCGCCCTCGTACTGTACCGGGTAGAACAGCAGGCCATTGAGCTCTTCAAACACCGGCAGCACCGACTTGCGCGACACGCTGGTCCAGCAGCCAAACACCACCGACACCTTGTCCTGCGTGAGCAGTTGCCTGGCCTTCTCGGCGAACAGCGGCCAGTTGGACGCCGGGTCCACCACCACGGGTTCGAGCTGCTTGCCCATGACGCCGCCCGCAGCGTTGATCTCGTCGATCGCCATCAGCACGGTGTCTTTCAACACGGTTTCGGAAATGGCCATGGTGCCCGACAGGCTGTGGAGCACGCCCACCTTGATCGTGTCTGCGGCCTGCGCAGACAGACCAGAAAAGCCGGCCAGCGCGATGGCAGCGGTCAGTGCCTTGAGTGTGAATCGACGTTGCATGGACTTCTCTCCAGGGGGTTGAGGTTGAAACCCGCTGCACCTTGGCCACGAAGGCTTGGGGACAGCGTTGGAGGGATGCTAGGCAATGGCGGCGACGCGTGAAATACGCCAGGTGGCGTATGCCGTCGTGCGCAACACGGTTCAGGATTCAAAAATCAAAAGAAATCCGGCTTATCCCCCCGTCATAAGGTCATAGTTAGCTATATTTAACATAGCAACCAATGACCCGCCGGGGGTCTCACCGGGGCAGTGGCGTTGCACTGGGCGGCGGCACCGGGCGTTGGCGCAGATCGTCCTTCAGCCATTGCAGGGGGTCGGGCGGCGCCTGGTCCGGCGTGTAGGGCACATCGTCACGGCCAAAACGGTCGAGCACCCGCAGGACGGTGGCGTCGTCCAGTGCGGGCACGCGGCCGATGTCCAGCCGGATCAGCGACGGCCACACGATGATCGCCACCATCACCAACAGCTGGACCCCCACGAACGGCAATGCGCCAAGGTAAATGTCCGTGGTGGTGACGGGTGGCAGGATGTTTCCGCTCACCGCATCATGGTGCGGTTCGCGCGGTGCCACATTGCGCAGAAAGAACAGCGCATAGCCAAACGGTGGCGTCAAAAACGAGGCCTGCAGGTTGATCGCAATGAGCACGCCAAACCAGACCAGGTCAATGCCCAGCGCCGTGGCCACCGGACTGAGCAGCGGAATCAGCACAAATGCAATCTCGAAAAAATCTAGAAACAGGCCCAGCAGGAAGGTCAATGCCGTGACCACGAGCAGGAAGCCGGTCACCCCGCCCGGCACATGGGCGAACAGCTGGGCCACCCACACCCCGCCGTCGACCGCATTGAAGGTGTGGCTGAAGATCGTCGAGCCAATCAGGATGAACAGCACGAAGCAGCTGAGCTTGGCCGTCTGCAACAGCGCGTCGAAAAAGCCCTGCAGCGTGAGGCGTCGGCGCAGCGTCGCAAACAGCCACGCCCCCACGGCGCCAAGCGCACCGCCTTCGGTCGGGGTGGCCACCCCCAGGTAGATCGTGCCCAACACCAGAAAAATCAGGACCAGCGGGGGAATCAGCACAAACGCCACGCGCTGCGTCATGCGCGACAACCACCCCAGGCGCAGCCACCGGTCGATGCAGGCGACGCCAAAACCAACCGCAATGGCCACCGCCAGGCCGACGATCACCCGTTCATCCGGCGGTGGTGGGGCGATGTCGCGGCCCATGCGGTGCAGCAGTGCCGGATACTGTTGCATGAAGACCCAACTGCCAACGGCGCTCACCAGCGCCAGCCACGCCAGCGACCGGTAACCGCGGGAGGGTCGGTCCGCCGAAGCACCAGAAACCTGGCCCGGGGTCGCCGGCATCCATTGCGGCTTGACCACGCTGATGCACAGCAACAGCAACACGTAGGCACCGATGATGATGGCCGCTGGCAGCAAGGCCGCCGAATACATTTCGCCGACCCCCCGGCCCAGTTGGTCCGCCACCACAATCAGCGCCAGCGAGGGCGGCACGATCTGCGTGAGACTGCCGGAGGCGGCAATCACGCCCGCCGCCAGGCGCGGACTGTAGCCATGACGCAGCATCGCCGGCAGGGAGATCAGCCCCATGGAGATGACCGCCGCCGCGACCACACCGGTGGTGGCGGCCAGCAACGCCCCGACCAGCACCACGGCCAGCGCCAGCCCACCGCGCATCGGGCCGAACACGTCGGCCACGGTCTCGAGCAGGTCTTCGGCCAGGTGGGACTTGTCCAGCACCAGGCCCATGAAGGTGAAAAACGGGATCGCCAGCAGCAGCTCGCTGGACATGATGCCAAACACCCGCAGCGGAAGCGCCTGCATCAGCGCGGGCGGCATCAGGTCCAGCGCGACGCCCAGCGCCGCAAATCCCAGGCCGCAGGCGGCCAACCCAAACACCACGGGCACGCCGCTGACCAGCATCAACGCCAGCGCGGTGAACATCACCGGCGCCAGGTTGGCCCCCAACCATGCCATCACGGGCGGCCGCCTTGCGATGCGCTGGCTGGCGGTGTCGCGAAAAGAGGCGGCAGATCGGCTTCGCACAGCACGGGGGTCTGCGTCCAGCCCTTCAGAAAAGCCCAGCGGCGGATGATCTCGCTCACACATTGCAGGCCCAGCAAGGCCATGCCCACCGGCATGGCCAGAACGATGGGCCAGACCGGCAGCCCCCCGGCATTGAAAGAGATTTCACCCGTGGCAAACCGGCGCAGGAACAATTCGGCCGACATGGCCCCCACCAACCCCGTCATGGGCAGCGCAAAGCCTGCCATCACCGCGATGTCGACCCAGGCACGGGTGCGCGCCGACCAGCGGCTGGACAGCACGTCCACCCGCACATGCTCGTTGACCAGCAGCACATAGCCCGCACAACCCAGGTACGAAACCGCAAACAGGTGCCACTGCAATTCGATCCAGGCGTTGGAGCTGACCCCGAAAAACTTGCGCGAGAGGGCGTTGCCCGCACTGACCAGGATGGCCCCCAGGACCGGCCACACCATGGCGCGCCCGATCTTGCGGTTGAGCGTGTCAATCCAGCGCGAAAGAATCAGCCATGCGGGCATGGGGCGCTGTCGTCAGTAAGGAACGCTGTAGCGCAACCCTCTGTAGCGCAGGATGGCGGACTTGAGCTGAATCCGCTCCAGCACCACGCCGGGCGCGGGCTCCTCGCCTTCGCGGACCACCTGGCCATTGATGATCACCATGCGGTGGGCCGGGGTTTCAGAATAGGTGGCCCCGCTGACCGCGAGCGCCGGCAAGGTGCGCCGCACATCGTCGGGCAACTCTGCCAGGGAAAGAATCCGGTCGCCGGCCGTACCCGGCGCCACGGTCGGCGCGCGCGTTGCCGCATCAGGGGCGGTGCGACCGGCCGGGCTGCGGTCGGGTGCGGCGGCTGACCGCTCACCCGTGGCATTGCGCTGGGCAGCGCCCGACACCGGCCGACGCTCCGGTACCGCGGCGACAGCAGGCACAGCGGGCACAGGCGCTACCGGTGCAACCGCGGCATTGGGAAGCGCCAGCACAATCACCGGCGCCGCCGCTTCGGCGGGGGTCGCGGGTGGCATCGGTGCGCTGTCCGGCGCCGGTTCATGAGGAGGCGACGTCGGGCCTTGTAGCGTTCCGGTCGCCGCGGGAACACTGTGGCCCGGGGCCTTGGCCGCCGACGATGAGCGGTCGGACCTCGCCCACCACACGGCGCCGCCGACCGCGACAACCCCCAGCACCGCCACCAGCACCCCCGCCAGTCCACGCCACCAACGCCCATGGGCGCGCGCTGCGTCAGGCGCAGCGGAGGGTGGCACGGGCTGGGCCCGCAAGCCAGGCACCGCGCCGCGCTCGCGCTCCGAGTCGGCACGTCGCAGGGCGTCGAGGATGTAGGACATGGCCTTATCTTTCGGTTTCGAGTCGGGGCTCGGGCACCCCGGTCGCGCGATTGAGCTGCATTTGCGTGATCGGGCCGGCCAGCCCGTCGGGCACCAGGCCTTGCTTCACCTGAAACGCGTGCACCCGCGCCTTGAGCGTTGCGTCGTCCACCGGGCGGTTCGGCGAGAAACCCTGTGCGCCCGGCAGGGCAGACAATTGTTGCACCAGGCCCCGCCGACCGGCCGGCTCGGGCCCGCGCCAAAGCGTGGCGAAGTCACCGCGCCAGAGCTGGCCCAACACCTCCAGCGCTACAGTGGCGGTGCCACTGGCGGTGCGCAGTGTGGCCGCCTGTTCGTCCAGCCGCGTCAGAACGGCATAACCATTTTTGCCCGCGTCGTCGCGCAACAGCAGCACACCGGGCCGGTCCAGCAGGCGAATCATCGCGAGGCTGGCATCCTTGCGTTTGAAACAGTTCACCCCCTGGCGACGCGCGGCTTCGCAGGGGTCGCCGGCCCCCAGCGTCAGCGACCAGACCCGGGCCAGTTCCCGCCAGGCGTCGTCCTCGGCGGCGATCAGCGTCGCGACGCCGCCTTCGACCGGCCGGACCGGATCCGCCGGGCCCGCTGCAGGAGGCATCGAGATTTGCGCAGCGGAGTGCAGTGCAATGGGCGCCTCGGGCGCAGGCGGAGATGCGCGGGCGGCTTCGCCACCGGACGGCACGGGCACGGACACGGCCGTGCTGGCGCCGCTGGCCGGCACCGGATCGGCGGTCGCGCCGACGCGCACCGCACTGCGCAACAGGCTCCACCCGTTGCTCCAGCCGACACGTTCCGCCACCAGCAGCGCCCCGCCCGCCACCAGCACTGCCGCCACGGTGGCCGCCACCGCAATGCGCACGCGACTGTAAGGCCCCGACACGGCCTCCTGGTCAAACACTTCGTCTGCCGCCTTGTCCACGATGGCGCGCGTCACCACGGTCTGCCCACCGGCATAAGCCCCGAGCAGTGCACGGTCACACAGCAGGTTGATGCGGCGCGGGACGCCTCCGCAGAGGGCATGGATGCGTTTCATCGCGCGGCGGTCGAACGGCCGGGCCGTGGTCACACCGGCCACGGCCATGCGATGCGGGATGTATTGCAGGGTTTCCTCTTCGGTGAGCGCACGCAGGTGATAGCGCGCGATCACGCGCTGGGCCACTTGCTCCAGTTCGGGCCGCGCCAGCATGCGCCGCAACTCCGGCTGGCCGATCAGGATGATCTGCAGCAACTTGCGCTCATTGGTCTCCAGATTGGTCAGCAGGCGAAGCTGTTCCAGCACGGCGGCCGAAAGGTTCTGGGCTTCGTCGATGATCAACACGTTGTGCTGACCCGCCGCGTGGGCTTGCAACAGGAAAGCGTTCAACGGGTCGATGTAGCCCTTGACCGTGGCCGGGCCCGGGCCCCGGTTCGCGCGTTCAATGCCAAACTCATCGCACACCGACTGCAGCAATTCGTGCACCGTGAGCTTGGGATTGAAGATGTAGGCCACATTGCAGTTGGCGGGGACCTGCTCCAGAAAGCAGCGGCAGACCGTGGTCTTGCCGGTGCCGATCGCCCCGCTCAGCAGCACAAAGCCGCCACCACTGCCCAGCCCGTACAGCAAATGGGCCAGTGCCTCGCGATGCCGCTCGCTCATGAACAGGTACCGCGGATCGGGCGCGATCGAGAACGGGTCCTGCTTCAGGCCGAAGAATTGGGCGTACATGGCCCAAAGGATACCGGCCCGCGCAGGCGCGCGGCAACCCGACGCCGCCACCCCCCGAATCGCACGCGACGGGGCACACTCAATGACTATGATTTAAATAGCTGACAATTACCCATTGACGGGGGATTAAGGCATATTTATTGCCGAAATCAGGCTTCGAACGCCGGATGCGACTGGCGAATGCGGTTGGTCGCCATCGCCGCCGCAGAAGTCCGCGTTTCCACGCCGAGCTTGGCAAAGATGTGCTCCAGGTGCTTTTTGACGGTGGCCGGGCTGGCGCCCAGGATGTCACCAATGTCGCGGTTGATCTTGCCCTTGACCACCCAGTACAGCACCTCGGCCTCCCGTGCCGTGAGCTTGAACGCCAGACTCATGGTTTCGATGATTTTGGCGTCGGACACCTCGCGCATCACGATCAGCCAATCCCCCCCTTCGTCTTCGGCGCCCGTCTGCGGGTGCAAGCGCAGCGTCAGGCGTCGCGCGCCCCGCTCGATCGACAGGCGTGGCGGCTCGGCGTTGGGGGCCAAGGGCAATTGGCGGCGAAGCCAGTCGAGCATGACCTCAGGCGCAAAGGGCGAGACACCCCCAAAATACGCCGCCAACAGTTCACGCGCCAGCGCCGTCTGCCACATCAACCGCCCGTCACTGGCGCGCACGGTGATGCTGGCGTAGCCAAACGCGTCCAGTGCATTGCGCGCCTGGCGCTTTTCGCGCGCGCCCTGCATGTGCACGCCCATGCGCGCCAGCACTTCCTTGGGCTTGATCGGCTTGGTGACGTAGTCCACGCCGCCGGCTTCCAGCGCGGCCACGAGGTACTCGGTGTCGGTCAGGCCGGTCATGAAAATGATCGGGATGTGGGCCGTCTGCGGCATGGCCTTGAGGCGCTTGGCCACTTCAAAACCGTCCATGCCGGGCATCATCGCGTCGAGCAGAACGATGTCGGGCAACGCCTGCGTGGCCCGCTGCAGCGCCGCCTCGCCGTGGGTGGCCACCAGCACGGTGTATCCCGATTCGTCCAGCGCGTCATGCAGCACGGCCAGGTTGTCGGGCACATCGTCAACGATCAGCACGATCTCGCTGCTGGCGCGGTCGAGGGTGACTTCAATTGGGTTGGGGTTCACGTGGGGCCTGCTGGAGAATTTTGGCGATGGCGTCAAACTGGAACTGGCGCGCCAGTTCGCGCACTTCGGCGACGAAGGCCTCGCACTGCGGCTGCGCCTGGCCAATTTCGTCCAGGGTGTTCATGAGGCCGCGGTAATAGCCCAACTGTGCCGCCTGGGCCAGCGCCTGCAGCGCCGATGCGGTCGGAAAGATTCGCACGTCCGGCGCAGCCCCCATCGCCGAGGCGGCGCGTGGCGGCGCGGCGGGGTCGATCCACACCAGTTCGAGCCGACGCTCCAGCCAGTCCAGCAACTCGGCGTGGCGCACGGGCTTGAGGATGAAATCCTCGGCACCAATGCCGACGTCGTTGTCCAAGCCTTTGTCAAACGCATTGGCCGACACCACGGCCAATTGCACATCGCTGGGGGCTGCGCCCGCGGCCGCGAGTTCGCGCACGCGGCGCAGGGTCTCCCAGCCGTCGATGCCGGGCATCGCCAGATCCATCAGGATGGCGTGCGGCCGGTAGCCCGCGGCCAACAGGTCCAGACAGTCATGCCCGCTGGAGGCCTGGCGCAACGCAAACCCCAGCGGCGTGAGGACCGTGACGAGCAATTCGCGGTCTGCCTCCTCGTTGTCCACCACCAGCACACGTCGCCGTTCTCCCGCATAGGCGCCACGGGACGGCGGCGCGCGTGCCGGTGCAACCCGGGCAGGGTGCCGGGTGGTCTGGTGCACCTCGGGCAGGAACAGCTTGACGTGAAAGACCGAGCCGCTCCCTGGCGCACTGGACACACTCATCTCGCCGCCCATCAGCGCGGTGAGCATCTTGGCAATGGTGAGGCCCAGGCCCGCGCCCGGTGCAGCGCTGGCCGCGCTGGCGCCCCGGGCGAACGGCTCGAAAATGCGTTCGATTTCGCCCGCGTCGAGGCCGGGACCGGTGTCTTCGACGTCCAGCCACGCCAGTTCGCGGGCGTAACGCACGCGAAGCGTCACCTGGCCCACCGCGGTGAACTTGATGGCGTTGCCCAGCAGATTGATGAGAATCTGGCGCACCCGCTGCTCGTCGGCACGCACCACCTCGGGGATCGTGCCCTGCGGCTCAAAACGAAAGCGCAGTCCCTTGGCTGCAGCCTGCAACTCGAACATGCTGGCCATCTCGTGCACGCAGTCGGCAAAGCGCATGGGCTTCACGTTGAGCGTGAGTTTGCCGGCCTCGATGCGCGCAATGTCCAGCGTGCCCTCGATCAGTGACAGCAAGTGTTCGCCCCCGCGCCGGATCACATTGACCGCCTGCCGACGGTGCGCGGGCACGCCCGCGTCCTCGCCCATCAACTGCGCATAACCGAGGATGCTGTTGAGCGGCGTGCGCAACTCGTGGCTGACGGCGCTGATGTAGCGGCTCTTGGCCTGGTTGGCCTGTTCGGCCTGCCGCATGGCCTGCTCGGCCAGCAACTTGGCGTTTTGCAGCGCCTCGTCGGTACGGCGGTGGGATTCGACCTCGTGCCGCAGGGCCAGCGTCTGTTCGTGCAGCAGGTGGGTCTGGCGGTTGGATTCTTCCTGCGCCACCTGACGGCTCTTGTGCGCCAGCACCAACCACCATGCCACGATGCCCGCGATCAGCAGCAGCGCCATGTAGGCCTTGACGAATCCGGAGCGCAACGCCGCCTCGGGCGCCGCCAGCATCTCGGCGCTGGACACCATGTGCGCCAGGGTGCCCAGCTCACGGTGATACAACAGGCCGAACACCGTGGCCAGCAGCGGCACCACCACCAGCATCAGCAGGATGAAGTGGCCCAGGCCCGTGTCCAGGTACGGCCAGACGCGTCGCGGCAGCAGCCAGCGCAGGGTGGACGACCACTGGAACGACAGGCTCGCGTGCGGCTTGCACAGGTCACCGCAGCGGGCGTCCAGCGTGCAGCACAGCGAGCAGATCGGGCCCTGGTACGCGGGGCAGTGCGCCATGTCGGGGCCCTCGTAGGCACGCTCGCAGATCACGCAGGTCTGGAGCGTGTACGCCTTGTAGACGCCCTGCGCTTCGGCGGCTCCCTCAGGGGGCAGCGAGAACACTGCGTGGCGGGCGTGGTGGCCGTCACCCTCGCGCGCGATGTAGTACTTGCCGCGCGTCGCCCAGGCGATCAGCGGCGCGGCCAGGAACGCCGTGGTCATGGCGATCACGGCCGAGAACGCCTGAGGCCCCGGCCCGAACCCGCCCAGGTGCGCGGTGATCGACAGCACCGACGCCAGCGCCATGGCGCCCACGCCCACCGGGTTGATGTCGTACAGGTAGGCGCGCTTGAACTCGATGCCCTTGGGCGACAGGCCCAGCGGCTTGTTGACCACCAGGTCGGCCACCACGGCCATGATCCACGCAATGGCGATGTTCGAATACAGCCCAAGCACGCTGCCCAGCGCGTCGAACACGTTCATCTCCATCAGCATGAAGGCGATCAGCGTGTTGAACACCACCCACACCACCCGCCCGGGGTGGCTGTGCGTGAGCCGCGAGAAAAAGTTCGACCACGCCAGCGAGCCAGCGTAGGCGTTGGTCACGTTGATCTTGAGCTGCGACACCACCACGAACAGCGCCGTGGCCGCCACCGCCCAGCCGTAGTTGGGGAACACGTATTCATACGCGGCCAGGTACATCTGGTTGGGGTCGACCGCGCGGTCCACCGGCACCATGTGGGTGATGGCCAGGTAGGCCAGCAGTGCGCCCCCCAGCATTTTGACCACGCCCAGCACCACCCAGCCCGGCCCGCCGGCCAGCACGCCGAACCACCAGCGCTTGCGGTTGGCCGCGGTCTGCACGGGCATGAACCGAAGGTAGTCGGCCTGCTCGCCCATCTGCGTGATCAGTGCGATGCCCACCGTCAATGCCGCACCGAAATAGTGCATATTGAACTGCGAACCCAGCCCTTTTTCACCGCCATAGTGCGTCACACCTGAAAACGCACCAGGGTCATGCATGAACACATAGACAAACGGCACCACGAGCATGAACAGCCAGAGCGGCTGCGTCCACACCTGCAGGCGGCTGATGGCGGAAACACCGTGCGTGACCAGCGGAATCACCACCAGCGCGCAGATCAGGTAGCCCCAGCTCGGTGGAATGCCCAGCGCCAGCTCCAGCGCATAGGCCATGACGGCCGCCTCCAGCGCGAAGAAGACGAAGGTGAACGACGCGTAGATGAGCGACGTGAGCGTGGAGCCGATGTAGCCAAAGCCCGCGCCGCGCGTGAGCAGGTCCATGTCCACCCCGTAGCGGGCGGCGTACACGCTGATGGGCAAGCCTGCCAGAAAGATGATGACACCGGTGGCGAGGATGGCCCAAAAGGCATTGATGAAACCGTATTGCACCAGCAGCGTGGCGCCCACCGCCTCCAGGATCAGGAACGACGCCGCGCCGAAGGCGGTGTTGGCCACCCGCCACTCGGACCATTTGCGAAAACGCTGCGGCGTGAAACGCAGCGCGTAATCTTCCATCGTCTCGCTGGCCACCCAGCTGTTGTAGTCGCGCCGGACCTTCACCACACGCTGGGGCGCGTCGGCCGGAAGGATGGGAATGGTTTGACTCACAGCCCCACGGTGCAGTTTCCGTGCCTGTCCATGGGCCAATTGGCGTATGACACGGCACGGCCCTTGCAACACAATGGCGAACTCCCCGCCACGACTGACAAAACGACGCCCATGGAACTGACCCCCCGCGAGAAAGACAAGCTCCTGATCTTCACGGCCGCACTGCTGGCCGAGCGCCGCAAGGCGCGGGGCCTCCGACTCAATTACCCCGAGGCCGTGGCCCTGATTTCAGCCGCCGTCATGGAGGGCGCGCGCGACGGCAAGACCGTGGCCGCGCTGATGAGCGAGGGCCGCAGCGTGCTCACCCGTGCCGACGTGATGGACGGCATCGCCGAGATGATTCCCGACATCCAGGTCGAGGCCACCTTTCCCGACGGCACCAAGCTGGTCACCGTCCACCAGCCCATTGTTTGAAGAGTTTTTAATAAAAATTGCCACTTACCCCCCGTCAATCAAGGAGAGTTAGCTATGAAATACGCAGTAATCCTGTGCACCACGGTTCTGGCCCTTCCCGCGCTTGCGCACTCCGGCCATGGCCTGGACGGAACCCACTGGCATGCCTCCGACGCGTGGGGCTTTGTGGGGGTCGCGGTCCTGGCTGCGGTGGCGGTCTGGCTGTCGCGCGGCGGCAAGTGAGGCGGCAATGACCCCCGGCGAGCTGTTCACCGACGCGGGCGACCACCCGCTCAACACCGGCCGGCGTGCGCTCACGCTGGTGATCCGCAACACGGCCGACCGGCCGATCCAGGTCGGCTCGCACTACCACTTTGCCGAGACCAACGGCGCGCTCGACTTCGACCGCGCCGCCGCGCGCGGCATGCGGCTGAACATCGCGTCGGGCACCGCCGTGCGGTTCGAGCCGGGCCAGCAGCGCACGGTGGAACTGGTGGATTACGCCGGAGACCGGGTCGTGTACGGCTTTCGCGGTCTGGTGCAGGGCAAGCTATGACCGACTGTGACGGCACCATGACAGTGATCACGCTCAAGCCCTTCGACAGGCTCAGGACGAACGGAAAGCACGCAACATGGCCACGATAGGAAGACGCGCCTACGCCGAGATGTTCGGCCCCACCGTCGGCGACCGGGTGCGCCTGGCCGACACCGACCTTATCGTCGAAGTCGAACAAGACCTCACCCTGGCAGCAGGCAGCTACGGCGAAGAGGTGAAATTCGGCGGCGGCAAGACCATCCGAGATGGCATGGCGCAGTCGCAGCGCACCCGCGATGGAGCCGGAACCGGCCCCGAGGCCGGGGGCACGATGGACTGCGTGCTCACCAATGCGCTCATCATCGACCACACCGGCATCGTCAAGGCCGACATCGGCATCCGCGACGGGCGCATCGCGAAGATCGGCAAGGCCGGCAACCCCGACACCCAGCCGGGCGTGGACATCGTCATCGGCCCGGGCACCGAAATCATCAGCTGCGAAGGCAACATCGTCACCGCGGGCGGCATCGACAGCCACATCCATTTCATCTCGCCACAGCAGATCGAGGAAGCGCTCTGCTCGGGCGTCACCACCATGCTGGGCGGCGGCACTGGCCCGGCCACCGGCACCTTCGCCACCACCTGCACGCCGGGCGCGTGGAACCTCGAGCGCATGCTGCAGGCAGCCGACGCGTTCCCCATGAACCTCGGTTTTCTGGGCAAGGGCAACGCCAGCCTGCCGGCGGCCCTGCACGAGCAGGTCAATGCGGGCGCCATCGGCCTGAAGCTGCACGAAGACTGGGGCACCACGCCATCGGCCATCAGCAACTGCCTCGACGTGGCCGACGCCACCGACGTGCAGGTGGCCATCCATTCCGACACGCTCAACGAATCCGGTTTCGTGGAGAACACGATCGCCGCCACCAAGGGTCGCGGCCTGTGCGCGTTCCACACCGAAGGCGCTGGCGGCGGCCATGCGCCGGACATCCTGCGTGTGGTGGGCGAAGCAAACTTTTTGCCGTCGTCCACCAACCCCACGATGCCCTACACGGTAAACACGCTGGACGAGCACGTGGACATGCTGATGGTGTGCCACCACCTCGACCCGGCCATTGCCGAAGACCTGGCCTTTGCCGAAAGCCGCATTCGCAAGGAAACGATTGCGGCCGAGGACATCCTGCACGACCTGGGCGCCATCAGCATGATGAGCAGCGACAGCCAGGCCATGGGGCGGGTGGGCGAAGTCATCCTGCGCACCTGGCAGACGGCGCACAAGATGAAGGGCCAACGCGGCTGGCTGGCGCCGGAGCCGGTCGCCCCGAGCCTGGCGACGGGTCCGGCCGGGTTGGTCGAAGCCTCGCAGCGCAACGACAATTTCCGCGTCAAACGCTACATCGCCAAATACACGATCAACCCAGCCGTGGCCAACGGCATCAGCCACGACGTGGGCAGCATCGAACCGGGCAAATGGGGCGACCTGGTGGTCTGGAAGCCCGCGTTCTTTGGTGTCAAGCCGGCCCTGATTTTGAAGGGCGGCTTCATCGCGTTTGCCGCCATGGGCGACCCGAACGCGTCCATCCCCACGCCACAGCCCGTGCACTACCGGCCGATGTTCGGCGCGTTCGGCGGCGCCATCGCCAAAACCTCACTGACCTTCGTGTCACAAGCGGGCTTGGCGGCGGGCGTTAAGGAGCGGTTTGGGCTGGCCAAGCACCTGAGCGCGGTGAAGAACATCCGTGGCGTGCGCAAGCAGCACATGGTGCTCAACAGCACCCTGCCCAGGATGGAAATCGACGCACAGACCTACAGCGTGCGGGCCGATGGTCAGCTGCTGACCTGCGACCCCGCGGTCAGCCTGCCCATGGCCCAGCGCTACTTCCTGTTCTGAAGCCATGGTCCCCGCCCTGCAGATCCGCCTGGACGACCTGAGCGACCCGCGCCTCGCCGACTTTCTGGCCGAGCACCTGCAGGACATGCGGGCTACGTCGCCGCCCGAGAGCGTGCACGCGCTCGATCTCGGCCAGCTACGCCACCCATCAGTGCGGTTCTGGTCGGTCTGGAGGGCCACCGAGGCGGGCGAGACCCTGGTGGGCACCGGCGCACTCAAGCGGCTCGACGATCAGCATGCCGAATTGAAGTCCATGCGCACCGCCGCCCGCTTCCGTGGCCAGGGCGTGGCCACGCAACTGCTGCAGCACCTGCTCGACCAGGCCCACGCCATGGGTTTTACGCGTTTGAGTCTGGAAACCGGCAGCCAACCTTTCTTTGAACCGGCCTACCGCCTGTACCTTGCGCACGGGTTTGCGCCGTGTGCGCCGTTTGGCAGCTACGGGCTGGACCCAAACAGCCGGTACCTCACGCGGGCGCTTTGAACAGCCCCCCCGAATCGACCGCTTGGCACACAATGCCCACCTGCTACCGAACCCACTGCCATCGCCATGCTTCAAATTTCCAAACTGCTGCCCCAGGGTCACGGCCTCGCTTCGGTCCTGCTCAAGCGTGCCGCCACCATCGAGCTGGACTGGGACGTGCGCCAGAAAAGCCGCTTCGACGCCACGGATTCGCAGGGTCGGGCGTTGGGCGTGTTTTTGCCACGTGGGACGGCCGTGCGCGGCGGCGACGTGCTCGTGGCGCAGGACGGATCGCTGATCCGCGTCGTCGCGGCGCCACAACCGGTGTTGCGCATCACGCATTGCAACGCGCACGGCACGCCGTTTGACCTGACGCGGGCGGCCTACCACCTGGGCAACCGGCATGTGCCCATCGAGCTGAAACCTGACCACCTCAAGATCGAGCCCGACCACGTGCTGGCCGACATGCTGCGGGCGATGCACCTGATCGTGCACGCGGTGGACGAAACCTTCGAACCCGAGGGCGGGGCCTACGCGACCGGCAGTCATGCCCATGGCCATGGGCACGATCACGCACATGAACACGATGACCACGCGCGCGCTCATGACCACGACCACCCTCACGGCGACGGCCCACAGCTCGGCCCGATCCTTGGGCCGCTCGGCCAGCCCCATTGCTGATGCGTGCGCCGACGGGCCTGCCCGCATCCAGCCTGCTGCAACTCATCTGGCTCGCCTCGCCGGCCCTGCCCATCGGCGGCTTCTCGTATTCCGAAGGGCTGGAGAGCGCGGTGGACCATGCGGGCGTGACCACCGAGGCGGCGGCGTCCGACTGGTTGACCGACCAGTTGCACCTCACGCTCGCACGCGGTGACCTGGCGGTGCTGGCCAAGGCCATCCCGGCCTGGCGGCGCGGCGATCTGGCGCATGTGGCCGAGCTCAACACCTGGGTGCTGACGACGCGCGAGAGCAGCGAACTGCGCCTGCAGACCGAACAGATGGGCCGCTCGCTGGTGGACTGGCTGCGCAACCAGGCCGGCACGGAAGGCCTGCCCGGTCTGGACGCCCTTGCACAGATGGACCCGACCTACCCCATCGCCTTCGCGCTCGCAGCGTCGCGCACCCAGGCCTGCGTGCGTGATTGCGCATTGGCCTTCGCCTTCGGCTGGGCCGAGAACATGGTGCAGGCGGCGCTCAAGTCGGTGCCGCTGGGCCAGAACTCGGGCCAGCGCATCCTGGCGCGGCTGGCCGACGAAATTCCCGCGGCAGTGGACCACGCGACGAGCCTGATAGACAGTGAACGACAGGTTTTTTCGCCCATGCTGGCCATCCTGTCGGCCCAGCACGAGACGCAGTACTCACGCCTGTTCCGCTCCTGAGTTGCCCCGCCCCCTGAATACCCCATCCGTTCGGGTTGCGCCCGTCGAAGCCCCGCCCAAGACCCTCACCATGAGCACGACCATGACCCCACTGCACCACATCGCGAACCGTACCAAAAAACTGCCACCGCTGCGCGTGGGCATCGGCGGCCCGGTCGGCTCGGGGAAGACCACGCTGCTCGAAATGCTGTGCAAGGCGATGCGCGACCAATACGACCTGGTCGCCATCACCAACGACATCTACACCAAGGAGGACCAGCGCCTGCTCACCGTGAGTGGCGCGCTGGCGGCCGAACGCATCATGGGCGTGGAAACAGGGGGATGCCCGCACACCGCCATCCGCGAGGACGCCTCCATCAACCTTGAGGCCATCGACCGCATGCTGGTGCAGTTCCCCAACGCCGACGTGGTGTTTGTCGAGAGCGGCGGCGACAACCTGGCCGCCACCTTCAGCCCCGAACTCAGCGACCTCACCATTTACGTGATCGACGTGGCCGCAGGTGAAAAAATTCCGCGCAAGGGCGGCCCCGGCATCACCAAGAGCGACCTGTTCGTGATCAACAAGACCGATCTCGCCCCGTACGTGGGGGCCGACCTGGGCGTGATGGAGGCCGACACCCGGCGCATGCGACGCAGTCCGACCGGCGTCAAGCCCTACGTCATGACCAACCTCAAGACCCACACGGGGGTGGCCGACGTGGTGTCGTTTATTCAACACAAAGGCATGCTGCCCGTGTGAACGTCTGCCCTAAACTGTGCGGCGGCAGGGAGTGCCAACACATTGGAGGGAAAAATGAACACCACATCACTGGTCACCTTGGCGATCCTGGTCGTCATCGTGCTGTTTGCCGTCACCGTCTACAACAAGCTGGTTCGCCTGCGCAATGCGATTGGCAATGCCTTCGCGCAGATCGACGTGCAGCTCAAGCGCCGCTACGACCTGATCCCCAATCTGGTGGAAACCGCCCGCAAATACCTGCAGCATGAGCGCGAGACGCTCGAAGCCGTGATTTCGGCACGCAACCAGGCGTCTGCGGCCGCTGGCAAGGCCCGCGCCAACCCGTCGGACGCGGCGCCCATGGTGGCGCTGGGCGCAGCCGAAACATTGCTGGGCGGCACGCTTGGCCGACTGATGGCGGTGGCAGAGGCCTACCCCGAACTCAAGGCCGACCAGACCATGCGCGAACTGTCCGAAGAACTCACTTCCACCGAAAACCGTGTGGGATTTTCGCGCCAGGCCTACAACGACGCCGTGCTCGACTACAACAATGCGGCCCAGCAGTTCCCGGCCAGCCTGGTCGGCGGAATTTTTGGCTTCAAGGCCGCGGCCATGCTCGAATCGACCACCTCGGCCGTCGAGCGCGTGGCCCCCAAAGTCAGTTTCTGAGCACACCCGCCACCGGCGGGACATTCCCACCTGACACTTCATGCGGTTCCGCCAGCACCAGGATGACGCGCGGCGGGCGACGCGGCGGCTGCTGTGGTTGTTCATCCTCACGGTCACGCTCACGGTGCTGGCCGTCAACGTCGCGCTGGCACTGGCCTGGGGGTTGGGCAGCGGCATGCTGTTCGGCTACCCCCGCTGGTTTTTCGAGACCAACACGGCGGTGGCGCTCGGCTTCATTCTCGGCGGCGGCTGGCTGGAAACCCTGCGTCTTCGCGAAGGCGGCGCGCACGTGGCCACACTCGTGGGTGGCCGCGAAATTCTGCGCCCGGCCAACCTCACCGAACAGCGGTTTCGCAATGTGGTCGATGAAATGGCGATTGCCTCGGGCCTGAAGACGCCGCGCATTTTCGTGCTGGACCGCGAAGACGCCATCAACGCCTTTGCCGCCGGCTGGGAGCAGCAGGACAGCGTGGTCGCCGTCACCCGTGGCGCGCTGGAGCGCCTCACGCGCGACGAGCTGCAAGGCGTGGTGGCGCACGAGTTCAGCCACATCCTGCACGGCGACACGCGCCTGAACATGCGACTGATCGGCTATGTGTACGGGCTGCAACTGATCTTCAACTACGGCCGGGCCCAGTTCGACGTGACCGACGCGCACAACCGGCGCGGCATCGGTGTCGTCCCCGGTCTGGCGCTCATGGCTGCGGGCAGCGCGGGCTGGCTGGCCGGGCGACTGCTCAAGGCGGCCGTGTCGCGCCAGCGCGAATTCCTGGCAGACGCTTCGGCCATCCAGTACACCCGTCAGCCCACGGGCATTGGCAACGCACTGCGCAAGATTTCCGGTCAGGTGCAGGCGGGCCATGCCGCGGTCCAGAACGCCAATGCCGAACTGGTGTCGCACCTCATGCTGTCGTCCACCATCTTCGAGCGTGGCGGCTGGCTGGCCACCCACCCACCGCTGACCGACCGGTTGGCGCGCATCTTCGGTCGGCCAACCTCACCACTGCCAGCCACGGTGCTGCCGACCGAAGCAGACGGCCCCGACGCAAGGGATGAAGGCGTGGTTTTCTTCACCGCGAACGCGGACCCGATGGCGTCAATTGCGTCCGTGTCGTCAGTGACACCGCAAGCGCCGGCCAGCGAAAAGCCTGCGGCTGGCCATCGTGCATCCGTCCCGGGCCACCCCGGCCCTGTGGCCTCCGACGTCTTGCAGCCACTGCTGGGTTACGCCATGCCGGACGACCTGATGCCGGCCGTCCTGGCCTTCCTCGTGCGCAGCGACTCCACGCCGGAAATGGCGGCCTGGCGTGAGGCGGTCGTGGTCACGCCCGCGCGCGAATCGGTCCTGCGCGCCGTCTGGACCCTGCCCCCTGCAGCACGCCTGCCGTGGATGGAACGCCTGCTCACCCGCTGCGAGGCCCTGGCGCCTGAGGACAAATCGGCCTTGCGCCGGCACGCGCACCGTATCGTGGCCGCCGACCGGGCGGTGACGGCCGCAGAGCTGCTGAGCTGCCTGCTGATCGACCAATTGCTCGGCCTGCAACCCGTGATCCTGACGCGGGAGGTGCGGCGGCTCAGCCTGCAGGAAGCGGCCACCGCCATCCAGACGTTCACGGCCCTGCTGGCCACCCAACTGGCGCCCGGCACTTCGCCTGAACAGAGAATCGCCTGGGCCGAAGCCATCCGCCTGCAACTGACATTGCCCCACGCTCGGCCCCATGGTCGCGCCGATCTCGCGTCGATCGGCCACGCGTTGCGCCCGTTGCAGGAACTGTCGGCGGTGGTGCGGCCCGCGCTCATGAAAGCATGGGTCCAGCACGCGACCACCACCGCGCACGGACTGACGCCCGCACTGGCCGACGCCTTGCGCATGCTGTGCCTTTTGATCGACACGCCGCTACCGCCCGCGTTGCTGGCCTGGTATGGCGACCGCCTCCCTTCGACCCACCCGATCCCCCAGGAGAACAGCGCATGATCCTCGCAAAAACAGTCTTCCGTCTTGCAGGGCTGGTGACCCTCGCCGCCGTACTGGCAACGGCCGCCGTCGCTGCAGAACCTGCCCCGTCACCACCCGCTGCGGCGGAATCCACGCCCGGCATGACCAACGCACGGCTTGAAGCGCTGATCCGGCGCATCGACAGCAACGCCCAGGGGCGCCCCGGGTTCTGGACTTTCACCGTGGACAGCCGCGCGGTGGCCGTGATCACCGATGAAAAGGCCGGTCGCATGCGCATCATCTCCGCCGTCGCCAAGGCCGACGATGTGCCCGCCGACCGGTTGCACCGGCTGCTGCAGGCCAACTTTGACAGCACGCTGGACGCCCGGTATGCCATCGCCAAAGGAACCCTGTGGAGCGCCTTTGTGCATCCGCTTGCTGCGCTCACCGACGCACAGTTTTTGTCGGCCCTGGGCCAGGTGGTCAACCTGACGCTTACCTACGGCAGCACCTATTCGTCGGGCGCGCTGGTGTTCCAGGGTGGCGACAGCGCGGCCGAACAGCAGCGTCGCGAGCTGATCCAGCGGTTGTTGAAGAAGGGGCTGGAGGTGTAGCACGCACCTCACGCCGGCCGCGAACCCCTTCCCGTCAGTCTGTGGCCATTTTCGGAAACGTCACCCGGATTCGGGTTCCCGGCTGTAGCGCAGGTTCCAGGAATGCGATGGTCGCCTGATGGCGATTGGCGACCTCCCTGGCAATGGCGAGGCCCAATCCTGATCCGGTTGAGATACCCGCCGCACCTCGAAAGAATGCCTCAAAGACCTTGCCTCGCTCGTCCTCGGGGATTCCAGGCCCCTTGTCTCGTACTTCCACAAATGGTTGCTGATCGGCGTCGACACCGCAGAGAACGGTCACATGTTCGCCATCCGGGCTGTGCTTGATGGCATTGTCGATCAGGTTGCCCAGCATTTCAGCAATCATCCATCGGGACCCCCTGCATTGCGCGGGATGAATGTCGAATACCAACTCAACGGCATGTCGCAACGCCATGTCCAGCCAGGTGGACGCGGCCTCTTCCAGCAGAACTGGCAAATCCACCGGTGCGTAATCCAGTGCCGTGCTCGCCTGCGCGGATGAGCGGGCCAGGGTCAGCATCTGTTGGGTGCAATGCGCAAGGTTGTCAATGGCACCGTGGATTCGCGTCAGCCGGTCACGGATGGCTGGCGTGGCCTCGTCGGACGCCAGTTCAAGCTGCGCCTGGATTCCGGCCAATGGCGTGCGCAACTGATGAGCCGCACCCGAGAGGAAAATCTGTTGCTCTGCCGTGGTCTTTGCGACACGGTCCAGCATGCCGTTGATGGCCGTGACGAATGGCCTGATTTCCCCCGGCACCTGACTCGCCGGAATGGGCTTCAAGTCATGCGCTTCCCGGCGATCGATGGTTTTACCCAGGCTGTCCAGTGGCATGAGCGCCCGTCGCGTGCCCCGCTGCATCAGGATCATCATGACGATCAACAACAGCAGGTTCGGCCAAAGGGTATTGAACACCATTTGACGCGTCGCGGCACTGCGCTTGTGATTGGTCTCGGAGACCAGTACCCGCTGCGTTACCCCCCGCACCGTGCGGGAAAAATCAATCACCCGCACCGCCGCACCCTCCACCTGACTGTTCACATAAACCGGATTCTCGCCCGGCACGACCGCCAGCGCGTTGGCCAGGGGGACCAGTTGCTCGTCTCCCACCAAGACGCCTCCATCGCTGTCGAGCACCAGAAAGTGGATCACGTCGTTCTGGTCGGCCCGCATCATGGCGGCATCTTCAGGCTGAAAATGGCGAATGATGTCTTCCCTGCTCTCCTGGTCTTCGTCCGGGCTCATGCGGGTCGCAAGGGCCAGTGCCGTCTTGAGCAAAAGGCTGTCCTGGGTTTCCTGCGCCAGACTCACGGCGCCCCGGTAGTCGAACACACCGCTGATCGACACCACCACCAATGCCGGCCAGAGCGTCGCCCGTATCAGACGCTGGCGCAGGGTGTCAGCCGCGGTGCTCATCCGTGAGGCCCTCCTCTAGTCGGTAGCCAATGCCACGCACCGTGCGAATCAGGACACCGCTGCCTTGCAGTTTGGTTCGCAGTCTCGAGACGTAAATTTCGACAGCGTTGTTGGAGATCTCCTTGTCCCACTGACTCAGACTGTCGGTCAGCTTGCCTTTGGTCAACACCCTCGGCGTGGCCAGCAGCAGGGACTGCAATACGTTCCATTCCCGTCCCGTCAACGGAAGGGGCTGCTCCCCGATCTGGGCTTCATGCACTGAGAAATCCATCGTGAGCGACCCCAGCCGGACGACCGATTGCGCGTTCGACTGGCTGCGCCGGATCAAGGCCTGCACGCGTGCCATGAGTTCGGGCATCGCAAACGGCTTGACCAGATAGTCGTCAGCACCCTCGTTGAGCCCCCTGACCCGGTCTTCCAGTGCATCGCGGGCCGTCAGGATCAGGATGGGCACCTTGTCGCCACGCCCGCGAACCCGGCGGATCAGTTCCAGCCCGTCCATGCCCGGCAGGCCAAGGTCGACCACCAGAAGGTCAAACTGCGTCAGCGCGATTGCCCCCACCGCCGGCTCTGCCGAACGCAGATGGTCCAGGGAAAAGCCGAAGCGGCCGAACATTTCGCGCAACCCGTCTGCCAGCATGGCGTCGTCTTCGACCAGCAAGATTCTCATTGTGACTCACCCTTTGATCTGCCGATTGATTTCGTCAGTATTTTGAAGGCAGCCTGAATCTAGCATCCAACGAACTCTTTGCATTGGCTGTCACATGAATCTCTCTTCGCACCCGCCCCCACTCATCGCGTCCCGCAAGTCCGCGATGGTTGTGTGGGCCCATTGGATTTCTGCCGGGGCAATCTCTCTGGCCTATGGCTTGGTTTGGAGTCGCGAGCTTGTGGAAAGCGAGAACGTGCGCGGCACGCTGCTCGCGTTGCATCGTCAACTGGGCTTGCTGGTCTTGCTGCTGTGGGGCTTGCGCCTCGTGGCGCGCAGGCTCATGGCCCAGCCTGACCAGGGCGGCCCGCTGCCCGACCTGCTGCGATGGGGCGCCGCCCTGAGTCACGGAGCGCTCTATTTTCTGCTACTCGCCATGCCCTTATTGGGTTGGGCCATGACCAGCGCGCAAGGGCATCCGATCGCGTTGTTCAACCTGTTTGCCTTGCCGCCGTTGACCGCGACGGACCCCGACCTCGTCGACACCCTGCAGGATTGGCACGAATGGGCGTCGTGGTGTCTGCTGGGCCTTGTGACGCTGCATGCCCTGGCCGCCCTGTGGCATCACCACGTCCGGCGCGATGGTGTGCTCGCCAGCATGTTGCCGTTCTTGCAGCCTCTTCCCCAACGCCGTTTCGACCGGTAAATTTCTGGAGATTCCATGTCATTGTTGAACCTCGTCCGCGCCTGGCCGCAGACGCTTCTTAGAGTCGCAGTCATCTCAGCAACGCTTATCACAATGCAGGCGCACGCCCTGCCAAGCTTTGCCAGGCAGACCGGTATGGACTGCGCGGCCTGTCACGTGGGTGGCTTCGGTCCGCAACTAACGCCAACAGGCGTCCGCTTCAAGCTGACGGGATACACCGATACCGACGGACAACCCGGTAAGGTGCCGCTGTCGGGCATGGCAGTCGCATCGTGGACGCACACCTCCGCCGACGGAGAGCCGCAGCCTCATCTGAAGACCAACAACAATCTGAAGCTGGACGAAGCCTCCATCTTTCTGGCCGGCCGCATGGCCGACCACATCGGAGTTTTCATACAAGGGACGCACAACGGTGTGGACCGATCCACAAGCCTCGATCAAACCGACCTTCGCTACGCACGCACCGTTGAAGTGGGCGGCAAAGACACCGTCCTCGGCCTTTCCCTGAACAACAACCCCGGTGTGCAGGATCCGTCCAACACGCTGCCCGTGTGGAGCTTTCCATTTGTGTCGTCACCGGCCGGTGTCGGTACGGGCGAATCGGCCACCCTGCTGAACGGGGGGCTGGAAGGTCGGGTGACTGGCGCTTCGGTTTACACGTTGTTCAACAACTCCCTGTACGGGGAACTCGGCACTTACCGGTCGATGTCGCCCTCAACGCAACGCCGCCTGGGTCTGGGCGAAGACTTGCAGCGTCTGGGCGGCAACGCGTATTGGCGCCTGGGCTGGATGAAGGACCAGAAGAGCCAGGCTTTTCACCTGGGCCTGTTCGGCTGGAATGCTTCGCTTCAGCCGGATCGCACCGTCAACGAGCCGAATGACAAATACCGGGACATTGGCATCGATGGCAGCTACCAGTTTCTGGGGACCCGCAGACACATCATGACGCTCAACGGCAGCTACATTCGCGAGCGTAAAACCGAAGGCCTGACCGCGGAGGTCTCACGGCTCCGAGAATCGCGTCTCAATGCGTCGTATCACTTCAACCAGACCTGGGGAGGCAGCGTCGGCCTGTTTTCGACACGAGGAACCGACCCTGCAGCCACCACCACGGGGCAGTTGCTGCAAGCGGACTGGACGCCATGGGGCAAGGAGGGCGCGTCTGCCCCCGGCCCACTGGGTTGGGCCAACCTTCGCCTTGGGGCGCAGTATTGGATCTACAACAAGTTCAATGGCGAAAGCATCGCCGCCAAGGATCACAACACCCTCTATCTGTTTGCCTGGACGAGTTTTTGATCATGAACCACCTGTATCTGCACCTGAAACTCAATCGCCACCGTCTCGCAGGTGTGGTGGCGCTGCTGCTATGGCTCGGCGCCGGCCAGAGCGTGCGGGCACAAACGGGTGATCGCGGCAGGGGCGCCGACCTGTTCTCGACCCATTGCGCCGAATGCCATAGCATGAAGGAGGGCAAGAACAAGAAAGGCCCCTCGCTGTTCGGCGTGTCGGGCGCCAAGGCAGCGCAACGCGAAGGCTTTGCCTACTCCGATGCCATGAAAAGCAGCCAGATTGTCTGGAACGCAGAAACCCTGTCGCGCTACCTGGGCAACCCCAAAGCAGTGGTGCCCGGGGGCAAGATGAAATATGAAGGCCTTGAAAGTGCCGCAGAGCGAGCCGAACTGATCGCCTATATCGCCAGTCAGGGGAAATAGGCGAAATAGAGGCCCCGTCGGTTCAGGAGCCGGTGCAACGGGGCCGCTGGCGGAGAGTGTGAGATTCGAACTCACGGACGGTTACCCGTCGGCAGTTTTCAAGACTGCTGGTTTAAACCACTCACCCAACTCTCCGCAGAGTGGAACCGGATTTTAACTGCCAGTCAGGAACAACGACTGCAGGTCGTTCAGAAAATCAAACCCCCGCTCCGTGGGTTTGACATGCGCGAGATCGCGTTCGATCAGGCCCTTGCGTTCGGCCTCTTCCAGGGGCTGCTGGATGGTGGTGAGGGCCAGCCCGGTGCGGTCTGAAAAATCCTGCAGCGCAAACCCTTCTTTCAGGCGCAGTGCGTTGAGCATGAATTCGAACGGCAACGCGCTGCGGGCGACCTCCTCGTCCTGCGCCAGCGCCTGGCCCGCCAGCGCGTGGTCCATGTACCCGCGGGGGTCGCGAAAGCGCACCTGGCGTACCACGCGGTGCGGGAAACTGAGCTTGCTGTGGGCGCCAGCCCCGATCCCGAGGTAATCGCCGAACTGCCAGTAGTTGAGGTTGTGAAAGCAGCGATGACCCGCACGGGCGTAGGCCGACACCTCATAGCGCGCCAGCCCCGCCTCGCCCGTCAGTTCGGTGATGCGGTCCAGCATGGCGTAGGCCAGGTCGTCTTCGGGGATCGACGGCGGAAAGTTGGCGAAATAGGTGTTGGGTTCGATCGTCAGGTGGTAGATCGACAGGTGCGGCGGTGACAGCGCCAGTGCGGTCCGCACGTCCTGCTCCAGCGCCACCATGGTCTGCCCCGGCAGGGCGTACATGAGGTCGAGGTTGAAGGTGTCGAACGCGTCGCGTGCTTCTTCCACCGCGGCCAGCGCTTGGGCACGGTCGTGCACACGGCCAATGGCCTTGAGGTTGGCGTCGTCAAAGCTCTGCACCCCGACCGACAGGCGCGTGACACCCGCACCGCGAAACGCCCGGAAGCGGTCTTTCTCGAAGGTGCCGGGGTTGGCCTCCAGCGTGATCTCGCAATCCGGCGACAGATTGAGCCGGGCGCGCACGTTGCCCAGCAAGCGGTCGATGGCCTCTGGCGAAAACAGGCTGGGCGTGCCGCCGCCGATGAAGATGCTGTGGACCGTGCGGCCCCAGATGAGCGGCAACGCCTGCTCCAGATCGGCCATCAGCGCGTCGAGATACCGCTGCTCGGGCAAGCCCCCCAACGCCATTTCATGCGAGTTGAAGTCGCAGTAAGGGCACTTACGGATGCACCAAGGCAAATGGATGTACAGCGACAGCGGTGGCAGGCTGGACAGTTGCAGGGTGCCCGGCCGCAGGTAATGCTGAACGGTGTTCATGCCATCCAGCGCTCGCGGATCAGCCGCACCATGTCGCGCGCGGCGCGCCCGCGGTGGCTGTGGGCGTTCTTCACTTCCACCGGGAGTTGCGCAAAGGTCTTGCCGAACTCGGGGATGAACATGACGGGATCAAAACCAAAGCCGTTGCCGCCGGCCGGCGCATGCGCGATCTCGCCCGTGACGCGGCCCACGGCAATCAGTGGCTCGGGGTCGGCGGGTGTGCGCACCGCCACCAGCGTGCTCACGAGCGAAGCCCGCCGGTTGCCCACATCGCGCATCTGCTCGAGCAGGGCGCGCACGTTGTGGTCGTCGCCCTTGGGGTAACCAAAGCGCGTGGCGTAAAACGCGGTGTCCACCCCGGGCTGGCCGTCAAACGCATCGACGCACAGGCCTGCGTCGTCGGCCACGGCCGGCAGGCCGGTGTGCGCGGCCGCGTGGCGCGCTTTGGCCAGCGCGTTCTCCACAAAGGTGCGAAACGGCTCTTCGGCTTCGCCAACGCCCAGATCCCCCTGGCGCACCAGTTCCACGCCCAGGGGCGCAAACATGGCCTGCAACTCGGCCAGTTTGCCCGGATTGTTGGATGCCAGCACAATTTTCATAAGAAATATGGCCTTAGCCCCCGCCATATGGCGATAGTTAGCTATTATTTTTGCAATGATTGCTGCTGCAACACGATCAGCTCGCCGATGCCTTTTTCGGCCAGGGCCAGCAGGCTGTCCATTTCGTGGCGCGAAAACGCCACGCCCTCGGCCGTGCCCTGCACCTCGACAAAATGACCGGCGCCGGTCATGACCACGTTCATGTCGGTGTCGCAGGTGGCGTCTTCGGTGTATTCCAGGTCCAGCAGCGGCACGCCGTCGAGCAGGCCCACCGAGATGGCCGCCACAGGGCCCAGCACGGGGGTTTGCGCCAGCTTGCCCTGCGCGAGCAGCAGGTTCACGGCATCCTGTGCCGCGACAAAGGCACCGGTGATGCTGGCGGTGCGGGTGCCGCCATCGGCCTGGAGGACGTCGCAATCGAGGTGGATGGTGCGCTCACCCAGCTTTTTCAGATCGAACACCGCGCGCATCGAGCGGCCGATCAGGCGCTGGATTTCCTGCGTGCGGCCGCTTTGCTTGCCGCGCGCGGCTTCGCGGTCGCTGCGGGTATGGGTGGCGCGGGGCAGCATGCCGTATTCGGCCGTCACCCAGCCCTCGCCACTGCCCTTTTTGTGGCCAGGTACTTTTTCCTCGACCGACGCGGTGCACAGCACCCTGGTGTTGCCAAACTCGATCAGCACCGAGCCTTCGGCATGGATGGTGTAGCCGCGCGTGATGCGCACGGGGCGCAGCTGGTCAGGTGCGCGCGCGCCGCGAAGCGATGAGGCTGCGCCGGTGGCGCGAAGGGTTGGATCGGTCATGGTCGGGTTTCGGTCAGGCAGGGTCAAAGAGCAGGGAAAAACGGGAAGCGGCGCAACGGCGGGAAGTCAGCGCAGGCACAGCCCCCGGGGCTGCCCGCGTGCACCGCTCAGGACTTGCGCGCTGCCGATCGCCGGATGGCTTCGTTGATTTCAGCGATCGAGCGTTCGATGGCCGCGTCGTCCAGGTCGTCCACCAGGGTGTCCAGCACACCGGCCTGGATGGTGGAGGCAAATACGCCATCGTTGATGCTGTCGGTGGAAATGCCACGCGTGGACTCAAACGCATCGGGGGTTTCCCATTCGAGCGCGATCACGGTCACGTTGTCGCAACGCTCGCCGCCACTGCGCAAGGCGCTTTCGACCAGTTCGGGCACGGCTTCGGCCACCGGCAAGGCGCCCAGCTGACGCACAATTTCCTGGTCGTCCAGCGTGCCCCACAGGCCATCGGAGCACAGCAGGATTTTGTCGCCCTGCTGCAGGGTCACCGGGCCGGTGACGTCGAACACCGGTTTGGTGGGCGAACCCAGGCAGGTGAACAGGATGTTGCGGTTGAGCGTGGTGAGTTTGATCACGCCGGAGTTCTTGTGCTCCAGGTACGAATGGTCACGCGTACGGGTCAGCAGTTCACCGTCGCGCACCACATACAGGCGTGAATCGCCGCAGTGCACCCAGGTCGCACTGGTGCCCTGCAGGACGGCCGCCACCAGGGTGGTGCGGGGCGTGTCCAGCATGCCCTTTTCACTGGCGTAGCGGATGATCTGGTGGTGCGCCGCCATGAGCGACGACGCCAGAAACTCGGTGACATCGTTGACCACGGGCCGCGCCTCTTTTTGGTACAACGCGGAAATGGTCTGCAGGGCCAGCTGCGCCGCCACTTCGCCCTCCGGGTGCCCGCCCATGCCATCGGCCAGCACAAACAGCCCGGACTCCCGCGTGTAGCAGTAGCCCATGCGATCTTCGTTCTTTTCCCGGCCACCTTTGCGGCTGATCTGGAACACCGAGAATTTCATTCAACCTCCGGCGGGCAGTCGCAGGGCAGCGAAGCCCCTTTGGAGAGCCCGTCAATGGACTTGCTTGCGCGGCCGGTCATTTGGGTTTGGGCCCGAAAGCCGTGGCCTTGCGGATGTTTTTCTTGGTGTCCGTCACCATGTTGTCGAACTGCAAACGCATTTTTTCGCCCACCGAGAGCTTGGTGTAGCGACGTTCGCTTTCGCGGCTCAGCTCTTTTTGCAGCGCGAACACCGACTGCGGCCGCGACAACGGGTCGAGCGACATGCACCACTCGACCACTTCGATCAGGTTGTCGGAATACACGCCACGCAACCGCGACAGCGCCAGCGAGAGCCGGTCTTTTTCCAGCCGCTGGGGTGCGTCGTTGGGGGGATAGCCCTGCATGCAGGCGTAAATGCAGGCGCCAATGGCGTAGATGTCGGTCCATGGGCCCATGGAGGAGTCGCGCCGGTACATTTCGGGGGCCGCAAAGCCGGGGGTGTACATCGGGCGGATAAAGTTGCCCTCTTTGCTCAGCACTTCACGCGCAGCGCCAAAGTCAATCAGCACGGCGCGGTTGTCGTCCGTGATGAAGATGTTGGCCGGCTTGATGTCCAGATGCAGCATCTTGTGCTGGTGCACGATGCGAAGGCCGCGCAGGATTTCGTCAAACAACGACCGGATCGTCGATTCGCGGAACACCTTCTGCTTCTTCAGTTCGCGCGCAGTGATGATGAAATCCTGCAGCGTGGCGCCTTCCAGGTAATTCATCACCATGTAGACGGTTTCGTTTTCCCGGAAGAAGTTCAGCACGCTCACCACCGAGGCGTGGGAGATCTGGGCCAGCGAGCGCCCCTCTTCAAAGAAACTTTTGAGGCCCAGCCGGTACAGGGAGAGCTTTTCGGGCTGCACCTGCGGCAGCAATTCACCGGGCGCACGCGAGGCCAGGGACGAGGGCAGGTATTCCTTGACGGCGACCTGCTGGCCGTCGTTGTCCACCGCCAGGTAAACCACGCCGAAACCACCGGCAGATACCTTGCGCACCACCCGGTATCCACCGATCACGGTATCCGGCGGCAACGAAGCAGGTTTGACCTTTGACATAATTTGGGTGGAGTTGGACGAAAGGCGGGTCGCATTGCATCGCACGGAAATCCGGCTATTCTCCGAATTCTCCCTGCCTGCAGCAACCATCACCGGGACCTCGATGCCAGTTTACAGCATGACCGGCTACGCCAGTGCCCAGCACGGCGCAGCTTCTTTCGGGCCTGACTCGGAAAACAGACACATCGGGCCGTCCCGGCTGGGCCTGGAGATCCGTTCGGTCAACAGCCGCTTTCTCGACCTGAGCTTCCGGCTGCCCGAAGAGCTGCGCCAGCATGAGCCCGCGCTGCGCGAACTCCTGACCCAGCGCCTCAAACGCGGCAAGGTTGAAGTCCGTGCGGCCATCGACACCCATTCGCCGGGGAGCGTGGCCGAACCCAGCCCCCGCCTGCTGCAGCGCCTCAACGCGGTGCAAGACACCGTCCGCGCCTGGCTGCCGGCCGCGGCCCCGCTGTCGGTGGCCGATGTCATCCGGCTGTCGGCATCCGAGGGCGGCGCCAGCGCAGACTGGAGCGAGGCGGTCCCCGCACTGGCACAAGAGGCGCTGGCCGCGCTGATGGCCGCCCGGGAACGCGAGGGCGCGCGTCTGGTCACGATGTTGCTGGGCCACGTCGCGCAGCTGCGTGCGCTGGCCTTGCAGGCCGCGCCCCTGGTTCCGCGCCTGGTGGAGCAGCAGCGCACGCGGTTTCTGGACCGCTGGAAGGAAGCCATGGCGCTGGCCGACGGCGCCATCGCTCCCGATATGGCGCAGGACCGGGCCCTGACGGAGGCCACGGCCTTTGCCATCCGCATTGACGTTGCGGAAGAACTGACCCGGCTGGCCTCACATCTGGACGAGATCGAGCGGTTGCTCGCCAAAGGCGCAGAGGTCGGCAAACGGCTGGACTTCCTGATCCAGGAACTGCACCGGGAAGCCAACACACTGGGCTCCAAATCGGCCGCCCTGGAACTCACGCACATCTCTGTCGACATGAAGGTGTTGATCGAGCAGATGCGCGAGCAGGTCCAGAACATCGAATGAAATTATCTTTTTTGTAGCTAAAAAACGCCATTCCATATGGACTACCCCGGAAATTTGTTTGTCGTGGCCGCCCCCAGCGGGGCCGGCAAGTCGAGTCTCGTCAAGGCCCTGATGGAGCTCGACGCGCGGGTCCAGCCGTCCGTGTCCCACACGACCCGCGCCCCCAGAGGCCAGGAAAAGCACGGTCGCGAGTACTTCTTCGTCTCGCAGCAGGAGTTCGACGCCATGGTGCTGGGCGAAGCGTTTGTGGAGTGGGCGCATGTGCATGGCCAGCGCTATGGCACCTCCCGGCGCGCCATTGAAGAGCGCATTGCACAAGGCGCCGACGTGATTCTCGAAATCGACTTTCAGGGCGCCCTCCAGATCAAGAAGGCGTTTGCCAATGCCGTCTTGATTTTCATTCTGCCGCCCAGTTGGGAGGAGTTGCGCGCGCGGCTCGAGCGGCGCGGCGAAGACTCGGCCGATGTCATCGAGTTGCGACTGAAGAATGCGGCGCTTGAGATGACGCAGGCCCAGGAATTCGACTTCGTTATAATCAACGAGTTATTTGACCGGGCGTTGTTTGACCTCAAAGCGGTCGTTCATGCACAACGCCTGAAGTTTTCGGCCCAGCGCCGAGCCCGAGCCGACACATTCAAGGCTCTGAACATTATCTAGCTTCCGGAGAGCTCCATGGCCCGTATCACTGTAGAAGACTGCCTGCAACAAATCCCCAACCGCTTTCAGCTGGTGCTGGCGGCCACCTACCGCGCCCGCATGCTGAGCCAGGGACATGCCCCAAAAATCGAGAGCAAGAACAAGCCTTGCGTGACGGCATTGCGCGAGATCGCGGCAGGCAAGATCGGCATCGAGATGCTGAAAAAAGTACCCGGCTGATACGGGCGCTCCGACTCCCTCCAAAAAGCACCGTTCACCGGTGCTTTTTTCATGGGCATTAACAAGTTTCGCCGCTGGCGCTACATTTAAGGGATGAGCGCCCTGCTGAACCCAGCTTCGGCGGAGCCCGCCCGACCGTCTCGTGGCCGGAAGCCTTCGCCCCCCAGTCCAGCGGCTGCCAATGCGGCAGCGGCCAGCTTTGCTGCGCTGACTGCAAAACTGGACTATCTGGAATCGGCGGACGTCGAACAGATCCGGCTTGCCTACCGGTTTGCCGACGAGGCGCATCTGGGGCAGCTGCGCAACAACGGCGAGCCTTACATCACCCACCCGATCGCGGTGGCGGCCCAATGCGCGGAATGGAAGCTGGACGCGCAGTCCCTGATGGCCGCGCTGTTGCATGATTCCATTGAGGATTGCGGCATCACCAAGGCCGAGTTGATCGAACGGTTTGGCGCCCCCGTCGCCGAACTGGTGGACGGCTTGACCAAGCTCGAAAAAGTCCAGTTCACCACGCGGGAGGAAAACCAGGCCGAGTCTTTCCGGAAAATGCTTCTGGCCATGGCGCGCGACGTCCGGGTGATCCTCATCAAGCTCGCCGACCGCACGCACAACATGCGCACCCTGACCGACGTGCCGCGCGAAAAATGGCTTCGCATTGCCTCCGAGACCCTTGAGATTTATGTTCCCATTGCGCATCGTCTGGGACTGAACCAGACCTACCGTGAGCTGCAGGACCTGTCGTTTCGCCATCTGAAGCCGTGGCGCTACAACATCCTGGACAAGGCCGTTTCGAAAGCCCGCAACCGGCGCCGCGACCTGATCCAGAAGGTCGAACGCGACGTGCAGGCGGTGTTCCAGGCCGGCAATCTGTCCGTTCGCATTGCCGGACGCGAAAAAACCCTCTATTCCATCTATCGCAAGATGCGCGAGAAGCACCTGAGTTTTGCCCAGGTGACCGACATTTACGGTTTTCGCGTGATTTTGCCGACCGTCATCGATTGCTACACCGCACTGGGCATCCTGCACCAGTTGTACAAACCGGTCCCGGGCAAATTCAAGGATCACATTGCCATTGCCAAGCTCAACGGCTATCAGTCACTGCACACCACCCTGGTGGGGCCGTCGGGCGTCAACGTCGAGTTCCAGATGCGCACGGAAGCCATGAACGTGGTGGCCGAGTCTGGCGTGGCGGCGCACTGGCTCTACAAGGCCACGGACCCCGACGGCACGACCGCGGACCGGTTGGGAGCCAAATGGCTCCAGTCGCTGCTCGACATCCAGAACGAAACCCACGACGCCAGCGAGTTCTGGGACCACGTCAAGGTCGATCTGTACCCCGACGCGGTGTATGTATTCACCCCGAAAAGCCAGATTCTGGCATTGCCACGGGGCGCCACCGTCGTTGATTTTGCCTACGCCATTCACAGCAACGTGGGGGACCGTACGGCCGCAGCCAAAGTCAACGGTGATCAGGTGCCCCTGCGCACCGAACTGAAAAATGGCGATGTCGTCGAAGTGATCACCGCGCCCGTGTCCACCCCCAACCCGGCCTGGCTCGGTTTTGTGCGGACGGGCCGGGCGCGGTCCAAGATCCGCCACTATCTGAAGACGCTTGCGCAAAGCGAATCGGAAGGTCTGGGCGGAAAGATGCTGGCGCAGGCGCTGCGCGCCGAAGGCATTGAAAAGCTGCCCGATGAAACGCCCGAGAATCAGGCGTTGTGGGACAAACTGCTGCGAATCACGGGCAACCGGACCCGCGGCGAATTGCTGACCGATCTCGGACTGGGCAAGCGAATCGCCAGCATCGTCGCCAAACGCCTGGTGGCCCTGCTGGCCGAAACAGGGGACAGACCTGACGCATTGCTGATTTCCCGCGAACGGTATGGCGCCAACGAATCCGTCGCCCAGGGTGCCATTACCCTGGACGGCAGCGAAAACGCTTCGATCAAGTACGCCCCATGCTGTCGCCCCATCCCGGGCGACGATATCGTCGGCTACGTGGGGCGCGGCGAAGGCGTGATGGTCCATGTGAGCGATTGCGCCGTGGCCACCCGGCTTCAGCATCGGGACAGCGACCGCTTCATTACGGTGGAATGGTCGGATGAGCCCGTTCGGTCGTTTGAGACCTGTCTGGTCGTCACGGTCAACAACGGCAAGGGGGTGCTGGCCCGTGTGGCCTCCGCGTTGACCAGCGCCGAGGCCGATATCACGCGGGTGGACATGAATGACGAGGTGGCCCAGGACGCGACGGATCTCCGGTTTGTGGTCGCCGTGCGCGATCGCCATCACCTGGAGTCTGTGATGCGCAATTTGAAACGCACCACCTCGGTATTGCAGGTGGTGCGCGCACGCCCCACAGCCTGACGACTCAATGCGAAGGTGGGTACTGAACGTTCAGGATCTCGATTTGCTGGACCCCACCGGGCGTTGAAAGCCTGACCACATCGCCCACATGCGATTTGAGAAGCGCTCGGGCAATGGGCGACACCCAACTGACCTGGCCCTGCGCACTGTCGGCCTCATCGATCCCCAGAATCGTGATCGTCGTTTCGACGTCAGCACCGTCGGCGCCGACGTAGGCATAGGTCACCGTGGCACCAAAAAAAACCTGGTCGTTGCCGAAATGGTGGGTGGGGTCGGTCACCTCGGCAATTTCGAGGCGCTGGGTCAGGAAACGGATGCGCCGGTCAATTTCGCGAAGGCGCTTTTTGCCGTAGAGATAGTCGCCATTCTCGGAGCGATCACCGTTGCTGGCCGCCCAATGGACGATCTCGACGACTTTGGGGCGCTCGTTGTCGATCAGGTCGAACAGTTCCTCCCGCAACCTGGCGTAGCCCGCGGGGGTGATGTAGTTCCGGGTTCCGGCGGGGATGTGAGGCGTGTTGCGGTCATCCCCATCCCCATCATCGCCATCACCGGCATCCGTTTCACGTGTGAACGCCTTGCTCATGGAAAGCCCCTCTGCCCCAAGAAAAATGCCCGCAATCGGTGGATTGCGGGCATTCTCATTTTGGTGCGGCTGGCAGGAATTGAACCCACGACCCCTTGGTTCGTAGCCAAGTACTCTATCCAACTGAGCTACAGCCGCGAAGTCTTGAATTATAGCAGTGTCTTTCAACGGTGAGGAAATGCACACCATGGGGCCCTGCCGGGGTTTCGGCATGGTCCTGCTGCGCCACGCGGGCCCCAACAGGCTCAAGCCGGCCCGAAACCGGCCGAAACATCCGGCAAGACCCAAACCATGATCCACAAACCCTTCTCCGATACCACCGCATGGACCCGTCATTTCAGGGATTTCGACATTCCTGTGCTGACCGAAACTGCGGAAGTGATCTCGTCGCTGGACCCCGACGACGAGCGGATTGACGCGAATTCGCTTGCCGAGATCGTGCTGAAAGACCCGCTCATGACCTTGCGCGTGCTCGTGCATGTGTCCCGCAAATACGCGTCACGCCTGCAGACCGACGTCGAGACTGTCCGAGCAGCACTGATCCTCATGGGCATTCGGCCATTCATGCGCGATTTTTCGCAACTCGTGTCGGTAGAGCAGCGCATCTCGGACCAGCCGTTGGCGCTGGCCGGGTTGCATGCGGCCGTGGAACGTGGGTGGCGGGCGTCCCGGTTCGCGCTGGGCTTCGCAGTGCACCGGATGGACGACGACGCGGATGTCATTCACCAGGCGGCCCTGTTGCACGATTTCATGGGTCTGCTGCTCTGGTGTGAAGCCCCCCAACTGGCCCTGGAAATCCAGCACCGCCAGCAGCAGGACGCCGCTCTTCGTACCGCACAGGCACGCCTTGAGGTGCTCCACGTCGAGTCAGAAGCACTCGAACTCTCCTTGATGACCGCATGGCGCCTGCCCGCGCTGCTGCGCCAGATGGCAGACCCGCAATTTGAACATCGGCCCAGTGTCCAGAACGTGAAACTTGCCGTCAGGATCGCGCGCCATACGCAACACGACTGGGACAACCCGGCGCTTCCGGATGATTTCACCGATCTGGGTCACCTGCTGGGAATTTCCCGCCCTGCGGCGAGGGAGCTTGCCCGTGAACTGGACAGCTGAATTTGCCGAATAGCGTGACATTGTTCCTGTAAAACCACGCTTTCGACAGGCTCCCGGCATGGTGCGTCTGTCGGGCACAGACATCCTGTCATCCGATCCCCGACAAGAGGTCGCGGCATGGACTGACTTCAGCGCAGCTGAAACCGGATGCATCATTTGGTTACCGATCACGGTCCATATGAAGGAGGTTTCCATGAACACCCACACGGCATTCACAACGCCCCAGGCGCCCAACCCATTCGCGATGCTTTTCCCCGAGCAACGGGACAGGATTGCCGCATGCGCGGCCGCTTCGTCGGTGCCATCCCGGCACTACAGGCCGCTGGACAAGCCAACCCCCAAGTCCGTTCGCACCGCGCAAATGCAGGCGGCCGACCTTTTGATCGATGCGATGGCCGAAGTAGAAGACGGTGCGACCGCGCAAGCTGCCGAGCCGGTCTGCCCAACGCCCCAAGCGGCGCCCGTAGCCAGGCCCGGGCGCATGGTGCATCGCCCAAGTTCACTTTCCCGCTCTGAGCTGGTTCGCGCCGTTCTGGCCTGATCGCCGCGGAACCCTGACGCGGGAAACGCCCCGCGCCGGGGTCCGATCTCCAGCCCATCGAATCCGCGTCAGCGGATCAGTTCCATCAGCGACAGCTTTGCCACACTGGAATAGGACTGCAGCGCCGCCTGGAGTCCCCCCTGGTTTTTCTGGAATTCGGAGATGGCTTTGGCGAAGTCAAGATCCTGCAGATCACTTCGGCGCTGCTCCGTGTTGAGGCCAAGCAGTTCGTTGTTCCGCACGGCCGTCTCCACACCACGCATCTCTTCGCCAATGGTCGTACGGGTCAACACCATGCGGTCGAGCGCGCGATCCACACTGGCTTGCAGCCGCTGAAGCTGCTCTGGATACTGCGCCGTCTGTACGGGATTCTCAAGCAGGGCAATGGCCTGGTCCAGGGTTTCAAAAATGCTCTGGTTGGTGCTGGGTTGCAGGTCAAACGCATCCCCCGCGGCCGGCGTGCCGGAAATCGTCACGCGCTGCCCGTCGATGTCCAGTGCCTGGCCGGGAGTGAACGGCTGATTCTGCAGGCCGGCAACGGGCGCGCCCGTGGTGACGTTCGTCACACTGTAGGTCAATCCCGAGGGCACCGCAGCGCTCAGCACCACCTGGTAGCTTTGTCCCGTCAAGGCGCCCGGACTCACCACCGCGCCCGGGTCGATATAACCCTGACCGGTATTGCCAGCCGCCGAAGCCGTGACAAACACCCCATTGCCTTGCGGCAATGAAACAAATGTGGAGCGGCCGTCGATCGTGGTCGCAAACCGCGCCCCCTCGCCGATCCGTTGTTGCCCGGCTGCGGGCACGTAGGCCGCCCCCCCCGCGATCGCCATCGGATTGCTCACGGTGCCCTGCCCTCCAAACACAAACCCGCCCGCACCGTCCGTCGAATTGGCGAGCGTCAAGAAAGCATCCCGCGTCGAGCGCAACTGCTGGGCCAGGATGTTCCGGTCGCCCGCCGAGAACGCACCGTTCCCTGCAGACACCATGGTCTCCCGGAAGCTCTGCAACAGATTGGTCCCTTCCGCCAGAGTGCCGTCGGCCATCGCCATGATGCTGGTTGAAAGGCTGGCCGCGCGCTGGTCCTGGTCGATCCGTGCAAGCCGCGACCGTGCAAGCTCGGCCTGGGACGCCGCCACCGGGTCGTCGCCCGGCGAGTTGACCCGAAGGCCCGTCGACATCTGACCCTGCAGCTGGTCCACCCTGGCCTGTCGGGCTGCGATGCCGTCAAATGCGTTCAACGAGGCGTTCAATGTGGCGATTCGCATCAGAAATCTCCGGGCTCAGCGACCCACGGTCGCGATCAAAGTATCGAAAAGATTTTGTGCGGTCTGGATCAGCTTGGCAGACGCCTGATAGGCCTGCTGGTAGCGCAGCAGGTTGGCCGCTTCTTCGTCGAGGTTGACACCCGACACCTGCTGCTGGCGCGACACGGCGTCACTCAAAACCTGCCCCGACAGGGAAGACGCCTGCCGCGCCGACTGGACACGCACCCCGACATCCCCGATCAGTCCGGCATAAGCCTCGTTCAAGGTCCCGCCGTCCACCGAGCGTTCGTTGGCCAGCCCCAGCATGCGCAAGGCATTCCGGTTGTCCACCTGCGGCGAGGCGGTGGGTCCGACGGCGAACGTGTCGCCCGTCACCGCCGGCCCGTTCAGGGTGAGCTCCCAACCGTTGAGGCTGATGGGGGCGCCAGGGGTGTAGGCGCCGGTTCCCAGTGAAGCCCCTGTGCCCGTGTCGGTGATTTCGTATTGCGTTGGCGACGTAAAGGCCAGCGTGACGGGTTGCCCGGTGCTTGCGGTATTGGCGGTCACGGCGAACGCCAGAACACTGGCCGCGCCCTGGTTGGCCGCTCCCACCTGCACGGTTGCCGCCAGGCCGGTCGCGATCTGACCAGGCGCCAGCAGTTGCATCTTCAACGACGCCCCGGCTTCCGAGAGCGGCCGAACCAGAAAGGAGTCCCCCGCGTTCATGGTTCCGGTGGCGCCGGGTATGAAGTTGAGCCCATCCACGGTGGTCGGGAACGTCAAAGGCGTGGTCACATTCCCGTCGGCAATGCGGATCACCGTGTAGTTTGTGCCGTCATAAGTCACCTTGTAGTCGCTGGCCTTGAGCAACGCGGCGTCCGATACCGTGACCTGCAAGCCCTGCGTTCCGCTGTTGCCCGCATGGGTCAGCACCTTGGGCGACGCCAGCGTGAACATCGGTGCGCCAGGCGATCCGGTGGCGTCAATGCCAGCGTTCTGCATGGCGTTGAAACCATCCGCGATGACCGTGGCGATGCGCCCGATCTCGTTCATCGCGCTGGCCAGGTCTTCGTCACGAAAGCGCAGCAAACCCGCCAGTGAACCGCCCCCGAGTGCGTTGGCGGCCAGGTTCACCGTCCCGCTGCCGACCGTCAAGGTCAACTGCAAATGCGTTGCGTCCTCCGCGCTGGGTGTCGCACCCAGGCGCGCCACCGTCCCGCCAAGCACCAGCGCTTCCCCGCCATTCGTGAACACGTTCAGGGTCCCGTCGTCGGCCGCCACGGTGTTGACCCGTATCAACCGGTTCAGCTCGACGATGGCCGTATCGCGCTTGTCCAGAAGGTCGTTCGCCGAATGGCCGGTGCCGGTGCTCTCGGCAATCTGCTTGTTCAAAAGCGCCACCTCCGAGAGTCTGGAGTTGACCTGACTCACCGTCGTGCGAATCTGCTCCTCGTTCCGGCGGTCCAGCTCACCGAGCCGGTCAGCCACCGTGTTGAGGGTTCCAGCCAACTGGTTTGCACGTGCCAGGAACGTCTGGCGGGCAGCGTTGTCGCCCGGGCGGTTGGCCACGTCACCCAAGGCAGAGAACGCGCTGTCCATCGCAGCGCCCACTCCCAGCTCGGGCGAGGCAAACAGGCGGTCGAGTTGATTGAGCTGATTGGCACGCGCGGCATCTGCGGCCGCCCGTGCTTCATTGGACTGCACTGCGGCCGTCAGAAACTGGTCGTATTGACGCCGCACCGTGGTGACGTCCACACCGTTGCCGAAAAATCCTGCTCCCGTGAATTGCCCATTGGCCGTGGAGAGCACCGCCTCCTGCCGGGAAAATCCTGTCGTATTGACGTTGGCAATGTTGTGCCCGATGGTGTTCAGCGCCGCCTGGGCCGCGCCAAGACTCCGGGTCCCGATGTTCAGCAGTCCGATACTCATGAGAACTCCCTCCGGTCAGACCATGGCGCGTTGCAAGGCAAGCGTCTGGTTGATGGTGCGACTCAGCTTGTTGGCGTAGGCGGGATCCGTGGCGTAGCCCGCTTTTTGCATCCCCGTCGCAAACGACTCGGCCGTGCGCGCGCCGCGAACGACATCGCCGTAACGCGTGCTGTTCGAGATCATGCGGGCATAGTCTGAAAACGCTTCCTGGTACGACCCGTAGGCCCGGAACTTCTCCACGGTTTTCATCGCTTTTCCGTCCACATACTCCGTGGTCACCACATCGGTGGTGGCACCTTTCCAGTTGCCCGTGGCCTTGACGCCCAACAGATTGAATGCCCGCGATCCGTCCCCATTCCTGATCTCGCCCCGGCCCCAGCCGGATTCGAGTGCGGCCTGCCCGAGGATGAAGGAGGCGGGAACCCCGGTCTCGCGTTCGGCGGCCTGCGCGTGCACGCTCATCTTCTGGACGAACGCCACCTGCTCCGGATTCGCGCCGCCAGGCGCGATGCCCACCGGACGCCCCGTCATCGACGGCGCTCCAGCCCCCCGCTCGCGCCCGGAAGGCAGGTCGGGGTTCGAGACGCCAGAGGGTGTTGCCGGCATGTTCCTGGAGAGTTGACGCTCGATCATGTCGGCCAACCCACCGGCACGCCCCCCCCATTTCTGGGTCATTTGGGTGTCCAGCATGCCGGTGAACGTGTCCACGCTCGACGAGTCCATCAATCCGCTCTTCGAAGTGGCCTCGCGCATGCTTTTCATGACCATCTGCATGAAGATGGACTCGAACTGCACCGCTGCCTGACGCATCGCCGACTTCGGATCCTGCGCGGCGGCATGGCGCAGGCTGTCCAGCGACCGACTGTCGATGCTCAGCGCATTGGACGAAACCTGAGGCAGCGCGGTCATCAGATGATCTCCAGTTCGGCTTTGAGCGCGCCGGCCACCTTCAAGGCCTGCAGAATCCCGATCAGGTCCTGTGCGTTGGCACCCAACGCATTCAACGCCTTGACGATGTCGGCCAGATTGGCGCCCGCCGTCACATTGAACAGGGCACCGCCATCCTGCTGCACACGGATATCGGTTTTTTCGGTCACCACGGTCTGGCCACCGGCAAAAGCACCGGGCTGACTCACCACCGGCGTGCTGGAGATCGTGACCGAAAGCGAGCCATGGGCCACGGCGCTCGGCCCCAGCTTGACGGCCTGATTCATGACCACAGAGCCGGTCCGGGCGTTCACGATGACCCGGGCGAGCGGGGCTGCCAGAGTGACTTCCAGGCTTTCGATGCCCGCCAGGAACGCCACCCGATTGCCGTCCTGCGGCATGCGGATCTGGACCACCCGGCCGTCCAGCGGTTGTGCCAGGAGCTCCCCAGCCGAACCCATGCGTTTGTTGATGACCTCGGCCACGCGCTGTGCGGCCGAAAAATCGGTCTGATTGAGTTCGAGCTGCACGAAATTGCCCGCCAGCGCGGCGTTGGGGACCGTGCGCTCGACGGTCGCGCCGGCAGGGATGCGCCCCGCCGACAAGTGGTTGATCTGAACCTTGCTGCCACCGGCCGCTGCCCCTGCGCCGCCAATGACCAGATTACCCTGGGCCATGGCGTAGATCTGCCCGTCCGCACCGCGCAGCGGCGTGAGCAGCAAGGTGCCGCCACGCAGGCTTTTCGCATTGCCGAGTGACGACACCGTGATGTCGATTTGCTGCCCCGGCTGGGCAAACGCCGGCAGCGCCGTCGTGATCATGACCGCCGCCACATTTCGCATTTGTGGTGTCACGCCTGGCGGCAAAGTCACGCCGAACTGGTTCAACAGGGACTGCACGCTTTGGCCCGTGAATTGCACCTGGTTCGTCGCGTCGCCGCTCCCGTCCAGCCCCACCACGACGCCATAACCGATCAACTGGTTGGTCCGAACGCCCGAAAAGGAGCCAATATCCTTGATTCTTTCCGCGATCCCCACGCCTTGAGCCGCTACGGTGCCGGCCGAAAACAGGGACAACCCGGCACTCAATGCAGCGCAGGCCGTCAGACGGAAAAGGTGGTTTTGCAGCAGCAACATGAAATTGGCTCTTTGGAGGGTGTCTTCGGCCAATTCTGGGGCGACTTTAGATCGGGATGAAGCTCAAAAAGAACCTGGAAAGCCAGCCTAACCCCTGGCTGCGCCCGATATCGCCACGCCCACGCTGTTCAAGCCGGGCCTCGGCGACCTCCGCCGAACTCACCACATTGCCGGCCCGGATCGCGCGCGGGTTCACGATGCCGGAAAACCGCATGACGTCAACGTTGTCGTTCACGCCCAACTGCTTTTCTCCCGAGACCAGCAGATTGCCGTTGGGCAGCACCTCCTTGACCAATACCGTGATCGTTCCCGAGAACGTATTGGTGCTGTCGGTCTGCCCCTTGGCGTCTGACGCAATCTTTGACGAGCCTTCCAACTGGGTGAACCGGTCCAGAAATTTTGATTTCAATACCGGAGCGACCGAGATACCGGCCTGGGTCGAGCCGGTTCGGTCTATCTTGCTGGACGACTGCTGGCTGGCCGTCACCCGCTCCTCGATCTGGATGGTGAGCTCGTCGCCCACCAGCCGGGCGCGGCGATCCTCAAACAGCGGCCGGTACGACACCGACTGGAATATGGACCCATTGGCGGGAGGTGGCGCGGCCACGGCCGACGGGGTGACGAGCGGGGCGGTGGTGAGCATGTCGACCGTGGGAGGCGTCACCACGGAACAACCCGATGCCAGCACCCCTACACCGAAACCCGCCATGAGACGCCACGCACGCGTGATCCGGTCACCACGCCCGTGTGCGAGAGCAAGATTTTGCATGTTCAGCCCTTGAAGGTTAAAAGTCAGAGTTGTGCAAGCCGCCCCAGCATCTGGTCGGACGTCTGGATGGCCTTGGAATTGATTTCGTACGCGCGCTGCGTCTGAATCATGGCGACGAGTTCTTCCACGACATTGACGTTCGAGGTTTCCACAAATCCCTGGTTCAGCACGCCCAACCCGTTGGCACCGGCGTTTCCGGTCTGGGGGTTTCCCGACGCCGCAGTTTCGGCAAACAGGTTGCCCCCCTTCGGGTCCAGTCCGGCCGGATTGATGAAGCTGGCCAGCTGAATCTGGCCAAGCTGCTGCGGCGTGGTCGAACCCGGTACCGTGGCGCTGACGGTGCCGTCCTGCGCCACCGTGACATTCTGCGCATTGGCTGGCACGGTGATCGTCGGACTCAGGGGGTTGCCGTTGGCGTTGACGATCTGCCCCTGCGCATCCACCTGGAAAGATCCGTCGCGGGTGTAGCCCACCGACCCGTCCGGCTGCGTGATCTGGAAAAACCCCTGGCCGTTGATCGCCAGGTCCAGCGAATTGCTCGTTTGCTGGAGATTGCCCTGGCTGAAGTTGCGGGCGGTCGAAACCGGGCGCACACCGGTGCCCAGTTGCAAGCCTGTGGGCAACTGGGTTTGCTGGGTGGAAGGGGCCCCGGATTGACGCAGGTTCTGGTAGAGCAGGTCTTCAAAAACGGCATGACTGCGCTTGTAGCCGTTGGTGGACACGTTCGCCAGGTTGTGCGTGATGGTGTCCAGTTGCATCTGCTGGGCCTCGAGCCCGGTCTTGGCAATCCACAAGGATCGAATCATGATTTTTCCTTTCGGTCGCTGAGGTTCAGATCAGCCGGCATGGGCCAGCAACTGTGTGGCACGTTGATCGTTCTGCTCGGCAGTCTGGAGCAGTTTCATTTGCGTTTCGAACTGGCGCGCCACGGCGATCATGCTGACCATGGCCTCGACCACATTGACATTGCTCGACTCGATGGCGCCGTCGGTGACGCGCACCGTTTCGTCTGCGGGCGCAGGATCGCCCGTGCGGGTGCGAAGCAAGCCGTCCGCACCCTTGACCAGCTCACCCGCCTCGGGGTTGACGAGCTTCAGTCGCCCAACCTGCAGTGCCGGTCCCGTGCCCTGCTTGGCCGTGACGGTGCCGTCCGAGCCAATGCTGACCTGCGCGTCCGCAGGAACGTTCAGCGGCCCCCCGTCGCCGACCACCGCGAGGCCGGTCCGCGTGACCAGCAAACCTTCGGCACTCACTTCCAGGCCGCCATTGCGGGTGTACACCTCGTCGCCATTGCCGGTTTGCACGGCCAGATAGCCGTCACCGTGAATCGCAACGTCAAGACTGCGTCCGGTGGTCTGGATGTCACCGCTTTTTGCGTCAAACCCGGCAGTCGCCTCAAGGCTCATCACCCGCGTGGTGGCACCTTCGCCGCGCACGGGCACCGCCCGAAAGGCAACCAGATCGGCGCGAAAGCCCGGCGTGTTGGCGTTGGCCAGATTGTTGGCAATCGAATCCTGACGCTGGGTCAGCGCCCTGGCGCCCGATGCGGCGGTGTAGATGAGGCGGTCCATGATGCGACTTCAGACGGCTGTCAGATCAGAGGTTGACCAGCGTCTGCATGATCTGGTCCTGCGCCTGAATGGTCTGTGCGTTGGCCTGATAGGACCGCTGCGCGGTGATCATGTCCACCAGTTGCTGGGTCAGTTCAACGTTGGATTCCTCCAGCGCCCCTCCCTGCACCACCCCCAGGTTGCCACTGCCTGGCGCACTCACGCTGGGTTGCCCTGAGGCCAGCGTTTGCGCCCACTGGTTGTTGCCAATCGGCACCAGGCCCTGCGGGTTGCGGAAATCTGCCAGCGCGACCTGCCCGCGAATTTGCGTCTGACCGTTGGAGAATCGGGCCTGGATCGCGCCTTCGGGCGTGATGGAAAACCCCGAAAGCCGACCGGCCGCAAACCCGTTCTGCGACACCTGGGTCACCCCAAAGGGTGAACCGAACTGCGTGGTGCCGGGGAAGTTCAGCGCCACATTGGAAGGCCCGCCAGACGCGGCCGAGAACGGCAGATTCAGTGACAGCCCGGCCGGTGCCGCAGGCGACACCAGCGTGCCCTGCGGGCTGAAGGTGACATTGCCCACCGGGGCTGGAGGCCCCCCGAGCGGCAGCGTCTGGCCGTCAAAAGCAGCGAACACTTCCCATTCGTTGGCCGTGGCGGTGCGGCGGAAGTACAGGGAAACAGCTTGCTCGTTGCCCTGCCCGTCAAAGACGGCCAGCGAGGTCGCGCCGGTGTACGACGATGCATCGGTGATGGCAAAAGCGCTGGCTGGCACCGTGCTGGCCGCATCCAGATTGAGCGTCAGATCGGCGGTGGACGTGACTTGCGGGGCGATGCCGCCGGTGGGCAGCTGGATGTCCGTGGGAACACCTGTGGCGATCTGCCCTGTGGCGTCAACGCCAAAGCCGGTCAACCGTGCGCCTTGCGAGTTGACGACAAAACCCGTCTGGTCCAGTTGAAACTGGCCGGCACGGGTGAATGTGACGTCGCCGTTGTTGGACATCCGGAAAAAGCCACGGCCATTGATGGCCATGTCGAGCGGATTTTCCGTCGTGCGCAGATTGCCCTGCGTGAACTGCTGCGTCACGGCGTCCACCCGCACGCCAATGCCCACCGCGTTGCTGCCGAGATTGGACGACGCGCTGGCGTACACGTCGGCAAACTCTGCCCGTGACAGCTTGGCACCGACCGTGTTGGCGTTGGCAATGTTGTTGCCAATCACGTCCAGATTGCGCGACGCCGCGTTGAGACCGCTGACACCTTGTTGAAAGCCCATGGATTGCTCCTTTGAATGAATTGATTACAGGAACGAGAAGACGTCGCCGTACGCGACCACGCCCCGATTGCCCAGATCGATCTGGATTCCGGCACCGGACCAGGTCACCGCCTGCACGCCCGCCACGCCGAGTGCCACCGAATCCACCGCCGCAGTGCCGTTGCTTGCGGTCACCTTGAACTTGTAGTCGCCGTCGGGCAGCACCGAGCCGTCGGCACCACGGCCGTCCCAGCTGAACAACTTGACGCCGGCCGGGGAGGCCCCCGGATTCAGCGTCTGAACCACGCGCCCTGCGCTGTCCAGAATTTCAAGCTTGGTGGCCGACGCCGCAGCGGAAAGATCAAACCCGCCGCGCGCAGCGCCGTCTTTCAACACCAGCTGATTGCCTTCCACCAGAACATCCCGACCCACCATTTGCGTGGCGCCCTGGGTCAGCAGTCCGGCGAAGCCGCCGCTGAGGGACTCCACGCTGGCATTGAGCTTTTCGATCCCAGCGACGGTGTTGATCTGGGCAATCTGGCTGGTCAGTTCGGCGTTGTCCAGCGGCTTGAGCGGGTCCTGGTTCTTCATCTGGGCCACCAGCAATTTCATGAAGCGGTCCTGTTGCTCGGCGGCCGTGGTGGTGCCCGATGCCAGGCTGGAACTGGCCGACCCTGACGTTGACGCTGTGGTGTTGGCGGTAATTTGCATTTCGATTCCTTATTGACCCATCTGCAGCGTTCTCGACAGAAGCTGCCTCGCGGTGTTCATGACTTCCACATTGTTCTGGTACGAACGCGAGGCCGAGATCATGTTGACCATCTCGTCGACCACACTGACGTTCGATTGCGTGACATACCCGTCCGCATCCGCCAGCGGGTGCTTGGGATCGTGAATGCGCTTGCCGGGTGCATCGCTTTCGGTGACACGGGCCACCCGGACACCGGCCACTTCGCCCCCCCGCAGGGGCTGCGTCTGGAAAACCACCTGGCGCGACTTGTACGGCTGGCCGTCGGGGCCGGCCACCGCTTCGGCGTTGGCCAGATTGCTGGCCACGACGTTGAGCCGCTGGCTTTGCGCCGAGATGGCACTGCCGGAAATGTTGAAGACATTGAAAAGTGACATGGAAGCCTCTTTGTCGTTGATCGGGTGGGAGGGCGGTCCCCTGCGGCAACAGGCGGTTACTGCCCGGTGATGGCCGACAACATGGTCCGCACATTGCCGTTGATGAAACGCAGGGTGGCCTCGTAGCGCACGGCGTTGTCGGCGAAGTTCGCCCGCTCGCGGTCCAGGTCCACGGTATTGCCGTCCAGACTGGGTTGGTCGGCATCGCGCCAGGCCAAAGACGCAGTGGACACGCTGGAGCCGGGATCGGCCAGGCCGCTCATGTGCCCTGCGCTGGTACGGACCACCCGGTTGGCAGTGCCCACCCCGGCGCTGCCGCGGGCGTCAGCCAGAGCCTTGGAAAAATCAAAATCGCGCGCCTTGAAACCAGGGGTGTCGGCGTTGGCAATGTTGCCGGCCAGCACCCGCTGACGCTCGGACCGCAGCATCAGGGCCTGCCCCTGGAATTCCAACCCCGCTGTCAATTTGTCCAACATCATCATTCCCCTTGTTCCGCCGCCGCGGCGTGATGGCGACCACGAGCCACCGGCGTGATGAAAGTATGAAAGCCACCGGGGAAAACTTAAGCACGGAGAAGGCCGCCCTTTTTCCCGCTATTGGCGAAGCCGCGGGGGCACCCAGCTGACTACAGTGCACGGCATGCGACAAAAGCCGTTACCGAACATGAACCACGCGCCACGGGCACGAGCGCGGGCTCGCGCGGCGGTGGGTCTCCTGCTGGCCATGGGGTGCCTGGCGGGCGCGGGCAGCGCCGCGGCGGCCACGCCCCCGGCGGCGGCGTCCACTGCGCCGGGGCCCGTGCTTTCCGCGCATGAACAAGTGGTCCAGACCTTTCTGACGCAGCAGACCCAGCCGCAGACCGAGGGCGACGCCCCGGGGTTCACGCGGGTGGACATCCGCGTTGGCGCACTGGACTCACGCGTCAAGCTCGCGCCCTGCTCCCGGATGGACCCTTATCTGCCTTCCGGCGCCCGCCTGTGGGGGCGCACGATGATTGGCGTGCGCTGCACCGAAGGCGGGCGGTGGAACATCCTGGTTCCCGTCACGGTGTCGGTCTGGGGTCGCGCCATGGTGGCGGCCGGGCCCCTGGTGGCAGGCACGATCCTGGACGCCAGTGACGTGCAGGAGCAGGAAGTCGAATTGAGCCGCGAGCGCACGCCCATCGTCCGCTCGGTGCAGGCGATCGAGGGTCGCACGCTCAAGCGCCATATCAACACCGGGCAACCGGTTCTGGAAAACGCGATCAGGGTCACGCCGCTGCTGGCCGCGGGCGACGCGGTCCGCGTACGGATTTCAGGGCCGGGCTTTGCCATCGCAGCGCAAGGCGTGGCGCTGGCGCCCGCGGGTGACGGCCAGCCCGTGCGGATCCGTACCGAACAGGGTAAAGTCCTCTCCGGCACCGCCCGGGAAGGCAGAATTGTTGACGTGGCGCTTTAGATTGTTTGTAATCACTAACTTCCATCGGGTGCCCCCCGCTGCAAACTGCCCTCAAAAAACTGCTTTCATTGCGCTTTAGTTTCTGGCCAGTGCGCCGAATAATGGGTCGTGATCGTGTATTTGATGATCGCGATACAGGAGAAAACCATGAAGATTGGCTCTACGACAGACATTGGTGCCGCCGACCTGGCCGCGCGGGTTGCCACCCGCCCCACGCCGGCGCAAGACAAGCCGGTAAAGGGCGTTGCCGCCACGGACAAGATCGAACTCTCGTCGCTGGGGTCGCAGATCAGCGCGTCGGCCAAAGGGCCCGGCGAATTTGACGCCCAGAAGGTGGATGCCATCAAACAGGCCATCCGCGACGGGCAGTTCACCGTGAACCCGGGTGCCATTGCCGACCGCCTCATCGCGGACGCCAGGGAAATGCTGGGCCCCAAGGTCAACTGACCCGCTGATTTGACCCGCTGATTTGACCCGCTGATCCCCATGTCTGCCACCGCTGCTGCCCTGACCCCACCCAAGGCACCGCCCCAGGATCCCGCTTCAACCCGGATTCTGGACGCCATTTCCGCGCTGCTGACGCGGCAGCGCGAGAGCATCCTGTCGGGGAGCGCGGACGAACTGCCGGCGATCTCGCAGGCCCTGGGGCTGCAGTTGCGCCATGCCTCCGAACGGTTGCCGCGCTCGGCCGTTGCCGGCAGCGCGTCCGCGTTGACCCAATTGCGCAACGAAGCCCGGATCAACCTCGAGCTCCTGCACCGGCGCGAAGTGGCGGTGCAGGAATCCCTGGACGCCATGCTGGTCAACAGCAACCGGCTTGACAGCCAACACCAGGCCCGCGTCTATGCGTCGGCCGGTACGCTCGCCCGCACGAGCCAGGTCGGACGCGCCTTCGCAAGCGCTTGACCCCCTTCGGTCTGCCCCCCCGGGGACTCAATTCACCCACCCACGTCAGGCAAACCCGCGCGCAGCCAGCGCCGGGTTCAACACGCCCTTCGCGCGTGACGGGTTCATGCAGCGCCGCCCCTGCACGTGCGGGAATCTGGCTTTTTTCAGCGCCAGAAATTTCCTGTTTTTATAGCTAACTATTGTTATTTCACGGGGGCTAGAGGCATATTTTTATTCAAAAAATATGCTTTCCATGGGAAATCACGCCGTAGCGCAACTCACCGCAGGCTCGAATGGGCCTACCACTCCTTGAGCTTGGCGCGCAGCCGCGCCACCGACTGCGAGTGCAACTGGCACACGCGCGATTCGGTCACGCCGAGCACAGCGGCAATCTCCTTGAGGTTCATGTCGTGTTCGTAGTACATGCTCATCACGTACTGCTCGCGCTCCGGCAGGTTCTCGATGGCCGCCACCAGGGCTTCGCGAAACCGGAGGTCACCCAGTTGGGCGAGCGGATCGGCACGTTCGTCCACACAATGCTGGTCCAGGTAGTGCCCGTCGCCATCTTCCGAGTCGTAGTTGTCCATGTACACGAGCTGGCCGCTTCGCACATCGGTCAGCATGTCATGGTAGTCATCGATCGACACGTCCAGCTGCTGGGCGATCTCCACATCGGTCGGCGCGCGCTGCAGCCGCTGCTCCAGCACCTGGACCGCCTGCGAGATGCTGCGCTGGTTCTTGCGAACCGACCGCGGCACCCAGTCCGTGCCCCGCAGCTCGTCCAGCATGGCGCCGCGCACCCGCTGCATCGCAAAGGTTTCAAACTGGGCGCCGTGGCCCTGCTCGTAGCGCGTCATCGCGTCCATCAGGCCGATCATGCCGGCCTGAATCAGGTCGTCCAGTTCCACGTTGGCCGGAAGCTTGGTGATCATCCGGGACGCCAGGCGCCGAACCATCGGAAGATAGTTTTCAATGCCGGGTGCGGCTTCCAGGGTGCCTTTGGCGGTGTACATCATGATTTCCCTTTATTCCGGATACAGACTCAGTGAAGGCTTGAAGCCGCAACGCAAGACCGCAGCAACGCATCGGCGACACGGCGCAGGGCCATGTCACAAAGATGGTCGGCCGCATTCGCCGATCGCAGGGGGGTCCAGCCCACCAGCGAAATCTCCACGTTCAGAAACGCACGGGCCGCCATCGCGAAGCGCGAATGCTCCAGCACTGCCTGCTGATGGCTCGGGGCGTCATGGACCACCAGCGAAAAGCGGCTGTAGCCGAAACTCAGGCAGAGGTTCTTGACGATCAGATAGGCATTGGCAATGTCGGAGCCGCCGGCCGAAAACCCGATGACCGGCACGGTATCGCGCGGCCCGGCCAGACAGGCCAGCTCGGACGTCGGCATCACCAGCAGCAGCACGTCAAACGCGTGAGACAGTCGGGCAAAGCCGTCGAGCAGATCACGCCCCGGCGCGCCCGACGCCACAAACGCGTCGATGCCCTGGCCAGCGCGGATCACGTAAACACCGTCGTCGCTGACCTGCGCCACGTCGTCAAACGTCTCCTCGCCGCGGAGCAGTTCGATCAGATCGCGCCGCGTGGTCACGCCCAGCGCCCGGGACACGTCGCCGCTGCCCCCGTCCACGACAATCGGCCGACGCCCCATCGCTCGCAGGCTGCGCGCGATGTCCGCCACCCAGCCGTGGGTGTCCTTGTCCTTCGGGTTGCCCGGGAACGAGACCACGCTCATGGTTGTTCCACGCATGAGCCGGCGCAAACCCGCCGCCTGATCACGGCCACTGTCAAGCACGGGCTGCTCCGGCAGAGGGCAACGCGCCCGATCCGGCCGTCGACGCGGCCGCCGACAGCATGAGACTGAGCTCGCTGTCGTCAAAGGAAAACACCGTGGACGGCCGGTCCATCAGCGCCCGCTGCACCAGCAGATGCGCGCGCGCCGAATGCCAGTCTTCGGGAACGCGCTGCCCGTTGGCGATGCCCAGCACCTTGAGGCGGTGGCGGATGGCAAGGTCGACCACCGGGCCGGTCTTGACCGCCTCGTCCAGCTTGGAGATCACCACGCCACTGTCGGGCCCGGCCCGGTAGGCCTGCACCACTTCTTCGAGCGTTTCAGCCTGGGCGGCAGCATTGATGACCAGCAGTCGGGAGATTTTTTGCGTCGGCAGGGCCGAGAACAACTCCGACAGCCGCCGGTCGCGCTGCCCTACGCCCACCGTGTCGATCAGCACCAGTTTCTTGTTGGAGAACAGGTTCAGCATGTCCAGCAGCGACGCCGAGTCATGGGCGGTGTGCACCGGGATGTTCAGGATCCGGCCGAAAGCGCGCAACTGGTCGGACGCGGCCATGCGGTAGGTGTCCACCGTGATCAGGCCCAGCGACGCCGCGCCGTGTTTCACCGCGAACTGGGCGGCCATCTTGGCGGTGGTGGTGGTCTTGCCGACGCCGGTCGGCCCCATCAGGGCATAGACCCCGCCACGTTCGACGATGGAATCCGCGTCACTGACGCACTTGAGGTTCTTCGTCAGAACGCCGGCCAGCCAGTCGTTGGCCTGGGTGTCGGAGTAATCACTGGGCACATGCGACACAAAATGGCGGGCCAGTCCGGGCGAGAACCCGTTCGCGATCAGCAGGCGCAGCAAGCGGGTTTGGGTGGCGCTGCGGCGCACGTTGTCAAACCATGAAATGGCCGACAGCTGCGACGCGATCATCCCGCGCATGGATTTCAGTTCGGCCAGAAGCTGGGTGTCCGAACCACTGGCTTCGGCCACTTCGACAAATGCTTTTGCACGCCCCGGGCTGGGCTGCGCCATGAGGTTCGAAGGATTCCCCTCGCCCGCCGCCATGCCGGCGTGCGGTGCCCCAAAGCCCGCTTGCGCACGGCGCATGGCCGCGAGTTCGGCCGCGAGTTCGGTGGCTGCAAAATTTCCGGGCTCCAGGGGCGCAATTCCCGTGGCGCGGGGCAGTGCGGCCTTGGCCGTAGCCCCGCCCGCGATGCGTCGCGCTGCAGGCGCTGCATCGATATCCGGCCCTGTCGTGGGCATGGCGCCGGTTCGCATCGACGGGACCGGTGCATTGGCAGATTCCTCGCCCGCTTCGGCCGCCCGTTTGCGTGCCCGCTCGCGCACGAAATCCTGGAAGGACAGCGTGCTCATCGGCTCGGCCGACGTCTCGGCGCGGCTCGCGGCTTCCCGATGGACCGGCACATCGGCGTTCGGCATGGCCAGAATCTCGATGCCGCCGGGAATGGCACGGTTGGACAGGAGCACGGCTTCATCGCCATAGGCGGCGCGCACCTGTGCCATGGCCTCGCGGATGTTCTTGCCGACAAATCTCTTGACGTTCATGCTTGCGCTCCTATGACCCGGTTGATGCGGATCGAATGCGTTTCAGGGATTTCCGAATGCGACAGCACACGAAGCCGCGGTGCAGCCCGCCGGAGCAGGCGTGCCAGCGGCGCCCGGATGCGGTCGGGGACCAGCAGGCAGGCGGGAAGTCCGGCTTCCTCCTGGCGCTGGGCGGCATCTCCGGCCTGCTTCGAGAGAATTTCAGTGATGCCCGGGTCCAGCGGGGCCTGGGAACCGGGCGTCAGCGCCTGCACCAGCATCTGCTCCAGACCCGGGTCGATGGCCAGCACACCCAGTTCGCGGACACCGCCGTACAGGTCCTGCACGATGCCCGGTGAAAGCCCCACCCGGAGCTCCCGCGCCAGTTCGGCCGGATCGCTGGTGGTCGCACCATGCTCGGCCAGCATTTCCAGAATCCCCTTCAGGTCGCGCACGTGCACGGCCTCTTCCAGCAACGACCGGAGCACCTTTTGCAACACGGCAAGCGAGATCACCTTGGGCACCACATCGGCCACCAGCTTGGGGGCGTACTTGCCCACATGCTCCAGCAGTTGCTCCACTTCGGTGCGCCCCAGCAGCACGGCGGCATTGGCCTGCATGAGGTGGTTCAGGTGGGTGGCAATGACGGTGGCCGCGTCCACCACGGTGTAGCCCACCATCTGCGCCTGCTCGCGCACCCGCGCCTCGATCCAGACGGCCTGCAGGCCGAACGCCGGGTCGGTGGTCACGCTGCCCTCCAGCGGCACCTTGATATGGCCGGGATTGATGGCGAGGTACATGCCGGGGAAGGCCTCGCCTTCGCCCACCATCACGCCTTTGAGAAGCACGCGGTATTGCGAGGGCCGCAGTTCGAGGTTGTCGCGGATGTGCACGGCCGGCGGGAGAAAACCCACATCGCCCGCAAACTTCTTGCGCACGCCCTTGATGCGCATCAGCAGATCGCCGCTCTGTGTCTTGTCCACCAAGGCAATCAGGCGGTAGCCCACCTCCAGGCTCAGCGCGTCGACCGGCTGAACGTCGTCCCAGCTCGCCTCGGCCGCTGCGTTCACCACCCGGGCGGGTTCCTCAGCCACCGGTTTGGGCTTCAGCGCGTCACGCGCCAGCAGCCAGGCGCCGGCACCGCACACGACGGCCAGCGAGATGAACGACAGATGGGGCATGCCCGGGATCACTCCCAGCAAGGTCATCACGGCCGCCGTCAGGCCCAGGGCACGGGGAATCGAAAAAAGCTGGTGGGCGATCTGGTGGCCAATGTCTTCTTCGCCCACGCGCGCCACGATCAGACCCGCCGCGACCGACACCACCAGCGACGGGACCTGCGCGACCAGGCCATCGCCGATGGCGAGCAGCACGTAGTTGTTCAGCGCGGTTTCAAACGGCAAGCCATGCTGCATCATCCCAATGGCCAGCCCGCCGATCATGTTGATGAAGAGAATCAGGATGCCGGCGATGGCATCGCCACGGACAAACTTGGACGCGCCGTCCATGGAGCCGTAGAACTCGGCCTCCTGGGTCACCTCCAGACGGCGGCGGCGAGCCTCTTTTTCGTCCAGACCGCCGGAGGCCAGATCGGCGTCGATGGCCATCTGCTTGCCCGGCATCGCGTCCAGCGCGAACCGTGCCGACACTTCGGCAATTCGCCCCGCGCCTTTGGTGATGACCACGAAGTTGATGATGGTCAGGATCGAAAACACGATGATCCCGACGGCAAAACTGCCGCCGATCAGAAAGTGTGCAAACGCTTCGATCACCTGCCCCGCCGCGTCGGTGCCGGTGTGTCCATTGAGCAGGACCGCCCGGGTGGACGCCACATTGAGCGCGAGCCGCAGCAGGGTGGTCACCAGCAGGATGCTCGGGAAGATGGCGAAGTCCAGGGTCCGGCGGGTGTAGCTCGCCACCATCAGCACCACCAGCGACAGCGCGATGTTGAAGGTAAACAGAAGGTCCAGCGTGATCGGCGGCAGCGGCAGCAGCATCATCGCGAGGATCATCACGATGAGCGTGGGCACCGCCAGTGTCCGCAGGGGCGGCAACCCGCCCGGGAAGGCCAGGCCCATCCCGGAAGCTTGCGATGGTGGTTGCGTCTGGACGGAAATGTTGGACGCCATCATGAAGCCTTGTCAGTCGGGTACAACGGGTCCAGGCCTTCGGGCACCTCGATCACCGGGGGCTGCGGCGGCCGGACGTCCTTGCGCAGCTGGAAGACATACGCCAGCAGTTGCGCCACCGCGGTGTAGAGCGCTGCCGGGATTTCCTGACCCAGATCGCCGTGCTGGTACAAGGCCCGTGCCAGCGGCGGGGATTCGAGCATGGTGACGTTGGAAGCCCGCGCGATTTCCCGGATCTTGAGGGCCAGATGGTCCGCGCCAATGGCCACAATCCGGGGCGCGGCCATGGTCGCCTCGTCGTATTTGAGCGCCACGGCATAGTGCGTCGGGTTGGTCACCACCACATCGGCGGTCGGCACCGCCGACAACATTCGCCCACGCGACAGCTCGCGCTGCTTGCGTCGGCGCTCGCCCTTGATGTGCGGGTCGCCGTCGGATTCCTTGTTCTCCTGCTTGACCTCTTCCAGCGTCATCCGCAGATCCGCGTGATGCTTGAAAAACTGCAGCGGAACATCGATCAGCGCGGCCAGGAAAACCACCACCAGCAGCCCGGTAAACCCAGCCGTGATCCAGTCGAATCCGGCCAGGATCGACTGTTCGAGCGGCATCGCGAACAGCCGCGAAATGACCGCCGCTTCGGTCCAGACGTATTTCGTCGCGACGCCCAGCAGCAGCGACACGGTCAACACCAGCTTGGCATGCTGTGCCAGCGCCTTGAGCGCGAAGATCCGGGCGATTCCCGTCGCCGGGTTGAGCCCCGAAAACTTTGGGACCAGGGGTTTGGTGCTGAAATTCCAGCCGCCAATGGCAATGTTGGCCCCCACCAGCGCGATCACCAGGCCCAGCAACATGGGCAGCGCCAGCCACAGGCCGGCCCAGGTCTGCCGTCCCAGCCGGATACCCATCATGGCCGGGTCAAACGCGGCGCTGCGGTCCAGTTTGAGACCCCAGCCAACCCCTTGCAACGCCTCGCGGGCCATCCACGGCCCTACCATGAGCAACAGGCCCACCAGCATGCCCATCGCCATGAAGTGCGTGAGATCGTGCGAGCGGACGAGTTGCCCGTCCTCACGTGCCTGCTGGATCCTGCGCTCGGTGGCAGGCAGCTGGCGATCTTCGCGACTGGTTTCGGAGGAGGACATCGGGTGATTCGATCAATTCGTTCACCACGATTGTTTTGCTTCCCCCCCTCAACTTAAGCGGCAATGAGGTGGGAATTCCCCCGGGTTATCGTCCGCCACCGGGCAACGGATCCGGGCAGCGGTCTGGCGCCGTGCTCAGAAACCCAGACTTTCGAGCAAATCGTCCACCTGCGCCTGGTTGGACACCACATCGGTGCGATTTTCGGCATCGGTCACCGGACCATTGAGGAAACCGGTCTCGACCTTGGGCCGCTGTTCCGGCGGAGTCGTCTCCAGCAGCAGCTTGACCAGCGAGTCCTCGAGCGTGGTGGCGATGTCCACCACCTTGCGGACGGTCTGCCCGGTCAGGTCATGGAAGTCCTGCGCCATCATGATGTCGGTCAACTGCGCGGAGGTGACCTCGGCGTTGGACTTGACGTGTTCGATGAAGTGCAGCACATCGCCCCGCGCCACGGCGCCGACCGGGTCTTTCTTGAGCTGCGCGGCCACCTCGTCGGCCTGCGCCACCAGCGCATCCTGCTGCGCCTGTGCGGCGTCCACGGTGTTGAGCACTTTTTCAGCCGCCTCACCGGTCAGCTTGGCGATGTAAGTCAGACGCGAGCGCGCATCAGGCAAAGCCCCCAGGCTGTCTTCAATCTGCTTGTCGTAGCCCAGCTTTTGCAGTGCATCGTGCAGTCGGCGCGTCAACGCGCCAATGCGCTGAAACACCTCGTAAGGATCAGAAGCTGCGTCAGCAGCGGTGCCGGCAGGGGCGGGTTGTGCGGCTTCAACCGCAACGTCGAATGCGTTGTTGTGACTCATGGTGGGCTCCGTGGACGGTAATGAAGGGGTGGCCGCTCAGGCACTGACCGCCAGTTTTTGCATGATTTTTGCCACTTTTTCTTCCAGCGTGGCCTTGGTAAACGGCTTGACGATATAGCCGGACGCACCGGTTTGCGCCGCCATGACAATGTCTTCCTTGCGCGCCTCGGCCGTGATCATCAACACCGGCAGATGCTTGAGGCTTTCGTCGGCCCGGATCTGCGCCAGCAGCTCGAAGCCATTCATGTTGGGCATGTTGATGTCGCTCACAACGAAATCAAACTTGGTGCTCCGGAGCTTCTGCAACGCGGCCACCCCGTCTTCGGCCTCCTCCGCATTGGCGTAACCGGCTTCTTTCAGCAGGTTTCGGACGATGCGCCGCATCGTCGAGAAGTCATCTACGATCAGGAATTTCATTTCAGTTTGAGTGCTCATGGCAGGTCCTTGCAGGTCGGGTTGTCGATGGTGTGGTGAATCAATTTGAAAGTGGCACTTTGGGCACCGCAATGATGCCGGGGCGCCCCGCCTCGCGGTCTTTCAGCATCCGCTCAAAGACCTGCGATTCCGGTGCGGGCTGCTCGCCGCCGCGCAATAGCCGCTCCTCGCCGACCTTGCTCAGAACCAGCACCGAAATGCGCCGGTTGAGCGGGCTCAAAGGGTCTGCGGCCTCAAAGGGGACGGACGACGACATGCCCACCACGCGCAAAACGCGGCCTTCGTTCAGCCCGCCAGCCAGCAGCTCCCGGCGGGATGCGTTGGCGCGGTCCGACGACAGCTCCCAGTTGGAATATCCGCGCTGGCCACCGCTGTACGCCGAGGCATCGGTGTGGCCCGACAACAGGATCTTTGCGTCGGCCGCATTCAGCACGCTTCCCAGGCTTCGAAGCAGTTCGCGCATGTAATCCTTGACCACCGCGCTGCCGGCGTCAAACATGGGCCGGTTCTGTTCGTCGACGATCTGGATGCGAAGCCCGTCGGGCGTGATGTCGATGCGCATCTGGTTGCGCATGCTGGCCAGTTTGGGATCGGCGTCAATCGCCTGGTCCACCAGTTTTTCAATTTCCTTCAGGCGACCGGCTTCGGCCGTTTCCACTTCAGCGCGCAAGGCCTGCAGGTTGAGCGTGCGCTGCGGGTCCTCGGTCGCGCCCCGCTTGAGGTTGCCCATGGTGCGGGTAAGGTCGGTGCCGCCGCCCTTGATCAGGCTGGAGCTGTCCCCCGCACCCGAGCCACCCGACAGCGCCACCTTCAGCGGGCTCTGGAAATAGGCCGCGATGCCCTGCAGATCGCCCTGCGCGGTTGAACCCAGTAGCCACATCAGCAGAAAAAACGCCATCATGGCCGTGACAAAGTCGGCATAGGCGATCTTCCAGGCGCCGCCATGGTGTCCGCCGTGACCGCCCTTCTTGATCCGCTTGATGATGATGGGCTGAATTTTTCCGCCTGCAGTCGCCATGATGTTCAATGCCGTTGAATGAGGTTGCTCAAGTCCGCGAGAGGCCTCAGGCGGGCTTCTTGCCCTTGACGTGGTTTTCCAGTTCGCTGAAGCCGGGGCGTTCGGTCGAATAAAGCACCTTGCGGCCAAACTCCACCGCAATCGCCGGGGAATAACCCTGCAGGCTGGCCAGCAGCGTGACCTTCACGCACTGGAGCTCCTTGCTCGACTCGTCCACCTGTTGCTCCATCAACTGGGCCAACGGGCTGACAAAGCCATAGGCCATCAGGATGCCGAGGAAGGTGCCCACCAGGGCACCCGCGATCATCTGCCCCAGCACGGCTGGCGCCGAGCCGACCGACGCCATGGTCTTCACCACCCCCAGCACGGCGGCCACGATGCCGAACGCCGGCAGGCCGTCCCCCACCTTGTTGATGGTGTTGCCGGGGATTGAGGCCTCGTGGTGGTGGGTCTCGATTTCGTTGTCCATGAGGTTCTCGATCTCATGGGCGTTCAGGTTGCCCGAGATCATCATCCGCAGATAGTCGGTGATGAACTCCATCAGGTGGTGGTCGGCGCTGATGGCGGCGTATTTCTTGAACAGCTCACTCTCTTCGGGTTTTTCGACGTCCCCTTCGATGGCCATGAGGCCTTCGCGGCGCGCCTTGGACAGCACGTCATACAGCAGCGCCATCAGCTCCATGTAGCGGGTCTTGGTGTACTTGGAGCCCTTGAGCAGATTGGGCAGGGCTTTCATGGTTTTCTTGATGGTCTTGCTGCTGTTGCCCACCAGAAATGCACCCAGAGCGGCGCCGCAGATGGTGAACAGCTCGTGCGGGGCTGCGTGCAGGATCACGCCGAAGCTCCCCCCGGCGATGGCATAGCCCCCGAGCACGCAAGCCAGCACGATGATGTATCCCGCAATCACAAACATGGTTTTGAGTCCTTTATGGCGGCACCGATGAAGTGTTGCCAGCACGATCTACATCGGCCGACTCGGTGCCTAACTTGAAAGCTTTGTGATTTTTCATGCCTTCAAGTGGCCTCCCGACGCCCATGCCATGGAGTCTTCCAGAATTTCCCGCACCGCACGGGTCGAAAAGCGCGGGCTTTTCCATGGTTCAAGGCCTCTGGGGCCCGTCAAATCCACTCAAGCAGGGGTCCATATCGCCGATATGACGGGAGAACCCGAAAGTCCTGCCCCATGCGCCCCACCCCATCCACCCTGAACTGCATCGCCACCCTGCTGCTGGTCGGCCTGCTGTCGGGCTGCGAATTGCCCGGCGACGCGGCGCTTCAGCAAAAACTGGCCAGCATCGAGGCCGATTCCCGGGCCATTGGTGGCGCCTGCAAGCATGCCGGGCGTGCCATTGAAGATTGCTACACGCTCAACCCCAAGGCCAGCAAGTCCGCCGTTTTCGCGGGCTGGAAGGAAATGAACGACTACATGCGCGACAACAAGATTGATGTCGTCAAACCCGAAGTTGCGGCGAACTAGCCCCCAAATTCCTTTTAACTCTCATCCAGCTCAAGCCCATGAAAACATCCAACTTCTCCGACACCGTGGGTGCGGTGCGCTCCCCGGCAGTCCTGGACGCCAACGACGCAGCTGCGCCTTATCTGTTGCGCCAGCCGGTTTCGGACCGTGAGCAGAAGCTTCTCGGGTATGAGCTGCGCTGGTCACAGGCGACCGCGGCCGACAAAAGCAGCGGCTCGTCCGACCTCACGCGCCTGCTCGACCGGCTCAACGCCATCGATCCGGCGCGCCCGCTGGGCGACAAGGCCTTGGTGTTTGCCGACTGCACCGACGCCGACCTGGCGCTGGACCTGCAGGGCTTTGGGCTGGCAGACCGGGTGGTGCTGCAACTTCCCAAGCTGGCCCCGGCAAACATCGCCGCAGCCTTGCCGCGCGTCCAGCGCCTGCGCGATCAGGGCTTTCACTTGGCGCTGGGCGCGCAAGCGCTGCACCCCGCCTATGCCAGCTGGATGCCGCTGGTGGAGTTTGTGTTTCTGGACGCCAGTGCCGAGCCGACCAAGGTGGCGCTGGCGATCAAGCAACTGGGCCAAAGCCGAAAAATCAATGTCATTGCGCAGCGCGTCGTCACCCGGGAGCTTTGCACCCGCGCGATCGAACTGGGCTTTGGCGGCTTGATGGGGCCGTACTTCGCCCAGATGCCGGCGTCGGTGCGCAGCGCAGCCAACCCCGCGCAGGCCACGCTGATCCAGCTGATTGCCCTGGTTCAGCGCGAAGCCGATGTGTCCCAAATCGAGCAGGTATTGCGGCACGACCCGGCGCTCAGCTTCAAGATGCTGCGCTACGTGAACTCGGCCGGCTTTGGCACGGGACGCGAGATCTCGTCCTTTGGTCACGCCGTGATGCTCATGGGTTACAAGCCGCTGGTACGCTGGCTGACCATGGTTTTGGCCACCGTGACCGATGGCAGCGGCGCGGGCATGCTGTCGCGCATGGCCGTGGTGCGCGCACGCCTGCTGGAGCTGCTGGCCCAGGACGCGGGGCTGGCGGCCGAAAAAGACAACGCCTTCATTCTGGGCGCCTTCTCCCTGATGGACGTGATGTTGCGCCAGCCGCTGGACCGTGTGCTGAAACAGGTGGTGCTGCCCGAAGCCGTGCGCGACGCCCTGTTGCATCGCGCCGGGTCTCTCGGCACACTGCTGCGCATCGCGGAGAACTGCGAGCGGTGGGTGACCGACACGGCGACGCCCCCTGACGACTGGATGGGCATGGCCGTGCAGTCGGTGACCGAGCGCCACCTTGAGGCGCTGGCCTGGAGCGAATCCCTCGGGATCTGAACCCGCAGGGGCGCCCGGGGGTTGAACCCCCTGGCGTTTTCAGTGAATGGTGCCTTGGCGCTTGCTCTTGCCGGCGCGCGCCGGCGGCGCACACAGGCCGCACACGAGGGTCTGAAACGACTGGGTGTAGTCGTGCGAGTGCGTCACAAAGTTGCCACCGCATTTGGTGCAGCGCGTGAGGCACAGCATGTCGCTGTCGACAAATTTCACCAGCCGCCAGGCCCGGGTGATCGACAGCATGGCCTCCACGCCCGCCACATGGATCTCGGCCAGGTACAGGTCGTAGGCCTTGGCGATCAGGTCAATCTGCTCAACCGCACAGGTCTTGTTCAGGTGTTCGTAGATGTTCAGGAACAGCGACGCATGAATGTTCGGCTGCCACTCGGTGAACCAGTCGGTGGAGTACGGCAGCTGCCCTTTGGACGGCGACTTGCCCGTGACCTCACGGTACAGCCGCAGCAGGCGCTCATAAGCCAGGCCGGTTTCAGACTCCAGCACCTGCATGCGGGCCCCCATTTCGATGAGCTGGACGGCGCGGCGCACCTGCAGGTTTTCATTGAGCAGACTTTTTGTGGCCATGGTGGCTCCGGGTGTGGGTTGGGTTGGCGGTGGGATCGTGGCGTTCAGGCCGTGGCGTACTGGCTGGCCATCAGGATGCTCGCGTGCAGCCGGTCGGCGCTTTGCGCCTTGTCCACCGTCTTGCCGTGCGACGTGAGCAGGCCCCACACCATTTCGTCGTCAAACCGGAAGCGGCACATCATCACGTTCTGCGCCGCAATGCGCACCAGCTGCTGCGGCGACAGTTGCGCCACCAGGTCAGCCACTTCTTCTGACAGGCCCAGGCGAAACAGTGCCTGCGGCTTGTCAGCGCGAATCATGGTCTGCGCGAGCATCAGGTAAGCGAGGTTGGTTTCGCGGATCTCGTTCATCATCTGTTCGGTGTTCATGGCGTTCCTTTTACGGTGAGTCAGGCGGTTGCAGTACGTGGATGAATTGTGAGAACTGCGGCCCCAAACTTGAATCGGGCAATGGCTGCACCGCTTGCGGTGAATTGGCGGACGGCGTGTAAGGCATCCGGCGACAGGCTGCGCGCCACCGCCCACGGCCGCTGTGAACAAATGCACGGAAGCTGCAGGCGATGGCGGACTTTTGCCACGGTTCTGCACCCCACAGACGGATGTGTCGGTTTTGCCCGACACCGGAGCGGCATTACTTTATATTTGATAGCTAACAATGTCCATTTGACGGGGGCTAAAGGCCATTTTTATTCATATTTTGAAGAAAATACAGGGTTTCACGGCTGCGCGCGCCGTCCACCAGCCGCACCCGATAAGCGCCAGACCTTTGCTTCTTTTTTTGAATCGGGCAGCTCAAGGTTCGGATGGCGAGCGTCGATAAGGAATGCAACGGGAATATCCCGCCAGTCCAGCGCCGACGACGCTCTTTATGAAACCCGCGTCGCCAACGTGAGACTCAGCGCCGTGCACCTGCACGGCTTTCAAAACGGGCGAACTCGAAACGCCCACTTGTCAGGAGTTTCCTCATGGCTTCAGTTATCAATACCAACGTCTCGTCGCTCAACACCCAGCGCAACCTTGCGTCTTCGCAATCCGCCCTGGCCACCTCCATCCAGCGCCTGTCCACCGGCCTGCGCGTCAACAGCGCCAAGGACGACGCCGCCGGCCTGGCCATCTCCGAGCGCATGAGCTCCCAGGTGCGCGGCCTCAACGTCGCCGCCCGCAACGCCAACGACGGCATCTCGCTGGCGCAAACCGCGGAAGGTTCGCTGGGCAAGGTCGGCGACATGCTGCAACGCATGCGTGAACTGGCCGTGCAGTCGGCCAACGCCACCAACAGCCAGACCGACCGTGACGCGCTGAACGCCGAAGTGGGTCAGTTGCGCAATGAAATTGGCCGTGTCGCGAGCTCCACCTCATTTAACGGCACAAAACTGCTGGACGGTTCGTTCACGGCTGCCAACTTCCAGGTCGGT
>PHCI01000008.1 GCA_002842205.1 Betaproteobacteria bacterium HGW-Betaproteobacteria-3 | reverse complement strand
GCGCGGGGCCACGCCGCCGTGGGCCGCCGCTTCACCCGGCAGGCGCACGCGTTCGCCGCTGGCCGCTTCGAGTTGCGCGCGGGTCAGCACGCCGGGGCGCAGCAGCACGGGCGCGCCGCGCGTGGCGTCGATGATGGTGGATTCGATGCCCACGGCGCAGGCGCCACCGTCCAGGATCAGCAGCGCGCCCGCCTCCAGGTGCGCAAACTCCTGCTGCACGTGCACGGCGGTGGTCGGGCTGATGCGGCCAAAGCGGTTGGCGCTGGGGGCGGCCACGCCGTGCACGCCCAGCGCGGCGGCCGCCTGCAGCAGCGCGTGCGCCACCGGGTGCGCCGGGCAGCGCAGGCCAATGGAATCCTGCCCGCCCGCTGCGGCCGTGGCCACGCCGGGTTGGCGCGGCAGGATCAGCGTCAGCGGACCGGGCCAGAAAGCGTCCATGAGGCGCTGGGCAAAAGCGGGCACCTGGGCCGCAAACCGCGGCACTTCGGCCGCGCTGGCCACGTGGACGATCAGCGGGTGCTCGCTCGGTCGGCCTTTGGCGGCAAAGACGCGCGCCACCGCGGCATCGCTGCCCGCGTCGGCGGCCAGGCCGTACACGGTTTCGGTGGGCAGGCCCACCAGTGTGCCCGCCCGCAAGGCCTGTGCAGCCTGCGCGATGGCGTCGGGGTGCTGGCCGTCGAGGATGGGGGCGTTCACACCCGGCCCCGGCAATTCGCGTGCAGGCAGGCAGTCATGCCGCGCTCAGAACGGCGGCAGGCCCAGCAGGGCCGCCGCCCGCTGCGCCGTGTCGCACACGGCCGCCACGCTGGCGCCGGTGATGTTGAGGTGCCCCATCTTGCGGCCGCGCCGGGCCTCGACCTTGCCGTACAGGTGCAGGTGCGTGCCGGGCAGCGCCAGCACGGCCGGCCACGGCGGCGTCATGGGGGCGTCGCCGCCGGTGAACCACAGGTCGCCCAGCAGGTTGAGCATGATGGCCGGGCTGTGCTGGCGCGGCGGCGTGAGCGGCAGGCCGGCCAGCGCGCGCACCTGCAGGTCAAACTGCGAGACGTCGCAGGCGTCCATCGTGTAGTGGCCGCTGTTGTGCGGGCGCGGCGCCATCTCGTTGACCACCAGGCGGCCGTCCTGCAACACGAAATACTCGACGCACAGCACGCCCACGTAGTTCAAGCCGTTCGCTATTGATTTAGTAGCTAAGATTGACGCATTGACGGGGGCTGAAGGCAGATTTTCTTCATAAACCTCGGTCACTGCCAGGATGCCGTCGCGGTGCACGTTGCGCTGCGGCGCAAAGTGCACGCAGGCGCCGTCGCGCCCACGCGCCACGATGACCGAGATTTCCGCCGCCAGTGGCAGCATTTTCTCGAGCACGCAGGCCACGCCCTTCAGGCCACGCCACGCGGCGGCGAGTTCGTCGCGCGTTTGCACCCGCACCTGGCCCTTGCCGTCGTAGCCCAGGCGGGTGGTTTTCAGGATGCCGGGCAGCAGCTCGGCCGACACCGCGGCCAGCTCGGCCTCGGAGGCGATCACCGCATACGGTGCGCAGGCCACGCCGCAGCGCGTGAAATGCGCTTTTTCAAGCGCCCGGTCCTGCGCAATGGCCACCGCGTCGGCCCCCGGCGCCACCAGGCGTGTGGCCGCCAGCGAGTGCAGCGCGGTGGCGGGCACGTTCTCGAATTCGGTGGTGATGGCGGCGCTCACCGCGGCCAGTCGGGCCAGCCCCGCCGCGTCCTCGTAACCGGTGGCGATGTGATGGTGGCTGACGCGCCCGGCCGGGCTGTCCGGGTCGGGGTCGAGCACGGCGGTGAAGTAACCCATTTGCTGCGCCGCGTGCACGAACATGCGACCGAGCTGGCCGCCGCCCATGACGCCCAGCGTCGCGCCGGGCTGGATGACCGCGGGCGTCATGCGCCCGCCGGCGGCAACCGGGATGCCCGCGCGGCTTGCGTTTGCTCGGTGCGAAACGCCTCCAGCCGGGCCTGCAGCGCCGGGTTGTCATGGGCAAGCATGGCCACGGCAAACAGGGCGGCGTTGGCGGCACCCGCGTGGCCAATGGCAAACGTGGCCACCGGCACGCCCCTGGGCATCTGCACGATGCTGTGCAGCGAATCGACCCCCTGCAGGTGGCGGCTGGCCACCGGCACGCCCAGCACCGGCACCGTGGTTTTGGCCGCCAGCATGCCCGGCAGGTGGGCCGCACCGCCGGCCCCGGCAATGATGGCCCGCAGCCCGCGCCCGGCTGCGGCCTCGGCGTAGGCGAACATGTCGTCGGGCATGCGATGGGCCGAAACGACCCGCGCTTCATGGGCCACGCCGAACTGTTGGAGAATCTGGGTTGCGTGCTGCATCGTGTCCCAGTCGGAACTGGAACCCATCACCACACCGATTAGCGCTTGAGTCATTGGGTGCTTTTCGAAAGAATCGTTGAATTTTAAGGTTTCACCCGGATTTACCCCTTCATGATTGACGTCACCCTCCAGAACTTTGAAACCGAGGTGATCGCCGCCTCCATGGAAACCCCCGTGCTGGTCGATTTCTGGGCGCCCTGGTGCGCGCCGTGCAAATCGCTCGGCCCCATCCTGGAGCAGCTCGAAGTCGAGTTCGCCGGCCGCTTCAAGCTGGTCAAGATCGACTCCGACCAAGAGCAGCAACTGGCCCAGGCTTTCGGCGTCCAGAGCATCCCCACCTGCGTGCTGCTGGTGGGTGGCAAACCCGTGGACGGCTTCATGGGCGCCATGCCGGCTGGCAAGGTGCGCGAATTCCTCAACAAGAACGTGCCGTCCGAGGAAGAAATTGCCGCCGAGATCGACACCGAAGAAGCCGAAGCCCTGATCGAACAGGGCAACCCCGCCGCGGCGCTGGAAAAACTGGGCGAGGCGCTGGCCATCAATCCGGCCAACGACGACGCGCGCTTTGACTACGTGAAGCTGCTGGTCCAGCACGGCCAGCTGGCGCCCGCCCAGGCGGCGCTGGCGCCGACGCTGACGCGCATCCCCGTGCCGCTGCGCTTCACGGCATTGTCACAATGGATCAATGCTCTTGAATTTGCAGCAAACTATCAAGATTTGACGGGGGCTATCGCCCAATTTGACTCAAAAATCGCAGAAAACAAGCGTGATTTCGACAGCCGCTTTGCCAAGGCCCGCGTGCTGATGGCGCTCGACGAATGGACCGCCGCCCTGGACGAGTTGCTGGAAATCATCCTGCGCGACAAGAAATGGGCCGACGAGGCGCCGCGCAAGGCCGTCGTCGCGATCCTTGAACTGCTGACACCCCCACCGCCAAAGGCCGGGGCTGCCGCGGTGGGCAAAACCGCCGGCGGCATCGAATTGATGGGCAAGAGCGCCGTGCAGGAAGACCCGCAGGCGGCACTGGTCTCGACCTACCGGCGTCGGCTCAGCATGATGCTGAACTGAAGGCCGACGGCGCACCGCCTCATACGGTTTTGCATTCAGGCGTAGAACAAGGCGGGAGCCGCAGACCGTGCTGTAGCACGGCAAGGCGAACCAACGCCGTGATACGTTTGAAGGCGAAACCGCCTCAGGCTGTCAGCCGCTGCAACGCCTCGGTGTACTTGGCGGCGGTTTTCTCGACCACCTCGCGCGGCAGGCGCGGCGCGGGCGGGGTTTTGTCCCAGGGCTTGCCGTTGATGCGCACGGCCTCCAGCCAGTCGCGCAGAAACTGCTTGTCGTAGCTCGGCGGGTTGGCGCCCTCCACGTAACTCTCGGCCGGCCAGTAACGCGAGGAGTCGGGCGTCAGCACCTCGTCCATCAACACCAGGGTGCCGTCACGGTCCAGCCCGAACTCGAACTTGGTGTCGGCAATGAGGATGCCCTTGGTGGCCGCAAAATCGGCCGCCGCCTTGTAAATGGCGAGACTGATGCTGCGGATGCGCCCGGCCAGATCGGCGCCGATCATCTCGACCGTGCGCTCGAAGGTGATGTTCTCGTCGTGCTCGCCCATCGCTGCCTTGGCCGCGGGGGTGTAGATCGGCTCGGGCAGCTTGCTGGCGTTCTTCAAGCCCTCGGGCAGCCTGACGCCGCAGACCGAGCGGCTTTCCTGGTATTCCTTCCAGCCGCTGCCCGCCAGGTAGCCGCGCACCACGGCCTCGACCGGGATCGGCGTGAGCCGCTTGACCAGCATCGAGCGGCCCGTCACCTGCGCCACCTCGTCCGGCGCGACCACGCTTTCGGGCGCCTCGCCCGTCAGGTGGATCGGGCACAGGTTCAGGCCCTTGGGGCCCAGCCGGTCGAACCAGAACAGCGCCATCTGCGTGAGCAGCACGCCCTTGCCGGGAATCGGCTCGCCCATGATGACGTCGAACGCGCTGATGCGGTCGCTGGCCACCATGAGGATGCGGTCGTCGCCCACGGCGTAGTTGTCGCGCACCTTGCCGCGGGCGAGCAGGGGCAACGAAGTCAGGGCGGAGGTATGCAGGGCAGTGGTCATGATCGGTCAAAAAGCAAAAAGGCCCGCTGAACCGTCAACGGGCCCGAAACCATTCCGCAGGATTATCGCAAGGCGCACCGCGGTCTGGCCCCAGGGTGCTTAGTGCACCACCTGCGCCAATGCGCCCGAGGCGTATTGGGCCGCCACCGCGGACAGGCTGCGGCCCTTGATTTTGCCGGCCTGGCCTTCGCAGCCAAACTGAAGGTAGCGTTGCCTGCAGATCTGCTTGGCGGCTTCGCGCGCCGGTTTGAGCCAGTCGCGCATGTCGAACTTGTCGGGGTTTTCTGCCATGAACTTGCGCACGGCGGCCGTCATGGCCAGACGGATGTCGGTGTCGATGTTGATCTTGCGCACGCCAAACTGGATGGCCTTCTGGATTTCTTCCACGGGCACGCCGTAGGTCTCCTTCATCTTGCCGCCGTACTGGTTGATGGTGGCCAGCAGGTCTTGCGGCACGCTGGACGAGCCGTGCATCACCAGGTGCGTGTTGGGCAAACGGCGGTTGATTTCCTTGACGCGCTCGATGGCCAGAATGTCGCCCGTGGGCTTGCGGGTGAACTTGTAGGCGCCGTGGCTGGTACCGATGGCGATGGCCAGTGCGTCCAGTTGGGTTCGCTTAACGAAATCGGCCGCCTGCTCGGGATCGGTCAGCAGTTGCTCGCGGGTCATGGTGGCGTCTGTGCCGTGGCCGTCTTCCTTGTCGCCCTTCATGGTCTCCAGGCTGCCCAGGCAACCCAGTTCGCCCTCGACCGTCACGCCCAGCTTGTGGGCCATGGCCACCACCCGGGTCGTCACGTCCACGTTGTATTCGTAGCTGGCAATGGTCTTGCCGTCGGCCTCAAGGCTGCCGTCCATCATGACCGAGCTGAAGCCCAGGTTGATCGCACCCTGGCACACGTCGGGGCTCTGGCCGTGGTCCTGGTGCATCACCAGCGGGATGTGCGGCCAGGCCTCGACGGCCGCCTGGATCAGGTGCTTGATGAACGGCTCGCCCGCGTACTTGCGGGCGCCGGCGCTGGCCTGCAGGATGACCGGCGCGCCGATTTCGTCGGCCGCCGTCATGACGGCCTGGACCTGCTCCAGGTTGTTGACGTTGAAAGCTGGAATGCCGTAGCCGTTTTCAGCGGCGTGGTCCAGCAGCTCGCGCATCGAGACGAGTGCCATGGGAAATCCTTTGGTGGGCGCGCGGCCCGTTGGTGACTTGACGGTTCAATTCGCCCGATTTTACCGGCGTCAAGGCCCACGATGGCTTACGAAGCCCGGCAGATCTTGAGCATGTTGGTGCCGCCGGGCGTGCCCATGGGCTCGCCGCTGGTGATGGCGTACACGTCACCGCTACTGACGATGCCGCGCGACTTGAGGTAATCCTCCGCCTGCTTCAGCGCCGTGTCGCGGTCGGCGCTCGAATCCAGCAGGATCGGCCGCACGTTACGGTACAGCGCCAGCTTGCGCTGCGTCGACAGGTTGGGGGTCAGGGCGTAGATCGGGACGTGAATCAGATGGCGGCTCATCCACAGGGCGGTGGAGCCGCTGTCGGTCATGGCCACGATGGCCTTGGCCCCCAGATGGTGCGCCGTGAAGAGCGCCCCCATGGCAATCGTCTGGTCGATCCGGGCGAACGTCTTGCCGGTGAAGTCGGCGTCCAGCCTGACGTCTTCGGCCGACTCGGCGGCTTCGCAGATCTTGGCCATCTCCATGACGGTTTCCAGCGGGTATTTGCCGGCCGCGGTTTCGGCCGAAAGCATCACCGCGTCGGTGCCGTCCAGCACGGCGTTGGCCACGTCGCTCACTTCGGCACGCGTCGGCACCGGGTTGGTGATCATGCTTTCCATCATCTGGGTCGCGGTGATGACCACCTTGTCAAGCTCGCGGGCCAGCTTGATCATGCGTTTTTGCAGCGCTGGCACCACTGCGTTGCCCACCTCGATGGCCAGGTCGCCGCGCGCCACCATGATGGCGTCGCTGGCGCGCAGGATTTCCTCCAGATTGGGGATGGCCTCGGCCCGCTCGATTTTGGCAATCAGCCCGGGACGGTGACGGTGCTCGGCGGCGGCCACATTGCACAGCTGGCGCGCCATTTCCATGTCGGTGGCGTTTTGCGGGAAACTCACCGCCACATAGTCGGCCTGGAACGCCATCGCCGTGCGGATGTCGTCCATGTCCTTGGCCGTGAGCGCGGGTGCGGTCAAGCCGCCCCCCTGCTTGTTGATGCCCTTGTTGTTGGACAGGTAGCCCCCCACCGTGACGCGGGTCGCCACCACCTCACCCCGCACCGACTCGACCGTCAGCACGATCAGGCCATCGTTGAGCAGCAGCACGTCGCCCGCCTTCACGTCGCGCGGCAACTGCTTGTAATCCAGGCCCACGGCGTCCTGGTCGCCCGGCTCGGTCCGCGCTGCGTCCAGCAGGAAACGGGCGCCTGGCTCCAGCAGGACTTTGCCCTCTGCGAACTTGCCGACGCGAATCTTGGGCCCCTGGAGGTCGGCCATGATGGCGACTTCACAGCCCGCCCGGTGCGCCACCTCCCGCACCATGCGGGCGCGGTCGATGTGGTCTTGCGCCGTACCGTGACTGAAATTCAGGCGCACGACATTCACGCCCGCCCGGATCATTTTTTCGAGGATGACGGGTTCACTGGACGCCGGGCCGAGGGTGGCAACAATTTTGGTGGCGCGACGGGACATGGGGGGAGCTCTCCAGGGACTCGGGCGGGTGCCCGGCGTGCGGATTTCGGGACTGAATCCGCATTTTCACATGGAACAGGCGGTCGAAGCAGCGCATTGGCCGACATCGGGCCCGAATTGAACTAATGCGTCGCGCTCGTGTCGAAGCTCATCGCAGTCGCAAAAAAGTATTATCCCCCGAGTGTAGAAGAGCAGATTTCTTCAAGAAAAAAACGACACACTTTGACCGGTCATTCCGTAAGGTTCTGGCATAATTTACGACCAATATCGTCATCCATGATGGAGTCCCGCCTGTGCAAGGGTCGGTTCATTGACCTCGCGTCTCCATCGCGCGCCAAGCGTTTGTGGATGCGTGGACTGTAGTCACTGAAAATGGTTGTAAGCGCCAACTTCTGATTCTTTGAATGATTCGGGACAGGGTAGGCATCGGCCTGAAACGGGGAGTTACATGGCGCTCGGGATTGGTGATACACCGTATGCCTTGGTTATTCGTTGGGTTTGCGTTGAGCCATGCAGGTTGGGTTTGTGCATAAGCGAATAGCGATAAAGTGAAGGATTGAAATTGAGTCAGATGCCCGACTTCAAGCTGGCGCCGGTGCCCACCCCAACGGAAAGTTCGCTGCCGCTGCGCCACGCAGATTTCGCCACCTTGGCGGATGCCCTCGATTACGCCGCCCAAGGCGAAACGGGCGCCAACTTTTACGCCGGCAGCGGCAAGCTTGCCGTCGTGCTTCCCTATCGAACACTCCGCCAGCAGGCTTTGACCCTGGCGCAACGCCTGCAATCCCTTTCTCTGGAGCGGGGCGCCCGGGTTGCGGTGGTCGCCGAAACCAATCCTGATTTTCTGCGCTTCTTTTTTGCCTGCCAGTACGCCGGGCTGGTGCCTGTGGCCTTGCCGGCCACCGTCAACCTTGGAGGCCATGACGCCTACGTGGGCCGGTTGCGCGGTCTCCTGAAGGGTTGCGGCGCCTCGGTGGCCGTGGCTTCCAGCCAATTCCTGCGGTTCCTGCAAGAGGCCGCCGAAGGAATGGATCTGGTGTTTGTGGGTTCCCCCGCTGAATTTGACGCATTGCCAGAACAGAACGCAGAGCTTCAGCGCAGCGGACCGACCGAAACCGCCTATCTGCAGTACACCTCGGGCAGCACGGGCTTCCCGCGCGGCGTGGTGATCTCGCAGCAAACCGTGCTCAGCAACCTGGTGGGGGTGGTCACCCACGGCATCAACATGCAGCCCCATGATCGCTGCGTTTCATGGCTGCCGTTCTATCATGACATGGGACTGGTCGGCTGCATGCTGGCACTCGTCGCCACACAGCGGTCGATCGATTACCTCGACACCCGCGACTTCGCCATGCGACCCCGGCGCTGGCTGGAACTGATGACCGCCACCCGGGCCACCATTGCCTTCAGCCCCCCATTTGGTTACGAACTGTGCGCACGCCGGATTCGTCCTGAAGACATCGCGCGTTACGATCTTTCCGCCTGGCGCATTGCGGGCATCGGTGCCGAGCCCATCCGTGCGGAACTCCCGGCTCGCTTTGCCGAGCTGCTGGCCCCTGCAGGGTTCGATCCCCTGGCCTTTATTCCCAGTTATGGCATGGCCGAGAGTTCGCTGGCGATCAGTTTCTCGCCCATGCGCAAGGGCGTCATCATCGACTGGATTGACGCAGATGACCTCGCAGAACGGCTGCAGGCCACCCCAGCCAAGGCAAATTCAGCCGGCGCCAGCGGTTTTGTCCGTTGCGGCGCGCCGCTGCCAGGGCATGAAGTCGCCATCCATGACGAACATGGCGCACTCTTGCCCCCGCTCCACGTGGGCCGGATCAAGGTCCGCGGCCCCAGCGTCATGTCAGGGTACTTCAATCTGCCCGAACAGACCCGCAAGGCCCTCTCCCCCGATGGTTGGCTGGACACCGGTGACATCGGCTATCTGGTCGATGGCGACATCGTTGTCACCGGTCGGCACAAAGACATGATCATCATCAACGGCCGGAACATCTGGCCGCAGGATATTGAGCACATCGCCGGAAGACAACCTGAATTGCGCTCGATGGACGCCTCGGCGTTCAGCGTCACGGGGCCCGACGGCGACGAAGTGGCCGTTCTGGTGGTGCAATGCAATACCAATGATTCAACGCAAAACGTTCCGCTGACCCGACGCCTGCATCGGGAAATTCACGAAGACCTGGGCATCAACTGCCTCATCGAGCTGGTGCCGCGGCACACTTTGCCGCGGACATCTTCGGGCAAATTGTCGCGGTCAGCGGCGCGGTTGGACTACCTGCACCGGCGCGAACAAGAGAAGAAAAGCGTCGAGCCAATCACGGTGAAAGCGCCGCTCGGCGGGAAACCTGTCGCCTCCTTGCCGTCGGTGTGGCCTGCGACAGACAGCAGCGTCCCGGTGATGGCGGCGCCCCGGATGCCGGTGTCCATCGGTTGAACGATCGGCCCGTGCTCGCACTGACTGGCGCCACGGGGTTTGTCGGAACGGCACTTCTTTTACGGCTCACGGGTGCCGGTTGGCCGGTGCGGGCCTTGTACCGCCCTCGAAAAGGCCGTACTCCCCCGCAAATGCCGGGGGTTGAGTGGCTTCCCGGGAGCCTGGAAGATGTGGCCGCGCTGGACGCGCTGCTGACAGGGTCCCACGCCGTCATTCATTGCGCGGGTTCCGTTCGGGGCGCCAGTCAGGCAGATTTTGACCGTGTCAACGTGGATGGCGCACTGCGCGTCGCCCAGGCGGCCACTCGCCAGATTCAGGTTCCGCGGTTCTTGCTGCTCTCGTCCCTGGCAGCTCGGGCGCCGACGCTTTCCCACTATGCGGGCAGCAAATGGCGTGGGGAAAATGCGGTCAAGGCCGTTTCGGACACACTGCGTTGGACCATTCTGCGTCCGCCCGCAATTTTCGGCCCGGGGGATCGCGAGTTACTGCCGCTGTTTCAGTCCATTGCCAACGGCTTCGCGCCGCTGCCGGCCGGTGCCGGCCGACGGTTTTCACTGATCTATGTCGATGACCTGGCGACCGCCGTGCTCCGCTGGCTGGCTGCCGATGCGGGGTTCGCGCAGACGTTCGAGTTGGACGACGGGCGCGTTGGGGGATACGACTGGGGCAATGTGCTGGACATCGCGGGCCGCGTTTTGCGCAATGGTGCGCCGGTGCGCCGCGTCCCCATCCCCATCCCGCTACTGAATTTTGCGGCCTTGGCGAATCTGGGTGCAAGCCGGCTTTTGCGGTACGCGCCCATGTTGACGCCGGGGAAAGTCAGGGAGCTCACTCATCCGGATTGGGTATGCGACAATGACAGCATTACACGCGCCATAGGATGGCATCCTGCGTTCGGGCTAGAGCGGGGGCTTGCCGTCACTTTCGGCAAAAATTTGGCGGCATGACGGAATGTACATTTATGGTTGACTATCAATCTATTCTTGCCCAACTGTATGAGGCATTGGCATCGGTCACAAAAGGGCGCGTCGCAGTCAACGAAGACACCGAACTGGTCGGGCACCTCGATCTGGACTCCTTGCAGATCATGGACGTACTCATGTTCATTGAAGACCGTTTTGATATCTCCATCCCTGTGAGCATCCTTCCCGACGTTAAAACCGTTCGGGATCTTGCGCTGCAGGTTGAAAACCTTACACATTGCGAGTAATGGGAATCTTCGACAAATTTCAGGCCCTGTCGGCCACTCGTCGCGATCTTGAGGCCTTGGGCATTGATCCGTTCAACGTCCAGATCGATCGCATTGTTTCGCCCACCGAGGGCATCATCCTCGGCAAGCCGACCATCCTCGCGGGCACCAATAACTATCTGGGCCTGACCTTCGACCCCGAAGGGATTGCAGCGGCGCGTACTGCACTGGAGAACGAGGGCACCGGTACCACCGGTTCGCGAATGGCCAATGGCAGTTACTCCGGGCACCGCATGCTCGAACGGGAGCTTTCGGCCTTCTATGAGAAGCGCGAAGCCATTGTCTTCTCGACCGGATATCAGGCCAACCTCGGCATGATCGCGGCGCTGGCTGGGCCCGACGATGTGGTGCTGCTTGACGCCGATTGCCACGCCAGCATCTACGACGGTTGCCGGCTGGGTGGCGCCGAAGTCATCCGCTTTCGCCACAACAACCCGGAAGATCTGGCCAAACGACTGCGCCGTCTCGGCGCCCGGGTGGCCAACACCCTGATCCTGGTGGAAGGCATCTACAGCATGCTGGGCGACCGCGCGCCACTCAAGGAAATCGTGGATGTGAAACGAGAGTACGGCGGCTATCTGATGGTGGACGAGGCGCACTCGCTGGGTGTTCTCGGCGAACGAGGCCGCGGCCTGGTCGAAGAACTTGACCTGCTGGCCGATGCCGATTTCATCGTCGGCACCTTCAGCAAGAGCCTTGGTGGTGCGGGTGGCTTTTGCGTGAGCGATCACCCCGAGCTGGACCTGATCCGCTACTCGAGTCGCCCCTACATCTTCACCGCATCACCCTCTCCGGCAACCATTGCTTCCACCCGTCATGCACTTCGTACGCTGGCCGCCGGCACTCATTTGCGCCAGCGCCTTCGCGAAAATGCCGATCACCTGCATGCGGGATTGACGGCACTGGGCTACACCCTGGGTGCACCGCCCAGCCCCGTGATCGCGGTCATCATGGAGGGGAAAATCGAAGCGCTCAAATTCTGGGACGGTCTTTTGAAGCGCGGTGTATATGTCAATCTGATGCTCCCGCCCGCAACGCCAAACGGTGTTTCGTTGATCCGGTGCAGCGTCAGTGCCGCGCATACACCTGAGCAAATCGATGCCATTTGCGCTGCCTTTGCCGATTTGCGGACCGCCGCGTAAAGCGCAGCCCCTCGATCGAAACCACCCTCCTTTGGCCCCCGTTCACCCGTCTGAACGGGGTTCGCCAAAGCACCCATTCCCGCGCAACTTGATTTCAAGAGCATATGGGGTATCCCCGTCTGAACATGCTCAAAGGAAACTTGCGTGAGCGCCTCTGACGAAACTCCTGGCGGGCAGAGCCCCATGCGCCGGGTCATGGCCAATTTCTGGCTCTTGATCCGCGGTCGCGGTGCGGCCGCACTGATGTCCCTGGGTGCGACCGCCCTGATGGCACGCGCACTCGGCCCGGCTGAGTTCGGCATGGTCGTCCTGATCCAGACCTATGCCATGCTGGTTCGCGGCCTGTTCGACTTTCAGCCGTTCGAGGCGGTGGTGCGCTATGGTGTGCCCGCACATGATGCGGGTGACACGCCGACAGTTCGTCGCCTGATCACCGTCTGCCGCCGTGTGGACCGCCGCACCAGCCTCACGGCCACGGCGCTGGCGCTGGTGTCCGCCCCCCTGATCGGACCCTCGCTGGGGATGGACCGCGAACACGTCATCCTGCTGGCCGCCTACAGCCTCGTGTTGCTGAGCACCGGCACCGGCACGGCCAGCGGCATCTTGCGGTTGTTTGACCAGTTCGACACCCTGGGGCGACAGTTGGCCATCGCACCGATCCTCAGCTTTCTCGGGATCGTCGTCGCCTGGTGGCTCAATGCCCCCCTGGCGATGTTTGTAGCGATCCTGGCGGTGGCCTATGTCGCCGAAAATTTCTACTTGAGCTGGCATGGACGGCGTCAATATCGCCAACACATCGGTCCCCCAGCTGAAGGCGAGGTTGTCGAAGATGCCACTCTCGCAGAGTTTTCCGGGCTGCGCCCCTTTCTCTGGATCAACTACTGGCAATCCAATCTGGACGTGCTGCCCAAGCATCTTGCGACCGTTTTGATGAGCTATCTTCTGGGGCCTGCGGAAGCGGGTCTGCTGCGCCTGGCGCGTCAGTTTTCGAGCTTGCTGGCCAAACCCGCCGCGCTGGTTCGCCAGGTGGTGTTTCTCGACTTGACCCGAAGCTGGAACCAGGGCAGCGCGGCCTTCCAGCATGTGGCCTATCGCACCGCCCTGATTGGCGGTGGTATCGGCCTTGTGTTTGTGGTGGTTGGCTATTTTTTTGGTGAAAAACTGCTGGTCTCACTCGTGGGCGAGAAATTCAGGGCAGCCGCCCCCGTCCTCACGTTGATGCTGCTGGCGGCCACCTTTGACCTTGCCTCATCGTCGCTGCGCTCCGCGGCATATGCCATTGGCCACGCCGGCAAGGTACTGCGCATGTATGTTGTTTCAGTGGCCGTTTATCTGACCCTGTTCGTTGCGCTCACCTTGTGGACCGGGTTGATCGGTGCGGGTCTGGCGGCCTGCATTGCTGCCGCAATCCCCCTGGTGGGCATGACCCTGCTGGTTCGCAACCAAGGGGATGCCAGGTCACCCTGACATCCGCGTGGCCCCCGGGTGATTCGCGCGATGCGAAGCCCGGGTTTTCAAGTGCTCGCAGGTCGAATCACGCCATCGACCGCGCCCAGCGCCGCGGCCAAAACATCGGCATACGGGGCCCGGGCATCAATTTCACACACCCGCGCCCCATTGAAAGCCAATCGTGGCATCACCGAAATCTTGTCGCGCAACTCCGCGAGGCTATGGTCGGGTTTGCGCCGGTGCGCCGTCTCGGCATCAATGTTGAGCCGGATCACCAGCGCCGGGCGGTATCCAGCCATCCATTCGTACAGTTTTTGTTCCCGCGCGGCGAGCTTGTGGACCAACCAACTGCTGGTACGGTCCACGGTCAGGCCCGGCCCGTCATAACGGAACCCGGGAATTTCGGCCTGCGGATAGCGATCTGCGACCACCAACACCCCGTCGCGCGACAAGCGCCGCAAACGTAAAAGCTGTGCCGCGCGCCACCACGACAGGAGGTACATGATCAACGCCGTGCCAACGCCGGGCAGCTTCAGGCTCATGTCTTGCGCGCGCTGCGCCTTTTCTGCAAGGTGCTGCTCCAGCCGGACGCCAATGAAGGGGAGCTGTTTGATTTTTTCACCCATTTCACCCGAGACCAACCCCATGTACCGACGTTCCGCCCGACCTCTCTGGCGCAGATGGAGGAGCAGATCGGCCGTCAGCGTTGACTTGCCCGTGCCGTCGCAACCCACCACAGCAATGACGCCAGCAAGGGGTGCACGGTTCTTGCCGGCGGGGACAATGGGTTCAGGCATGGCAGATTGAAGGGGAGAGGCTGGTCGGGGCGATGATGGTACCGGCCCACGTCATCGGGCGCTCGTGAGCGCCGCGCGGGAGGCCTCCATCGCGGCGTTCAGAACGTCCGGATACGGGTCACGGCCATCCAGATCAAGGACAAGTGCGCCATGGAAGTTCAGGGTGGGGATCATGGCCGCTTTCGATTGCAGCGTTGACAGCTTGTGATCAGGCTTGCGCGAATGCGCAGTGTCGGCGTCAATGTTGAGCCGGATCACCAGCGCTGGAACATGGTGTGCCATCCATTGATAGAGGTTCTGCTCGCGCGCCCCAAGCCTGCGCACCAGCCACCCACCGGCGTGCGCACCCACCAGGCCCGGACCGTCAAAGTGAAAACCTGGCACTTCAGCTTGTGGATACCGGTCTGTGATGACGGTCACCCCTGAGCGGGCCAGTTGCAGCATCCGACGAAACTTGTGCGCGCGCCATTGCGAGAGCAGGTAGATCACCAGGGCCGTCGGGAGGTCTGGCGCGGCTGTTTTCCGGGTGTGCGTCCGCTCTGCCTTGCGCGCAAGGTAGCGCGCCACCGGTGCACCGATCACTGGCAGGCCCTTGATCCATGTGGCGATGTTGCCTGACGACTGTCCGAGATAGACCCGTTCGCACGGCCCTTCGTTCTGGAAGTGGGCGAGCAGATCAGAGGTCAGTGTCGACTTTCCCGAACCATCGCAGCCCACCACGGCGATGATCCCCGAAAGCGGTTCAGGAGGTTGAATTTGGAGCGAATGCTTCACGTGTCGTAGCCCAGACCTCAGGTTGACGCAGGCCCCCGAATTTCGGCGCGCATACAATGTTGAGCGCCGCCGCCAGGCGCCGCCACGAGGCAAGGCCGGGAACTTTGCGCAACCGATAAAACCCAAGATTGTATGAAACGCAACGGACACTTTCCAGATCACCCCAAAGTCCAGACCCCGTGCGCCGTTGTGGAACGGCGGCCAGGCCGCAATGACTGCCTTGCTTTGGTCACGGCGTTCTGCTCCGGTACGGGCTCGCACGAACCTGGTTTGCAGTGACCGTGGGCACCCCATTGCACGCGTCGGCGCCGTTGCGCATCACCCCGGTGGTCAGCAAGGCCGATCTGGACCAGTTCATCCGCGTCCCCGACATCATCATGGCATCGGACCCGGCTTGGGTCACTCCGCTCCTGACCGAGCGGCGAATGTATTTTTCACCCAAGCACAACCCCTATTTCCAGCATGCCCGATGGCAAGCCTGGATTGCGTGGCGCGGACAGCAGCCGGTTGGCAGAATCAGCGCGCAGATCGATGCGCTGCATCTGGAGCGCTACGACGACGCTACCGGCTTTTTTGGGATGCTCGATGCCGAAGACCGGCATGAAACCTTCGCCGCCCTGCTCGAGATTGCCGAACTGTGGTTGCGGGACCAGGGCATCCGCCGCGTGCGCGGGCCGTTCAACCTGTCCATCAATTCCGAAATGGGCCTTCTCGTCGACGGGTTTGATACGCCCCCCATGTTGATGATGGGTCACGCACCGCCTTACTACGCCCAACAGCTTGAAGCCGTCGGATACCAGCCGGTGAAGGACACGCTGGCTTACATCGTCGAACCCAATTTCCAGCCTTCGCCGGTCATGCAACGCATGACAAGCCGGGCGACGCGCGGCGTGACGGTCCGGCGCATCGACACCAAACGGTTTGACGAAGAGATCTTGCAGCTGCGCGACATCTTCAACGATGCCTGGGCCGACAACTGGGGCTTTGTGCCCTTTACGGTTGCCGAATTTGCGGCGATGGGGCAGGAGCTCCGGTTCCTCATCAGCCCGGACCTGATCCAGATCGCCGAACTGGATGGAGAGGCCGCCGCGTTCATCGTCGCCCTGCCCAACATCAATGAGGCCATCCGGGGGTTGCATGGCAAACTTTTTCCATTGGGGTGGCTCAAACTGCTATGGCGACTCAAGGTCCGGCACCCCCGCAGCGCCCGTGTGCCGCTCATGGGGGTCCGGAAAAAATTTCAGAACACCCGCTTCGGCCCGGGATTGGCGTTTCTGATGATCGATGCGGCACGGGCACAACTGCACCAACGTGGCGTCACGGATGTCGAGTTGTCCTGGATCCTGGAGGACAACGCCGGCATGCGCAGCATCATTGAGTCGATCGGCGGCCGCGCCTACAAGCGCTACCGTGTTTACGAACGCCCCCTTGATGCGCGCTGAATCCGACGCCAAGACTTGAACCCCAAGGCCGTCGCCCGATAATAGGCTTCTGCCGCGCCACAACTCACCCCATGAACCCGAACTCTGACCCCATTGCTCCGTCATCGGACACGCGTGCAGGAGCCGGAAGGCGAAAGCGCTGGATCGTGGCGTCAGTTCTCGGATTGGCCGTGCTGGCCAGCGCAGGCTGGCTTGTCAGCAAACGCTCGACCGACGCCACGAAAACAGCGACGGCGCCCGTGGCTGCGGGCGCACAGCTTCGCGGCGCGCCGGTGATCGCCACGGCGGTGCGAAAGGGCAACCTTGACATCTATCTGCCAGCACTCGGCACGGTCACGCCGTTGAACACCGTTCAAGTCCACAGCCGGGTCGATGGGCAGTTGATGAGCATCGCTTTCAAGGAAGGCCAGATGGTCGACAAGGGCGATTTGTTGGCCTTGATCGATCCCAAACCCTTTGAGGTGCAACTCGGGCTGGTCACCGGCCAACTGGCGCGCAACGAGGCGTTGCTCGATGGCGCTCAGGCCGATCTCGAGCGCTATCGCTCGCTCCTGGCGCAGGACTCGATCGCACGGCAACAGGTCGATACCCAGGAGTCACTGGTACGCCAATACAAGGCGGCCGTCCAGGCCGCGCGTGGCGAAGTGGAAAGTGCGCAGCTGCAACTCTCGCACGCACGGATCACGGCCCCGATCAGTGGGCGTGTGGGATTTCGCCAGGTCGGCCCCGGCAGCATCGTGCGCGCCGCCGAAGCCAGCCCCATTGTGGTGATCACGCAATTAAACCCCATCAGCGTGGTGTTCCCGATTCCCGAAGACGCCCTGCCGCGCGTGATGACACGCCTGAACGCGGGTGAACGCATTCAGGTCGACGCCTTTGACCGTGACCAGAAAGTGAAGCTCGCCGGCGGCCGGTTGCTGGCGGCGGACAACCAGATTGATCCGGCCACGGGCACCATCAAGCTCAGGGCCGAATTCCGCAACACCGACGGCACGTTGTTTGCCAATCAGTTTGTCAACGTGAGAATGCTCGTTGAGACCCGCCGGGATGCGTTGCTCGTGCCCACGGCCGCCATCCAGCGGGGCGTGGCGGGAACGTTCGTCTATGTGGTCAAGAACGACAAGACCGTCGCCGTGGTGCCTGTCAAGATCGGCTCGACCCAGGGCGAGATTTCCGTGGTCGACGCCGGGGTCGATGCGGGCGCCATGGTCGTGACCGATGGCGCCGACAGCCTGCGCGACGGCGTGACCGTCGAACCCACGGTGCGCGAGCCAACGGCTGCCCTCAAGAGCGACACGGAGCGGCGCGCACCGCCCGGCGACGTGGAGACGCCCACGCTCAGGCCGCAAGGCCGGAGTGCCAACAGTGGCGCCTGACCGCCTGGGCCACACCGTCGGCTGCCCATGAACCTGTCGCGCACCTTCATCCTGCGGCCCGTGGCGACCTCGCTGCTGATGGTGGCCATCCTGCTGGTGGGCGTATTTGCCTATCGGCTCCTGCCGCTTTCGGCATTGCCCAAGTTCGACTATCCGACCATTCAGGTCGTCACCCTGTACCCCGGCGCAAGCCCGGAGGTCGTGACATCGACGATCACGGCGCCGCTGGAGCGCCAGTTCGGCCGGATGCCCGGTTTGAACCAGATGTCCTCGAGCAGCTCCGGCGGCGCCTCGATCATCACGCTGCAGTTCAGCCTCGACCTCCCGCTGGACGTGGCCGAACAGGACGTGCAGGCCGCCATCAACGCTGCCGCCAACCTGTTGCCGCCCGATCTGCCCCAGCTGCCGATCTACAACAAGGTCAACCCCGCCGATCCATCCATCGTCACGCTGGCACTGACCTCGCGCACGCTGCCGTTGCCTGAAATCCAGCAACTGGCCGAAACCCGGTTGACCGCCAAGATTTCGCAGCTGTCGGGGGTGGGCCTCGTCAGCATCAGTGGTGGGCAACGCCCGGCCGTCCGGATTCAGGCGAATCCCAAAGTTCTTGCGGCCTACGGTCTCTCCCTTGAAGACTTGCGCATCGCCATCGGCAATGCCAACTCCAACCAGGCCAAGGGCGGCTTTGACGGACCCACGCGCGCGTCCACCATCAACGCCAATGACCAGCTCCGATCGGCTGACGAATTCCGCTCCATGATCGTCGCCCATCGCAATGGCGCAGCGGTGCGCCTGATGGACGTCGCTGACGTCATCGATGGCGCCGAGAACTCGCGCCTCGCGGCGTGGGCCAATGAATCGCCCGCACTCATCGTCAATGTCCAGCGGCAGCCTGGCGCCAATGTCATCGAGGTTGTAGACCGCATCAAGAAACTGCTGCCGCAGTTGCAGGCATCGCTGCCGGTCGCGGTCGATGTCACCATGCTGACCGACCGCACCGAGACCATTCGAGCGTCGGTCCGTGATGTGCAGTTTGAACTCTTGCTGGCCGTGGTGCTGGTGGTGATGGTCATCTTCGTGTTCCTTCGGAATTTTTCGGCCACCGTGATCCCCAGCGTGGCGGTACCGCTGTCCCTGGTGGGCACCTTTGCCGTGATGTACGTGGCGGGCTTCTCGATCAACAACCTCACCCTGATGGCCTTGATCGTCGCCACCGGCTTTGTGGTGGACGACGCCATCGTGATGATCGAGAACATCACGCGGCATATTGAAGCGGGCGTTCCACCGCTGAAGGCTGCGCTCGACGGGGCCCGCGAAATCGGGCTGACCATTGTCTCGCTGACCTTGTCATTGATCGCCGTGCTGATTCCGCTGCTGTTCATGAGCGATGTGGTCGGACGCATGTTCCGTGAATTCGCCATCACGCTGGCCGTGGCCATCCTGATTTCTGCGGTGGTCTCCCTGACGCTGACGCCCATGATGTGCGCCCGGCTGCTCCGTCACGTGCCCAAGGCGCAGCAAGGACGCATGTTCCAGGCCAGTGGTGCGATGTTCGACGCTGTGATCGCACGGTATTCGCGCCTGCTGGAATGGGTTCTGGCCCGCCAGACCCTGACCCTGATGACGGCTTTCGCCACGCTGGCGCTGACCGTCTTTCTGTACATCTTCATTCCCAAGGGATTTTTCCCGCTTCAGGACACGTCGGCCATTCTGGGCATCTCACAGGCCCCCACGACCATTTCCTTCAGCGCCATGGCCGAACGACAGCAGGCGCTCGGCCGCGTCATCCTGAAAGACCCGGCGGTTCAGAGCCTTTCCTCCTTCATTGGTGTTGACGGCAACATCCCGACGCTCAACAGCGGCCGCTTTCTGATCAACCTCAAACCCCTGTCGCAGCGCGATGCCAGTGTGGGGGAGGTGATCGGCCGTCTGCAACACGCGCTGGCCAACGTCCAGGGCATTGAACTCCACATGCAGCCCGTGCAGGACATCACGATTGAAGACCAGGTCAGCCGCACGCAATATCAGCTTTCGCTGGAGGACGCAGACGTCGAAGTGCTGCGCAGCTGGGTGCCGCGCCTGGTCGCGCGGCTGCAGGCCAGCGGGCAATTGACGGACGTTGCCAGCGACCAGCAGGAGGGCGGCCTGGAAGCCCATGTGGAGGTGGATCGCGCCCTGGCCGGCCGTCTGGGCATTTCGCCGCTGGTTGTGGACAACACGCTTTACAACGCATACGGGCAGCGCCAGGTGGCCACGATCTTCACGCCGACCAGTCAGCAGCGCGTCGTGATGGAGGTCAAGCCCGAGTTCCGCAGCGACCCGCGAGCCCTTGAAAGCCTCCATCTCAGCGCGGCGGGTGGGGCGTCCGCCGCAGACCCGGACGCACGCGATTCAGCACGACAGGTTCCATTGGCCTCGATTGCGCGGGTCACCCAGCGCACAACGCCGCTGGTGATCACCCGTGTCGGCCAGTTTCCGGCCGCCACCATTCTGTTCAATCTGGCACCGGGTGTTTCCCTGGGCGACGCCATCAAGGTGGTCGAATCGGCCCAGCGCGAACTGGGCATGCCCCCCAGCATGCAATTGAAGTTCAAGGGGTCTGCGCTGGCGTTCCGCGCATCCCTGGCCAGCCAGCTGTGGTTGATCCTCGCCGCCATCGTGACGGTCTACATCGTGCTGGGCGTGCTGTATGAGAGCTACATCCACCCCGTCACCATCCTGTCCACGCTGCCTTCGGCGGGCGCGGGCGCCTTGCTGGCCCTGCTGCTGTCGGGCAATGAACTCAACGTGATTTCCATCATCGGCATCATCCTGCTGATTGGCATCGTGATGAAAAACGCCATCATGATGATCGACTTTGCGCTCGACGCCCAACGCGAGCGGGCGCTGTCGCCGCGAGACGCCATCTTCGAGGCCTGCCAACTGCGTTTCCGGCCCATTCTGATGACCACCATGGCGGCGCTGCTGGCGGCCTTGCCACTGATGCTGGGTTCGGGCGTGGGCTCGGAGTTACGCCACCCGCTGGGGGTCGCCCTGGTCGGCGGCCTGATCGTCAGCCAGATGCTGACCTTGTTCACCACCCCCGTGGTGTACCTCGCCTTTGACCGCCTGTCGCGGGCCATGACGTCGCGACCTGAACGCCGGGCGGCAGCCGCATCCGGCGGGGACCGCGTGTGAGAGCAACGCCGTGAACGTCAGCGCCCCGTTCATCCGCCGGCCCGTCGCCACCACGCTGCTCACCGTCGGTCTGGTGCTGCTCGGCCTGGCAGCGCTGCGGCTGCTGCCGGTCTCGCCGCTGCCACGCGTTGACATCCCGACCATCAAGGTGTCGGCCTCCATGCCGGGGGCCAGTCCCGAAACCATGGCCGCGGCCGTGACTGCGCCGCTGGAGCGCTCGCTGGGTCGCATCGCCGGCATCACCGAGATGACCTCCAGCAGTGCGCTTGGCGCGACGCGCGTCGTCTTGCAGTTCGATCTCAAGCGCGACATTGACGGCGCCGCGCGGGATGTTCAGGCCGCGCTCAACGCCGCACGCAGTTCCTTGCCATCGGAAATGCCAGGCAGCCCCAGCTACCGCAAGGTCAATCCGGCCGACGCGCCAATCATGATCCTGGGCCTGACCTCGGACACTCTGACGCAGGGGCAGATGTACGACACCGCCTCGACCGTCATCGCCCAGAAGCTGTCCCAGCTCAAGGGCGTGGGTGAGGTCGAGATTGGTGGCGGCTCATTGCCCGCGGTGCGCGTTGACCTCAACGTCCCGGCCCTGAACCAGTATGGAATCGACTTTGAAGACGTCCGCAAGGCCATCGTTGCGTCCAACTCCAACCGCCCGCAAGGTGTCGTCGAAAGCGACATGCAGCATTGGCAGATTTCCGCCAACGGCAAGGCCGGCACCGCAGCGGAGTACTTGCCGGTCCTGGTGAAATACCGGAGCAATGGCGCCGCCGTGCGGCTCGGTGACGTCGCCGAAGTGACCGACTCGGTGCAGGATCTGCGCACCGCAGGCTCCGCCAATGGCAAGCCGGCCGTGCTGGTGATCATCCGGCGCGAATCCGATGCCAACATCCTGGAGACGGTTGACCACATCACCCGGGTCATGCCTGAACTGCGCGCCTCCATTCCAGCCGCACTGGACCTGTCGGTGATGATGGAGCGCACCGGCACCGTGCGCGCGTCGATGCGGGACGCGGGGGATGCCTTGATTCTGGCGGTCGTGCTGGTGACGATGGTCGTCCTGCTTTTCCTGCGCAATGGTCGCGCGGCGTTGGTGCCGGGCATTGCCGTCCCGGTTTCGCTGATCGGCACGTTCGCGGTGATGTATCTGCTGGACTACAGCCTCAACAACCTGACACTCATGGCCTTGACCATTGCCGTCGGGTTTGTGGTGGACGACGCGATCGTCGTGCTCGAAAACGTTTCACGCCATATCGAGAACGGCACCCCGGCCCGCGAGGCGGCGCTGATCGGCGCGAAGGAAGTCGGCTCCACGGTGCTGACCATGACCCTGGTGCTGGTGGCCGTCTTCATCCCGATGCTGTTCATGGGCGGCTACGTGGGCCTGTTCGTCCGCGAGTTCGCGGTCACGCTCGCCGTGGCCATCCTGCTTTCGCTGGTGGTTGCGCTCACCACGGCGCCCATGATGTGCGCCATGCTGCTGAAGCCGACAGCCCCCGACCACCGCCGGGGCCGGTTCTACCGCTGGAGCGAGCGCGGGTTCACGGCCCTGGTCGGTGGCTACGAGCGCAGTCTGTCATGGGTCCTTGGCCACGCGCCCCTCACCATGCTCATCCTGCTGGGCACGGTTGTGCTCAACGTGTACCTTTACGTCATCATTCCCAAAGGGTTCTTTCCGCAGCAGGACACGGGCCAGCTCACGGGCAGCCTCCAGGGTGACCAAAGCGTCTCGTTTCAGGTCATGCAGCAAAAGATGGGCGACTTCATCGACATCGTCCGCGCCGACCGCGCCGTGGAAAACGTGGTGGGTTTCACCGGTGGCGCGCAGCGCAACACGGGATCCATCTTTGTCACACTCAAGCCCTTGTCCGAGCGTGGCGAAGGTGCCGACAAGGTGGTCGCCCGCCTGCGCACCCGGCTCGACCGGGAGCCCGGCGCCACGCTGATCCTGAATCCGGTCCAGGACATTCGTGTGGGGGGCCGCCAAAGCCGCTCGTTCTATGAATACACGATCCAGGCCGACGAACTGGATCTGCTGCGCCTCTGGGAGCCCCGCATCCGCAAGGCCATGGCGCAAATCCCCGAGCTGCTCGACGTGGACACCGACGGACAGAGCAAGGGCTTGCAGACCACCCTGGTGGTCGACCGGGATGCTGCGGCACGGTTGGGCGTCAGCATCAGGCAGATTGACGCCATGTTGGCCAATGCCTTTGCCCAGCGCCCGGTTTCGACCATCTACCAGCCGCTGAACCAATACCGTGTCGTGATGGGCGTCGCGCCCGAACGCGCCGAATCGCCCGCCGCGCTGGACCATCTGCAAATCATCAGCTCAACCGGCCGCCGGGTTCCGCTGTCCATGGTCGCGCGTTACGAACAGACCGAAACCGCGCTCAGCGTCAATCACCATTCGCAGCTCGCCGCCACCACCATTTCGTTCAACCTGCCACGAGGGGTGCCACTGTCGCAGGCCACCCGGTCGATCGAGCAGGCCTTGCGCGACATCGGCGTGCCGTCGTCGGTGCGCGGCAGCTTCCAGGGGTCGGCGCGCGCCTTCCGGGAGGTGCTGGACAGCCAGCCAGCGCTTATCCTCGCCGCCTTTCTGACGCTCTACATCGTTCTGGGCATGCTCTACGAAAGCCTGGTGCACCCGCTGACCATCCTCTCGACCCTGCCGTCGGCTGGCGTGGGCGCACTGCTGGCACTGATGCTGTTCCGGACCGACTTCAGCGTGATCGCGCTGATCGGCATCTTCATGCTGATCGGCATCGTCATGAAAAACGCCATCATGATGATCGACTTTGCACTGGATGCGCAGCGCAACGCATCGGCCACCCCCCGCGACGCGATCTTTCAGGCCTGTCTGCTGCGGTTCCGGCCGATCCTGATGACCTCGCTGGCAGCTTTGCTCGCCGCCATCCCGCTGGCGCTGGGCCGGGGTGACGGCGCCGAGATGCGCCAACCCCTGGGCATTGCCATCGGCGGCGGCCTCATCATGAGCCAGTTGCTGACGCTTTACACCACCCCCGTCGTGTACCTCTACCTTGACCGGTTCAGCACCTGGACGCGCGAACTGCGCCAGCGTCACTTTCCCTCCACCCGCCTCGCCACCGGCCTGCCGCCCGTCGTGGCAGACTCGACACCATGACCGCCTCGCCCCCCGCTGCAACCCCGACTCTGCGCGCCTTCACCCTGGTCGGCCTGGCAGCGCTCCTGACAGCCTGTACGGTCGTCGGGCCTGAGTACGAACGCCCCGCCATCGAGATTCCGCCCGCGTACAAGGAAGGCACCGCGCTGAAAACGCAATCCGTTCGGGAAGCCACGTTGCCGGGGCGCTGGTGGGAAATCTACGGCGACCGCGAGCTGGATGCCCTCATGGCGCAGGTCGAATCGCAAAACCGGTCGCTTCAGGCGGCGGAAGCACGCATGCGGCGCGGTCGGGCGATGCTCGAGACCGCGCGGGCGGCACAGTCCCCGACCGTGGTCGCCGGGGGCAAAAACGATCTTGGCATCCTGGCCAATTGGGAAATCGATCTTTGGGGGCGCATCCGGCGCACCGTCGAGGCCAGCGACGCCAACGCCCAGGCCAGCGTGGCAGACCTCGCCGCGGCAACGCTGTCGATGCAGGCGCAGGTGGCGCAAAACTATTTTCAGCTTCGGGTCCAGGACGCCGGCATCCAGATGTTCCAGGACACCGTCCGGGCCTATGAGCGCTCGCTCCAGATGACGCGCAACCAGTACAACGCCGGCGTTGTCTCGGGCGGCAATGTGGCGCAGGCCCAGGCTCAGCTCGGTGCCGCACTGGCCCAGATGCACAACGCGCGCGTGGTACGGGCTCAGCTCGAACACGCCATCGCCGTCATGGTGGGCCAGGCCCCGGCTGCTTTTTCAATTGCCCCTGCGCCGCTCAACGTGCAGGTGCCTGAAGTACCGCCGGTGCTGCCCACGGAATTGCTGGCACGCCGCCCCGACATTGCCGCGGCCGAGCGGCGGATGGCGGCCGCCAGCGCGCAAATTGGCGTGACCGAAGCCGGGTCTTATCCGTCGCTCGATTTGTTCATTGGCGCCAGCATTCGCAGAGGCCTGATTGGCGGCGCCGACGTGCGCGCACCGCTGTATGCCGGTGGCTCGCCGCAGGCACGGCGCAACGATGCCGTGGCAGCCTACGATGAAGTGGTGGCCGATTACCGGCAAACCGTGCTCAACGGCCTGCGCGAGGTTGAAGACAACCTGGCCGCCCTGCAAATTCTGGACGAAGCGGCCGCTGCGCAAGACAGTGCCGTGAAATCAGCGCGCGAATCGGCCCGCATTGCCAACAACCAGTACGCAGCCGGCGTTGTCAGCTACCTGCCCGTGGTGGTGGTGCAGGCGACCACCCTGGAGAACGAGCGTGCCGCGCTCGACACGCTGGGCCGCCGTCTGGTGGCCAGCGTCAACCTGATCAAGGCGCTGGGGGGCGGCTGGGACGCTGCCACCCTGAATGCGGCTAAAAAATAGGGCCTTCAGCGCCTGGCGCCTGAAGCGCTCACCAGGTCACGCCCACCAGCACGCCACCGCCCTTGCTGTCGGCCCAGGGAATCAGCTGCACCTTGTTGTCAAACGGGTCGGTAAAAAACCAGCCCGTGGTCGTGCCGATGGCCGCACCGGCCACCACGTCCCACCAGAAATGTTTTTTGGCCGCCACCCGCGCCGTGCCTGTGAGCGTGGCCAGCGCATAAGCCGGCACACCGTATTCCCAGCCGTAGCGGCGGTGCAGCGTGGTGGCCGACGCAAAGGCCACCGAGGTATGCCCTGAAGGAAAGCTGTTGCGGTCGCTCCTGTCGGGGCGTGTTTCCTTGAACACCGCCTTGCCGAGCGTGGCGACGCCGCTGGCCGATCCGATGCTGAAGGCGGCCTGCCGCAGGCCCTGCCAGTCCCCCCGCAACGTGGGCGCCGCCAGACCGGCCCCCAGCAGGCCGTAGGCTGTTACATCGCTGATGTTGGCCCATTGATCGTTGTTGATCGCATGGGCTGCGGGGCTTATCCCCACGGCCAGGGTCAACGTCGCAAGCAGATGCCGTGGCTTCATGGCAGTCACCTTTAAAATGATTTTCAGCGTAGCTTATCCAAGCTTTCAATTCCCTTTCATTCTCTACCCAATCCCCCAGCCGAGGTGTGTTTTTGAAAACTGAGCCTGTGCAGACGCCGCACCGCTGGAGCAGGCACCTGCCGCTGTGGCCCCTGTTGCTGCTGTTGGCCGTCGCTGCCATCGGCCACGCCTTGACGCGCGATGGCCCCGCCAGTTTTGACGCCCCCCTGCTCCTGTGGTTTCGCGTGGGCACCGACACCGCCACACTGGCCGGGCCTGCATGGGCTCTCGCTTTCTGGCAGGGGCTGACCTGGCTGGGCGACACCCTGCCCAGAATTGTGGTGGGCATTGGCACGGTGATCGGCCTGCTGTGGCTGCGCCGCTGGCAGGGGGCCCTGCTCCTTGCCGGGGTGTTGCTCAGCGGCCTGGGCCTGTCCACCGCCTTCAAACAATGGGTAGGCCGCCCGCGCCCCCAACTGGTGGCGCACCTGGACCCAGTGACCTCGCTGAGCTTCCCCAGTGGCCATGCGTTGAACAGCACCCTGTTTTACCTGGCGGTGGCGCTCATGCTGGCCCCGCTGCTGCGCGCACGGGCCGCGCGCTGGGTGGTGTACGCCGTGGCCATGGGCCTGTCGCTGGCCACCGGGGTGTCGCGCGTGGCGCTGGGCGTGCACTACCCGACCGACGTGATCGCGGGCTGGGTCATCGCGGGGGCGTGGGTGTGGCTCTGGTTCACATTGGCACAGCGGTACTGGCCGCAGGCGCTGCGCTGAAAGCCGGATGGGTCCGCGACAATCGGCATCATGACGACACCTGCATCCGGCCACCGCAACACAGCCCCCAACTCCTCACTGGACGAGCCCCGCTTTTCCGCGGAACAGTGCGACACGCTCTTTGCGGCCGTGCTCGCCCACGACGAAATCGACCTGAACGCCACGCTGCCCGACGCGATCCACCTCGACTACACGCCCGAACAACTCACCCAGTGCTACCGGATCTGTCGGCAACTCTGGAAAGACGGTGTGGACCGCAAAACCCTGGTCGGAATCGTTGAAAAGATCTACCGGCAACGCGCGCTGAGTGCGGAAGATCAGCTGCAGTTCAACCACGTGCGCGCCAGATTCAAGCACCTTCGGTTTGCGTACGTGGCCTGCGATGAAAGGCATCGGTACCCGCGGGTGTTTCATTGGCTCACCGCAACCATGGGCTATTTGCAGGACGCCGTCAGGAACAGACAAAACGCTGCCATGGGCCACCTGGCCATCCGGGCCCGTCTTTTTTTGACTCGCCTTGTCTTTAACTTGATCGTCAACGAGATTGACAGGTTTCAGCCCAGCACCCCCTCAGCGTTTCAAGCCTACGTACACCGACAACTCGGGTTTTTGCAATTGCACCTCGCCAAGCATAAGATTACCAGCAAGGAATTTCACGAAATGCGAAAAGTCATCAGCCGCCAGGTGGCGCTGTATGACAATCTGAAAGTCCTGTATCCGTCGCCGTGCCACCACAGCATCTCGCGGTATCTCAGCACCATCAATGGACTGATGGGTGCGCTGCACGATGAGTTGATCGCGAAAAAATTCGAAAAAACGCAGGACTACTACGCCGACGCTTTTGAAATTCCGGAAGAAATCAGACATCGACTGACCGTCCTCACCTCAAGGTACTTCAAGGCTTGATGACCACATCTGTATCTTCTGGACGACCTCGCACGCCAGTCCAGCCTGCGACAAGAATTGCCTACGTCATTGATTCTGTGGAGGGCGGGGGTGTCGCCTTCCCAGTGCCTATGGTCTGCCGCGTTTTGCGTGACGCCGGTGTGCATGTCGAGGTTTTCGCACTCACCCGGCGCGACGGGCTTGCATTGCCCCCGATGCTCGCAGATGGCTTGACCGTGCACGTTCGGGAAGGCAGCGCACACAATCTCTGGGCCGCCCATCGTTGGTTGGGTCGCGAGCTCGCCGCATACCAGCCCACGCTGATCTGGACCTCATTGACCCGGGCTACCGTGATCGGCTTGCTACTCGGCAAGCGTCGTGCAATTCCGGTGGTGTGCTGGCAGCATAGCGCCTACCTGAAACCGCTCCGCCGTCGCCTGCTGTACGCCTTGCGCAAACGTCCGGCCATGTGGATCGGTGACTCTGACATGGTGACCGACATTACGGCCAGGCGCTTTGACGTACCGCCTGAGCGACTCGCTTCCTGGCCACTGTTTTCGGCAAATCCGGACGCACCACAAGCTCAGCCTTGGCAACCCGGCCGGACATTGCAGCTGGGCAGCCTCGGTCGTCTGCATCGCGTCAAAGGCGCCGACGTTCTGGTTGAGGCGCTGGTGCTGCTGAAGCAAAGGGGGTTCCAATCGCCCGTGCCTTTTGAGATCACTATCGCAGGAGATGGCCGTGAACGCGAGGCTCTCTCCAATGCCGCACAACGCGCAGGATTCAACGGGCTGCATCTGGTCGGCTTCACCGATCAGCCGGGCGACTTTCTGGCAGGGCTTCACCTTTACCTCCAGCCATCGCGCTGGGAGGGCTTTTGCATCGCCATGCACGAAGCCATGCAGGCGGGCCTGCCGGTGATCGCCTCGACGGTCGGGCAGATGCCCTACACGCTGGAGGCCGGGCGCAGTGGCTGGCTGGTGCCCCCCGGCGACGCCAGCGCACTGGCCGACGCACTGGCTGACGCGTTGAGCCACCCCGAGCGCCTGGCGACCATGGGCCAGGCAGCCCGGGCCCGCGTGCTTCCGCTGTACAGCGCAGAGGCGTTCCGCCAGGCGGGGGAATCCATTCTGGCGCGGCTGCGCGAGCGCGGCGTACTCCCGGCCGACGCCATGATGCCCCCCATTGAGTCTGCCGACCGGTAATCGATTGGACGCGCGACTGGCGTCGAACAGGTCGATGGGTTGCGGGATGGTCTAGGCGGATTGGGCTTGCAGGGCATAGCCCCGCGCTTCCAGCACACGGGCCACGGCGGCCTTGGCGTCAACCAATACTTCGGCCAATGACCGGTTCGCGTCGATTTCGACAATCGGCGCGCCGTTGAACTTGAGCAATGGCGTGGCCGCCACCTTGTAACTGAGCACCTCGCGGCGATGGTCGGGTTTGCGCGCGCAGGCGGTGTCCAGATCGACGTTGAGGCGGAGCACCAGATCGGGCCGATGACTGGTCATCCACTGGTAAGCCGTCAATTCGCGCCGCGCCAGCCACCGGACGACGGCGCTCCCCGATGCGGTGGCCAACAGATCGGTGCTGTCAAAGGCGCCGGGGATGTCCAGTTGGGGGTATCGATCGGTAACGACGATCAGGCCCTTTCGCCGCAGCGCCAGCATTCGCTGGAACCGGCGCAGGCGCCGCATAAGAAACATCATGATCACCAGCGCGGGCAACAAACCGGGGTTCTTCTTTTCACCAAGCCCCTTGCGGGTGCGGTCCGTCTTGCGGGCGATTGTGCGGCCCGCCCAAGCACCTACCAACGGCCAATCGGCGATGGCGCGCCCGACGTTGCCGGCCTGCTTGCCCAGATGGGCCGCTTCGGCCGGGCCGTAACGGCGCGCCCAGATCAGGATTTCCTCGCTGACGGTGGATTTGCCAGAGCCGTCGCAGCCCACAATGGCGATCAATGGTGCCAACCCGGCGCGCTGCTCCGGCATCAGGTGATTCCTTGAAATGTTCTGCTGTATTTGCGCAAGCTGTGAATCAGCAAGGCGGCCAAAGCGATCACCGCCCAAACAATGTAGCCCACTGGATCTTCCGGCAACTGACTCAGGTCAAAGTCGTGGCGGGCAAAGTCATACAGCATCATGGCGGTGGCCAGCCAGAACAGCTTTTTGTTCTCGCGGCGGATGCAGCGGCGCCACCAGAACGGGTATTTGGGGGGCACCCAGCCATGCAGGCGCGGCAGCAAAAACGGCACCTGGGTCGCCCATTGGGCGTGCGCCTCGGGAAATTCCTTGCGCAAAAACTCTTCCTCAAACACGGCCACGCGCTCATAGACCAGCACCGAGATCAAAAACACCACCACCCCGTATTCCCAACTGCCCGACATCATGGCCAGCCCGGTGAAATTGAGAATGCGGCCCACATACAGCGGGTTGCGCACCAGCGAATACGGCCCGGTGGTGTTCAGCTCGGCCGCCTTGGGCGCATCTTTCGAGTTGCCCGAGGTGCCGGGCGCGGCATAACCGCTGGTGATGACGCGGATCAAGGCGCCGATGACGGCCACCGCCACCGAGCCCCAGAACCAGGCTTGATCGGCCACGCCCGAAACAAAGGGGCCGTCGTCGTCCACGACATAGGCGACCAATGCGCCGATCACGACGATGCCCGTCAGATAGTGGCCACGGATTTTGAAAAGGACTTCGCCGCTGCGGGCAAGTTCGTGTTGGTACATGGGATATTGCTCCTTGGAATGGCGGGCGCCATGCGCGTCTGCGCAAACCCGCCCAAAAATACGAGAGTCTCCCTTGTTGAACCCACCTCTTGACGGCATTTTATCGCGCCCGGGTGGCGGGTCGCCGCGCTGCGCGCGCGCACCAGCGGGGGCATTCCGGTTGCGATCCAGTCGCATCTGCTAAATGACAAAAATTCAATCAACTCAATGGGTTAAACGCATATTTCGCAAAATATTGCGGATCAATTTGCGTGTGTACACACGCCGCGGATGCGCCATTCACCGCCACACCCGCTCCAGCGCCCCCCAGGCGCTGCCGATCACCGCCTCGCCCGCGCGGGCGCGCAGGCCCACGAAGGCCAGTGCGCAGCCCAGACTGACGCGGTCGGCGATCACCAGCCCGCGCGCCTGGGCTTCGCGGATGGCGATGGAGTCGCGCACCAGGCTCAGGCCCACGCCCGAGCGCACCAGGTCGAGCATCGAGGCCTCCTGGTCGACCAGCGCCACGCGGCGCGGCTCCACGCCGGTGAGCGAGCCCGGGCCGAACACGGCCTGCAGCAGCCGGTGGTGGGCCGAGGCCGGTGGCGTGGCCAGCCAGGGCAGCGCGGCCAGCGCCTTCCAGTCGCGGCCCAGCACCTGCGGCCCCCAGCCGGCCGGGGCGACCACGCGGTAGGTGAAGCTCGAGAGTGTTTTTGCTATGAATTGAGAAGCTAACTTTGACCTTTTGACGGGGGCTAAGGCCGCATTTTCTTCAAAATCTTGTGGCAAACCCAGATAAAACCCCACGTCCAGCTCGCCGCGCTCGATCTGCGCCAGCACCTCGCCGCTCATGCCCTGGCGCAGCGTGGTTTCGATCTGCGGGGCCGATTCGACCAGTTCTTTCAGGAAAGCGCCCAGGCGGGTAAATTCGGGGTCCAGAATGGTGCCGATGCGCAGGCTGCCGCGCACCGTGCTGTGCAGGCTCAGGGCGGCCTGCGACACGTCGGCCAGCGCGGCCAGGGCTTTCTCGGCGGGCGCCACCAGGGCCGCGCCTTCGGGCGTGAGGACCAGGCCCTGCGGGGTGCGGGTGAACAGGACCAGGCCGGTGCTCTGCGCCAGGCTCTTGAGCTGCAGGCTCACGGCGGGCTGGCTCAAGTGCAGGCCCTGCGCAGCGCGTGACACATTGCCCGCACGCGCCACGGCCACGAAGGCGCGCAACGTCTGGGGGTCGAGGGCGGCGGTCATGGGCCCACCTTTATAAGGCATTTTTATAACCATGTTTTGACAAATTCATTGGAAATTTTGCCCCAGAACTCTCACACTTGAATGATCTTCAGAAAGCATCACCATGAGCATTGCAAATATCGACCATTTCATCGCCGGGCAAGTGGTCCCCGGCGCTTCGGGCCGCTCGCAAAGCGTGACCAACCCGGCCACCGGCCAGGTCACCGGCAAGGTGGCGCTGGCCAACGGCGACGAGGTCGGCAAGGCCGTGGCCGCCGCCCAGGCCGCCTTTCCCGCCTGGGCCGACACCCCGCCGATCCGCCGCGCGCGGGTGCTGTTCAGGTTTCTGGAGCTGCTCAACCAGCGCAAGGACGATCTGGCGCGCGCCATCACGGCCGAGCACGGCAAGGTGTTCACCGACGCGCAGGGCGAGGTCACGCGCGGCATCGACATCGTGGAGTTTTCCTGCGGCATTCCGCAACTGCTCAAGGGCGACTTCACCGACCAGGTGTCCACCGGCATCGACAACTGGACGCTGCGCCAGCCGCTGGGCGTGGTGGCCGGCATCACGCCGTTCAACTTTCCCGTCATGGTGCCCATGTGGATGTACCCGGTGGCCATTGCCGCGGGCAACACCTTTGTGCTCAAGCCCAGCCCGATCGACCCCGGCCCCAGCCTGCTGATGGCCGCGTTGCTCAAAGAGGCCGGCCTGCCCGACGGCGTGTTCAACGTGGTGCAGGGCGACAAGGAGGCCGTGGACGCGCTGCTGACGCACCCCGACGTGAAGGCGGTGAGCTTTGTCGGCTCCACGCCCATTGCCAACTACATCTACGAGACCGGCGCACACCACGGCAAGCGCGTGCAGGCGCTGGGCGGCGCCAAGAACCACATGGTGGTGATGCCCGACGCCGACCTTGAGCAGGCCGTGGACGCCCTGATCGGCAGCGCCTACGGCTCGGCCGGTGAGCGCTGCATGGCCATCAGCGTCGCCGTGCTGGTGGGCGACGTGGGCGACAAGCTGGTGCCCATGCTGGCCGAGCGCGCCAAAACCCTCAAGATCAAGAACGGCCTGCAACTCGACGCCGAAATGGGCCCCATCGTGACCCGCGCCGCGCACGAACGCATCACCGGCTACATCGACCTGGGCGTCAAGGAGGGCGCGCAACTGGTGGTGGACGGCCGCGGCTTCAACCCGCAGGCCACCGGCGAAGGCTGTGCCGACGGCTTCTGGATGGGCGGCAGCCTGTTTGACCACGTCAAACCCGGCATGCGCATCTACAAGGAAGAAATTTTTGGCCCGGTGCTCGGCTGCGTGCGAGTCGCCAATTTTGCCGAAGCAGTGCAGCTGATCAACGACCACGAGTTTGGCAACGGCGTGAGCTGCTTCACCCGCGACGGCAACGTGGCGCGCGAGTTCGCCCGGCGCATCCAGGTCGGCATGGTCGGCATCAACGTGCCCATCCCCGTGCCCATGGCCTGGCACGGCTTCGGCGGCTGGAAGCGCAGCCTGTTCGGCGACATGCATGCCTACGGCGAAGAAGGCGTGCGCTTCTATACCAAGCAGAAAAGCATCATGCAGCGCTGGCCGGAGAGCATTGGCAAGGGTGCGGAGTTTGTGATGCCGACTTCAAAATAACCCCCCGAAGCGGCCTGCGGCCGCCTCCCCCCAGGGGGCGCCTCCAGCGGCCCGGCGAAGCCGGTTCCGCGGTGGCCACTGGAATGAAAGCATCTTCGACCTCGACCTGTACTCCAATATGAGCGACACGCAATTTGATTACGTCATCGTGGGCGGCGGCACGGCGGGTTGTCTCTTGGCCAACCGGCTCAGCGCCGACGCGTCCAAACGCGTGCTGCTGATCGAAGCCGGTCGCAAGGACGACTACCACTGGATCCACATTCCCGTGGGCTACCTCTATTGCATCGGCAACCCGCGCACCGACTGGCTCTACCAGACCGAGCCCGACGCGGGGCTGAACGGCCGCAAGCTGCGCTACCCACGCGGCAAGGGGGTGGGCGGGTGCAGCAGCATCAACGGCATGATCTACATGCGTGGGCAGGCGCGCGATTACGACCAGTGGGCCGCGCTCACGGGCGACCCGCGCTGGGGCTGGCAAGAGAGTCTGCCGTTTTTCAGGCAGCACGAAGACCATTTCAAAGGCCGCACCGGCGAGCCCGACCCCGATTTCGCCACCTTCCACGGCGTCGGCGGCGAGTGGCGCATTGAAAAGCAGCGGCTGCGCTGGGACGTGCTCGACGCCTTTGCGCTGGCCGCGCAACAGGCGGGCATTCCGGCCACCAGCGACTTCAACCGCGGCGACAACGAGGGCGTGGGCTACTTCGAGGTCAACCAGAAAAGCGGCTGGCGCTGGAACACGGCCAAGGCTTTCCTGCGCCCCGCGTGCACTGCGCGGGCGAACTTCACGCTGTGGACAAATTCGCAGGTGGCGCGCCTGGTGGTGGCGGCGCAAGCCGACGGCAGCCTGCGCTGCACCGGCGCCGAGGTGCAGACCGCCAGCGGGCGGGTGACGGTGACCGCCGCATGCGAGGTGCTGCTGAGTGCCGGCAGCATCGGTTCGCCGCAGCTCTTGCAGCTGTCGGGCCTCGGGCCGGGCGCGCTGCTGCGGCAGCATGGCATCGCACCCGTGGCCGACTTGCCGGGGGTGGGCGCCAACCTGCAAGACCATTTGCAGATTCGCGCGGTGTTCAAGGTCCAGGGCGTGACGACGCTCAACACGCTGGCCAACAGCCTGTGGGGCAAGGCGAAGATCGGGCTCGAATACGCGCTCAGGCGCAGCGGGCCCATGAGCATGGCACCGAGCCAGCTCGGAGCTTTCACGCGCAGCACGCCCGACCAGCCCTACCCCAACCTCGAATACCACGTGCAACCCCTGAGCCTGGACGCGTTCGGCGAGCCGCTGCACCGCGTGCCGGCGTTCACGGCCAGCGTGTGCAACCTCAACCCCACGAGCCGCGGCACGGTCCACATCACCAGCCCCCGGTTCGAAGACGCCCCCGCCATCGCCCCCCACTACCTGAGCACGCCCGAAGACCGCCAGGTGGCCGCCGACTCGCTGCGCATCACCCGCAAGATCGTGGCGCAACCGGCGCTGGCGCGGTACCAGCCCGAGGAATGGAAACCCGGCGTGCAGTTCCAGACCGACGACGAGCTGGCCCGGCTGGCCGGCGACATCGCCACCACCATCTTCCATCCCGTGGGCACCACCCGGATGGGGCGCGACGGCGACCCCATGGCCGTGCTCGACAGCGAGCTGCGCGTGCGCAACCCGCGCGGCGGCCCCGGCGGCCGGATCGCCGGCCTGCGCGTGGTGGACGCCGGCGCCATGCCCACCATCACCAGCGGCAACACCAACAGCCCCACGCTGATGATGGCCGAGAAGGCCGCGCGCTGGATTGTGGCGGCTCAGGGCGCGGTGCGCTGAACCGGGCCGCTTGGGTCCTCACCGCGCCGCTCGCAGGAGGGAAACTCCCAATGCACCGGGAGGGTGCGCGCGGTACATTGCCTGCACTCGCAACCGGGCTTCATCGCCCGAGAGGGCGAGGGTCCGAGGAGACACTTCGAGAGAATCACAACATCCCCATCAAGCATCCAAACGAGACGCTGTTTTTCTTCCAGGCGCCGGCCGGTCCGGCGCCTTTTCTTTTTTTACAAGACTTTTTGCCATCATTTCCCCGTCAGATGGCGATAGTTTGCTACTTAACTTGTAGCAAACAGGGTGCGACAATTCCGCCATGGAATTGATTTTTGTCACGCTGGCCTCGTTGCTGGCAGGGTTTGTGGACGCCATCGTGGGTGGCGGCGGCCTGATTCTGGTGCCGGCCCTGTTCGCCACCTTCCCGTCCACCCACCCCGCCACGCTGTTTGGCATCAACAAAAGCGCCTCGGTCTGGGGCACGGCCATGGCCACCTGGCGCTACAGCCGCCGTGTCGAGTTGCGTTGGCACGCCCTGCTGCCCGCTGCGGCGGCCGGCTTTGTCGGCGCGTTTGCCGGCGCCTGGGTGGTGACCGTGATTTCGCCGGATTTCCTGCGCAAGCTGCTGCCCCTGGTGCTGGTAGCGGTGCTGGGCTACACGCTGGCCAAAAAACACCTGGGCCGCGACCATGCGCCGCGTTTTGACGGGCGCCGCGAAGCTTGGGCGGCCGGCAGCGTGGGCCTGGTCGTCGGGTTTTATGACGGTTTTTTCGGGCCGGGCACGGGCAGTTTTCTGGTGTTCCTGTTCGTGCGGTGGCTGGGCTACGATTTTTTGAGCGCATCGGCCTCGGCCAAACTGGTCAATGTCGCCACCAACCTGGCGGCGTTGATCCTGTTTGCCATCAAGGGCCATGTGTGGTGGCATTACGCCCTGGCGCTGGCCGTGGCCAATGTGGTGGGCAGCGTGGCCGGGTCGCACCTGGCGCTCAAGCACGGCGCGGGCTTCGTGCGCACGGTGTTCATCTGGGTGGTGCTTGCCCTGATCCTGAAAACGGGGTACGACGCGTTTTTGCGCTGAAGCGACGTCATGGGGCTGTCACGGGTGAAGCGCAGCATCGGCCGTGCAGCGCCTTGGCGGGTGCTGCCATTGCGCCCTTTCCCCACTTTTTTGCAGGAGATCCCTCATGCGCCGAACCCTGATTCCTCTCATCCTGGCCGGCTTCGCCAGCCTGCTGCCGGGCCTGGCCGCGGCCGACCGGGACGACGACGGCCGATACCGCGACGACGGGCGTGACGCCAGCGTGCAGTTGGGTCCGCGGCCATTTTTTCTGGTCAATGACATGAAGGACAGCCCGCTCAAGCGCCAGTTGCAGGCCTGCACCCGGCGGTCGGCCTCCTCGTTTGTGCGCACCGACTTCTCCATCGGCCACCGTGGCGCCGCGATGCAGTTCCCCGAGCACACCCGGGAGTCTTACGAGGCCGCCGCCCGCATGGGCGCGGGCATTGTCGAATGCGACGTGACGTTCACCAAGGACAAGGAACTGGTGTGCCGCCACGCCCAGAACGACCTGCACACCACCACCAACATCCTGGCCACCGACCTGGCTGCCAAGTGCACCCAACCGTTCACGCCGGCGGTGTTTGACGGCAACGGCAATTTTGTCAGCCCGGCCCGCGCCGAATGCCGCACCTCGGACATCACCCTGGCCGAATTCAAGACCCTGCGCGGCAAGATGGACGCGTCCGACCCCCGCGCCAGAACCGTGGCCGAATACCTGGGCGGCACAGCCAACTGGCGCACCGACCTGTATTCAGGCCCGAGCAGTGGCACCCTGCTCAGCCACAAGGAGAGCATTGCGCTGTTCAAGCAGCTGGGCGTGAAGATGACGCCCGAACTCAAAAGCCCCGCGGTCGCCATGCCCTTCAACGGCTTCACGCAGGAGGCCTACGCGCAAAAAATGATCGACGAGTACAAGCAGGCCAACGTGCCGTCACGCCGGGTGTATGCACAGTCGTTCAGCAAGGACGACGTGCTTTACTGGGTGCGCAACGAGCCGCAGTTCGGGCGCCAGGCGGTGTTTCTGGACGACGCCAACACCGTGGCCGATCTGCCCACGTTTGCCGAACTCGCAGGCTACAAGGCGCAAGGCATCAATATCGTGGCGCCGCCGATTTTCGCGCTGCTCACCACCGACGGCAGCGGCAACATCCTGCCGTCCCGTTACGCGATGGACGCCAAAGCGGCAGGGCTGGGCATCATCACCTGGACGCTGGAGCGCTCGGGCATCCTGGCCGATGGCAACAACGGTTTTTATTACCAGACCTTTGATTCGGCCATCAGCCGCGAAGGCGACATGCTGCGCGTGCTCGACGTGCTGGCCCGGCAGGTGGGCATTTTGGGCATCTTCAGCGACTGGCCTGCCACCGTGACCTTCTACGCCAATTGCACGGGCCAGAAATAACCGGCCGGGGCGGGTACCCGCCTCACTGTTGCAGGCTTGCCGATGCGGCGGTGGCGCCGCCCGGTGGCCACGGCATGTCGGCGGCCCGGCGCGGCTTGCCGATGGGTGCCGGGGCCAGGCCCTTTTTGACCGCCGCAAGATCTTCCTCGCTCGGGTACTGGCCCAGCAACGCATAGTCGAACACGCGGCGCGCAATGGGTGCGGCGTGCGCCGCACCGAAACCGGCGTTCTCCACCACGATCGCCAGTGCGATTTCTGGCTGATCGGCGGGTGCGAACGCCATGTACAGCGCGTGGTCGCGTTGCCGCTCTTCCATCTTCGCGGCGTTGTACTTGTCCTTCTGCCCGATGGTGACGGCCTGGGCCGTGCCGGTCTTGCCGCCCGAGAGGTAGCCGGCGCCCGCAAACACGCCGGCCGAAGTGCCCTCTTGCGTCACGCCGACCAGTGCGCGGCGCACCACCGCCACGTTTTCAGGCTTGTACCCGAGGTCTTCCGCCGGGCTGGGCGGGATGGGCGCAAGAACGCCCGTCATCGCGTCCTGCGTGGCCATCACCAGTTGGGGCTTGTGCTTGATGCCGTTGTTGGCAAGGATCGCCGTGGCCTGCGCCAGCTGCAGCATGGTGAAGGTGTTGTAGCCCTGTCCGATGCCCAGCGAAATGGTTTCGCCGGCGTACCATTTCTTCTGTTCGGGCTTTTTGTAGGCGTTGCGCTTCCATTCGGTGCTGGGCAGCACGCCGCGCACCTCACCCTGAATGTCGATGCCGGTGATCTGGCCGAACCCCAGCGGCTTCATGAAATCGTACATGGCGTCCACCCCCAGCTCGTTGGCCAGCGAGTAGTAATACACGTTGCTCGACTTGACGATGCTTTTGTACATGTCCACCGGCCCCAGGCCATGGTCGCCATGGCTGCGGAACACATGGCCCCCGAAAGTCCAGGAGCCCGCGTCGTTGATGACCACCGACGCCGAGCGCTTGCCGGTCTGCAGCGCCGCCATCGCCATGAACGGCTTGTAGGTCGAGCCTGGCGGGTAGGTGCCGCGCAACGCCCGGTTGAGCAGCGGCTTGTCGAGCGACTCGTTCAGCGCCTGCCAGTTTTCCTGGTCGATGCCATCGACAAACAGGTTCGGGTCGAACGTCGGTTTGCTCACAAACGCCAGCACCTCGCCGTTGCGGGGGTCCAGCGCCACCAGCGCGCCACGCCGGTCGCCAAACAGGTCTTCCACCAGTTTTTGCAGCTTGATGTCGATCGACAGCTGCACGGTGTCGCCCGGCGTGGCGGGGATGTTGGCCAGCCGCCGCACCGCCCGCCCGCCCGCCGAGGTTTCCATCTCCTCGACCCCGGTGACGCCATGCAGCTGCGCCTCAAAGCTCTGCTCCACCCCCAGCTTGCCGATGTACTCGGTCCCGCGGTAGTTGGAAGCCTCCTCGGAGTCGTCGATGCGCTCTTTCTCGCTCTGGTTGATGCGCCCGATGTAGCCAATGACATGGCTGGCCAATTCACCATAGGGGTAGCTGCGGAACAACCGGGCCTTGATGTCCACGCCGGGGAAGCGGTAGCGCTGCGCGGCAAACCGGGCCACCTCTTCGTCCGACAGACGGGTGCGGATGGGCAGCGACTCGAAGTTGCGCGACTCTTCCAGCAGCTTCTTGAAGCGGCGCCGGTCGCGGTGCTGGATGTCCACCACCTGCGACAGTGCGTCGATGACTTCCTCCAGCGGGCCGGCCCGTGAAGGGGTGATCTCGAGGGTGTAAGCCGAATAATTGGACGCCAGCACAATGCCGTTGCGGTCCAGGATCAAGCCGCGATTGGGCACCACCGGCACCACGGCCGTGCGGTTGCTCTCGGCCTGCTCGCTCAGGTCTTCGTGCCGCACGACCTGCAGGTACACCAGCCGCGACGCCAGCAGCACAAATGCCAGCACGACCACGATCCCCACCACCAGCACGCGCATGCGAAAGCGCGAAAGGTCGGCTTCAACGTTGCGGAGTTCGGTCACAGCGGTCTGTTTTCGTCAGGATCGGGGGCACGGCGTTGCGGCGCCAGCAGCAACACACTCACCACAGGCCATAGTGTCGCCTCAAGCACGGGCGCCAGCAAGACCGGCCAGCCCGGAAATGTGCCGCCCCCGACCATGCGGACCACCAGTTCCACCGCGTGGGTGGCCAAAAACAGCGGCAGCACCTGAAACGCCTGCGAGGGCACGCTGAACCAGAGCAGGCGGCGGTGAATCGCAATGGCCAGAAAGCTCAGCGCGGTGTAGCTGAGTGCGTGCTGGCCCAGCAAAGCCGCCTGATGCACGTCCATGAAAATACCGAACACGAAGGCCACACCAATGCCCACGCGCTGGGGCTGGTGCACGCTCCAGAACGTCAGCACCAGCACCAGCAGGTCCGGCGCCCAGGCGGCCCGCCCCACCACGCCCATGTTGAGCAGGATGTTGAGCAGCAACGCCACCAGCAGGCTGCCCCAGATGAACAGCGGGTTGGCGGGCAGCAGCAATTGCTGGCCCGGACGCATGATCATCGGGACAACCCTCTCAAAGACTGACCGCAGCGCCCGCTCATTTGCGACTGCCCTTGCGCGCCGCGGGTGCCGTGGCGGGCGGTTCAGGCCGTTGGGGGAGCTGTGCGTTGATCGGGCTGAGCACCATCACATGCAGGGCTCCGTTCACCTGCGCCATGGGCACGCAATGGATGCGCGCAAAGGCGGAATCAGCCCGGCGCTCGACCCGGTCCACCCGTGCCACGGGCAGCCCGGGCGGATAGACGCCGTCCACCCCGCTGGTGGAGAGCACATCGCCCGCCTTCACATCGGCGTTGCCGTCCATGAAGCGCAATTCGAGTGAGCCGCCGTGCGAGGAAGGGTCGCCATAGGCCACGCCGCGGGCGCCGGTCCGCACGTTGAGCACTGGCGTGGGCTGGTCACGGTCCACCAGCAGGGTGACCTCGCTTACCAGCGCATGAACACGGGTGACCTGCCCCAGCACGCCCGACTCGTCGATCACCGGCGACCCGGCCTGCACCCCATGGGTCATGCCGCGGTCGATCACCACCTTGCGGGTGTAGGGGTCGGCCGCGTCGTACAGCACCTGGGCCGCCTGCGAAGGCGTGGTCAGGCGTGCGCGCAGGTTCAGAAGCTCGCGCAGGCGGGCGTTTTCCTGCTGCAAAAACTCCGACTGGTTGGCCTGCTGCGATTGCCGGGTGAGCTGGATGCGCGCCAGATCTTCATTGCGCCGCGCTTCACCGAGCGACTGGAAATAGCCGACGCCCTCGCGCACGGCACCGACCGGCTGCAGCACCACCCATTGCAGCGGGTACAGCACCACGGCGGCGGCGGCCCGCAGTGGGCCGGTCACTCCCAGCCTGGCGTCGGCCACCATCAGGAACAGTGCCAGCGCGCTGAAGAAAACCAGTTTGGAAAGCGCCGAAGGCCCCTGCCGGAAGAAGGGGGGCGGAGAACGGTCAAGGGTACCTAATGGCATCGGGCTATGGCGCGGATGCCTGCCCGCTACGCCCGCTCATCCGAAGGGCAACCGCAGCGGTCATGGACGTCACTCGCTCGTGAAAATGGACCCGAGGCGTTCCATGCGCTCCAGCGCAATGCCGCAGCCGCGCACCACACAGGTCAGCGGGTCTTCGGCGACCAGCACCGGCAGGCCGGTTTCTTCGGCCAGCAGCCGGTCGAGGTCGCGCAGCAGTGCGCCGCCACCCGTGAGCATCATGCCGCGATCGGCAATGTCGGCGCCGAGTTCGGGGGGGGTTTGCTCCAGCGCGGTCTTGACGGCGGACACGATGTTGTTCAACGGATCGGTCAGCGCTTCGAGGATTTCGTTGCTCGAGATGGTGAAGCTGCGCGGCACGCCTTCGGACAGGTTGCGGCCACGAACTTCCATTTCCTTCACTTCGGATCCCGGGAAGGCGGAGCCGATCTGCTTCTTGATGGCTTCGGCCGTCGGCTCGCCGATCAGCATGCCGTAATTGCGGCGGATGTAGTTGATGATGGCGTCGTCAAAACGGTCGCCACCGACCCGCACGCTGCCCTTGTAGACCATGCCGCCCAGCGAGATCACGCCCACCTCGGTGGTGCCGCCGCCAATGTCCACCACCATCGAGCCGCTGGCTTCGCTGACCGGCAGCCCCGCGCCGATGGCCGCGGCCATGGGTTCCTCGATCAGGTAGACCTCGCTGGCACCGGCGCCCAGGGCCGATTCGCGGATGGCGCGGCGCTCGACCTGGGTGGAGCCGCAGGGCACGCAGATGATGATGCGCGGGCTCGGCTTGAAGATGCCGCGCGGATGCACCATCTTGATGAACTGCTTGAGCATCTGCTCGGTGACGGTGAAGTCGGCGATCACGCCGTCCTTCATCGGCCGGATGGCCTCGATGTTGCCCGGCACCTTGCCCAGCATGGCCTTGGCTTCCTTGCCCACCGCCTGGATGGTTTTCTTGCCTTGCGGGCCGCCTTCGTGGCGAATGGCCACCACCGAGGGTTCGTCCAGCACAATGCCCTTGTCGCGCACAAAAATGAGGGTGTTGGCCGTGCCCAGGTCAATGGCCAAGTCGGTGGAGAAGTACCGACGGAATGCTCCAAACATCAGAAGTCCTCTCGGGCATGGGCAGCACCTCGGCGGCCCACCGCGCTGTTATCAGGTCAAATATGGGGTTTTCGGCGCAAATCCCACCCATTCGCAGCCCGTTGCACCAAAGGCGGGATAATACCCCATCCCCCTGTGCGCAACCCGGCGCTGCCCACCCCGGCAGGCCGCTTTACATCTGGTTTCTCCCAGCTTTTTTTTGCCATGGCCCTGACCCCCGAAGACATCGCACGGATTGCCCATCTGGCGCGACTCGAACTCCGATCCGACGAAAGCGAGCGCCTGCTCTCGCAACTCAACGGTTTTTTTGACATCGTGCAGACCATGCGGGCCGTGGACACCACCGGCATCGAGCCGCTGGCCCACCCCGTGGCCGCCATTCAGGAGGTTGCGCTGCGCCTGCGCGACGACGTGGCCAGCGAGCCCAACCGGCGCGAGGCCAATCAGCAAAGCGCCCCGGCCGTGGAGCGTGGCCTGTTTCTGGTCCCGAAGGTGATCGAATGATGCACCCCCGCCAGTGGACGAAACCATGACACCGACTTCCACCGAACTGCACCAGCTTTCCGTGGCCGAACTGGCCCGGCAGCTGCACGACAAGAAGGTCTCGGCGGTCGAAACCGCGCAGCACTTCCTGGCCCGCATGAAAGCCCACGCGTCGCTGGGCGCTTTTGTGGCCACGGACGACGCCGTGACGCTGGCCCAGGCCCGCGCCGCCGACGCCCGCATCGCCGCGGGCGACACCGCCCCGCTGCTGGGCGTGCCCATGGCGCACAAGGACATCTTCGTCACCACCGACTTCCCCAGCACCGCCGGCTCCAAAATGCTGGTCGGCTACAAGTCTCCTTTTGATAGCACAATTACCAGCAAATTAGCGGGCTCAGGCGTTGTTTGCCTTGGAAAACTCAATTGCGACGAGTTTGCAATGGGTTCGTCCAACGAAAACTCCGCCATCGCCCCGGTCGGCAGCACCGCGCCCCGGCCGGTGCAAAACCCGTGGGACAGCACGCGCATTCCTGGTGGCTCGTCGGGCGGCAGCGCCGCGGCCGTGGCCGCCCGCCTGACGCCCGCCGCCACCGGCACCGACACCGGCGGCTCGATCCGCCAGCCCGCCAGTTTTTGCGGCATCACCGGCATCAAGCCCACCTACGGCCGCGCCTCGCGTTACGGCATGATCGCTTTCGCCTCCAGCCTCGACCAGGCCGGCCCGATGGCCCGCAGCGCCGAAGACTGCGCGCTGCTGCTGTCCAGCATGTGCGGCCCCGACCCGGACCGCGACTCGACTTCGCTCGATTACCCGGGCGAACACTTTGAACGCCGCCTTAACGACTCAATTCAAGGGCTGCGAATCGGTGTCCCTACTGAATGGTGGGGGGGAGGTGTCCAGCAACAGTGGTCTCCGGATATGCCCTCGCGTCGAAGCGAGGGCATCAGCGTTGACGTTCAGTTGGCCATCGAAGCCGCCCTCAGGGAATACGAAAAGCTCGGCGCAAAGTTGGTTGAAATCTCCCTGCCGCGCACCGAGCTGTCGATCCCCGTGTACTACATCATTGCGCCGGCCGAAGCCAGCTCCAACCTCAGCCGTTTTGACGGCGTGAAGTTCGGCCACCGCGCCGCCCGGTACACCGACCTGCTCGACATGTACAAGAAAACCCGCGCGCAAGGCTTCGGCGACGAGGTCAAGCGCCGCATCATGATCGGCACCTACGTGCTGAGCCACGGCTACTACGACGCCTACTACCTGCAGGCGCAGAAAATCCGCCGCATGATCGCCGACGACTTCCAGCAGGCATTCCAGCAGTGCGACCTGATCGCCGGCCCGGTGGCGCCCACGGTGGCGTGGTCCGTCGGCGCCCACGGCAACGACCCGCTGGCCGACTACCTGGCCGACATCTTCACCCTGCCCGCGTCACTGGCGGGCCTGCCCTGCATGAGCGTGCCCGCCGGTTTTGGCGCCGGCGACATGCCCGTGGGGTTGCAACTGATCGGCAACTATTTTTCGGAAAGCCGGCTGCTGAACGCCGCGCACCGCTTGCAGCAGGCCACCGACTGGCACCAGCGCGCACCGAAGGGCTTTTGAGATGAGCGAGACCGTGAACCCGTTTGAGCAGATGCAGGCCGGTCGGCCAACCGGCCCGCTGGTGCACGGCTACGAAGTCATCATCGGCTTCGAGACGCACGCCCAGCTGTCCACGCAGAGCAAGATCTTCAGCCGCGCGCCCACGGCCTTTGGTGCCGAGCCCAACACCCAGGCCTGCGCCGTGGACCTGGCGCTGCCGGGCACGCTGCCGGTGATGAACCGGGGCGCGGTCGAGCGCGCCATCGAGTTCGGGCTGGCGGTCAACGCGCACATCGCGCCGCGCAGCATCTTCGCGCGCAAGAACTACTTCTACCCCGATCTGCCCAAGGGCTACCAGATCAGCCAGTTCGAGATTCCCGTGGTGCAGGGTGGCGTGGTCGAATTCTTCGTGGAAACCGGCAAGGGCGCCGACGCAGTGCGGGAGAAGAAATCCGTGCGCCTGGTACGCGCCCACCTGGAGGAAGACGCCGGCAAGTCGCTGCACGAGGATTTTGTGGGCCAGTCGGGCATTGACCTCAACCGCGCCGGCACGCCGCTGCTGGAGATCGTGACCGAGCCCGACATGCGCTCGTCCGCCGAGGCCGTGGCCTACGCCAAAGAGCTGCACAAGATCGTCACCTGGATCGGCATCTGCGACGGCAACATGCAGGAAGGCTCGTTCCGCTGCGACGCCAATGTATCGGTGCGCAAGCCAGGCGCGCCCCTGGGCACGCGGCGCGAGATCAAGAACCTGAACAGCTTCAGGTTCATGCAGCAGGCGATTGATTTCGAGGTGCGCTGGCAGATCGGGCAGATCGAGGACGGCCACGCCATCCAGCAGGCCACCGTGCTGTTCGACCCCGACACCGGCGAAACCCGCGCCATGCGCACCAAGGAAGACGCCGCCGACTACCGCTATTTCCCCGACCCCGATTTGCCGCCGCTGGTGATCGCGCCCGAGTGGGTGGCGCGGGTGCGCAGCGAAATGGCCGAGCTGCCGCGCGTGATGGCCGCACGCTTTGTGGCCGATTACGGCCTGCCCGAATACGACGCGACCACGCTGACCCAGAGCAAGGCGATGGCGGCCTACTTTGAAGCCACCGCCAAGGCCTGCGGCCAGCCCAAGCTGGCCAGCAACTGGATCATGGGCGAGGTGTCACGGCGGCTCAATGCCGGTGAGATGGACATGGCCCAGTCGCCCGTCAGCCCGACGCAGCTGGCGGCCCTGATCGCCCGCATTGCCGACGGCACGGTCTCCAACAACGCCGCGCGTCAGGTGTTCGACGCGCTGTGGGCCGGCGAGGGCCAGGACGTGGACGCGCTGATCGAGGCCAGTGGCCTCAAGCAGATGAACGACAGCAGCGCGCTGGAGAAAATCGTCGACGACGTCATCGACGGAAACGCCGACAACGTCGCACAGTACAAGTCCGGTAAAGACAAGGCGTTCAATGCCCTGGTCGGCCAGGTCATGAAGGCCAGCAAGGGCAAGGCCAATCCGGCCCAGGTCAACGCGCTGCTGAAAACCCGGCTGGGTTGACCCCCTGCGCGGTCGCGTTTTCGCTTTTCAGCGGCTGGGCGGCGCGGCCACCCCGGTGGGCGCGGCGCGCAAGGCCCACAGCTTGCGAAGTGTGGCCAGCTCTTCGTCAAAACGCGCATTGATGCGCTTTTTCTCGCCCTCTTGCTCGGCAATGAAGCGTTTTTGCACGCCGGTGCTGTGCTCGATGTCTTCGGCCTGGCGCTTCAGGCTGGCCGGGGCGCGCGACGGGTCCTTCTTGTAAAACTCGAACTCGGTGTTCAGGCTCTCGCGCTGCGCGGCCAGCTCCACCACGCGCTTGTTGGCGGCGCGGATGACTTCGTCCACCTGACCCAGCGCCTCGGCGCGCTCGGCGTCGTGGACGCCCTTGTTGGGATAGCGGATCAGCAGGGCGCGCTCACGCCGCTTTTCTTCGGCGGCGCGGGCACGCTCTTCGGCAATTTCCCGCTCCTTGGCCTCGGCGGCAGCACGTTCGGAGGCGGTCATGTTGGGGCCAATGGTGCGACGCACCGTGCCACTGGGGTTGAGCTCGTATTGCTCGCGGTCCAGGCATTCGGCGATCGGCCGGTCGGAGGTGCGTTTGTGGCCCTTGCCATCGACACAGGTGTAGATGGTCTGGGCGGACGCGCCCGCGCCCCAGGCCGCCAGCAAGCAGCCCATGACCCAGTTTGTTGAAGCTCTGAACTGCACTGTGGTTTCCCTCTACTCGACGCCGTAGCGCTCCCGGTACGCCAGAACCCGCGCGTGGTGCGCGTCGAGCCCGGCGTTGCGATGCTCGGCAAGATACTGCAACAAATCCGCCAGTCTGGCAATCGAACAAACGTGCAAGCCGAGTTGGCGGCGGACATACTGCACCGCGCTCCATTCGACATCGACCCCGTTTTCAGTGGCTTTTTCCTGGCGGTCCAGCGCAATCGCCACCGCGTGCGGCGTGGCACCGGCGGCCTGGATGAGGGCAATGGACTCGCGCGCAGCCGTGCCGGCCGACATCACGTCGTCCACGATCAGCACCCGGCCCTGGAGCGGCGCGCCCACCAGCGTGCCGCCCTCGCCGTGGTCCTTGGCTTCCTTGCGGTTGTAGGCAAACGGCACGTTGCGGCCCAGCCGCGCCAGCTCGATGGCCACGGCCGCCCCCAGTGGAATGCCCTTGTAGGCGGGGCCGAAGATCATGTCGAACTCGATGCCGCTGGCCAGCAGCCGCCGTGCATAGAATTCGGCCAGCCGTCCGAGCTTGGCGCCGTCGTCAAACAACCCGGCGTTGAAGAAGTATGGGCTCAGGCGGCCGGCCTTGGTCTTGAACTCGCCAAAGCGCAGCACGCCCGATTCGACGGAGAATTGCACAAAATCCTGCGCCAGCCGGTCTTGATCAACGGCAGGCGCTTCACTTTTCACCATGGGGAATCCCTTGTTCAGACTGACCAGCCTCAACCTCAACGGCATCCGCTCCGCCGCGTCCAAAGGCGTGGAAGCGTGGCTGGCCCGGCACCAGCCCGATTGTATTTGCGTGCAGGAGGTCAAGGCCCAGGCCGACGACGTGCGCGGCCGTTTCGAGACGCTGGCCGGCCTGTCGGGCCATTTTCACTTTGCCGAAAAAAAGGGCTATTCGGGCGTGGCGGTGTACACGCGGCACCAGCCCAGCGACGTGATCGTGGGCTTTGGCTCGCCAGAGTTTGACGCCGAAGGCCGGTATGTCGAGCTGCGGTTTGACACGCCCGCCCAAAAACTCTCGATCATCAGCGCCTACTTTCCCAGCGGCTCGTCCGGGCCCGAGCGGCAGGAGGCCAAGTTTCGCTTTCTCGACGGCTTTTACCCGCACCTGCTGGCGCTCAAGGGCCAGCGCGATTTCATCCTCTGCGGCGACGTCAACATCGCGCACAGGCAAATTGACCTGAAAAACTGGCGCAGCAACCAGAAAAACAGCGGTTTCCTGCCCGAAGAACGCGCCTGGATGACCCAGCTGCTGGACGATGCCGGCCTGGTGGACGTGTACCGCCGCCTGCAACCCGACGCCACCGACACCGCCTATACCTGGTGGAGCAACCGTGGCCAGGCCTATGCCAACAACGTGGGGTGGCGGCTGGACTACCATCTGGCCACCCCCGCCCTGGCGGCCTTTGCACGGCGCGAGTCGATCTACAAGGACGAGAAGTTCTCGGACCATGCGCCACTGACCGTGGACTACGATCTTGAACGCTGAGGATTCGGCATGCGCGACGGGACCCTCACCATGAAGCGGTCGGCCTGATGGGCCAGCGCGTCCTGGTCATTGGGGCCACCGGCACCATGGGGCGCGCCACTGTGGCCGCCCTGTTGAGGCGCGGCCACGACGTGGTGTGTCTGGTGCGCCCGCGCGCCGGCGCGGGCGGTGCAATGACCCGCGAAGTCAGCGCGCAACTGCTCGCGGGCGCCACGGTGCGCGTGGGCCAGGTCACCGACCCGGTTTCGCTGGCGCGCGACGGGTTCTGCGGCGAGCGATTTGATGCGCTGATCTCGTGTCTGGCCTCGCGCACCGGCGCGCCCGGAGACGCCTGGGCCATCGACCACCAGGCCCACGTGCACGCATTGCAGGCCGCCCAGGACGCCGGGGTGTCCCAGATGGTGCTTTTGTCGGCCATTTGCGTGCAAAAACCATTGCTGGCCTTTCAGCAGGCCAAACTGGCGTTCGAAAGGAAGCTGATCGAATCCGGCCTGACCTACTCGATCGTGCGCCCGACCGCGTTTTTCAAGTCATTGTCCGGGCAGGTCGAACGCGTGCGGCGAGGCAAGCCCTTCCTGGTGTTCGGCGACGGCACGCTCACGGCGTGCAAACCCATCAGCGACAACGACCTGGCGGACTACATCGCCGGGTGCCTGGACGATCCGGCGCGCCACAACCGGATTCTGCCCATTGGCGGGCCCGGCGCAGCCATCACGCCGCGCCAGCAGGGCGAGCACCTGTTCGCGCTGCTTGGCCAGCCGCCGCGCTTCAAGCAGGTGCCGGTGCGGTGGCTCGACGGGATCATCGGCGTGCTTGGGGCGCTGGGGCGCGTGATCCCCGCGCTGGCCGCCAAGGCCGAGCTGGCACGCATCGGCCGCTACTACGCCACCGAGTCGATGCTGGTGCTCGACCCCGCCACCGGCCGCTACGATGCCACTGCCACACCGTCCACGGGCCACGAGACACTGCTTGACTTCTACGCGGACCTGGTCCACGGCGGGCAGGCGCCCGAGCGCGGCGACCACGCGGTGTTCTGACCATCGCCCGCCGCGCCGCGCCGCAGCCGCGACCCACCGGCCAGGCCGAGCCCGGCGGCGGTCGTGCGGCGCGCACCGATTTGCCGCCCCGGGGCGGTCCCGGGCCGCGCGCGGGTCGCGAATGGCGGCGGAATGGCTACGATACGGGCTGAAGCCGCGCCCATGCCCGCCCCAGGACAACCCTTGAATGCTACTTTAGAGATAGCTAACTATTGCCATTTGACGGGGGCTATCGGCCAATTTTGCTTGTAAATTCACCAGAACGCCCTTGCCCTCACCCCCGATTGACGCACCGCATGAAAATCGTCCACACCATCGATGCACTGCGCCAGACCCTGGCGCCCTTTCGCCAACCGGCCTTTGTGCCGACCATGGGCAACCTGCACGATGGGCACATGGCGCTGGTCACGCAGGCGCGCGCGCTGGGCGACGTGACGGTGGCCAGCATCTTCGTCAACCGGCTGCAGTTCCTGCCGCACGAAGATTTCGACACCTACCCGCGCACCTGGCAGAGCGATTGCGACCAGCTGCAGGCCGCCGGCTGCCAGGTGCTGTTTGCCCCCGACGAAAAAGCGCTCTACCCCGAGCCGCAAACCTGCAGGATCCAGCCCGACCCGGCGTTGGCCGACCTGCTGGAGGGCCAGTTCCGCCCCGGTTTTTTTGTGGGGGTGAGCACCGTGGTGATGAAGCTGTTCCAGTGCGTGTTTGGCACGCGGCCGGGCGGCGTGGCGGTGTTTGGCAAGAAGGACTACCAGCAGCTCATGGTGATCCGCCACATGGTGCGCCAGTTTGCGCTGCCCATCGACATCGTGGCGGGTGAAACCCGGCGCGCCGCCGACGGCCTGGCCCTGAGTTCGCGCAACGGCTATCTTTCGCCGACGGAGCGGCAGGAAGCGGTGCAACTGTCGCGGGCGTTGCGCCAGCTGGCCCAGGCCGCTCAGGCCGCCGGTGCCGACCTGGCCGCGCAACGGCCTGCGCTGGAGGCCCAGGCCGTGGCGCAACTGGGCGCGCGCGGCTGGAAGCCCGATTACCTGACGGTGCGCCGCCAGACCGACTTGCAGCCGCCGCAGGCCGGTGACACCGCCGTGCCGCTGGTGGCGCTGGGCGCCGCCCGGCTGGGCGCCACACGGCTGATCGACAATTTCGAGCTGCCCTGACAAGCCGCGCCACTCAGACGGTTTTGCAATCAAGCGTAGGACAAGGCGGGAGCCGCAGACAGTGCTATAGCACGGCAAGGCGAACCAACGCCGTGATACGTTGGAAGGCGAGGCCGTATCAGCCGCGGCGTGCGGCGTCGTACAGACCCTGGACCTTGGGCAGGTTGTCCTGCAACTCGCGGATGCGGTTGGGCCCGCTCGGGTGCGTCGACAAAAATCCGGGCCCTCCCGAGCCGCCGCTGGCCGCGAGCATTTTTTCCCACAGCGAGACGCTGGCCCGCGGCTGAAAGGCCGCCCGCGCCGCGATCTCCAGCCCCACCAGATCGGCCTCGGATTCGTCCGAACGGCTGAACTTGAGCGACAGCAGCTTGGTGCCCAGGTCGGCGGCCACGTCCCCCAGCTGCCCCAGCCCGAACAGCTGCGCGGCAATCGACAGGCCCAGCCCGGTGGCCTGCGTCTTGGCCAGGCGTGCGCGCGCGTGTTCGCGCAGCGCGTGGGCCATTTCGTGGCCCATGATCATGGCGATCTCGTCTTCGGTGAGTTGGAGCTGGTTCAGGATGCCGCTGTAAAACGCGATCTTGCCGCCCGGCATGGCCCAGGCGTTGAGCTGCTTGCTGGTGATCAGGTTGACCTCCCAGCGCCAGCTGCTCACGCGGGGGTTCCACTGCCGGGTGTGCGGGATCAGGCGCTGGGCAATGGCGCGCAGCCGCCGCAGCTGCGGGTCGGCATCGGGCGCCAGCGTGCCATTGGCGCGGGCCTCGGCCAGCACCTCCACATACTGCTTGCCCGCCGCCGTTTCCAGCGTTTCGGCGGGCACGAGCTTGCGCACGCCCGAGGCACTGCCCACATCGACCTGCGCCAGCGCAGGGCCCGCGGCCACGGCGGCCGACGCCAGCAAGAAGCCACGGCGGGCGTTCCACGGCCCGCGGGCCGATGCCGCGCGCGGTGGGGTGGGTTCGGAGGTTTTGGCGTCGCAGATCCAGCACATGGCTCAATAATAGGCAGAAATGATCACGTCACAACGCCCAAAGCCCCATGCCCGCTGACCAACCGGGGCCAGCGGCCGAACTCCCGCCTGTCAACGCCCCCGGTCTGCGCGGCTGGCTGGCCGCCGCCCGCGTCTATCTGGAGCCCGCCAGCCTGCGGATGCTGGCGCTGGGCTTTTCGGCGGGCCTGCCGCTGCTGCTGGTGCTGGGCACGCTGAGCTTTCGCCTGCGCGAGGCCGGTATCGACCGCGCCACCATCGGCTACCTGAGCTGGGTCGGGCTGGCCTACGCGTTCAAGTGGTGCTGGGCCCCGCTGGTGGACCGCCTGCCGATCCCGTGGCTCACGCGCACGCTGGGGCGGCGGCGCAGCTGGCTGCTGCTGTCGCAGTGCCTGATCGTCGCCGGGCTGGTCGGCATGGCGCTGTCGGACCCGCGCCTGGCGCTCGGGCCCATCGTCTGGTGTGCGCTGGCGGTGGCGGTGGGCTCGGCCACGCAGGACATTGCGCTGGACGCGTTCCGCATCGAGTCGGCCGACGCCGACCACCAGGGCGCACTGGCCGCCACCTACCAGACCGGCTACCGGCTGGCCATGATCTGGGCCGGCGCGGGCGTGCTGTGGGTGGCCGCGCGGTTTGAGGTGGCCCCGGCGGCCGTCGTGGGCATCACCGGCGCCACCGCCACGGCCCATGCACTCGCCGGTGCCGCCTACCAGCAGGCGGCGTGGCAGATGGCGTATCTGGTGATGGCGGGCTCGATGGCGGTCGGCGTGCTGACGGTGCTGCTCTCGCCCGAGCCGGCCCGTATGGTGCTGCCGCCTGCACGCAACGCCCGCGAATGGCTGCGGGGTGCGCTGGTGGACCCGTTTGCCGACTTCATCGGCCGCTACCGCTGGCAGGCCGCGCTGATCCTCGCGCTGATCGCCATCTACCGCATCAGCGACGTGGTGATGGGCATCATGGCCAACCCGTTTTACGTGGACATGGGCTACACCAAGGACGAGGTGGCCGCCGTGACCAAGATTTACGGCGTGATCATGACGCTGGTGGGGGCGTTCATTGGCGGCATGCTGTCGCTGCGGCTGGGGGTGATGCGGGTGCTGATGCTGGGCGCCATCCTGTCGGCCGCCACCAACCTGCTGTTTGCGGGCCTGAGCGCGCGCGGCCACGACGTGACGGCGCTGATCTTTGTAATCTCGGCCGACAACCTGTCCAGCGGCATCGCCTCGGCTGCGTTCATCGCCTACCTGTCGTCGCTGACCAACGTGCGCTACTCGGCCACGCAGTACGCGCTGTTCAGCTCGATGATGCTGCTCGCCCCCAAATGGCTGGCGGGGTTTTCGGGCGCCTACGTCGATGCGTTCGGTTATGCCAACTTCTTTGTCAGCACCGCGCTGCTGGGGCTGCCGGTGCTGTTGCTGGTGTGGCTGGCTTCAAAGGTTAAATTGGCATCAAGCCCCCGTCAATAGGTCAAAGTTTGCTATTTATTTAGCATCAACTGCTGGACCAGCATCGGCTTTTGCACCTTGCCCAGCGCGGTCTTGGGCAGGGCCTGCAGTGGCACCACGCGCCGCGGCAGCTTGTAGCGCGCGAGCTGGCCGCCCAGAAATTCGGCCACGGCCGCTTCGTCCAGCGTGCAGCCCGGCCGGGTCACCACCACGGCCACCACAACCTCGCCCCAGGTGGCGTGCGGCAGCCCCACCACCGCGCACTCGGCCACGGCCGGGTGCGCGGCCAGCAGGTGCTCGATTTCGGCGGGGTAGATGTTTTCGCCGCCCGAGATGATCATGTCCTTGGCCCGGCCGACGATGCGCCAGCTGCCGTCGTCCGCCACCGATGCCAGGTCGCCGGTGTGAAACCAGCCGTCACCGTCGAGTGCGGGTTGGTCGGGCCAGTAGCGCCGCACGATGTTGGGCCCGCGCAGCCAGACCTCGCCCACGCCCGCCTGCGCCGCATGCAGCCGTGCCTCAACGCCCGGGGCCGGCCAGCCGCACGAACCCGCATGGCTGCGCGCCTGCGCGGGCGGCAAGGCGATGGAAAACGGTCCGGTCTCGGTGGCGCCATAGACGTTGCACAAGGCCACTCCACGGCTCAGGAACGCGCTGACCAGCGCCCTGGGCAGCGTGCTGGAACCCGCCCACACGGCGCGCAGGCAGCGCAGGTCGGTGGTGCCCCACAACGGATGCTCGACCAGCGCCTTCATCGTGGCGGGCACCTGCAGCGTGAGGGTCGGGCGCAACTGCGCGATGGCCGCCAGCGTGGCCGCAGGGTCAAACCGCGCGTGCAGGTGCACCTGCGCCCCGGCGTACAGCGCGGGCAGCGTCTGGAGGCACAGGCCGCCCACGTGGAACAGCGGCAGCACCGTCAACACGGCGTCCTCCGGCGTGAGGCCCTGCACCTGTTGGGCGATCGCCATGTTGGCCAGCAAATTGGCCTGCGTGTGCACCGCGCCGCGCGGCGCGCCGGTGGTGCCCGAGGTGTAGACCAGCAGCGCGGGCGCGTCCGGGTGGGCACCATCCGGCGCGTGGCCCTCGGCATGCGTGTGGATCAGGGCGTCGACCGCGTACGCCGCCACCCCCTGGCGCGCGGCCAGCGCCTGCGCGGCCTCCTGCCAGGTGGTGTCGTGCACCACGCAGCGCGGCGTGCAACTGGCCAGCACGGCGTCCCACTCGGGCGGCGCGAGGCGAAAATTCAGCGGCACCAGCACCGCACCGATGCGGCCCAGGGCAAACAGCAGCGTCAGCTGGTCCACATGGTTCAACCCGAGCCAGGCCACCCGGTCGCCAGCCCGGATGCCCCATTCGTGCCACAACCGTGCGGCGGCGCGTTCGGTGCGGCGCGCCAGCTTGCCGTGGCGGTAGGTCTTGCCGAGGAAGGTGACGGCGCCCGCCTCGGGCTGGCGCAAAGCGTTGCGCGCAAGAATGTCGCCAAGGACCTGGGGTGCGTTCATTTACTTAACTTTACCGCGGCTTCAAGCCCGCTTGGTGCGCCCGGATGACCATGGCCGCTGGCACCACTAAACTGCAGACATGAGCGCACAACTACTGATGATCGAAGACGACTCCCGCCTGGCGGGCATGGTCGGCGAGTACCTCGGACAGTCGGGTTACGCGTTTGCCCACGCGGTGGACGGGCTCACGGGCCTGGCCCACCTTCAGGGCGACACGGGTGCGCCCGCGCCCGACCTGGTCATTCTGGACCTCATGCTGCCCGACATCGACGGCCTGGAGGTCTGCCGCCGCATCCGCGCCATGCAGGGTGACCGCGCCCAGGTGCCGGTGCTCATGCTCACGGCCAAGGGCGACCCGATGGACCGCATCATCGGGCTGGAGATCGGTGCCGACGACTACCTGCCCAAACCCTTCGAGCCGCGCGAACTGCTGGCCCGCGTGCGCGCCATCCTGCGCCGCCGTGTCGAGGGGGCGACGCCCACACTGAAGACGCTGCAGTTTGGCTCGCTCGAGATCGACCGCGACGCCCGCACCGTGGCGGTGGCGGGCAAGGCCTGCGAACTCACCTCCTACCAGTTTGACCTGCTGATCGCGCTGGCAGAGCGCGCGGGCCGTGTGCTCACGCGCGACCAGATCATGGAGGCCGTGCGCGGCCGCGAGCTCGAAGCGTTTGACCGCTCGATCGACGTGCACATGGGCCGCATCCGCGCCGCCATCGAAGCCGACGCCAAAAACCCCAAGCGCATCCTGACGGTGCGGGGTGTGGGGTATGTGTTTGCGAAGCAGCAGGATTAGTATGGCCCCCACGCTCCCTCACTGCGTGTGGTCGCTGCCCCCCGAGGGGGCTGAGCTTGCTTGGGAGCGGCCCGGCGCAGCGCTCCTGGCCCCCACGCTTGCCACTTCGCGTACTGCGCTGTACGAAACGCTGCCGCAGGCAGCGTCTCTTCGGGCTGTCCGGCCCTGCGCAGGCAGGCCCGGAGCCGCAGCCCTCGGCCCCTCGGGGGCTGAGCTGGCTTGGAGCGGCGCGGCGCGGCGCGGGTAGTTGCGATCATGGCTTTGTTCAGCGCGTTTTCACGGCGGTTGTACCTTCGCATCTGGCTGGCGGTGGTGTTTGGCGTGGCCGTGCTCACCACGGCCGTGGGTTGGGCGTGGCGGATTGCCGCCGAGCACAGCATGCCCACGCTGCCCCCGCGCGAGGTGATGGTTCGCAACATGGCTGGCGAGTTGCTGGGCTCGGCGCAGACGCCCCCCGGACGCATGATGGGTCAGCCGACCGAGTTCACGGTGACCCTGAACGACGGCCAGACCTTGCAGATCGTCATGCCCTCGCGCCGTCGCGGCCCGCCTTCCAGCCCACCGCCGCCGTGGATGCGCCCCCCGTTCGGTTTTGTCTGGATGCTGGCCCTGGTCGGCCTGGCCGTGGCCCTGGGGGTGTACCCGATCGTGCGGCGCCTGACACAGCGACTGGAAACCCTGCAACGGGGCGTGCAGCGTTGGGGTGACGGCGACCTGTCTGTGCGCATTCCGGTGCGCGGACAGGACGAGGTGGCCGATCTTTCACAACGCTTCAACGCCGCTGCCGAGCGCATCGAATCCCTCATGGCGTCGCAGCAAGCGCTGTTGGCGTCGCAGAAGTCATTGCTGGCCAATGCCTCTCACGAATTGCGCTCGCCCCTGGCGCGCATTCGCATGGGGCTGGAGTTGATGGGCGGCCCGTCGGCGCCAGGGTCCGCAACGCCCAACGCATTTCGCGAAGAAATTTCCAGAAACATTGCTGAGCTCGACCAGTTGATCGACGAGATCCTGCTGGCCAGCCGGCTCGACGCCCGCGAGGCCGACATGGGCACGGTCGAGCCGGTTGACCTCACGGGCCTGGCCGCCGAGGAATGCGCCCGCGGCAACGCCGAGCTGGACGCGGGCGGCGACAGCGTGGTGGTGCAGGGTGTGGCCAAGCTGCTACGGCGGGTGCTGCGCAATCTGCTGGAAAACGCACGCCGCTACAGCACTGGCGAAATTCGGGTCAGCGTGGCCATTCAGGGGGACCGTGCGGTGCTCAAGGTCAGTGACAAGGGGCCGGGGATTCCCGCCGATCAGCGGGAACGGATTTTTGAGCCGTTTTACCGGCTTCCAGGGGCCAGTGAACGCAATGGCGGCGTCGGCCTGGGGCTGTCACTGGTCAAATCCATTGTCACCCGCCACTTTGGCGAGGTCCGGTGCGAGGAGACCCCCGGTGGGGGCGCAACTTTTGTGGTCATATTACCCAAAATCGACGTTTAGGCAAAAAATGCAAACAAATTGCCTATTTTTGTCACCCTTTGACACGTTTCTCCCTCAAAAGGGGGATGCGCAAAAAGTGTTCATTGTTTAAAGTCAACCCAGTTGCTGTCACAACACGCAGCAGTCGGCGCCTCAAGACAAAGCGTCGGCTGCACAGGTCGTACGAATCCCAACGACGTCCTTCCAAGGACTTTACAAAGCCACCGCAAGGTGGCTTTTTTTTAGGCCTCCGGGCCCGGCTTTGCCCACGCCATGGCAAACACGAGGCCCACCGACAGCGCCAGCATGAGCACGTAGTAGTTGTGCGCCAGATTGACGTTGCTCAGCCCGGCCAGCGCATGCATCCAGCCCACCCCCCAGAGTTGCAGCCCGGCCGTGCGGTTGACGCGCCCGAGCCGCGCCGCGGCAAGCCACAGACCCACCTGCAAGGCCAGCAAGCCCGCCAGCCCGACCAGCCCACCATCGATCGCGTTGTTCAGGTATTGGTTGTGGACGTGACCAAGCTGGCGCACGTGCGCGAAGGCGGCTCGTTGGTCGGCCGGCAGTTCGTCGCCTGCCGAGCGGATGCGGTGGATACGTTCGGTCGCGCCAAGGCCGATCCAGGGCGACTCCACAAACCCCGTCCATCCGATCCGGAAGTTGGCCACCCGTGCCCCCAACGAGGTGTTGTAGTCCTTGACTTGCAGCGCTGTTTTGACTTCCTGCACGGCGGTGTTCAGCCGCAACGGGTCGCCAGGCAGGTTCAGTGCCGCCACGACCAGCAAGCCGGACAGCAGCACGGCCGTGGCGGCCACCCGGTGGCGCGGGCGCGTGGTGGTGCGGTGGTGTCGATGCATCCACAGGGCAAGCCACAACGCCCAGAGGAACACGCCGAAAGCGCCGCGTGACTGGCTCAAGACCACCGCGCCCAGGCCGAACATCGCGCCGGCGCCGCAGAGCCATCGACGGCCTTTGGATTCGTGCCCGTCAAAGACCCGCGGCAGCAACAGGCAAACCAGAAAGCTGATGGCCACGGCCCAGGGAATAGGATTGGCCGGCAGGTTGCGCCCGCGCACAGCGGCCAACCCGAAGGCCACGAGGCAAGCCAGCGCAATGGCGTACAACAGCCACCTGCCCGTGGGTCCGTTGGGCGCAAGGGAACGCGCGCGCGCCATGACATAGATCGACGCCGCGCCGAGCATCAGTCGCAACACCGCGTCGAGGTCTCCCGAAACCTTGCAGCAGGGCTCGTGCCAGACGATGGACTGCGCTGCCCAGAGGGTCGCGGCGATCAGGCATCCTGTCAGCCACGCCATGGCGGCGGACATCAGGCCGGGCACCCCCCGCTGTCCCGCGCCGTCGGTCAACGCCAGCGCCAGCAGGCCCAGCGTGAGCCAGCCCAGCGCGGCGATCCAGGAATGCAGGGGCGTGAAGGCGGTCGCCAGCCCAAGAAGGCCGAGCAGCGCCTGGACCGAGAACGTCCGCAAGGGGGTGTTGCGCATCAGGGTTGTTCCAGCATCCGTGGCGCGCGGGAACACCGCTCAGCGCGGAATGTCCGAAGCCAGGCTGGCCCGGTCGTAGTCCAGCGCCACGTAGCGGAAGAATCCCTCGGCGGAAACGAATACGCAATGCACAAAGCCCGCCCCGCCGCACAGGAAGCCCAGGTGGAACACGTAGAGACGAATGAACATCGAAATGGCCGACAACAGCCCGCGCAGCACGCCACCGCGCTGGCCCTGCGCGGCGCGTTTGGCCGCCCCCAGCATCGCGTATTGCGTCATCTTCTCCAGGCTGCCGCGCACGGTTTCGCGCGAGTAATGCAACAGCCTGGCGCGCATCAGCGGCCGCGGCACCGGGGCACCGTCAGGCTCGGGGTGCAGCACGGCCTGTTCATGCACCGCGCCCACGTATTCGCGCAGCATGTCGCGGCGAAACAACCGTTCCACTTTCGACTGCGAGCGAAAAAACTTCAGCTCGCGACCGAACACCACCATGCGCCACTGGATCCGCCAGACCGCACGCCGGGCTGACCGCACGTTGGCGCGGATCTCTTCCTGCAGTGCCGGTGTGATGACTTCGTCCGCATCCAGGAAAAAAACGTAGTCGCTGCTGGCATGTGCCAGAAGACGGTTGCGCTGCGCGCCGAAACCCTGCCAGTCGTCGTGCACCCACACCTCGGCGCCCATGGCCCGGGCGCGCGCCACGGTGTCGTCGGTGCTGCCGCTGTCGACCACCACGATCTGGTCGGCGAAGGCCGCGCTGCGCAGGCAGTGCTCGATGCGATGGGCCTCATTCTTGGTGAGCACAGCCACCGTCAGCGTCGGCAGCGGCACCGCCGGGCTCGCAGGCGACAGCGAAACCGGCATCAATGCCCCGCGTGAACCGTCTCGCCCGCCTTGAGTCGGTACACGGTGCCGCAATACGGGCACTTGGCCTCACCCGTGTGGGCCACATCCAGATAGACCTTGGGGTGCGTGTTCCAGATCTTCATGTCGGCCTTGGGGCTGGGGCAGAAAATGCCGCCCTGGGCGTTGAGGTCTTTGGCGGCGAGTTCGATGGTGCTGTTGCTCATGGGATTCCAGTCGAGGACGGGACGGGTCGCTGCGCGGCTGCGGGCAGTCCCGCAAGGGGTTCAGACCTTGGCCAGCCAGTGGGCGTATTTGTCGTTGCGGCCGTTGACGATGTCAAAGAACGCACTCTGGATTTTTTCGGTGATGGGCCCGCGCGATCCGCTGCCCAGTTCGATGCGGTCCAGCTCCCGGATGGGCGTGACTTCGGCGGCGGTGCCGGTGAAGAACGCTTCGTCGGAAATATAGACTTCATCGCGCGTGATGCGCTTTTGCACGATTTCCAGACCCAGGTCCTTGGCGATGTGGAACACCGTGTTGCGGGTGATGCCGTTGAGCGCGCCGGCCGACAGGTCGGGGGTGTAGATCACGCCGTTCTTGATGACGAAAATGTTCTCGCCCGCACCCTCGCTGACAAAGCCCGAGCTGTCCAGCAGCAAGGCCTCGTCGTAGCCGTCGTCCAGCGCTTCCATGTTGGCCAGGATCGAGTTGGTGTAATTGCTCACGGCCTTGGCCTGCGTCATCGTGATGTTGACGTGGTGGCGCGTGTAGCTGGAGGTTTTGACGCGGATGCCGCGCTTCATGCCCTCTTCGCCCAGGTAGGCGCCCCAGGCCCAGGCCGCCACCATCAGATGGATGGTGTTGCCCCTGGGGCTGACACCCAGCTTTTGCGAACCAATCCAGGTCAGCGGGCGCAGGTAGCAGCTCTGGAGCTTGTTCTCGCGCACCACCGCCTTTTGCGCTTCATTCACTTCTTCTTTGGTGAACGGGATCTTCATGCGCAGGATCTTGGCGCTGTTGAACAGGCGTTCGGTGTGCTCTTCGAGGCGGAAGATGGCCGTGCCGTGGTCGGTGTTGTAGGCACGCACGCCTTCAAAGGCGCCGCAACCGTAATGCAGGGTGTGCGTGAGCACGTGGATCTTGGCGTCGCGCCAGTCCACCATCTGACCGTCCATCCAGATCTTGCCGTCTCGGTCTGCCATGGAAGGGGGGAGTGCGGGGCTCATGAAAATGTCCTTTGGATTCGTTCGGTTGCGGGCAGGTTGCTGATTTTACGGCGCCGGGCGGTCCGAATCGGCGGGCGTCTGCGCCCCGTCCTGCGGCGGCCGGAACAGCTCCCAGCGCACCAGTTTGCCGTTGAGGAATTCACACGTGACGCGCGAACCGCCCTCGTCGGTCCAGCGGAAGAACTCGGGTTGCACGTCTTTTTCAGAATGCAGCACGCCCAGCGAACGCGTCATGGCGATCACATGCAGCAGCGTCATGCCGGGGCGCAGCTTGGCGTTGAGCATCACGGCGCTGGCCAGGTAGCCCACGGGCCGGTCGGCGGTGCGTTTGAGCACCGTCATCATGCGGGTGAAGTGCAGCAGCACCCACATCACAACGCCGCCCGCCGCCACCGCAACCCCGGGCCAGCCGTACGCGCGGTACGCCAGCGCCACCAGCACCACCCCGCCCACCGGGACCAGAACGTTCATGAAATTCATGCCCCGATTGTCCTACGACGGCGGGGTCGTCCGGGCGCCCCGGGGTCAGCCCAGACTGCGAACCAGCTCGATGGCCTGCTCGATCCGCTCCACGGGATGAATGGTCAGGCCCTCAAAGGCCTTGTCGTTCTTTTTGGGCGCGTTGGCCTTGGGCACCACGGCCACCGAAAAACCGAGCTTGGCTGCCTCGCGCAGCCGCTCCTGCCCGCGCGGGGCGGGGCGCACTTCGCCCGCCAGGCCGACTTCGCCAAAGGCCAGGAAGCCCTTGGGCAGCGGCTTGCCGCGCAGGCTGGAGGTGATGGCCAGCATCACGGCCAGGTCGGCGGCCGGCTCGGTGATGCGCACGCCGCCCACCGCGTTGACAAAAACGTCCTGGTCCATGCAGGCAATGCCCGCATGCCGGTGCAGTACCGCCAGCAGCATGGCCAACCGGTCACGGTCCAGCCCCACCGAAAGGCGCCGCGGGCTCGGGCCGCCGCTGTCCACCAGCGCCTGAACCTCCACCAGCATGGGCCGCGTGCCCTCCAGCGTGACCAGCACGCAGCTGCCGGGCACCGGCTCGCTGTGCTGGCTCAGGAAGATGGCGCTGGGGTTGGTCACGCCCTTCAGGCCGCGCTCGGTCATGGCAAACACGCCGATCTCGTTCACGGCGCCAAAGCGGTTCTTGATGGCACGCACCAGCCGAAAGCTCGAATGGGTGTCGCCTTCAAAGTACAGCACGGTGTCCACCATGTGCTCCAGCACGCGGGGGCCGGCCAAGGCGCCCTCTTTGGTGACGTGGCCCACCAGCACGATGCACACCCCGCTGGCCTTGGCGGTGCGGGTCAGGTGCGCCGCGCATTCGCGCACCTGCGCGACCGAACCCGGGGCTGAGGTCAGTTCGTCCGAATACACGGTCTGGATCGAATCAATCACCGCGATGGCCGGCCGGGTTTTCGCCAGCGTGGCCAGAATCTTGTCGAGCTGGATCTCGGCGAGCACCTTGACCTGTGAGTGGTCCAGGCCCAGTCGGCGCGAGCGCAGCGCCACCTGGGCGCCGGACTCTTCGCCCGTCACGTACAGGGTGGAAACGTCGCGCCGCTGCAGGCCGTCCAGCGCCTGCAGCAGCAGGGTCGATTTGCCGATGCCCGGATCGCCGCCGATCAACACCACCCCACCGTCCACGATGCCGCCACCGAGCACCCGGTCCAGTTCGTCGATGCCGGTGGGGGTGCGCGCCATGTCGGTCGCCTCGATGTCGCCCAGCGTGGCGACTTCGGCCGTTTTGGCCAGCGAGGCAAAGCGGTTGCGCGCGGGCGCCGCCGACGGAGCGACCGACTCCACCAGGGTGTTCCACGCCTCGCACTGCGGGCATTTGCCCAGCCACTTGGCACTGGTGCCGCCGCATTCGGTGCAGCTGTAGATCGTTTTTTCTTTGGCCATCCCTGCACTATAACTGTACGAACAACCAGTTAATAAGGGTTTTCACGGGGCCAGTCGAATTGCAATTCCGGGGAATTCATTTAATATATTAAATAAATAACCAGTATGAAAACACCTTTCGCACACCGCAACCTGCCCCGTCTGCTGCTGCAGGCGCGTGAATCGGTCATGGCGCACACGCGGCCCAGCCTGCGCGCGCATGGCCTGTCTGACCAGCAATGGCGCGTGCTGCGCGTGCTGGGCGAGCATGGCGTGGTGGAAACCGGCCGCGTGGCGCGAGAGGCCTTCATCCTCGGCCCCAGCCTGACCGGCGTGCTCGCGCGCATGGAGCGCGATGGCCTGATCCGCCGCAGCCGCGACCCGCAAGACCAGCGCTGCACCGTGGTCGAAGCCACGCCCAAGGGCGCCGAACTGGTGGCCCAGCTTTCACACGCCATCGAGGCCCATTACGCGTGGATGGAAAAATCACTGGGCCAACAGCGGCTGGGGCAGTTGTACGCCCTGCTGGACGCGGTGATTGAACTGGAGCAACCCGCATCATGAGCGCCGCGCCGGGCCGTTCCCAAGCAAGCTCGCACCGCAGCCCGCAGGGCGAAGGTACCCCAGGGAGCGCGCCTTTTGTCCCCACGGGCACGGTCTACGGCGTGCTGTTGAACTTCCGCGCAGAGCTCGAAGCGATGCGCCCGCAGCTGAGCGAAGCCCCCTACAAGGCGCCGCCAGCCGCGCCGGTGCTCTACATCAAGCCCGCCAACACCTGGAGCCCGCACGGCCGCACGATCTCTGTGCCGACGCGGGTGCCCGAGGTAGAGGTCGGCGCGACCATCGCCATGGTGATCGGGCCCGCCGCCAACACGGTCGCGGGTTACGTGCTGATGAACGACCTGTCGATCCCGCACACGAGCTTTTTCCGGCCGCCGGTCAAATTCAAATGCCTGGACGGCTTTCTGGGCGTGGGCGAGGCCATGGTCGCGCGCGCCGACGCCGCCGATCCCTCCGCTTTCCGGCTGGAGGTGCGCATCAATGGCCAGTTGCGCCAGTCGGTGGCGTTTTCGGGTCTGGTGCGCGATGCCCGACGCCTGCTGGCCGATGTGTCTGAATTCATGACGCTGCACCCCGGCGACGTGCTGATGCTGGGCTGCGACGCCGCTCGGCCGCTGGCGCGCGTGGGCGACCGCATCGACATCGGCGCGCCCGGCTTTGCCACGCTGTCCAACACCCTGGTGCCGGAGGCCGCATGAAGCACGCCCGCGTCGTTCATGAGGGTTTGGCGTGCAGCGCCACCGAACACGAAGGCCAACTGCAGCTGGCCGATGGCCGCAGGGTTGCCCTGGACGCCGTCACCTGGCTGCCCCCGCTGGCGCCCGTGCCACGCCCGCGCACCATTCTTGCGCTGGGCCTGAACTACGCCGACCACGCCAAGGAACTGGCCTTCAAGCCGCCCGAAGAACCGCTGGTGTTCCTCAAGGGCGAAGGCACGCTTACCGGCCACCGGCAAATCACGCGCCGGCCCCAAGGCGTGCAGTTCATGCATTACGAATGCGAACTGACGGTGGTGATCGGCCGCACCGCGCGCAAGGTGCGGCGCAGCGACGCCAACGACTTCATTGCCGGCTACACCGTGGCCAATGACTACGCGATCCGCGACTACCTCGAAAACTGGTACCGCCCCAACCTGCGCGTGAAAAACCGCGACACCTGCACGCCGCTGGGCCCCTGGTTGGTGGATGCGCAGGACATTGCCAACCCGATGGCCCTGGCGCTGCAGACCACCGTCAATGGCACGCTCACCCAGTCGGGCCACACCCGCGACATGATCTTCGACGTGCCGTTCCTCATTGAATACTTCTCCAGCTTCATGACCCTGCAGCCCGGCGACCTGATCCTGACCGGCACGCCCGACGGCGTCGTGGACTGCCGGCACGGCGACGTGGTCGTGACGCGCATCGAAGGCCTGGGCGCCCTGCACAACACCATTGAGGAAACCTGATGAGAATCGACCATCTGATCAACGGCAGGGCCGTGCCGAGCGCCCGCTACTTTGAAACCGTCAACCCCGCCACGCAGGAGGTGCTGGCCGAGGTGGCGCAAGGCGGGGCCGACGAAGTCAACGCCGCCGTGGCGGCCGCCAAGGCGGCGTTCCCCGGGTGGGCCGCCACGCCCGCGCCGCAGCGCGCCAGGCTGATCCGCAAGCTGGGCGACCTGATCGCCGCCCACGTGCCCGAGATCGCGCAAACCGAAACCAATGACAGCGGCCAGGTCATCGCCCAAACCGGCAAACAGCTCATTCCGCGCGCCGCCGACAACTTTTATTACTTTGCCGAGATGTGCACGCGGGTCGATGGCCACACCTACCCGACCGCCACCCACCTGAACTACACGCTGTTCCACCCCGTGGGGGTGTGCGCGCTGGTCAGCCCCTGGAACGTGCCCTTCATGACGGCCACCTGGAAAGTGGCGCCCTGCCTGGCCTTTGGCAACACCGCGGTGCTCAAGATGAGCGAGCTCTCGCCGATGACGGCCGCGCGCCTGGGCGAACTGGCGCTGGAGGCGGGCATCCCGCCCGGCGTGCTGAACCTCGTGCACGGCTACGGCAAGGAGGCTGGCGAGCCGTTGTGCGCCCACCCGGACGTGCGCGCCATCTCGTTCACCGGCTCCACCGCCACCGGCAACCGCATCGTGCAGGCGGCGGGCCTGAAGAAGTTCAGCATGGAACTGGGCGGCAAGAGCCCGTTCGTGATCTTCGACGACGCCAGCCTCGATCGCGCGCTCGATGCCGCCGTGTTCATGATCTTCAGCAACAACGGCGAGCGCTGCACCGCGGGCAGCCGAATCCTGGTGCAGCAGTCGATCTACGCCGACTTTGCCCAGAAGTTTGCCGAACGCGCCCGACGCATCACGGTGGGCGACCCGCTGGACGACAAGACCATTGTCGGCCCGATGATCAGCCAGGGCCATTTGGCCAAGGTGCGCAGCTACATCGAACTGGGCCCGAAGGAAGGCGCGACGATGTTGTGTGGCGGCTTGGGGCCGCCCGACCTGCCCGGCCGCGTGAAAAATGGAAATTACGTGCTGCCCACGGTCTTTGCCGACGTGGACAACCGCATGCGCATTGCGCAAGAGGAAATCTTTGGCCCGGTGGCCTGCCTGATCCCGTTCACCGACGAGGCGGATGCGATTGCCAAGGCCAACGACATCCCCTACGGTTTGAGCAGCTACCTGTGGACCGAAAACATCGGCCGCGCCCACCGCGTGGCCGCCGCCATCGAAGCCGGCATGTGCTTCGTCAACAGCCAGAACGTGCGCGACCTGCGCCAGCCGTTTGGCGGGACCAAGGCTTCGGGGACGGGGCGTGAGGGAGGTACGTGGAGTTACGAGGTCTTCTGCGAGCCCAAGAACGTGGCGGTGTCGCTGGGGTCGCATCACATTCCGCATTGGGGAGTTTGAGTGAGCGCGTGCCTGCACCACCTCGGGCTGTGGCGGGCGGGGTACTCTGCTCCGCGAATGTCCTCCGGACGGGGCGACGCCCCATCCTCCCCCTTGATTTCGCTGCGCAGAGCACCCCACCCACCACAGCCTGCGTGTCGTGGTTTGCAGGCCCGAGAGACCATAGCCCGCAGCGGGTTGGCGCCACGGCGTGCGTACCGCAGCGAGGTCAAGGAGGAGGGCCGTGCGAAGCGCGGCCCGGGGGACACGAGCGGAGGTACGCACGCCGTGGCGCCAATCCGCGGAGCGAAAAACAACAGAGCCAACGAACAGCGCCCGGCCAACGAAGCAAAAGGGAGCAAGCCATGGGCAAACTAGCACTCGCCGCCAAGATCACCCACGTCCCCTCAATGTACCTGAGCGAACTCGACGGTCCGCGCAAGGGCACGCGGCAGGACGCCATCGACGGGCACCTCGAAATTGACCGGCGTTGCAGGGCAGCAGGTGTGGACACCATCGTCGTGTTCGACACCCACTGGCTCGTCAACGCCAGCTACCACATCAACTGCGCGCCGCACTTCAAGGGCCTGTACACCAGCAACGAACTGCCGCACTTCATCAGCAACATGGCGTTCGAGTTTCCGGGCAATCCGGCGCTGGGCCAGCTGCTGGCCAAGGCCTGCAACGCGCATGGCGTGGAAACGCTGGCCCACGACGCCACCACGCTGAATCCCGAGTACGGCACGCTGGTGCCCATGCGCTACATGAACACCGACCAGCACTTCAAGGTGGTGTCGGTGTCGGCGCTTTGCATGGCGCACTACCTGAACGACAGTGCGCGCCTGGGCTGGGCGATCCGCCGCGCGATTGAGGACGAGTACGACGGCACGGTGGCCATTCTTGCCAGCGGCTCCCTGTCGCACCGCTTTGCCCAAAACGGCCTGGCGCCTGAATACGCCTTCAAGCTCTGGAGCCCGTTCCTGGAGATGCTGGACCGCGAAGTCCTCCAGATGTGGCAGCGCGGCCAGTGGCCCGACTTCTGCGCCATGCTGCCCGAGTACGCCGCCAAAGGCCATGGCGAAGGCTTCATGCACGACACCGCCATGCTGCTGGGCGCGCTGGGCTGGTCCGACTACGATGGCCTCGCCGAAGTGGTGACGCCCTATTTCGGCGCCTCGGGCACGGGCCAGGTCAACGTGGTGCTGCCCGTCACGCCGCAGTCAGGCGCGGCCATCCCGGCCGCACAGGCCTCATCGGCCCAGGGCTACCAGGCCGCGAGCCGCCTTTGAACGGACCAACCCATGCCGCACCTCGTCATCCTCTACACCGCCAACCTCGACCGCGACACCAACATGACCGCGCTGTGCCGCGCCCTCGCCGACACCCTGCTGCAGCTCCGCGACGACGACGGCCAGCCGGTGTTCCCCACCGGTGGCACGCGCGTGCTGGCCTACCCGGCACCCCACTACGCCGTGGCCGACGACGGCACAGCCGGCAAGGCTGCGGGCGGCGATGGCGACTATGCGTTTGTGTACCTGAACCTGCGCATGGGCGCCGGACGCAGCGACGCTATTAAACAAAGAGCGGGAAATGACCTTTTGACGAGGGCTAAAGCCCATTTTGAGCCAATATTTCACAAAAAACACCTGGGCATCACCCTGCAGGTGGACGAAGGCGCCCAGGCCTTCGACGGCAAGCACAGCAACCTGCACCCCCTGTTCATGAAGTAAGCCGCCGATGTTCAGCCCCGACCTCATTGCCCAGCTTGCCGCCGAACTGCACCACAGCGAACAAACGCGGGTGCAGGTCGAGCATTTCTCCAGACGCCACCCCGGCATGACGATGGAAGACGGCTACGCCATCTCGCGCGCCTGGGTCAAGATGAAACTGGCCGAAGGCCGGGTGATGCGCGGCCACAAGATCGGCCTGACCTCGCGCGCCATGCAGCAGGCCAGCCAGATCACCGAGCCCGACTACGGCACGCTGCTGGACGACATGTTCTTCCCCGAAGGCAGCGACATCCCGTTCAGCCGCTTCATCGCGCCGCGCATCGAGGTCGAGCTGGCCTTCGTCCTGGGCCGGCGCCTGCAGGGCCCCAACGTGACGATCTTCGACGTGCTGGCCGCCACCGACTACGTGGTCCCGGCCATCGAGATCATCGACGCGCGCATCGAGCAGTTTGACCGCCACACCCGGGCCATGCGCAAGGTGTTTGACACCATTTCCGACAACGCGGCCAACGCCGGCATCGTCACCGGCGGGCGGCCCGTGAAACCCGACGCGGTGGACTTGCGCTGGGTCAGCGCCCTGCTGTACAAGAACGGCGTGATCGAGGAATCCGGCGTGGCCGCCGCCGTGCTCAACCACCCGGCCACCGGCGTGGCCTGGCTGGCGAACAAGCTCGCGCCCTGGGGCGAATCTCTGGAGGCGGGCGAGGTGGTGCTGGGCGGCTCGTTCACCCGGCCCGTCAACGCCGTGGCCGGGGATACTTTCCATGCCGACTACGGGCCACTGGGCTCGATCGCCTTCCGTTTTGTCTGACCCCGTTTTCAAAAGGACCTTCGCCATGCAATCCCCCACCAATCCGTTCAAGAAAGCCCTGGCCGAAAAACGCGTGCAGATCGGCATGTGGTGCGGGCTGGCCGACCCCTACGCCATGGAAATCTCGGCCGGCGCCGGTTTCGACTGGCTGCTGATCGACGGCGAGCACTCGCCCAACGACCTGCGCAGCATCGTCCACCAGGCGCAGGTGATCGCCGCCTACCCCGGCACCCACGCCATCGCCCGCGTGCCGGTGGGCGAGGCCTGGGTGCTCAAGCAGTACCTGGACCTGGGCATCCAGACCCTGCTGGTACCGATGGTGGACACGCCCGAGCAGGCCGCGGCCATCGTCAAGGGCACGCGTTATGCGCCCGAGGGCATCCGCGGCATGGCCGGCACGCGGGCTTCGCGCTGGGGGCGCTTCCCCGCCTACGCGCGCGAGGCCAACGCGCAAATCTGCGTGCTGGTGCAGGCCGAAACCCGCGAGGCGCTGGCCCACCTCGACGCGATTGCCGCCACCGACGGCATCGACGGTGTCTTCATCGGCCCGGCCGACCTGTCGGCCTCCATGGGCCACCCGGGCAACGCCACCCACCCCGAGGTGCAGACGGCCATTGACGACGCCATCGTGCGCATCACCCGCGCGGGCAAGGCCGCCGGCATCCTGACCACCGACGAAAAGCTGGCCCGCCACTACCTCGCGCTCGGCGCCACCTTTGTGGCCGTGGGCCTGGACACCAACCTGCTGATCCGCCACACCGCCGCTCTGGCTGCGCTGTACAAAGGCACGCCCGCCCCCGCGCCGAGCACCGACAAAACCTACTGAGCCGCATCCGGCGCCCCGTCATACCAACCCGGTTTCGTTGCCCACAACCCCACTCGACGCCCAAGGAGACTTCCATGCCCACTTCCATGCCCACTTCCATGCCCATATCCCGCCGCCAGATCCTTCAGTCCGCCAGCGCCGCCGCGCTGCTGGGCAGCACCGCCCGCCTGGCTTGGGCGCAAGGCCAGCCGCTGGAAACGGCGAAGTTCGTGACCGGTTTTTCGGCCGGCGGCACCTCTGACACCTTGTGCCGCCGCGTGGCGTCACGGCTCAGCACGGCGTATGCCAAAACCGCCGTGGTCGAAAACAAGACCGGCGCGGGCGGGCAGATTGCGGTGCAGGCCGTCAAAGGCGCAGCACCCGATGGCGCGACCATTTTGCAGACCCCCATGTCCATGCTGGGCGTGTACCCGCACATCTACCGGAAGCTGCCCTACGACCCGCTGGCCGACCTCACACCCGCATCGCTGGCCTGCACCTTCGATTTTGGCTTTGCGGTCGGCCCGGCGGTGCCGTCCTCCATCCAGACCGTGCCCGAGTTTCTGGCCTGGAGCAAGGCCAACCCCAACCTGGCCAATTTCGGCTCGCCCGCTGCGGGCTCGGTGCCGCACTTCATTGGCGTGCTACTCGGGCGTTCGGCCGGGGTGGACATCAAGCACGCGGCCTACCGGGGCACGCAGCCGGCCATTCTGGACATGATTGGCGGGCAGATTCCTGCCGTATCCGGCCCGGTGGGCGAATTTACCCAGCATGTGGCCACCGGCAAGGCGCGCCTGCTGGGCACCTCGGGCGCCAAACGCAGCAAGTTCGCCCCCACCGTGCCGACCTTTGCCGAGCAGGGCCTCAAGGACATGGTGTTCAGCGAGTGGATGGGTTTTTACCTGCCCGCCAAGGCTCCGCCGGACGTGGTGCAGCGCCTCAACGCCGCGCTGCGCGCCGCATTGGCCAGTGCGGACGTGGTGGACGGGCTGGCCGCCATGGGGCTGGAAGCCGCGTCGTCCAGCCCGGCCGAACTGGCTGCGCTGCTCAAAAGCGACACCGAGCGCTGGGGCCCGCTGGTCAAGTCCATTGGCTTCACGGCCGACGCCTGAGTCGCCGCATGAGCGTCGTCCTCAACGCCCCCGCAACGGCCCGCGCCATGCACCCGGACGAATGGTCTGCTCGGGTGCAACTCGCGGCCTGCTACCGCATTTTTGCCATGCTCGGCTGGACCGAGATGATCTACAACCACATCACCGTGCGCCTGCCCGACAACGTGTCCGGCGGGTCGGCCACCGCGGCGGTTGCCCCGCCGCCGCAATTTCTCATCAACCCGTTCGGCCTGCACTACACCGAGGTCACGGCCAGCAATCTGGTCAAGGTCGACCTTCAGGGCCGCAAGCTCGACGACAACCCCTGGCCGGTGAATCCGGCCGGCTTCACCATCCACGGCGCCCTGCACGGCCACCGGCCCGACGCGCACTGCGTCATGCACACCCACACCACCGCAGGCATCGCGGTGGCCTGCACCGAAGGCGGGCTGGCGCAGAACAATTTCTATTCAGCCCAGTTGCACGACATGGTGGCCTACCACGACTTCGAAGGCATCACCGTGCACGCCGACGAGGCGCCGCGCCTGCTCGCCAGCCTGGGGCAAAAACCGCTGCTGATCCTGCGCAACCACGGCCTGCTCGCTTGCGGTGCCACGTTGCCGCTCACCCTGGTGCGGTTGTGGACGCTGCAGCGCGCCTGCGAGATCCAGCTGGCGCAGGCCGCGCTGGGCCGGGCCATCCCGGTCAGCGCGGCCGTAGCCCATAAAACCACGCACGACTCGTTCCAGTTTGACGCGCGGTTCGGCGCCGGCCAGGACGTGTTCGACGCCCTGGTCCGCCAGGTGGACCGGATCGATCAAAGCTACAAAACATAGAGCAAACTATTGCCATTCGACGGGGGCTCAAGGCCAAAATGACTGATAAAAATGCATTCAAGGCCTGCCTTTACGGTGCCGGAGCCATTGGCGGCTGGATGGGTGCCGGGCTGGCGCGGGCGGGCAGCACCCTGAGCGTGGTGGCGCGCGGCGCCACGCTGGACGCGCTGTGCCAGCACGGCCTGCGCGTGCAGTCTGCGGGCGCGACCTCGACCACCCCCGTGCGCGCCAGCAACGACCCCGCCGGGCTGGGCGTGCAGGACCTGGTGGTCGTCGCGGTCAAGGCCCCCGCGCTGGCCGAGGTCGCACGCCACATCGCGCCGCTGATCGGCCCCGACACCGTCGTCATGACCGCCATGAACGGCGTGCCATGGTGGTTCCTGCAGGGTTTTGGCGGTGCCTTCGCCGGCACGCCCCTGAAGGCGGTGGACGCCCGCGGCGACATTGCCGCGGCCATCCCCGTGCGGCAGGTGGTGGGCTGCGTGGTCCACGCCAGTTGCGCGCTCCTCGGCCCGGGGCACGTGCAACACCACTTTGGCAACAAGCTCATTCTTGGCGAGCCCTCGGGCCAGGCCACGGCGCGGGTGCAAGCCATCGCGGCGCGGCTGGCCCGTGGCGGTTTTGAAGCCGTGGTGTCCGAACAGATCCAGCAAGACATCTGGTTCAAGCTCTGGGGCAACATGACGGTCAACCCCGTCAGCGCCCTGACCGGCGCCACCACCGACCGCATCCTCAACGACGACCTGGTGCGCGGCTTCATCTCGCGCGTGATGCTCGAAGCCAAGGAGATCGGTGCGCGCATCGGCATCCCCATCGACCAGCAACCCGAAGACCGCCACGCCGTCACGCGCAAGCTGGGCGCGTTCAAGACCTCGATGCTGCAGGACGTGGAGGCCGGCAAGGCCGTGGAGCTGGACGCGCTGGTGACCGTGGTGCGCGAACTCGGCGCGCTGACCGGCGTGCCCACGCCGTTCACCGACGCACTGCTGGGCCTGAGCCGACTGCACGCGCAGGTGCGCGGGCTGTATTGACGGTTTTGCTTTCTGGCGCCAAAATGGAGCCAATATCCACTTTGGCGCCAAATCATGTCCAATTTATCCATCAAGGACGTGCCCGAAGCCTGGGCCGAGGCCCTGCGCCAGCGTGCCGCGCGCAACCACCGTTCGCTGCAGGGCGAGCTGATGGCCATCGTCGAGCAGGCCGTGCGGCAGGAAGCGCCCACGCATGCCGCAGACCCTGCCAACACGGGTGCCCCGCGCGTCGTGGGCTTGGACCAGCACGGCTGGCCGATCGTGCGGCAGGGCTGGAAGACGGTCGAGCAGGTCGTGGCTGAACTCCAGGCCAGGTACCCTCAACCCATCCACTCCGGCCCGTCCAGCATTGACCTTATTCGCGAAGATCGGGACTCCCGATGACGCCAGCTCCGCCCGTGCTGCGGGTCGCCGAGCCACCTGCGCAATACCTCGTGCGGCCGCCCATCGTGGTGGATTGCAGTGCGCTGGCGGGTGTGCTGTTTCAGGAGCAGTGGCAACACGAGGCGCAGGCCCGGCTGGCCGGACGCACCTTGTACGCGCCGTTCATCCTGCAAGCCGAAATATGCAGCGTGGCACTCAAGAAACTGCGCCAGGGCGCTGATGTGGCCGCCAACGAAGGGCTCGCGCAGTGGCAAGACTTTGGCATTGAACTTCTGCGCATTGACGTTGCAGCGACGTTTGCCTTGGCTCAGCGCTACAAACTCTCGGCCTACGACGCCGCCTATCTCTGGCTCGCCGCCGACTTGAAATGCCCGCTGGCCACCTTTGACGGCAAGCTTGCTGAAGCGGCGCAGGCCCACCTGTCCAGCCTGCCCTGAGCGCAGCGCCCAGCACGCGCAAACACGCTCAGGCGTTGATCAATCCACCCCCACCGGCACCCGCTGCGCCAGCGCGCACATGAGCTCGTAGCCCACGGTGCCGGCCGATCGCGCCACCTCGTCGATGGCGAGCCACGCCCCGTTGCCCGCACGGCCCCAGAGGGTGACTTCGGTGCCCTGGCGGGCGTCCGGGACCGGTGTGAGGTCCACGGTGACCATGTCCATGCTGACGCGCCCGACCAGACGGGTTCGCACGCCGTTCACCAGCACCGGCGTGCCAGTGCTGCAGTGGCGCGGGTAGCCGTCGGCATAGCCGCAGGCCACCACGCCGATGCGCAGGGGGGCGTCGGCCGTGAAGCTCGATCCGTAGCCCACGGTGTCACCGGGCTGCAATTGCTGCACGGCAATGATTTTCGCGGCCAGCGTCATGGTGGGCTGCAGGCCCCAGTCGGCCGCGCTGTGCTCGGGGAAATCGGGGGCGCTGCCATACACGGCGATGCCCGGGCGGACCCAGTCGGCGCGCACGGCGGCATCGGTCGCGTGGCGCAGCGTGGCCGCGCTGTTGGACAACGTGCGCTCGCCGGGCAGTTCGCGCGTGGCGTCGGCAAACACCGCCATCGGGGGCGCGATGCCGCGCGGGCCGTCGGCGTCGCTGAAGTGCGTCATCAGCGAAATCTCGTCCACCTGGGGCAGCGCGTTGAGCCGCGTCCAGGCCGAGCGGTAGGCCGCGGGCGCAAACCCGAGCCGGTTCATGCCCGAGTTCAGCTTGAGGAACACACGGTGCGGCCGCTGGGTCTTGTGCGTGGCCAGCATGTCGATCTGTGCGTCGCAATGCACGGTGTGCCACAGCTCCAGCCGCGAGCACAGCTCCAGGTCGCGTTGCTCGAAGACGCCTTCGAGCAGCAACACCGGGCCGCGCCAGCCCAGCGCCCGCACGCGCTCGGCCTCGGCCAGATCGAGCAGCGCAAAACCATCGGCGCCACGCAAACCCTCAAAGGCCCGCTCAATGCCATGGCCATAGGCATTGGCCTTGACCACCGCCCAGACCTTGGCATCGGGTGCGGCGCGGCGCACCTGCGCCAGGTTGTGGCGCAGGGCTTCGGTATGGATGGTGGCCTGGATGGGACGGGGCATGGCGGTCTTGTCAAGGTGGCGTACCACAGGATTCTGGCACCGGCCGCCATGCTATAACCTGCCGTCGTTTGGAGACATTTATTTTTTACCCTGGCATCAGACCGGCTGATGAATTGACCGCCCATCCATGAAGCGCGGCTTCTACACCATCATGTCGGCGCAGTTTTTCAGCTCGCTGGCCGACAACGCGCTATTTGTCGCAGCGGTGGAACTGATCCGCATCGGTGGCGGCGCCGAATGGCAACGGGCCGCCCTGGTGCCCATGTTCGCGTTGTTCTATGTGATTCTGGCCCCTTTCGTCGGTGCCTTTGCCGATGCCCGGCCCAAGGGGCAGGTGATGTTCGCCAGCAACGCGATCAAGGTCGTGGGTTGCCTGATGATGCTGTTTGGCACCCACCCGCTGATGTCCTACGCCATTGTGGGCCTGGGCGCCGCGGCTTACTCGCCGGCCAAATACGGCATCCTCACCGAACTGCTGCCGGCGTCGCAACTGGTCAAGGCCAATGGCTGGATCGAGGGCCTGACGATCGCCTCCATCATCCTGGGCGTGCTGCTGGGCGGCCAGCTGGTGGGGCATTCGATCTCGTCCTGGCTGCTGTCCTTTGACCTCCCCCTGATCGAGACCAGCGTCGACACCCCGCCCGAAGCCGCCATCGGCGTGATCGTGTTTCTGTATGCACTGGCCGCCTGGTTCAACACCCGCATCCCGCGCACTGGTGTTGAAATGCGGCCGATGCCGGCCAACCCGCTGCAGATGCTGCCCGACTTCTGGACCTGCAATTCACGCCTGTGGAAAGACAAGCTGGGACAGATTTCGCTGGCCACGACCACGCTGTTCTGGGGCGTGAGCGGCAACCTGCGCTACATCGTGCTGGCCTGGAGCGCGGCCGCCCTGGGCTACAGCACCACGCAGGCGTCGTCGCTGGTCGGGGTGGTGGCCATCGGCACCGCCGTGGGGGCCGTGGTGGCGTCGGTGCGCATGCGGCTGGACATGGCCACGCGCGTCATTCCGATGGGCATTGCCATGGGCGTGCTGGTGATCGGCATGAACTTCATCACCAACGTCTGGGTGGCGGCGCCCTTCCTGGTGCTGCTGGGGGGTCTGGGCGGTTTTCTGGTGGTGCCCATGAACGCGCTGCTGCAGCATCGGGGCCACAACCTCATGGGGGCGGGCCGGTCGATTGCGGTGCAAAATTTCAACGAGCAGGCCTGCATCCTGGCGCTGGGGGCTTTTTACAGCCTGTCCACCGGCATGGGTCTGTCGGCCTTCGGGGCGATCACCGCGTTCGGCGTGGTGGTGGCCGGCATGATGTGGATGATCCAGCGCTGGCATCAACACAACACCGTTCTCCATCGCGAGGAAGTCGAGCACCTGCTGCAGATTGCACGCCACGACGACCTGCACGACTGAACGGCCGCGCGTCGTTCGCCCCCTTCCCAGCTCACCCTGCCGCGAATGGCAGCGGCCCATGCCTCTTCTTTTTTCATGCCCACGCGTCCCCTGCTTCCCGTTCTCGCCCTCCTGCTCAACGCCCTGGTCTGGGGCGTTTCCTGGTGGCCGTTCCGGCAACTGGAAGCCCACGGGCTGCATCCCCTGTGGGCCACGGCGCTGATTTATCTGGTCTCGCTGGCTTGTTTGTGGGTGTTGCGGCCGCAGGCCTGGCGCGGTCTGCTGGCGCACCCGATGCTGTGGCTGCTGATGGCCGCATCGGGCCTGACCAATGTGGGTTTCAACTGGGCCGTGACCGTGGGCGACGTGGTGCGCGTGGTCCTGCTGTTCTACCTCATGCCGGCGTGGTCGGTGCTGCTGGCCTGGCCCCTGCTTGGGGAAAAACCCTCAACGGGTGCCCTGCTGCGGTTGGCGCTCGCGCTGGCCGGCGTGGTGATCGTGCTGAAAACCCCGGGCGCCGACTGGCCCATCCCCGAATCGGGCGCCGACTGGCTGGCCCTGATGGGAGGCCTGACCTTTGCGCTGACCAACATCCTGCTGCGCAAGCTCAACCAGACCCCACCCGCATCGCGGATGCTGGCCATGTTTGGTGGCGGCACGCTCATGGCCGCCCTGGCGGCCTCGATCGGCATGACGCAAGGCATCGTGGGGGCGCCGCCCATGCCATCGGTCCAATGGATGGGTCTGGCCGCGTTGCTGAGCGTGGCCTTTCTCGCGGGCAACCTGGCGCTGCAATACGGGGCCGGGCGGCTGCGCGCCCACACCACGGCGCTGGTGATGCTGTCCGAGGTGGTGTTTGCCAGCGTGTCGGCCGTGTGGCTGGGCGCCGGAACCCTGAGCACGCGCACACTGCTGGGTGGCGCACTGATCGTGCTCGCCGCCATGCTGTCGACCCACCGCGCGGCGGCCGACTGACCGTCGCGCTCAGCGGCGTGGCATCGCCAGCACGCGGCCCAGTTTGCCGCCGTCCACGGGCTTGACCAGAAACGCATCGCAGCCGGCCAGCCTTGCGCGCAGCCGCCCCCACAGGCCGCCCGCGCTGGACAGCATGATCACCAGCGGCCGCTCACCCGAAGCCGGCTTGAACTTGCGCAACGCGCGGGCCGTCGCGAATGCATCCATCTCGCCGCCCAACGTGTCCAGAAACACAAACCGGTAGGCCCGCCGCGCAGCGTGCTGCAAGGCCTCTTCGCCGGTGCGCGCCAGATCAGCCCGAAGCCCCTGGAGGTGAAGGTGCCGGTGCAGGGCGCGGCGGGACAAGTCGCCGTCGCCCACCACCAGCGCGTCGGCCAAAGGCGTGGGGGCGGGCGCCGATGCCGTTGCGGTCGCGGCGTCGGTCTGGCCCGCCTCCGGGGATTCAGGGTCGCGGCGTGTCGGCGCCTGGGGCGCCTGGACTGGCGGGGCGGGAACCAGGGGCGGTGGCGTTGTGGTGGGCGCCTCGTCCCCCGGCGCGAAGGCCTGCCATTGCGTGGGCGCTGAAGTCGGGTCCTGGCGCAGGCGTTGCGCGGCGCGCCACTGTTCGATGGATTCGGCGTCAATGGCGGCCACCGGCGCGGCCACGGGGATTTGCGCGCGGGACACCGGCGCCAGTGCATTGAGCCCCACGAAAGGCTGAGTGGCCGCAAAGCCCGACGCCGCGGAATCCAGGCCCCCGTTGCGCGAGTCGCCCGGTGCATAGGGGCGGGTCAGCGCAAACCCCGAACTGGCGTCCTGCGCAGCGCCGCCCCGTTGCCCCGGGGGTGCGGCCAGCAGCGCGTCGATCGTGTCCAGGATGGCCAGCAGCTTCATCGGCCGCGGCAGCACCGGCCAACCCGTGGCGCCATCGTTCTGGCCCACCAGCAGCACCCGGCCCACGGACGACGAGGCCCAGAGTTGGCGCATGGTTTCAGGGTCGTCGGCGTTGGCCACCACCACGTCGGCAGCGGTTGACTTGTGCACCACCGTGCAAGTCTGCCCCCGGCGCATCATGAGTCGCACCAGTGCGTGGAGCGCAGAAAGCTCGGACGCGCCAAATCCGAGCAGGCAAATTTTCGTGTCGATTGCCATGATCTTTTTATGTTGTTTTGTGTGACAGAACGTGAATATCCCATAGCCGCACCGCGCCGTCTTCAAGGCGTAACTTTGGCGACATGAACACTGGGCAATCGTTGATGCTATTGTTGTAATCACGCATCATTTCCCTCCAACGCGCAGAAAGCACATCATGGCCACGGTTTACGACTTCGACGCCCTGCAGATTGACGGCACCAGCGTTCGCCTCAAAAAATTCAAGGGCAAAGTCATGCTGATCGTCAACACCGCCAGCGCCTGCGGCTTCACGCCGCAATTTGCCGGGCTGGAGGAACTGCACCAGACCTATGGCCGCAAGGGGCTGGTGGTGCTCGGTTTTCCGTGCAACCAGTTTGGCGGGCAGGACCCGGGCAGCAACGACGAGATCGCCAGCTTCTGCCAGCTCAATTTCGGGGTGACGTTCCCGATGATGGCCAAGGTCGAGGTGAACGGCGCCGAGGCCACGCCGCTGTTTCAGTGGCTGACCGCCGAGGCCCCCGGTCTGCTGGGCAGCAAGGCCATCAAATGGAATTTCACGAAATTTCTGGTGGGCAAGGACGGCGCGGTGATCCGGCGCTACGCCCCCACCGATGCGCCGGCCGACATGGCAGCCGACATCGAAGCCGCACTGGCGGCCTGATGGATGGATAAATTGACAAATTATTGACAAATCATGGCTTTAGCCCCCGTCAATCCGTCATAGTTTGCTATCTATTTAATACCTACCTACGCCCGCCCGAGCCGCCCGGCGCCGGTGCCCGCAGTGACGGCCCGGCCCGCTGTGACCCGCAGCGGCTCAGGCGGCCAGTGCCGCGTCCAGCACTTCGATCCAGTGGCGCACCGGCGTGGCGGTGCCGCTTTGCAGATGGCTGATGCAGCCGATGTTGGCCGACACGATGGTCTGCGGTTGCAGCGGCTGGAGGTTGGCCAGCTTGCGGTCGCGCAGCGCGTAGGCGAGGGTCGGCTGGAGCACGCTGTAGGTGCCGGCCGAGCCGCAGCACAGGTGCGATTCGCTGGCGGCGATCTGCACGTCAAAACCCAGCGCGCCCAGATGTTGCTCCACCCCACCACGCAGTTGCTGGCCGTGCTGCAGGGTGCACGGCGGGTGATAGGCCAGTTTGGGGGCCGTCTGGCGCACGCGCGCGATTTGCGCAGGGCAGGCCTGCTGGAGCGCCACGACGAGGTCGGGCAGCAGCTCGCTGAGGTCGCGCGTGAGGGCGCTGATGCGCGCCGCCCTGGCGGCGTAGGCCGGGTCATCGCGCAGCAGATGGCCGTATTCCTTGACCGTCACGCCGCAGCCCGAGGCGTTCATCACGATCGCCTCCACCCCCCCGGCGGAACCGCCCGGCGCCACATGCGGCCACCAGGCATCGATGTTGGCGCGCATCTGGCGCAGGCCGCCGTCCTGGTCGTTCAGGTGAAACTTCACGGCGCCGCAGCATCCGGCCTCGGGCGCCACCACAGCCTGGAGGCCCGCGGCGTCGAGCACCCGTGCCGTGGCGCTGTTGATGTTGGGCATCATGGCGGGCTGCACGCAACCCGCCAGCATGAGCACCTTGCGGCTGTGCACCTGTTCGGGCCAGGCGCCAGCGTCCTGGCGCTCGGGCACCTTGGCCTTGAGGGCGTCGGGCATGAAGCCGCGCAGGGCCTGACCGATCTTCATGGCCGGCGCAAACAGCGGCGACGGCAGGCCTTCCTTGAGCAGCCAGCGCACCGTGCGCTCGCCCAGGGGGCGCGGCACCTGGGCGTCGACGATCTTGCGGCCAATGTCCACCAGATGCCCGTATTGCACGCCCGAAGGGCAGGTGCTTTCGCAGTTGCGGCAGGTCAGGCAGCGGTCCAGGTGCAGCTGGGTCTTGCGCGTGGGCGCCTGCCCTTCCAGCACCTGTTTCATCAGGTAGATGCGCCCGCGCGGGCCGTCCAGCTCGTCGCCGAGCAACTGGTAGGTCGGGCAGGTGGCGGTGCAAAAGCCGCAGTGCACGCATTTGCGCAGGATGGCTTCGGCCTCCTGGCCTTCGGGCGTGTTGCGGTATTCGGGGGCAAGCTGGGTTTGCATGGGCGAGTCAGGCGATGCGCCCGGGGTTGAAGATGCCGGCGGGGTCAAACTGCTGGCGCAGCTGTTGGTGGATGCGCGCCAGCGGCGTGGCCAGGGGCTGGAACACGCCCGCGCCCTTGTCCGTCACGCTGGCCGCACGGAACAGCGTGGCGTGGCCGCCCAGCGCCAGCGCCCGGTCGCGAATCGCCGTGGCAGCGCTGCCCGGCGCCCACAACCAGCGCAACGCGCCATGCCATTCGATCAACTGCGGGTGCGGCAGCCCCAGCGCCGGGGCCGTTTGCGGCACCGACACCCGCCACAGGCAATGGTCCCACGCGGGGGGGGCCGCAAAAAAGGGCAGGGTGTGTTCGCGGCAGGCCGTCCAGTCGTCGCCCACCGTCGGATCGGTCTGAACCGTGCCGCCCATCGTCCGGCAGGCGGCTTCGACCGCCGCCGCCGCGCCGCGCAAGCGCACAAACAGCACGGGCGTGCCCGCGTCCTGCACCCAGCAGCTGGCGTTCAGCGGCAACGGCTGCCCGCCCCAGACGTTGAGTTGCTGCAGCGCCGTCGCCTCGTTCATCTCGAAGCGCAGCGTCGCCTCGGCCGGGGCCCGCGGCAGCACCTTGAGGCTGAGTTCGGTCAACACCCCCAGTGTGCCCATGGCGCCGACCATCAGGCGGCTCACGTCGTAGCCGGCCACGTTTTTCATGACCTGCCCGCCAAAAGTGAGCCGTTCGCCCCGCCCATTGATCAGGGTGCAGCCCAGCACATAGTCGCGCACGGCGCCGACGCTGGCCCGCGCCGGCCCGCTCAAGCCCGCGGCCACCATGCCGCCCACGGTGGCGCGGGGGCCGAAATGCGGGGGCTCGAACGGCAGCGACTGGTTTTTTTCGGCCAGCACCGCCTCCAGCTCGGCCAGCGGGGTGCCGGCGTGCACCGTGACCACCAGTTCGCTGGGGGCATAGTCGGTGATGCCGGACAGTGTGCCCAGCTCCAGCGGCTCGCCGTGGAGCGCCTGCCCGTAAAAGTCCTTGGTGCCGCCGCCTCGGATGCGCAAGGGCGTTGCGTCTGCGCTGGCGGCGCGGATTTGGTCGGCAAGGCGTTGCAGGGCAGGTTCCATGGGTTGCATCGTAACGGGGCCCATGGCGCGGCCGGTTGAATTTTTTGAACGGCCCGTGTTCGCAGAATTGCCGCTCAGTCCAGAAAGAAGTTGACCGGCAGGCCGGGCACGGCGACGCGCGCGGCGATCACGCGGCCGGATTCCGGCTGGTCGGCCAGCTCCTGCGCTGGCCGGCGGTGGCGCGCGCTGGTCACGTAAAGGGTCTTCAGGTCGTCCCCGCCAAAACACGGCATGGTGGGGCACTGCACGGGCAGTGCCGTCTCGGCCAGCAATTCGCCCGTGGGCGAGAACCGGCACAGGCGCGCCCCTTCAAACAGGGCCACGTGGTAATGGCCCGCCGAATCCACGGCCGCGCCATCGGGCCGCCCGCCGTAGCCCGGCTGCCCGGGTTGCCAGCCGTCCGGCTTCGGGGCGAACTGGTGAAACACGCGATGGCGGCTCAGGGCGTTGGCGGTAGGCTCCCAATCCCAGGCATGGACCCTGTGCCGCGGCGTGTCGGCCCAATAGACGGTGCGCGCATCGGGCGACCACGCCAGGCCGTTGGCGATGATCGCGCCGCCCGCCATGCGCGCCACCACCGGGCTGCCGCTGCGGCAGTCGATGGACAGCAGTTCAGCCCGGGGCTGGTCGCGCGGCTCGTACATCGTGCCCACCCAGAAGCGGCCCAGCGGGTCGCACTTGCCGTCGTTGGCCCGCGTGGTGGCCGGGTCGTGGGTGAACCGCACCAGCAGCGTCAGCGGGCCGCCCCAGTCGTGGGCGCGGTACACGCCGTCGCGCAATGCAATCACCAGGCCGCCACTGAGCGCAGGGGCCATGCAGCCGGGCTCGGCCGGCATGGGCCACGACTCGTGGGTGCCGGTCTGCGGATCGGCCCGGCAGATCCGGCGCGCCGGGATGTCCACCCAGTACAGGCGGCGCTCGTCCGGGTGCCAGAACGGCGATTCGCCGAGTTCACTCGGCGGGGCGGCGATGGCGTGCCAGGCCGTGTCGGGCGTCTTTTGCATGGGCTATCTCGCCGGTTCGGTGTGGATGCTCATCTGCGCGGTCATGGACTCGCCCGCCTGCAGCACCCGCACCCCCAGCGCGTCGGCCGCAACGCCGGTGCTGTCCATCAGGTTGATGGCATTGTTGACATGGCTCACGGGTTCGATGGCCACGCTGTCGCGCGTGGCGTGGGTGAACACCACAAGGTGGTGCAGGTTGGAGGTGACGCGCGTGTGCAGCAGCTCGTCGTGCAGATCGACCACGCCGGTCCAGCCGTCAAAGCAATGGTCCACGTCCAGGGCGGCGCAGTCGGTGTCGAGGCCCTGCGAGGTGCTGCGGCGTGTGGGCAGTTTGTCGTCGCCCATCTCCCAGCGCCCGGTGGCTTCAAAGGCGATGTGGCTGCGCGCGCGTTTCACAAAAAATGGGTGCCAGCCCAGCCCGGCCGGCGCGGGCATGCCCGACTGGTTGGTGATGCTGAGCGTGAGTTCGAGCACGCCCGGGCGCACGCGGAAGGTCTGCGAGGCGTCAAACGCAAACGGCCAGGCGCTGTTCTTGCGGTGTTCGAACGACAGCATCGCAAACTGGTCGTCACGGTCCAGCACCGCCCAGGCGGCCTGCCAGCCCACGCCATGGATCGCGTGCGGCTCGGCGCCGTTGTTCTGGATCAGTGGGTGGCTCGTGCCCTGCCACTTGAGTGTGGCGTGGGCAATGCGGTTGGAAAACGGCACCAGCGGATAACACCCGGCCGCGCGTGCCGAGGCCAGCGGGCCTGCGGGCGGCAGACGCAACACCGGCACATCGTCCCGCCACAGCCCTCGGATGCACCCACCCAGCGCGGGTTCGATCTGGCAACGCAGGCCGTCGCAGGCGAGTTCAAGGGTGTCGGTCATCGCGAGGCGTCTCCTGCGCCCATTGTGCACGGGTCACCGCTTCGCGCAAGCCGCCCGGTCGCAGGCAAAAAAAGGCCCGCAGAGTTTGCACTCATGCGGGCCAACATCCAAAGGAGACTCTCGCGATCCAACTTTCAGGCTGCGGGGCCCGGTGCCCCGCAGCGCAATCCGATCAACGGTTGTAGGCGGTTTCGCCGTGCGAGCTGATGTCCAGTCCTTCGCGCTCTTCCTCTTCCGTCACGCGCAGGCCGATGACCATGTCCACGATCTTGTAGGCAATGAAGGCCACCACCGCCGACCAGACGATGGTGATGAGCACACCCTCGGCCTGGATCAGCACCTGGCTGGTGATGGAGAAGTCGGGCTTGCCGGTGCCCCCCAGGCCTGGCGCGGTGAACACGCCCGTCAGCAAGGCCCCCAGAATGCCTCCCACGCCGTGGACACCGAACACGTCGAGCGAGTCGTCCGCACCCAGCATGCGCTTGAGACCGTTGACGCCCCACAGGCAGACAAAACCCGCCAGCAGACCGATGATGATGGCGCCCATCGGGCCGACCGAACCGCAGGCCGGCGTGATGGCCACCAGGCCCGCAATCGCACCCGATGCCGCCCCCAGCATGGACGCCTTGCCCTTGCCCAGCGCTTCACCAATGCTCCATGACAGTACCGCGGCGCCAGTGGCCACCAACGTGTTGATGAAAGCCAGCGTGGCACCGCTGGTGGCCTCCAGGTTGGAGCCCGCGTTGAAGCCGAACCAGCCCACCCACAGCATGGAAGCGCCAACCATCGTCAGCGTCAGGCTGTGCGGCGCCATCGACTCCTTGCCGTAGCCAAGGCGTTTGCCCACCATGTAGGCGCCCACCAGGCCCGCCACACCGGCGTTGATGTGCACCACCGTGCCGCCCGCGAAATCGAGGGCCCCCTTGTTCAGCAGGTAGCCACCGGCACCCCAGACCATGTGGGCGATCGGCAGGTAGCAGAAGGTGAACCAGATCACCGAGAACAGCAATACTGCCGAAAACTTGATGCGCTCGGCAAAAGAGCCGACGATCAGCGCGCAGGTGATGCCCGCAAAGGTGGCCTGGAAGGCAATGAAGACGTACTCGGGCAGCTTCACGGTTGCCGTGAAGGTGTCCGCGAGCGAATCGCCATTGACGCCCGCCAGGAACAGCTTGCCGAAGTTGCCAATGATCTTGCCCTCTCCACCGAATGCGACGCTGTAGCCGTAAATGGCCCAGAGCACCGTGATCAGCGAGAACACTACCAGCACCTGCATCAGCACCGACAGCATGTTCTTGCTGCGCACCAGGCCGCCATAAAACAGGGCCAGACCGGGCACGGCCATGAAGATGACCAGCAGCGTGGCCACCATCATCCAGGACACGTCGCCCTTGTCGACCGTGAACTTGGGCGCCTCGGCCGGTTTGGCTTCAGCGGCAGGAGCGGCCGCAGCCGCAGCCGGTGCATCGGCCGCTGGTGCGGCTGCGGGTGCAGCGGCCGCGCTTTCGGCTGCGGGGGCGGTCGCCTGGGCCATCGCCATCGTGCCACTGGCCAACAGACTCAGCCCCAACAACAGGGAAACAAATAGTTTTTTCATGTTCATTTCTTTCTTGTGACGGGCGGTGCTTACAGCGCTTCCTTGCCGGTCTCGCCGGTGCGGATGCGGACGACTTGCTCCAGGTCGTAGACAAAGATCTTTCCGTCGCCGATCTTGCCGGTGCGGGCGGCGCCCTCGACGGCTTCGATCACGCGCTCGACGAGGTCGTCGGACACCGCGGCTTCGATCTTGACCTTGGGCAGGAAGTCCACCACGTACTCGGCGCCGCGGTACAGCTCGGTGTGGCCCTTCTGGCGGCCAAAGCCCTTGACCTCGGTGACGGTGATGCCCTGCACCCCCATGCCCGAGAGCGCTTCACGCACCTCGTCGAGCTTGAAGGGTTTGATGATGGCGGTAACGAGTTTCATTGGGAAAGCCTTTCTGGCGGTCTGCGAAGTCCGCTCACATGGATTTGCTGATGGCCACGATCACGCGGCTCTTGTTGGGGGAACCGTAAAACGATTTCTGGCTGGCGCCTGTCAACGAGCCGCTCAACGAGAAGCCTTCGCCCAGGTCATAGGCGGCGCCCACGCTGTAATCGACAAAATCCTGGTTGGCCGACTTGGTGAACTGGGTCGCTCCCACCGACGCCTTCAGCGTGACGCCCTTGACGATCTCCTGGGCGTACGCCAGGTTCAGGTAGCCGGCCTTGCTGCCATAAAAGAAGTAGTCATTGGAGACGCTGCGGGAGTACTTGGCGCTGACCGGGCCATAGCTCAGACCGGCATACAGCTCGGTGGTTTTGCCGTCACTGTTGCCCGGGTACTGGTAGGTGATGGCGCCGACATCGAAGCCCAGATCTTTCATGATCTCGCCCTTGTAGCCGCCGTAGAAGTCCATCTCGATGGAGTTGCCCGGCAGCCAGTTGACGCTGGAGTTCCAGTTGCCCACATAGAGGCCGCTGGCAAAGGCATAGTCAAAACCACCCTGCAGCGCGGGCTTGAAGGTGCGCGACTTGACGCCGCCCGAGTTGCTGAGGGTGTCCTGGTCCTGGCCACGGAACTTGTAGTTCGTGGTGACACTGACATTGGACGACAACTGGGCGCTGGCCAGCATGGGCAGGACAGCAAAGGCGGCAACGGCGAGAATTTTGAATGGCGAAAACTTCATGAAAAGCTCCATAGGGTTGAGTTCCGCAATGACTTAGCAGGGACCGTGCCATCGCGTACGATGCCCCTGTGGCGTCCACGGAATCCGTGGCGGCGCGTTAAAGGCCGGTGCGCATCGTGTTGTGCTGCACTTTTTCAGTGCATTCAGGCCGTGTTGCCGCAACGCACCTTTGTCACGCACCAAATCAGGGAGATTAATTTCAATGAGCTTGTCTTTGGTGCAAAGCCGTGCCCTGCTCGGGCTGCAGGCCGAAGCGGTCACCGTCGAGGTGCATCTGGCCAATGGCCTGCCCAGCTTCACGCTGGTGGGTCTGGCCGACGTCGAGGTGAAGGAAGCGCGTGAACGGGTGCGATCGGCCATCCAGAACTCGGGGCTGGAGTTCCCCAGCAACAAACGCATCACGGTCAATCTGGCCCCGGCGGATTTGCCCAAGGACTCGGGCCGCTTTGATCTGCCGATCGCGCTGGGCATTCTGGCGGCCAGTGGCCAGATCGAAAGCGCCCGGCTGGCTGGCTGGGAGTTCGCCGGCGAGCTGTCGCTGTCGGGCGAGCTGCGGCCAGTGCGCGGCGCGCTGGCCATGAGCCTGGCGCTGCATGCGCATCAGGTGGTCACGCGGCTGGTGCTGCCCGGCGGCAGTGCCGAAGAAGCCGCGTTGGTGCCCGACGCGCAGGTGTACCGTGCCCGGCACTTGCTGGACGTGGTGCGCCAGTTTGTCGCCACGCCACCCGAGGCCGATGGCGGCGACGGCTGGGCCCGCGTTGCCCCCACGCCGCTGCCACCGGCCGCGCACTACGCCGACCTGGCCGACGTCAAAGGCCAGGCCGGGCCCAAGCGCGCGCTCGAGATCGCCGCCGCGGGTGGGCACAGCCTGTTGATGGTCGGGCCGCCGGGCTCGGGCAAATCGATGCTGGCGCAGCGCTTTGCCGGCCTGCTGCCGCCCATGACGGTGGCCGAGGCGCTGCAAAGCGCGGCCGTGGCCAGCCTGGGCGGGCGGTTTTCGCTGGACCGCTGGGCCCAGCGCCCCACGGGCACACCGCACCACACGGCCAGTGCGGTGGCCCTGGTGGGCGGTGGTTCGCCGCCGCGACCGGGTGAAATCTCGCTGGCGCACCACGGCGTGCTGTTTCTGGACGAGCTGCCGGAATTCCCCCGCGCCGCATTGGAGGCGCTGCGCGAGCCGCTCGAAACCGGCACGATCACCATTTCGCGCGCCGCGCGGCGCGCCGAATTCCCGGCCCGTTTCCAGCTCATCGCGGCCATGAACCCCTGCCCTTGTGGCTACCTGGGCTCCGCGCTCAAGGCCTGCCGCTGCACGCCCGACCAGGTGTCGCGCTACCAGGGCCGCCTGAGCGGTCCGCTGCTGGACCGCATCGACCTGCACGTGGAAGTGGCCGCACTGCCCAGCGGCGACCTGCTGCAGGCCCCGCCCGGCGAAGGCACGGCACACATTCGCGAACGCGTCAGTCTGGCCCGCCAGCGCGCGATCGACCGTCAGGGCACCCCCAACCAGGCGTTGCAGGGCCAGGACCTCGACACCCACGTGCTGCTGGACCCCGCCGCCGCCAAGTTTCTCAACACCGCCGGTGCGCGGCTGGGCTGGTCGGCCCGCAGCACGCACCGCGCGCTCAAGGTCGCCCGCACCATCGCCGACCTGGCCGGCGCGCGCACCACGCAGGTCACGCACGTGGCCGAGGCGGTGCAATACCGGCGCGCACTGAAATCCATGTGACACCCGGTAAATCCTGTTTTAATAGCAAGCTATTATTATTTGATGCGGGCTGAGGCCCTATTTTTCTCAAAAAATGTCTGCCGCACCCGCTTCAAGCCCCCCGCATCGCCTGGACCGGAGGTTTGTCGGCTGGCTGTCGCTGGCGCAGCTCATCAGCTGGGGCAGCGTGTTCTACACCTTTGCGCTGCTCATGGCGCCGCTGGAGCGCGAACTGGGGCTGAGCCGCGCGCAGTCGTCGCTGGCGTTCAGCCTGGCGCTGCTGGCCGAAGGCGTGCTGGCGTATCCCGTGGGCCGCTGGATCGACCGCGGGCTGGAGCGCCGCGTGATGACCGGCGGCTCGTTGCTCATGGCGGCCTGTCTGGCCCTGCACAGCACGGTGCACAGCATGGCGGGGTTTTACGCGGCGTGGATCGGGCTGGGCGCGGCCATGTCGGCCACGCTGTACACGCCCGCGTTTTCGGTGGTCACGCGACGTTACCCGCAGGATTTTCGCCGCGCCATCATCACGCTCACGTTTCTGGGCGGGTTGGCCAGCACCGTGTTCATCCCCTTGTCCGCGTGGCTGATTGCCACCTGGGGTTGGCGCGCCGCCCTGCTGTGGCTGGCGGCCCTGCACCTGGGGGTGTGCGTGCCGCTGCACGCCCTGCTGCTGCGCCACGCCCCCGGCGCAGCGCCGCCCGGCGCGGCCAACCCGCAGGCCCGCGCCGAGCGCGCCGCGCGGCTCAGGCCCCTGCTGCGCAGCCCGCCCTTTTTGCTGGTGGGGGTGTTTGTGGTGCTGATGATGGCCATCAACGCCGCGCTGCCGCCCCACATGATCAACCTGCTGCACGAGGCCGGCATGGGCGCGGCATGGGTGGTGGCGATTCCGGCCAGCATTGGCCTGCTGCAGGTGGCCGGGCGGGCGCTGCTGTACTTTTTTGAGCACCGGTTTGACGTGCACCTGGCCAACCGGCTGATCCCGTGCCTGATTCCGCTGGGCCTTGCGGCCCTGCTGGCGGCCCCGTGGCTGGCCAGCGCCGCGCCCGGCTCAGCGGTGGGTGCGGCCCTGTTGTTTGTGGCTTTGTACGGGCTGGGCAACGGCATGATCACCATCGTCAAGGGCACGGCCATCGCCCAGTACGTGGACCGCGATCACGTGGCCAGCCTCAACGGGGCGCTGGGGTTGCCGTCGGCGCTGGCCCGCGCACTGGCGCCGTGGATGATGGGCGTGCTGTGGCAACCGCAAACCGGCTACGCCCTGGGCCTGTGGTTGCTGGTGGCCGCCGGGGTGATGGCCGTGGGCGCGTTGTGGCTGGCGCAGCGCCATCGCGCGCGGGGGTAGCCCGCGCAGGCCCTCGACCAACCAAGACGCCAAGACGCGGGCGCCTGCGGACCCTGCCCGCTCGGCGCGTCAACCCCCGGTGTTGTAGTTGGGGCTGGGTGCGGCCTGCGGCTGCGCAGCGGGCGCTGGGGCTGGCACCTCGGGCACCAGCATGCCATCGGACGTGCGCAGGCTGGCGCCGTCCAACGTCACCCGGGCGCCCACGGTCACCGGCGCGGCTTTTTCCACCGTGCGGAGGGAGCCGTCTTCCATGCGCACCGCCATCTGGTAGACCGTCTGCTTCTTGACGTTGCGCTCGATCACATTGCCCGCCACGCCGCCGCCCACGGCCCCCAAAATGGTGGCGACCGTGCGGCCGCTGCCCTTGCCGATCTGGTTGCCCAGCACCGCGCCGGCCACACCCCCTGCCACCGCGCCCAGTCCGCTGCCGGCGGGTTTGTGCTCGACCGCCTTGACGGATTCGACCGTGCCGCAGACCGTGCAGATGGCGCGCGCCGGTGCCGGAGCGGGCCCGGGCGCCTGCGCCACCGCGGGGGCCGGCGCCGCCGCCGTGGCAGGGGCGGGCCGGGGTGTCGGGGCCGGGTGCTTTTCGGCCGCCTTGGCCACCGGTTTTTGCGGCGGTGGTACCGGGCCGTCCTGCACCATCGGCAATGGTTTGCCATCGCCCCCCAAGGTGGCGGGTTTGCCGTCGGGCCCCAGCGCGATGGCGGTTGGCGCCCCCACGGGCGACGTGACCGCCGTTGGCGTCGCGGCAGGCTGGGTCTGCAAATACACCAGTGCGCCGCCCATGGCGAGCACGGCCACGCCCAGCACCCCGACCACGGTCCACAGCGCCTTGGTGCTGCCCGCCGCTGCGGGGCCCGACGGATTTTCAATGCTTGCGTTCATGATGAGAAGTCCTTTCCAGACAACAGGTCACAGGCGCCATCGCGGCGCCCTGTGGCTGTTGAACGCACCATAGCGGCAAAGGATGACCGGCATCGCGCGGCAGCCTGTACCGGACGGTAACGCCCTGTAAACCCCGTGACCAGGCACGGGCCGTGGCCGGAAAAGTTACAAATTGGGCGCCAGCAGACGCTGCAACGACTGCGGCGCCACACCACGCCGCTGCGCCAGATCCTGCAACTGGTCGTCGCCGATCTTGCCCACGTTGAAATAGGTGGCGTCGGGGTGGCTCAACATGAAGCCGCTGACGCTGGCGGCCGGCGTCATGGCCAGGCTGTCGGTCAGGGCCATGCCGATGTCGCCGCAACCCAGCAGCGCGAACATGCCGCGCTTGACGCTGTGGTCCGGGCAGGCCGGGTACCCGGGGGCGGGGCGGACGCCGCGGTATTTCTCGGCGATCAGGTCTTCGGTGGCGAGCGCCTCGTCGGCGGCATAGCCCCAAAGGTCGGTGCGCACGCGCTGGTGCAGGGCCTCGGCAAAGGCCTCGGCCAGACGGTCGGCCAGCGCCTTGAGCATGATGGACGAGTAGTCGTCGTGGTCGTCAAGAAAGTACTTGTCCTTCTTCTCCGCGCCAATGCCGGCGGTCACCGCAAACACGCCGATGTAATCTGCCGCCGTGCCTTTGGGGGCCACGAAATCGGCCAGGCAGCGGCTGGGCCGCAGGACCGGTGCGCCGTCGGGCCCGTCCAGCGCCTGCTTTTCGGTCTGCTGGCGCAGGCCGTGCCAGGTCAGGGCCACGGCCGTGCGGGTGTCGTCGGTGTAGATCTCGATGTCGTCGTCGTGCACGGTGTTGGCCGGGTACAGGCCGATCACCCCATTGGCGGTCAGCCAGCGCCCGTCGATCAGGCGCTGCAGCATGCGCTTGCCGTCGCTGAAAACGCGCTGCGCCTCGGTGCCCACCACCTCGTCTTTCAGGATCGCCGGGAACGGACCCGCCAGGTCCCAGGTCTGGAAGAACGGACCCCAGTCGATGTAGCGAGCCAGCTCGCTCAGGTCAAAGTTCTTGAACACGCGGCGGCCAATGAACCTGGGCACCGGGGGCGTGTAGCCCGCCCAGTCGATGGGCGTCTTGTTGGCGCGCGCCTTGGCCAGCGGCCACATTGGCGTCTGCTTCTTGTTGGCGTGCTGGTCGCGCACCCGGGTGTAATCGGCGTTGACCTCCTCGATGTAGCGCGCCGCCTGCTCGGACAGCAGCCCCTGCGCCACGCTCACGCTGCGCGAGGCGTCGGGCACATACACCACCGGCCCGTCGTAATGCGGCGCAATCTTGACGGCCGTGTGCACCCGGCTGCAGGTGGCGCCGCCGATCAGCAGCGGGATTTTCTTCACGCGGAAGTAATCGTCCTTCTGCATCTCGCCGGCCACGTACTGCATTTCCTCCAGGCTCGGGGTGATCAGGCCCGACAGGCCGATGATGTCGGCGCCCTCGACCTTGGCCCGCGCCAGGATTTCGTGGCAGGGCACCATCACGCCCATGTTCACCACTTCGAAGTTATTGCACTGCAGGACCACGGTCACGATGTTCTTGCCGATGTCGTGCACGTCGCCCTTGACGGTGGCGATCACAATCTTGCCCTTGGCCTTGGCGTCGCCGCCAGCGTCCTGCAGCGCCTTCTTTTCGGCCTCGATGTAGGGCAGCAGGTGCGCCACGGCCTGCTTCATGACGCGCGCACTCTTGACCACCTGGGGCAAAAACATCTTGCCCTGGCCGAACAGGTCGCCCACGATGTTCATGCCGTCCATGAGCGGGCCCTCGATCACGTGCAGGGGGCGCCCGCCCTTGGCGAGGATGGCCTGATAAGCCTCCTCGGTGTCTTCGGTGATGAAGTCGTTGATGCCCGACACCAGCGCGTGCGACAGGCGCTGCGCCACGGTGCCGGCGCGCCACTCGTTCTTCCTGCTGTCGTCTTTGGCGCCGCTCTTGGCACTCTCGGCTATTTCGACCAGACGCTCTCCGGCGTCGGCACGCCGGTTCAGCACCACGTCTTCCACACGCTCACGCAGTGTGGGCTCAAGCTCGTCGTACACCCCCACCATGCCGGCGTTGACGATGCCCATGTCCATGCCCGCCGCGATCGCGTGGTACAGGAACACGGTGTGGATCGCCTCGCGCACCGGGTCGTTGCCGCGGAACGAAAAGCTCACGTTGCTGACGCCACCCGACACCTTGGCGCCGGGCAGGTTTGCCTTGATCCAGCGCGTGGCGTTGATGAAGTCGACCGCGTAGTTGTTGTGCTCCTCGATGCCGGTGGCAATGGCAAAGATGTTGGGGTCGAAAATGATGTCTTCGGGCGGAAAATCGACCTCGTCGACCAGGATGCGGTAGGCCCGCTCGCAGATATCAATCTTGCGCTCGTAGGTGTCGGCCTGGCCTTTTTCATCAAACGCCATCACCACGGCCGCCGCGCCGTAGCGCCGCAACAGACGGGCCTGCTGCTTGAAGGCGTCCACGCCTTCTTTCATGCTGATGGAGTTGACAATGCCCTTGCCCTGGATGCAGCGCAGGCCGGCTTCGATGACCTCCCACTTGGAGCTGTCGATCATGATCGGCACGCGCGAGATGTCGGGCTCGCTGGCGATCAGGTTCAAAAAGCGCACCATGGCGGCCTTGCTGTCGAGCATGGCCTCGTCCATGTTGATGTCGATGATCTGCGCGCCGTTGTCCACCTGCTGGCGCGCCACGGCCAGCGCCTGTTCGAACTCGCCGTTGAGGATCATGCGGGCAAAGGCCTTGGAGCCGGTGACGTTGGTGCGCTCGCCGATGTTGACAAACGAAGCCGTGGCCGGCCGCGCGCCGGTGCCGTCATCGGCCGGCAAGGCAGCGCCGAGGGTGACCGGCTCCAGACCGGACAGTTTCATGGGAGGAATGGGAACGGACGCAGCAGCAACAGACATGGACTCACCTCTTGAACGGTCCGAAGCGCACCCACAGGAAGCACCTCGGAAAGCTGGGGCAAGCGTCGTTACCCGGGCGCCAGCGACTGGCGATCCCGCCCCAAGCCTGACAAAAACACCGCAAATGACGGTTTTGCTGCAACGCTTCTTGGGTTAGCATGATTCTAGTGGCTCCAGGCAACGTGCCCGGACCGTTCAGCGCAATTTTCCATGCTCAACAAGCTTTTCGGAAGAAAGAAAACGGCCGATTCCGACGGGCAGTTCCCCGAGACCTGCCTGCTCGACATCGGCCAGTCGGCCAGCGCCGAGCTGGCGGCCACCATGCTGGCCGACTCCAATGCGCTGTTCCAGCTGAGCCTGGCCGAAGCACGCACCGTGGTGCGCTACATGCAGCCACACCGCATTGTCGAAGGCACCACCTTCATCCAGGAAGGCGACGCCGAAAGCACCGATTTCATGCTGCTGGTGCTCGACGGCGACGTCACGGTGGAAACCATCGTGGTGAGCCGCACCCAACCGGTCACCGTCAACGTGCTCGGCCCCGGTAGCCTGATCGGCGAGATGGGCCTGCTCGACGGCGAGCCCCGTTCGGCCTCGTGCACCGCGGCCACCGACCTGCGCTGCGCCATCCTGACCCGCAGCGCCCTGAAAAAGCTGCTGGCCGACGACCCCAAGACCGCCGCCAAGCTGTTGCTGGCGATCTCGCTGCGCATTGCCGCACGCATGCGCGAGACCGCCGACAAGGTCAAGCTCTATGCCCAGCTCACGCAAGCCATGCAGCAGGAAATTGACGCGCTGATGCCCACCTGAGGGCCAAGGCGTGCCGCCGTGGCACGCCACACGGGCTCGGCGCGCAAAAGCGGCAGGTCCCGGGTTCATTTCTGGCGTTCGCCCGCCCGGGGTGTCGGTCAAAGTCACTACAGCGCGGCCATCCCGGGCCGAAAGAAGGGGCAAGAAGGCGGCGATGCGTTCCTGATCACGCCGCCATGCCACCTCACCCCTGCGCCCGCCTGAAAGCAGCCCTTTCGTGACCACGACCCGCCGAACCTTCATCGCCAGCCTTTCGGCCTTCGCCGCGCCCCTGCCGTCCCGTGCGCAGGCTGCGGTTCGGGTGGGCGGCAGCGGTGTCTGTCATCGCCTGCTGATCGGGCTGGCGACCCTCTATTCAGGGCAACCGGATGCATCGCAGGTCGCAGTGGCACCACCGCTGGGCAGCACCGGCGGCATCCGTGGCGTGCTGGGCGGGCAGCTGGACCTGGCCTGCATTTCTCGGCCATTGACCGGCCCCGAAACATCGCAGGCCCTGCTGGCGGTTCCGCTGGCGCGGTCGCCGTTCGTGGTCATCACGCATCCGCATGTCCCTCTTCATGAACTGCGTGGCCCCGAATTCGTCCGGTGGCTCTCGGACCCGGTCGCCACGTTTGCCGATGGCACCCGCGTGCGCCCAATCCTGCGCCCCAGGGACGATACCGACACGCGCCTGATGTTGCGCCTGCACACTGGCATGGCCCAGGCGCTGGAGCTGGCCGCCGCGCGCCCCGGCGTCGTCACCGCGGCCACCGACCAGGACGCGGTGCGCGCGGTGGCGTCCACCCCCGGTGCGCTGGGCGTGTCCACCCTGGGGCTGTTGATGTCGGAGCAAAGTCGGGTCAAGGTGCTCGACTGGGACGGGCATGCGCCGCTGCGCGACGGCAGCGCCAACCCCGACTACCCGCACCAAAAGGAAATCCGCATCGCGTTCCCGGCAGCGGCCCCTGCAGCCACGCTGAAATTCGTCGCCTTTGTCCGCACCGCGCCGGCTCAGCTGCTGATGCGCCAGTGGGGTTACTTGCCAGTCAAGCCAGGGGGCACCCCATGAACGGGTCGCCGCGCAACGCGCAGACCCGTGGTCTGCGCAGCATCCGCCGCCTGGTGATCGCCCTGGCCATGGCGGTGTTTGTGTCGTTGCCTGCCGTGCAGTTTTATGCCGACTGGCAGGCCCTCAAAACGGAGGCCGAGTCGGCGGTCAGCGCCAAGGCCGAACAAGTCACGCAACTGATCTGCGACGACCCGCAGTGGTGGAGCCTGCAGACCAACCGCCTGACGCTGCTGCTGGGCCCCAGCGCCCTTCGCGACGGTCCGGGGCAGGCCCAGGTTCGCATGAACGACGGCACGCTGTTGGCCCAGGCCGGCCTGGCCGCGCCAGGCCCGACGCTGCAACGGACCGCACCCGTCCACGACGCCGGATTGCCGGTGGGCGAGGTGACGGTGCACGCCAGCCTGCGCCCGCTGCTGCAAAAAACCCTGCTCACGGCGCTGTTCAGTGCCCTGCTGGCGCTGGCGATTTACCTGGCTGCGGTGCGTTACCCGCTGCGCCAGTTGTCCGACACACTGACCCAGCTGGCGCTGGCGCGCGACCAGGCCGAAGCCGCCAACCGCGCGAAGGCGGCCTTCGTGGCCGCCATGAGCCATGAAATCCGCACCCCCATGAACGGCGTGATCGGCACCACCAGTCTGCTGGTGGAAACCCCGCTCACGCGCGAGCAGCGCGCCTACGTCGAGACGATCCGCGACAGCGGCGAAGGTCTGCTCACGGTGATCAACGACATCCTGGACTACTCCAAGGTCGAATCCGGCCACATGGAGCTGGCCCCGCACGCGTTCTATCTGACGCAATGCGTGGACGCGGCGCTGGCCGCCGTGACGCCGCAGGCCACGCGCAAGGCGCTGGAGGTGGTGTGCCTGATCGACGACGACGTGCCCGACTGCGTCTGGGCCGACGACATGCGGCTGCGCCAGGTGCTGACCAACCTGCTGGGCAACGCGGTGAAATTCACCGAGCGCGGCGAGGTGGTGCTGCGGGTGTCGCGCCCGGCGCCGGGGCGGTTGTCGTTCTCGGTGCGGGACACCGGCATCGGCATCAGCCCCGAGCAGCTGGCCCGCCTGTTCAAGCCGTTCGCGCAGGCCGACACCTCCACCACCAAAAAGTACGGCGGCAGCGGGCTCGGGCTGATCATCTCGCAACGTCTGGTGGCGCTGATGGGCGGCCACATTGACGTGCAGAGCACCGCTGGCACGGGCTCCACCTTCAGCTTCAACGTGATCGCGCCGCGTGCCGAGAATCTGCCCGAAACCCACGCGGCCGCCAGCGATCGCGCGCTGCTGGGCAAGCGCGTGTTGCTGGTGGACGACAACCCCACCAACCTGAGCCTGCTGGGCAATCTGGCCGACCGCTGGGGCATGCTGGCGCAAACGGCGACCTCGGGCGCCGAAGCGCTCGACAAGCTCGCCTCGGCCCCGCCATTTGACGTGGTGGTGATGGACCTGTGCATGCCCGGCATGGACGGCATCGAGCTCGGCCGTGCCATCCGCGCACGTGGCATGGACATGCCCCTGCTGCTGCTGAGCTCGGCCATCGACGCGGGCATTGCGCTCGCGCCCACTGGCCTGTTTGCCAACTGCCTGAGCAAGCCGGTGCGCCGCCATCAGCTCCTGCAGGCGCTGGTCGATGCCTTGAACCATGTGCCCTCGCCCAGCAACGACCGCCGCGATGCGCTGAGCAACGTGCTGGACCCAACGCTGGCAGCGCGTGCGCCGCTGCGCATCCTGGTGGCGGACGACAACGAGATCAACGTGCTGCTGGTGCGCACCATGCTGGAGCAGATGGGCTACCTCAGCGAAACGGTGTCCGACGGCATGGCGGCGGTGGAGGCGGCGCAAAAGCGCAGCTTCGACCTGGTGCTGATGGACCTCAACATGCCCGAGCTCGACGGCCGCGAAGCCACGCGCGCCATCCGCAAGCTGGTGCCCCGCGGCGGGCCGCACATTGCCGCGTTCACGGCGGCCGTGCTGCCCGAAGACCGGCGTGCCTGCCTGGAGATCGGCATGGACAGCTTTCTGCCCAAACCGGTGACCACCGTCACCCTGCGCGCGCTACTGGAGCGGGTGTACGCCGAGCGCGCTCAGGCCGCTTCCTTGTAGAACAGGGGCCGCTTCAGCGTGCGGGCGGCCAGCGGCTGCACCGCCGTGTGGATCGCGCCGATGTGTTCGGGCGTGGTGCCGCAGCAGCCGCCCACGATGTTGACCAGCCCCTCGGCCGCGAACTCGCGCAACAGCCGCGACGTGACTTCAGGGGTTTCGTCAAACCCGGTTTCGCTCATCGGATTGGGCAAGCCGGCATTGGGGTAGCAGCTGATGAAGGTGTCGGGCGCCGCACGGTGCAGCTCCTGGATGTAGGGGCGCATCAGCGCCGCGCCCAGCGCGCAGTTCAGGCCCACGGCCAGCGGCTGCGCATGGCGCACGCTGTGCCAGAACGCGGTGACCGTCTGGCCCGACAGGATGCGGCCGGAGGCATCGGTCACGGTGCCGCTGATGATGAGCGGCAAGCGCTCGCCGGTGGCTTCGAACACCTCGTCCATCGCGAACAGCGCGGCCTTGGCGTTGAGCGTGTCAAAAATCGTCTCGACCAGCAGCACGTCGGCGCCGCCTTCCATCAGCGCCTCGACCTGCTCGCGGTAGGCCACGCGCAGCGCCTCGAAGCTGGTGTTGCGCGCGCCGGGGTCGTTCACGTCGGGGCTGATGCTGGCCGTCTTGGGCGTGGGGCCCAGCGCGCCCACCACGAAGCGCGGATGCTCGGGCGTGCTGTAGTGGTCGGCCGCCGCGCGCGCCAGCCGGGCCGACACGAGGTTCATCTCGCGCGCCAGCGGCGCCATGTCGTAGTCGGCCTGGGCGATGGTGGTGGCGCCGAAGGTGTTGGTCTCGATCAGGTCGGCCCCGGCCGCGAGGTAGGCCTCGTGGATGTCGCGGATGACGTCCGGGCGCGTGAGGCTGAGCAGCTCGTTGTTGCCCTTCACGTCCTGCGCGATGTCCTTGAAGCGGTCGCCCTGGCTGCCCGGCCCGGTGTAACCGGCACCGCGGTACTGTGCCTCGCCCAGCTTGAAGCGCTGGATCATGGTGCCCATGGCGCCGTCCAGGATGAGGATGCGCTGCGCCAGCAGCGCGGGCAGGTTTCGGGCACGGGTGTAGACAATCGGTTTCATGCCGGCATTGTAGAAGTGCCCCTGCCCTCAGCCCACCCGGCCAGGGGTTTGGCCTGCGGCAAAATGGGGCAACCTGCCGTGTTGGTGATTTTACTGAATAAATATGCCTTTATCCCTCGCCAAATGGTCATTGTTTGCTATTTTTTACGTAGCATTTGATTGACGCCCATGTCGATGCCCGCGCCTTCCTCGTCACCGTCCGTCGAGTCCATCCTCGGCGACGTCTTCGGCTACGCCGCCTTCCGTGGCCCGCAAAAGGCGATCGTGGACCATGTGGTCGCGGGCGGCGACGCGCTGGTGCTCATGCCCACGGGCGGCGGCAAAAGCCTGTGCTACCAGATCCCGGCCATTGCGCGCCAGAACGCCGGGCTGGGCATCACCGTGGTGGTGTCGCCGCTGATCGCGCTGATGCACGACCAGGTGGGTGCGCTGCACGAAGCCGGCGTGTCGGCCGCCTTCCTCAACTCCACGCTCAGCGGCGAAGAGGCCAACGCCGTGGAAAAGCGCCTGCTGCGCGGCGACATCACCCTGTTGTACGCCGCCCCCGAACGCGTGACCACGCCGCGCTTTCTGGCGCAGCTCGACGCGCTGTACGAACGCGGGCAGCTGGGCCTGTTCGCCATTGACGAAGCCCACTGCGTGAGCCAGTGGGGCCACGACTTCCGCCCCGAATACCGCGCACTCACCGTGCTGCACGAGCGCTTCCCCCGCGTGCCCCGCATGGCGCTCACCGCCACCGCCGACGACCTGACGCGGGCCGACATCGTCGAGCGCCTGCAGCTCGAAGAGGCGCGCCAGTTCGTCAGCAGCTTCGACCGGCCCAACATCCGTTACACCATCGTCGAGAAAACCGACGCCACCGCGCAGCTGCTGCGCTTCATCGAACGCGAACACACCGGCCCCGAAGGCCGCGATGCCGGCATCGTCTATTGCCAGACGCGCAAAAAAGTGGAAGACCTGGCGCAGACGCTGTCCAAAGCCGGCATGACCGCCCTGCCCTACCACGCGGGTCTGGACAGCGCCGTGCGGCAAAACCACCAGGACCGCTTCCTGCGCGAGGACGGCGTCGTCATGGTGGCGACCATCGCCTTCGGCATGGGCATCGACAAACCCGATGTGCGCTTTGTGGCGCACCTGGACATGCCCAAGAACATTGAGGGCTATTACCAGGAAACCGGCCGCGCCGGCCGCGACGGCCTGCCCGCCAACGCCTGGATGGCCTACGGCCTGCAGGACGTGGTGAACCAGCGCCGCATGATCGACGAAAGCCCCGCGGGCGAAGAGTTCAAGCAGGTCATGCGCGGCAAGCTGGACGCGCTGCTCACCCTGGCCGAAGCCACCGACTGCCGGCGCGTGCGGCTGCTCGGCTACTTCGGTGAAAGCAGCACGCCCTGCCAGAACTGCGACAACTGCCTGCAGCCCCCGGCCGTGTGGGACGGCACCGAGGCCGCACGCATGCTGCTCAGCACCATCTACCGCGTGCAGCAGCACAGCGGCATCAGTTTTGGCGCGGGCCACCTCATGGACATCCTGCGCGGCAAGCCCACCGAGAAGGTCGCCCAGTTTGGTCACGCGTCGCTCAGCACCTTTGGCATCGGGCGCACGCTCAGCGAAGTGCAACTGCGCGGCGTGCTGCGCCAGCTGATCGCGCAGGGCGCGCTGGCCGTCAACGCGCAGGCCTTCAACACGCTGCAGCTCACCGACCTTTCACGCGCCGTGCTCAAGGGCGAGGTGACGGTGCTGCTGCGTGAATCCGTCTCCACCCCGGCCGACCGCAAGACATCGCGCGCCAAAGCCAGTGCCGTCCCCCCCGCCGCCGCCAGCCTGGACGAAGCCGGCCAGCAGCGTTTTGCCGCCCTCAAGGCCTGGCGCGGCGAGGTGGCGCGTGAACACAACCTGCCCGCCTACGTGATCTTTCACGACGCCACGCTGGCCGCCATCGCCGCGCGTGCGCCGCAATCGCCGGACGACCTGCAGGGCATCAGCGGCATGGGCGCCAAGAAACTGGACGCCTACGGCGAAGAAGTGCTGCGGGTGTGCAATGCCGCGCCCACTCCGGCAGAATGAACCCATGACCGAGCTGCCGCGCCTGCTGCCCCACCCGATCCCGGCCCTCCACCCGCTGGCCGAATACGCGGTGGACGGCCGACGCAAGGCCCAGTACGAGGACATGAAGCACGCGCTGCAAGTGCCGTGGATGGGCGTGGTCACGATGGCCTACGCCCATTACCCGAACTTCTTCGACACCCTGTGGCAAGGCCTGAAGCCGCTGGTGCAGAGCGCGTTGTTCGTCGAACAGGCCCAGGCGCTGCGCCGCTTCACCGAGGACGCGGTGGCCGCGCTGGCGCCGCCCCCGCTGCAGCCACGACTGCAGGCGCTGGGCTACGCACCGCGCGAGCTGGCGCAAGTGGGTGAGACCATCGAGGTGTTTTCGCACGGCAACTTTCCTTACCTGCTGATCGCCACGCTCACGCGTTTTCTGCTCGAAGGCGGCCGCATGCAGGGCAGCGGCGAGGTGCTGCCATTCACCGGGCGGCACACCGCGCACGCCAGCGCGCCGCTGGTGCTGATGGAGCCGCACCACGCCGACGCGCCCACCCGGGCACTGTATGAAGACCTGAAGGCCACGCTCGGCCTGCCGTTCGTCAACACCGACTACCGCGCCCTGGCGCGCTGGCCCAGCTACTTTGCGCTGGCCTGGGCCGACCTCCGACCCGTGGTGCGCAGTGCGGCGCACGAAGCCATTTGCGCGGCGGTGCATGCGCAGGCGCTGCAGACCGTGAGCCGCATCCTGCCCAACCCCGGCGGCCTGGACAGCGCCCGCCTGCTGGAAGCCGCCACCCGCGACGCCCCGGTGGCCGAGGTGGTGCAGATGGCACGCCTGTTTCAGTGGCTGCTGCCCGGGCTCGTCACCAACGTGGCGTTCTTTCGCCAGCAACTCATCCCCTCCACCTGATTCAGGAAGACCTGACCATGCCCATCGTTCGCGTTGAACTACCCCACGGCTATTCCAGGGCTCAACTGACCCAGACCCGGCTGGCCGTGAAGGCCGCCGTGCTGCAAACCCTGGCCCCCAAGGAAGCCAAGTACGACTACGTCGCCATCCGCGAAGTGCTGGGTGAGATTGGCGACGGCGTGCCCATCGTGACCGTGGATCTGCGCCCGGGCCGCGAACCCGAACGCAAGGCCGCGCTGGCCCACGCCATTGCCCAGGCCCTGAAAGCCGAGCTGGCCATCGACCCGGCCGACGTGTACGTGCTGTTCCGCGAAAACGTGGCCGCCAACCACTACTGCGGCGGCACGCCGTTGCCCGACTGGGTGCCGGCCGACCGCTGACGACACGGTGCGGAAGTTTGGTCTGGCCGTAGGAATGGCTGCTGTGCAGCGACAGCCGTCAGTCGCGAACATGCCGTCACCTCACGGTTTCTTCCGTGCAGCAGTCATTCGGGTAAAATATGCGCCACGGCGCCCGCCTAAGCTCTGGTCAGCTTGAAACCGGCATATCCCCTTGCGAGTCTTTCGCTTTCAAACTTCCGGGTTTTTCCGGCTGTTCGATGGCAACAAAACGACCAGTGTCCGAACAGCTAAGAGAACCTGAGATGACTACCCTTGTCACTTCGGCGGCCTATGCTGCCTCCAAAACCCTGGCCCCTTTCGGCTCAACCCCGACGCGTTCGCAACTCAGCGAAGTGATTTCTGCTTTGCTGGGCTACCAGACCTACGCGGCGCTCGGTATCGAAGAGGCCAACACCAGTCTGCCCTACCACCTCGACGACGCCGAAATTCTGGTCTTGGACAAGCCATCCGCAGAAAAGCGCGCCACGGCCATTGGCATCGCCAACGTCTCGGCCGTGGTCCAGGCCTGCATCGACGCCATCACGGACGCCGTGGGGCCGGACATCAGCGTATTTGCGGGCATCGATGATTTCTACGACTCCTACGCTCGCAACAGGATGGTCCTAGCCGCCATCTCGTCGGACGAGGTGTCTAACGCCATGGCGGAATGCAATGCCGACTTCGATGAAGACCCGGAGTTCCCGGACAAAACGCCCGCAACGGACAACCTTTGGCAGGCCCGCGCTGAATGGACTATCGAGGCCGACGGCGATTGGGTCGGCTCCTACGACCCCGACGCCGACCGCATGTTCAACGGCGACACGCTGCACTGCTCAGCCAAGCTTAGCTATGACAAGGCGGGGCGCTCCGGCCTCGTCGAGTCGAACAGCGAGGCATATGCCCACCGGGACGACAGTTGGGCGGACGACGACTACGAGGCCGAGCAGGCATATCTTGCCGAGCAGAGGGAATCGAAAGCCTGACGGGTGCCGTTACGATTGGCATTCGCAAAAGAATAGGCAAGCGCGCGCCGCCAAAGTCGCTCCGGGATGGAATAGGCCTGGTCGGGAAATGGCGGGCGCGTTAAAACCAAGGCATCTAAGGGGGTGGCATGGCGTCTTCCAAGAGGGATTTCGAGCGATTCGTAGCATGGCTGCATTTGCCGGCCACTCAGGCTCCACCTGACGTGAGGCGGCTCGCCAACCTCGCCTTGGCGCGGTTCGACGCCCTGGCGCGCACCTCGCGCCAGCACAGCCAACGCTCCATCTATCTGGTGGGCCAAGCCCGCCGAGACATGGCGCAGACGCCTGACGGCCCGCCTGACATCGCGGACGTGGCGGCCGACGGCGCTTGGCCCTGGAAACGGTTGCGCAGCATGACCATCGGCCCCTTCCGGGGGTTTCGTAACCCTGAGCCCTTCGACCTGCAAAGGCAGGTCGTCCTCTTCTACGGCCCCAACGGCAGCGGCAAGACCAGCTTCTGCGAAGGCTTGGAATTTGGCCTGCTGGGTTCGGTCGAAGAGGCCGAAACCAAACGCATCGACGGGCGCACCTACCTGGCGAACCTGCACGCCCGGCGCTTTGAGGCCCCGGCCCTGCGGGCGACCGACCACCAAAACCTGGATATCGCTGTCGTCGCCAATGCCGACACCTTCCGGTTCTGCTTCATTGAGAAGAACCGCATCGATGCCTTCTCGCGAATCGCGGCCAGACCACCGGCCCAGCGCACCGAGCTAATTGCCACGCTGTTTGGCATGGAGAAGTTCAACGAGTTTGTAGGCCACTTCAATGAGTCCATCGACGCGCAGCTCGTGACGACCGCGACCAAGCAGCTCGCGTTGACCGGCAAACGCAACGCACTGGCCAATGACCAAGCCGCCGTCAACGGCGAGGCACAAGCCCTGCTGGACCTAGCGGCCGAGGAGGCCGCCTTGGCTGCCGCTCATCAAGAGGGCTTGGCCTACGACGGACTCAAAGCGTTCATCGGCACCGCCGAAGCCCCCGGCCGCCTCCAGGAACTCGACGGTATCCTCAACGCCGTGCCGCCGGCCGCCATCGGCGTATCGCGCAATGGCCTGCTGGCCGCCTTCGAGGCGCCGCGTGCGGCCCAAGAAGAACTCGCCGGCATCGCCGCCAAGCTCGAAGCGCGCAGCAGCCAAGTCTCCTTCAAAGACCTCTACAGCGCCGTCCTCGCGCTGCAAGCCACCCAGGGCAACCACTGCCCGGCCTGCGACACGCCGCTGGCCGACGCCAAGTCCAACCCATTCGAGAAGGCCAAGGCCGGCCTAACCGACTTGAAGGAGCTCGGCGAGCTGCAAGAACAGCGCGCGACCGCCCAACGCAAGGTCGGCACTGCGTCGCGCGAGCTGCGCCGCCAGCTTGGCGCAGTGTCCGCGTTCCTTGCAGCGCATGATGAGCAAGAGACGCCTGTGGGACTGTTCCTCGCGGGACTTCCGGTCGAGCCGGCTGGCGAGTGGTGGTCGGTGGTCTACCCTGCCAAGCCGCCGCAGTATGGCGAGGAGGCCGACGCCGTCACGCTCGAGGCGATCCTGGCGGTGGCAGACCGCGTCGCGGCGCAGGACACAGCTTCGGCGCTGGCCCGTCAGGAGCGGCAACGGCACGCCAAAGAACGCGCGGCTCTCGTCACCCTGCAATTGGCCATCCAAGCCCAGGACTTAAAGCGCAAGCAGCTCGTGGACGGCGTCGCCGCAGCCAGGGCCAGGATCGCGGCGTTCGACGTAGACAACGCGCAGCTCATCGCCGACGTGGCCCAAGAAGCCCTCGACCTCGCGCGTGACGCCCCCATCAAGGCTGCCTACGACCGATTCCTGGGATTGCTGCGCGGCTACCGCAACCAGCTCCCCGGCATGCTTATGGCAGGCCTCAACGACGCGGCCATGAACCTCTACAACGAGTTCAACCGCAACGACCTCGACCCCGACAAGCTTGCCGCCCTCCACTTGCCCCTCAACGGCGAGCAGAAGATCGAGATCTCGTTCCGTGGAAATCCCGGCGTTCGGGTGGACGCGCTGCGTATCCTCAGCGAGGGCCACATCCGCTGCCTGGGCCTCGCGATCCTGCTGGCCAAGGCCCAGAGCATCCAAAGCCCCCTGGTCGTGTTCGACGACGCCATCAACGCCATCGACCACGACCACCGCAGTGGCATCCGCGAGACAATCTTCGAGAGCGACCATTTCGCCGACACCCAGCTCATCGTCACCTGCCACAGCAACGAGTTCATCAAAGACATCCAGCAGCACTTGCCTGCCCAGCGTCGCAACGATTGCAAGGTCTACCTGTTCCGCAACCACACGGGCGACTACCAGCCGCGGGTGTCGGGAAACGTCACGATCAGGAACTACGTGGCCAAGGCGCGCGCGGCAAAGGACAACCTCGACCACCGCGAGGCCCTCGCCGCCTGCCGCCAAGGCCTCGAGATGCTCTCGGAGAAAGTGTGGCGTTGGCTAGGCAGCCACGAGCTGGGTGTGCTCAATTTGCAGCTGGCTGGCGTCGGCGCCGAGCCGGGGCTGCGCAACCTATGCGAAGCCCTGCGCAAGCGGCTCAACGACGCCGCGCACTTCAACCACGCCAATAAGCCCGCGCTCTTGGCCGCATACGGACGAATCCTCGGCATTCCCGCCGCCAACCTAGTGTGGACCTACTTGAACAAAGGAACTCACGAGGAAGCAGATCGCGATGATTTCGACGGTGATCTCGTAGAGTCTGTTGTTCAAACTTTGGAGGAAGTCGATAGGCTAGACCTACGGCTAGGCGTTTAACAGAATCAACCCGTCGTCGAGAACCGGTCACGGCCACAGAATGCCGAACCCAAGGCTGTCGAATGACTGGTCTCGGAGGGGGAGTGGCCGTGCGTGCCGCTGACCGTCAAGCGGTCGGTGACGATCTCAGCGGTCGTTCGGCCTATTAGTTGCGAATGACTTTGATCAGCCTGCAGCGGACGAACAAGCAATCTTTGGGACCGACCTTTCCTGCCCGGGCCGGTCGTTCGTGGTTTGCTGATCCGACAGGCCGCTATCCCCCGGAACCGGCCTGTCACTGGCGGTCGAGCCGATGGGCGCGTCCCGGCAGCGTCAGCCACCGGCCACCGGCAGCTTTTACCCGCTGCAAACAGGCGTTCTCGACCCTTGACGTTCATTCGAGATGAACCGTTCGGGTTGAGCGGGGCCTGCCCTGCGTTTGCCGAAGGGTCGGAACTGCAGCGCCCTTCGACAAGCTCGGGGCGAACGGGGGACACAGGCGTTGAAGAAACGGGCCATCCCCTTGAATGCAGGGTTGTTGGCAGCGCGCCTCAGGGCGCCCGCACCAGCCGAAACCCGATCAGGATGTGCCTGAGGTTCGCCGGGCGGGTGTGGCGGGCCGCGGGGCGGCAAATGCCGCAGCCGTGGTCGTCCCACGAGCCGCCTTTGACCACCGGTCGGTTGCCCTCTTGCGTGGCGGTCCATTCAAACACCTGGCCGGCGGCGTCGAGCAGGCCGAAGGGGCTGGCGCCTGTGGGGTGGCTGCCCACGGGCTGGGTGTCAAACGGGCCGCGGTCGGCACTGTTCAGGCGCAGCGGGTCAAACGCATCGCCCCAGGGGAAGCGCTGGCCCTGCAGCCCGCGCGCGGCTTTTTCCCACTCGGCTTCGGTGGGCAGGCGCCAGTGCTGGCCGGTCTGGCGCGACAGCCATTGCGCATAGGCCTGCGCGTCGGCCCAGCTCACCAGCACCACGGGATGGTCTTCGCGCCCCTTGGGCAGCACGCCGCCCGCCCAGGCATGGCGCCGGGTGCGCTCGAACGGGTGGATCAGGCCGTAGCCGTCCCAGGTGGTGCGGTCCACGTTGGGGGCGCGGTGCCGGGTGGCCGCCACAAACGCCGCGTACTGGCGGTTGGTGACGGGCGTGGCCATGATGACGTAGGCGCCGGTGTGGGCAACGCTGCGGGCGGGTTCGTTGGCATACCACTGCTGGCGCCGGGTGGTTTCGTGGCCGTAGGCGGCGGCGTCCAGCGTGTAGGCGGCTTCGCGCTCGGCGTCGTCCGAGCCCATGATGAAGTCGCCTGCCGGAACGGTGATCTGCGCGGGCATGGGCGGGGATTGAGGTTGCGTGGCGGCCTGGCAGAGCCCCGCCAGTGCGGCCAAGCCCCACAGGCACGCCACGGCCCATGGGCGCCAGGTGCGGTTAGCGGACATGCGGATGGCTCCCGGGGCGGCGATGTCAATGCGGTCGGTTTGGCGTTACACGGCCAGGCCGATGCGCCGGCGCAGGGCCACGCCCACCCAGTTGCCCGGCAGCGCCATGGCGATCCACAGCCAGCCGTGCAGGCTGGTGGACGCCGCGCCCGACACAAAGGCACCGATGTTGCAGCCGTAGGCGATGCGCGCGCCGTAACCCATCATCAGCCCGCCCACCAACGCGGTCAGAAACTGGCGCGGGCTGGTCTTGAGCCGGAACACCAGCCCGCCCGCCAACGCCGCGGCCACGAAGGTGCCGAGGATCAGGCCCATGTCCATCAGCGACGTGGTGTCGGTGAAGACGCTCGACTGCAGCGCCTGCTGCTGAAAATCGCCCTGCCAGAACGCCGAGGTGGCCGGGTCCCAGCCCAGCGCCACGGCCACCTTGGCGGCCCACAGCGTGAAGGCCCAGGTGATCGTCCACGGGTGGCCCGCCAGCAGCAGCGTGATGACGCACAGCAGCGCCAGCACCACGCCGCCCCACCACCACGGCCAGGTGGAATGGGTGACCCGCGGCGGCGCCGAGGCTCGCGTGCCCGCGGTCCAGCGCCGCAGCGCCCAGGCCAGCCCAAGCAGCACCGCCACCTGCAGGCCCACCGCCTGCGGCCAGCCCAGCGTCTCGCCCAGCACGATCTCGCCGGCCGAGGGCAGCTCTTGCCACCACGAATGCAGGCTGGCCCAGAACCCGCCCGCGCAAAAGGCCGGCAGCGTCACAAACATCGGCAGGCTGCCGCGGCCCAGCGCATACAGCGTGCCCGAGCCGCAGCCACCCCCCAGTTGCATGCCGATGCCAAACACAAACGCCCCGATCACCACCGACAGGCTCACCGGCGCCGTGGCCCCGGCCACGCCCTGCCCGAACAGCCCCCCGGCCGCAAGGACCGGTGCAAACAGCGCGGTGCACAGCCCCACCAGCAGCAACTGCGGCATGACGGTGGAACCATCGCCATGCGCGATCAGCCGCCGGTAGGCGCCGGTAAAACCGAAGTCGGCATGGAACAGCGTGGCGCCCAGCAACGCGCCCAGCAGCAAAAGCAGGATGTTGCGGACCTCGGGGTCCAGGGTCAGGAGGCTCATGAAGGGGGTTCGACTTTCTGCAGCTTGGCCGTGTGTGCGCACAGCGCGCGCCCGCCAGTATGCCGGGGGTGCGCGCCCCGCGCCAGCGTATCAGAGCGCCTGCGCGATGCAGGGGCTTGTCGGGCCATGGGCCGGCCAAATCGCGTATCTTGTGGGCTTTGGGCTCGCAGGGGCCAGACTCACACCAAGGCGCCGGGGGTGTCGGGCGCGTGGGCGCAACCCCTGCAGCCGTCTCTTGAAAGGCAGCCCCATGGCCATCGGCTGGATGACAGTTTTGCAAAGCGTGCCCTGGGCGGAGGTGATCCGCAACGCACCCAAGGTGGCCGAAGGCGCCAAAAAGCTCTGGGCCACCGTGGGCAAGAAAGCACCCGAACCCGAAGCGGCCGCCACCGAAGAAGTGCCCTTGACCCTGTCGCCCGAAGCGCAGGCCCTCGCCCGGATCGACGCCCGCCTGACCGCGCTGGACGCCCAGGTCACGCAACTGCAGGAGCAGCTCATGGCCACCTCGGAGCTGATTCAGGCGCTGGCCGAGCAGAACACCCAGCTCGTCCAGCGCGCCGAGGCCAACCGGGTGCGCGTGGTGTGGTTGAGTGGGGTGATGTGGGTGCTGGGGCTGGCGTTGCTGGGGTTGGTGCTAAAGACCTTTTTATGAGTCTTTTATGCCGTTAGCCCCCGTCAAATGGTGTTAGTTTGCTATTATAATTATAGTGATTCATGGACCGGAGTGACGGCAACCCAGCTGGCGGGCCGTCTCGGCAAGCGGCCGACCATCGGGTTTGTTTCACCGCTGTGGCTCACTGCACAAACCCCATCCCCCTGGCCTCCCGCACCTCCGGCTTGAGCCGGTGCTCGGCTTCGAGCTGTTCCAGAAATTCCTCGGCGCTGAACCCGGTGGCCAGGATGTCGGTCTGGCGCTTGACGGCGGCAAAGTCGCCGGGGCACAGCTGGTCGAGCTTGGCCAGGCGGGCGCGCAGCAACGCGTCGAGCCGGGCCGCATCGCCGTCCAGCGCCTCGGTCACGAACATCTTTTCGCGCTGCGCGGCGGTGAGTGGCTTGAACCGGATCTTGAAGGTGAAGCGGCGCAGCGCGGCCTGGTCGATGCGGTCGAGCAGATTGGTGGTGCAGACAAAGATGCCGGCATAGCGCTCCATGCCCTGCAGCATCTCGTTCACCTCGGTCACCTCGTAGGTGCGCTGCGCGCCGCGCCGGTCCTGCAGGAAGCTGTCGGCCTCGTCGAGCAGCAGCACGGCTTTTTCGGCCTCGGCTTCCTTGAACATGGCGGCCATGTTCTGCTCGGTTTCGCCCACGTATTTGCTCATCAGGTCGGATGCCTGCTTGACGATGAGCGGGCGCTCCAGCCGTTGGGCGATGTGTTCGCCCAGGGCGGTCTTGCCGGTGCCGGGGGCGCCGTAAAAGCACAGGGTGCCGTGGCCGCGCGCCTTCAGGGCTTCGACGATGCGGGGGATGTCAAAGCGGGTCTCCACGTTCAGCATGTCGAGGTCGTAGGTGGTGACCGGTTTGCGGCCACCGTGGTCGGCGGGCTGGTTGCCCAGCGCGGCGTCGGAGTTCTTGAGCTGGCGCTCGATCAGCCCTTCAAACGCCAGGATGCGGGCGGGCTCGTCGGCAAGCGCGTCGTGCGGGCGGGCCAGCCCGGCAAAGCGCACCGCGGTGCGGATCTGCGCGGGCGTGAGGCCCTTGCGGCCGGTGAGTTTGGCGACAAAACCGTCGCTCACGGCCACGCCATCGAGCGCCATCTCCAACGTCTTGCGCACCAGCTGTTCGCGCGCACCGGGCGGCGGCGAGGTCAGCTCCAGGTGGTAGGCAAAGCGGCGGCGAAAGGCCGGGTCGATCTGCTCGATGCGGTTGGTGACCCACAGCGTGGGCACGGCGTTGGCTTCCAGAATCTGGTTGACCCAGGCCTTGCCATTGACCGAATGGCCCACCGCGGCCGACAGCGCCTGCTGCTCCTGGCGCGCCATCAACCCCGCCGCGTCCACGCTGATGGGCGGGAACACGTCTTCCACCTCGTCAAACAGCAGCGCCGCCTGCGGCGCGCCCTTGAGGAACACCTGCGCGATCTGCAGCGAGCGGTAGCGGTCGCGCCCGCTTAAAGAGTTGCCATCGCGGTCGGCGTATTCCACTTCAAACAGGTCAAGCCCCGCGGCCTGCGCCACCACCTTGGCCAGCTCGGTCTTGCCGGTGCCGGGCGGGCCGTACAGCAGCACGTTGACACCGGGCGCCTTGCCTTGCACCGCGTTGCGCAACAGGCTGACGAGCACCTGCACGTCGCCCTCGATGAAGCTGAAATCACCGGGTTGCAGGCTGCTGTGCGTGGCCGGCCGGGTGAACACGGCCATCAGCTCGCTGTGGTCGCGGTATTCGCGCATCAGCACGGGCGGGAGTTTTTCGCTGACCTTCATGAGGTCGGCCAGGTCGGTGATGTTGTGCTCGGAGATCAGGTTTTCGACCAGGCCGATGCGCTCCAGCCGCGAGCCCGCACGCAGCGCCTCGCCCACCTCGGCGGCGTTGACGCCGGCCACCTCGGCGATGGCGGCATAGGCCTCGGGGGCGTTGTTGACCTTGAACTCCACCAGCAGGCTGCGCAAATCGCGCTGGTAGCGCGCCAGCGTGCCGTACAGCAGCAGGGCGCGCTCGGCCTGGTTGAGCTGCAGCAGGCCCGACAGGGCGTCGATGTTTTTCTCGACCAGCGTGGACTGCTTCTTCAGGGCATGGGCCAGCCACGCCCCCGTGACCGACAGCACCGAGAGCAGGTCCTTGGGCTGGTCCTTGGCGTATTCGTCGAGGTAGAAGAACAGCGTGCCTTCTTCATACGGGCCGCGCCAGACGCCGTGGCGGTCGAGAAACTCGCCGCTGTCCAGCGCCTCGTGGCCGCGCCAGAATTCGTTGTCGCGGCAACGGCGGGCCAGAAACTCCCGCAGGCGCGCCAGCACGGGCAGCGGCCACACCAGATGGCGCCCCGACAGCGAGAGCAGGCCATTGAGGTCGCGGCGCACGTTGAACTTGGGGCCCTGCTTGGCGGCCAGGCTCAACACAAAGTGCGAACACATGAGGTCCAGCACCGGCGCAGCCCCGAGCCCGGGTGAGGGCAGCACCGGCCCGCCCGCCACTTCATGATGCACACGCTTGACCATTTGATCGCCTCCGGCCACAAAATGCCTGACAACAGTCGGCCCCACAATAACGCAGACTTCTGCGGGATGGAAGACACTGATGAGGAAAAAACCACCGGCTCTCTGGTGATTTAACGCACACAATTGCCCAATGATTGCACTCCAGGACGTGGTCGAGGCCGCAGCGCGCCTCCAGGGACAGGTGTTGAACACGCCGTGCGTGGAGTCGCGCACGCTGTCGCAAATCACCGGCGCGCAGCTGTTCCTCAAGTTTGAGAACCTGCAGTTCACCGCCTCGTTCAAGGAGCGCGGCGCCTGCAACCGGCTGATGCAGCTGTCGCCCCAGGAGCGCCAGCGCGGCGTGGTGGCCATGAGCGCGGGCAACCACGCGCAGGGCGTGGCTTTTCACGCCCAACGCCTGGGGTTGCGCGCGGTGATCGTCATGCCGCGCTTCACGCCGGGCGTGAAGGTGGCGCGCACCCGCGGCTTTGGCGCCGAGGTGGTGCTGCACGGCGACACGCTGGAAGAAGCACGCAGCCACGCCTATGCGCTGGCCGATTCGCAAAAACTCGTGTTTGTGCACCCCTATGACGACGAGGCCGTGGCCGCGGGCCAGGGCACCATTGCGCTGGAGATGCTGCAGGCCGTGCCCGACCTGGACACCCTGGTCATCGCGGTGGGCGGCGGCGGGCTGATTGCCGGCATGGCCACGGCGGCGCGCGCACTGCAGCCCGGCATTGAAATCATCGGTGTGCAGGCGGCGCGCTTTCCGGCCATGTTCAACGCCATCAAGGGCACCCACCACCCGCAGGGCACCAGCACCATCGCCGAGGGCATTGCGGTGGGGCGGCCCGGCAAGATCACGCAGGAGATCATCGCCCAGCGCGTGGACGACCTGCTGCTGGTGGACGAGGGCGACATCGAACAGGCCATCGTGATGCTGCTCGAGATTGAAAAGACCCTGGTCGAGGGCGCGGGCGCGGCCGGGCTGGCCGCCGTCATCAAGCATGCGGCGCGGTTTCAGGGTCGCAAGGTCGGGCTGGTGCTGTGCGGCGGCAACATCGACCCGCTGCTGCTGGCCGCCATCATCGAGCGCGGCATGGTGCGCGCCGGGCGGCTGGCGCGCATCCGCGTGAGCGCGCGCGACGTGCCCGGCGTGCTGGCCCACATCACCCAGGTGGTGGCCGACGCAGGCGCCAACATCGACGAGGTGCACCACCAGCGCGCCTTCACCCTGCTGGCGGCCCAGAACGTGGAGATCGAGCTCGTCATCCAGACCCGAGGGCCCGAGCACGTGCGCGCGGTGCTGGCAGGCTTGCAGTCCGTCGGGTTTGAGGCCGCGCTGGCCTGAGCCGGGTTTTGTTGTTTTATCCTGAATCTATAGCAAAGTATCGATATTTGACGCGGGCTAACTGCGAATATTGGTCTGGAATCTTACTCCCCCAACCCTATGGACACCACCACGCTGCAAGCCGCCCTGACCGACTATTTCGCCCCCTGGGTTCAGGCGTTGGGCCTGCAGGTGCAGGGCTTTGACGCCGACAGCGTGACCTTGCGCCTGCCGCACCGTGACGCTCTGGCCCGCACCGGCGGCATCGTTTGTGGCCAGGCCATGATGGCCGCGGCCGACACCGCCATGGCGCTGGCCCTGGTCAACCACTTCGGTGCGTTTCGCCCGTGCACCACGGTGCAGTTGCAAAGCAGCTTCCTGCGGCCGCTCTCGGGCCAGGACGCGCTGGTGCAGGCCCGCGTGCTGCGCGCGGGCAAATCGCTGGCCTTTGGCGAAATCGACCTGCGCGGCGCCACCGACGGCAAAAGCGTGTGCCGCGCCAGCACCACCTACGCCCTGCTGTGAAGCCCACCATCCGTGAAGCCGCCGCCCTGGCCCTGCGGCCACGGGCCGGGTAAAATAGTCGGCTGAATCCCAGAATTTTCCGGAAAGACCTGCCATGTCCAGCTCCAGTCACGCCCCCACCGACACCGCCCACGAAGCCGATGCGGTCGAGAAAATCGTGCCGCTGATGCCGCTGGTGCTGCCCCTGGCGGGTGCGGTGCTGATCTTCCTGCTGGCCTTCATCGCCGTGTTCATGGCCTGACCGGGCCACTGCCCTTGTCCCGCTTGGCCGGGACGCTCCTCTTTTTTTACACCCTCGCCCCGTCGCTGCGCCCGGCGGGGCGCCGCCGTGCGGACGCGGCGCTGCCGACGCGCCGAATGCGCCGCATAACCTCATGCGGGTTTTGCATAGAGTTAGGCCGTCACACGGCGGTCATGCCGGTCTGCGCTTCTTAGAATCAGACTCCAGCCGACCCGCGGGCTGTGAAGCACCCTTCACGCCACCCTGTTGCCGACCCCGCGACCCCCGAGAGCCGACTGCGCTGACAAGCCGTTTTTTCAAAGGCCGGGCCACTCCCCCCCCATGGACGGCACCCGCTGCAAGCACCGGCGCGGCGCGGCCCTCATGGCCCCGGCGCACCCCGCTCCGGCCCCACGTGGCACGGCGCCTTGCAGGCCTTTGAAAAGACGATTTTTCAACTCAGGAGCCTTATCCATGAACTCTCCCGTGATGCAGGGTTTGACCGTCAACGCCCCCGCGTACGTCAAAAACGCCAAATTGATTGCCTGGGTGGCCGACATGGCCGCCCTCACCCAGCCCGACCACGTGTACTGGTGCGACGGCTCCCAGCAAGAATACGACCGCCTGTGCCAGTTGCTGGTGGACGCCGGGGTGTTCAAGAAGCTCAACCCCGCCAAGCGCCCGGGCAGCTTTCTGGCCTGCTCCGACCCCAACGACGTGGCCCGCGTGGAAGACCGCACCTTCATCTGCAGTGAACGCAAGGAAGACGCCGGCCCGACCAACCACTGGGTGGCCCCGGCCGAAATGCGCGCCACGCTGCAGCACGGCCGCCCCAATGGCGAGCAGGCCCTGTTTGCCGGCTGCATGAAGGGCCGCACGATGTACGTGGTGCCGTTCAGCATGGGCCCGCTGGGCTCGCCCATCGCCCACATCGGCGTGGAGCTGTCCGACAGCGCGTATGTGGCCGTCAACATGAAGATCATGACGCGCATGGGCAAGGCCGTGTTTGACGTGCTGGGCACCGACGGCGACTTTGTGCCCTGCGTGCACACCGTGGGTGCGCCGCTGCAGCCCGGCCAGAAAGACGTGGCCTGGCCGTGCAACCCCACCAAGTACATCGTGCACTACCCCGAGTCGCGCGAGATCTGGAGCTACGGCTCGGGCTACGGCGGCAACGCGCTGCTGGGCAAAAAGTGCTTTGCGCTGCGCATCGCCTCCAACATGGGCCGTGCGGCCGCGCAGGAATCGGCCGATGCCCCGGGCTGGCTGGCCGAGCACATGCTGATCCTGGGCGTGACCAACCCGCAGGGCAAGAAATACCACGTGGCCGCCGCCTTTCCCAGCGCCTGCGGCAAGACCAACTTCTCCATGCTGGTGCCGCCGGCCGGTTTTGAGGGCTGGAAGGTCACCACCATCGGCGACGACATCGCCTGGATCAAGCCCGGTCCCGACGGCCGCCTGCGTGCCATCAACCCCGAAGCCGGCTACTTTGGCGTGGCGCCGGGCACCAACCTCAAGACCAACCCCAACTGCATGGCCAGCCTGGACCGCGACGTGATCTTCACCAACGTGGCGCTGACCGACGACGGCGACGTCTGGTGGGAAGGCCTGGAGCAGGACACCGGCCACCTGCCCGCGCACCTGATCGACTGGCAGGGCAAGGACTGGACGCCCGAGATCGCCAAGGCCACTGGCGCCAAGGCGGCGCACCCCAACAGCCGCTTCACCGTGGCCGCCACCAACAACCCGGCGCTCGACCCGGCCTGGGACGACCCGGCCGGCGTGCCGATCGACGCCTTCATCTTCGGCGGCCGCCGCTCCACCACCGTGCCGCTGGTCTCGCAAGGCCGCAGCTGGGTCGAGGGCGTGTACATGGCCGCCACCATGGGCTCGGAAACCACCGCCGCCATCGCCGGCCAGCAAGGCGTGGTGCGGCGCGACCCGTTCGCCATGATCGCCTTCTGCGGCTACAACATGAGCGACTACTTCCAGCACTGGCTCAACGTGGGCGAGAAGCTGGCCCAGACCGGCGTCACCGTGCCCCGGATCTTCTGCACCAACTGGTTCCGCAAGGGCGCCGACGGCAAGTTCGTCTGGCCCGGCTACGGCGAGAACATGCGCGTGCTCAAGTGGATGATCGACCGCATCGAAGGCACGGCGCAGGGCGTGGACCACCCGTTTGGCGTGAGCCCCACCTACGAAGAAGTCAACTGGACCGGCCTGAACTTCACGGCCGAGCAGTTCAACACGGTGACCAGCTTTGACCAAGCCGCCTGGCAGGCCGAGCTGAAGCTGCACAACGAACTGTTCACCCAACTGCGACACCATTTGCCCAAGGCGCTCGAGGAGACGCGCGCCCGACTCGAAAAGCGGCTGGCCGCCTGAGCACCCCGCAGCGCGCGAAAGCCCTTCGCGCGCCGCCCGCCAGAATCGACCCGGACGCAGCGGCCCGACCCGGCCGCCGCGTCGCGCCACCGCCCCGGCCACCCACCGGGGCGTTTCTATTTTTGTCGGCTTTTTCGCCTTTTACCCCCCGTCAGATGGACATAGTTTGCTCTGTTAAGCAGAGCATATAGACTTGACGTCCGTCCCCACTGGTCCCCACTGCCCCGCCCTTCATGTCCACCGACGCCGCGCGCACCCGCCTTGCCCTTGCCCTGATCTGGATCAGCCCCGCGTTGTGGGCGGTCAACTCCATCGTGGCGCGCCAGGCCGTTGGCGTGGTCGGGCCCTACACGCTGGCGCTGGGGCGCTGGGCCGTGGCCGGCCTGCTGCTGGCCTTGCTGGCGCGCGGCGAGCTCTGGCGCGAACGCCACGCGGTATGGAGCGACTGGCGCCAGTACCTGGTGCTGGGCTTCCTGGGCATGGGGGTTTGCGGCGCGGGGGTGTACATCGGCGCGCAGACCACGCAGGCCATGAACATCTCGCTGATCTACTCGGCCGCGCCGGTGGTGATTGCGCTGGCCGCCGTGATCGGCCTGGGCGAGCATTTTTCGGGGCGCCAGGGCGTGGGCGTGGCGCTGGCCCTGACCGGCGTGCTGCACGTGGTGGTGCAGGGCCGGTGGACCGCGCTGGCGCAGGTGCAGTGGGTGGTGGGCGACGGCTGGATGGTGCTGGCCATGCTGGCCTGGGCGGTGTATTCGCTGCTGCTCAGGCACTGGCACAGCACCCTGAGCGCCACCGCACGGCTGGCCGCCATCAGCGCGGGCGGCGTGGCGATCCTGCTGCCGTTTTCAGTATGGGAAATGCTGCAACCCGACACGCCCGCCTGGCGCCAGCAGGCCACGCTGCTGACGCTGGCGGCAGCGCTGCTGCCGGGGCTGGGCGCCTACCTGGCGCACGGCTGGTCGCAGCGGGTGCTGGGGGCCAGCAAGGTGGCGGTCAGCCTGTATCTGGGGCCGCTGTACACCGGGGCCGCGGCCTGGCTGATCCTGAACGAGCCGCTGGGCCTGCACCACCTGATGGGCGCGGCGCTGATCCTGCCGGGCATTTATCTGGTGACGCGCCCGGCGCCGCGCCAGCCCGCTCAGTAGTAGTACGGAAAGTACGGGCGCGACGCCGGGCGGTTCACCGCGTCGCCAGCCACCGACATGGCCACGCCCGGCAACATCGGTTTGAGCGCATTCTGGCGCGCCAGCCGCGTGTTGAAAGCGGCGGCGGTGGCCTGGTCGGCCTCGTCGGTGCTGCGCGAGAGCGCGGCCTGCAGGTCGGCCATGACGCGCGGGTCGGTCCTGGCGATCTCCCAGAGCCGGGCGTCGGCGCGCGACTGCGCCACGCGGCGCGACCAGGCGTTGAGCCCGGCCACCATGCGTTGCGCCAAACGGCGGGCGGTGTCGGCGCACAGCGCCAGCACCACAAAACCCACCGCCCACAACACGACCCAGGCCATCAGCAGGTGCCCATTGGCCCAGGTGTCGATCACCTGGTCGGCGACCACCAGCATGGCGGCCAGAATGGCGGCCAGCAGCATGGCGGCCAGGCCACGGGTGCTGTCAAAACGGCGCCCCAGTTCGCGTGCAGCGCCGAATGCGGCCTCGGCGCGGGCCACGCCGGCGTGCGTGGCAGGTTGTTCAACGTGGACAAAGCTGGTCATGATGGTTTCCCTTCGATTCCCTTGTGAGGACAGTGCTGCGGATGGAATCTCCGCATGACCCACATATTAGGGTTAACACCAGTGTGATTCAACTTAACATTTATGATGGTTATCATTCACATCAGTGATGACTACACCGCCCCCACCCCTGCAGATCAACTTCCGCACCTTCGACCTGAACCTGTTGCGGGTGTTTGACGAGGTCATGGCCGAGCGCAGCCTGACGCGCGCGGCGCACAACCTGGCCCTGACGCAGCCCGCCGTGAGCAACGCACTGCGCCGCCTGCGCGACACGCTGGGCGACGACCTGGTGCGCCGCAGCGGCCACGGCGTCGAGCCCACGCCACGTGCGCTGGCGCTGTGGCCGACCGTGCGCGAGGCCCTGCACCAGTTGCAGCAGTCGCTCGCGCCCGGCCCGTTCGACCCCGCCAGCGACACCGGCACCTTCGTGCTGGCCATGGCCGACGCCACCGCCGCCGAACTGATCCCCGGGCTGGTCGGCATTCTGGAGAACGACGCGCCCAACGTGTCGCTGCGCGTGGTGCCGCTGACCACCCGCGACCCGCGCCAGTTGCTGGACGAGGGCACCGCCGACCTCGCCGTGGGCTATTTCCCCGCAGCGCTGGCCGACCTGACCGCGCGCGCCCAGGCGGGTGAGGCGGTCGGCTTTGCCAGCCAGCGCCTGTATGACGGCCGCTATGTGTGCGTGATGCGCAAGGGCCACCCGCTGGCGCGCGGTCCGCTCACGCTCAACCGGTTTTGCGCGGCGCGCCACCTGCTGGTGAGCTTTTCGGGCCGCCCCTACGGCTTCATCGACGAGGCGCTGGCCGCGCTGAACCGCCAGCGCCGCATCGTGCTCACCGTCTACCAGTTCTTCACGGCCGGGCGGGTGGTCACCGCGTCCAACCTGCTGACCGTGCTGCCGCGCCACTTTGTCAGCGTCACCGGCATGGCCGAAGACCTGGTCTGGCGCGAACTGCCGTTTGAGGTGCCGCCCGTGCACGTGGACGCGCTGTGGCACCGGCGCGGGTTGCACAGCAGCGCCCACGCCTGGCTGCGCGAGGCCGTCGGGCGATCGGCCGCGGCGGCGTTTTCGGGGCGCCCGGACTGATTTCGGCCGAATGACAAGGCTTCAGCCGCCCGGCTGCAGCCTGCCGATCCCCCACAGACCCGAGGCGCTTTTCTGCGGTCAGGCGCATCAACGCCGCGCGGGCGTACGCGGGGCCATTGGCGGCGCCCGTCGCACACCCCCACGCACCGGCCGCAGCGCCTGCGTGGCATCGGCCGTGCGGGCCACGGCCGACAGCAGCGCGCGCAGCCAGGCATGGCCTTGCGAATGCTGGGTGCGGCTGTGCCAGAGCTGGTAGAAGCGCATCACCGGAAAATCGATCGGCGAGGCCACCACCGCCAGCGGCAACAACCGTGCAAAGTGTTCGGCAAAGTGGCGGCTGGTGGTGAAGATCAGGTCGGTGCCGGGCAGCAGGTTAGGCGCCATGCTGAAAAACGGCACCGTCACCGTGGCCTCGCGCGCCATGCGCAGCGCCGCCAGGTGCGACTCGACCACGCCGCGCTGCGTCACGCTATAGAGCTGCGGCACCACGTGCGCGCCGTTCAGGTAGTCGGCCACCGTGAGCCGCGCCGCGCCGGGGTGCTCGCGGCTGACCAGGCACACCACCTCGTCTTCCAGCAGCACGGCCATGCGCAGGTGCTCGGGCGGCTGCGGCCAGTTGCCGATCACCACGTCGAGTTCGCCGTCGGCCAGCGCAGCCTCGTAGTCAAAGCCCTGGTTCAGCGGGTGCACCACCAGGTGGGCGCGCGGCGCGCTCAGGCGCAGGTAGCTCACCATGCTGGCCATCAGCGGCGGCGCCAGGTAGTCGGGCGTGCCGATGCGGAAGGTCTGGCGCGTGGTGGCCGGGTCAAACGCCGCGGCGGGCGCGAGCAGGCCGTCAATTTCGCCCAGCACGATGCGCACCGAAGCCTCCAGTTGCAGCGCACGCTCGGTCGGCACCATGCGCTGCTTGTCCTTGATGAGCAGCGGGTCACCCAGGATGTCGCGCAGCTTCTTGAGCGCCGCACTCACCGCGGGCTGCGACTGGTTGAGCCGCGCCGCCGCGCGCGAGACGCTGCGCTCGGTCATCAGCGTGCTGAACACCCGCAACAGGTAGGTGTCAAAAGGATCGTGCTGTCGGCTCATGGGTCGGGCCCGGGTTGAAGGTGCGCACCCGACCGGCCCACCCGGCTGCGGCGCACGCGCATGGTGCATGGGCTGGATTTTCGCCGCGGGTGGCGGGCCAGCGCCTCGCCGTTAACCCTGCCCGGTGCGCGGCGTTCGGCGGTTTGTTATCCGGTTCATAAGCAACCAGCGATTGGCGAGCCCGGGGCAGGCACGTACATTGCCTGTAAACGCTGTCCGTTCCGGACGATGTTCTGTTTTCACTGCCCTGCAAGGATGCCATGACCCACCGCCTGACCCCCGCCCGTGGCCCCGCCGCCACCTCCGCGCCCCGCACTGCGCCCCGCACCGTGACTCGCCGCCGCGCCCTGCAATGGGCTGGCGCGGGCGCCGCCGCTGCCCTCGCCTTGCCGGCGCTGGCCGCCTGGCCCGACAAGCCGATCAAGATCATCGTGACCTTCGCCCCCGGCGGCGCCAGCGACATCCTGGCCCGGGTCATGGCCGAGCAGCTGGGCAAGAAGCTCGGCCAGAGCGTGGTGGTGGACAACCGGCCTGGCGCGGGCGGCACCATCGGCGGCACGTTTGTGTCGCAGGCCGCCCCCGACGGCTACACCCTGATGCTGTCCAACACCACGCCCATCGCGCTGGGCCCGTTCACGCTGGAGAAGCAGCCCTACGACCCGGTGACCGCGTTCACCCACATCGCGCACCTGGGCTCGGCGCCACTGGTCGTCATGGCCAACCCCAAGTCCGGCATCCACAGCCTGGCCGACATCGAATCGACCGCGCGCAAGGCCGGGCAGATGAGCTTTGGCTCGGGCGGGCCAGGCTCGATCGGCCACATCCACGGCGAACTCATGAAGAAAGTGATGGGCGTGAGCCTGCAGCACGTGCCCTACCGCGGCGGCGCCCCCATGACCACCGACCTGCTGGCCGGGGTCATCCCCGTGGGCATTGACGTGCTCACCGCCTACGTGCCGTTTTTCAAGACCGGCCAGCTCGTGCCGCTGGCCGTGACCTCGACCGTGCGCTCACCCCTGCTGCCCGACGTGCCCACCGTGGTGGAACTGCGCTACCCCAAGCTGGTGCTGGAGAACTTCTTCGGCCTTTCGGGCCCGCCCAAAATGCCCGCCGACATCGTGGCCCGGCTCAACAGTCTGAGCAACGAAGTGCTGGTCATGCCCGACATCAAGAAGAAGTTTGAAGAACTCGGCATCGTCGCCGTGCCACAGGACGTGGCTGCGTTCAACGCCTTCGTGAAAGACCAGGTCGGCATCCTCGGCCCGACGGTCAAGGGCGCGGGCATCAAGCTCTGACGCCTGCTACGGTTTCGCGTTCAGCGCACCACGCTCAAATACGCGCAGGCCGCCAGGCGCAAGGCCTGCGCTTGATGCGGGTCGTGTCCGGCCATCGCGTCCGCGCTCAACAGCAACTGGCCCGCCACGCCGACCGTCCCGGCGGTGCCAGGCGTCGGCACGCGTGCGACGACCGACTTCAACGCGCGCCACAAGCGCAAGCGGTGGATCTGGCGAAGGGTGGACAACATGGCGAGGGCACCGGATGGGCGGTGAAAAGTGGTGAGGACTCAAGAATAAGGGTTTTCCCTAGGTTGTGGCGGGGAAGCTGATGCCGTGTGGGCATGGGGGATGGGGGTGGGGGGCATCCCCATTTTGCAGATTTATGGGCTTTTTAGGGCCTTATCCCCCGTCAAATCGTGATAGTTTGCTATCTTTATAGTATTAATTTCGGGACGCCCGGCGCGTAGGGGATGGTCGGGATGGTGGGACGGACGACCGTCGTAGACTGCCCCTCAACATGCAAATCCAGCTCCTGTCCGATCTGCACCTCGAAACGCATCCGCACTTTCAGGCCCGCCCCGCACCCGGGGCCGACCTGCTGGTGCTGGCCGGGGACATCGGCTCGTACCAGTACGGCTCGCTGCTGCCCGACGCCGACTTTGGTCTCGCGCGGTTTTCACCGTTGCACGGCTGGCCGGTGCCGGTGCTGTTTGTGCCCGGCAACCACGAATACGACGCGCTGGACTTCGACGCCACCCATGCCCGCCTGCGCGAGACCTGCGCGCGGCTGGGCATTCACTGGCTGGAGCGCGAGGTGCTGCCCGTGACCGACCGCGACGGCCGCGCGTTCCGCTTTGTCGGCACCACGCTGTGGAGCGACTTTGATGCGCTGGCCGACCTGCCCGCCGGCGGCAAGCGCAAGGCTGCGCCCCGGCGTGGCCCTGCGCGGCCCAACGCGGCGGGCTCATCGACCGCCAGCCCCGGTCACGCTCCACCCCACGCCCCATCCGCCATCCATGCTGCGCCCGGACCGGATTCGCCCCTCACGCGGCAGCTGCAGGCGCGAGCGCGCGCCTTTCGCGCCGCCAACTTTTACCTGCGCACCACCGGCAGCACCCGCCACGGCCAACCCTGGCTGGCCGAGCCGGTGCGCGCGCAGGCGCTGGTCTGCCAGCACTGGCTGCGCGAGGCCCTGGCCCAGCCGTTTGACGGCACCACCGTGGTGGTGACGCACTTTGCCCCCAGCCTGAAAAGCGCCGACCCGCGCTACGGCCTCACGCCCGGCACCGCCGGCTTCTGCAATGCGCTGGACGACCTTCTGGCGTACGCCACGCTGTGGCTGCACGGGCACCTGCACGCCCCCAGCGACTACTGGGTGCGCGGCGAGCGCGACGGCGCCGCCTGGCAGTGCCGGGTGGTGGCCAACCCGCTGGGCTACGCCCGCAAGAACGAGCAGGCGGCGTTTCGCGACGGCTGGTGCATCCCCGTGTGAGGCCGCCCGGTTTGACCTGCATCAAGCCGCGCCGCCCGCCCTGCGCTAGAGTGAGCGCTTGTTCCAGGAGACCTTCATGAAAATTCTTCTCGCCGTGGACGGCAGTGCCTTCACCAAAAAAATGCTCGCCTACGTGACCACGCACGACGAGCTGTTCAGCGCCAGCAATGATTACGCGGTGCTGAGCGTGCAGCCGGGCATTCCACCGCGCGCGCGCGCCGCGCTGGGCAAGGAGGTGGTGGACAAATACCACGCCGAAGAGGCCGAGAAGGTGCTGGCGCCGGTGGTCAAGTTCCTCAAGCGGCACGGCCTGCCGGTCAGCAGCAGCTACAAGGTAGGCCATGCGGGCGAAACCATCGCCAAGACCGCTGAGTCGGGCAAGTTCGACCTGGTGGTCATGGGCTCGCACGGCCACGGCACGCTGGGCAATCTGGTGATGGGCTCGGTGGCCACCAAGGTGGTGGCGCAGTGCGGCGTGCCCGTGCTGCTGGTGCGCTGAGGCTTCAGACGCGGGCGTTCAGCCCGTCAAAACAGGTGCTGAGCACCAGCTCGGCAATCTGCGCGTCGGTGTGCTGGCCGCCGGCCTTGAGGAAGCCCAGCACCGGGTCGCAGGCGCGCGCAAACAGCGTGTACAGCACGGCAATGGCCGGCAGCCTGGGGTTGAGCGTGCCTTCTTTCTGGGCCGCCTCGATCCAGCCGCCCAGGCGGTCGCTCAGGTCCATGAGGCCGTCCATGTAGTCCCGATTGGCGATCAGCGTGGCCCGCAGCGTGGAGTTCTGGCTGGGCAGCGAGGGCATCTCGCCCGCCAGCTGCACCTCGATCGTCCAGCGCGCCACCGTCTTGAGCTTGTCCAGCGGCGCGGCGTCGGCCGGCACGGCGCTCAAAAAATCCTGCGCGCGGCGCATCACCCGCACCATGGCCGCCGCTGCCAGGTCTTCCTTGCTGGGGAAGTGCTTGTACAGGCTGGCCTTGGCAATGCCCACGTCGGCCGCCACCTCATCGACCGTCATGGCCTCAAAGCCCTTTTCGGCAAGCAGGCGATTGACCGTGCGTACGATGGCGTCTTCACGCGCCTGGAGCATTTGCTCCTTGAAAGAAACCTTGACGACGCTATTGGTGCTCATGGCGAAATTTTACCCTGAGGTCATAAAAAGCACTTGCTGATTGCATTGCAACTTGCGCGGCGAAATATTACTACACAGTATTTGTCGTGCAATGGGCGCACGGTTCTTGCATGCTGCGGTGCAGCGCACATCCCGCGCCGCGCGCCAAGGAGGTCACCGATGAAACCCGTCTGGCTGAACACATTGACCTGGGCTGGCGCCGCGGCCGTCGCCCTTGCGCTGGCGCTGGCCTTCCCCTCCGACACCTCGATCATGGGCCGGCTGCCCGAGTTCACCGCCAAGCGGCTGGACCAGCGGCCGCTGCAGCTGCCGCACGGCCTGCCCGCCGAGCGCACGCTGGTGCTCGTCACCTTCAACCGCACGCAGCGGCCCATGATCGAAGGCTGGATCACAGGCATGCAGCTGCCAGGCCATCCCGGCATTCACTGGCTGCGCATGCCGGTGATCGAAGACCGCGCGGGCGACCCGGCGGCGCGCAACACCGCCGAGAACCGCCTGCTGATGCGCTACCCCAGTGCGCTGGAGCGCGCCCACATGGTGCCGCTGTTCACCGACCGTGAGGCGTTTGCCCGCGCCGCCGGGCTGACAGGCATCGGCCAGCCCGCGGTGCTGGTGCTGAACCGGCGCGGCGAGGTGCTGGCCCGAGCCGAAGGCGCGTTTGACCCGGACAAGGCCGCCGCGCTGCGCCAGACCCTCCAGGAGCGCGATCGCGCGCATTGAGCATCGCGCAGCGTCGGCCGCGCGTGCCGGGCGGTCGGCCTCATACGGTTTGCATTCAGCGTAGAACACGACGAACCCACGCCGTGATCCGTTGGAAGGCGAAACCGTATCAAGCCACCTGGAGCGCCTGCGCAGCGGCTTCGGTGAGCGCGCGGGTCAGCGCGTCCAGCACTTCCGACTCGAGGTTCCAGCAGTGCCAGTACAACTGGATCGGCAGTGCATGCGCGGGCGCCACGTTGACCAGGCTGCCCTGCGCGATCAGCCCGCGCGCCAGCAACTCGGGCACCACGCTCACGCCCCAGCCGGCCAGCACCGCACGCACCTGGCCTTCGGAGCTGGGCACAAACAGCTGGTGCAGCAGCACCCGCTTGAGGCCAAACGCCTTGCTGATGAATTCGCCCTGCATGTCGTCCTTGCGGTTGAACGCCACGAAGGGAATGTCGCGGAAGTTGTGCGCCGTCAGGCCCTTGGGGCAATGCTTTTGCGCGTAGTCGGGCTGCGCCACCGCCACATAGCGCATGGCGCCCAGCGGCAGCACCTTGCAGCCACGCAGCGCCTGCTTGAGGGTCGTCACGCAGCCCAGCACCTGGCCGTCGCGCAGCCAGCCGTGGGTGAAGTCCTGGTCGTCGGTGATGATCTCCATCGCCAGACCCTGCTGCGCCAGCGGCGTCAGCGCGCCCAGCGCCCAGGTGGCCACGCTGTCGGCGTTGATGGCGATCGACACCCGCTCTTCCTCGCGCGAGCCGCCGGGTGCGGCGGGGGCCAGTTCGCGCATGTCGCGCTCGAGATCGGCGCGCAGCAGGCGCAACTGCCGCGTGTGCTTGAGCAGCAACTGCCCGGCCGCCGTGGCCTTGAGCGGGCGGCTGCGCACGATCAGCACCGTGCCCACCTGCGCCTCCAGCGAGCGCAGCCGCTGCGACACCGCCGACTGCGTGATCGACAGGCGCTGCGCCGCGCGCTCAAAACCGCCCTCTTCCACAATGGCGGCCAGGCATTCGAGGGCGTCGGGATCGTAGGTGCTCATGGGTCTTGTTGTATTAGTTAATCTGATAATTTCGCCAAGAGTTTAATTTTACTTTTAATTCGGCGCAACTTGTCCGACACTGCCTTGCATGAAAACAGTTGTTTTGGGCGCCGGCATCATCGGCATCAGCACCGCGTGGCATTTGCTCGAGCGCGGCCACGAAGTCACCGTGGTCGACCGCCAGCCCGACGCGGCCCTGGAAACCAGCTTTGCCAACGCAGGCCAGATTTCCGTGAGCTACTGCGAACCCTGGGCCAACCGCGACGCCCCGCTCAAGGCGCTGAAGTGGATGTTCTCGTCCACCGCGCCGCTGCTGTTTCGCCCGCAGCTCGACTGGCAGCAATGGCGCTGGGGCTTGCAGTTTCTGGGCCAGTGCAACGACGCCGCCTTCGAGCGCAACGTGGCGCAGCTGGTGGCGCTGGGCGCCTACAGCCACGCCGCCCTGAAAGACGTGGTGCGCAGCACCGGCATCGACTACCACCGCCTGGAGCGCGGCATTGCCCACTATTACACCGACCCAAAATCGTTTGACGCCGCCGCCGAAGCCGCGGCGCTGATGCGCAAATACGGCGTGCAGCGCAAGGTGGTCAGCCGCGAAGAACTGCTGCAGATCGAACCCGCCTTCCGCCCCTTTGGCCACCGCATCGTGGGCGGCACCTACACCCCCAGCGACGAGTCCGGCGACGCCCGCGTCTTCACCCAGGCGCTGGCCCGGCTGTGCGCCGCACGCGGCGCGCGCATGCTCTACGGGCACGACGTGGTGCGCCTGGAATGCACCGGAAATACTATTACTTCAGTAGCGGTACAAGACCAGTTGACGGGGGCTACAGGCCAAAAACCCTTGCAATTGCAGGCCGACGCCTATGTGGCCGCCTGCGGCTCGTACACCGCGCCGCTGCTGCGCAGCGTGGGCGTGAACCTGCCCATCTACCCCGGCAAAGGCTACAGCGCCACCTTTGCGCTCAAGCAGCCCGACGCCGCGCCCCTGGTGAGCACGATCGACGACGAAGTCAAATGCGCGATTACCCGCCTGGGCAACGAACTGCGCGTGGCCGGCACCATCGAGTTGGGCGGGTATGACCTCTCGCTGGACACCCCACTGGCCAAAGCCCGCTGCCAGATGCTGGCCGACCGCATCGAGCAGGTGCTGCCCGGCGTGTGCGACACCACCGCCCCCAACTACTGGACCGGCCTGCGCCCCGCCACCCCCACCAACATCCCCCTCATCGGCCGCACCAAAGTCAACAAACTCTGGGTCAACGCCGGCCACGGCACCCTGGGCTGGACCCACGGCGCCGGCTCCGGCAAAGCCCTGGCCGAACTCATCCACGGCGAACGCCCCGCCATGGCCTTCGGCTTTCACGGGTTTGAAGCCGAACGTGGCCGACTGACGGCACGGGTGGCGTGAAGGTGGCACCGCGCTGCGGTGCGGCGGGTCCTGCGCGATCTTGCAGATCGCACACGATCGCCATTTGACAGGAGCCAATACGGCCACCGCTCGCTGGGCGTCATGCAATCGCAGAATCTGCGCTTGCCCTTCGTATCCAAACAGATACAGTTCAAGCATGTTCACGGTACTCTTGCCTTGCAGCAATTGGAGCTTGAATGATGGGTACGACCAAGATCAAAGCAAAACTTCTCCCGTTCGATGCGGCTCGCTACCTCACCGACGATGAAGCCATCGCCGAGTACATGACCGCGGTTTTCGAAACCGAGGACACCGATCTGCTCCTGCTCGCACTCAGTGACATCGCACGAGCCAAAGGAATGGCGCAGGTCGCCAAGGATGCCGGGCTGGGTCGAGAAAGCCTCTACAAGGCCCTCGCCCCGGGCGCAAAGCCGCGCCTCGACACCATCCTCAAGGTTGCCCGCGCGCTTGGCCTCAGGTTCTCGGCGCGTCCCGCGTGACGCCCGCCCCTCAGTCCAGAGAACTCGCCACGGCCTTCGGCTTCCACGAGTTTGAAGCCGAGCGTGGAGACTGACGGCACGGGTGGCGTGAAGTGACGGCCGCGTCTGCGGTGCGCGGCATGGCATGGCATGGTGAATCAACTCGATGGGAGCGGGAATATTCGACTGAGCCCGTCTCAATTAGAGTTTTTCTGGATTCAATTCCGAAATGTGATTATTGTCATTGACAAGGCACTTGATGGATGCATCAGGGCTCGCTCGTAATCACGCGCCTGCAGTCCACTTATAAATCGGGGAAGGCTATTCAAACAAACAAGCGGGGCTACTTCTATCATGCTCACCGAGGCATCCGCAAGATACGATGCCAGTTGCACACAAGGAGCGAACCCGTGGCCATCGACATTGACACGCTGACCGAGCCCGAGCTGGTCGATCTGAACCACCGCATCGTCGCCCGGCTGCGGTTTTTGCAGCAGATGCGGGCCCATGCTTGCATGCTGGAGTTTCGCCTCGGCGAGCGGGTTTCGTTCCAGCCCGATGGGCATCCGGTATTGTTCGGCGTGATCACGAAGTACAACCGCAAGTCGGTCACGGTCATCACCGAGGCCGGGCAACACTGGACCGTCGCGCCAACCCTCTTGCACAAGATCAAGCCCGTGCGGGAGACGGCTTCTGAGGGCGGGCAGGTGATCCGGCTGCCCCAAAAGTAGATGCCATGGAAAAAAACCCCGCCTTTGCCAGTGGCCGCTGGCCTCACGCGCAGAAGTCGGGTGCCGCCAAGGCTTGCGCGGGCGTGAGGATCCGCACGCCCAGTCCTTCGTGCGGAACCACCCGCAGGTCCTGGTCGCCGGTGACGAGCCACGCGGCCGCGCTGGCCAAGGCGACGTGAATGAACTTGTCGTCATCCACGTCCCGGCTGAAGCGCTGCGCTGCCACGGCAGCCGGGGTGTCAACCCAATGGCTCAGCGCCCGTGCGTCGTGCAGGATGCCTTGTCGCGCCGCCATGCTCAGGTAACGGTCGAACTTGGGTTTCCAGATGCGGGTTTCCAGCTCTGCGAAGGTGGCGTCTGAAAACACGGGTACGCCTTGGGCCAGCACACGCCGGACGACCTGGGACGGCGCCCCCCCAGGCACCAGGGCCGCACTGAGCCAGACATTGGTGTCGATCACCACCCGGTTTGCCGGGGGATGACGGGTTTCAGCTTTCATCGGCCAGGAGATCGTCCAGCGCCTCGGGAGTCAGCCCGGCACGCGCGGCGGCCTGGGCCGTTTCGTCCAGCCGATGCTGCAGGCGATCGGCGTAGAAGGCACGCATGGCCTCAAAGTCTTGCACGCTGACCATCACGCTCACCATGCGGTCGTGCTTGAGCACGCCCACGGGCTCGCGTTGCGCCCGGTCCAGGAATTCCCCGAAACGGGTCTTGGCTTCATTGGCGGTAAAGGTTTGCATGGCATTTTGCCTGAATCGATTGTTTGGTTCAATTTAGTCGAATCGTTCGATTTAGTCAAACGCCGGCTGAAAATGACCCTTGCCGCAGGGCACGCGCCCCGACCCCGGGTTACATTGGCCCCACCATGAATTCATCCGACCTCGAATACGCCGGTTTCTGAGTCCGTGTCTGGGCCTCGCTGATCGACACGGTGCTTCTTGGAGACCTTCGCCCTGCGGGCTGCGGTGCGAGCTTGCTTGGGAACGGCCCGGCGCAGCGCTCATTGCCCTTCTGATTTATCCCGCGCTGACGCTTTTGTATGGCCGCGCGTACTGGAGCGGTGCGCGGCTGGTGCAGGGGCCGGTGGATTTTTTGCTGTCGTGGGTGGTGCCGGCGGTGGTGGTGGTGTGGTTGTGGGTCGCGCGGCAGGCCACGCCGGGCAAGATGGCGATCGGGGCTCGGATCGTGGACGCCGAAACGGGCGAAAACGCCAGCGGCGGCCTCGATCGGCCTCAAGTGGCCTTGCCCCCGGTGACCAAGGCCGGGCGGACCGCTCAGGGCGCGAGTGTCTTGCGCTGCACAAACAGGTTGCGCTTGGCGTCTTCGGTATAGGCAAAGGTCACCGCACCTTTGGCCACCTTGCCCATGACCAGCATGTTCTGGCTGAGGGCGTCCTTGTCGTCGCGGCTGAACGGCCGGTCGTAGGTGGCGACCACCCCGTAGTACACCCGCGAGATGTTCTCCAGAGCCTCTTTCACTTTGGGGCCTGACAGATCGCCGTCCCGGATGCCGAACAGCGCGTAGGTGAGCAGGTAGGTCGTGTCATACGCCTGGGCCGCAGCCATGGGCACCGCCATGCGGTGCTGGTACTTGCGCGCGTAGGCGCTGAGGAAGGCTGCGCGGCGTTCGTTGCTGGGTTCGGCAATGAAGGTTTGCGCCATCAAGGCGCCCTCGGCGGCCGCTTTGGCGCCCTCAATGAAGAACGGGAAGGACAACGGCCAAGCCCCAACTTGCGGTACCGCCCAATTCAACGCCCGCCGCCCGTTCGCAATAGCTGCGTTTTCCGGCCCGACTGTGTAGCTGAAGATCACGTTCGCCCCAGCGTCGCGTGCGGCCTTGAGTTCAGCGCTCACGTCCTTGACGCCCAAAGGGAAGCGCGCCACGTGCACGGCCTTGAGCTTGTGGGTGGCCAGTGCGGTCTGCACGTCCCTGAGGCCACCGTCGCCGTAGCCGGTCGAGTCGGCAAAGATGGCCACGCGCGTCCAGCCGCGCTTGACGATGTCGTCCACCACAAACGGCGCCTGGATGGCGTCGCGGGCGGAGGTACGGAAAATGTAGCTTTCGGGAGCGGGGTACTTGGCGGTGATCGGCGAGCCGGTGGAGCAGGGCACGATGAGCGGTGAACGGGCCGCCTGGAACACGTCCAGCGATTTGAGCGCCACGCCCGTGTTGCAAAACCCGATGGTGGCCATCACGCCAGCGGCCATCAGTTCCTGCGCGCCTTTGCGCCCGGTGTCGGGGTCGCCTTTGTCGTCGCGCACCACCAGCTCCAGCGGGCGGCCGATGTAGCCGCCCACGGCGTTGATCTCCTCCACCGCCAGCCGGATGCCGTCGATCATGGGGTTGCCAAAGTCGGACGACGGTCCGCTGAACGGACCAATCACACCGATCTTGAGTGTGGGCGCGCTTTGCGCCAGCGCCCAAGGTGTCAGTACCGCCCACAACGCACCCGCAGCAAGGCACCATGCGGCGGCGCGCAGGCCACCGCGTTGCGCAACACCCCGGCGGCGCACATAAAGTTTCATCATGGAAATTTCTCTCAGGATGTGAAAGCGCGAAGCCTAAGGCGGGGTCTTGCAGGCAGCAACCCCGTTTTCCCTGACAGGGTTTTCGTCAAAATAATACATATTTCATAGCAAACTATCGCCATTTGACGGGGGCTAAAGGCCAATTTAGCTTAAAAATTCCTCAGTTGGCCGGGTTCAGCAGCCGCCACAGCTTGTCGGCCGTCAGCGGCATCTGCAGGCCCTGCGTCAGGGGCCCGAAGCCGTTGCGCGCCAGGGCGTCGGCCACGGCGTTGACGATGGAGGGCGTGGCGCCGATGGTGCCCAATTCACCCACGCCCTTGACGCCCAGCGGGTTGGTCAGGCACGGGGTCGAGGTGTCCATGCTGGTTTTGAAGTCACCCGCCATGAGGTCGGCACGCGGCAGGGTGTAGTCCATGAGGCTGCCGGTGAGTGGCTGGCCGGTTTCGCGGTCGTACACCACGCGTTCGCACAGCGCCTGGCCCATGCCCTGGACCGCGCCGCCGTCGAGCTGGCCGCGCACGATCATGGGGTTGACGACGCGGCCCACGTCATTCACCGACGAATACCCCACCACCTGCACTTCGCCGGTGGCGGGGTCGATCTCGACCTCGCTCACATGGCAGCCGTTGGGCCAGCTCGGGCCGCCCACGGTGTGGCTGGTGTCCACAAAAATGTGTTTTTCAGGCTGCGCGCCGGCCAGCTCGAACAGGTTGACGGTGAGGTCGGTGCCCCGCACGCGGAACTCGCCAGCGGTGTAGTCCAGGTCGGCGGCGGCGGCTTCCAGGCGCTGGGCGGCCAGGCTGCGGGCCTGGTCGAGCGCCTGCCCGGACGCCACGTGCAGCGCCGAGCCACCGGTGAACAGCGAGCGCGATCCGGCGCTGCCAAAGCCGTCGCCGCGGTCGGTGTCGCCCAGCACCACGCGCACCTGCGCCAGCGGCACGCCAAAGGTGTCCACCACCAGTTGCGCCAGCGTGGTGGCAATGCCCTGGCCCATCTGGTTGACGGCCGAAAACACCTCGATGACGCCGTCCGCGCCTGGCGTGGGGGCCTGGATGCTGACGGTCACGCGCTCTTGCAGCGCGTTGCCGCCGGTCCATTCCAGAAACGTGGCCAGCCCCAGCCCGCGCAGCTTGCCGCGGCGCTTTGAATCGGCGGCGCGGGCTTCAAAGCCGCCCCAGTCGGCCTGTGCCAGGCCCTGGTTCAGGATGGATTCGAACTTGCCGCTGTCGTAGAGCTGGCCCATGGGGTTTTTGTAGGGCATCTGTTCGGGGCGGATGAAGTTGCGGCGGCGCAGCGCCACGCGGTCGATGCCAGTCTGGCGCGCGGCCTCGTCCATCAGCCGCTCCATGATGAAGATGGCCTCGGGCCGGCCCGCGCCACGGTAGGCGCCGATGGGCGCGGTGTTGGTGATGACGGCCTTGAAATGGAAGTCGATGGTCTGGATGTCGTACACGCTGGTCTGCACCCAGGGGCCGATCAGCAGGTTGATGGCCACGCCCGTGCCGGTGGCGTAGGCGCCCACGTTGGCGTGCGAGGCCAGGCGCAGCGCCAGGATGCGGCCGTCGGCGTCGAGCGCGAGTTCAGCGTGGGCCTGCTGGTCGCGCCCATGCGTGGCCGACACAAATTCTTCGCTGCGGTCGGCCACCCATTTGACGGGGCGCTGCAGGCTGCGCGCGCAATAGGCCACCGTCACGTCTTCGGGGTAGATGCCGGTTTTCATGCCAAAGCCGCCGCCGACGTCGCCCACGATCACGCGCACCTGTTCGCGCGGGATGCCCAGCGTGTCGTTGGCCAGCGCGTTGCGCACACCCGAGGGCATTTGCGTGCTCATGCGCAGCGTGAGGCGGCCGCTGGCGGTGTCGGGCACGGCCAGCACCGAGCGCGGCTCCAGGGTCACAGCGGCCAGCCGCTGGTTGGTGATGTCCAGCGTGACGGTGTGCGTCGCGCGCGCAAACGCCGCGGCGGTGGCGGCGGCGTCGCCGTGCCGCATTTCGGCGGCGATGTTGCCGGCAATGTCGTCCTGCAGCAGCGGGGCGCCGGGCGCGGTGGCGTCGGCCAGGTCCACCACCATGGGCAGTTCGTCGTAATCGACCTGCACGGCTTCGGCGGCGTCACGCGCCTGCTGCAGCGTTTGGGCCACCACGGCGGCCACGGCCTCGCCCACAAAGCGCACGCGTTCGTGGGCCAGCGCGCAGCGCGGTGGCGAGGCGGCGGGCTGGCCGTCGGCCCGGGTGAAGCCTGCCACAGCGGGCAGCGGCCGCACGCCCGCGGCCACCAGGTCGGCGCCGGTGAATACCCCCAGCACGCCGGGCATGGCGCGGGCGGCAGCGGTGTCCACCGCGACGATGCGCGCATGCGGGTAGGGTGAGCGCACGAACACCAGCCGCGTCTGCTGCGGCTCGGTCACGTCGTCGGTGAAGCGGCCGGCACCGGCCAGCAGTTGGTCGTCTTCCAGGCGCCGCACCGCCTGCCCGCTGCCAAAACGTTCGAATTCAGTTGCCATGGGTTGGATTACGCAGTTTGTTGATCTTGAAGGGAGCCACGCGCGTTGGGAAACGCCGCAGCGACGCATTGGGCCGTGGCCTTTGGCACTTACGGTAGCCGCACTATAGGCAAATTTTTCATTTCGCGAGGTCGCCGGGGCGATCCGGCCCTGCGGCGGGCTTGTTCGGCCTTAACGCACCGGCGCACCCGGGCCCAGCCGTTCGCCCGTCCAGCGCAGCAGGTCCAGCCACATCTGGCGCATTTCGCTGTTGAGCGGGGTGCGCATGGCGTTGGGCAACTCCACCGTGACCACCGGCACGCCCTTGTGCACGCCGCCATAGTTGCCCAGCGAACCCGGGAAGATGCCCACCTGGTCCAGGTACAGCCGCCCCAGGCGCGACGGCGGCACCGAAGGGCCGTCAAAGTCGAGCACGCCATAGGGCGCGTGGATGCTGACGATCAGGTGGGGCTTGAACTGCTGCATCTGGTCGTGCAGAAAGCGGGTTTCCGGCTCTGACAGCGGCTTGGGGCCGGGCCAGCGGCGCGGGTCGCGGCGCACCCGCTTTTCCCAGTAGATGGCGGCCTCGCGCTCCCAGTTGGGGGTGGGGAAGTTGCGGTTGAGGTCCACGCCATTGGCGTTCATGCGGCGTGGCGGGCGCGTCAGCAGGCCGTCGGGGTTGAGCGCGGGCACAAAGCGCCAATGCACCGGTTGCGGCATGGCGCCGGGGATCAGCTCGCCCGCCAGCCCGATCCAGTGCAGCGCCACCGCGCTGGACGACAGCTCGTCACCATGAATGCCGCCCACCACCAGCACGCGCAGTTTGGCGTCGGGGGGCGCGATGTCGCGCATCCACAGGGTCTGCCCCTTGACCGAGGTCGCGCCCGAGGGCACGAGCTGCGCGTGCGCACACAGCGAAGGACTGACGTTCGGGAGTTTTTCAGAAAAATCGCGGCAGGTCGGCGCAGAATGGGCTGAAGCTGCTGCAAAAAGCAGAGCAAATGCCACTGCACATCGCCTGGCGCAGGCCGCGCGGGCGGGGACATCGGGGCGGTTCAGGGGGTTCGGCGTGGCGCCATCGCAGCGGAGATGCACGCCGCCATGTTAACGCGGCGGCATGGCACGGCGTCTGCCCGTGTCGGCCCAACGCAGGTGATACGAGCATCCTCTACACCGCGCGACGGCGCCACCCACGGATAAGAAGCAGCCCACCCAGTGCCGCGACCGTCGCGTTGCCCAGGGCAAACAGCATTGCAACCGCATCCCGGGCCAGTGGGCTCCAGGGCGTGATCCATTCAAACTTGTGGAGATAGTCGAATGTCCAGGCTTCCAGGGCGTCGTTCGAGCCAAGCCGGGCTGCCAGTGTCGAGGTGCGCAGGTCCAGATAATCCCGGGGCTGCCCGGGCACTGCATAGTCCACGCGCATGACGGGCAGGCGCTTGAACGCGAAGCCGTATTCGCCGTCGAAATGCTTCTGCTCTGAAATGGCCGTCACCGCCTCGGGCGCTACGTCGGCAAATTTCCGGACCAGGCTCAGGGCATGCCGCCGCGCCCCATCCTGCAGCTCGGCGCCGTCGCGGGCGCGAACCCAGGCCTGAGTTGTGGTCGGCCCCCCGACATGCCTGGCGGCGGCGTGCCCGGCGTGTCCCTCAGAAGGTGAGTGCGCCGCGGTCACTTCAGCCGACATGTAGGTGATGCGATACACCGCTTCGCCTTCGATGCGCACTGCGGTGATGTCCTGCACGCTCCCGCGGCTCGGTTCTATGAGAAAAGTGCCTGCCGACTTGGGGAAATCAGCTACCGCATAGCCGACATCGCGCAATGGCGTCTCGGGGGGGGGCCGACCGATTTCGCGCAGCAGATGATGCCCGCCGCTGACCCCAAGACACACCGTGGTCAGCGCAACGCCGATGCCCAGGCGTCGATGCCACCGCTGCAACGGCAACCCCTCGTGCTGTCGCCGCAGACCGCGCAGGAACACCCATGCACCCAGCACGCCCGTCAGCAAGATGGCGGCGACCAAAAGCCCCATAAGCGCAAACCGCAGGCGCGGTTGACCTGAGAGGAATTTCCAGGTGTGCAGGTTCGTGAACAGGCGGCTCAGCACCGCCTTTCTGTCGTCGGTCAGCGTGGCCAGGCGCGACGACGCCGTGTCCACATAGACGCGCATGCCATCGTCGCGCGCGAATCGCACGCGATATACCGGCAGCAGCCGATTGACTTCGCTGTATTCACCATCGAACTGCGTGACCCGTTCGACCGCCGTCACCGCGGATTCAGTATCCCCGAGAAAATGCCGCGCCAGATGCTGCGCGTACGCGGAATCGCCATCCTTCAACACCTGGCCCGTCACCACATCCAGGTACATCAGGGCGGGTTGATCCGGCAGTGCAAGCTGGTAGAAGCTTCCACGCGGCCAGCCGACCACGCGCAACGCGTCCACCGAAACCACGCCCGCCTGTGCCATGGCGGCGGCGGGCGTCATGGCGCGGTCAAGCTGCACAGGGTCGGCTGGCGCGGCCCGCGTGGCCGCCCCGGGTTGCAGCCGTGTCATGACCGGGTGCAGCAAACCGGAGCAGGCCCACATGAGCAGGCCCGCGCAGGCGACCAGTCCGCACCAGCGATGCAGTCTTCGGAGTTGCTGCGCAGACATCAGAATTGCGCCCGGAGTCCGACCAGCACCTGCCGCGGGGCGCCCACGGTCTGGCTGAATCCGCCCGCCACGTAACGCTCATTGAACAGGTTGGTAACCGAGGCCAGCAGGTCAACGTCGCTGCGCAGGCGCACCGCCACCGATCCGTCCACCACAAAATGAGCGTCCTGGGGGCTCTCGTTCGAGATGTCCTGAAAGCTCTTGTCCAGCCAGCGGCCACGCAGGTTCCAGCGGGTAGACCCGGCTGCACCATACGCCACCGTCGCACTCGCCATGTTGCGCGGCGTGCCTTCAGAACGATTGCCTTTCAACTCCCCCTTGGTGACCTTGGCGTCGGTATAGGTGTAGTTCAGCTTCAGGTTCAGCGCACGTGCCAGCGGCACGTCGCCTGTCAGCTCGACGCCCTGACTGCGCACCTGTGCAATGTTGGCCGCCTCGAAGTTGACCTTGCCTGCACTGAACCCGGCAAACTCGCTCCCGATGAAGTCTTTGAGCTCGTTGTAGAAGTAGTTGATCTGCCCCGTCGCCCGCCCGACTTTGAGGTCAAACCCGGCGTCGGCGCCCGTGAGTCGTTCTTCGTTCAGGTCAGGATTGGAACGGCCCCGGAACGTGGGCGTCTCAAAGCTGCGATAGCGCTCGGCCAGGGTCGGGGCGCGAAAGCCCTTGAATGCGGCTGCGCGCAGTGCGACCGGTTCAGCAAACTGGTAGCGTGCGGCCACCCGCGGGCTCAGCTTGGTAAAAGCCTGACTGGCAAAATTTTGCGCTGTGCCGTTGTTCACAATGCGGCCGTCTTCGTCACGGAAATAGTCAGCACGCAAACTCGTTGATACCTCCAGCTTGTCGGTCGGAGCAAACCCGGCTTCACCAAACAACCCCACAGACAGCTGCCTGCCTTCGCCCACCACTCGCACCGCTGCAGCGTTGGGCGCATTGAAAACGTCCTGATCGTCCTTTCCGTCGGTCCGCCGCGCATCCACGCCCAGGCTCAGCCGTGTCAGTGTCCCGCCATACAGACGCGACCATTGCGCGGAAAGTCCTGCATCGTTGGAGTTGGTGCGATGCCGGTTGGACACGAAGGAGCTCGTTGGGTCGGGCGTGCTGACGCCGTCGGTGTCAAAATTCTCGTAGGCATAAAACGACCTCAGCGCAACCGTGGTCCGGTTGCCCAGGTCCAGATCCACGCCCGCCGACACGTCCGACACGCGTGTGTCGGCACGGCTCAGACGGGTTCCACCGCTTCGCTCCTGGTCGTTGTGGCCCAGTTTGACAAAACCACGGGCCGTCGAAGAGAGCCTGAAATCGCCCCTGAGTTGCAGGTTCAGAAGTTCACCGCGCAACCGTTCGTTGACCGGCTTGAACAGCCTCGGGGGAACGGGAAAGTAGCCATCGGTATCGGCGTAGTTCACGTTCAAACCCAAAGCGAAGGCTTCATTGACCGCCGCACCATAGGACAAACTGGCCTGCTTGGTATTTTGCTGCCCATACTGGAGCTCGGCGGTCCCACCGCTTTTGTCAGGGGCGCGAGTGACGATGTTGACAACGCCCCCCATGGCGTTGGAGCCGAACAGGCTTGACGAGGCTCCGCGCACCACTTCGATCCGCTCAATCGTGGATTTGGGAGCGCGGTTCCAGAACACGTTGCCAAAGAATCCGCCGTTGATGGGAAGCCCGTCCACAAGCACCAGCGCTCGGGTCGCGGTGTCGCCGACACCCAGGCCCCGCATGGCGATCGACGGGTTGAGCGGAAAAATCGTGGTAGCGCTTTCTCCGGGAAGCTGCACTCCAGCCACGCCACGCAGAATCTCGTCGATGGTTTGCCCTGCCGTGGCTTGAACCTCGTCGCGCGTGAAGACGCTGGCGCTGACGGGCAGCCCCTCGAGCGGCTGGCTCGAACGCGTCGCAGAGATCACCACCGGCGTCAGCGCGCGCTCTTCGCTCACCCCGATCGCTGATGCGGCGCCTTGAGCCCAGGAAACGACACTGGCCATGGCGCCTGCAGCGCCCATAAAAACACAGGCGACATGGCGCCCCGATGCGATATTGATCATTCAAAACTCCAAACCGTGAAATCGCCCAGACCCGCAAGTGGCGCAGGGCATATGACGCCACGCGCCATACAGCGCGCAGCGGACAAAAGCTCAGGGTCAGACGCGCGGAGGTGCGCGAGGCGCCAGCGGCAGGAGCGCAAGTAAATCCGAGGTGAACGGGATGTCGGCGCTCGACGGGATTTCCAGCCTGGCAGGCGCAAGCTGGGGCGTGGGGTTGGGTGCGGCCTGTTGCGGTGCAGGGGGCGTCGCGCCAGGGCACGCCAGGCAGTGATCGTGCCCCGCTACACCCACATGGAATGAATCGGGGTCGGACTTTTGGGTGGCGTTGCCGATGCCTTCAACCCCTGTGCTGCAGATACCCGCGTAGGCGATGGGGTCAATCGCCCGCTGCACCGCGGCCACCATGGGCAGCGCCAGGGAACACAGGAAAATCAACAGGGCAAAGCCTGCAGTTTTCCGTCGCAACGTGTTGAAGTTCACCCGCCGAGTCTATCCAATATGAATCTAATAGAGTAGGACGGCGCGTGGTGGCTATCCGTCCCGCTCGGCATGCCGCTGGAGCGACTTGACCTCGTGCTCGAGCGCGTCGATGCGCCACAGAAAGTCCAGCAGGACGGCCACGGCAAACAGGTCGAGATCAAAGTCACGCCGCAGTCGGCCCGCCGCGCGCAGCGGGACGATGCAGCCGGCGCTGAACTGCCGGTCTGCCCGCGCCGGCGCCAGCGGCTGGAGCGCGCCGTACTCGATCAGTTCGTCCAGCTCGCCGGTCTGCAGTCCGCACACGCGGGACAGTTCGGCCTGGCTCACGGTTTCGCTGGCGTCGAGCCAGTCCCAATCAGCGTGAAGCGGATTCATCGGCTTTCTCCTTGGCGGCTGCGGCGCGGGGGTTGAAGGGTGAGACGGTGGCCAGTTCCTGATACAGCGCGCGTTCGCGGTCCGACACGGCGGCGGGCACGTCGATGTGGACCCGGGCGTACAGGTCGCCTCGGCCCTCGCCGCGGCGCGCCAGGCCCCGTCCGCGCAGGCGCAGGCGGCGGCTGGCCCGCGTGCCGGCGGGCACGGTCAGCATCACCGGGCCGTCGAGCGTGGGCACCTCGACCTCGGTGCCAAGCACGGCCTCGGAGGGCGTGAGCGCCAGGTCGAAGCCCAGGTCGTGGCCATCGACCCGAAAGACCGGATGCGGCTTGAACACGATGTGCAGGTAAATGTCGCCGGGTGCGCCGCCGTGGCGCCCGGGTTCGCCGCGACCGCGCAGGCGCAGCCGCTGCCCGTCGGTGACGCCCGCCGGAATCTTCACCTCCAGCGTGTGCTCACCCGCCAGACCGGCCACCCGCAACGACAGCGTCGTGCCCTGGTGCGCCTGCAGCAGGTCAACGTGGATGGTTTCCTCAAAGTCGCGCCCGGGCGTTGCGCGGGGGGCATGGCGCGTGCCCGGGGCGCCGCGGCCCATGGCCGCCAGCAGTTCTTCGAGGTCCATGCCGTCAAAGGCGTCCAGGTCGGGCGCATGCGCCTGGCGCCATTGGGGTGGTGGCGAAAACTCCGCACCGGTCGGCGCTTGGCCGAGTTCGTCATAGGCCGCCCGCTTTTCGGGGCGTTTGAGCGTGGCATACGCCTCGGCCGCTTCCTTGAACCGGGCCTCGGCGTCGGGCGCCTTGGACACGTCCGGGTGGAACTGCCGCGCCAGTTTGCGGTAAGCCTTGGTGATCTGGGCCGTGTCCGCATCGCGCGGCACGCCCAGCACGGCGTAATAGTCTTTGAATTTCATGCGGCCGATGAACAGGTTTTGCTTGCTGCGCAGCAAGCCGGGAACCCCCAGCATGCGCGGCCGCGTCGGCACCGGTCTGTTCGGCAGCGCACCCTGGCGCCGCGTGCCGGGTCAGTCATCCCGCTCACCCGCCTCGTACAGCGTCTCGCGGCCCATGCGGTCGAGCACCAGCTCGGCCGTCCACGGCAGCATGAGCGAGCCGCAGCGGCTGTCGCGGTACAGGCGCTCCAGCGGCAGGTGTTTCATCATGCTCTGGCCGCCGCAGGTGCGGATGGCCAGCCGGGCGATGTCGTTGGCGCCTTCCATCACGCTGAAGTGCGCGGCGTACAGGCGCATTCTTTCGTCTTTGCTGGGGTTGGGCCGGGCTTCGGCGATGGCGCGGGTGAACAGGGCGCGCATGCTTTCGAGCTGGATGCGCATCTGCGCCACGGCGATCTGCTTGGTGGGGAACATGCGGCGCTTGACGCTGCGCTCGCCCGGCTGCACCGGCGCGCCCGTGGCTTCGTTGATTTCGCCGCGCAGGTAGCGCACGGTGAAGTCGTAGGCGGCGTTGGCCAGCCCGAGGTAGGTGGGCGACAGGGTGAAGAACATCGCAGGCCAGGTTTGGGCGCCCTTGAAGTAGATGCCGCGTGGCATGAGCTGCTCGTCGTCGCTGACGAACACGTCCTGGAAGTGCAGGTTGCGGCTGACGGTGCCGCGCATGCCCAGCGGGTCCCAGTCGCCGCTGATGGAAAAGCCCGGGGCGGTGGCGGGCACGCTGATGTAGAGCGTGTCGCGGGCGTCGGGGTGCTCGTCGCCCTTGTCTTCGGTGCACAGCACGCCGTAATAGTGGGCGGCCCCGGCCAGGCTGGCAAAAATCTTGCGCCCGTTGATGCGCCAGCCCCCGTCCACCTTCTTCGCCGTGGTGCCAAACGGCGCGCGTCCCGCGGCGGCGGCGCTGCCTTCGCTGAAGGGCTGGGCGTAGATGGCGCCGTGGTTCACCACGCGGCCAAAGTGCAAGGCGCTGCGGCGCGCGTGTTCGGTGCGCTCGGCGTCGGTCATGGCAATGCCGTCGGCCAGCACGCCGGTCCACATCGTGCTGCTGATGTGCATGTTCCAGGTGAGTGCAGTGGCACCGCAAAAGCGCCCGATTTCGGCGGCCACCATCATGTAGGTGGCGTAGTCGGCCCCCAGCCCGCCATGCGCTTCGGGCACGCACAGGCGCAGCAGCCCGGCGTCGCGCAGGTCGTCGTAGTTGGCAAACGGGAACGTGGCGGTTTCGTCCCACTGCGCGGCGCGCGGCGCAAACCGGGTGCGGCCCAGCTCGTGCGCCAGGCTCAGCAGCGAGCGCTGCCGGGCGGTGAAGGGCAGGTCGCCCACGGCGGGGGTGAAGCTCAGGGGAAGGTTCGTGTCCATGGCGGGCCTTGGGGGTAAAGGGTTGTGCGGGGTCGCGTGATCCGGCTTCAATGCACGGTGCCGGGGTTGGCCAGGAAGTCGAGCACCAATGCGTCGAATTCTTCGGGCGCTTCGAGGTTTTGCAGGTGGCCGATGCCATGCATTTCGGCGTAGCGGCTGCGGGCAATTTTTTCAGCCATCTTCTGCATCACGGCGGGTGGCGCATTGCGGTCGTGCTCGCCGGCCACCAGCAGCGTGGGCACGTGGATGTCGGCCAGGCTGGCGCGGCGGTCAAAAGTGACCAGCGCCTGCAACGCGCGCCGGTAGGTGGCCGGGTGCACCTGGGCCATGCAGTGGCTGGCCAGCGTCACGCCTTCGGGCAGCGAGCCCGGGCCGATCATCTGTGGCACCAGCATGGCGGCCAGCTCGGCCATGGTCTGCCCGGCATCCAGCGGCGCGGTGCGGCTGGCGATGAAGTCGCGCTGCCAGTCGCCGTCGGGCTTGCCGAACGAGGGCGAGGTGCCGCACAAAATGAGCCGGTTCACCAGATCGGGCCGGCGCGCCACGACCTCCTGCGCCACCATGCCGCCCATGCTGTGGCCCAGGAGGATGATGCCCCCACGCTCGTCACTGCGTGTACTTCGCTGCCCCCCGAGGGGGCTGGCCTGGCTTGGGACGGCCCGGCGCGGCGGCCTGTCAGGCTCCCCACGCTCGTCACTGCCTGTACTTCGCTGCCCCCGCCTGGCTTGGGGCGGCCCGGCGCGGCGGCCTGTCAGGCTCCCCACGCTCGTCACTGCCTGTACTTCGCTGCCCCCCGAGGGGGCTGGCCTGGCTTGGGACGGCCCGGCGCGGCGGCCTGTCGGGCTCCCCACGCTCGTCACGGTGACGCTCAAGGTCTCCCGCCATCAGCGCCTCGATCAACCGGATGCAGGCCTCGGCCAGGCCCTTGAAGGTGTAGGGTTCGATGGGGGCGCTGTGGCCGTAGCCGGGCATGTCCCAGGCCACGGCGCGGTAGCCCGCGCTGGCATAGGTCTCCACCTGCGGCGCAAACGCCAGATGACCGCCCCCAATGCCGTGCAGCATCAATATCGTGGGGCCGCGGCCCAGCGTCGTGAACGTGGGAATCGTGGTCATCTGGCCGCCGCGCAGGTCACGGGGTGGCGTTCGCGGCCCGGCGCAACGGCGATGGCACTCATGCCACCACCTTGCCGGCGTTCACGACCACCGCGTCGTCGAGCGCCACGGTGCAGCCGCGCAGGGGCAGGTCGAAGTGCCCGGCGGTGTAGCGCCCGGCCACCTCGTTGGCGCCGGTGCTGTAGAGGAAATTGCCGGCAAAGGCGCGCAGTTCGGTGCCATTGAAGTCGCGCTTGTCGTACAGGGCCATGCTGTCCCAGCGCGCCCCGTCGTTCAGGCCGTAACCCACGTGGCTCACGGCGTAGGCGGCGCGGTCGCCTTCATGGGTGCCCCAGGCCGCAAACTGGCTGCGCATGAGCTCGGCGTCCACGCCCGTGCCGTCAATGCGCGTCACGTGGTCGTTCTCGATGGTCAGCGTGACGGGTTGCTCGACATACCGTTTGAAGGTCAGGTTGACGTCGCCGGTGTTCAGCACCAGCCTGCCGTTGACGCTGCCGGCCGCGGGAAACGCCAGCGCAATGCCGCCGGGCCAGTGCGTGAGGGTACCGGGGCGCGTGGTGTAACCCCAGTTGCCGCCCACCGCGGCGCCGTGCAGCGCAATGTGCAGGTCGGTGCCCGCGGCGGACGTGACCCGCATGGCTCGGGCCGCCCGCAGGCGCTGGAGGTGCGCCTTGACCCGCGGCTCCAGCGTGTCGTCGGGCAGCAGCCGGGCCAGCGCCTCGGGGTGTTCGTTGCTGATGTAGACCACCCGCGGCCGGGTCCCGTTGGCGCCTTTGAGGATTTCGGGGAGCTCGGGCGCGTGCATCAGGCCCTCGACCGTGCAGTCCAGCACCAGCGTGCTGGAGGCCAGTGCCATGATCACGGGCGCTATGTTTTGCAGAGCTTGAGACGCCCCAGTGGAGCGGGAAACCGGCTGTTTTGATTCAAAAACACTGGGCAACACGAGCGTGAAGCTGCGTCCGCCCAGCCGCGCCGCCGCCAGCCGCGCCAGTTCGGGCAGCACCGGCCGACTCTGGGTTTCGCAGAGAATGGCCACGGTGTCGCCCGCGTTGAGCGCGCAACGCCGCAACAGGGCCTCAAAGGCGTCGATCCAGGCGGGTTCAATCCGTTCTTGCAGCATGGTGGGGTTCCGGTTGCGCTGATTATTCATGAAATTTCATGTAAATTACAAGCATGCCGCCACGCGCCACCGTTCCCCGGGCCTTGCCCCCGAGCTTCTCGCAGCAGGAGTTCCGCACCGCGTTGGGCACGTTTGCCACCGGCGTGACCATCGTGACCGCCCGCAGCGACCGCGGTGACCTCATCGGCCTGACGGCCAATTCGTTCAACTCGGTGTCGCTCGATCCGCCACTGGTGCTGTGGAGCCTGGCCCGCGCGGCCGGCTCGATGCCCGTGCTCAGCGCCGGCTCGCATTACGCCATCAACATCCTCGCGGCCGACCAGAAGGCGCTGGCCGAACGCTTTGCCACCAAGGGCGCCGAGCGCTGGAGCGGCGTGACCTTCACACAGGGCCAGAGCGGCGCGCCGATCCTGACGGGCGCCATGGCCAGCTTTGAGTGCTTCAACCGCAGCCAGTACGAAGAAGGCGACCACGTGATCTTCGTGGGCGAGGTCGAGCGCTGCCACCACCGCCCCGATGCGTCGCCGCTGCTGTTCCATGGCGGGCGCTTTTATACCGAGCACCCACTGTGAGGATGAGGCCCCCACGCTCCCCACTTCGTGTGGTTCGCTGCCCCCCGAGGGGGCTGGCCTGGCTTGGGGCGGCCCGGCGCGGCGGCCTCTATGGCCCCACGCTTGTCACTGCGTGTACTGCGCTGCCCCCCGAGGGGGCTGAGCTTGCTTGGGAGCGGCCCGGCGCGGCGCTCTCGGCCCCCACGCTCCCCACTGCGTGTGGTTCGCTGTACGAGACGCGGCCAGAGGCAGCGTCCCTTCGGGCTGTCCGGCCCTGCGCAGGCAGGCCCGGAGCTGCAGCCCTCAGCCCCTCGGGGGCTGCGCTGGCTTGGGGCGGCCCGGCGCGGCGCTCTCGGCCCCCACGCGGGTCGCTACGCGTACTGCGCTGATCGGACGCCATGACCTCCACACGCTTCGTTGACGGTTATCTGGGCTATCTGCTCGGGCAGGCCAACCATGCGCTGTTCAAGGGGTTTGAGCCGGCGGTGCGGGCCGCCGGGCTGACCTCGATCGAATGGCGGGTGTTGGCCACGCTGCACGACAGCGCGCCGCTGACCGTGAGCGCCCTGGCGCACGAGGTGCTGAGCAAGCAGCCGACCGTGACCAAGCTGGTGCAGCGCATGCGCGAGCAGGGCTGGGTGACACTGCAGGCCGACGCGACCGACCAGCGCTGCACGCGGGTGGCCATCACCGCCAGCGGGCAGCGCACCGTCAAACCCCTGCTTGAGCAAGCCAAAGCGCTTGAAGCCCTTGCCATACGGTCATTTACTGCTTCTGAAATGGAAGCGTTGAAGCGTCTCCTGAACAAACTGGTCCGGCCGCACTGATTTTTACGTAACGCGGCGTAACAACCCGCCCCGTCGGCCCGCCCTGCGCCAGCGGCCCGCGCGCCGGGCTCTGGCGCGGGCGCTTGGCCTTCGCGGCCTGGGGGCTGCCCCGCCGGGCGATTCCGCTGGCCCGCGCGCCGGACCATAATCCCTGAAATCCGCAACCCCCGCCCCGGACTCCGAGGCCCGCCCAAACCCGCCCATGTCCGACCGCCCCCCGATTCAAGACACGCGCCTTCAGTTGTACCGCTGGATGCGCACCGCGCGCACGCTCGACGCCGTGGAGACCGAGCTGGTGGCCCGCGGCGAGGCCTTCTTCCAGGTCAGCGGCACCGGCCACGAGGCCGTGGCCGCGCTGGCACCGTGGCTGGGGCCGGACGACTACCTGCATTGCCACTACCGCGACAAGTCCCTCATGCTGGCGCGCGGCGTGCCGGTGGTCGAGTTCTTCCACAGCCTGCTGTGCAACGGCGCCAGCCATTCGGCCGGACGCCAGATGAGCGCGCACCTGAGCGCGCCCGCGCTCAAGGTGCTCAGCCTGGTCGGCCCCGTGGGCAACAACGCGCTGCAGGCCGCCGGCGTGGCGCGCGAGGTCCGCGACCAGCCGTCGCAGCCCATCGTGCTGTGCGCGCTGGGCGACGGTGCCTCGCAACAGGGCGAGGTGCTCGAAGCCATTGCCGAGGCCGTGCGCTGGCAGTTGCCGGTGCTGTTCCTGATTGAAGACAACCGCTATTCGATCTCGACGCGCACGCAGGGGCAAACCTTTTATTCGCATCCCGGCGGCGACGCCGACCAGTTCTACGGCATCCCGATCGACCGCCTGGACGGCCGCGACGCGCTGGCCTGCGGCGAGCAGTTTGCCCAGGTGGTCGCCCGCATGCGCGCGCAGCGCGGCCCGTCACTGTGCGTGATGCAGGTCGAGCGCCTGAGCAACCACACCAATGCCGACGACGAAGCCGTCTACCGTGACGCCCGCGAAATCGCCCAGGTGCGCGCCGAAGCCGACCCGCTGGCCCGCCTGCGCGCCGCGCTGCTGGCCGACGGCCTGACCGCGCAGGACCTCAACGCCATCGACCGCGACATCGAGCGCGAGGTGCGCACCGCCTCGGATGCAGCACTCGATGCCCCGGCCCCGCAGGCCAGCCTGGACGCCCGCGCGCCAGTGGCGCCGGGGCTGCTCGATCCCCTCAACGAATACCGCGGCGACGCCGGCACCGAGCGCCTGACCATGCGCGCCGCGCTGGGCGCCACGCTGGCCGCCCGCATGCGGGCCGATGCGCGCGTGACGCTGTACGGCGAAGACATCGAAGACCCCAAGGGCGACGTGTTTGGCGTCACCCGCGACCTGAGCACCACGTTTGCCGGGCGGGTGTCCAATTCGCCGCTGAGCGAATCCACCATCGTGGGCACCAGCATCGGCCGTGCACTGGCCGGAGGGCGCCCGGTGGCGTTCATCCAGTTCGCCGACTTTTTGCCGCTGGTGTGCAACCAGCTGGCCACCGAACTGGGCAGCCTGCACTGGCGCACCTGCGGACAATGGCGCGCGCCGGTGATCGTGATCGCGGCCAGCGGCGGTTACCGGCCGGGGCTGGGGCCGTTTCACGCTTCGACCTACGACGCACTGGTGGCGCACCTGCCGGGCATCGACGTGGCGGTGCCGTCCAGCGCCGCCGACGCCGCCGGCATGCTCAACGCCGCCTTCCAGGGCGAGCGGCCCACCGTGCTGCTGTACCCCAAGGCCCTGCTGAACGACCCGCTGCGCAGCACTTCGCCCGATGTGGACCGGCAGCTGGTGCCGATCGGCAGCGCGCGCGTGCTGCGCCCCGGTACCGACCTCACGCTGGTGGGCTGGGGCAACACCGTGCCGCTGTGCGAGCAGGTGGCCGACACGCTGGGCGCCGCCGGGGCTTCGGTCGAGGTCATTGACCTGCGCTGGCTCGCCCCCTGGGACCGCGCCACCGTGTGCGCCTCGGCGCGCAAGACCGGCCGCCTGCTGGTGGTGCACGAAGACAACCTGAGCGCGGGCTTCGGCGCCGAGGTGCTGGCCGCGGTGGCCGAAAGCGTGGACCGCCATGTCGAATGCCGCCGCGTGGCCCGCCCCGACACCCATGTGCCCTGCCACTTTGGCAACCAGCTCGAAGTGCTGCCCTCGTACCGCCGCACGCTGGCTGCGGCCGCCGAACTGTGTGGCCTTGACCTGGCCTGGGCCGTGCCGCCCGCCGCCGAAGCGGGCCGCTACGTGGTCACCGCCATCGGCTCCAGCCCCTCGGACCAGACCGTCGAACTGGTCGAGCTGAACGTCAAGGTCGGCGACACCGTGACGGTCGGCCAGACGCTGGCCAGCCTGGAGGCCGACAAGGCCATCGTTGACCTGGCCTCGCCCAGCGACGGCGTGGTGCAGGCCCTGCACCTGGCGCCCGGTGAAAAGGTGGCGGTGGATGCGCCGGTGCTGACGCTGGCCGTAACCCACGGGCGGCAGCGCCAGCCCAAGCGCGAAGACCCGGGCGTGGCGCTGCTCACGCGCCGCGCCACAGCGCCGACGCCCACCGCCGCGCCCGCCCACCGCGGCCCGGCGGCGGTGATGCTGCACGGGCTGGGTGTGGTGCGCGGGCGCAACCGCATCTCCAACGCCGAACTGGCGCCGCGCCTGCCGGGCTTCGCGCCCAGCGTGCCCGGCGGCGACGGCATTTTCGAGCGCACCGGCATCGAGTCCCGCCTGATGGCCGACGCCACACAGGACGCCGTCAGCATGGCCACCGAGGCCGCCCGGCTGGCGCTGGCCGAAGCGGGGGTGGAGGCGTCGGCGCTGAGCCTCATCATCTGCAGCACCAGCACGCCGATGATGATTTCGCCCTCCACCGCTTGCCAGGTGCTGCAGCGGCTGGCGCCGCAGGCCGACGTGCCCGCCTATGACCTGCAGGCCGCTTGCAGCGGCTATCTGTACGCGCTGGCCGCGGCCTGGGATTACCTGCAGGGCCACCCCGACGCCCGCGTGCTGGTGATCACCACCGAGGCCATGCGCAGCATTGTCGACATCGACGACCCCGACACCTCCCCCATCTTTGCCGACGCCGCCACCGCCACCGTGCTGGGCACGGCCACCGCGGCTGGCCACGGGCTGGCGCGGCTGCACCGGCCGGTGCTCAGCGCCCGCGGCGAGGACGGCTCGACGCTGTGCGTGCCGCTGCCGCGCGAAGGCGCGAAAGTCAGCATGGACGGGCGCCGCATCTTTGCCGAAGCCGTGCGCCGCATGGGCGGCATGCTGGCGCAGGCCTGCACCCAATCGGGCCTGGCGCTGGCCGACCTCGACATGGTGGTGCCGCACCAGGCCAACGGCCGCATCATCGAGGCCATGCGCACGCGCCTCAAACTCGCGCCCGAACGCGTGTGGAACGAGATCCGGCTGCAGGGCAACACCTCGTCGAGCTCGATCCCGCTGGCGCTGGACACCGTGCTGCGCCGGCCCGACACCGGCGCGCGCATCGGCCTGTGCGCGTTTGGCGCGGGCTACACGTTTGCCGGGGCGGTGCTGGAGCGGTAAGCACAAGTTTTTTGAACAAAATAGGCTTATTTCCCCCGTCAAAAGGTCATACTTTGCTACTTATTTTGTAGCAATCATGCCTTTTCCCCGCCCCGCTTGCACGCCACCATGACGACACCGCTGCGCAAAGACCACCTGGACGGCCTGGCCGTTTCGCTGCTGCTGGGCTGCTGCCTGTTCTGGGGCTTTCAGCAGGTGCTGGTCAAGGCCACGCTGGCCGAGGTGGCGCCGGTGTTCCAGGCCGCCGTCCGCTTTGTGGGCGCCACGGCATTGCTGTGGGTCTGGTGCCGCGCCCGTGGCGTCACGCTGTTCGCGCGCGACGGCACGCTCGGGCCGGGACTGCTGGCCGGGGGTCTGTTTGCGGCTGAGTTTGCGTGCCTCTACACCGGGCTGCAGTGGACGTCGGCGTCGCGGCTCACGGTGTTTCTGTACACCTCGCCGTTCTGGGTGGCTGGCCTGGTGCCGCTGTTCGTGCGCTCGGAGCGACTGCGCCCGCTGCAGTGGCTGGGCCTGGGCTTTGCCTTCGCTGCCCTGGTGTTTGCCATGCGCGAGGGCTTTGCCGGTGGCGTGGGCGGCGCCACCTGGCAGGGCGACCTGCTGGGCCTGGCCGCGGGCATGTTGTGGGGCCTGACGACGGTGGTGATCCGCACCACCACGCTGATGCGCGTGTCGGCCGAAAAGCTGCTCTTCTACCAGGTGGCAGTCAGCGCGGTGGCGCTGCCTGTGCTGTCGCTGGGTCTGGGCGAGCGCTGGTCGTTCGACTTCAGCGCCTTCGCCGCGCTGTCGCTGACGGTGCAGACCGTGGTGGGCGCCTTTGCCAGCTACCTCGCGTGGATGTGGATGCTGGGCCGCTACCCGGCCACGCGGATTTCGGTGTTTGTGTTTCTCACGCCGGTGTTCGCGCTGCTGTTCGGTGCGCTGTGGCTGCACGAGGCCGTGACGCCCAGCCTGCTGGCCGCGCTGGCCCTGGTGGCCATGGGCATCGTGCTGGTCAACCGCAAGCCGGCGGCGTAACGAGCCAGGCCTGCAACTGCGCGGCCACGGCCGCGTCGCACAGCAGATCAAGGTGGTTGACACCCTGCGCGACCCACTGGTGGCCGGGCTGCAAGTGCAGTTGACGTGCGGCCTGCCGGTGCTGGCCCAGCGCGCTGTCCAGCGGCACCAGGCCGTCGCCCAGCAGCTTGCCACGCAGCGCGTCCGGTTCGCTGCCCAGCGAGCCGGCAATGGCATAACAGTCCACGCCCGCGGGCAGCGGCACCGGGGTGCGGGTGTCGTGGCCGTGCGCAAAGGGGTGATCGCCGGCCCAGTCTTGGTCCAGCAGGCTGCCGTGGCGCAGGTCGGTGATGCCGGCGCTGCGCAACTTGCCCAGCCGCGCAAACGCCGCGGTGTAGGGACTGGCGCCGAGGATGGCGTCGATCCAGTGGCCGCCACGCTCCAGCGGCGCGCCGTGGTGCGGCGTGCCCAGAAACACGAGCTTGCGCAGCAGCCGTGGCCAGGCGTCGCCCCGCGCCTGCGCCACCGCGCTGCGCGCCACCAGCCCGCCCATGCTGTGGCCCAGGATCACCAGCTCCTGCACCGGCACCGGCCAGGCCAGCACGAGCTGCTGCAGCCGGTCGGCCAGCAGGCGGCCATTGGTCGACACGTGCAACCCCGAGTTGTAGTGCAGGTACAGCGGGACGCTGCCGCCCGCAGCGGCCAGCGCCGCCCCGTGGTCGTGACCCTGGCGGCGCCACTGCAGGCCGTTCATGCACAGGCCGTGCACCAGCAGCAGCACCCGTCCCCCGGCCTGCGGCAGCGCCCGGGCCAGCGCCACCGGATCAAGTTCGAGGGGGTGCCCGTCGTGGCGCAGGTGCATCGCGGTGGCCAGCGGGTTGCCGCTGGCCTGCAGGTGGTCGCCCAGCACCCCGTTGAGCGCGGCCAGCACGGCCTCGCGTTCGGGCGACGCCACGGCCTGGCCCGGCCCGAGCAGGGCCGCCAGCTGGCCCAGCAGCGCGTCCACGCTGCCCCCCACCAGCCGCGTCACGCCGCGGATGCTGCGGTAGACCAGCCCCGTGATGCCGCGCGTGCGCCGCCGGGACACTTCGCCCAGCGGGCCGGGCACCCGGGTGATGTTGTGATGCAGGTTTTCGACCAGATCGGTCAGGCCCAGCGTGGCATCCACCGCCAGACGGCTGGCGCCGCGCAGGTCGGTGGCGCGAAGGTGGGCGGCGCGTGGCGGTGGGGTGTCGGCCATGGCGCCATCATGCGCCCGCCGGATCGTGAGCACGCTCTAATCGTGTCGTGGCCGCAGGGGGATGGGCCTCCGACGGCGCCCACCCGCCGCCAGCGCCCGGCGCTCAACCCGCCACGCGGTCCCGCCAGGCCCGCAGTGCCTGCGCCACGGCCTGCGGCTGCTCCAGGGTGCTCATGTGGCCGGCGTCGTCGATCACCTGCACCGGCGGCTGGCCGGGGATCAGCGCCGCCAGCGCCTCGTGCTGCACCGGCGGGGCCCAGCTGTCCTGGCGGCCGCACAACACCAGCACGGGCGTCTGCAGGCCTTGCAGCACGGGCGTGGCGTCCGGTCGGTTCAGCAGCGCGCGGATCTGGCCTTCGAAGATGTCGGCGGTCTTGCGCGCGAACATGGCCACGATGGCGTCCACCAGCGCGCGATCGTCGCGGCGCGCCGGGTGCACCATGCCCTGCACCCACTGGCGCGCCATCGCCGCCACGCCCTCGCGGCGCGCGACCTCAAGCAGCGCGTGGCGCTTGCGCGCTTCTTCTTCGCCGGCCGCGCCCCCGGGCCGC
>PHCI01000007.1 GCA_002842205.1 Betaproteobacteria bacterium HGW-Betaproteobacteria-3 | reverse complement strand
TTACTGCCCCATCGCTGGGCACCGGCCTCCTGAGCGCCAATCTTCATACAGCTGTATAGACTTGGGCGCCCGTCAAGACGGGATGGCCGGACGCTTACCCTCCTTCCTCAGTGACCTGCCGCAATCACACGTTCTGAATGGTCTCTCCAGACAGTCGCAGTGCATTCGTCTGAGCCAGTTCCTCGACAAGCTCGTCAAACCATGCGCGCGTGGACATGTCTGCAAACTCGGACCGACGGATCAGTTCAAAATAGGGACTGGTTTCAACCCATCGCAAAAACGCGTTGCGCTCGATCGTGTGAATCTGCAGCAGCTTGAACTTCAAAAGCACCTTGGCGGCATGTCGGGCATGCCGGGCAGGGGTTCGCACAAAGCCTTCGAGGCGTGATCTGGCGCGAATCAGGGCCGAATTGATTTCTGAAAATGGTCGTCCGTGTCCTGGGATGACCACACGGGGTGCCAGCGATTCAATCAGATCCAGCGTCGCACCGACCTCCGCAAACGCCGAATCCCCTTCGAGCTCCGGAAACACGATGCCAAAACCGTTTTCCCAAAGTGCATCGGCTGAAATCAGGGTGCGGCTGGACGGTTCAAACAGCACAACGGAGTGAGGGTCATGGCCGGGTGCGGCATGCACCTCCCAGTTCATGCGACCCAGTGCGACCGAGGAGCCCGGGCGCAACACGTCGTCAAACCTGAAGCGGGGGCAAAACTGACCCGTGGGTGCGTAAGTCAGTGCATCGATGTCCCAGCGTGACACGGCATCCGCCTGACCGGGCGGAATAAGCGTCGACACCTTGGGGTAACGCGATTGCAGCGCGGCGTTGCCACCACAGTGATCACTGTGCAAGTGGGTGTTCACAATCAAATCCAGCGGCCGATGGGCCAACTGAAGTGCGACGAGCGACACCGTCTGCGCCGCGTGGGTGTGATAGCCGGTGTCCACCAATGCACAGTTCGCATCACCCGTGAACAAGATGTTGTTCGACGACAACCAGCCGCGCTCAAAAACCCAGACGCCAGGTGGCAATGGTGCGTTCATGGTGCCTGGGTGTCAGAGCGCCGACGCGCGGTCATGCTGAACGGGTGGGCGCAGCGCGCCAGATCTGCTTGCGTCAGATGGAGTTCTGCCAATCGCCAATCGCCATCGCGGGCTGGGGCGCAGCATCGCGTGGGCCTCATTTGCCGGCTCTCAGTTCGCGCCGTAAGATCTTGCCCACGTTGGTCTTGGGCAGATCGTCACGGAACTCGATGTATTTGGGCCGCTTGTACCCGGTGAGGTTTTGCTGGCAGTACTTGGCCACATCGTCTTCGGACAGCGTGGTGTCGCTGCGGACCACAAACACCTTGATCGCTTCGCCTTGCTTTTCGTCCGGAATGCCAATGGCGGCGCACTCCACAACACCCGGGCAGAGTGAAATCACGTTTTCCAGTTCGTTGGGGAATACATTGAAACCGCTGACCAGGATCATGTCCTTCTTGCGATCGACGATTTTGGTGTAACCGCGCTCGTCCATCACGCCGATGTCGCCCGTGCGCAGAAAGCCATCGGGCGTGAACGCCCTGGCGTTCTCTTCGGGCTGGTTGTAATAGCCGGTCATCACATTCGGGCCCTTGATGCAGATTTCACCTGATGCCCCTATGGGAATGTTCGCGCCGTTATCGTCCTTGATGGCGACCTCAATGCCGGGCAACGGCAGGCCGATGGTGCCGGTGAAGTCGCGGTTGGTCACGGGGTTGTTGGTGCCGATGGCGCAGGTCTCGCTCATGCCCCAGCCTTCGATCATCGGGCAACCCGTGACTTCAAGCCATTGCTTCGCGGTCCCTTCCGAAGCGGCCATGCCACCCGCCTGAGAGACGCACAAGCCGGAAAAATCCACGGATTTGAACTGCGGATGCTGCAGCAGGGCGTTGAACAAGGTGTTGACCGCGGGGAGCATGTGAAAGGGGCGCTTTTTCAGCACCTCAATGAACTTGCCAAAGTCGCGCGGGTTGGGCACCAGTGTGATGTGTGAACCCCAGCGCACCGCCAGCAGGCACAGCGTCAGTGCGAAGATATGGTAGAGCGGCAGCGCAGCGATGCTGTTGGTCTTGCTGACATCGCCCACGCGTTGCAGCGCTGGCGTAAACCAGGCCTCGCCCTGCAAAATGGCCGCAATCACGTTGCGGTGGGTCAGCACCGCCCCTTTGGACAATCCCGTGGTGCCACCGGTGTACTGCAAGAACGCGATAGAGTCGAGCGTGCTGCCCGCAGCCGTCAGCGATTGGCCCGCCCCTGCGGCCAGTGCCGCGTTGAACGGCATGACGGTGCGCCCGCTGGTCAGCGGCAACTTGTACGCCGGCACCATTTTGGCCAGATGCCGGACGGCGAAAGTGATCCATTTCCCGTACCAGAACCCGAGCAGATCGCCCATCGAGGCCATCACCACATGCTGCACAGCGGTCTGATCGATCACCTCGGACAGCGTGCCGGCAAAGTTTTCCAGAATCACGATGGCCGTGGCGCCCGAGTCCTTGAGCTGGTGCTCCAGCTCGCGTGCCGTGTACAGCGGGTTGACGTTCACGCAGGTGTAGCCCGCGCGCAAAACGGCGGCCATGGTCACCGCAAACTGGGGGATGTTGGGTAGCATGATCGCCACGCGTGCGCCGGGCGCCAACCCTTGCGACTGCAGCCAGGCCCCCAGCGCGGCCGACAACCGGTCGAGTTCGCCATAACTCATCCAGCGGTCCATGCAAACCGAGAACGGGTGGCTGGCGTGCTTGCGAAAGGACTCTTCCAGCAACTGGGCCAGCGATTGGTATTTTTCCGGGGTCACGTCATGCGGCACGCCCGGGGGGTAACTCTTCAGCCAGACTTTATCCATCGCAACTCCTTGAGCCCGCATTCTGTGTGGAGACGCACGCGCAGGTTAGCGGGCTTGTCCTAGGGTCTGGGCCAGTTGCGTCTCGCAGGCGACAAAATCAGCATCGAACAGCCGGTCGATCCACGCGGACTCGCGTGTGCGGATGGTGTCCAGAAAAATCCTTGCGCCGTCAGGTTGCCTGGCCAGCACTGCAAAGGTGTCGAACCCCGCTTCCAGAAAAGCTTGCAATGCCGCCAAACCCGCTGCCGCCGCGGGCTTGCGCATCAGTCGCAGGGCCATCCGAAGGCCCGGCATGCGTGTCAGCCGCTCAAGCTCGCTGCCAATCGCCATCACCACCTCAAGCTGGGTGCCACGTTCAGGGCGCCGGTCCACCGCGCGCCAGGCGGTGGTGTAGCGCGCTGCCTCCGACGCGGCGGGGTCGTCCGTCAGGCGTTCCCACTGCACTGCCAAATCGTGGTCCAGCTGTTCGGTCAGCACATGCAGCCGCGCCAGCGACACCGCCGTGGCCACCACATGCGCGGGAAACAGGCGCTCCAGCGCCCCCGCGATGCGCGAGAACTGCGCGTCCCGCTCAGAGAAATCGTCGCAGCCGTAGAGCTCGTCCAGAAAAAACCGTGCCGCCTGCTGGTGGCGCGGGTCGGCCAGCAAGTCGGCATAGGTGCCGGCAAAGCGCTGATGCTGCAGCCGCTTGACGGCCATCACCGCAGCGCCCAGGCCGGGCTGCGCCCGCGCGGCCTCCCGCAGGTGCGTGACTTGCGCGACCGCCTCCCGGATCTCCTGTGCCGCTTCCATACAAACCCCGAGTTTATCTAGGCGGCGGCCCCTAGCTTCGCGGCGCCGCGCTGTGCGATAGTGCCACGATGCAGCGCAGAACCCTTCTCAAGCTCGGCATCGTCTCTGCGGCGGTGGTTGCGGGCGCCAGTGTCTTGGTGTCCGGTTTTCAGCCCGGGGTGCAGGCCGCACGCCTGAGCGCCGCGGGGCGGCGCGTGTTCACGGGCGTCGCGCGCGCCGTGCTCGACGGCACCCTGCCCACCGAAGCGGGCGCTCACCAGCAGGCCATGGCTGGGCTGCTCGACCGCATCGACGGGCTGGTTGAAGGCCTGCCCGAACCCACGCAGGCGGAACTGTCTCAACTGCTGGGCCTGCTGGCCACGCCGCTCGGGCGCCGCAGCCTGGCCGGGTTGGCAACCGGCTGGGACGACGCCAGCGTCACCGACCTCCAGCAGGCGCTGCAGTCCATGCGCACCTCGTCCCTCCAGCTGCGCCAGCAGGCCTACCACGCGCTGCACGACCTTGTGGGGGGCGCCTATTTTTCCCACCCCGGCACCTGGGCCCGGCTCGGCTACCCCGGGCCGGTGCCGGTGTGAACACGGCCCGGCCCGTGCGGTCTTCCAAGCGCCAATAACAAGAGATTTCCCACCGATGAGCAATGTGCATGACCCGATCCGCGCCGGCCTGGCGCGTGGCTGGAAAGTACTGGGCGGGGCCCACGGCCCATTGCCCGAACGCATTCAGTGCGACGTGGCCATCATTGGCTCGGGCGCGGGGGCCGGCATCAGCGCCGAAATTCTGGCGCGGGCCGGGCTCAACGTAGTGATTGTGGAAGAGGGGCCGCTCAAAAGCAGTACCGACTTTCACCAGCGGGAATCCGACGCCTACCCGCAGCTCTACCAGGAAAGCGCGGCTCGCAAAACGGCCGACAAGGCCATCAACATCCTGCAGGGTCGCTGCGTGGGCGGCTCCACCACCGTCAACTGGACCAGCTCGTTCCGCACGCCCACGTCCACGCTCGAATGGTGGCAGCGCCACCACGGCCTGACCGACTACCACCCCGACACGCTGGCGCCCTACTTCCAGCAGGCCGAGATGCGGCTCAACATCACGCCCTGGCTGTTGCCGCCCAACGAAAACAACGACCTGTTGCGCCGTGGCGCGGGCAAGCTGGGCATTGCCGCCGCGGCCATTTCGCGCAACGTCAAAGGCTGCTGGAACCTGGGCTCGTGCGGCATGGGGTGCCCGACCAATGCCAAGCAGTCCATGCTCGTCACCACCATCCCCACGGCGCTGGACCACGGCGCCACGCTGCTGGTACAGACGCGGGCCGAGCGTTTTGAGTTGGCAGGCGACAAGGTTGTTGCACTGCAATGTTTTGAGTCAAAACAGGGCGTAGCCCCCGCCGATAGGTCAAAGTTTGCTACTAAAATTGAAGCAAAACACTATGTACTGGCCGCGGGGGCCATCAACTCGCCCGCGGTGTTGCTGCGCAGCGGGGCGCCCGATCCGCACCAGCTGCTGGGGCGACGCACCTTTTTGCACCCCGTCGTGCTGTCGGCCGCCGTCATGCCCGAGCCCGTGGGCGCCTGGCAGGGCGCGCCGCAAACCCTGTACACCGACCACTTCCTCGAAACCCAGCCGATCGACGGCCCCATGGGCTACAAGCTGGAGGCGCCGCCCCTGCACCCGGTCATCTTCGCCAGCACCGTGCCCGGTTACGGCCAGGCGCAGGCGGCGTTGCTCGGGCAGTTTCCGAACACCCATGTGCTGCTCGCGCTGTTGCGCGACGGCTTCCATGCCGAGTCCCCGGGCGGCAGCGTCAGCCTGCGCAGCGACGGCTCGCCCCTGCTCGATTACCCGCTGACCGACTACGTCATGGACGGCGCGCGCCGTGCCCTGCTCAGCATGATGGAAATCCAGTTTGCCGCCGGGGCCCGCCAGGTGCTCCCGCTGCACGAAATGGCGCAACCCTACACCGCCTGGAGTCAGGCGCGCGACGCAGTGCAAAGCCTGCCCATGAAACCGCTGCTGACCAAAATGGTGAGCGCCCACGTCATGGGCGGCTGCGCCATGGCCGGCAGCGAGCGTCAGGGCGTGGTGCGACCCGACGGGCGCCACTGGCAGATCGCCAACCTGTCGGTGCACGACGGCTCCCTCTTTCCCACCAGCATTGGCGCCAACCCGCAGCTGTCCATCTACGGCATCGTCAACAGCCTGACGCAACGCCTGGCCGGGCAACTGGGCGGCACACCGCAGGTGCTGGCCTGAAGGCATCGCCCGTCGTGCTGGCCCGGCTGCAACAGATCACCACCCTGGGTTTGCTGGCGGCGGCCATCGGTTGGCTGGTGCTCCTGTGGCCCACCGCCCCGGCCTTGGGGTTGGCCGGCTTCATGGCGATCGCCCTCGGCTACTCGTTGTTTCTTGCGATTGAATTCGTACTGCTCAAGTGCCTGCACGGGGCCGACCCGACGCCCGCCCCCACGTGGGCCAACGTCGTCCGCGCCTGGGCTGGCGAAACCCTCGCCGCCCCGCAAGTGTTCTGCTGGCGCCAGCCGTTTCGCGCCAACGCCATCCCCGATTCGGTGCCAATGCCGGGCGCGGCGGGCACACCGCCGCGCCGTGGCGTGGTGTTCGTCCACGGTTTTGTCTGCAACCGCGGCCTGTGGACGCCCTGGCTGCAGCGCCTGCAAGCCCGGGGGCAGCCCTTTGTGGCCGTCAACCTGGAGCCTGTGTTCGGCAGCATCGAAGCCTACGCCCCCCTCATCGACGCTGCCGTGCGCCGCCTGCGCGACGCCACCGGCCTGGCGCCCGTGCTGGTCTGTCACAGCATGGGCGGGCTGGCCGCCCGCGCCTGGCTGCGTGCGGGCGCGGGCGCAGACGAGCGCCAAGCTGAAGGCGACGCCCGGGTCCACCGCGTGTTCACCATCGGCACGCCGCACGGCGGCACCTGGCTGGGTCGCTTCAGCCATGTCACCAACGGCCGCCAGATGCAATTGGGCAGCGAGTGGGTTCGCGCCCTGGCTGCGGCCGAACCCCCGGCCCGCGCCGCCCGCTTCACCTGCTGGTACAGCAACTGCGACAACATTGTCTTTCCGGCCTCCACCGCCACCCTGCCCGGGGCCGACAACCGCCTGGTGCCCGGTGTGGCCCATGTGGCGCTGGCGTTTTGCCCGCAGGTCATGGAAGCGACCCTGGCCGAAATCGACACCGATCCCCATTGACGGCACCGCCGGGTGGGGGGCTGACCAGGGCGCCCGGGGAATTTGTCACAGAAAACAAATTCATTTCTTCCCCCCAATACCGATGCGGGTGCGTACCATTGGACTGATCGCTCCAGAACATTGGGAAAACCATGGCCACCTTTCTGCAACCCGACCCGCTGTCGGGGCTGACGGCACAGAATGACCCCGCTGCGCTGGCCGTGGCGGACCCGGTGTTGCTGTCGCTGCTGATGGACGAGTTTTCACTGGGGGTGGTCATCATCGTGCGCAGTGGCCGCATTGAATACATCAACCGGGCCGCCCGCACCGAACTGGACGACGCCCGTGTCCTCACCCAGTCCCTGCAAGCCGAAGTGCCCACCCTTCATGCCGCGCACAACCCGCGCGTCCAGGCGCAGCTGGACGACGCCCTGGCCCTGGCCGCCGCTGGCCGCCGCAGCCTGGTCAGTCTGCACAGCGACGACGGTCCGCTCGATGTGGTGGTCGTGCCCTTTCACGGGCAGCCCGGCGCGGCGGAGCCGCTGTATGCCCTGTACTTCGTGCGCACCAATCTGTGCGCCAGCCCCATGCTCAGCCTGTTCGCCCGCAACCACCGGCTGACCCAGACCGAGCAAACCGTGCTGGCTGCGCTGTGCCGTGGGCGCACCATGCCTGAAATCGCCGCGCAAATGGGGGTGGCGATCTCCACCGTCCGCACCCACGTGCGCAACCTGTGCACCAAAACCGGTGCCAACGGCATGCGCGAACTGGTCTACCAGGTGGCCGTGCTGCCGCCGGTAGAGCCCGCACCCCTGCAAGCACACTAAAGCATTCCTGGCCAAGGCGGCCCGGGCCCGCGAGAAGCGGGCGGGCAGCGCAAAGCGCAAGACGACCGTAGGGATGCCATGCTAGATTCGGCGACTGTGAGCTCCAACCCGCATACCCCGGTCGGCAGTGCCGACCCCTACGCCCTGCTCAAGCCAGGGCTGCGTGCGCTGGCGCTGCGCGGCGTGTTGCGCAATTACCGAAAACAGGTGGTGCTGCTCAGCGAGGGCGAGGCGGGCGACAGCCTCTATGTGGTACTGCAAGGCGGCGTCAAAAGCTATTCCATGGACGAAAACGGCCATGAAATCACCTACAGCACCATCGCTGCGGGCGACTACTTTGGCGAAATGTCGCTCGACGGCGGGCCGCGCTCGGCCTCCGTCATCACGCTGGAGCCGACCGTGTGCGCCGTGGTCAGCGGTGAGCAGGTGCGCGAACACCTTCAAGCCGCACCCGAGTTCGCCTTCGAACTCATCACCCAGATCATCCGTCGCGCCCGCACCGCCACCGAAACCGCCCGCGGCATGGCCCTGCTGGACGTGTACGGCCGCGTGGTCGCTGCGCTCGAAGCCCTGGGCGGCACGGCAGACCGCAGCGGCGCGCCTGTCGAGCTGCGCGGCCTGACGCACCAGGACATCGCCAGCCGCGTCGGCGCCTCCCGCGAAATGGTCAGTCGCCTGCTCAAAGACCTGGAAAAAGGCGGCTACATCACGCAGGGCGTCAAGCGCATCACGCTGCTCAAGAAGCTGCCGGCGCGCTGGTAGTGGCAGGGGCGGACCACGGCGACTGGCATTGCCGTAGCGCCTGATCGACGATAGATTGCCGGGTCGGAGCGCTGTATTTCGGGGGAATCGGTTTACCATCGCTCAACTCCCCCCTCATGGCCCAGTCTGCATGCGCTGCCCCTCCTGCCTGACCCTGAACCCGGTCACCAACCGGTTTTGCGGCCAATGTGGCACCCGGCTGGACGCCGCCCACGCGGGTGCCCCGGCGCCCGTGGCCGCGCGGGGCGAAGTCAAGATGGCCACCGTGCTGTTTGCCGACGTGGTCAGCTCCACCGAGCACGTGGCCGGGCTCGACGCCGAGCAGGCCATGGAGCAGCTTCGCCCGGCCGTGCAGCAGATGTGCGCCGTGGTCGAGCGCTACGGCGGCACCGTGCTGCGCACGCTGGGCGACGGCATCATGGCCTTGTTTGGCGTGCCCCGGGCGCTCGAAGGCCACGCCCGGCTGGCGTGCGAGGCCGCACAGGCCATGCAGCAGGTTTTTGCAGGCAATTCGCTGGGCCTGGCCATCCGGGTGGGGCTGCACTCGGGGCCGGTGGCGCTGGACCCGGCCGACGCGGCGGCCCAGATCGGCGGTGGCGTGCACGGCGTGGCCATCCACATGGCCAGCCGTGTGGTGGCGCTGGCCACCCCGGGCGGCGTTTGCCTGACGCACGACTGCCTGGCGTTGATCGGCGCGGGTTGCCATGTGCGCTCAATGGGGGCGCAGCAGCTCAAGGGCCTGGCCACACCCGTCGAGGTGCTGGCGCTGGCGCATCTGGACACCGAGGCCGACACGCACGCGTTCGCCCGCGCCAGACTGTCGCGGCTTCGCGGGCGCGAGCGTGAACTGGCCGTGCTGCAAGACGCCCTGCGGCGGGCCGAAAACGGCCAGGCCCCGGTGATCGGCGTGGTGGGCGCGCCCGGCACCGGCAAGAGCCGGTTGTGCCAGGAGTTTGTCAACACCTGCCGCAGCCGCCTGGTGCCGGTGCACGAGGTGCGCTCGCAACTGTACGGCCACGCCACGCCGTTGCAACCGGTGCTGGAGCTGCTGCGCGGCGGCTTGCTGGGCATCGTGCCAAGCGACACCCCCGCCATGGCGCGGCAACGCATCGCCGAGCGCCTGCGCGTGGGCAGCGCGCCCGGGCCGGACGATGCTGCGGTGCTGCAGGAGTTTCTGGGCGTCATGGCCGACGACACCCCGCCGCCCGCCCTGCAACCGAGGGTACGGCGCGCCCGGCTGCTGCAGATCGTGCGGCAACTGGTGGCCACCGTGTCCAGCGGCACCTCGGTGATTGTTTTTGAAGACCTGCACTGGCTGGACGAAGCCAGCGCCGAATTTGTCCATGCCATGGTGGAAGCCGCGGCCGGCACGCGCACGCTGCTGGTGCTCAATTACCGCCCGGCCTACCGTGCGCCCTGGCAGGCGCTGCCGTCCGTGCAGCAGGTCGAGCTGGCGGAGCTGACCGCCGACGACACCACCGCCCTGGTGAGCGAACTGCTGCGCTCACGGCCCGACCTGCAAGCCGCCGTCCCGCTGATCGTGCAACGCTGTGCCGGCAACCCGTTTTTTGCCGAAGAACTGGTGCGCTCGCTGCTGGCGCATGCGGCATCTGCGGCCGATACCGGTGCAGCGCCCGCCCGTGCGGAAGACATGGCCCGCTCCCTGCCTGCCACGGTTCAGACGGTGATCGGCGCCCGGGTGGACGCCCTGGGTGAAACCGAAAAGACATTGCTGCAAATTTGCGCCGTGATCGGCAAAGAAGTTCTCCTGCCCGTGCTGGAGCGCGTGGCCACCACGCTGGGTGCGTCCCTGGGCGCCACGCTGGAAGCCCTGTGCACACTGGAGCTGCTGCAACCGCAGGCGGCGGTCACGGGCCAGCCTGCCGGTTTTGCGTTTCGCCACCCGCTGATCCAGGAGGTGGCCTACACCACCCAACTCAAGTCCCGGCGCGCGGCGGTGCACGCGGCCACGGCCGAGGCGATGCAGGCGTTTTACCAAGACCGTGGCGACGAATTTGCCGCGCTGGTGGCGCACCACTTTGGTGAAGCGGGGCGCAACGTCGATGCGGCGGAATTCGAGGCGCGGGCAGGGCGCTGGATTCACTACCGGGATTCCCGTCAGGCGGTGAAGCACTGGTTCAAGGTCCGGGATTGGCTGCACGGGCAACCGCAAAGCCGGCAGGTGAACCGCTTGCGTGTGACATTGGGGTTACATATGGCGCAGTTGGCCTGGCGTGAAAGTGTGCCGACGCGCGAGGTCTTGCCGCTCATCGATGCTGCCATCGAGCATGCTGCCGTGGTCGATGCGCGAATCGACCAGGTTCTGCGCGCGGGTGGTGCGCGCATGCGCTGGGCGCTCGGTCACCCGGCCGACGATTACGTTGAGCAAGTGCGGCAGGTGCTCGCGACGGTGGACCCGGAAGATGCCGGGCGCAGGGCGATGCTCAATACCTTTTTATCCCAGGCGCTGACGTGGGCCGGGCTCTTCAAAGACGCGTTGCAGGCGAACGATGAGGCGCTGGACTTGGTGCATGCGATTGAACGCGCCGACCATGACTACATTGGCTTTGACATTGGGCACTGGTTGCTCGTATTGCGCCTGCGCACCCTGACGCACATGGGGCGCACCGACGAAGCCGAAAGCCTGGCGTCGTCGATGCGGGACGCTTTGGCAGCAACGGTGGACCCGGTGATCCGGATGGTTCTGCATTTTGTGATGGTGGATTTTGGCTACTTCAGCAAGTCCTCGGCGCTGATGGCACACCATCTGGCGGAACTGAAGAAACTGACGGCACTGCACCGTAGCCCCTATTTGCTGGCTTACGCCCACTACAGCGCCGGGTTGGGTGATTTACTTACACGAAATGCAGCCGAAGCGGAGACTCGGTTGACGGAGGCGGTCGCTGTGATTCGGGGGCACGGTGTGGCGGCGGAGCTGGAATCGGAAGTGCTGGCGCTCCATGCGTACAGTCGGCTTCGGGGGGGCGATCTGGACGGGGCCGTTCGCCTCGCCGAAGAGGCTGTGGCGGTGGCGTCGCAACGCAGCAACCGCTTCGCGCTGTGTCTGGGTCTTCTGGTGACTGGCCATGCCCTGCGCGCCAAGGGGGATGCGCCGTCGTTACAGCAGGCGCAACAGCACCTTGAAAAAGCCGACGCATTGCTGACGCAAACCGGGGCCCACGTGCTGCGCGATTTTTTTGTGGACTTTGCAGCACCTGGTGACGGGCTTCGCGACGCCCCTGCAGGCGCACTCACGAAGGCCGCACCAGCAGCGTGAACTCGCGCATGCCATAGGGGGCAACGCATTCGGCCCGGGCGCCCAGCGTGGTCTGGCAGAACCCGATCCAGCGGTCTGGTTCGGTGCAATACAGCGCGGGGCTGACCTCGGCGCCCGGCGCAAGACGGCACAGAAAGTTGACCGCAAAGCCGCACCGGCTGGTGGCGTGCAGATGCTGCAGCGTGTGCCCCACAAAATGTTCCCAGCGCGCCACGGGCTGGTCGAGCTTGACGTTAAACAGGCCACTGGCCACCGAATAATCGGCCACCCTCGGGCTGCGGCTGCCCACCACAAATTGCGTGGCCGGGCGCTTTTTCCAGCGCCGCCGGGCCGCAGCCACCATGGCCGCTGCGAGATCCACGCCCAGGTAATCCACCGGCGTGGCCGGGTAGCGTGTGGCCAACAGCGCCAGCAGCGCGCCATAGCCGCAACCCAGGTCGTTCAGTGAGAAGGGCTGCGACCCGTCGCACACTTTCAGCAGTTGCACCATCCGCATCTGCTGCGTGGCCAGGCTTTCCCAGTCCACCCCGCGGGGGGTGGCGCCGTGGGCGTGGAGGCAGGCGGTGTAGTAGCGCGCGATGGCCGCGTGGAGGTCATCAAGCCCGGCAGCGTCGCCTGCGGATTCAGGGCCGGGCATCGCGCGCAGGGTCAGGCTTTATTCTTGCGTTTGGGGGCTGCGGGGGCGGTGGGTGCGGTGCCCACCGGCAGTGAGATGACCAGATAGTCCTGGGCGATGTAGAAAACCGGCCGTGCCTTGGCGGTGATGAGCACCCGGTTTTGGTCGGCCGATGTGCGGCAGTCATGCAGTGGAAAATAAACGGGCAAAGGCTTCTTGCTGGCGAGGTTCTGTGCCAACGCGGCAACGATGGCCGCATCGCCATTTTTGCCGGCAACGTTTGATTTCAGCTTGCGCAGACTGGCCAGGTACAGGTGAAAGCGGCGTTGCGCTTCCGCATCGAGGGCGCTGCCCACACCGAGCACCGCCAGGCTGGTGCCAAATCGCCGCCCGTCCTTGAAGACGCCGAACTCTTTTTGCAGTGCGACCATTTCGTCCAGCCCGCCCAGATGGCCTTTGGCCCCCAGTGACGGGGCAAACCGCCGGTTCAGACTCTCCTGAAAACTCCCGACATGAACATCGTGCTCTTGCATGTAAGCGCCCATCGATTTTTCTCCTGGTGTTGATAGGGAATGCACCGCAGTGTCCGGTTTTCGAACGGCACGGGCGAGGCAAGTATAGGGTTGAAGATCAACGGCCGCGAGGGGGGAATACCGCGCCAGCACCGGAGGCCGACACCGGTCGGATGGGCGACTGCCGGTGCAAACCGACGCTGCGATCAGGGCATCGCGGCATCCGCCGCCAGCTCCCCCAACCCTCGCACCCGCGCATACAGGGGCGCGAAGTCTGGCGCGGTCAGGTCAAACAGTTGCTGGAAATCGTCGATGACGAAGTAGGTTTGCTGGTAGCTGTCGATCTTGTAGCGGGTGCGCATGGCGCGCTCCAGCTGCAGGGGCACGCGGGCGGGCGCGGGGTTTTGCACGGCGTATTGCAGCTCGCCGGCCGAGCTGAGGATGCCGGCGCCATAGGCGCGCAGGCCGCCGTGTGCTCCCGATCCTGCGCGCGGGCCGTCTTTTTGCCGGATGAGCCCGAACTCGATGGTGTACCAATAAAGGCGGCTCAGCAGTTCGCCCGCGCCCAGCGCGTGGGCCTTGAGGCCGCCTTGGCCGTAGCGTTGCACGTAGTCGGCAAACACGGGGTCGAAGAGCAGCGGAACGTGGCCAAACAGGTCGTGGAAGACGTCGGGTTCGACGATGTAGTCAAACTCTTCGGGCGTGCGGATCCAGTCGGTCACGGGGAACTTGCGATCGGCCAGCAGGGTGAAAAACGGCAGCTCGGGGATCAGCCCCGGCACGGTGACGATCTCCCAGCCGGTGGCGCGGTGCAGGCGTTCGTTGATCTCCTCAAAGCGCGGAATGCGGTCCTTGACGCCAAGCGAGGGCAGGGCGTCGATGAAGGCGTCGCAGGCCAGCCCGGGCAGCAGCGCGGCCTGGCGCTCGTACAGGCGCCGGTAGGTGTCGTGGTCGGCCGGGGTGTAGGCCGCGTAGTTTTGCGCACAGGTGTAGTCGGCGCCCGCGCGGCTGTAGTCGCCGCGCGGCGGGCGGTCCGAGGCGCCATAGACAACGGGTTCAACAGCCATTGCTTTACTCCATTCGGGGGACACCGCGGAACCGGCTTTGCCGGGCCGCTGGTGTCGCCCCCTCAAGGGGGAGGCGGCCGTCAGGCCGCTTCGGGGGTGGGCGTCAGGACGCCGCGGCGCATCTGGTCCAGCTCCATGCTCTCAAACAACGCCTTGAAGTTGCCTTCGCCAAAGCCCTCATTGCCCTTGCGCTGGATGAACTCAAAGAAGATGGGGCCGAGCTGGTTTTCGCTGAAGATCTGCAGCAGCAGCGCGCCGGGTTGGCCGTCCACCAGGATGTTGCGCTGCTGCAGCGCGGCCACGTCTTCGCCATGGCCGGGGATGCGCTGGCCCAGCAGCTCGTAATAGGTTTCGCTGGTGTTGAGCAGCTTGACGCCGCTGAACTGCAACGCGTCCACCGTGGCGGGCAGGTCGGTCGATGCCAGGGCGATGTGCTGGATGCCTTCGCCGTGGTAGCGGTCCAGGTATTCCTGAATCTGGCCCGCAGTGTTGTTGCCTTCTTCGTTGATGGGGATGCGGATCTTGCCGCAGGGGCTGGTCATGGCCTTGCTCTTGATGCCGGTCTGCTGGCCTTCCAGGTCAAAGTAGCGCACCTCGCGGAAGTTGAAGAGGCGCTCGTAAAAGCCCGCCCATTCGTCCATGCGGCCGCGGTGCACGTTGTGGGTGAGGTGGTCGATGGTGGTCAGGCCGTGGCCGGTGGGGCTGAGGTCGGCGCCGGAGTCGCTGGACAGCGGCTCGAAGTCCACGTCAAAGAAGCCGATGTTGCCGATGTCACCGGCCTTCGCGCCGTTCTTGCCGCGCCAGCGGTCGATGAAGTAGATGATGGAGTCGCCAATGCCCTTGATGGCCGGGATGTTGAGTTCGCCCGGCGCCGCCGTGTGGGCATAGCCCCAGGCGCCCAGCGAAATGGCGCGTTCGTAGGCGGCCTTGGCGTCCTGCACGCGAAACGCGATCGCACACACGCTGGGCCCGTGCAGGCGCGCAAAGCGCTGGGCAAAACTGTCGGGTTCGGCGTTGATGATGAAGTTGATGCCGCCCTGGCGGTACAGCGTCACGGCCTTGTGGCCGTGCCGGGCAATCGGCTTGAAGCCCATGCGCTCGAACAGCGCGCCCATGGCGGCCGGGTCGGGCGCGGCGTATTCGATGAATTCAAAACCGTCGGTGCCCATGGGGTTGGGCCAGGCCCCCACGCTGGCCGCTTCGCGTGCTGCGCTGCCCCCGCAGGGGGCGCTCGCGCCTTGGGGCGGCCCGGCGTCGTTCGATTCGGTTGCGGCGGCGGGCAGGGCGGTGTTCATCGGGCGTGTCTCCGGAAGGGAATGCAGTTGGGAATGCGCAACTTTAGGCGGAGCCGGGGGCATTTTTTCTGCAAGTTGTGGCGCTTGATCTGCATCAAACGCACAAAACCTGCAAAATTTGTCTGATGGAAGCACTCGACAAGCTGGATCGACTGATTTTGCGCAGTCTGCAGGCGGATGGCCGCGCCACTTACGACCAGATCGCCGAAACCGTGGGCCTGTCGGCTAGCGCGGTGCTGCGGCGCGTCAAGCGGCTGGAAGAAAGCGGCGTGATCGACCGCTACGTGGCGCTGGTGCGGCCCGAGGCCGTGGGGCTGGGGCTCACGGCCTACCTCAATGTGCGGCTCGAAAAACACACCGAAACCCACAAACGCAACCCCATGGATTTGTTTCGCGCCAGCGTGCAGACCTGGCCCGAGGTGGTGGAATGCGCCGCGCTCACCGGCGAGATGGACTATTTGCTGCGCGTGGTGGTGGCCGACATGGCGCATTACAGCCGCTTCATCATGGACACGCTGCTCAAACACCCCAGTGTGGAAGACTGCAAGACCAGCTTTGTGCTGGACCGGGTGAAAGCCACTACCGCGCTTCCGGTTTAAGGCGGGGCTAAAACAAGGGTTTTTTACAACTACAAGGGTTTTTTACAACTAAATCAATAGCAAACTATTGCCATTTGACGGGGGATTACTGCCAATTTGTTCATAAAAAACTGAAAAAGCGGCATTTTGCCCGACCGTTCGGCGGACAGGGGTGTGAAATCTAGGGAAAACCCGTATATTGGCGTCATGGAACCCATCAAGCCACAGACCTCGCCCACGCCACGCCCAACGCCGGTGATGGTGCCGATCCGCTCGCTCGGGGCCAACCACCGCGAGCGCATTGCGCTGCACCTGCTGGCGCTGGAGCCCGCCGACCGCTACCTGCGCTTTGGCTACTCTGCCACCGACGAACAGATCCGCCGCTACGTGGACGGGCTGAACTTCGAGCGCGACGACATTTTTGGCATTTACAACCGCAAGCTCGAACTCATCGCCATGGCGCACCTGGCGTTCTCGGTGGACCCGGCCTGCAAGTCCTGCGCGGAGTTCGGCGTGTCGGTGCTGGGCCACGCACGCGGCCGGGGCTACGGTTCCCGGCTGTTTGACCGTGCCGTGATGCACGCGCGCAACGAGGGCGTGACGATGATGTTCATCCATGCCCTGAGCGAAAACACCGCCATGCTCAAGATCGCCCGCCATGCCGGGGCCGTGGTGGAGCGCGACGGCTCCGAGTCCGAGGCCCATCTGGTGCTGTCCGAGGCCACGCTCGATTCACGCGTGACCGAGATCGTCGAAGACCAGCTGGCCGAAATGGACTACAAGTTCAAGGTGCAGGCCAAGCTGTTCCGCAGCTGGCTGGCGGGGGTGCAGGAGGTGCGCCGCGGCGTGCAGGAGGCGCGCGAGAAGTCCCGGGCGTGAGAGGGGAGCCCCCACGCTCCCCACTTTGTGGGTTCGCTGCCCCCCGAGGGGGCTGGCCTTGCTGGGGAGCGGCCCGGCGCAGCGGCCGGGGCAGCAATAGAAAATATCCCGATTGCCACCCCCTGACCTCCCCGCACCACTGACGGGAGGTCCGTCATGTGCATTCGGGGGCAATCACCGACGGCCTTGGCCCCGATATCCGCTATCCTACGGGCTCCTCAACGACGGCACGTCCTGCACGCACGCCTGTGGCCGACCCCCGACCCGCGCGAAACCCCGAGCGCGAAGACAAACGCAGTTTTTTCCGCAAACTGGCCGAATTCATCCACCCGGGGCCCGACTCCAAGGATGAACTGATCGAGGTCCTGGCCGAAGCCGAGGACAACGAAATCATCAACGCCGAATCGCGCGTCATGCTCGAAGGCGTGATCCGCATGGCCGGCATGAGTGCGGGCGACGTGATGGTGGCTGCGCCGCGCATGGATCTGATCCACATTGACGCGCCGTACGACGAAATCCTGCACATCGTGATCGACACCGCGCATTCGCGCTTTCCGGTGTACGAGCGCGAGCGCGAGAACATCATCGGCATCCTCATGGCCAAGGATCTGCTCAAGCTGCAACGCGCCCCCGAGCTGAACCTGCGCGCCCTGCTGCGCCCGGCGGTGTTCATCCCCGAAAGCAAGGGGCTGAACGACCTGCTGCGCGAGTTTCGCGGCAACCGCAACCACCAGGCCATCGTGGTGGACGAGTTTGGCCGCATCGCGGGGCTGATCACCATCGAGGACGTGCTCGAAGAAATCGTCGGCGAGATCGAGGACGAATTCGACATCGCCGAAGACGCTGGCGACATCTTCGGCCTGGCCGACCAGACCTACCGCGTGAGCGGCGACACGGCGGTCGAACGCGTCAATGAGGCCTTTGCCGTCGCGCTGCAGGCCGGTGAGGACGGCATGCACTTTGACACCATCGGCGGGCTGATCGCGCACGCAATGGGCCACGTGCCCAAGCGGGGCGAACACCACACGCTGGGGGGCCTGAATTTTGTGGTGCTGCACACCAAGGGCGGCGCGGTACGCTGGTTCAAGGTGTCGCCCGCCGAACCAGGGCAGGGCGACTGATGCGCCGCTCGCGCCGCATCGCGCCCACGCTGGTGGCCCTGGTCGCTGGCGGGCTGCAGGCGGTGTCGATGGCCGCGCCCTGGAACGGCCAGCCGCTGTGGTGGCTGCAATTGCTGAGCCTGGCGCTGCTGGGCTGGCAGCTCAAGCGCTGTGCCGACCGCGAACTCTCCTGGAGCAGCAGCACCTGGACGGGCAACGCCGACCGCCCTTCCACCGTGGCGCAGGCCGGCTGGCTGGGCTGGGTGTTTGGCTGCAGCTGGCTCACCGGCACCTTCTGGTGGCTCTACATCTCGATGCACACCTACGGCGGCCTGGCGGCGCCGCTGGCCGCCGCCGCCGTGCTGGGGCTGGGCGCCGCGCTGGCCCTGTTCTACGCGCTGGCCTGCGCCATTTTCATGGCCATTTTGAGGCCACTTCCCCACGTCAATTCAGGGTTTCGCGCGATTCTTTTTGCTGCGCTGTGGACGGCGGCCGAACTCGCCCGCGGCAGCTGGTTCACGGGTTTCCCGTGGGGCGCGGGCGGCTATGCCCACACCGACGGGCTGCTCGCGGGCTATGCGCCGTGGCTCGGCGTTTATGGTCTGGGCGCGGTGGCCGCCTGGGTCGGCATGACGCTGCCGCGCCTGCTGCACTGCGGGGTGGGCAGCCGCGTGGCGCTGGTTTTCCTGCTGGCCTTGCCGTCGGTGGCGCAGGTGGGCAACCCGGCGTCCACCCGCGCCGCGGGCACGCTGGCCGTGACGCTGCTGCAGGGCAACATCCCGCAAGACGAAAAGTTCCAGCCCGGCACCGGCGTGCCGCAGGCCCTCAAGTGGTATGCCGAGCAACTGCGCGACGCCAAAACCCCGCTGGTGGTCGGCCCCGAGACCGCCGTGCCGCTGCTGCCGCAGCAGCTGCCCGAGGGCTACTGGGCCGCGCTGCAGCAGCGTTTTGCCAGCGGCAAGCAGGCCGCGCTGCTGGGCGTGCCGCTGGGCGACATCACCGTGGGCTACACCAATTCGGTGGTGGGGCTCAAGCCCGGGCAGGCCGAACCGTACCGCTATGACAAGCACCACCTGGTGCCGTTTGGCGAGTTCATTCCGCCGCTGTTCAAGTGGTTCACCGCCATGATGAACATCCCGCTGGGTGACTTCAACCGCGGCGAGCTGGGCGCGCCGTCGTTTGAATGGCAGGGCCAGCGGCTGGCGCCCAACATCTGCTACGAAGACCTGTTTGGCGAAGAGCTGGCCACGCGCTTTGCCGATCCTGCCACCGCGCCCACCATTCTGGTCAACCTGAGCAACATCGGCTGGTTTGGCAACACCGTGGCCATCGACCAGCATTTGCAGATCAGCCGCATGCGCGCGCTGGAGTTCGAACGGCCCATGCTGCGCGCCACCAACACCGGCCCCACCGTGTTCATCGACCACCGCGGGCAGGTCACGCGCGAGCTGCCCCGGCTGACCCGCGGCGCACTGCTGGGCGAGGTCGAGGGCCGCGACGGCCTGACGCCCTACGCGCGCTGGGTCTCGCGCTTTGGCCTGTGGCCGCTGTGGGCGCTGGCGGGCGTGCTGGTGGGCCTGGCGCTGCTGGTGCGTCGGCGCAACTGAATCGGGTGCCACTGAAGCGGGCCCGAAGGCCCGTAAAATCAGGCTTTGGGCGGGTAGGGCCGGGTGGCGTTTCAAGGTGCGCGACGGCCGTGCCTGTGCCAACCGCACCGGCGGTTTGCGGCCCCGCCCTTCCGTTCTCCCTTCCGTACCCTGTCCGACCGCCTTTTGAATTGCCTCGCAACCGCCCTGCCGACATGCTGACCTTCCAACAAATCATTCTCACGCTGCAGTCGTACTGGGCCGCGCAGGGTTGCGCGCTTTTGCAGCCCTATGACATGGAAGTCGGCGCCGGCACGTCGCACACCGCTACGTTTTTAAGAGCATTGGGCCCCGAACCCTGGAAGGCCGCCTACGTGCAGCCCAGCCGCCGCCCCAAGGACGGCCGCTACGGCGAAAACCCCAACCGGCTGCAGCACTACTACCAGTACCAGGTGGTCCTCAAGCCCGCGCCCTCCAACATTCTGGCGCTGTACCTGGGCAGCCTGGAGGCGCTGGGCTTCGACCTGAAGCAGAACGACATCCGTTTTGTCGAAGACGACTGGGAAAACCCCACCCTGGGCGCCTGGGGGCTGGGCTGGGAGGTCTGGCTGAACGGCATGGAAGTCACGCAGTTCACCTACTTCCAGCAGGTCGGCGGGATCGACTGCCGGCCCATCACCGGCGAAATCACCTACGGCCTGGAGCGCCTGGCCATGTACCTGCAGGGCGTGGACAACGTCTATGACCTGGTCTGGACCGACACCGGGTCGGCGCCGGGCCGCTCCCAGGCCGAACGTGGTGGCAAGCTCCTGTATGGCGACGTCTACCTGCAAAACGAAAAAGAGCAGAGCGCCTACAACTTTGAGCACTCCGACGCCGACTTCCTGTTCACGGCTTTCAACGCGCACGAAAAGCAGGCCCAACACCTGGTGGCGCAGCAACTCGCGCTGCCCGCCTACGAGCAGGTGCTCAAGTGCGCGCACAGCTTCAACCTGCTGGACGCGCGCGGCGCCATCAGCGTGACCGAGCGCGCCGCCTACATCGGCCGCATCCGCAATCTGGCCCGCGCGGTGGCGCAGAGCTACTACGAGAGCCGCGAGCGCCTGGGCTTCCCCATGGCGCCGCGCGAGTGGGTGGAACAGATGGCGAAGAAGGCGGCATAGTGGCTGCAACGCTAGAATGTAGATACATGGCTCTACAAAGGATGACCCCATGGGCGCGCGCGATCTGACCCCTGCCGATGCCATCGACCTGAACGTGGGCCGCTGGGGCAACAGCCTTGCGGTGCGCCTGCCGGCCGATCTGGCGCGGCAACTTGGCATTGCCGAAGGCAGCACCCTGCATGTGCAGCGGCAAAACGACAACAGCCTGCGGCTGTCCGCGGGGCCCGCCAAAAAACCGCTGTCCCAGGCCGAATGGCTGGCGCGGGCCCGAAAACACCTGGCCACCATGCCCCGAACCGAATCCGTCGTCCGGGAAATGCGCGACGGCGCCCGGTTTTGACGCGCGACAGGGGAATTGAATGGCGCGCAAGTCCCAGGCGACGTATGTGGACACCAGTGTCTGGTGCGCCTATTGCTTTAACGAGCAGGGCAGCGAGCGCGCGGTCGACTGGCTCGGTGAGGCCGACCTGTCCACGGTGGGCACCTCATGGTGGACGCAGGTTGAATTTGCCAGTGCGCTCGCCATCCAGATGCGCAAGAAGGCGCTGTCGCGACGGCAGGCCGACGCCGCGCGCGACCGCTTTGCCGAAGTGCTGGACATGGTGACGCGACTGAATGTGCAGGAGCAGGATTACCTGGAGGCCGCCGTGTACTGTGCACAAACCGACCATGGTTTGCGTGGCGGCGACGCCCTGCACCTGGCGATTGCGCAAAGACATGGCTGCACGCTGCTGGCCACGCTGGACACACAGATGCAGGCCAACGCCAAACGGCTGGGCCTGAAATTGATTGAACTGAAATGACGACAAAGAACCTTCTGGTTGAACTGTTTGTGGAAGAGCTGCCGCCCAAGGCGTTGCGTAAGCTGGGCGATGCGTTCGCGGGCGTGCTGCTGGAGCAACTCAACGCGCAGGGCCTGGCCGCACCCGACGCCGTGCTGACGGCCTATGCGTCACCGCGCCGTCTGGCCGCGCACATCACCGCCGTGGCGGCGCGGGCGGCCGACAAGCCGGTCTCGCAAAAGCTCATGCCCGTGAGCGTGGGGCTGGACGCGGCAGGCCACGCGACCCCCGCGCTGCTGAAAAAGCTCCAGGTGTTGGGCGCAGACGCTGCAGCCGTGCCGGGCCTCCAGCGGGCCATGGACGGCAAGGCCGAGTCCCTGTTCTACAACAGCACGGTCCAGGGCGCGACGCTGGCCGACGGGCTGCAAAAAGCACTGACCGAGGCGATTGCCAGGCTGCCCATCCCCAAGGTCATGACCTACCAGTTGGAGCGCGACTGCGAACTGCCCGGCTGGACCAGCGTGAGCTTCGTGCGGCCCGCGCACGGCCTGGTGGCACTGCACGGCGCCGACGTGGTGCCGGTGCGGGCGCTGGGCCTGCAGGCCGGCAACACCACGCACGGCCATCGCTTTGAGGCGGCCGTGGACCCGGTGGTGCTGCAAGACGCCGACCGCTACGCCGCCACGCTGGCCCGCGACGGCGCCGTCATCGCCAGCTTTGCCGAGCGCAAGGCCGAGATCGCACGCCAGCTCGCAGCCGCTGCCGCCAAGGTCGGCGGTGGGTGTCGGCCGATTGAAGACGACGCGCTGCTCGACGAGGTGACGGCCCTGGTCGAGCGCCCCAACGTGCTCATCTGCGAGTTCGAGGCCCAGTTTCTCGACGTGCCGCAGGAATGCCTGATCCTCACGATGAAGGCCAACCAGAAGTACTTTCCGCTGCTCGACGCGGCGGGCAGGCTCACCAACCGGTTTCTCGTGGTGAGCAACATCAGCCCGGCCGATGCCAGCGCCGTGATCGGCGGCAACGAGCGCGTGGTGCGCCCGCGCCTGGCCGACGCCAAGTTCTTCTTTGACCAGGACCGCAAGAAGACGCTGGCCTCGCGCGTAGCGGGCCTGGACAAGGTGGTCTATCACAACAAGCTGGGCACGCAGGGCGAGCGCACCGAGCGCGTGGCGCGGATCGCGACCGACATCGTGGGCCAGTTGCTCACCCGTGCCCTGGAGGGCAACGACGCCGGGTTCTTTGCCTCGGTGGAAGAGGTGGCGCAGGCTGCGCGTCTGGCCAAGACTGACCTGCTGACCGACATGGTGGGTGAGTTCCCCGAGCTGCAGGGCATCATGGGCAACTACTACGCCCGCAATGATGGTCTCAGTGACGACGTTGCCTGCGCCATCGAAGACCATTACAAGCCGCGTTTTGCCGGCGACGCACTGCCGCGCAACGCCACCGGTCTGGTCGTGGCGCTGGCCGACAAGCTGGAAACGCTGGTGGGCCTGTTTGGCGTTGGCCAGTTGCCCACGGGCGACCGTGACCCGTTCGCGCTGCGCCGCCACGCACTGGGCGTGGTGCGCATGCTCATCGAGCGCAACCTGCCGCTGAACCTGAACGAACTGCTGGCCGACACGGCCGCGGCGTTTGGCGACCGCATCACCGACGCATCGCAGGCGCTGGCCGACTTCATCGATGAGCGCCTGGCCGGTTCGCTGCGCGAACAGGGCTTCAGCGCCCAGGAGGTGGACGCCGTCATTTCGCAGCGCCCGCAACGCCTGGGCGATGTGCCGCGCCGCCTGGCGGCCGTGCGCGCCTTTGCCACCCTGCCCGAAGCCCCGGCGCTGGCGGCGGCCAACAAGCGCATCGGCAACATCCTGAAAAAGGCGCCCGAGGTGGACGCCCATGTGAGCGAAATTTTGCTCAGGGAACCCGCCGAGCGGGCGCTGCACGCGGCGCTGCAGGACGTGCTGCCCAAGGCCAACGCGCAGTTCGACGCGGGCGACTACACCGCTTCGCTGCAGACCCTGGCCGTGCTGCGCGCGCCGGTCGATGCATTTTTTGACGGCGTGATGGTCAACGCCGACGAACCGGACCTGCGCCTGAACCGCCAGGGCCTGCTCAAAACCCTGCACGTGGCCATGAACCGGGTGGCCGATCTTTCGCGGCTGGCGACTTGAACGATCGCCCGGGATAATCAGGCCATGAACCGGCAGCAGCAGATCGAGCAATTCCTCATGGAGGCGCACCACCTGGCGCTGGAACGCCTGCGCGCCCAGCCCGCGCGGCTGGCCGATGTGGCGGCACAACTGCAACGCTGGCGCGAGCGGGCTGGTCCCAACCGGTCGGACCCGTATTGGGACGAATGGGACGTTTTGCTGGCCGGTGGCGTGGACGTGATCGAGCGTGCCGTGGCAGGAGCTTCCGACCATGCGGCGGCGCTGCGAAGCGTGTCGCCCGTGTCGGTGTTGATCACTCAGGGCGAGCGTGCACAGTTGCTGCGTCACGCCCGGCGCAGCGCATGAATCGCGCGGAACTGGAGCACGTGCTGCGCGCGGCGGCGGCCATTTCGCAAGAGCAATCGTTCGTGGTGGTGGGCAGTCAGGCGGTGTTGCTGGCGTTGGCGGACGCGCCGGCGGAATTGCTGGTCTCGCGTGAAATTGACCTGTATCCGGCGTTGCACCCCGAGAAATCAGACCTGATCGACGGGGCCATCGGCGCGCTGTCCAGTTTTCACGAAACGTTTGGCTATCACGCCGACGGTGTCGGGCCCGAGACGGCCGTGATGCCGCCAGACTGGATGCAGCGTGCTTCGCTGCATTACATGGGCGAGATCACGGTGATTTGCCCCGAAATCCACGATCTGGCGGTTTCCAAGTGCGTCGCCGCGCGGCAGAAGGACGCGGACTTCGTACGCGGGCTGTTGGCGCACCGCTTGCTGGACCTGGACGTCTTGATCACGCGCATCGGCCAGATTGACCCGAAATATCCTGTGCCTGACATCCAGGCTTGGGCGCGTCGCCGTAGCCAGGGGCTCACACCATGAAACTCGCCATCCTCGACCGTGACGGCACCATCAACCAGGACAACGCGGACTTCGTCAAGTCGCCCGACGAATGGGTGCCGCTGCCGGGCGCGCTGGAGGCGGTTGCACGGCTCAACCACGCGGGCTGGCATGTGGTGGTGGCGTCCAACCAGTCGGGGTTGGGGCGCGGCCTGTTTGACGTGACCACCCTCAACGCGATCCACACCAAGATGCACAAGGCGCTGGCGGCGGTGGGCGGCCGGGTGGACGCGGTGTTTTATTGCCCGCACGCGGAGGAAGAAGGCTGTCATTGCCGCAAGCCGCGCCCGGGGCTGTTCGAGCAGATCGGCGAGCGCTACGGCATTGATCTCAAGGCGGCGCTGGTGGCGGGCGACCGGCTGCGCGATCTGCAGGCGGGTGTGGCCTGTGGCTGTGAGCCGCATTTTTTGCTCACGGGCAAGGGCGCGCAGTTTCGCGCCACCGTGGCGCGCGGCGAGCCGCTGCCGGCCACTTTCCCGGCGGGCACGCGGGTGCATGCCGATCTGGGCGCGTTGGCCGATTTCGTGATCTCGCGGGAGCAGCAGCGCACGAGTGCACCGCCCGCGCCCAATCCATCCTGATGCTACTTTATAAATAGCAAACTATTTATATTACACGGGGGCTAAGGCCCTGAAAGATACTAAAAATGGCATTGATCCGGTCAATCTTGCACCTGCTGTGGATGGCGCTCACCATCGTGCCGTGGGCGCTGGCGGTGGTGGTGGCCTCACCGTTTTTGAGCAGCGACCGGGTGTACTGGATGTGCGCGGGCTGGCTGCGCACGGCGGTCAACGGCGGCATTGCCATTCTGGGCATCCAGAACCGCATCACGGGCTGGGAAAACCTGCCCCTGGGCAAGAAGGACCCGGCCATCCTTCTCGTCAAGCACCAGTCCACCTGGGAAACCTTCGTGATGCCGGCCATCATGCCGCACCCGCTGGCCTTCGTGTTCAAGCGCGAGCTGCTGTACGTGCCGTTTTTCGGCTGGGCGATGTCGCGCATGGACATGATCCACATCGACCGCAGCCAGCGTGCCCAGGCCTTCAACAAGGTGGTGGCGCAGGGCAAGCGGCTGCTGGCGCAGGGCACCTGGGTGATCATGTTCCCCGAGGGCACGCGCATTCCGCGCGGGCAGGTGGGCACCTACAAATCGGGCGGCACCCGGCTGGCGGTGGAAACCGGCGCACCGGTGATCCCGATCGCGGTGACGTCGGCCAAATGCTGGCCGCGCAAGGCCTTCATCAAGCGCCCGGGCATCGTGGACATTTCCATCGGCAAGCCGATCTCCAGCGAGGGCCGGCAACCCGACGAACTCATGCGCGAGGTGCAGGACTGGATCGAGGCCGAAATGCACCGGCTCGACCCTGACGCCTACCCGCCGCAGGCGCCGGCCCCGTCGGCGGGCAGCGCAACCCGGGCCGACTGATCCATGGGTGCGGTGCAGCGATTGGTGCAGTTCACCCTGGACCTGTTTGATGCCGAGCCGGCACCGCTGCCGCCCAAACCGGTCGCATCGCAAAATTCTGAAGAAAAACAAGCTTTAGCCCCCGTGGAATGGTCAAAGTTTGCTATTAATTCAGAACTATCCACGGTCCATGTGCCGGGTGCACCGCTGGCCGAGGTGGTGGCGCCTGCCGCCTTTCACCACCCGCGCGCCAACCGCACGGCGCGCCTGTGCGACGCCACGGTGGCCTACGAGTTGCGCCGCGGCAAGCGCCGCACCATCGGCTTTGCGGTGGGGCCGGATGGGCTGGTGGTGAGCGCGCCGCGCTGGGTGTCGCTGGGCGCGGTTGAGGCCGCACTGCAGGAGAAATCGGCCTGGGTCGTGCGCAAGCTGGGCGAAGCACAGCAGCGCCAATATCGCCTGGAGTCGGCCCGCATCGAATGGAAAGACGGCGCGGTCGTGCCCTTCCTGGGCGAGCCGGTGATCGTCGTGCTGGACCCGCGCCATGCGTTTGACGGCACGGGTGGGCAACTGGCCCGCCGTGCGGTGACCGCCACGCTGAACGCCGACGCCGAGGCCCTGCCCGGCGTGCCGCACCTGAGCTTGCACGTGGGCCTGGCGCACCATGCCGGCCCGGCGCAGATCCGCGACGCCGTGCAGGCCTGGCTCATGCGCCAGGCCCGGCGCGTGTTTGTTGAGCGATTGGACCACTTCGCGCCCCACCTGGGCGTGCAATGGAAGAAGCTGAGCCTGAGCAACGCGGGCACCCGCTGGGGCAGTGCCAGTGCCGACGGCTCCATCCGCCTGAACTGGCGGCTGATCCATCTGCGCCAGCCGGTGATCGACTACGTGGTGGCGCACGAGCTGAGCCATCTGCGCGTGATGAACCACAGCCCGCAGTTCTGGGACACGGTGCGAACGGTGGTGCCGGATTACGCCACCCTGCGCGGGCAACTGCGCGACGAGGCGCTGCCCCGCTGGTGAGCGGCGTTTTTGCCACAGGTGTGGATGGCGGTGGTTTCCGTGAAATACGTCCTCGACAAAAGGTGTGAAAAGTTGTAAAAATGATAAATCTGGAAAAAACGATAAAAACAGCAACTTGATCCATTTTGGAAACCGGCAACATGCATGAACAAACGATTCTGGTGGTGGAAGACAACCCCGATCACCTTGAGCTGACGCTGCTCACGCTGCAAGAGCAGAGCATCCGCAATGAAATTGCGGTGGCGCACGACGGGGTGGAAGCGCTGAATTACCTGTTTGGCGAGGGCTTGCACGCGGGCCGGGACACCACGCGCCAGCCCGATCTGGTGCTGCTTGACCTGAAGCTGCCCAAGCTCACCGGGCTGGAGGTGCTGCAGCGCATGCGCGCCGACCCGCGCACCGCCGTGGTGCCGGTGGTGGTGCTTACCTCGTCCAGCGAAGAAGAAGACATCGTGGCCGTCTACCGCAGCGGCGCCAACAGCTTTGTGCGCAAGCCGGTCGATTTCGTCGATTTCACTGAAAAGCTGCGTCAGGTCAAGACGTATTGGTTGTCGGTCAACGAATGTCGGCCTTTGAACTGAGCCGGGTGTCACCCCGGGGGGCGTGACGCCGCACCCGGATCCGTAGAAACAGGGAGTTGGCCTTGCTCAAACTGCAGCCCAGTCTGCGGATGCGACTGATTCTGCTGGTGTTGGCCGCCATGCTGCCGCTGTGTTCATGGTCGGTCTACAACAGTGTGCGCGAATCGCGGGCGGATCTCGAAAGCACCAAGTCGAGCCTCCACGTGCGGGCCGCGCTGGCCGCTTCGCGCCAGGATCAGGTGATTGAATCTGCGCGCCATTTGCTCACCGCCATCGGGCAGATGCCCGGACTCGACGGGCCGGGCATGGCGCAATGCGAGACGTATTTCCGACGCCTGAACGCCAGCTTTCCCTTGTTCAACGATTTCGGCATGGTGGGGACCGACGGTTACACCCGCTGCCACAGCAACCTGGCGGCGCCCGCGCACATCTATGCGGGCGATCGGGCGGCCTTCAAGGAGGCGATCGAGACCGGGAAGTTCGTGGTGGGGGGCTACATCGTGGACCGCCTGTCGGGCCGCGACTCCCTGCTGTTTGAAATGCCGGTGATGACGACGGGCGGCGCACTCGCCGGGGTGGCGGTTGCCTCACTCGATCTGGAACGGATGGGCGAGACCATGACGGCCCTTGAACTGCCACCGGGGGGGCGACTCACGGTGATCGACCCGAACGGCCTGCTGCTGCTGGCCCGTGGTGGCGTGGAGACCCCATTGGGAGCCCCGGTGCAGGACGTGGTGCTGCAAGCGGCGCGCAGGACCTTTCAGCAGGGGGTGGCGGAAGGGCCCGATTTCTGGGGTGAAGAGCGCATTTATGCCTACACCGCGACACAGGCTGGCGTCGGCAAAGGCCTGCTGGTCAGCGTGTCCGTTCCCCGTGCCAATGTGATGGCGGGGAATTTGCAGCGCCTGATGCTGCAATTGCTGGTGTTGGCAGGGATCACGGGATTCGGCGTTTGGGCGGCGGGCTGGGCGGGTCGGCACTCGATCCTGGTACCCACGCGCAAGATCCTCGACGCCACCCGCCAACTCAAGACCGGCGACGCCAACGCGCGCGTTGAAGGCCTGTCCGCCAATACCGCCTACGAACTGCAGCGCATCGCCGCGGGCTTCAATCTCATGGCCGACGCCCTGCAGCAGCGCCAGCGTGACCTTGAGGCCGAACTGCAGCACAGCCGCAAGGCGTTCGCCACGGTGGACCTGATTCTCAACAGCATGCATGAAGGGTTGCTGGCTTTGGATGCGGACGGCAACGCGTTGCTCATGAATGCGGCGGCGGCGCGCTTGTTTCCGGCCGACCCGTCCGGTGCGCCATCGGGGCTGCGGGATCGCCAGCCAAGGTTGTTCCGCCTCGACGGCACGCCCTGCGCCATCGAAGACCTGCCCTCCTGGCGCGCCTTGCAAGGTCAGTCCGGCAATGACCTGGAGCTCATGGCCCGCAACCCCGAAATGCCCGAGGGGCGCATGTTGCGCTGCAGTTATCGCCCCGTCAAACTGGGCGACGCGGACGGCGCCATCGTTGTCTTCACCGACATCACCGACCTGCAGCGCCTGCAGGGTGAGCAGGCGCGCGGCGTCCAGCAACTGCGCGAGACCCAGCGCAAGCTCATGGAGGCCCTGCACATCGGGCGCATTGGCAACTGGGAGCTTGACGTGGCCAGCGGTCGCCTCTGGTGGTCTGCGGAGGTGTATGCGTTGCTCGGGTATGTGCCCGATGAAACCACGCCGACGCTGGACCACGTCGAGCGGCGCATCCATCCCGACGATCTGGCGGGCTACACCCGTCGGCGCCAGCTCGCGGTGGACACTGGACAGACGCTGGACATCGAGTTCCGCATTGTTTTGCCGGACGGCGGCGTCCGCTGGCTGCACCAGATCGGACAGTCTCACCGCAGTGAGCTCGACGGCGCGCTGATCCGGTCGGGCGTGGTGCAGGACATCACCGAACGCAAGCAGGCGGGCGCCGAGCTGGTGCTGCTGCACAACGCGGTGAGCCGCATCAACGACGTGGTGGTGATCACCGAAGCGGCCACCCGGGACCGGCCCGACACGCCCATCGTGTTGGTCAACGATGCGTTCGAACGTCTCACAGGCTACAGCGCCGCCGAAGCGCTGGGCAACAGCCCCGCGATGCTGGCCGGCCCGCAAACCGACCCGAAAACCATTGCCCGGATGCAACAGTCTGTGCGCACCCGCACGCCGCTGCGCGATGAAATCCAGATTCACCCGAAAACCGGCGCACCGATCTGGGTTGAGCTGGACCAGGTCCCGCTGACAGACGACACCGGCTGGAACACGCACTGGATCGGCGTGATGCGCGACGTGACGGGCCGCAAGCTCGCCGAGCAGGCCCTGATCGACAGCGAGCAGCGTTACCAGGCGCTGTTCGACCAGGGGCCTTTGCCGATGTGGGTGTTTGACGAAGAGACGTCGCGCTTTCTGGCGGTGAACACCGCCGCATGCCAAATGTACGGCTACTCGCACGAGGAGTTCAGGGGGCTCACGCAGATCGACATCCGCCCGGTGTCCGAGCGGGCACGATTGGCCGGTCGGGTGCCCCCCGGAATGATCGGCGGCAACGGCCAATGGATCCATGCCAGCCGTTATGGCACCGAGTTTCCGGTCGAGGTGGTGTCACGGCCGATCCGGTACGCCGGGCGTGACGCGCGCTTTGTGGTGGCCCACGACATCTCCACCCGCGTCAACGCCGAGGCGCAACTGCAGGAGCATCTTTTCACGCTGCAGCGCGCGGCCGATGCCGCCCACGCGGTGGTGCAGCACCAGACTTTGCCCGGCCTGCTGCAGGAGGTGGTGGAGCAGTCCCGCGCCGTGATCCGCGCGCACCAGGCCATCGTGACCCTGAAGCGGGGGGAGTGGAGCGATTCGGTCAGCGCCGTCTCGCTGTCGGAAAAGTATGCGGAATTTCGCGAGTACGGCGAGGCGCTGGACGGCTCCGGCATTTATGAGCTGGTGTGCCAAACCAATCGCCCGGTGCGCCTGACCCAAGCCGAACTGGAAGCCCATCCTCGCTGGCGCGGCTTCGGTGCCCACGCGGATCGCCACCCGGCCATGCGGGGGTGGCTGGCGGTGCCGCTGATCGGCCGGGACGGCGCCAACATCGGGCTGATGCAACTGTCTGACAAATACGAAGGAGAGTTCACCGCGCAGGACGAGTACGTGGCCATGGAGATGGCGCGGCTCGTTTCGATCGCCATTGGCAACGCACAACTGATCGAGGAGGTGCGCGAACTCAATACCGGGCTGGAGAAGAAAGTCACGGAGCGGACCCGGCAACTGGTCCGTGAAGAGGCCCGCTACCGGGCACTGGCCGAAGAGGCGCCACAAGTGGTGTGGAATTACGAGCCCGATCACGGCGTCACCTATTTCAACCGCGCCTGGTATGACCTGGTGGGCGGCGCGCCGGCCAACTGGACGGGCAACCGCTGGATTCTGGCGATTCACCCGGACGACCGTGCCCCCGTGCTGCAGAACTGGGCGGCATCCGAGGCCGCACGCGCACCGTTCGTGGGGATCCGCCGGCTGCGGGCCAAGGACGGCAGCTATCGGACCATGTCCTACCGCGGGGTGCCCGTGATGGATGAAAACCGGAACGTGATCGCCTGGGTGGGCATTGATGCCGACGTGACCGAGATCAAGACCGTCGAGGAGGCGTTGCGCCAGTCCAATCAGGAGCTGGAAGCGTTCTCGTATTCGGTGTCGCATGACTTGCGTTCACCGCTGAACTCCATCGACGGATTCAGCCGCCTGCTGGCGCGCCAGATGGAGGGGCAGCTCAGCGATCAGGGGGCCCACTACCTGGCCCGGATCCAGGCGGGCGTCTCGCACATGGGCCAGTTGATCGAAGGCCTGTTGTCGCTGGCCCAGGTTTCACGGACCAGCCTGCGCAGTGAAAATGTGGACGTGAGCCTGCTGGCGCGCGAGACGCTGGAGCGCTGCCGCCAGCGCGACCCGGAGCGCGAAGCGGTGATCCAGGTTCAGGACGGCATGAACCTGCCGGGCGACCCGCGCCTGATCCGTGTGGTGCTGGACAACCTGATCGGCAACGCCTGGAAGTTCACCTCCAAGCGGGCGGTCACGGAGATTGCCGTGGGGGCGATGCCAATGCCCGGAGCGCATGCCACGCGGGACGCCGCCGGGGTGCTTGCGCCGCCATGGGTCTACTTCGTGCGGGACAACGGTGCGGGCTTCGACATGGCGTACGCCGACAAGCTGTTTGGCGTGTTCCAGCGTTTGCATGCGGTGCGGGATTTTCCTGGAACGGGGATCGGCCTGGCCACGGTGCACCGGATCGTGACGCGTCACCATGGACGCGTCTGGGCCGAGTCGCAAGTCGGTGTGGGCACCACGTTTTACTTTACCGTGGCCGAGAACGGTGCGCCAGTTCTCACCGATCCGCGTGAGCCCGACGAAGCCTGAGCCGCGTGGGGTTCAGAATCCGCCGGTGGTGAAAGCGCTGGTGATGGTGCGGGCGCTGCCCGCCACGTTGACCTGCGCGGTGAAGGTGTAGGCGGTATTGGGGGTCAACGCAGCGGCCGGATAGAAGACGAAGGCGCTGCGCGATTGCCCCACATCGGCGTTGGCAAGCAAAGCCACCGGCGAGGCGCCAACCGTTGCCACCAGCGTGGCGCCGGTGACCACAAAACTGTTGAACATGCTTCCGTGCAGGCTCAAGGGCATGCCGGTGAGTGCCACGCCGGGCAGCGGGTTCGGGCTTTCGGAGGCGGGCGCAAAGGCCGTCAGAACCCCGCTTTGCCCGTGGTACGGGTACGCCGACACGCGGGCCGGGTCCACCCACTGCGTGCCGCGCTGGCCGAGCACGTTGGTCATGGGGGCGGCGCCGACGCCGATTTCATTGAATTCGTGCGCCAGCAAGACGGTGCGGTGCCCCGGTGCGGCCAGGATCACGTCCATCAGGTCACGGCCTTCCTGGTCGGATTGCGGGGTGCCGCCGATGATGGACTCGCCCACCAGCAAGCCGCTATAGCCCGCACGGGCAGCGCGGTCGCCGTACCCCACGCCGGTGAACCCGGGCAGCCCCTGCACCTCGCCATGCCCCTGGACGTTGTTCAATCGCTGATAGTCCGCATGGGCCTGGGCTGCGGTGGCCAGAGCAGCGTTCCAGTTCAGCGTGGTCAGTCCCATGGCCGCGCGAACGTCATTCAGGCGGGCATAGTGGCCCTGAACGGCCGGGGCGGTGCTGGCCAGCGTCGGCACCTCGAGACTGTTGGCCACCGGGCTCGCCACGTCGCCACCGCCGCCACCGCAACCCGCCAAAATGGTTCCCAGAATCAGCGCCAAAGCGCCCCGCTTGAATGTTTGCATCATTGAACTCCGTCAAAAGCGATTTGTCACACCTCCATATCGAACAAAAAAACAATAAATTCACTAATATTGACAACGCTAGATGCATCTATATGTAAATTTCATGAAACATCTCAACCCCTGCATTGGTGGAATGTTGGCGCGTGACAAGGATCTTTACAGAGAGCGCTACAGCGGGTGCTTGGCAAAGCGCGTTGCAGGCCACCCGGAAGATGTAAATGCAATCCGCTATAGACAAATATTTGTAAATTGATAAAATTGACAAACTGCCATGAATTCCAACCCAACAAGGTCGCCCATGCCGGTCCAAACCGCAGAACCTGTCACCCCGGAAGGGGCCCTGGCCATTGCCGAACTTCAGGGCGTGGGCGAGGACTACTGCGGCACCACCTTTGCAGCCAAGCTCATGGGCTTGTCGGTCGCTACCGTGCAGGCGCTGGTGGAAAAGGGTGAAGTGGAGGCGTGGAAGACCAGGGGTGGGCACCGCCGCATCTCGCTGGCGTCGATCAACCGCTATTTGCAGCGGTACAGCCCCCAGGCCATGGCGCCGGGCCCCGACCCGCGCGACCGCCTGCGGGTGCTGGTGGTGGAGGACGACCCGGTGACCCGTGAGCTCTACCGGAATTTCCTCGAAGGCTGGAGCGTGTCCATGGACTGCAGCATCATGCAGTCCGCGCTGGAGGCGCTGGTGGACATCGCCAGCCTGCGCCCCGACGTGCTGATCACCGACCTCAGCATGCCCGGTGTGGACGGCATCGAGATGCTCAAGGTGCTGGTCCGCAACGAACAACTGGTGGGCATGCAGGTGCTGGTGGTGAGCGGCCTCGCCAAAAAGGAGATTGACGCGCGTGGCGGGTTGCCGACAGACGCGCTTTTTCTGCCCAAACCGATCAATTTCGACTGGCTGCACGGCTACCTGTCGGCTTTGCTTGCGGCCAAGCGGGCCTGACCCGGCCGCGCGCTCAACTTCCGGCCCATGGCGTCGAAATCAAAGGTCATGCCCAACTTGGTCACACTCCCCCTGGCGGATCAGGCCGGCAATGATGTTGCCCAGGCGCTGATCGACCTCAGCGGCGAGGGCCTGCTGCTGCTCCAGGGTGACGGCACCGTGATCATGGCCAACGGCCGCGCCATGGCATTTTTGCAGTGCGATCGCGCGGCGTTGTGCGGTGCCCAGTTCTGGGATGCCGTGTCCGACGAAGTGGCCGAGAAGCACGAGCGTGAGGCGACGAGAGCGCTCAACGGCGGGCGCGAGTACACCTTTCTCGATTTCCAGAAATTCGAGGCGCGCTGGCTCGAATACACGATGAAAACCCACGAAACGGGGATCGTCGTGCAGGTGCGCAATGTCACCGAGAGGCATCGCCTCATGGGCCTGCTGCGCGAGAACGAGCGGCGCAGCCAGGAGCTGTTTGAAGCCAACCCGAACGTCATGTGGGTCTGCGACGCGGACTCGCTGCGCATTCTGGCGGTCAACGGCGCGGCCGTGGCGTTTTACGACCATCCGCGCGATGAATTTCTGAGCTTCAATGCGCTGCGGTTGTACGCCGATGACACTGGCGCCGAACTGCGCGAATCCCTGCCGGGGCTGGTGCCAGGATCCGCCGCACGGCTTCAGTTGCGCCTGTGCCGCCATAAAAAAAGTGATGGTCGCGTGCTGGTGGTGGAAGTGTCGGGCCGACCGGTGGAATGGAATGGCGCGCGGGCCTTGCTGGTGACGGTGGCCAACGTGACCGGGCGCCATGTGTCCGACAGCGCACTGCGCAATGAAAAGGCCGAACTGGAAGCCCGGCTCAAGGATCGCACGCGCGAGCTTGAAGAGGCCTACCAGGAGTTGGGGGCGGTCACCTATGCGATGTCGCACGACCTGCAGTCGCCACTGCACGCGGTCGATGGCTTTGCCAAGACCCTGACCGCGCAATTTGCCGAGGCCCTGGGCGAGCAGGGCGCGCATTACCTGCGGCGCATCAACGCCAGCGTGTCACAGATGTCGCGGCTGATCGACGACCTGCGCCTGCTGTCCAGGCTGTCGCGCATGCCGATGAACGTGCAGGACGTTGACCTCGCGCCGATTTGCCGGTCCATCATGGAGCGGCTGCGGCATGCCGAGCCGGGGCGTTATGTGGAGCTTGAGATCGATCCTTCGCTGCAGGTGCGCGGCGACCGCGGCCTGCTGACCACGGCCATGGCCGCACTGATCGGCAACGCCTGGAAATTCACGTCCAAGAAGCCGCAGGGCTGGATTCGCGTGGGCATGGCCGATGCCGTGGCGCAGCAGCCAGGCGAGCAGGTTCTGTTCGTCTCCGACAACGGGGCGGGTTTTGATGCGCAATACGCGCACAAACTGTTCACCAACTTCCAGCGGCTTCACTCGTCGGCAGATTTTCCGGGCGCGGGCCTCGGGCTGGCCATCGTGCGGCGCATCACCGAGCGCCATGCCGGAAGGGTCTGGGCGGAATCGGCCAATCTGGCCGGGGCCACGTTTTATATGGCGCTGCCCGGCACCACCAGTGCCGAAAACCGGTAAACCCCCGAAGCGTCCTGCTCCCGCTGCAACTGGCCTTCAAACCACAGTGCGTGCAGGTGCGCAATGGCCTCGCCCATGGCGAACGTGGTCTGGTGCAGGTCGAGGGGGCGCTTGAACATCACCGGGAGAATGTCGGCCGCGCTGCACGCGGATTCTGTGCATGCCGCCAAAACCTCGGCCAGGCGGTCGCGGTGATGCTCATGCAACTGCTCCACGCGACGCAGCATGCCGTGAAACGGCTTGCCGTGCGAGGGCAAGGTCAGGGTGTCGGCGGGCAGCGCCAGGAACCGGTTGATCGACTGCAAAAAGAGCTTCAACGGGTTCGAGTCGGGTTCCACGTCGTACACGCTCACATTGGTGGAGATGCGGGGCAGCAGCATGTCGCCGCTGATCAACACCTTGTGGCCTTCGCAATACAGGGCGATGTGCTCCGGCGCGTGGCCGTAACCGGCGATGCAGTGCCAGTCGTGGCCGCCGATGCGGACCACATCGCCGTCCAGCAGGCGGTGGTAGCTGCGCGGCACCTCCGGCACCATGCCCGGATAGTAGCTGGCGCGGGCGCGGATTTTTTCAATCGCCTCGGGGTCGGCCAGCCCATGCGCGGCAAAGAAGTTCGCGGCACTGTCCCCGCCAAAGCCCGTGGTGCTTTGCGATCCGATGCGCGCCGCGTTGTAGTCGGTGGCGCTGATCCACAGGGGCGCATTCCAGCGCGCGCACAGCCAGTACGCCAGGCCGATGTGGTCGGGGTGCATGTGCGTCACGATCACGCGCAGGATGGGCAGGCCCTGCAGTTCATTGGCAAACACCTGTTCCCATTGCGCCCTGGATTCGTCGCGGCTGATGCAGCAGTCCACCACGGTCCAGCCTTGCACGGGACCGGCGGCGGTGTCCATCTCGTCGCGCAGCAGCCAGAGGTTGATGTGGTCCAGCGCGAACGGCAACGCCATGCGGATCCAGCGTACGCCGGGGACCAGCTCCAGCGTCGCGCCCGGTGCGGGCAGAGTGTCGCCGAGCGGGTAATGGAGTTGCTGTTCAAGTGCGTTCATGGTGTCGTGCGGTAGGATTGACGTTAACGTAAACGTCAGATGTAATCCGCCATTGTAGGGAGCGGTGCCACGCGCACCTGTCACCTGCGATCTGCCCCTGCGATTGACCTAACCGGCACCATGACCCAGACCTATTCCATCAGCGACCTGGCGAAAGAGTTCGACCTCACCACCCGCGCCATCCGCTTCTACGAAGACATGGGGCTGCTGCAGCCTGAGCGCGAAGGTGCGGGCGGGCGCAACCGCGTGTACACCGCGCGCGACCGCACCCGCCTGAAGCTCACGCTGCGCGCCAAGCGTTTGGGCCTGAGCCTGGGCGAAGCCCGCGAGATCATCGACATGTACGACAGTCCCCGCGACACCGGGCCGCAGCTCAAGAAGTTCCTGCTGGTGCTGGCCGGGCATCGAAAGCAGATCGAGGAGCAACTGGCCGACCTGCAGGCCAATCTGGACGAGGTCAAGGCGCATGAAAAAGAGGCACGTGCCCTGCTGGCCAAGGTGGAAAAGGCGAAATGACCGATAATTGACGTTGACGTAAACGTCAATCAAATCATGAATCCCGCCCACCCCGCCCCACAGATCCTGCCGCGCGTGCAGGCCAGTTTCGACCGCCAGGGCCTGATGCGCGCGCTGGGCGCGCGCCTGGTTTGCGCCGAAGCCGGGCAATGCGAAGTCGCGCTGCCGTATTCCGACAAGGTGACCCAGCAGCAGGGCGGCTTTCACGGCGGGGCCATGGGCGCACTGGCCGACATCGCGGGCGGCTATGCCGCGCTCACCGTGACCGCCGAGGGCATGGAGGTGACGACGGTGGAGTACAAAATCAACTTTCTGGCCGCGTTCCAGGGCGGTGAACTGCGCGCCCGCGGCCGAGTGGTCAAGGCCGGCAAGCGCATCATCGTCACCTTGGCCGACGTGGTCCACATCGCGCCCGACGGCCGGGAAACCCCCTGCGCCATCATGCAGCAAACCCTGGTGCCCGTGGCCCAGACCTATTGAACCGGACAAGGAGACGCCCCATGAACCTGCCAGGCCTGAACTTCCAGCTGGGTGAAGACATTGACGCCCTGCGCGATGCGGTGCGCGCCTTTGCCGACGCCGAGATCGCCCCCCGCGCGGCCGAGATCGACCGCAGCGACCAGTTCCCGATGGACCTGTGGGAGAAGATGGGCGCGCTGGGCGTGCTGGGCATCACCGTGCCCGAGGAATACGGTGGCGCCAACATGGGCTACCTTGCGCACATGATCGCCATGGAAGAAATCTCGCGTGGCAGCGCCTCGGTGGGCCTGAGCTACGGCGCCCACAGCAACCTGTGCGTGAACCAGATCCGCCGCAACGGCACCGAGGCGCAGCGCAAAAAATACCTGCCCAAACTCATCAGCGGTGAACACGTGGGCGCGCTGGCCATGAGCGAGCCCGGCGCGGGGTCTGACGTCATCAGCATGAAGCTCAAGGCCGAAGACAAAGGTGGCTACTACCTGCTCAGCGGCAACAAGATGTGGATCACCAACGGCCCCGACGCCGACACCCTGGTGGTCTACGCCAAGAGCGAACCCGAGCTGGGTGCGCGCGGCGTGACGGCCTTCCTGATCGAGAAGGGCATGAAAGGCTTCAGCATCGCGCAAAAGCTCGACAAGCTGGGCATGCGCGGCAGCCACACGGGGGAACTGGTGTTCAACAACGTGGAAGTGCCGGCTGAAAACATCCTGGGCGGCCTGAACCAGGGTGCCAAGGTGCTCATGAGCGGGCTCGACTACGAGCGCGCCGTGCTCACCGGCGGGCCGCTGGGCATCATGCAATCGGTGATGGACAGTGTGGTGCCCTACATCCATGAGCGCAAGCAGTTCGGGCAGAGCATCGGCGAATTCCAGCTGATCCAGGGCAAGGTGGCCGACATGTACACCGTGCTGCAGGCGGGCCGCTCGTTCGCCTACACCGTGGCCAAGAACCTGGACTTGCTGGGCAGCGACCACGTGCGCCAGGTGCGCAAGGACTGCGCCAGCGTCATCCTCTGGTGCGCCGAAAAAGCCACCTGGATGGCCGGTGAGGGCGTGCAGATCTTTGGCGGCAATGGCTACATCAACGACTACCCGCTGGGCCGACTGTGGCGCGATGCCAAGCTGTATGAAATTGGCGCCGGCACCAGCGAAATCCGCCGCATGCTGATCGGCCGCGAGCTGTTTGCCGAGACGATGTAACGCTGCGGTGCCGCGCCGCGCCGTGCCCTGCCCTGCCCTGCGGCGCGCAAGCGACAATCTGCCCATGACGTCCTCACTTGATCACCTGCTGGAACACAACCGCGCCTGGGCCGCCCAGATGGAGCGCGAACGCCCTGGGTTTTTCACCGGCCTCAAGTCGCAGCAGAAGCCCAGGTACATGTGGATCGGCTGCTCGGACAGCCGGGTGCCCGCCAACCAGATCACCGGGCTGGAGCCGGGCGAGGTGTTTGTGCACCGCAACGTGGCCAACGTGGTGGTGCATTCGGATCTGAACGCGCTGTCCACCATCCAGTTCGCGGTCGAACACCTCAAGGTGGAACACATCATGGTGGTGGGCCACTACGGCTGCGCCGGTGTGCGCGCGGCGCTGCAGGGCCTGCGCATCGGCCTGGCCGACAACTGGCTGCGTCACATCCAGGACGTGCGGCTGCGCCACCGGGGCCGCATCGACCACCTGCCCCCTGAAGAGCAGGAGAACATCCTGTGCGAGATGAACGTCATCGAGCAGGTGGGCAACGTCGCGCTGTCCACCGTGATGCAGGACGCCTGGGCGCGCGGTCAGAAGCTGTCGGTGCACGGCTGGGTGTATGGCCTGAGCGACGGCCTGCTCAAGGACCTGGGCGTGACCATGGACAGCCCGGAGTCGATCGTGGCGACGTTCAGCACCGCGTTCAAGCGCTATCCGCGCGCGCCATCTGCCCCGGAGTGACGCCAGGTGTTCCCGCAAAAGCTTGATTCCCCGCTGGCCTATGGCATTGCCAAGGCCATGATGGACGGCTTCAACCGCCACTACCGGCTGTTCCGCACCGAATCGGCCCGGGCCAAGCACCGGTTTGAAACCGCCGACTGGCACGGCCAGCAACGCGCCCAGCGCGAACGCATCGAGTTCTACGACCTGCGCGTCAAGGAATGCACGATGCGGCTCGAAAAGGAATTCAAGGCCGGCGAGCACCCCATGGACGTCTGGCAGCAGGTCAAGCTGCACTACATCGGCCTGCTGGTCGATCACCACCAGCCCGAGCTGGCCGAGACCTTCTTCAACTCGGTCACCACCAAGATCCTGCACCGCACGCACTTCCAGAACGACTTCATCTTCGTGCGGCCCGCCGTCAGCACCGAGTACATCGAGAACGACGAACCCGCCGCCCGGCCCACCTACATCGCCTACTACCCCACGCGCGAAACGCTGGGCGCCACCATCACGCAGGCGGTGCGCTACTTTGACCTGCGCCGCGATTTTGAAGACCTGGAGCGCGACGCCGGCGACGTGCTGCAGGCCATGCAAAGCCGTCTGGGCCAGGTCAAGCTGCGGGCCAACTTCCAGCTCCAGGTGCTGTCCAGCCTGTTCTTCCGCAACAAGGGCGCCTACGTGGTGGGCAAGATCATCAACGGCTTCAACGAAGTGCCGTTTGCCCTGCCCATCCTGCACGCCAAATCGGGCAAGCTGGTGATCGACGCGGCGCTGTTCGGCGAGGACGACCTGCTGATGCTGTTCAGCTTTGCGCGTGCCTATTTCATGGTGGAAATGGAAATCCCGTCGGCCTATGTGCAGTTTTTGCGCAGCATGATGCCGCGCAAGCCCCGCAACGAGATCTACAACGCGCTGGGCCTGGCCAAGCAGGGCAAGACGCTGTTTTACCGCGACTTCCTCTACCACCTGCGCCACAGCACCGACAAATTCCGCATTGCGCCCGGCATCAAGGGCATGGTGATGCTGGTGTTTGACCTTCCCTCGTTCCCCTACGTGTTCAAGCTCATCAAGGACTACTACCCGCCGCAAAAGGACACCTCGCGCGAGCAGATCAAGGGCAAGTACCTGCTGGTCAAGCAGCACGACCGGGTGGGCCGCATGGCCGACACGCTGGAGTACAGCGAGGTGGCTTTCCCGCGCGAGCGTTTCGACGACGAACTGATCGCCGAGATCGAAAAATTCGCACCCAGCCAGCTCGAGATTTCTGACCGCGACGGCGACGGCCAGCAGGAAGTGATCATCAAGCACATCTACATCGAGCGCCGCATGATCCCGCTCAACATCTATCTGCAGGAAGCCTTTGACGCCGGGCCGGACGACGCGCTGGCGCAGGACCAGATCGAGCGCGGCGTGATCGAGTACGGCAACGCCATCAAGGACCTGGTGGCCGCCAACATCTTTCCCGGCGACATGCTTTGGAAGAACTTTGGCGTCACGCGCCACGGCAAGGTGGTGTTCTACGACTACGACGAGATCGAATACATCACCGACTGCAACTTCCGCCGCGTGCCCACGCCGCGCAACGAAGAAGACGAGATGAGCGGCGAAATCTGGTACAGCGTGGGCCCGCGCGACGTGTTTCCTGAAACCTTCGGCCCTTTTTTGCTGGGCAACACCCAGGTGCGCAACGTGTTCATGAAACACCACGCCGACTTGCTGGACGCCGCGTTCTGGCAGGCCCAGAAAGACCGCATCCAGGCCGGACACGTGCACGACGTGTTCCCCTACGAGCGCGACAAACGCTTCCGGCCCGAAATTTCCCAACTTTCCTGACCCCCGTTTGAAGGAGAAAACCATGTCCGATTCCGTTGTGATTGTGGGCGCCGCCCGCACCCCCATGGGCAGCTTCCAGGGCGACTTTGCATCGCTGGCCGCGCACGACCTGGGCGGTGCCGCCATCCGGGCCGCCGTGGCGCGTGCGGGCATTGCGCCCGACGCGGTGACCGAGGTGCTGTTTGGCAACTGCCTGATGGCGGGGCAGGGCCAGGCGCCGGCCCGCCAGGCGGCGCTCAAGGGCGGCCTGCCGCTGTCGGCGGGCGCGGTCACGCTGTCCAAGATGTGCGGCTCGGGCATGAAGGCCGCCATGTTCGCGCACGACATGCTGCGGGCCGGCAGCCACGAGGTGATGGTCGCCGGCGGCATGGAGAGCATGACCAACGCACCCTACCTGCTGCCCAAGGCCCGCGGCGGCTACCGCATCGGCCACGACCGCATCTTCGACCACATGATGCTCGACGGCCTGGAAGACGCCTACGAACCCGGCCGTGCCATGGGCACCTTTGGCGAAGACTGCGCTGCCAAATACCAGTTCAGCCGCGAAGCGCAGGACGCCTTTGCCACCACCTCGGTGCAGCGCGCCAAGGCGGCCACCGAATCGGGTGCGTTCGCCACCGAAATCACGCCCGTGACCGTCAAGGGCCGCGCGGGCGACACCGTGATCGCCATCGACGAAGGCCCGGGCCGCGTCAAGCTCGACAAGATTCCCACGCTCAAGCCCGCCTTCAAAAAAGACGGCACCATCACCGCCGCCAGCAGCTCCAGCATCAACGACGGCGCCGCCGCCATGGTGATGATGCTGGCGTCCACTGCGCAGAAGCTGGGCCTCAAGCCGCTGGCGCGCATCGTGGCCCACGCCATGCACGCGCAGGAACCCAACTGGTTCACCACCGCACCCGTGGGCGCCACGCAGAAGGCGCTGGCCAAGGCCGGCTGGAACGTGAAAGACGTGGACCTGTGGGAGGTGAACGAAGCCTTTGCCGTGGTGCCCATGGCGCTGATGACCGAGCTCAAGCTGTCGCACGACATCGTCAACATCCACGGTGGCGCCTGCGCGCTGGGCCACCCGATCGGCGCCAGCGGCGCGCGCATCATGGTCACGCTGATCCATGCGCTGCAGCGGCGCGGCCTCAAAAAGGGGTTGGCCACGCTGTGCATCGGCGGTGGCGAGGCCACGGCCGTGGCCCTGGAGCTGCTCTAATTACTACGTTAAAAATAGCAAACTATGACCATTTGACGGGGGCTAAATGCCAATTTCTCTTGAAATTTGTGAAAACAGGGCACCAGGCGCGGCCGCCCCTGCAGCGGCGCGCCACCCGGTCCATCCGCATGCCCTGAAAGGCCTCACGCCATGGTATTGACCCAGGACCAGCACATGATCCGCGACGCGGTGCGCGCCTTTGCCACCGAGCAGATCGCGCCCCACGCCGCCCGCTGGGACAAGGAGCACCACTTCCCCAAGGACGTGCACCAGGGCTTGGCCGCGCTCGGCGCCTATGGCATCTGCGTGCCCGAAGAACTGGGCGGCGCGGGGCTGGACTACCTCACCCTGGCCCTGGTGCTGGAAGAAATTGCCGCGGGCGACGGCGGCACCAGCACCGCCATCAGCGTCACCAACTGCCCGGTCAACGCCATTCTCATGCGCTACGGCAATGCCGCGCAACAAAAACAATGGCTCACGCCACTGGCGCAGGGCCGCATGCTGGGCGCCTTCTGCCTGACCGAACCGCATGTGGGCTCGGACGCGTCAGCGCTGCGCACCACCGCCACGCGCGACGGCGACAGCTACGTCATCCACGGCGTCAAGCAGTTCATCACCAGCGGCCAGAACGGCCACGTGGCGATCGTGATTGCCGTCACCGACAAGGGCGCGGGCAAAAAAGGCATGAGCGCCTTCATCGTCCCCACCGACGCGCCCGGCTACGTGGTGGCGCGGCTTGAAGAAAAGCTTGGCCAGCATTCGAGCGACACCGCGCAGATCAACCTGGACCAGTGCCGCATCCCCGCCGAAAACCGCATTGGCCAGGAAGGCGAGGGCTACCGCATCGCCCTGTCGGCGCTGGAGGGCGGGCGCATCGGCATCGCCGCGCAAAGCGTGGGCATGGCCCGCGCGGCGTTCGACTGCGCCCTGGCCTACGCCAAAGAGCGCGAGAGCTTTGGCACGGCCATCTTCAACCACCAGGCGGTGGGCTTCCGCCTGGCCGACTGCGCCACGCAGCTCGAGGCCGCACGCCAGCTCATCTGGCACGCCGCCAGCCTGCGCGACGCGGGCCAGCCGTGCCTGAAGGAGGCCGCCATGGCCAAGCTGTTCGCCAGCGAAATGGCCGAGCGCGTGTGCAGCGCCGCGCTCCAGACGCTGGGCGGCTACGGCTATGTGAACGACTTCCCCGTCGAGCGCATCTACCGCGACGTGCGGGTCTGCCAGATCTACGAAGGCACGTCGGATGTGCAAAAAATCATCATCCAGCGGGCGCTGGCCTGACGGACCGCATGCGAGGGCAAACGACCGGGTGCGGCGACGCGGCCCTTGCGTCCGTATGATTCGCACACCATGAACATCATTATTTTGGGCGCAGGTCGCGTCGGCGAAAGCGTCGCTGAAAGCCTGGTTTCCGAGCAGAACGACATCACGGTCATCGACTACGATCCGGTGCGGCTGCGATTGCTGGAGGACCGGCTTGATTTGCGGGGGGTGGTGGGCAACGGCATCCAGCCCTCCGTGCTGCGTGAAGCCGGTGCCCAGGATGCCGACATGGTGATCGCCTGCGCCGCCGCCGACGAGTCCAACCTCGTGGTTTGCAAGGTGGCGCATGACATCTTCAATGTGCCCAGTACCGTTGCCCGCCTGCGTTCCCCCGAATTCGTCGAAGGCGACGCCTTGCTGGGAAAAAACGGCTTTGCGGTAGACCATGTGATTTGCCCTGAAGAGTCGGTCACGCGCTACATCCACCAGCTCATCAGCTACCCCGAGGCGCTGCAGGTTCTGGAATTCGCCAACGGGCGGGCCAGCCTGATCGCGATGCGGGCCGCGTACGGCGGTGCACTGGTCGGACACACCATCGGCGAATTCCGGGAGCGCTTTCCCCACGCCGAAATGCGTGTGGTGGCGCTGTACCGCCTTGACGCCGAAATGGAGGCCACCCGGCAGACCCGCATCCTGGCCGGCGACGAGGTGTTTGTGCTGGCCGACACGCGCCAGATCCGCTATGTGCTGGGGGCGATCCACAACATCGACAAGCCGGTCCAGCGCGTCATGATTGCGGGCGGTGGCAAAGTGGGCTTGCGCCTGGCGCGCAGCCTGATTGGCCAGTGCGAGGTCAAGCTCATCGAGCGCGAGAAGGCACGGTGCGAATACCTGGCCAGCCAGTTGCCCTCGTCCATGCTGGTACTGCGAGGCGACGGGGCCGACGAGGATCTGCTGCTGGAGGAAAATGTCGGTGAGATGGACCTGTTTCTGGCACTGACCAGCGATGACGAGGACAACATCATGTCGGCCATGCTGGCCAAACGGCTGGGCGCCGGGCGCGTGATGTCGCTCATCAACCGGCGCGCGTATGCCGACATGATGCAGGGGAGCACCATCGACATCGCCATCTCGCCGGCGCAAACCGTGATCGGCGAGCTGCTGACCCACTTGCGCCGGGGCGACGTGGCGGCCGTGCACAGCCTGCGCCGAGGCGCGGCCGAGGCGCTGGAGGGCATTGCTCGCGGAGACGCCAAAACCTCCAGGCTCGTGGGGCGCAAGGTCGAAGACATCAAGCTGCCCAAGGGCGCCCGTATCGGTGCCATCGTGCGCGGGGCCGACCGAACCTCCGAGGTGCTGATGCCGCACCACGACACGGTCATCGAAACCAACGACCACATCATCATCTTCATCCCGAACAAGCGCCTGGTGCGTGAGGTCGAGCGGCTGTTCCAGGTCAGCGCCACCTACTTTGGCTGACGATGCCGCCACCGCTCGCCGACATGCCCCTTGACGTCGCATTTTCGACCCTGGCCGCCAGTGTCACCCGCATGAGCCCGGGGTTCTCGCGAAAATAGGGCCAAGCATGTACAGCCTGTTGCCCGTTCTCTCGGTTTTCTCCCGAATCCTGTTCGCGTTCTCGTTTGCGTTCCTGATGCCGCTGGCCTGGGCCTGGTTTCTGGATGCACACCACCACACCCGGGTCTGGGCCATCGGGTTTGCACTGACGGTCGCCAGCGGCCTGTTGCTGTGGTTGTGCACCCGGAACCACCGGCGGGAGCTCATGCCGAAAGACGGGTTTTTGCTGGTCAATCTGGTCTGGCTGGTGTTGCCGGCCTATGCGGCCCTGCCACTGATGTACACGGTGCCCGACATCACCTGGACCAAAGCCTATTTCGAGGCCATGAGCGCACTGACCGCCACGGGGGCCACGGCCCTCACCGGCCTGGACGCCTTGCCCGTTTCGGCCAACGTCTGGCGCTGCTTCCTGCAGCTCATCGGCGGTCTCGGCATCATGCTGCTGGTGGTGGCGGTGCTGCCCATGTTGGGGCTGGGTGGCGTGCAGCTGTACCGGGCCGAAACGCCCGGCCCCATGAAGGACACCAAGTTCACGCCCCGCATCGCCGAAACGGCCCGCGGGCTGTGGGGCGTGTATTTCATGTTTTCAACGGCTTGCCTGCTGTCCTACCGCTGGGCCGGCATGGGTTGGGCAGATGCTTTCATGCACATGTGCACCACCATGGGCCTGGGCGGCTTCTCGTCGCACGATGCAAGCTTGGGATATTTCAATTCGCCCGAAGTCGAAATCGTGGCCATAGTGTTCATGGCGCTGGCCGGCGTCAGCTTCATGCGCTATTTCATTGTGCTGCGCAACCGCTCGCTCCAACCCCTGATCCACGATCGCGAGATCCGCACCTACTTCTCGGTCCTGGCGGGCGCCATCGTGCTGCTGACTGGCCTGCTGGCCGCGCACGGCGTGTACGACGACTTTGCAGAGGCCTTGCGCGCCAGCGCATTTCATGTGCTCTCGCTGGCCACCACCACCGGCTACTCGGCGACCGACTATTCACTTTGGCCGGTTTTTGCGCCGGTGCTGCTCATGTTTCTGGGGTGCTTCGTCTCGTGTGCCGGCTCCACTGGCGGCGGCATCAAGATGGTGCGGATGATTCTCCTGATCAAACAGGCCCGGCGCGAGTTGGTCCGTATCATCCATCCGCGCGTGGTCAATCCCGTCACGCTGGGCGGCTCGGTCATGCCCATGTCGGTCATGACGGCGGTGTTTGGCTTCATGCTGATTTACGGTGCGACCACCATGGGGCTGACCATGCTGTTGCTGTTCACCGGGCTTGACATCGTCACCGCCTTTTCGGCGGTGGTGGCCACGGTCAATAACATCGGCCCGGGCCTGGGCGACGTGGGCCCAGCGGGAAACTTTGGCGGTCTGCACCCGTTCCAGATCTGGGTGCTCAGCTTTGCCATGCTGCTGGGTCGGCTCGAACTGCTGACCGTGATGGTACTGTTCACCGCGCAGTTCTGGCGCAAATAATCAGGACCCGGCAACCCCAGGAGAAATTGTCATGCCCATCACCAAAGGATTCCGCCAACTGGTGGACGAAGCCTCGGCCCAGATCACCACCTACAGCGTGGCGCAAGTGCGCGAGCGGCTGGCCGACCCGCGTGTGCAGATCGTCGACATCCGCGACGTGCGCGAGCTCGAACGCGACGGCACCGTGCCCGGCGCGCTGCTGGCCCCGCGCGGCATGCTCGAGTTCTGGGTGGACCCGGCTTCGCCGTACTTCAAGCCCGTGTTTGGCGACGAAGGCAAAGAGTTCATCCTGTTTTGCGGGGCGGGCTGGCGCAGCGCGCTGGCTGCCAAAACCCTGCAAGACATGGGCATGGCCAACGTGGCCCACATCGACGGCGGCTTTGCCGAATGGCTCAAGCAGGCCGCCCCGGTCGAAACGCTGGAGGCCCACCGCCAGGCCCACGAGGCGCGTCGCGCCGCTGCCCAAGCCTGAGGCACGCGGTGGCGTCGACGCCGTGCCCCTGTGGCCGCACCCTATCAGTCCACCCATTGACCTGGGCCGACTGCTGCGGCCGCTACCTGGACGCACCGTCTTTTGCGCAGAGCCTGCCTGCACCCGACGCAGAGAGTCTCATGCGCTCGCGCTACAGTGCCTTCGTGCGTGGCGACACCGCCTACCTGCGCGCGACGTGGCACGTCAGCACCTGCCCGCAGGAGGTGTTGGCCGACGCCGCAACGCGTTGGCTGGGTTTGACGGTGCGCGCGCACCGCGTGATCGACGCCGACCACGCCGAGGTGGAGTTCATCGCCCGCTACCGTGCGGGGGGCGCCGGCCCTGCATCCGGCCGCGCGGTGCGCCTGCACGAACGCAGCCGCTTCGTGCGCGAAAGCGACCGCTGGTATTACGTGGACGGTGATGCGCTGCAATGACAGAACGGCTGTAATTTATGAAAAATAGGCCGGTAGCCCCCGTCAAATGGTCATTCTCAGCTATTTATTCAATACTTGTCTGATCTTCCGATGACGCCCCGATTCGATGCCATTCTGTTCGACTGCGACGGCGTGCTGGTCGACAGCGAACCCATCACCAACGGCGTGCTGCGCGACATGCTGGAAGAAAGTGGCTGGGCGCTCACCCCCGCCGAATGCCTGCGCCTCTTCATCGGCAAGGCCGTCAAGGACCAGGCCGCGCTGATTGAAGCCCACACCGGTCGGCCCTTGACCGAAGCCTGGATGGAGCGCTTTCGCGAGCGCCGCAACCTGCGCCTGCAGCGCGAACTGCAGCCCATCCGCGGCGCCGTGGCCGCCGTGGCCCTGCTGCACGGGCGCCTGGGCGGGCGCATCGCCTGCTGCTCCGGCGCCGACCGCCACAAGGTCGATCTGCAACTGGCCCAATGCGGCCTCATGCCCTACTTTGAAGGCCGCATCTTCAGCGGCCACGACCTGCCGCGCAGCAAACCCGCCCCCGACGTCTACCTGGCCGCCATCGCCCAACTGGGCGTGCGCGCCGACCGCTGCGCCGTGGTGGAGGACACCGTCACCGGCGTCACCGCCGGCGTGGCCGCAGGCGCCACCGTGTTCGGCTACAGCCCGCCCGAAGCCGGCCACGACGCGCCCGATGCGCTGCGCCGCGCGGGCGTGGCGGCGGTGTTTTCGGAGATGGCCGACCTGGCGCGGTTGCTGGGGTGAGGGGTGGGCAGGATCGCGGGAGATTTCAACGGTGCGTCGCATGGCGGCGGGTCCAGTCGACTCGTCGAGATGTTCTTTTCCATGAGGTAGGTTCAGATCAGGAGCGCTCTGCGACTCCGGAAAAACTTAGACTTTCGGGGAACTGCTGGCTGCTTTCTTCGCTATTCTTCAATAGTGCTCATTCTGCTGGACCTCTTTCATTCCGCGCGTTGGTATATTTTCAAGATGCCAAGCGCGCAATCGAGGGCAACGCCGGAAATGCCCTAAATTGGAACGCATCATCGTCAAACTCCATGCATCACTTAGGACTATTAGATGAAAAACCTCCTCGTCGTACTTTTTTTGCTTGTGGTCAGTGGTTGCGCGAACCAACGTCTTTCACCAGAAGATGCGAGAGGCATTCCGGAGTCCAGAATGCTTCAGAAAAATTTGCTTGAACGACACGCGGGGAAGGTTGAAGTCACCTTCATACGAGAAGATGCCACGGTATCCGGAGTTGCCTCTTCGGCGAATCTATTTCTCAATGACGAACCGCTCGCAGCTTTGTGGGCTGGTGAGAAATTTACGGCTTGGGTGGATCCGCGCCTCTACGTCGTTAGCCTTTCGGGTAGCGAGAGGTGGGTCAAAAACTCAGTAGCCTTCGCCTCTGTTGTATCGAACGCGGCACCTTGGAGAGTGGAGGTGGACGCGCGAGTTGGACGCCGCTATGAGGTTCGAGTTGACTTTACAAACTGGACCGGCATCCGCCTTCAGGCTCGTAGCGTCGAAGTTGAGAAATGAGCACGTGCCATTTCCAGTCTGGGCCACCCTGCTATTTCAGGCCGGCATCGACGTTGGCGTCACGGACCTTAACGCCCTGATCGCGAGTGAGGCCTAGGCGATCAGCTCCAGCAGTTTGGCGCGGAGGACTTCCGGGCGCAGCAGCGCGGGTTTGCCCGATTCGTCCACCTGACCTGCCACCTCCCGGCCGTATCGACTGCGGCACGGTCTGGTGAATTTGACCCAGTGGCCAGTTATCGAGTTGGCCTTGCGGCGCTCCGCCAATATGACGACACTCAATCGTTGAGGAGGCTCATCCGCTGATGCGCCTTTGCCAGGCGTTGGAGCAGTTGCTCGGCGACGAAGAGGCGGGGCCCGCTTGATGCCGTTGAATCCGCCATTCGCGCGGAGCGTATCTGTTGTGGGATCGTGAATGTCCCGTGCCGCCATGGAATCTGCGTCACCGCGTCGCCCCAAGTGCCGCTTGGGGCCCGCCACGGGAGTGTGGTGGCTCTAGAAGTCACCCCCGCCCGCCCTCTTGCGAAACGCCCCCGGCCCCGTACCTGTCCATTGCCGGAAGGCGCGGATGAAGCTTTTTTCGTTCTGGAATCCGGTCGCCTCGGCCACCTGCTTGACGGGTTTGTGGGTGCGTTGCAGCAGTTCGATGGCACGCTCTCGGCGCACCTCGTCCTTGAGGGCCTGCAGCGTGGCGCCTTCTTGCCGGAGCTGGCGGTGCAGCGTGCGGGCCGAGGTGGCCAGCAGGGCGGCCACCTGGTCGGCGTTGTGGGTCTGGTCCGGGTGGGCGGCCAGCACCTGGCGCACCTGCTGCACCAGCAGGCGGTCGCGCCGGTAGGGCAGCACGGTCAGGGGCAGGGCGCGTTGGAGCATTTGCCGCAGGGCGCGTTCGTCGCGGCGCAGGGGCAGTGCCAGGTAGTCGGCGTCAAAGCGGATTTCGGCGCGGGCCGCGTCGAAGGTGATGGGCGCAGGAAACAGCAGCGGGTAGGCCTCGGCGTGCGGCGGCGCCGCAAAGGGAAAGCGGGCCTGCCGCAGCCCGATGCGCGAATCCACATACCAGCAGGCCAGGCCGTGGATGTTGCGCAGCACGTGCACCAGGCAAAACTCACGCCCACCGGGGCCGATGTGGCCCAGGCTGGCCCGCTCGTCCACGGCCACGGTGGCCACGGCGTCGGCCACCGACACGCTGAGCACGATGTCGTTGGCCAGCAGGGCGTGGTGGCGGCACCAGCGCCGCAGCGCGACGCCCAGCGTGGGCGCGGTGAGTGAGGCGCGGGCCAGCATGCCGTAGCTGCCCCAGGGCAGGCGGCGGCTGAAGGCGCCCAGGGCCTCGTCGTCGAGCTCCTGCATGGCCGCGGCGGACAGCGCTTCCATCTGGCGGGCGGTGATATGGCCATGGGGTTGACGCAAATCGGATGGCGTGATCTGTGCCTGCCGCAGCGCGCCCGACGGGTTCATGCCTCTGCGCTCGTAAGCAGCAACCATGGCGCGGACAAAGGCGATGGGGGTGGCAGCGACCGTCATCCAGCGAGTTTGCAAGAAGCTGGCGGTATTTGCAACCTCAAAGGCAAGATGCAAACCCCTGCCAGTCCCCCCAACGCCCGCGTTCTTTCGTAAGCTCGGGCCCTTGGCGTCATGATGGAGGCTGCCCGGCTTTCGCGCCTGATCGTTTGCACAAGGACCACCATGCCCGCTCTGGAGACCCAACTCAACGCCCGATCTGCCGATTTCCAGGCCAATGCCGCGGCCATGCGCGTGCTGGTGGACGACTTGCGCGCCCAGGTGGCCAAAGCCGCCGAGGGCGGCGGCGAGGCCGCGCGTGCCAAGCATGTGGCCCGCGGCAAGCTGCCCCCGCGCGAGCGCGTGGCCATGCTTCTGGACCCGGGCACGCCCTTTCTTGAACTGGCCCCGCTGGCCGCGCACGGCATGTACAAGGGGGATGCGCCCTGCGCTGGCGTGATCGCCGGCATCGGCCGCGTAAGCGGGGTCGACTGCATGATCGTCTGCAACGACGCCACCGTGAAGGGCGGCACCTACTACCCGATGACGGTCAAAAAGCATCTGCGGGCGCAGGAAGTTGCGCAGCAGAACCACCTCACCTGTATCTACCTGGTGGATTCGGGCGGCGCCAACCTGCCCAACCAGGACGAGGTGTTCCCTGACCGCGACCACTTTGGCCGCATCTTCTATAACCAGGCCAACATGAGTGCGCTGGGCATCGCGCAGATTGCCGTCGTCATGGGTAGCTGCACCGCCGGCGGCGCCTATGTGCCCGCCATGAGCGACGAGACCATCATTGTCAAGAACCAGGGCACCATCTTCCTGGGCGGCCCGCCGCTGGTGAAGGCCGCCATTGGCGAGATCGTGAGCGCCGAAGACTTAGGGGGCGGCGACGTGCACACGCGGCTGTCGGGCGTGGCCGACCACCTGGCGCAAAACGACCTGCACGCGCTGGCGCTGGCGCGCCAGGCGGTGGCCAGCCTGAACCGCGGCAAGCCGGTGACGCAGCAACTGCGCGAGCCGCAACCTCCAAAGTTCGCCACCGAAGAGCTGTACGGCGTGGTGCCCACCGACGTGCGCAAGCCCTACGACGTGCGCGAGATCATCGCCCGTGTGGTCGATGGATCGGAGTTTCATGAGTTCAAGCAGCGCTATGGCGCCACGCTGGTCTGCGGCTTTGCCCATATCGAAGGCATGCCGGTGGGCATCATTGCCAACAACGGCATCCTGTTTTCAGAGTCGGCGCAAAAAGGCGCGCACTTCATTGAACTCTGCTGCCAGCGCAAGGTGCCGCTGGTGTTTTTGCAGAACATCACCGGCTTCATGGTGGGCCGCAAGTACGAAAGCGAAGGCATTGCCAGGCATGGCGCCAAGCTGGTGACGGCCGTGGCCACGGCCAGTGTGCCCAAGTTCACCATCATCATTGGCGGCAGTTACGGCGCCGGCAATTACGGCATGTGCGGCCGTGCCTACAGCCCGCGCTTCCTCTGGATGTGGCCCAACGCCCGGATCAGCGTGATGGGCGGCGAGCAGGCCGCCAGCGTGCTGGCCACCGTCAAGCGCGATGGCATCGAGGCCAGGGGCGGCCAATGGAGCACCGAAGAAGAAGCCGCCTTCAAGCAGCCGCTGCTCGACCAGTTTGCTCATCAATCGCATCCCTATTACGCCAGCGCCCGCCTGTGGGACGACGGCGTGATCGACCCCGCCGACACCCGCCGCGTGCTGGCGCTGGGCCTGAGCGCGTCGATGAACGCACCGATCCCCGAGCCGCGCTTTGGCGTGTTCCGGATGTAAGAACGCACCGTTCGGGCTGAGCTTGTTCAAGCCCTTTGATACGGCCAGGGAACGCGGAATTCATCACAGACCATGTCCAACACCTCCATTTACGACCACCCCGACCACGAACTGCTGCGCGACCAGATCGCGCGATTCATCGAGCGCGAGGTCGAGCCCCACGCGGCCGTCTGGGAAGAGCAGGGCTTTGTGCCGCGCGAGGTGCTGCGCCGCATGGGGCAGGCCGGCCTGTTCGGGCTGATGTACGAAGCGCAATACGGCGGCGCGGCGGCCGACGCCATGACCAACCTGGTGTTTGCCGAAGCACTGAGCCAGTCCACCTTTGCGGGTTTCATCATCACCGTGCTGGTGCACACCGACATGGCCAGCCCGCACCTGCACCACGCGGGCACGCCCGCCCAGAAGGACAAATACCTGCGCCGGGTGATTGCCGGCGAGCTGATCACGGCCGTGGGCATCACCGAACCCGGCGCCGGCTCCGACGTGGCAGGCATCCGCACCAAGGCCCGGCGCGACGGCGACGGATGGGTGATCAACGGCACCAAGATGTTCATCACCAACGGGGTTCATGCCGATCTGTACTTTGTGGCCGCCAAGACCGGCCCTGGCAAGCGCGACATGTCGATCTTCATGGTCGAGAAAGGCACGCCCGGCTTCACCGTGGGCCGGGCGCTCAAAAAGACCGGCTGGCTCAGCTCCGACACGGCCGAGCTGGTGTTCGACAACGTGCGCATCCCGGCCGGCAACCTGCTGGGCGAAGAGGGCAAGGGCTTCTATTCGGTGATGAAGAACTTTCAGACCGAGCGCATCGCTCTGGGCGCCATGGCGGTCGGCCATTGCCAGCGTGCGCTCCAGCTCACACTGGCTTACGTGCACCAGCGCCAGGCGTTCGGCGGCCCGCTGTGGGACCAGCAGACCATTCGCCAGCGCCTGTCGATGCTGGACGCCAAGACCCGTGCGGCGCGGCAGTTCATGTACCACTGCGCGTGGCGCGTCACGCAGGGCCACGACATCGTGCAGGAGGTGTCCATGCTCAAGGCGCTCACGGGTGAGCTGGTCAACGAAGTGGTGCAGACTTGTCAGCAGTTTCACGGTGGCATGGGCTTCATCCGCGAAACCGCCATCGAACGCCTGTGGCGCGACGCGCGCGTGCTGGCCATCGGCGGCGGCGCCACCGAGGTGATGCTGGAAGAAGTTGCCAAGCGGTATTGAAGAAAGCGAGCCATGAAGCATTTGCAACAGGTCTGTGACGGGGGCGTGGCCACGGTGACCCTGAATCGCCCCGAGGTGCGCAACGCGTTCAATGACGAAGTCATCGCCGAAATGACCGCCTGCTTTGCCGCGCTGGGCGCGCGCGACGATGTGCGCTGCATCGTGCTGGCGGCCCAAGGCAGTGCGTTTTGCGCCGGCGCCGACCTGAACTGGATGAAGCGCATGGCCGGCTACACGCGCGACGAGAACCTGGCCGACGCCGCGGCGCTGGCCGAAATGCTGCGCGTCATCTCCACCTGCCCCAAGCCGACGATCGCTCGCGTGCAGGGCGACGTGTACGCGGGCGGCACCGGGCTGGTGGCGGCCTGTGACATGGCGGTGTCGGTGGACACGGCCGGTTACTGCCTGAGCGAGGTCAAGCTGGGCCTGATCCCCGCGACGGTCAGCCCCTATGTGGTCCGCGCCATGGGCGCACGTGCGGCGCACCGGTATTTCCTGACGGCCGAGCGGTTCAGTGCGGCCGAGGCCTTGCGCATCGGGTTTGTGCACGCCGTGGTGAGCGCCGACGCGCTCGACGCCACGGTGGACGGCCTGGTGACAAACCTGTTGAACGCCGGCCCGCAGGCGCTGCGGGGGTGCAAGAAGCTGCTGCAGGATGTGGCCGGGCAACCCATCACCGCCGAACTGGTGCAGATGACGGTGCAAGGCATTGCCGACATCCGCGTCAGCCCCGAAGGCCGTGAAGGCGTGCAGTCGTTTCTGCAAAAGCGCAAGCCGGCCTGGTTGCCGGGCCAGCCGGGATGACGCAGCCATGAACGCCACGCCATGACCATGGACACCGCCCAACTGATCGCACTGGCCGGCGCGCTGGGCTGGGCCAGCGGCGTGCGCTTGTACCTGGTGGTGCTGCTCACCGGTCTGGCGGGGTATCTGGGCTGGGTCGTGTTGCCGCCGGGCCTGCACCTGCTGGCGCACCCCGTGGTGCTTGGGGTCAGCGGCTTCATGGTGCTGGTGGAGTTTTTTGCGGACAAGATCCCGGGGCTGGATTCGCTCTGGGATGTGGTGCACACCGTGATCCGCATCCCGGCGGGCGCTGCGCTAGCGGCGGGGGTGTTCGGTCTGGACGGCGGCGTCATGGCGCTGCTGGCGGCCCTGACCGGGGGCACACTGGCCGCCACCAGCCACGCCGCGAAGGCCACCACGCGAGCCGCCATCAACACCTCGCCCGAGCCTTTTACCAATGTGGGCGTGTCGCTGCTCGAAGACGGCATGGTGCCCTTGGGCTTGTGGTTGTCGATGGCGCATCCGCTGGTGTTTGTGGCGGCGCTGGCCCTGGTGCTGGCGATCAGCGTCTGGCTGATTCGAACCTGCTGGCGTTTCTTGCGGCAACTGCTGGCGCGGGTCGCCCGTATCTTCAGTGGCAGGCCCGACACCGCGCTGCCACCCGCCTTCCATCTGAAATCCCCTTTTTCAAAGAGTGACCGACATGTTTAAGAAAATCCTGATTGCCAACCGCGGCGAGATCGCCTGCCGTGTCGCCGCGACGGCCCGGCGCATGGGGGTCAAGACCGTGGCGGTTTATTCTGACGCCGACACCCACGCCAAGCACGTCAGCGCGTGCGACGAAGCCGTCCACATCGGGGGCAGTGCGCCCAAAGACAGTTATCTGCGATGGGAACGCATCATCGAGGCCGCGCGCGCCACCGGCGCGCAGGCGGTGCACCCGGGCTACGGATTCCTGAGCGAGAACGAGGAATTTGCCCGAGCCTGTGCCAACGCGGGTCTCGCGTTCATCGGCCCGCCACCGTCCGCCATTCAGGCGATGGGCCTGAAGGCCGAGTCCAAGCAACTGATGGAAAAGGCGGGCGTGCCGCTGGTGCCGGGCTACCACGGGGCCGATCAGGACCCGGCCATGCTGCAGCATGAGGCCGACCGCATCGGCTACCCCGTGCTCATCAAGGCCAGCGCGGGGGGCGGCGGCAAGGGCATGCGTGCGGTGGACCAGGCTGCGGACTTTGCCGCCGCGCTGGCCAGCTGCCAGCGCGAGGCCCGCAACAGCTTTGGCAGCGAAGCCGTGCTGGTCGAGAAATACGTGCAACGCCCGCGGCACATTGAAATCCAGGTGTTTGGCGACGCGCACGGCAACTACGTGTATCTGTTCGAGCGCGACTGCTCGGTGCAGCGGCGCCACCAGAAGGTGCTTGAGGAAGCGCCCGCGCCCGGCATGACCCCCGAGTTGCGCACCCAGATGGGGTTGGCGGCCGTGGCCGCTGCACGCGCCGTGAACTACGTGGGTGCCGGTACCGTGGAGTTCATCGTCGAAGGGTTGCATGGCGCCGGGTCGACCCAAGGCGAGGCAGCCCCCTCGGGGGGCAGCGAACCACGCGCAGCGGGGAGCGTGGGGGCCAGGTTCTACTTCATGGAAATGAACACCCGGCTGCAGGTCGAGCACCCGGTCACCGAAGCCATCACCGGCCTGGACCTGGTCGAGTGGCAGTTGCGGGTCGCCAGCGGTGAGCCGCTGCCGATGAAGCAGGAAGACCTGCACATCCTGGGCCACGCCATCGAAGCGCGTATCTGCGCCGAAAACCCCGACAACAATTTCCTGCCGGTCACTGGCACGCTGAACGTGTACCGCAAGCCTGCGTGTGCAAGTTTCGAGCGCAGCACTGTGCGCATTGACGACGGCGTGCGCGAGGGCGATGCCATCAGCCCGTATTACGACTCGATGGTGGCCAAACTGATCGTGCATGGCGACACGCGGGAGCAGGCGTTGGCCCGGCTCGACGCGGCACTGGCGCAGACGCGCATCGTGGGCCTGACCACCAATGTGCAGTTTCTCCGGCATGTGGTCGCCAGCCCTTCGTTCGCCAACGCCGATCTGGACACGGCACTGATCCCGCGGGAGGCCGCGGTGCTGTTTGGGCAGGACCGGCTGGGCCTGCCGTTCACAGTGGCGGCGGCGGTGGCGCAAACCCTGCTGGCCGAGCGCGCCCGCGAGACGGCCGATCCGTTCAGCCGGCGCGACGGATGGCGATCACTCGGTGGGGCGGTGCGGCGTTTTGACTTTGAATCGCAGGGACAAAGCTTGCTGGCCCATTTGCATTACCTGCACGACGGCGGCTTGCAACTGACGGTGGCCGGGGTGAGCGGTGCACTGCAGTTTTCGGTGGCGGCCGACGGCATCGATGTGCAGTTTCACGGGGTTCGCCAGACGGTGCAGACCTGGCAGCAGGACGAGGTCGTGCATGTGTTCTGTGCGCTGGGCGCGGCGCAGATTGTCGAACTCGATGCGCTGGCCCATGCCGGCGAAGCGGCCGCTGACACCGGCCGCCTCACGGCGCCGATGCCCGGCAAGGTCGTGTCGTTCGCGGTCAAGCCCGGCGACGTGGTGAAAAAAGGCCAGGCCCTGGCGGTGATGGAGGCCATGAAGATGGAGCACACCATTGCCGCGCCCGTCGCCGGCACGGTGGCCGAGCTGCTCTACGCGCCGGGTGACCAGGTGGCCGAAGGGGCCGAACTGCTCAAGCTGGCGGCCGGAGCTTGACGATGCGCATTGTCTTTTGCTGCACCGACACCAAGCCCGCGCCGTGGCTTGAGGGCTTTCGCAATGCCCTGCCCGGCGCCACCGTGGAGGCGTGGGCGCCGGGCGCGGCGCCGGCCGACTACGCCGTGGTCTGGGCGCCGCCCCAGCAATTTCTGGACGAACAGCCGCAACTCAAGGCCCTGTTCAACATCGGCGCCGGGGTCGATGCATTGCTCAAGCTCAAGCTGCCCACGGGGACGGCCATCGTCCGCCTGGACGACGCCGGCATGTCGGTGCAGATGGCCGAGTATGTCTGCTATGCAGTGACCCGGCATTTCAGGGAATTTGATGCCTACGAGGCCGACATCCGGCAGGGGCAGTGGTCGTTTCGGCGGCCCCGCAACCGAAAGGATTTTCCGGTGGGCGTGATGGGGCTGGGGGTGCTGGGCCAGCGCGTGGCGCAGGCGCTGCGGCTGTTCGAATTCCCGGTCTATGGCTGGAGCCGGTCACCCCGGATGCTGGACGGCGTGGTCTGCCACCATGGGGGCGAGAGCTTCCACCGCTTTTTATCGTCGTGTCGTGTGCTGGTGAACTTGCTGCCGCTCACACCGGCGACGGAGAACATTCTCAACCGCGACACGCTGGCGCGCTTGCAGCCGGGCGGCTACCTCATCAATGTCGCGCGGGGCGGGCATCTGGTCGACGACGACCTGGTGGCCCTGCTGGACAGCGGTCATCTGGGGGGCGCCACACTCGATGTGTTTCGCACCGAGCCCCTGCCCGCCGGGCATGTTTTCTGGCGCCACCCCAAAATTACCATCACGCCGCACACCTCGGCCCGGACGCTGCGCGATGAATCCATTGCGCAGATCGCCGGCAAGATCATGGCATTGGCGCAGGGTGAATCGATGGACAATGTGCCGGGGGTGGTGGATCGCGAAAAAGGATACTGAGGCCTTCCATGAAATTTCCAGTCAAAGTCAAACTTGTTGACGTCGGTCCGCGCGACGGCCTGCAGAATGAAAAAGCCCCTGTGCCCGCGGCGGTCAAGATCGGGCTGGTGCACCGTCTGCAGGACGCCGGCCTGCTGCACATCGAGGTCACCAGTTTCGTGTCGCCCAAATGGGTGCCGCAAATGGCCGACAACGCCGAGGTCATGGCCGGCATCCAGCGCAAGGCGGGCGTGCGTTATTCGGTGCTCACGCCCAATCTCAAGGGCTTCGAGGCGGCCGTTCTTTCCAGGCCCGACGAGATCGTCGTGTTTGGCGCAGCCAGTGAAGCCTTCAGCCAGAAAAACATCAACTGCTCGATCGCCGAGAGCATCGAGCGGTTTGCGCCGGTGGTCGAGGCTGCGCGTGCAGCGGGCATCCATGTGCGCGGCGCGATGAGTTGCACCGTGGGCTGCCCTTATGAAGGCGACATTGCCCCCGAACGCGTGGCCTACCTGGCGGGGCTGATGAAAGGCATTGGCGTACAACACGTGGGCGTGGCCGACACCATTGGCGTGGGAACGCCCCGGCGAGTCCAGGCGGCGATCGAGGCGACGCTGAAGCATTACGCGCTGGACGACGTGTCGGGCCACTTCCACGACACCTACGGCCAGGCGCTGGCCAATACCCTGGCCGCGATGGAACTGGGCGTCTGGCAGTTCGATACCTCGTCCGCCGGCCTGGGGGGCTGCCCCTATGCCAAGGGCGCCACGGGCAATGTGGCCACGGAAGATGTGGTCTACATGCTGCATGGCATGGGCGTCGAAACGGGCATCGACCTCGACAAGCTGGTGGACGCCGGCGCCTACATCAGTGATTTCCTGCAGCGCAAGCCGAATTCGCGCGCCGCGACAGCCATTTTGAACAAGCGGGTGCAATGATGTGTGGCACCGAGATGCAGGCCCTGCCGCCCGGCGTCCAGCGCGTGGTGGCGGTGCTCGAAGCCTTGCAGCACCCGCATCGCCCGGTCATGCTGGACGACGCGGCCCGCACGGCACAACAGGCGGCTGACGCGTTGGGTGTGGCCGTGGGCCAGATTGCCAAGAGCATCATCTTCCGGCGCAAATCCGATGACGCGGCCGTCTTGGTGATTGCCTCGGGCGACCGCCGGGTCGATGAAAAGAAGGTGGACGCGCTGGTGGGCAAGACCGGGCGCGCCGATGCGGCCTTTGTGAAAGAAAAGACCGGTTTCACGATCGGCGGGGTGGCGCCGCTGGCCCATGCCTCGCGCCCCGTGACCCTGATCGACCGTGACCTGTTCCGCTTTGACCAGGTGTGGGCCGCCGCCGGGCATCCGCATGGCGTTTTTGAACTGACGCCGCACGATCTCGTGCGTCTGACCGGCGCACCCGTGGCCGATGTGGCCCAAGTGCCCCACAGCGCATGAATACCCTTCAATTGATAGCAAACAATGCAGCAATGGCGGGGGCTATGGCCCATAATTTGCCATCACCTTGCGTGTCGGTCTGCCAGATGAACGCCGCCGACGGGTTGTGCACCGGTTGCCTTCGGACGCTGGAGGAAATTGCAATCTGGGGCCAACTGGAGGACACCGGGAAACGCGTCATCTGGCGCAGCATTGCCGCACGTGCGGCGCACGCCCTGGCCCCGGAGCAAAACCCGTGAAGCACATTGACTTCTACCTTGACTTCATTTCACCCTACGCGTACCTGGCGTTCGAGAAGCTGCCCGAGGCCCTGTTGGGGCTGAGTTACGGCGTCACCTACAGGCCCGTGCTGTTCGCGGCCATCCTCAAGCACCACGGGCAACTGGGCCCGGCCGAAATTCCCGGCAAGCGTGAATGGACCTACCGGCAGGTGCTGTGGCTGGCGCGCCAGCAAGGGGTTGCGCTGGATTTGCCGCTGAAGCACCCCTTCAATCCGCTGCCCCTGCTGCGCCTGGCCGTGGCCTGCGACGCACAGGGTGTGCCCAACCGCTATGTCTGTGAGACGCTGTTCCGCCATGTCTGGCTGGGTGGGGCGGACGCCGCTGACCCGCAACGCCAGCAGTCGCTGGAGCAGTCGCTGGCATCCCAACGCCGACTCGGGGCGGATGACGCCAAGGCCGCGTTGCAGGGACACACGTCCGCGGCCATTGCGGCGGGCGTTTTTGGTGTGCCAAGCTTTGTGGTCGATGGCCATGTTTTCTGGGGTCTGGACGCCTTGCCGTTGTTGCGCGCCTATCTGGAGGGCGATGACTGGATCGGTGGCCGTGCCTGGCAATCGGCGGGCTCTTTGCCCTCGGGTGCTCACCGCAAAGCCTGACGGCTCGCGCCGACGACCCGGTCTAAGGGTTTGCCCTTATGGGGTATTTTCTGTGTGAAGTCGAGCCCGATCATCAGTCCACTGTAAGGAATAGTCGCCACAGTCCGCACCACATCCCGTGGTCTTGGCTACGGCTGTGTTCGCGCAGTGGCGAAAGCCGCTGATTCCATTTCCTGAGAAAGAGGAGACTTCATGAAGGAAGACAACAACAGTCAGGCCTACTGGAAAGCCACACTCGGCCTGCTGACCAAGATCATGATCATCTGGTTTTTGGTGTCGTTTGGTGCTGGCATCCTGTTTGCCGATTGGCTCAACAACATCAAGCTTGGTGGCTACCCACTGGGTTTCTGGTTTGCCCAGCAGGGCTCCATCTACATCTTCATTGTGCTGATTTTCTATTACGCCAAGAAGATGGGCGAAATTGATCGTCGGTTCGACGTGCATGAAGACTGAGGACTGAATCATGGAACTTCAAACCACCATTTATATTTTTGTCGGATTGAGCTTCGCGCTCTATATCGGCATCGCAGTCTGGGCGCGCGCCGGCTCGACCAGTGAGTTCTACGCTGCAGGCGGTGCCGTGCACCCCGTGATGAACGGGATGGCCACGGCAGCCGACTGGATGAGCGCAGCGTCGTTCATCTCGATGGCAGGCCTGATCTCCAACATGGGTTACGGCGGCGGCCTGTTCCTGATGGGCTGGACTGGCGGCTACGTGCTGCTGGCCATGTTGCTGGCACCGTACCTGCGCAAGTTTGGCAAGTTCACGGTGCCGCAGTTCATTGGTGACCGCTTCTATTCCAAGAGCGCCAGCACGGTGGCCGTGCTTTGCCTGTTGGTCGCGTCGCTGACCTACATCATCGGCCAGATGACCGGTGTGGGTGTGGCGTTCTCGCGCTTCCTTGGCGTGTCCAGCTCCACGGGCATCTACGTCGGCATGGCGATCGTGTTTGCCTACGCGGTGTTCGGTGGCATGAAAGGCATCACGTACACGCAGGTTGCGCAGTACGTCGTGCTGATCCTGGCCTACACCATTCCGGCGGTCTTCATCTCGTTGCAGCTCACGGGCAACCCGGTGCCGCAACTGGGTCTGGGGTCCGACCTGGTTGGGCATGATGTGTCATTGCTGGCCAAGCTGGACCAGGTGGTCACCGAACTCGGCTTTGGCAAGTACACCACATCACTTCCGGGCAGCACCTTGAACATGTTCATGTACACCCTGTCGCTGATGATCGGCACCGCCGGTCTGCCGCACGTGATCATGCGATTCTTCACGGTGCCATCGGTCAAGGACGCGCGTTCGTCGGCTGGCTGGGCGCTGGTGTTCATTGCCATTCTGTACACCACGGCACCTGCCGTGGCCGCGATGGCCAAGATGAACCTGATCCGCACCGTGACTCCGGGTGTCGTCATGGGCGATTCCAATGCCTTCGGCAAGGAATCGGCCATTGAATACGAAAAGCGGCCTGACTGGATGAAACGCTGGGAAAAGACTGGCCTGTTGAAGTTCGAGGACAAAAACGGCGATGGCCGCATCCAGTACTACAACGACAAGACCAAGAACGCTGAAGTCCTGAAGAAGGCTGACGAAGCCGGCTGGAAGGGCAACGAACTGTCCGTCAACGCCGACATCATCGTGCTCGCCAACCCCGAGATCGCCTTGCTGCCCAACTGGGTGATTGCCCTGGTGGCGGCTGGCGGCTTGGCTGCGGCGCTGTCCACGGCGGCAGGTCTGCTGATGGCCATCTCATCGGCGGTGTCGCATGACCTGGTCAAGGGCATCTTCAAGCCCGACATCAGTGAAAAGGGCGAACTGATGGCGGGCAAGATCTCCATGGCGGTGGCCATCGTGGTGGCGGGCTATCTGGGTCTGAACCCACCGGGCTTCGCGGCCGGTACGGTGGCCCTGGCCTTCGGGATTGCCGCCAGCTCGCTGTTCCCGGCGATCATGATGGGCATCTTCAGCAAGAAGATGAACAAGGAAGGTGCCATTGCCGGCATGCTGGCGGGCCTGTTCATCACGCTGTTCTACGTGTTCGCACACAAGGGCCTGTTCTTCATCAAGGGCACCGAATACCTGGGCCTGATCGGCGGGGCCAACAGCTTCTTCGGCATCACGCCGGAAGCCTTTGGTGCCGTGGGCGCGATGGTGAACTTTGTCGTCGCCTTCCTGGTGGACAAGGTCACCAAGGAGCCGCCGGCACACATCCAGGCCATGGTGGAAGCCGTGCGGATTCCGCGCGGCTCCAAGATGGTGGACGGCGCCCATTGAGCGTTGCCCACACGGTCTGAAATGACCCCCTGCCCGTGAAAGCGGGCAGGCGTGACAATGGAGGCCCTGCCGGCTGCGTCGGCAGGGCTTTTTTACTGGGATTGCGGGAGTCCTGCATGATTTTCAATGTCAACGTTGCCTTGACCTGGATTCTGTTTCTGGCACTGTTTCCAATTGCCTTTTTCTGGCTGCGCCGCGCGTGGCGCATCCTGGTCCGGCGTGATTTTTCCGAGGTCGCGCTCAAACGCGGCGTGTCGCCACCCCAGCCGGAAAAGTTCGCCCCCTTTGAAATGGCGGCGAACCTGGTGGCCGGCGTGATCATCGTGGTGGTGATCGTCAGTGTGCTGCTGGGCCACCTGGACTACGGCACCTGGACGGCCATTGCCGGCAGCACCATCTGGTGCAAGTTTTTCTTTGGCTTTGCGCTGTCGCGGCATGCCCATGCCGGGATCTCCCGCCCGAAGGCATGACTTGAGTCAATCCTGACGTCATCTGCGCGCCAGTCGTAAGACGCAGGTCAGTGCGCGGGGCACAATGCACCTCAGAGGGCCCGCGCATCGGGTGCAGGGCCCCGGACAAGGAGACCGCGGTGTTCAAAGGCCTCAATGCGCAGCGTCTGGTTGCCCTGTTTGCGGGGGGCTGGCTGCTCTTCAACTTCCCGCTGTTGGCATTGTGGGACCGTGACGCCACCCTTTTCGGGGTTCCGCTGTTTCCGGCGGCCCTGTTCCTGCTTTGGGCCGTGCTGATTGTCGTCATGGCCTGGCTCATGGAGCGGTCGCCCCCGGACGCCTGAGCATGGTCACACCTGCGGTCGTCATTGGTACGTCGTTCGCCTATCTGCTGCTGCTGTTTGCGGTGGCGTATTACGGCGACGCACGCGCGGCACAGGGGCGCTCGATCATCGCCAACCCCTGGACCTATGCGCTGTCCATGGCGGTCTACTGCACCGCCTGGACCTACTTTGGCAGCATTGGCCGCGCGGCGTCGGGCGGGGTGTGGTTTCTGCCCATCTATCTGGGGCCCACATTGGCCATGGTGCTGGGGTGGATGGTGGTGCGCAAGATGATCCGCATTGCCAAGACCTACCGCATCACCTCCATTGCCGACTTCATTGGCAGCCGTTATGGCAAGAGCCATCTGCTGGCCGCACTGGTGACGCTGATCGCCGTCGTGGGGATCGTTCCCTACATTGCGCTGCAACTCAAGGCGGTTTCGGCGGGCTACGCACTGTTGACCGCGTCGGACTCCACGGGTGGCGCCAGCGTGCTGCACTGGAGCCGCGACAGCACCTTTTATGTGGCGCTGGCGTTGGCGGGGTTTGCCATGGTGTTCGGGTCGCGGCACCTGGACAGCACCGAGCGGCACGAAGGCATGGTGGCGGCCATTGCGTTCGAATCGGTGGTCAAGCTCGTGGCGTTCCTGGCCGTGGGCCTGTTCGTGGTGTACGGCATGTTCGACGGGCTGGCCGATCTGTTCGCGCGGGTGCGGGCCGTGCCGGCACTGGAGAAATTGCTGCGGCTGGAGCAGGGCAGCCCGTTTGCATGGACCCAGTGGTTTGCCCTCACCTTGCTGTCCATGCTGTCGGTAATCTTCCTGCCCCGGCAGTTCCAGGTCATGGTGGTGGAAAACGTGCGGGAAAGCCACTTGCGGCGCGCTGTCTGGGTGTTCCCCCTGTACCTGCTGGTCATCAATCTCTTTGTGCTGCCGATCGCGCTTGGCGGACTGCTGTTTTTCGGCCCAGGCCGGATGGATGCCGAGACCTTTGTGCTGTCACTGCCGCTGGCCGCCGGACAGCATGCGCTGGCACTGTTTGCCTTCGTGGGCGGCTTGTCTGCGGCCACCGGCATGGTCATCGTGGAGACGATCGCGGTGTCGACCATGGTCAGCAACGAACTGGTGATGCCGCTGCTGCTGCGCACGCGCCATTTCCGGGCGGGCACAGGGCTGGAGCTGCCGCGCATCTTGCTTGGCATCCGGCGAGCCGCCATTCTGGGCGTACTGGTGCTGGGGTACGTGTATTTCCATCTGGCGGGTGAGGCGTATGCACTGGTCAGCATCGGGCTCATCAGTTTTGCGGCCGTGGCCCAGTTTGCGCCGCCGATGCTGGGCGGCCTTTACTGGAAAGGCGGGACGCGACAGGGTGCGTTGGCGGGTCTGCTGGCGGGCTTTGCCATGTGGGCCTATACGTTGATGTTGCCCTCGATTGCCAAGTCCGGCTGGTTGGGCGATGACTTTCTGACACAAGGGCCCTGGGGCCTGATGCTGCTGCGCCCCGAGCAGCTGTTTGGCCTGCAAGGGCTGGACGGTCTGACGCATTCGTTGTTCTGGAGCCTGTTGACGAACATCACGGCCTATGTGGGCGTGTCGCTCTGGCGCCCGCCGTCGGGGCGCGAGGCGAGCCAGGCCCTGCTGTTCGTGGACGTGTTCGAGCGCACCGCCACCGCCAGCCCGGTGTTCTGGCGCGGCGAGGCCAATGTGCCGGATCTGCTGCGCCTGTGCGAGCGTTACCTCGGTGCGCAAAAGGCCCGGACGCTGTTTGAAGCTTACGCGCGCGAAGCGGGGGTGCCGCGTGCGGAAGCGATCCGGCCCGACGCCCGGCTCGTGCAGTTTGTCGAGACCCAACTGGCCGGGGCCGTGGGCAGCGCCTCGGCGCGGGTGCTGGTGGCGTCGGTGGTGGAAGAAGATTCGCTCACGCCTGACGACGTCCTGCGCATTCTGGACGAGACCTCACAGGTTCGGGCCTACTCACGCGAACTCGAGGAAAAATCCCGTTCGCTCGAACAGGCTACAGCGGAGCTGCGGCATGCCAATGACCAGCTCAAGAGCCTGGACCGCCTGAAGGACGACTTCATGTCTTCGGTCACGCACGAACTGCGCACGCCGCTGACGTCGATTCGCGCGCTGACCGAGTTGATGCGGGACGATCCCGACATGCCGGGCGCCCAGCGCCAGCAGTTTGTGGACATCATCGTCACCGAAACCGAGCGCCTGACGCGGCTGGTCAACCAGGTTCTGGACATGGCGAAGATCGAGGCCGGCCATGCCGAATGGCATAACGCCGAAGTGGATCTGCGTGAGCTGGTGCAGCAGGCGGTGGCCACCACGGCCGAGGTGTTCCGCGAGCGGCAGTGCGCGGTGGTCCTGCAGTTGCCGGAAAAGGTCCGGCCGTTGCGGGCCGATCCCGACCGGCTGATGCAGGTGCTGCTGAACCTGCTGTCCAACGCGGTAAAGTTTGTACCGGTGCCGGGAGGGCGCGTGACGATTCAGCTGCAGAGCGACGCCACCGGCCTGACACTGCGAATGCAGGACAACGGCCCTGGCGTGCCGCTGGCGCAGCAAGGCCTGATTTTCGACCGGTTTCGTCAAGGCGGGGATGCGCTGAACCGGCCCGCAGGCACGGGCCTGGGGCTGCCCATCAGCCGCCAGATCATCGAACATTTTGGGGGGCGCCTGTGGCTGGACGCCGACGCCACGCCCGGTGCCTGTTTTGTTTTTCACCTGCCCTGGACGCCACCGGTTGCCGACCCGGCAGGGCGCAGACACGGAGACGACGCATGACGCACAAAATCCTGGTGGCCGATGACGAGCCCAACATCGTCATTTCGCTGGAGTACCTGATGAAACGCGAGGGCTACACCGTGGTGGTGGCACGCGATGGCCAGGAGGCGCTGGACATGCTGGCACGTGAAAAGCCCGACCTCGTGTTGCTGGACGTCATGATGCCGCACAAGTCCGGCTTCGAGGTCTGCCAGGCGGTGCGCGCCAGCGAGACGCTGCGCAACACAAAAATCCTCATGCTCACCGCCAAGGGGCGTGATACCGACATTGCCAAGGGGCTGGCGCTGGGCGCGGACGCCTACATGACCAAACCGTTTTCCACGCGCGAGCTGGTGCAAAAGGTCGCCGAGATGCTGGGGCCGAAACCATGAGGCTGGACCGCCGGCTGCTGCTGGCCATTGGCGCGGCCGGTCTGGCCACCGCAACATGGATCGTGTTGACGGTGTTGCTGGTGGGCTCCACGCTGGAGCCGGCCCAGCGCGATGCGCTGACGGAAGTTCTGGGCCCCCGCGCGGCGCTGCTGGGGGTAGCATGGGCCGTGGGGCTGGCACTGATGGCCGGGGGCATGCGGCTCCTGGCGAACCGGTACCTCTCGGCGCCCGCACGGGTCGCAGAGCAGACCCGGGTGCTGTTGACCACCGAAAACGCCCAACCCATCCCGCTGGTCGGGCCGCGCGAGCTGCAGGTGCTGGCGCAAACCATCAACGCGCTGGCGGGCCAGCGTGACGACCTGCGGCGCGACATCGCCCTGCGTGTGGAAGAAGCGGGCCGTAGCCTGCAGCAGGAGCGCAACCGCCTGGCCGCGCTGATGGCCGAACTCACGCAGAGCGTGGTGGTGTGCAATCTGGACGGGCGCATCCTGCTCTACAACAGCCGTGCCCGGCTGCAGTTTCGCGCGCTGTCCCAGGCGCCGACGCTGGCCGACGGGGCCGAGATGATCGGCATCGGGCGGTCCATTTACGCGGTGTTCGACCGGCAACTGGTGGCCCACGCCCTGGAGAACATCCATCAACGCATGGCGCGGGGCGCGGGCAGCCCGTCGGCACAGTTTGTCACCACCACGCCGTCCGGGCAATTGCTGCGCGTGCAGATGGCGCCGGTGCGGGCCGACGAATCCGCGCCGTCTGCGGGCAAGGAGGGCATCCTCAGTGGTTTTGTGCTGATGCTGGACAACGTCACGCGCAGTTTCCAGGAAGAGTCCCAGCGCGACCATTGGCTGCACACGCTCACCGAAGGCAGCCGGTCCTCGCTGGCCAACATGCAGGCGGCGCTCGACATGCTGGGTTTTGACGACATCGAGCCCGCCATGCGCGAGCGCTTTCTAGGGGTGGTGCGTGACGAGGTCACCTCGATGAGCCAGCGCATCACCGGCCTGGTGCAGCAATCCACCCAGGGGCTCAAGACCCGCTGGCCGCTGGAGGAAATGCTGGGCGCCGATCTGGTCATGGCCGCACAACGTCGCATCGAGGCCGAATCGCGGCGATCGGTCACGGTGGACAGCGTGGACGCCACGCTGTGGCTCAAGGTGGACAGCTTCACACTGATCCAGGCGTTGACCAGCCTGTCGTGTCGCCTGGTCGATGAATTCGACGTCAGGTTCGTGCAACTTCGCCTGCAGGCGGCGGGGCCACGGGCGCAACTGGACCTGGTCTGGTCCGGGCAGGCGATGAGCACCGAAACCGTCATGAGCTGGGAGATGGACCCCATGCGCATCGGCGACGAGGTCACCCCCTTGACGGTGCGCCACGTGGTCGAACGCCATGGCGGCGAAATGTGGTTTGAGCGCGAGCGCGTGCGCCACCAGGCGTTCTTCCGGTTCCTGCTGCCGCTGGCCAGCGAACAGGAGCAGCTGGAGGCCACGCAGATCATGCAGAACGACAGTCGGCCCGAGTACTTTGATTTCGACCTGTTCCAGGTCACGGAGCAGACCACCGCGCTCGACGACCAGCCGTTGTCGTCGCTCTCATTCACGGTGTTCGACACCGAGACCACCGGGCTCAACCCCTCGCAGGGCGACGAAATCATCCAGATCGGCGCCGCGCGCATCGTCAACGGCAAGCTGCTGCGACAGGAATGTTTCGAGCAGCTGGTGGACCCGGGGCGCGTCATTCCTGCGGCGTCGATCCCCATCCATGGCATCACGCAGGACATGGTCACGGGCAAGCCCCGGATTGGCCAGGTACTGCCCGCCTTTCATGTGTTTGCGCAAGACACCGTGCTGGTGGCGCACAACGCGGCGTTCGACATGAAATTCCTGCAACTCCAGGAGGCCGCCACCGGGCTGGTGTTCCGTCAGCCGGTGCTGGACACGCTGCTGCTGTCCGCGGTGGTCCACCCCAACCAGGAGTCGCACCGGCTGGAGGCCATTGCCGAGCGCTTCAACATCACGGTGCTGGGCCGCCATACGGCGCTGGGCGACGCCATCGTCACCGCCGAGGTGATGCTGCGCCTGTTGCCGCTGCTGCATGACATGGGCATCCGCACCTTGCGGCAGGCCCGCGAGGCGTCGCAAAAAACCTATTACGCGCGCCTCAAGTACTGACCGGCCGACTCAGCCGAGCCGACCGCCCCCGTAGCGTTGCGCCAGCACGTTCTGCAGCCCCTGCACCACGGCGAACGCGCTCTTGAGGTGGCTGCGCTCCAGGTTGGACAATTCTTCGAGCGCCAGGAAGTTGTCGGGCGCCTGCCCCCTGGCGATCTGGCGTGCCTGGTGGGCGATCCGCAGTTTGCCCAGAAACTCCTGGGCGTCGCGCAGATCCCGTGCGCCCTGGTCGCTGACCTCGCCGCTGTGCCCGGCCTGCTCCAGACGGTCATGCGTGTTGACGGCCGCCACGGCACCGGCCAGGGCGTACACCCGGGCCAGATCGACAATGGGCACGATGCCGCTGTGTTTGAGGTCGATGGTGCGCGCGTTCTCGCCGCTGCGGATCACGGTGATGTTGCCAAACAGGCCCAGCGGCGGGCGGTGCTTGAGGGCATTGCCCACCATGTGCGCCAGAAACAGGCTGTTGCCGCGGGTGCGCTGCAGCACGTCGTGGCGCAGTGTGTCCAGCAGTTCGCTCTTGCCGTGGATGGCCCGCAAATCGAAGAAGACGCAGGTCAGCATCAGGGCCATGGGTTCCGGCGTGTTGACCCATTGGTCAAAATACCGCACCCAGCGTTGCCGCGGCTGGCGCCACTTGTCGGTCATGGCCATCATTTCGCCAGGGCAGTGGATGTAGCCGCAGGCGGCCAGGCCGTCACAGACAAAGCGCGAAAACGCGCGAAAATAGTCGCCGTGCCGTGATTCGTCGTAAGTGTCGTCCAGGATCAGGCAGTTGTCCTGGTCGGACTTGGCCGTTTGCTCGCTGCGGGCCTGCGAGCCTGCCGCCACCCAGACGTAGTCAATGGGGGCCGGCCCCAATGTCGCCTCGGCCAGATGGATCAGGCGGGTGGTCAGGGCATCGGTGATGGCGGTGATGATGTGGCCCGTGCTGTAGGCGCTGGCGTCTGCCGCGGCCAGACTTCGTTGCAGGTGCTTGACCCGCCCGCTGATGCGCGCCAGCCCCTCGACCGTGGTCTGCTTGTAGATGTCGCCTGCCAGATACACCGCCGAGGTGCTGTGCTGCTCGGTCAGGTCGGTGGCGGTGATCATGCCGACGATGCGGGGCCCTTCCATCACCGGCATGTGATGGATGTTGTGGCGGGCCATCAGCAGCAAGGCCTCAAAGGCCGGGCTGTTGGCGTTTACCGTCATGGGGGCCAGGGTGGCGATGTCGGCCACGGGGCGGTCAATGTCCAGCCCTTGCGCGACCACGCGGTTGCGCAGGTCGCGGTCGGTGACCAGCCCGAACAGGTGGCCCTGCTCGACCAGCAACACCGACGAAACGCGCCGTTCGCACATCAGGGTGGCGGCGGCCCGGATGGAGGTCGATGGCGAGACTGTGATGGGTTCGCGCTTGATCAAGGTGCGGATGGACGTGCTGAGCAGGCTGACGGTGTCGCTTTGTTCGCCCGCGGGCGGGACGCCGGCCGACGCGTCAGCACCCGTGAGCGGCAGCGACGGGAAGAAAACCGCCAGCTCGGGATGGGCCTCGCAAAGCCCCACCAGGACGCTGGCCGGTACAAAAATGATCTGGGCTGGCGTGGCGGCCACGGCTTGCCAGTCGTCCAGCAGGTGCGCGGGCGAGAGGCCCGCGCCGCACCATTCGCCCGCCTGCAGCCGGGTGCGCCAGTTGAGATCGGGGTCCCCCAGGTCCAGGCTGCCCTGGACAATCAGGACCAGACGCTGGTTCCATTGCCCCGGCGCCACCGCCACGGCGCCAGCCTCCAGGGGGGTGGCGGTGCATTGGGATGCCAGCGTGGCGCGTTCTGCGGCCGTCAACAGGCCAAACACCCGGTGTTGCGCGAGAAACGGGACCACAGCAGATGGGGCGGGAGCGGTAGAGGACATGGTCTTCGGAGATGAGGAAAAAACAGGGGCTTGGGACATTGTTGCAGACGCCGGACCCCGCCAATGCCTAGAATCTTCAGCCGCCCGTCCAAAACCAGAAAGACACGACGCATGACACAGGGATTGATCCGCATCCGGGGAGCCCGCCAGCACAACCTCAAGAACCTCGATCTCGACATCCGCACCGGCGAACTCACCGTGGTGACGGGCCCCAGCGGGTCGGGCAAGTCAAGCCTGGTGTTTGACACGCTGTACGCCGAAGGCCAGCGCCGTTACGTCGAGACGTTTTCGGCCTACGCGCGCCAGTTTCTGGACCGCATGGACAAACCCGCGGTGGACAAGCTGGAAGGCGTGCCGCCCGCGATCGCGATCGACCAGACCAACCCGGTCCGGTCGTCGCGCTCCACGGTGGGCACCATGACCGAGCTCAACGACCACCTCAAGCTGCTGTTGGCGCGGGCCGGCCAGTTGTTTGACCGGCAGACCGCCCAACCCGTGCGGCACGATTCGCCCGACAGCATCTATGCCGAGATGGCCAGACGGGCGCAAGAGCTGGCCGACCCCCGGCTGGTGGTGACCTTCCCGGTGGAGCTGCCCGCCAGCACCACCACCGCGGAGATTGAGCAGTGGCTGTCCGCCAGCGGTTTCACGCGGGTGCAGGCCGAGCGCGAGGTGGCCACCCCCACGGGGCCACGCAAAGTGCTCGACGTGGTGGCCGACCGCTTCCGGATCTCGAACACCGAGCGCGCCCGCGTCGTCGAGGCCATTGAAGTCGCGCTCAAGCGCGGCAGCGGGCGCATGAGCGTGTATGCCATGCGCGTTCCGCCAGAGCCTGTCGAAGGTGGCGTTTCGACAAGCGCAACGCGAACGCAAGACTTTGAGATCTGGAAGTTCTCCACCGGCCTGCATTGCCCCGACAGCGACATCCGCTACGCCGATCCCATCCCCTCGGCGTTTTCATTCAACTCCGCCGTGGGCGCCTGCGAGACCTGCCGCGGCTTCGGCCGCGTGATCGGCGTGGACTACGGCCTCGTCTTCCCCAACGACAAGCTCACGCTGCGCGCAGGCGTCATCAAACCCCTGCAGACACCCGCCTGGGCCGAATGCCAGGACGACCTGATGCGCCACGCCGAAGCCGCCGGCATTCCGCGCGACACGCCGTGGAACAAGCTGCCCCCCGAGCATCAGCGCTGGGTGATCGAGGGTTCGCCCCACTGGAACGGCAAGTGGAACCAGCACTGGTACGGCGTCAAGCGTTTCTTTGAATACCTCGAGACCAAGTCCTACAAGATGCACATCCGCGTGCTGCTGTCCAAATACCGCAGCTACACGCCCTGCCACACCTGCAACGGCGCCCGCCTCAAGACCGAGAGCCTGTTGTGGCGCATCGGCAGCAAGCAAGACGCCGACGCCGTCCTGCCGCCCGAAAAGCGCTTCCTGCCCGCCGGGACGGGCTGGACGCAGGCGCAACTTGAAGCGCTGCCGGGCCTGTGCCTGCACGACCTGATGCTGATGCCCATCGACCGGCTTCGGCGCTTTTTTGACCGCCTCAACGCCACCCGTGCCGCCCCCGCCGCCGGGCCGTCCCAAGGCGGGGCAGCCCCCTCGGGGGGCAGCGCAGCACACGAAGTGGCCAGCGTGGGGGTGTTGGCGCCCGCCGCCGGGCCGTCCCAAGGCGATCCGGACGCCCAGGCGCTCAAGCTGTTGTTCGAGGAGATCACCACGCGGCTCAAATACCTGTGCGACGTGGGCATCGGCTACCTCACGCTCGACCGGCAAAGCCGCACGCTCTCGGGCGGCGAGGTGCAGCGCATCAACCTCACCACGGCGCTGGGCACCTCGCTGGTCAACACGCTGTTTGTGCTGGACGAACCCAGCATCGGCCTGCACCCGCGCGACATGGGCCGCATCATCGAAGCCATGCAGCGCCTGCGCGATGCCGGCAACACGCTGGTGGTGGTCGAGCACGACCCCGCCGTCATGCTGGCGGCCGACCGCATGATCGACATGGGCCCCGGCCCCGGCGAACGCGGCGGGCAGATCGTGTTCGACGGCAGCACGGCCGACCTGCGCAGCGCCGACACCCTGACTGGCGCCTACCTGGGCGGGCGCAAGCAGGTCGGCATGGGCTTCAAGCGCATGGTTGGCGACAACACGCCCCGGCTGATTCTGGAAGGCGCGCGCGAACACAACCTGAAAAACGTGTCGGTCGACTTCCCGCTGCAGCGGCTGGTGTGCGTTACCGGCGTCAGCGGCTCGGGCAAGTCGTCGCTGATCCAGGACGTGCTGGCGCCCGCGCTCATGCGCCACTTTGGCAAGGCCACGGAAACGCCTGGTGTGCACGACCGCCTGCTCGGCGCTGATCACCTCAGCGAAGTGGTGTTTGTCGACCAGAGCCCCATCGGCAAGACCGCCCGCTCCAACCCGGTGAGCTATGTGGGGGCGTGGGATTCGATCCGCGAGCTGTTTGCCAACACGCCCATGGCGCGGCAGCGCGCCTACACCGCGTCCAAGTTCAGCTTCAACCACGGCGACGGCCGCTGCGCCACCTGTGGCGGCTCGGGTTTTGAGCACGTCGAGATGCAGTTTTTGAGCGACGTGTACCTGCGCTGCCCCGACTGCGACGGCAAGCGCTATCGGCCCGAGATCCTGGAGATCACGATCGAGCGCGGCGGCCGGGTGCTCAACGTGGCCGATGTGCTGGATCTGACGGTCAACGAGGCGGTCGGCCTGTTCGGCGCCGGGCCGTCCCAAGCCGAACCAGCCCCTTCGGTGGGCAGCGACTCGCGCAGCGGCGGAGCGTGGGGGCGCAATTCCTCCAGTGACCGCGACGTGATCCGCGCGCTGCAGCCCATTGTGGACGTGGGGCTGGAATACGTGAAGCTCGGCCAGCCCGTGCCCACGCTGTCGGGCGGCGAGGCCCAGCGCCTCAAGCTCGCCGGTTTCCTGGCCGCGGCCGCCAAGACGGCCACCGCCAGCCGCCAGCCCACGGTGCGCAAGGGCACGCTGTTCCTGTTTGACGAGCCCACCACCGGCCTGCACTTTGACGACATCGCCAAACTCATGCGCGCGCTGCGCAAGCTGCTTGACGCGGGCCATTCGCTGGTGGTGATCGAGCACAACCTCGACGTGATCCGCGCCAGCGACTGGCTGATCGACCTGGGGCCCGAGGGCGGCGACGCCGGCGGCTGGGTCGTGGCCGAGGGCACGCCCGAAGACGTGCGGGCCCATGCCACGTCGCACACCGGCAAGGCGCTGCGCGACTACGAGCGCACGCTGGGGCTGGGCGGGCATCACGTGGCCGAGGGCGCCTCGCTGCAGGCCGCACTGCAGGCGCGCCGGGCACGGCAGGCCCTCAACGACGACAGCATCCACATCGTCAATGCCAAGGAACACAACCTCAAGAGCCTGTCGGTCAAAATCCCGCGCGGCAAGTTCAGCGTGGTGACGGGGGTCAGCGGCTCGGGCAAGTCCACGCTGGCGTTCGACATTTTGTTCAACGAAGGCCAGCGCCGCTATCTTGAATCGCTCAACGCCTATGCGCGCAGCATCGTGCAGCCGGCTGGCCGGCCCGAGGTGGACGCGGTGTACGGCATCCCGCCCACGGTGGCAATCGAGCAGCGCCTTTCGCGCGGCGGGCGCAAGAGCACCGTGGGCACCACCACCGAGGTCTGGCACTTTCTGCGTCTGCTGTACGTCAAGCTCGGCGTGCAGCACTGCACCAAAGACGGCGCGGCCGTGCAACCGCAAACGCCCGACAGCATCGCGGCGCAGCTGATGAAAACCTTTCGCGGCCAGCACATCGGCCTGCTCGCGCCGCTGGTGATGAACCGCAAGGGCGTCTACACCGAACTGGCCGACTGGGCGCGGCCACGCGGCTACACGCACCTGCGCGTGGACGGCCACTTTTTGCCGACCACGGGCTTCCCGCGCATCGACCGCTTCAAGGAACACACCATCGAACTGCCCGTGGCCAGCCTCGATGTGCTGCCCGAAAACGAGGCGCTGCTGCGCCAGGCCCTGGCCACGGCGCTGGAGCATGGCAAGGGCGTGGTGCACGTGCTGAGCCACCTGACCGGCCTGAAGGCCGCGATGATGGCCGGTGCCCCCACCGCCGGAATCGGCCAGCTCAGTGCGTTTTCCACCAAGCGCGCCTGCCCCGTGTGCAGCACCAGCTATGCCGAGCTTGACCCGCGCCTGTTCAGCTACAACAGCAAGCACGGCTGGTGCCCCGACTGCGTGGGCACCGGCGTCAAGCTCACCAAAGAACAGCGCAAGGTGTTCGACGATTCGGTGCAGAGCGACGACAACAAGGGCCGCGAGCAGACCTTTGCCGAGCCCGAGGTGGACGATGTGGCCGACACCGCCTGCCCCGCCTGTGCGGGCACACGCCTCAACGCCACCGCGCGCGCCGTGCGGTTTGGTGCCGACCGCGCCAGTGGCCGCACCGGCGGCAGCATCACCGACATTGCACGGCTGGGCGTGGTGGACGTGCGGCGCTGGGTGGACGGCCTGGCGCTGCACGGGCGCGAGGCCGGCATTGCGCGCGACCTGTTGCCCGAAATCCGCTCGCGGCTGGAGTTTCTGGAAGAAGTCGGCCTGGGCTACCTCACGCTCGACCGCGGCGCGCCCACGCTGTCGGGCGGAGAGGCGCAGCGCATCCGGCTGGCCGCGCAACTGGGCAGCAACCTGCAGGGCGTGTGCTATGTGCTCGACGAGCCGACCATCGGCCTGCACGCGCGCGACAACCAGATTTTGCTCAACGCGCTGCACAAGCTCGGCGACAAGGGCAACACCCTGGTGGTGGTCGAGCACGACGAAGACACCATCCGCCGCGCCGACCACATCATCGACATCGGCCCCAGCGCCGGCAAGCGCGGCGGGCGGCTGGTGGCCGAAGGCGGGGTGGGCGACATCACCCGCGCCCCCGAATCCGTGACCGGCCGCTACCTGCTGCACGCCATGAAGCACCCGCTGCAGGCGCGCCGGGCGGCGGACGCCAGCCTGCCGCACCTGCAACTCACGGGCGCGCACCTGCACAACCTGGCCCAGGTGGACGTGGCGGTGCCGCTGCACCGGCTGGTGGCCGTGACGGGGGTTTCAGGCTCGGGCAAATCCACCCTGGCGCGCGACGTGCTGCTGGCCAACGTGCAGGCCGCCGTGGCCCAGCGCGCCACGCGGGCCGGGCGCGACGCCGCCGCGGCCGGCAATACCCCCGCGCTGGTGGGCTGCACCGGCCTGGCCGGGTATGAAACGGTGGACCGCGTGCTCGAAGTCGACCAGACCCCCATCGGCAAAACCCCGCGCTCGTGCCCGGCCACCTACATCGGCTTCTGGGACACCATCCGCAAGCTGTTTGCCGAAACACTCGAAGCCCGTGCCCGCGGCTACGCGGCCGGCCGCTTCTCGTTCAACACCGGCCAGGGCCGCTGCCCCACCTGCGAAGGCCAGGGCGTGCGCACCATCGAGATGAGCTTCCTGCCCGACGTGAAGATCCGCTGCGAAAGCTGCCACGGCGCGCGCTTCAACCCCGAGACGCTGGCCGTCACCTGGCGCGGCAAGAGCATTGGCGACGTGCTGCAGATGGAGGTGGACGAAGCGGTGGATTTCTTCGCCGCCATGCCCAACATCAGCCACCCGCTGCAACTGCTGAAAGACGTGGGCCTGGGCTACCTCACGCTGGGCCAGCCGTCGCCCACGCTCAGCGGCGGCGAGGCCCAGCGCATCAAGCTCGTCACTGAACTCAGCAAGGTGCGCGACGACGTCACCCGCCGCGGCCAGAAGGCACCGCACACGCTCTACGTGCTGGACGAACCCACGGTGGGCCTGCACATGGCCGACGTGCAAAAGCTCATAGCCGTGCTGCACCGCCTGGTCGATGGCGGCCACAGCGTGGTGGTGATCGAGCACGACCTCGACGTCATCGCCGAAGCCGACTGGGTGATCGACCTCGGCCCCGAAGGCGGCGACGCCGGTGGCCGCGTGGTGGCCGCGGCCACGCCCGAAGAACTGGTGCGCCTGGGCACCCACACGGGCAAGGCGCTGGCACCCGTGCTGGCGCGGGCTTGAGCCGACTTGAGCGGGCTTGAGCGGCCATCGGTCACCCAGTCGTCCACCCATGTGAGTTCAAAATAAATAGCAAACTATTGCCATCTGACGGGGGATAAAGGCCAAAATTGTTCATATTTCTGCCCGGTGACGGGTCTGGATCAACGCCAGCATCCCCGCCAGCGCCACCGTGCCCAGCAGCAGCGGAAAGCCCACAGTGGGCGCCCACTGCAGCAGCGCGCCCGAACTGGCCGACGCCGCCACGCTGCCCAGCGTGTACGACATCACCAGCACCGACGTGCTGTTGATCAGCGTGATGCCCTGCTCGCGCGCGCCAATGTCGATCATCGCCAGCGTGTACAGGCTGCCGCCCGCGCCACCCCATAAAAAAGCCAGCGGCCAGGCCAGCGCGCCGATGTGGGCCACCAGCGGCAGCAGGCCCGTGGCGGCGAGGTTCACCGCGGCCAGCACCACCATCATCTGACGCCGCCCGTGCGCCGGGTCGGCCCAGCGGTCGGCCAGCATGCCCACGGGCAGCATCATCATGGCGCTGCCCAGCCCGCTGGCCGACACCAGCAGCGCGGCCGTGGCCGCACCCAGGCCCAGCGCCAGCCCGTACAGCGGCAGGATGGACGTGATGCCGCTCTCAAAAAAGCCACCCACAAACCCCGCCAGCATGATCACCGGGTGCGCCCGCAGCGCGTGCCACACGCCGTGCGCCCCCACGCGCGCGGTGTGGCCGTCGGCGGCCGCGGGCAGTGGCGGAATCAAGGCGCTCAAGGCCAGGCCGGTGACGAGAAAGCCCATGGCGATCCACAGCGCCGTGTCGCCGTCGGGCCCCACCCAGGCCAGCATGGCCGGGCCCACCACAAAGGTCAGGCCCACCATGGTTTCGAACAGGCCGACGTTGCGCCCGCGCCGGTGCGCCGAAGAGAACTCGGCCACCACCGCCTCGGCCAGCACCCAGCGCAGGCCCGAAGCCATGCCGTCGGCCAGCATCAGCACAAACCAGATGGCGAGGTTCTGCGTCAGCAAAAAACCAATGCTGCCCAGCACCGGAATGGTGGCCGACAGCCACAGCGTGGGCCGCCGCTCCAGCCGGCGCGTGACGGCCGACGCAAACGGCGTCGTCAAAAACACCCCCAACCACGCCGTCGCCGCAAACAGCCCCGCCACCGCCGTCGACACCTCCGCCGACTTGAGCCGCAGCAGCAAAAACGGCACCAGCATGAAATACCCCACCAACGCAAAAAAGGTGGAGGCAAAAATGGCGACGAGGCCCAGGCGCGGGGAGGTGGAGGGCATGGTGTGTGGGGTGATTCGGTGAATAAATTGCTATTTTGTAAGTAGCAAACTATTGCCATTCTACGGGGGCTAAGGTCGTATTTTGTTCATAAATTGGCCTGCTGGCACGGTTTGGTTGGGCGGCGTGGCCGCGGGTTGTGCGACCATGCGGATGGTGTTATCCCGCCGGATAAACTGGGTTCCCAGAGTATCCGACGATCTATATTAAGTTAGGCCCCACACAAACGCACCATGGCGGAACTCGCACTGCAGCAGTCTCCAGCGCTAGAACATCATCTGATGCAGGCCTCAGTTTGGTTGACCGCCTCAGACACAGGTAAGAACACGGTTCCATTGGCATATGCAGCTTTAGAACTTCGATTTGCCGCTGAGCGACTAACTGTCCACTACTGGGCCGATCTAGTCGTCGGCACAGAAGCTGAGGCTGAACTCATGAACATCGGCGCGTTCAAGAGCATCGAGAGTCGGATATATGAGCTTGCCGGGCACCAGCGCGAGATTGATCGCAGCATTGAGTTCATTGAACTCATGTGCAGCATGATAGGCATCACCCTCCCACAGGGAAGACCGAACTTACCAATCCTCAAGAAGCACTGGCACTCCTGCAGCGAAATGTGTCACGTTGGCTGGGCACTGGCCTGCACCTCGCCAGAAGTCGGACCTCAATCACATACCGTCCTCGTCAAGGTGGCGGCGGATTTGGAACACATGGTCAAAGGCATGGTGGGTCTCCCCAAGATTCACGATGCCGCTACGAAGGAGATAAAGCAAGCCTTCATCGCAGGCACGATCACCGCTGATGAGGCGAAGAGCCGGCTGTCCGAGCGCGGCCTTCACGCGGAATTCACGCCGAAAGCTGGTGACGCCCCTATACCGCTGGGGACTCCCGTTTCAGCTACCAGAGACATGCTCTTGGAGCCACCACCGCAAAGTGGGGCCTAACCCCTTACAGGGACTTCCAGCGAAGTCAAGAAGCGCAGGCGATAGGCATTCCTTGGGTGACGGTATTTCCGGCATTGGTTCTTTGAGCGGCCCACACGCTCGGTGGAGGCCAGCAACGGGATGGACGGGCTTCACGCCAGGCTCAAGGCCATTGCCAAGGATGGCGAGATCCGTGAATACGTGATGTCGCACTACCTGCTGCTGTACGCCCGTTTCGACGCCACGATTTACCTGCTGTCGATCCGGCACCACCGGCAGCTCTCGTTTGATTTTCAGTCGCTGTGGGCGGCGAAGCCTTGAGACGGATCGGGGTGCGGCCTGGTAGAGCTGCCCTTGTCGTTGCAGCTAAACTGCGGCCCGCTTGCGGGTCGTCTGGTTGGAGCGACCAGTGATACGCGCCGTTTGCTCGGTAAGCGCAAGAAGCCCTAACAACGCTTGGTTCACCGCCTCACCGGTCGGGAACGATTTGGCAACTTTATCGTCCAGCAAAACAAGGTTGGTGCCCCTGGATACCCTCGCGAAGTATTTGCCTCGAACACCCTTGCCCAAGTCTTCTCGCCGATATTCAGCGCGCATTTCATCTTTAACTTTGCTCATAAATACCTCGCTCATGTCGAGTTGCCTTGCGGGCACTAATGATTCTGATAGCTCGCCCTCGATCGCAGTGAATAACTGCCAAAAGGTGCCCCAATTGCGAGAAACCGAACGTAAGTAGCCGTCGCTCACCGACCGAGTGGTCAGGATCGGTAAAAGTGTACGCCAATGCGTCTGAAAACACCGACGCAGCCTCTTCAAACGTCACACCATGCTTGTGCAGATTGGTTGCCGCCTTGGTCTCGTCCCACTCAAATCGTTGAGTCACAGATGCTCCTGCGAATGAAAGGGGCTTCCTCGTCCCGAGCGAGCGGCACGTTTATCGAGCTGCGGTTGACGGCAACAGGGTGCCACGATGGGGAGGTCAAACTTCGCATCAACTCACCTGCCCTAGAAGGGGAAATCATGGCCATTATCACCATCGGAATTGATCTCGCCAAGAACGTCTTTGCCGTCACCCCCCCAATATCGCCCGCGCCACCTCGGCAAACCCCGCGCCGCGCTCGCCTTGCGTGATGTAGCGCGGGCGGTGCGTCAGTTCGGGCAGAAAGCGGCGGATGTTGGCCACGCCGACGCTGTGGGGAAAGTGCTCGAACATCAGCTGGTCGTTGGTGGAGTCGCCCACATAGACCCAGCGGTCGATTTCGGCGTCGAGGTCGCGGCCGAACCGCTCGCGCACGATCCAGCGCGCACCGGCCAGTTTGTGGTGCGCGCCAAACCAGCCGTTGATGTGGATGGAACTCACCGTGGCGTTCATGCCTTCGGCCTGCAGGATGCGCACCGCCTGCGCGATGGCGTCGGGCGGCAGGTGGGTGAATTCGCTGTGGTCGATGGCGATGTCGGTCTCACGGCCCGGGCTGTCTTGCGCCAGCGTGGCGCCGGGCACTTCGCGCAGCACGCGCTGCGCCACCTGCTGCATGCGCGCATGGTTGGCCTGCCGCGTGGCGGTGTCTTGTTGGTATCTTTTATGTAGCAAACTATTGCCATTTGACGGGGGCTGAGTGCCAATTTCGATGGAAACCGCGCCGTTTTCTGCCACGATGGCGTCCACCGGCCAGGTGGCGGCAAAGGGTTCGCTCCAGCCGACCGGGCGGCCGGTGATGGGGATCACGTGCAGGCCCGCGGCCTTGAGCGCGGCCAGCGCGGCCAGCGCGTCGGGCGTGATCGCGCCGTCGGTGGTGAGGGTGTCGTCGATGTCGGTGAAGACGCCGAAGATGCCGCGGCGCGCGGCCACGGGCCAGTCGGCCAGGGGGAGCAGGGGGAACAGGGGGGGCAAGGGCGGGCGTCCTCAGCGTGGGCGGAACATCCGGAACCGGTGGGCCGCGTCCAGGGTGAAGTAGTCGGCCGGGCCGCCGCCGCGCAGCACCGGGTCGGCCGCGGCGGTGTCATAGACGCCTTGGTCGAGCAGATGGCGGGCGATGTACACGCCCACCACTTCGCCCAGCACCAGCCAGGTGTCGACCTCGGCGCCCGCGGCGGTTTTCAGGCGCAGCACCTGGCTGAGTTTGCATTCGAACGAGACCGGGCTTTCGGCCACGCGCGGCACGGCAATCTGGCGTGAGGGCGCTTCGGTCAAACCGGCCAGGCTGAATTCATTGACTTCGGGCGGCACCATCGCGCAAGAGGCGTTCATGGCCTCGGCCAGCGGCCGGGTCACGAGGTTCCAGCCGAATTCGCGCGTTTCCTCGATGTTGCGCACCGTGTCCTTGTAGCCCAGGCTGGCAAAGCCGACGATGGGGGGCGTGTAGTTGAACGCGTTGAAAAAGCTGTAGGGCGCGAGGTTGATCTGCCCCTGCGCGCTGCGCGACGAGATCCAGCCGATGGGGCGCGGGCCCACGATGGCGTTGAACGGGTCGTGCGGCAGGCCGTGGCCCTGGGTGGGTTCGTAGTAGTGAATGGACGGGTCGTCGGTCATGGTCGGGTGCGGGGGTGTGTGGAGGGGCGGGTGCCCGAGCCTACCGCGTCTGCGCGGGGCCCGCTGTCGCCACGATTTGCTGCGCCAGCGCTTCGGCCACCTTGATGCCGTCCACGCCCGCCGAAAGAATGCCGCCCGCGTAGCCCGCGCCTTCACCGGCCGGGTAGAGGCCGCGCACGTTCAGGCTTTGCAGACGGTCGTCGCGGCCCATCCGCAGTGGCGACGAGGTGCGGGTTTCCACGCCGGTGAGCACGGCGTCGTGCCGGTCGAAGCCCTTGATCTTGCGGCCGAAGGCGGGGAAGGCCTCGCGCATGGCGGCAATGGCGTAGCCGGGCAGCGCGGCGTGCAGGTCGCCCAGCAATACGCCGGGCTGGTACGAGGGTGCCACCTCGCCCAGTTGGGTGGATGGCTTGCCGGCCAGAAAATCACCCACCAGCTGGCCCGGTGCTTCGTAGTTGCTGCCGCCCAGCGCATAGGCGCCCGACTCAAGCTGGCGCTGCAGCACGATGCCGGCCAGCGGGTGCGGCGCGCCCGGCGCCAGGGCTTCCACGCCGTAGGTCTGGCCCAGCGTGGCTTCAAAGGCGGCCGGGTCGTGCGGGTAGTCGGGCGGCTCGATGCCCACGACGATGCCGGCGTTGGCGTTGCGCTCGTTGCGCGAATACTGGCTCATGCCGTTGGTGACCACGCGGCCCAGCTCCGAGGTGGCGGCCACCACCGTGCCGCCCGGGCACATGCAAAAGCTGTAGACCGACCGGCCCTTGCCCAGGCCGTCGGTGGCGTGGTGCACCAGCTTGTAGTCGGCCGCGCCCAGCAGCGGGTGCCCGGCGTGGCGGCCCCAGCGCGCGCGGTCGATCAGCCCCTGCGGGTGCTCCACCCGAAAGCCGATGGAAAACGGCTTGGACTGCATGGCCACGCCGCGCGCGTACAGCATGGCAAAGGTGTCGCGCGCGCTGTGGCCCAGCGCCATCACCACGTGGTCGGCCCGCAGCTCGTAGGGCTGCCCGGTCGCCACGTCCAGCACGGTGAGGCTGCGCAGGTGCTGGCCCTCGATCAGCACGTCCACCACGCGCTGCTGGAAGCGGATTTCGCCGCCCAGCGCGATGATCTGTGCGCGCAGGTGCTCGACCACCTTCACCAGCTTGAAGGTGCCGATGTGCGGGTGTGCTTCAAACAGGATTTCGGGCGGCGCGCCGGCCTTCACGAATTCGTCCATGACCTTGCGGCCCAGGTGCCGCGGGTCCTTGATCTGGCTGTAGAGCTTGCCGTCCGAGAAGGTGCCGGCGCCGCCCTCGCCAAACTGCACATTGCTTTCGGGGTTGAGCACATGTTTGCGCCACAGGCCCCAGGTGTCCTGGGTGCGCTCGCGCACCGGTTTGCCGCGCTCCAGCACGATGGGCCTGAAGCCCATTTGCGCCAGGCACAGCGCCGCAAAAATGCCGCAGGGCCCAAAGCCCACCACCACGGGGCGCAGCGGCAGGTTGGCCGGCGCCCGCGCGGGCGGTTGCCACACCATGTCGGGCGTGGCCTGCACATGCGGCTTGCCCGCCAGGCGCGCCAGCAGCGGGGCTTCTTGCGTGGGGTCGGCCAGCGTGACATCGACGATGTAAACCGCCAGCAGTTCGGCCTTGCGTGCGTCGAAGCTTCGTTTGTGGACGTGGACGCTGGCAATGGCGGCCAGGGGCAGGGCCAGAATGCCCGCTGCGGCGGCGCGCAGCGGTGCATCGGGTTGTTCGGCGGCCGTCAGCGGCAGCCGGATTTCAGAGATGCGGATCATGTCGTTCCTGGGGCTTGTGTTGATCAAGCAAGGAACCAATGATATGCGCCGCCACACGGGCGGCCGGGTCGATGGATCAGGCGGGCAGAAAGCCTTCGATGGAGAGGTAACGCTCACCCGTGTCGTAGTTGAAGCCCAGCACGGTGGCACCGGGTTTCAGTTCGGGCAGTTTTTGTGCGATGGCCGCCAGCGTGGCGCCCGACGAGATGCCGACCAGAATGCCTTCTTCCCGCGCGCTGCGGCGTGCGTATTCGCGGGCGGCCTCGGCTTCCACCTGGATCACGCCCGTCAGCACCGAGGTGTCGAGGTTTTTCGGGATGAAGCCCGCGCCGATGCCCTGGATCGGGTGCGGTGCGGGTGCGCCGCCCGAGATCACGGGCGAGGCGGTGGGCTCCACGGCAAACACCTGGAGCTGCGGCCACTGGGCCTTGAGCACGCGAGCGCAGCCCGTGAGGTGGCCGCCCGTGCCAACCCCGGTGATCAGCGCGTCCAGGCCATCGGGGAAGTCGGCCAGGATTTCCTGCGCCGTGGTGCGCACATGCACGTCGATGTTGGCGGGGTTCTCGAACTGCTGCGGCATCCAGCTGTCGGGGGTGGCTTCGATCAGTTCCTGGGCGCGGGCGATGGCGCCTTTCATGCCTTTTTCGCGCGGCGTCAGGTCAAAGGTGGCGCCATAGGCCAGCATCAGGCGGCGGCGCTCGACGCTCATGCTGTCGGGCATGACCAGCACCAGCTTGTAGCCCTTGACGGCGGCCACCATGGCCAGGCCGATGCCGGTGTTGCCCGAGGTGGGTTCGATGATGGTGCCGCCGGGTTTCAGCGCGCCGGATTTCTCGGCGTCTTCCACCATCGACAGCGCGATGCGGTCTTTGATCGAACCGCCGGGGTTGGCGCGCTCGGACTTGATCCAGACCGCGTGGCCGCTGCCGAACAGGCGGTTGACGCGGATGTGCGGCGTGTTGCCGATGGTGGCAAGGATGTGGGGTGCTTTCATGGGGGGACCTCCGGATTTTTGGAACAGTGTGCGGGACTTTCGCCTGCGATTCTGGACCCGTCGCGCAGCGAAAGAAAGCATATCGATATGCCGGGCGGCGATAATCAGGGTGTGAAGTCCGCTGGACCGCCGCTGGTGCAATCTGGGAAACCAGGCACTGGAGGAACGTCCGGACTGCAAAGGGCAGCGTAGGAGGTAACACCTCTCCACCGTGAGGTGAGGATCAGAGCAACAGAGACGAGCCGGTTCAGTCCGGGTGAAACGGGCAATCTCTACGCGCAGCAATACCAAATAGGCACACGCTGAGCAGCGCAGTTCGCTGCGACGCTCTACCCGGGGCCCCCGGGCTGTGTGCGGGTAGGTAGCACCGAGCCGGGTGGGCAACCCCCGGCCCAGAGTAATGGCGGTCACGTCACGGGCAACCGTGACGCACAGAATCCGGCTTACAGGCGGGCTTCACACTTTTTTTCAGACGGCGCGACCTGCGCGACCGTGGGGGCCGACTCAGGACGTGATGGCCACCAGCACACTGCACGGGGCGCGTTCGATCAGCGCGCTGGACACCGAGCCGCGCCACCAGCGCGCGGCCCAGCTGTCCAGGTGCTTGTGGCCGACGATGATCAGGTTGGCCTCGACCTTTTTGGCAAAGCGCGAGATTTCTTCCACCGCATCGCCCACCAGCAGTTCGCCCTGCGCGGCATGCCCGGTCTGGGTCAGCTGCGCCAGACCTTCGTCCAGGATGCCCTGGTATTTGCCGCGCTCGCGTTCCTCGACCTCGCTGTCGTACACCGCACCCTCGATGCCGACAAAGCTGAGGTTCAGCGGCATCACGGCCACGAGGTGGAGTTTGGCGCGGCTCCATTGCGCGATCTCCTTGCAGTCGAGCAGCGCCTTCTGCCCGGACTGGGAGCCGTCATAGGCCATCACAATGCGTTCATACATGGCAAACCTCCGGGTCGGGTGGTGGAAACAGGGGCCGGTTGCGCCGGTCGCGCCGGTTCAGCGTGCGTCGGCAGGGGCCACCGCAGCCGACTTGAAGCCATGCGCGTCAAAAGCCTTGCGCACCGTGCCATTGGCCTTGGCGTCGTTCATCCATTGCGTCGCGTAGGCCAGCCCCTGCGGTTTGTCCTTGGGCAGCACAACGGCAAAATCGATCTTGCGAAAGGCGCCGTCAAGAATGCGCGAGCCCGGCACGCTGGCCACCAGCGGCGCCAGCGTGTCGCGCGTCAGCGCGAACGCATCGGCTTGGCCCGCCCGCAGCAGCCCCAGGGCCTCGTCCACCGAGGGCACCGGTGTGATCTTGGTGTTTTTCAGCATCGCGCCTACGGCCCGGATGGTGGTGGTGTTGGCAATGCCCACCACCCGCATGCCGGCCTGGTCCACGTCGGCGATGGTCCGGATGTTGGCACCCGGGCGCACCAGATAGGTGTTTTCGCCAATGAAATAGATCGGACCGATGCCGAGCTTTTTGCGGCGCTCTGCGTCCACAGGCATCAGGGCGGCGTCCACCTTGCCGCTGACCAGGGCGTCGGTCAGCTGGCCTGAATTGGGGGCCACCAGAAACTCCACCGGGCGGCCCAGCTGGCGGCCCAGGTCACGGGCCAGATCGACGGCCACGCCGCTGGGCTGGCCGTCAGCCCCTTTGGCCACAAAGAATGTGGAGGGTTCCGGCGCAAAGGCCACGCCAAAACGCAGCTTGCCGGTGGGGGCGAGGTCGGTCAGCACGGCGGCATCCGGCGCGGGGCCGACGGCCGCACAACCGGCCACGGCGATCACCATGAGGGGCGTGAGAAAACGAAGCAGTTTCAAGAAGGTCTCCTTGGAAGTGGGTGTGGGTGTGGGTCGCATCCCCTATGGCCGGTCTTGCTGCCGGAGCACGGTATGCCTTGCAGGACCATGATACGGGCTCAGCGGCGATCGGCCAAGGCGGAGAACCCCGTCTTGCGCAGCGGCTCAGGGGGCTGCGCGGCCCGCCACAAAGTGCCCGTGGATTTCAACCGTCAGTGCCTCGATGCGTTCGGTGAGCTGTTTGGTGATTTCGGTCAGCCGCGTGTTCTGCTCCAGCATCTCCATCACCCGCGTGGCGTTTTCGGCGGCAATCGCCAGGCGCTGCTCGTTGGCCACGGCCAGCGCCTCACGGTGCTGTGCGTCGGCGTCGGAGTGGGCCTTGTCGCGCGCGGCCTGGCGCGTTTGCGCGAGCAGGATGAGCGGCGCCGCGTAAGCCGCCTGCAGGCTGAAGGCCAGGTTCAGCAGGATGAACGGGTAGAGGTCAAACCGGGCCACGCCCATGACGTTGAGGCCGATCCAGATGGCGACGATCAGCGTCTGCGCGCCCAGAAAAACCGGGGTGCCAAAAAACCGCGCAAAGGCCTCGGCCCGCAACGCAAAGCGGTCGTTGCCAAAGGTGGTGCTCAGGTGGGCGTGACGGCGCAGGAAGCGCAGGGGGTCGCCAGCGCTGCCGTGGGCCGACGGCGCCGTCTCGGCGGAAGAGGGGGTCGTGTTCATGCGGTGTTCCTTCAATTGCCGGGCGCCATGGCGCGCAGGCGTTCCACGTGCGCCAGCAGCGAGCGCTGCGCGATCGGCCACAGGCGCGGGGGCACGTCATCGTAGGCGTGGCGCACCCAGTCGTCCAGCGTGCCGTCGGGGTGGGCCTGCATCACCCCCAGGATCTTGGCCTCGCGCTGCAGGCGGTGGGCCTTGAGGTGGACGATGGCCTTGGGCGCCTGGCCGATCACGTAGCCATGGGCCGGCAGGATGAACGCGATGTCGTGTTCGGCGCACGCGGCATGGAGCCGGTCCAGCGCATCGAGGTAGTCGTTCATGTTGCCGTCGGGCGGGTCGATCACCGTGGTGCTGCCGTTCAGGATGTGGTCGCCACTGAACAGCAGGCCGTCTTCCTCGAGCACCAGGCACAGGTGGTTGGCGGCATGGCCGGGGGTGAATATTACCTTTAAGGTGTGCGTCTGCCCCCGTCCTTCAAGCCTTAATTGCTCACCATTTTGTAGCGAACGGTCGGGTGTGAGCTGGCTGGCGGCGCGCGCTGTGGCGGCCGACGGCAGGCCCAGGATGGGTGGCGGCGCCTGGCACAGCGCCTGCAGCGGGTGCGCGCCCGGCGAGTGGTCGGGGTGCGAATGGGTGCACACGATGAAGCGGATGTCGCCGCCCGCGGCGCGCCACAGGCGCTGCAGGTGCTCGGCGTCGGCCGGGCCGGGATCGATGGCGATGTAGCCCGTGTCGGGGTCGCCCACCAGGTAGCTGTTGGTGCCCGGGCCGGTCATCACGCCGGGGTTGGGGGCGGTCAGGCGCGTCACGTTGTTGAGCAGGCGCACCGGCTCGCCGGTGTTCCAGTCCAGCGCGTGCACGATCTGGCCGTCGGGGCACACCAGCGCCAGCTCGCCGTAGGGCGGCTCGTGCTCCATGTAGCGCGCTTCCTTGCCGGCCAGCAGGCCGGCGCGCGGGCAGCTCGTCCACAGGGGGCCTTCTGCGCGACCCGCGCCGGCGCAGGCGGCCAGCACCGCGTCCACCGTGGCAAAGCCGGTGAGCCGTTCCAGCGTTCGGATGGTCGGGAAGATGATGAAAAAGCCGCCCGCCGCGTGCCGCGCCAGCGCGTCGGCGGGGCGCACCCAGACCGGCTCGAACTGCTCGGCCTCGTCGGCCACGGGGGTCTGGCCGTCGGGCATGCGCGCCACGAGGAACGGCACGTCAAAACGGCGCGGCAGATCGCGGTCGGTGATCCAGTGGGCCAGCACATAGACCTCGTCGGCCGCCAGCGTCAGGCCATGGGCCGCGCATTGGGCCGCGAACGGGGCCTTGCGGTCGAGCGCGGCAATGTCGGCCGTGCCGGCGTGGCTGCCGTCGGCGCGGCGCGCCAGCAGCACACCCAGTTCTTCAAAGCTCTCGCGGATGGCGGCAATCGCCTGGGTGAGGTGCAGATCGCTTTGCGTAGTGCGGCGGCGCGCGCAGGCGTGCGCGGCGCTGTCGGCGGCGTCGATGCCACCTCCCGGAAACACGTAAGCGCCGGGCGCGAAGCTCGCGGTCATCGAGCGGCGGGTCATCAGCACCTCGACGCCCCCGGGGCTGTCGCGCAGCAGCAGCACGGTGGCGGCGGGGCGGGTGGGCGCGGGTTCGCGTTGCGGGTGAAGGAGTTGGGTAGGTCGGACCATGGCGCCATTATCGGCAGCCCGCGCCCCGGGGCCGACGCGGGCGTGACGCACCCCCGGCGCGTCTACGGGGTTCCCACGATGGCGCAGCGCTGTGCGCCCGCGATACTGATCGGCTGTTGCAACGAGGAGATCTTGAATGACATTGACACGACGATTCACACGCCGCCTGTGCCTTGGCGCCGCCGCGGCCGCCCTGCTGGCGCTGCCTACTGCGGGTGCGCTGGCGCAGGCCTGGCCGACCAAACAGCCGATCAGGCTGGTGGCGGTGTTTCCGCCGGGCGGCTCGGTGGACCAGATTTCACGGCTGCTGGCGCAACCGCTGTCGCAGCAACTGGGGCAGACCGTCATCGTCGAGAACAAGGGCGGGGCCTCGGGCTCGATTGGCGCGGCCTTTGTGGCCGCTGCGCCGGGCGATGGCTATACCTTTGCCGTGGTGTTTGATACGCACGGCGTCAACCCGTCGCTGATCCCCAACCTGCCGTTCGACTCCAGAAAAGACCTGACCGCCGTGTCGCTGATCGGCACCTCGCCCATGGTGCTGGCCACTTACACCGGCTCCGAATACAAGACCTTCGCCGACGTGGTGGCCGCCGCCAAGGCCAAAAAGCCGGTCAATTACGGCTCCATCGGATCGGGCAGCCTCGGGCATCTGGCCATGGCGCTGGTGGGCAAAAGCAGCGGCATCGACTGGACGCACATCCCCTACAAGGGCGGTGGCCCCTTGATGACCGACGCGGTGGCCGGGCATGTGCAGCTGTCGATCGGCTCGGTGTTCGTGACCAAGCCCCACATCGACAACAAGCGCCTGCGCCCCCTGGCCGTGACCACGAGCAAGCGCTCGGCCACGCTGCCCGATGTGCCCACCATGGCCGAGAGCGGCGTGCCGGGCTTTGACGCGCCGTCGTGGTGGGCCGTGCTGGCGCCCGCCAAGACGCCGCCCGAGATCGTCAGGCGCATGAACGAGGAGATCAACAAGGCCGTCAAGCTGCCCGAGATCACCCAGAAGCTGCAGGCGCAGGGCATCGAACTGGTGGGCGGCTCGCCCGAAGTGGCCAACACCTTCATTGAAAAGCAGATGGAGATCTGGGCCAAGGTGGTCAGGGACAACGGGATCAAGCCTGAGTGAAATAAGGCCCCCACGTTCGCCCACTGCGTGTGGCTCTCTGCCCCCCAAGGGGGCTGGCCTTGCTTGGGAGCGGCCCGGCGCGGCGGCCTTTGTGCCCCCACGTTCGCCCACTGCGTGTGGCTCTCTGGACGAGTCGCTGCCAGAGGCAGCGGCCCTTCGGGCTGTCCGGCCCTGCGCAGGCAGGGCCAGAGCCGCAGCCCTCAGCCCCAAGGGGGCTGGCCTGGCTTGGGAGCGGCCCGGCGCGGCGGCCGTTACGCTTCGGGCGACACGCCCAGCGCCACCAGAAAGCGCGCGACCATGTTGTAGGTGGCGATGGCGCTGGTCAGTTCGACGATTTCGGTGGTGTCGAAGTGCCGGCGCAGGGCATTGAAGACTTCGTCGCTGACTTTCACGTCCAGTGTCATTTGCGCGGCGTATTGGATTACTATTGATTCAATAGCGCTCAATGAAGGATCGACGGGGGATGAGCGCGGATTTTCCTTTGCAAAACGGTTCAGGGCCGCCAGTTGGGCCGGGGTGCCGCCCGCGGCCAGGAAGTCGGGCGCGTGGTGGTGGTATTCGTACTGCGCGCCGGTCAGCAGCGCCACGGTGCAGATGCCCAGCTCGCGCAGTTTGCGGCTGGTGGGCAGGCCGGTGCGCACCGCGCCCAGGTACACGTTCCAGCCGCGCGCCAGCGGTTCGCTCCACAGCAGGGCCTTGTCCAGGTTGATCAGCGTGCCGCCACGGCGCTGCAGGACGGCGTCCACCAGGTCTTGCGGTTGCGGTTTGAGGGCGGGGGTCCAGTCGGGGATGCGCATGGTCGGGCTCGGGGTGTGGGTCAAGGGATGACCCCAAGCGTACCGCGAACGGCGCGGCCGCACGGGAGGTCGCCGGTCTTGCGGGGATTCTTCGGGGGATAATTCCGCCATGCGAATCCGCTTCACCAAGATGCAGGGCGCGGGCAACGATTTCGTCGTGCTCGACGAAACCCGCGAGCGTCTGAACCTCACCGCGGCGCAATACCGCTTTCTGGCCGACCGGCATTTTGGCGTCGGCGCGGATCAGATCCTGACCGTGCGGCCGTCGCCCGCGCCGGGCGTTGACTTCGCCTACGTGATCCACAACGCCAATGGCGGCGAGGTCGAACACTGCGGCAACGGCGCGCGCTGCTTTGTGCGCTATGTGCGCGAGCACGGCCTGACCGACAAGACCACAGTGCGGGTGCAGACCGTGAACAACCTGCTGGAGTTGCGCATGCTGCCCGACGGCCGCGTGACGGTGGACATGAGCGTGCCGGTGTTCGATCTGCCGCAGGTGCCGTTCAACCCCGCCGGGCTCGTGCCCCAGGCCTCGGGTTCATGGCAAAAATGGCCTCTTGCCCCCGCCAATGGGTCAAAGTCTGCTCCGGTTTGGGTAGCAGTCTTGTCCATGGGCAACCCGCATGCGGTGCAGGTGGTGGACGACGTGGACACTGCCCCCGTGGCCGATGTCGGCCCGCAGGTGGAGTCGCACCCGGCCTTTCCCAACCGCGTGAATGCCGGCTTCATGCAGGTGGTGAGCCGCTCGCACATCCGCCTGCGCGTGTACGAGCGCGGCGCCGGTGAAACGCTGGCCTGCGGCACGGGCGCCTGCGCGGCGGTGGTGGCGGGCATCCGCCTGGGCCTGCTGGACGCGCGCGTCGAGGTGGACACCCGCGGCGGGCGCCTCACGGTCGAATGGGCCGGCGGCACCGGCACCGGCGCCGCGCCCCGACCCGTTTACATGACCGGCCCGGCCACCACCGTGTTTGCCGGTGAAATTGACCTCCCTGAAAACCCATGAATCCACACGCCATGAACCCCATCACCGAAGACGACATCGCCAGCTTCCTGCTGAACACGCCCGATTTTTTCGAGCGCAACGCGCAGGTGCTGGCCACGGTGCAGCTCACCAGCCCGCACGGCAACCGCGCCGTGAGCCTGCAGGAGCGTCAGGCCGAGATGCTGCGCGAAAAGATCCGGGCGCTGGAGCACCGCATCATGGACATGATCCGCAACGGCACTGAAAACATGCTCATTGCCGACAAGCTGCAGCGCTGGTCGCGCGACCTGTTCCTCACCAACATCGACCGCGAACTGCCCCGGCGCATCGTGGACGGCATCCAGAGCCAGTTTCTGGTGCCACAGGCCGCCATCAGGGTCTGGGGCGTCAGCCCGGGTTATGCGGGCGAGTGGTTTGCGCAGGGCGTGAGCGACGATGCACGCACCTTCGCCTCGTCGCTCAGCGCCAGTTATTGCGGCGTCAATGCCGGTTTTGAAGCCGCGGGCTGGCTGCCCGACGCCAACGCGGCGCAGTCGCTGGCGCTGATTCCGCTGCGTGCCGGGGCCGCGCCCCAGGCGTTTGGCCTGATGGTGCTGGCGTCGCCCGACGCCCAGCGCTTCAACAGCACCATGGGCACGGATTTCCTGGACCGCATCGCCGAACTGGCCAGCGCCGCGCTGTCGCGGCTGCACTAGGGTGGCATCGCACCCCCGAGCCCACCCTAAGGCATGAACACCGAAGCGCTCCCGCCCCAGGAGGGTCCCGACGGTGCGGCCGCCCGAGGCGTGAATCTGGTTGAAAAATACCTGGAGCACGTGCGCGTGGACAAGCGGCTGGCGCAGCGCACGGTGGAGCTGTACGCGCTGGACCTGCAAAAGCTCTCCGAGGCCGCCACCGTGGCCGGGGTGGACCTGCTGCAGGTGCAAGGCACGCACATCCGCCGCTGGGTCGCCCAGATGCACAGCCGGGGCCGCAGCGGGCGCGGCATTGCGCTGATTCTGTCGGGCTGGCGCGGTTTTTACACCTGGCTCGGCCGCGAAGGGCTGGTGCCCGCCAACCCGGTGCAGGACGTGCACGCCCCCAAAGCGGCCAAACCCCTGCCCAAGGCGCTGAGCGTGGACGATTCGGTGCAGCTGGCGGCCTACCAGGGCAACGCAGAGGGCGCCAGCGGCGACGCCTGGAGCGAGGCGCGCGACGTCGCCCTGGTGGAGCTGCTCTACGGCTGCGGGCTGCGCGTGGGCGAACTGGTGGGGCTGGACGTGCTGCCCAGCGCCGAGGGCACGCGCGCGGGCCGCGGCTGGATCGACCTGCAGGCAGGTGAGGTCCACGTGGTGGGCAAGGGCCGCAAGCCCCGCACCGTGCCCGTGGGGCGGGCGGCCATCGCGGCGGTGCAGGGCTGGCTGGCGCTGCGCGACCAGGTGGCGGCCGTGGCGCAAACGCCGGCGCTGTTTCCCGGGCAGCGCGGCACCCGCCTGACGGCGCAGGCCATCTGGCAGCGGCTCAAGCGGCGCAGCCAGCAGGCGGGGCTGTCCACGCCGGTGCACCCGCACATGCTTCGCCACTCGTTTGCCAGCCACCTGCTGCAGTCCAGCGGCGACCTGCGCGCCGTGCAGGAGCTGCTGGGCCACGCCAACATCAGCACCACGCAGGTCTACACGCGGCTCGATTTCCAGCACCTGGCCAAGGCCTATGACGCCGCCCATCCGCGGGCGCACCGCAAGGCCGACAAAAACTGATTCCAACCGGCGCTGCCGCCCCGACATGAAAACCATTCGCCTCAAACCCGGCAAGGAGCGCTCGCTGCTTCGCCGTCACCCCTGGATTTTCGAGTCGGCCATCGCCCGCGGCGGTGCCGATGCGGGCGAAACCGTGCGCGTGGAGTCGCACGACGGCGCGTTTCTGGCCTGGGCGGCGTTCAGCCCGGCGTCGCGCATCCGTGCCCGGGCCTGGAGTTTCGACGAGGCCCAACGCATCGCCGAACCGTTTTTTGTAGCAACTTGCGAAGCCGCCATCAGGGCCAGGGCCCGGTTTGATATTCAAAGCGACAGCCTGCGGCTGGTTCACGGCGAATCCGACGGCCTGCCCGGGCTGATCGTGGACCGCTATGGCGACACGCTGGTCGCGCAGTTCACCTCGGCCGGGGCCGAGCGCTGGAAAAGCGTGCTGGCCGACGCCCTGCTCCATGCCACCGGGCTGACCCGGCTGTACGAGCGCTCCGACGCCAGCGCGCGCGGCCTCGAAGGCCTGCCCGAGGTCACCGGCTGGCTGCGCGGCGCGCCGCCCGGGCAGCCCGCGCCCCCCACCGAGCTCACCCTCCGCGAGCACGACTGGCAGTTGACGGTGGACATCGCGCAGGGCCATAAAACCGGCTTCTACCTCGACCAGCGCGACAGCCGCCGCAAATTTGCCCAGACCGTGCAGCGCCTGGGCCTGCAGCGCGTGCTCAACTGCTACTGCTATACCGGGGGCTTCACCGTGGCGGCGCTGGCCGGCATGCGGGCCGCGGGGCAGGCGGGCCATGTCACGTCGATCGATTCGTCCGGCCCGGCGCTGGCGCGGGCGGCGGCGCACGTGGCCCTCAACGACTTTGACGCGGCCCAGACCACCTTCCTGGACGCCGACGTCAACGCCTCGTTGCGGCAGTTCATCGAGGCCGGGCGCACGTTTGACGGCATCGTGCTCGATCCGCCCAAGTTCGCGCCCACGGTGGCCCACGCCGAACGCGCCGCGCGCGCCTACAAGGACATCAACCGCCTGGCGTTCAAGCTGCTGGAGCCGGGCGGGGTGCTGTTCACGTATTCGTGCTCGGGCGGCATCAGCGCCGACCTGTTCCACAAGATCGTGGCCTCGGCCGGAACCGACGCCGGCGTGGACGGCTATATCGGCGAGCGCCTGTCGGGCGCGCCCGACCATCCCATGACCATCGCTTTTCCCGAGGGCGAGTACCTCAAGGGGCTGGTGATCGTCCGCAAACCTGAAATTTGAATCAAAACGGCCTTTAGCCCCCGTGAAATGGTCAATGTTTGCTACTTTATTGATAATTTACGAGGGCCAACTCAGATGGGCCACAAGGCTGCTTTCCACCTTGCAAACCCGCTCTTGCATTGCCCGCTAAACTCCCCATCTTCCGTCTTTGGCTGCGCCGCAGCGCACACCGCCGCGCGCCCGCCCCGACCCCACTGGAACCACCATGAGCCTCATCCCCGCCACCATCCTCACCGGCTTTCTCGGCTCGGGCAAGACCACCCTGCTCAAGCGCATCCTCAGCGAAGCCCACGGGCAGAAGATCGCCGTCATCGAAAATGAATTTGGCGAGGAAAACATCGACAACGACATCCTGGTGTCCGAGTCCAAAGAGCAGATCGTCCAGATGAGCAACGGCTGCATCTGCTGCACCATCCGCGAAGACCTGCGCGAGGCGCTGCAGCTGCTGGCGGCCAAAAAACGCAAGGGCCTGCTCGACTTCGACCGCGTGGTGATCGAAACCACCGGTCTGGCCGACCCCGGCCCCGTGGCGCAGACCTTCTTCATGGACGAGGAAATCGCCGAGAGCTACCTGCTCGACTCCATCCTCACGCTGGTCGACGCCAAGCACGCCGCCACCCAGCTCAACGACCGCCAGGAAGCGCGCCGCCAGGTGGGCTTTGCCGACCAGATCTTCATCAGCAAGACCGATCTGGTGGCCCAGGAGGAAACCGACGCGCTGATGCACCGCCTCAAGCACATGAACCCGCGCGCCCCGCAAAAGGCCGTGCATTTCGGCGACGTGGCGATCAACGAGGTGTTCGACCTGCGCGGCTTCAACCTCAACGCCAAGCTCGACATCGACCCCGACTTCCTCAAGGAGGAAGATCATGCGCACGACCACCATGACCACGAGCACGGCGAGCACTGCGACCACCCGTCGCATGCAAAGGAAGGCCACGGCCACCACCATCACCACGACGACGACGTCAAGAGCTTTGTCTTCCGCACCGCCCGCCCGCTGGACCCAGCCAAGCTCGAGGATTTCCTGGGCGCCATCGTCAACATCTATGGCCCGCGCATGCTGCGCTACAAGGGCGTGCTCAACATGAAGGGCACCGACCGCAAGGTCATCTTCCAGGGCGTGCACCAGCTCATGGGCAGCGACCTCGGGCCCCAATGGGCCGAAGGTGAAGCCAAAACCAGCAAAATGGTCTTCATTGGCATTGATTTGCCGAAAGATATCTTTTTGCAGGGCCTGGAGCAGTGCGTCGTCTGAACCCCCGGCCGATCCCGGCGGGAAAACCGCCCCGGCCACCCGTGGCCGCCTGCAGTCAACCACGCGTGGCCGCGTGAAGTGAACCACCCGTGGCCGCGTGAAATATGGCCGCCGAAAGGCTTTGAAGCACACCGATGTTTGTCTCGATTCTGCAACTCATGGGATTCGGCTTGCCCAAGCCGATACAATCGCGCGCCGGTGAAGACCGGGACACCCCGCCCTCGAAGGTCAACAATAAGGGTATAAAGCGCATGATTGAGGACCACCAGTCACCCGAGCGCAGCGGTTCTGTCGAAGCGGATTCAGCCCATGCGGCGGCCGCCTCGCCGAGGAGACAAACAGTGAACGCCCAAACCAGGAAGCCCACGGCGAAGGTCAATGTGAAAAAAGCGGTCGTCAAAGCCAAACCCAAAGCCCCTGTCAAGGCGGCGACCAGGGCGGTGGCCTCTACTGCACCGGCCCGCAAGAAGGCGGCGGCACCAGCGCCTGCGCGTCCGAAGGCCGCTGTGAAAGCCACGACCAAGCCCGCGACGAAATCGGTCGCGAAGCCCGCGGCCAAACCAGCCGCAAAACCGGGTGTCAGGGCCGCGGCGCCGTCCGTGGCCAAAACTGCCACCCCATCATCCACCAAACCGACGGTCAAACCCGCCGTTTCGAAGACCACGGCAACCGTGGCAAAGAAGGGTTCCATGTCCAAGTCCGTGACGGCCACCGCCGCCCCCGAGAAAACAACCAAAGCCGCCGCCGCTGCGGTCGCGCCGCCGCGTGCCGATACCCGTGCGGCCGTGGCGCCAGCGCCGCTGGCGACGGCCGTTGCCGCGCCACCGAAGCCCGTCCGTGTTTCTGCGCGGCTCGCTTCCATTACAGTACCCTCCATGGCGCCAGCAGTGGCATCCACCGCCGCCAAGGCCAGTTATTCGCAGACCATGTCCACACCTGTCCTCGTCCCACCCCCGAATGTGGCCGCCAGAAAAGACCCGGCGCTGGCCAACAACTGGAAAACCAAACCGGTTGACCAGCTCACCGACGCCGATGTTCTGGCCATGCCCGACGCCGAATACATGAATGAAGCGCAGATGGCGTTCTTCCGCCTGAAGCTCGTGACGCTCAAGCGCGACATTCTCAACAGTGCCGGTGAGACCACCGAGCATCTGCGCGAAGACACCGTGGTCGTGCCCGACCCGGCCGACCGCGCCACCATCGAGGAAGAGCACGCCCTGGAGCTGCGCACCCGCGACCGCGAACGCAAGCTGCTCAAGAAAATTGAGCAATCCATCAACCAGATTGACGCCGGCGAATACGGCTACTGCGACGAAACCGGCGAACCCATCGGTGTGGGCCGCCTGATTGCCCGCCCCACCGCGACCCTTTCGCTGGAAGCGCAGCAACGGCGCGAACTCAAGCAGAAGATGTTTGGGGATTGATGGATTTGTCTATGGCCCCCACGCTTGTCGCTTCGCGTACTGCGCTGCCCCCCAAGGGGGCTGAGCTTGCTTGGGAGCGGCCCGGCGCGGCGCTCACGGCCCCCACGCTGGTCGCTTCGCGTACTGCGCTGGACGAGACGTTGCCCGAGGCAGCGTCCCTTCGGGCTGACGGGCTGACGGGCTGATTTTTTGAACTCCCACCACCACGACTGACATCATGGCCAAAGACGAAAACGGAGGGTTGCTGTCCAAGGTGGTGAGGTTCGTTCGCAATCCGACGACCAACTGGGCCGACCTCGATCAGCCGGAGGCAGACCGGGAGAGCACCTACAGCAAGCAGGTGCTCAAGGAAATGATCGAGCGCAAGCGCCGCAATGACTTTGTGCGCAAGCGCGAGTTCGACATGCTGCGCAAGATGCGCAAACGTGAAGCCATTTCGGGCTCGGATCCGGCAGCGCGGCCGTCGTTCTTCCAGAGCAGCATGCCGTCCACGCCCGATGACCGCGCCATGACGATCAAGAAGATCGACGAAATAGAAGCGCAAATGTCGATGCAGTGGTGGAAGACGAAAAACGGCAGCGAGCCTTCGGGCCCGGTCACCAGCCAGTTCCCCCCCTCCGACATTGATTCCGATCTGGGCGAAGAAAGCGCGAAAAGTCCGGCTGAGCACGCGGCGCACTATGCCCCGACCGAGCCAGCGCCGCTCGCAGGCATGCCCGCAGCGGCAGGCGCGCGCACGCCGTTGCCGGGTGGGCGCCCGATGAATTTTGGCGGGCACTCCAGTCTGGCGCCCGATGCCATCGAGGTGGATGAATTCGCCCACGACCCCGAACTGGAGGAGGCCGCCATCCGGTTTGCCAATGGCGACGAGCAGGGCGCTGAAGCCGGTTTGCTGGAAGCGCTGGGTGACCGGGGGACGCGCAGCCGACATCTCGAAACCTGGCTGGCCCTGTTTGACCTGTACCGCGCGACCGGTCAGATCGACCGTTTTGAACAGGCCGCCCTTCAGTTTGCCGGTATTTTCGACCGGTCTGCGCCGCAATGGTTCTCCATGCCGGAGCAGGTGGACGTGCTGTCCTCCAGCATCGAGGCGGTGGTGGGGGCGCAGCCGGCCCATTGGACTTCGCCGTCGTCGCTTGGCGTGCAAACGCTGGCGGCCATGAACGCGGCGCTGGGTCGTGCCGAGCAACCCTGGCGGCTGGACTGGAGCCGGTTGACCACCATTGAGGCGGCAGCCCTGACGCCGCTGTACAAACTGCTCCAGGGGTGGGGCTCCGCGGCGGTACAGATCCGCTTCATGGGGACGGACCATCTTGAAGAAATTCTCGAAAAGATGACCCCTTCAGGCGACAAGGCTGTGGACCCGATGTGGTGGCGCCTGCGCATGGAGGCGCTGCGCATCATGGGCCGCGCCGAAGACTTCGAGCTGGCGGCGCTCAATTACTGCGTGACGTACGAAGTGTCGCCGCCGTCATGGGAAAGCGCACGCTGCGCCTTCAAGCCGCTGGCGTCGGATGGGGGTTACATGCCGGGCCATACCATTGTGGGTACGCCTATCGGTAACTCGGGCATGCCCAGTCTGTCCGGCGGGGGTGCCGATTTTCTGGCCACGACCACCGATTCACAGATGCCACCGATGTCGGTGGTGGAGCTGTCGGGCAGCATTCTCGGTGACGCGACCGGGTGGGTCGACCAGCTCAACAGCCGACTGGGCAGCGCCGACCTGATTCAGGTGTCCTGCGCCCGGCTGATCCGGGTGGATTTTTCTGCGGCTGGCACCCTGTTGAACTGGGTGACTTCGCGCCAGGCCGAAGGGCGGCAAGTCCAGTTGACCGATGTTCACCGCTTGGTGGTGGCGTTCTTCAACGTCATCGGCATCAGCGAGTCCGCCAGGGTCGTCACCCGGACCGATTGACGGGCCGCCATCGGGGGCATTGCGGCGTTCACGAGCCGCCTCAGTGAAGCAGAGAGCAGAATTCTCATGCATCACATTCGATAATGACGCTAAGTGCTTAATCTAGAACGATTTTCTTCTGAAAATTGATTCTAAGAACTCATCTAAGTCATTGATTTCATTACAAAATAATGTTGCAAGCCTTGCTTGCGTGGACAAGTTTTCCTGCTACAGTGCAAAAAAGTGCAATTAAGTGGTGAATAGTGTCTTTTCACTTCCAGTTGCCGGTCATTTTGCCGTAGGGGTGTGCTGTCGTGTTTCAAGGGGCTTCGTCGCTGAGTCTGGATGCCAAGGGGAGGCTGTCGGTGCCGACCCGGCATCGTGACGTCCTGAACGCCACGGCGGCCGGTCAACTCACCCTCACGCGCCACCCTCATGGCTGCCTGATGGTGTTTCCCCGGCCCGAGTGGGAGAAATTCCGGGAACGCATTGGCGCGTTGCCGATGTCGGCTCAGTGGTGGAAGCGAATCTTTCTGGGCAACGCGATGGATGTCGAGATCGACGGCACCGGGCGCGTGCTCATATCGCCCGAATTGCGCACGGCCGCGGGCATCTCGCGGGACACGATGCTGCTCGGCATGGGCAATCACTTCGAGTTGTGGGACAAGGCCACTTACGATGCCCAGGAAGCCCAGGCCATGCAGGGTGAAATGCCCGATGTGTTCAAGGACTTCTCTTTCTGAAGGCGGACGGTGGACACCTCATGGCAACACACCACCGTCTTGTTGAACGAAGCAGTCGAAGCTCTTCTCAGCAATCCGGATGGTACCTACATCGACGCGACCTTCGGCCGTGGCGGCCACTCCCGGCTGATCCTGTCGCGGCTGTCGCCACGGGGCCGGCTGATTGCGTTCGACAAGGATCCCGAGGCCATCGCCGAGGCCCATTCGATCGACGATCACCGGTTTTCCATCCGCCACGAGGGTTTCAGTCATCTGGGCGAGTTGCCGGTGGCGTCGACGGCCGGCGTGTTGCTGGACCTGGGCGTGAGTTCGCCGCAGATCGACAACCCCGCACGCGGTTTCAGTTTTCGTGGCGACGGGCCGCTCGACATGCGCATGGACACCACGCGCGGACAGAGTGTTTCCGAATGGTTGGCAACGGCAGAGGTGCAACAGATTGCGGAGGTGATTCGTGACTATGGCGAAGAACGGTTTGCTGTTCAGGTTGCAAAGGCGATTGTGGCTCGCCGACAGGAACGGGGCGCAATTTCAACCACCGCCGAGCTGGCCCAGCTCGTGGCTGGCGCGGTCAAAACCCGCGAGTCGGGCCAGGACCCTGCAACGCGCACATTTCAGGCTCTTCGGATTTTCATCAACGCCGAGCTTGAAGAGCTGCAACAGGCGCTAGCAGCGGCACTGGAAGTCCTGCAACCTGGAGGTCGACTCGTGGTGATCAGTTTCCATTCGCTGGAAGACCGTATCGTCAAGCAGTTCATCGCCGGGCATTCGCGCGAGGTTTACGACCGCCGCGCACCGTTTGCCGCACCCAAAGCCATGAAGTTGCGCGCGCTCGACCGGATCAAGCCGACGGCTGCCGAGATTGCCGCCAACCCACGCTCGCGCAGCGCGATCATGCGTGTGGCCGAAAGGGTTGCAGCATGAGCGCAGCGCCGGGCCGTTCCCAGGCAAGCTCGCTCCGCAGTGCGCAGGACGAAGGCGCTCCAGTGAGTCCCGCAACAGGTGCTGCAAGTCTTGGGGGCCTGACATGACCCGCCTGAATCTGGTGCTGCTCATGGCGGTGCTCGCCAGTGCCCTCTATCTCGTCCACACGCAATACGAGTCGCGACAATTGTTCACGGCCCTCGATCGCGCCGAGGCGCAGGCGCGCCAGCTCACGGCCGACGGCGAGCGCCTGCAAGTGGAAAAACGTGCCCAGGCCACACCCGCACGGGTCCAGAGACTGGCCCAGAACCAACTCCAGATGCGGTCGGCCACACCGGCCATCACGCAGTACGTGATCGACCCGGCCCCGGCCACGCAGGAAGCGGCCCGATGACGCGCAGCGTGCTCTACACGTCCAGTCCTTTGCTGGCGAGCAAAACTCCGGTGTGGCGCAGCAAACTCATCGTTGCCGCCATTGCGCTGGGCTTTTTGGTGCTGGTCGGGCGCGCGGCCTGGGTGCAGGTGTTCAACAACAATTTCTTCCAGCGGCAGGGTGAAGTCCGGTTCGCCCGAACGCTGGAGTTGCCCGCCAACCGCGGCCGCATCCTGGACCGCAATGGCCTGATCCTCGCGTCGAGTGTGCCGGCGCAAAGCATCTGGGCCATCCCGGAGGATGTCGAGGGCGACCCGGCCAAACTCCGCAAACTGGCGCAACTGCTGGAGATGCCGTACGCCAGCCTGCGCAAGAAGCTCGAGGACGAGGACAAAACCTTCGTCTGGCTCAAACGGCAGGTCGACGAGCCGGTGGCCAAGAAAATTGCGGCGCTCGACCTGAAAGGCATCTACCAGCGCAAGGAATACAAGCGCGAGTACCCCGAGGGGGAGGCCGCAGCGCATGTGGTGGGCTTCACCAACGTCGAGGACCACGGCCAGGAAGGCGTCGAGCTGACGTTCAACAGCATGCTGGCAGGCCGCGCAGGTTCCCGGCGCGTGATCAAGGACCGGCTGGGGCGCGTGGTCGAGGACGTCGGCGACACCGTGCCGCCGGTGGACGGCCGCGACCTGCAATTGAGTGTGGACAGCAAGGTCCAGTTCTTCGCCTACCAGAAGCTGCGGGACGCGGTCATCGAACACAAGGCCAAGGCGGGCAGCGTGGTGGTGCTCGATGTGACCACCGGCGAAGTGCTGGCGCTGGCCAACTACCCCAGCTACGCGCCAGACCGCCGTCGCAATCTGAGCGGGGCGCAGCTTCGCAACCGCGCGTTGACCGACACCTTTGAGCCGGGTTCGACGATGAAGCCGTTCATCGCCGCCCTGGCGCTCGAAAAAGGCATGGTCACGCCGCAGACCCCAATCCAGACGGCACCCGGCCGCATCATGATCGGTGGCTCCACGATCTCTGACGCCCATCCGCACGGCGTTCTGACGGTCAATGAAATCATCCAGAAATCCAGCAACGTGGGCACCGTCAAGCTGGCGATGCAGATGCAGCCGCGCGAAATGTGGGAGACGTTTGCGCAGGTCGGGTTTGGCCAGCGTCCGCAGGTGCAGTTTCCCGGGGTCGTCAGCGGGCGCCTGCGGGCCTACAAGACGTGGCGCCCGATCGAGCAGGCGACCATGAGCTACGGCTACGGCTTGTCCACCAGCCTGTTCCAGCTGGCGCGCGCCTACACCGTCTTTGCGCGGGACGGCGAACTGGTGCCGGTGTCCCTGCTCAAGGCCACGGAGGCCTTGCCGGGTTTGCGGGTCTTTGAGGCCAAAAACGCGGTCGCGGTGCGCAACATGCTGCACATGGTCACGGGCCCGGGCGGGACGGCGCCCAAGGCCCAGACCATGGGGTATTCCGTGGGGGGCAAGACCGGCACCGCCCACAAACAGGAGGGCAAGGGTTACGCGGACAAGAAGTACCGCGGCTTCTTTGTGGGCATCGCCCCCATCGAAAATCCACGCATCGTGGTCGCCGTCATGATCGACGAGCCGACCGGCGGCAAGTACTTCGGCGGCGATGTGGCCGCTCCGGTGTTCAGCGAAACCGTCCAGCAGACCCTGCGCATGCTGGGCGTGCAGCCCGACATGGCGGTCAAGCCCCAGGTGGTGGTCAACGCGGTGGAGGAGTCATTCTGATGACGGCAACACTGCAACAGTTGCAGACCCCCGCGCAGGCCGCGCAATGGCTGCGCGCCCGCGTGACGGGCACGCTGCGCAGCGACAGCCGCCAGGTGCGGACCGGTGACGGCTTCATCGCCTGGCCGGGGGCGGCGACCGACGGGCGCCGGCATGTCCGTGCGGCTTTGGCGCAGGGCGCTGCCGCCTGCGTGGTCGAGCGCGAGGGTGTGGACGTGTTCGGTTTCGACGACTCCACCGTCGCCGCGTACCCACAACTGAAGATGGCGACCGGGCCCATTGCGGCCGCGTGGTTTGGCGACCCATCCCGCCAACTGGACGTGGTGGCCATCACCGGCACCAACGGCAAGACGTCGTCGGCCTGGTGGTTGGCGCAAGCACTTTCAAATCTGGAGCAGCCTGAGACCATTCCATGCGGGCTGGTGGGTACTTTGGGCATTGGAATGCCGCCCCCGCCGCACGCCGGCGCTGCGGCCTGTGGCAGCATCGAATTCAATGGCCTGACCACGCCCGATCCGGTGCTGCTGCAACAGCATCTGCGACGGTTCGTGGATCAGGGGCTTAAGGCCTGCGCCATCGAGGCCTCGTCCATTGGCCTGGTCGAACACCGGATGAACGGCACCCATGTCCGCGTGGCTGTGTTCACCAACCTGACGCAGGACCATCTCGACTACCACGGGACCATGGCCGCGTATTGGGAGGCCAAGCGCAGCCTGTTCCATTCACCGGGATTGCGCTCTGCGGTGGTGAATCTGGACGACCCGCACGGGGGCGAGCTGGCGCGTGAGCTCGAAAGCCAGGCGCTGGACGTCTGGTCTGTTGCGCGCGCGCCGGTGCAGGCCCGGCTGCAGGCGGCTGACTTGGGCCATGGGCCGCACGGTCTGCGTTTCACCGTGATCGAGGGCGCGCAGCGGATTCTTCTTGAAACCGGACTCATTGGCGACTACAACGCATCCAACCTGCTGGGTGTTCTGGGGGCCATGCGTGCGTTGGGCGTGCCACTGGCCGCCGCCGTTCGGGCCTGTGAATTGTTGTCGCCGGTGCCGGGCCGCATGGACCGCATCGGGGGCAGCGACGAGCCGCTGGTGGTCGTGGACTACGCACACACCCCCGATGCGCTGGAAAAAGCCCTGCAGGCGCTGGCGCCGCTGGCGCGCGCGCGCGGCGGGTCGCTGTGGTGCGTGTTCGGGTGTGGCGGCGACCGGGACGCGTCCAAACGGCCCCGGATGGCCGCTGTGGCGGAGCACAACGCGGACCATGTGGTGGTGACGAGCGACAACCCGCGGCGCGAGCCGCCCCTGGCGATCGTCTCGCAGATTGTGGGCGGTCTGGCGGCCCCCGAGCGTGCCCGTGTCGAGGTGGACCGCGCCGTGGCCATCCGCGATGCCGTGGTCGGTTGCGCCACGGCCGACGTGGTGCTGATCGCCGGCAAGGGCCATGAGGACTATCAGGAGGTGGCTGGCGTCAGGCAGCCGTTTTCCGACCAGCGCCATGCGCATGAGGCGCTGGCAACGCGGGGGGCCGCGCGATGATGAGCTTGCAGCAGGCGCTGGCCTGGGTTCCTGGCGGGGTCCTGATCGGGGACCCGGCGACCCGGGTCAAGCGCGTCCATACCGATACCCGTTCGCTGCAGGCCGGCGACCTTTTTGTTGCCCTCCGGGGCGAGCGATTTGACGCCAACGCCTTCGTCGCCGAAGCCCGGGCCAAAGGGGCTGCGGCGGCCCTGACGCAGCGTGGCGTGATTCCCGCGGGGTATTGCGGAATTGAGGTCGACGACAGCAAGCAGGCCCTTGGCGCGCTCGCGGCGGGGTGGCGTTCGCAGTTCCGGATTCCGCTGATCGCCGTCACCGGCAGCAATGGCAAGACCACGGTGACCCAGATGATCGCGTCGATCCTGCGTGCCTGGAAGGGCGACGGCGCCCTGGCCACGCAAGGCAACCTGAACAACGACATCGGGGTGCCGCTGACGCTCCTGCGTCTGCGTGGCGCGCACCAGGTGGCGGTCATCGAACTCGGGATGAATCACCCGGGCGAGATCGGGTACCTCGCCGATCTCGTGCGTCCGACGGTGGCATTGGTGAACAACGCCCAGCGGGAACATCAGGAGTTCATGGCCTCGGTGGAAGCGGTGGCGCTCGAAAACAGCGCCGTCTTCGACGCATTGGCCGGGCACGGCACGGCGGTATTTCCGGCGCACGACACCTATGCGTCGTTGTGGCGTGACAAGGCTGGTCCGCACGCGGTGCTGACCTTTGCCGATTCGTTGCAGCAGCACGATGCCGACGTTCGCGGTGAGGGCGTCTGGCGGGACGGGCGGTGGTTGGTGCAGGGCGCCACCGTGGCGGGTGCGGTTTCGTATTCACTGGGGATTGCGGGGCGACACAACGTGCTGAACTCACTGGCAGCGATCGCCTGCGCCCTGGCGGCCGGTGTGCCCATGGCGGCCATCGCGCAGGGTTTGACACAGTTCGAGCCGGTGAAGGGGCGTTCAAGTGCCTGGATGGTCACCGTCGGGTCGCGCACCCTGACCGTGGTGGACGACACCTACAACGCCAATCCGGACTCGGTGCGGGCCGCTATCGACGTGCTGGCGGAACTGCCGGGCCCGCATCTTCTGGTGCTGGGGGACATGGGCGAAGTAGGCCAACAGGGAGAAGCATTCCATGCCGAAGTGGGCGCGCATGCGCGAGCCTCGGGCATCGGCCGGCTTTTCACGCTGGGGGATCAGGCGGTGGCCATGCAGGGCCAGCATTTTGCCAGCATGGCGGCCTTGAATGCCGCCGTGCTTGCCCAATTGCCGCAGGTGAGCAGCGTGCTGGTCAAGGGGTCCCGCTTCATGAAGATGGAGCGGGTGGTGCAAGCCATCACGGCGCACGCGGCCCACAAGGAAGAGAAAGTATGAACTCCTGCGCGCATGCAAGCCGACCGCATGGCTGGGTCTGGCCTGCAGTTTTGACACAAGCCGACCGGGAGGCGCTGAATGTTGCTTAGTCTGGCGCAATGGCTTCAATCGCTGTCACCCGAGTTCGGTTTTTTCCGGGTGTTTCAGTACCTGACTTTTCGCGCCGTGATGGCGGCGATGACGTCGCTGCTGATCGGCCTGATTGCCGGGCCGTTTGTCATCCGGCGCCTGACGTCGCTCAAGATCGGCCAGCCCGTGCGTGGCTACGGCATGGAAACGCACCTCTCCAAGAGCGGGACGCCCACCATGGGTGGGGTGTTGATCCTGCTGGCGATTGCCATTTCCACGCTGTTGTGGTTTGACCTCAGCAACCGGTTTGTCTGGATCGTGTTGCTCGTCACGCTGGGCTTTGGCGCCATTGGCTGGGTGGACGACTGGCGCAAGGTCGTGCACAAGGACCCGGAAGGCATGCGTTCGCGCGAAAAATACTTCTGGCAATCGGTCATCGGTCTGGTGGCCGCGCTGTATCTGGTGTTCAGCATTTCGGAAAGTTCGAACCTGAAAGTGGTCGAGCTGTTTTTCAGCTGGGTGCGTTCCGGCTTCGACGTGAACCTGCCCCCCAAGGCCGGCCTTCAGTTGCCATTCTTCAAGGAGATCAGCTATCCCCTAGGAGTTTTTGGTTTCGTGATCCTGACTTACCTGGTGATCGTGGGTTCCAGCAATGCAGTGAATCTCACGGATGGACTGGATGGTTTGGCCATCATGCCGGTGGTGATGGTGGGCTCGGCGCTGGGCGTGTTTGCGTACGTGACCGGCAGCTCGGTCTACTCCAGGTACCTGTTCTTCCCGCACATCCCCGGATCGGGTGAGTTGCTGATTTTCTGTTCGGCGATGGCGGGCGCCGGACTGGCCTTCCTCTGGTTCAACACCCATCCGGCGCAGGTGTTCATGGGGGACGTTGGCGCGCTGGCGCTCGGCGCCGCGTTGGGCACCATTGCCGTCATCGTGCGCCAGGAAATCGTGTTGGCGATCATGGGAGGCATCTTCGTGGTGGAGGCGCTGTCGGTGATGCTGCAGGTGGTGTATTTCAAGTACACGAAGAAGCGCTATGGCGAAGGCCGACGCATCCTCAAGATGGCACCGCTGCACCACCACTTTGAAAAGAGCGGCTGGAAAGAAACCCAGGTGGTGGTCCGGTTCTGGATCATCACCATGTTGTTGTGCCTGGTGGGGCTGTCCACCCTGAAGCTGCGCTAGGACATCTGCCCATGCTGCATCTGCAAGATCAACACGTGCTGGTTCTGGGGTTGGGCGCCTCTGGCCTGGCCATGGTGCGCTGGTGCGCGCGCGCCGGGGCCCACGTGACGGTGGCCGACACGCGCGAGACACCACCGGGCCTCGCCGCCATGCAGCAGGAACACCCTTCCGCGCAATTTGTGCAGGGTCCGTTCACGGCTTCACTGGTCGAAGGCCAGCCGGTGCGTGCGGTTTTCAAGAGCCCCGGCCTGACCCCGGCGGAAGTGGCGCCCGTGCTGGCGGCCGCCCGGGAAGCGGGCCTCTGGACGGGTGGAGAGCTCGGCCTGTTTGTCCAGGCCCTGGACCAGCTCCGGGCCGAGTGTGGTTACGCGCCGCGCCTGATCGCCGTCACCGGCACCAACGGCAAGACGACCGTCACGTCACTCACGGGGACATTGGTCGAACGATCAGGAAAATCCGTTGCCGTCGCAGGCAATATCGGGCCCACGCTGCTGGACACGCTGGCCGAACGCCTGGCGACCGACCGCCTGCCCGACATCTGGGTGCTCGAACTCTCCAGCTTCCAGCTGGACGCCACACAGCTCCATGCCGACGGCTTGGAGCCCGCAGTGGGCACGGTGCTCAACCTGACCCAGGACCATCTGGACTGGCATGGCGACATGGCCGCCTACGCACGGGCCAAGGCGCGCGTCTTTGGCCAGGCCGGGTTGATGGTGCTCAACCGTGAAGACCCCCAGGTCATGGCCATGCTGCCCGCGCCCGTCAAGAACCGTCAGTTGCGTGACTTCGTCACCTTTGGGGGTGACATGCCCCGGCGCCCGGGTGATTACGGCATCGAGCATGTCAATGACATGGCGTGGCTGGTGCGCGCCCTGGAGGCCGACGAGACGCAGAAACGCCGGCGTCGCTCGCCTTCGCCCAACGGCGGCACGCCATCGACTGGCGCGAATCCTGCTGATGCGTATGCGAGCGAGGACGAAATCTTCATCCAACGCCTGATGCCGGCCGATGCCTTGCGCATCCGGGGGCGGCACAACGCGGTCAATGCGCTGGCGGCGCTCGCCCTGGCCACTGCCGCCGGTTGTGCCCTGGGCCCGATGTTGTACGGACTGCGTGAATACCGTGGCGAGCCGCACCGCGTCGAACCCGTTGGCGTGGTCAACGGCATCGAGTACTTTGACGACAGCAAGGGCACCAACGTGGGCGCAACCGTGGCGGCGCTGAACGGGCTGGGCGCGGAGCGCCGTCTGGTGGTGATTCTTGGCGGTGACGGAAAAGGACAGGACTTCTCGCCGCTGGCCGCGCCGACTGCGCGTTACGCGCGCGCCGTGGTGTTGATCGGACGGGACGCGCCCCAAATCCGGGCGGTGCTGACCGAAACCGGCGTTCCGCTGTTCGACGCGGCCTCATTGCCCGAAGCCGTGGCGCTGGCCACGGCGCAGGCCCGAGCGGGTGACGCCGTGCTGATGTCCCCGGCCTGCGCCAGCCTGGACATGTTCCGCAACTACGGGCACCGGGCGGAAGTGTTCTGTGCCGCAGTGCAGGCCCTGGCGCATGAAGCCGGCACAGACCTGGAGCGCGTCGCATGAGACACCCTGTGCCAACGCCCCGCAGTTTTGAACATGCTCTACAGCCCGCCAGGGCGAAGGTGCTCCAGTGAGCGCGGCCGATCGCGCCCAAGACACCGGCTGGCGCCGCTGGCTGTCCCGGTTGGGCGGTGGCGGGGCTGAAGTGCTGCCGGTGCGGCTCTGGGGGTCGGTGGACAAGCGCACGTCGCCCACGCGCATGGCCGAGTTCGATCAGGCTTTGTTGTGGGTCACCGTGGCCTTGCTGGCGTGGGGCCTGGTGATGGTGTATTCCGCTTCGATTGCCATGCCGGACAACCCGAAATTCGCCCGTTACGCCCCCACGTATTTCCTGACACGCCATCTGTTCTTCATTGCCATCTCGATGGGTGTAGCGGCGCTTGCGTTCCAGATTCCCCTGAAGACCTGGGAAAAGTGTGCACCGTGGCTGTTTGTCATCTCGTTGCTGCTGCTGGTCGCGGTGCTGATCCCGCACGTGGGCCGGGGTGTCAATGGCGCGCGGCGCTGGATTCCGATGGGTTTCATGAGCTTTCAGCCCTCCGAACTGGCCAAATTTGCCGTCCTGCTGTACGCGGCCGATTACATGGTCCGCAAGATGGACGTGAAGGAACGGTTTTTCAGGGCCGTGCTGCCCATGGCTGCGGCCGTGGCCGTGGTGGGCGTGCTGCTGCTGGCCGAACCCGACATGGGGGCGTTCATGGTGATTGCCGTCATCGCGATGGGCATCCTGTTTCTGGGCGGCGTCAACGCCCGCATGTTCTTCCTGATCGCGGCCGTCATGGTGCTGGCTTTTTCGCTCATGGTGGCGCTGTCGTCGTGGCGCCGTGAGCGGATCTTTGCCTACCTCGATCCGTTCAGCGAGGCCCATGCCCTGGGCAAGGGCTATCAGTTGTCGCATTCCCTGATTGCCATCGGGCGTGGCGAGATCTTCGGCGTGGGCCTGGGCGGCAGCGTGGAAAAACTGCACTGGCTGCCCGAGGCGCACACCGACTTCCTGCTGGCCGTCATCGGGGAAGAGTTCGGTCTGGTCGGAGTGGTCTGCGTGATTGCACTGTTTTTCTGGATGACGCGGCGCATGATGCACATCGGGCGCCAGGCGATTGCGCTGGACCGGGTGTTCGCCGGGCTGGTGGCGCAGGGCGTTGGCATCTGGGTGGGCTTTCAGGCCTTCATCAACATGGGCGTGAACCTGGGCGCCTTGCCGACCAAGGGCCTGACGCTGCCGTTGATGAGCTATGGCGGTTCGGCCATCCTGATGAACCTGGTGGCGATCGCCGTGGTGCTGCGCATCGACTACGAGAACCGCACCCTGATGCGAAGGGGGCGGTCATGACAAAGTGCGCACTGGTCATGGCCGGCGGAACGGGCGGGCACATCTTCCCGGGGTTGGCCGTGGCGCAAGCCCTGCGCGAGCGCGGCTGGCGTGTGCACTGGCTGGGCGCCCCGGCCAGCATGGAAAGCCGGATCGTCCCCGCCCAAGGCTTTCCGTTTGAGGCCGTCGATTTTTCGGGCGTGCGTGGCAAGGGATGGTTGGCCCTTGCGCTGTTGCCGCTGCGCCTGCTCCGCGCCTTCTGGCAAAGCATCGGAGTGGTGCGCAGAGTCCGGCCGAACGTGGTGGTGGGCCTGGGCGGGTACATCACGTTCCCGGCCGGGATGATGAGCGTGCTGCTGGGCAAGCCGCTGCTGTTGCACGAGCAGAACTCGGTGGCGGGCCTGGCCAACAAGGTGTTGGCGGGTGTTGCAGACCGCGTGTTCACCGCGTTTCCGGATGTGATCGGCAAGGCGCGATGGGTGGGCAACCCGCTGCGCGAGGGGTTCACGCGGCAGCCGTCGCCGGGCGAACGTTTTGCGGGACGGGTTGGCCCGCTTCGGGTGCTGGTGGTGGGCGGAAGCCTGGGGGCCAAGGCGCTCAACGACATGGTGCCGCTGGCGCTGGCGACCATTCCCGAAGCGCTGCGGCCGGCCGTGGTGCACCAAAGCGGCGCGACGCAAATCGACGCCTTGCGCGCCAACTACGAACGGGCCGGGGTGTCGGCCGAGCTCACGCCGTTCATCGACGACACCGCCACGGCCTTTGCCGATGCCGACCTGGTCATTTGCCGCGCCGGGGCCAGCACCGTGACCGAAATTGCGGCGGTGGGTGCGGCGGCGCTGTTGGTGCCGTTCCCGCATGCGGTGGACGACCACCAGACCACCAACGCGCGCTTTCTGGTGGAAGCCGGAGGTGGCTGGCTCGTGCAGCAACGCGATCTGACCCCCGAAATCATCGCCAACAGGATCACCACCACCGACCGGGCGCAGTTGCTGGCGCATGCCGAGAAAGCCTGGGCACTCAGAAAAACCAGCGCCACCCAGGACGTGGTGGCCGCATGCGAGGAACTGGCGCCATGAAGCACGCCATCAGACACATTCATTTCGTCGGCATCGGCGGCGCGGGCATGAGCGGCATCGCCGAAGTGCTGCTCAACCTGGGCTACGTCATCTCGGGCTCGGACCTGTCGGACAGCGCCACGCTGCGCCGCCTGCAGGCGTTGGGGATCCACACGTTTGTGGGCCATGCGCCGTCCCACGTCGCCGGCGCCGACGCGGTGGTGACCTCCACCGCCGTGCAGCCCGATAACGCCGAGGTGCTGGCGGCGCGCGAAAAACACATTCCCGTGGTGCCGCGCGCCCTGATGCTGGCCGAACTGATGCGCCTCAAGCAGGGCATCGCCATCGCCGGCACGCACGGCAAGACCACCACCACCAGCCTGGTGGCCAGCGTGCTGGCCGAAGCCGGCCTGGACCCGACCTTCGTGATCGGCGGGCGTCTGAACAGCGCGGGTGCCAATGCCAAGCTGGGCAGTGGCGACTACATCGTGGTGGAGGCCGACGAATCCGATGCGTCGTTTCTGAACCTGCTGCCCGTGATGGCTGTGGTGACGAACATCGACGCTGACCACATGGAGACCTACGGGCACGACTTCAACCGGCTCAAGGGCGCCTTCATCGATTTCCTGCATCGCATGCCGTTTTACGGCACGGCCATCCTGTGCACCGACGACGCGGCCATCCGTGAGATCGTGCCGCAGGTGTCTTGCCCGGTCACGTCGTATGGCTTCAACGACGAGGCGCAGGTGCGTGCCGTGGACGTGCGGCCGATGGCCGGCCGGATGCATTTCAAGGTGCAGCGGCGCAATGGCGTGACACTGCCCGACCTGGACGTGGTGCTGAATCTGCCGGGCGACCACAACGTGCTCAACGCGCTGTCGGCCATTGCGGTGGCGGTGGAACTCAACGTGCCGGACGCTGCCGTGCTCAAGGCGCTGGCCGAATTCCGCGGGGTCGGTCGCCGGTTCCAGCGGTACGGCGAGGTGCCGGCGAAGACGGGCGGCTCGTTCACCCTGATCGACGACTACGGGCACCACCCCGTCGAGATGGCGGCCACGCTGGCGGCGGCGCGCGGGGCGTTCCCTGGCCGACGTCTGGTGCTGGCGTTCCAGCCGCACCGCTACACCCGCACGCGCGACTGCTTCGAGGATTTCATCCAGGTGATCGGCAATGCCGACGCGGTGCTGCTGGCCGAGGTGTATGCGGCCGGTGAGGCGCCGATCGTCGCGGCCGACGGGCGTTCGCTGGCGCGCGCCCTGCGGGTGGCGGGGAAGATCGAGCCGATGTTCGTGGCCGACATCGCGGACCTGCCTCAAACCATTGCCGACTTCGCCTGTGACGGCGACGTGGTGATGTGCATGGGCGCCGGCTCCATTGGGCAGGTGCCTTCCAGGGTGCTTGAAATACTACAAAATAAAGAGCAAACTATGACGGAAGGACGGGGGCTATGAGCCAATTTTCTTCTGAATATGGAAAAGTTGCCGTGCTGGTGGGGGGCGACTCGGCCGAACGCGAGGTGTCCCTGATGTCGGGGCAGGGCGTGCTGCAGGCCTTGCGTTCTGCGGGCGTGGACGCCCACGCATTCGACCCGGCCGCGCGCGACCTCGGCGAGCTTCGGCGCGACGGCTTCCAGCGTTGCTTCATTGCGTTGCACGGACGCCATGGCGAGGACGGTACGGTGCAGGGCGCGCTGGAACTTCTGGGCATTCCGTACACCGGCCCCGGCGTCATGGCGTCGGCGATCGCGATGGACAAGGTCATGACCAAGCGCGTCTGGACCGCCGAGGGCTTGCCCACGCCAAAGTATGTATGGCTGGCGCCCGACCGGCAGACCCGGGAGCAGGTGCGCGAAGTGCCCGACGTGCTCGGGTTGCCGCTGATCGTCAAGCCCCCGCGCGAAGGTTCGTCCATCGGCGTGACCAAAGTCCGGGGCTACTCGCAGATGCAGGACGCGGTGACCCTGTCGGCCCGCTACGACCCCGATGTGCTGTGCGAGGAGTTCATCGACGGCGAAGAAGTCACCTGCCCGGTGCTGGGCGAGGGCGCCACGGCGCGCGCCCTGCCGGTGATCCGCATCATGGCGCCCGACGGTGCCTACGACTACCAGAACAAGTACTTCACCGACGAAGTCAAATACCTGTGCCCGAGCGGCCTGCCCGAGGACGAGGAACGCGAGATCCAGCGCATCGTGCTGGCGTCCTACCGGGCGCTGGGCTGCCGGGGTTGGGGCCGGGCCGACCTGATGATCCGCGCCAGCGACCGCAAGCCGTTCCTGCTGGAGATGAACACCTCGCCCGGCATGACCAGCCATTCGCTGGTGCCGATGTCGGCGCGCGCCGCCGGGATCAGCTATGAAGCGCTCTGTGTGCAACTGCTTGCATCGGCAGCGCTGGACACTGTTGCACACCCGGCGGCCGCATGAAAAAGCCAGGCCCCATCCCCGTCGATGTCCGGCTCATGAACCTGACGTCCACCGCTTTGCTTGCGGCATTCGTCGTGCTGCTGCTGGTGGGGGCGGGCGCATGGGCGCTGCGGTATCCGGGGCTGGCCATTGGCGGCATCACGGTGCGGGGCGAACTGGCCCACAACAATGCCGTGACCCTGCGCGCCAATGTGGCGCCCAAACTGGCGGGCAACTTCTTCACGCTGGACCTGGGCCGTGCGCGCAGTGCCTTTGAGGCCGTGCCCTGGGTGCGGCAGGCCGTGGTGCAGCGCGAGTTTCCCAACCGGCTGCGGGTGCTGCTTCAGGAGCACCAGGCGGTCGCGCACTGGGGCCCGGAAGGGGAGTCGCGCCTGCTCAACAGCTATGGCGAAGTGTTCGAGGCCAACACCGGCGAACTCGATCGCGACGATCTGCCTCGGCTGGGCGGCCCGATCGCCCAGTCGGCCGAGGTGCTCGAGATGTACCAGGCACTCAGCAGTCTGTTCACGCCGCTCGAACTGGCACTGGAGGATCTGGAGTTGAACGGCCGTGGAAGCTGGCGCGCCAAGCTCGACAGCGGCGCCACCGTTGAGTTAGGCCGTGGGACGCCGCAGGAAGTGGTGGCGCGGGCGCAGCAGTTCGTGCGCACCCTGACGCAGGTGGCGGCGCGCTATGGGCGCAATGCCGACGCGGTGGAGTCGGCCGACCTGCGCCATGGCGGCGGGTATGCATTGCGCTTGCGTGGGGTCACCACCCATGCGGGTGACGCAGCAAAAAATTAGGACGCAACGACAGCGGAACAGACATGGCAAAAGAATACAAGGACCTGGTCGTCGGACTCGACATCGGCACCGCCAAAGTGATGGTGGTGGTGGCCGAAGTGCTGCCGGGCGGCGAGCTCAAACTCGCCGGGCTGGGGGTGGCGCCCAGCAATGGGCTCAAACGCGGCGTGGTGGTCAACATCGACGCCACGGTGCAGAGCATCCAGCTCGCACTCAAGGAGGCCGAGTTGATGGCCGACTGCAAGATCTCGCGGGTCTACACGGGCATCACCGGCAGCCACATCCGCGGCATCAACTCGAGCGGCATGGTGGCCGTGAAAGACCGCGAGGTGACCGCGGCCGATGTGGCCCGCGTGGTGGAAACCGCCAAGGCCATCAACATCTCGACCGACCAGCGCCTGTTGCTCGTCGAGCCCCAGGAGTTCGTGATCGACGGCCAGGACGTCAAGGAGCCGATCGGCATGAGCGGCATCCGCCTGGAGGCCAAGGTGCACATCGTGACCGGGGCCCAGAGCGCGGCTGAGAACATCATCAAATGCGTGCGCCGCTGCGGGCTCGACGTCGAGCAGCTCATGCTCAATCCGCTGGCCTCCAGCCTGGCGGTGCTGACCGAGGACGAGCGCGAACTGGGCGTGGCGCTGGTGGACATCGGCGCGGGCACCACCGATCTGGCGATCTTCACCAACGGGGCCATCCGCCACACCGCCGTGATCCCGATTGCCGGCGACCTGATCACCAGTGACATCGCAATGGCGCTGCGCACGCCCACGAAAGACGCCGAGGACATCAAGGTCGAAAGCGGCTTTGCCAAGCAGCTGCTGGCCGATCCCGAAAGCCAGGTGGAGGTGCCGGGCCTGGGCGACCGGGGCCCGCGCATGCTCAGCAAGCAGGCGCTGGCCGGCGTGATCGAGCCGCGTGTCGAAGAAATCTTTTCATTGGTCCAGCAGGTGATCCGTGAATCCGGTTTCGAGGAAATGCTGTCGTCGGGCATCGTGCTGACGGGCGGCAGTTCGGTGATGCCCGGAATGATCGAGCTGGGCGAAGACATCTTTCTCAAGCCCGTGCGGCGTGGCATTCCCAAGTATTCCAGTGCCCTGGCCGACATGGTGGCGCAACCCCGTGCCGCCACCGTCATGGGCCTCATGGAGGAGGCGCGGCTGGCGCGGCTGCGGGGTTTCCGGGTGGCGCGGAAAAATGGCTCGGTCAAGACCGCCATGGACCGTGTCAAGGACTGGTTCATCGGGAACTTCTGACCATGACCGAAACCATTCCACCCACCCTCTTCATGCGCGCGCGCGGCAGCCCGCGCGAGCGATGGCGAAGGCCAACCGGCGACCCCCGGCGCACGGTCGGTCCGCCTTCATAGCCCCAAACCCCGAAATATCCCATCAGGCAACTGCAAATTCAGGAGAAGCAAATGAGTATCGAAATGATTGAAGTCGAAGAGTTCAACCTTGGCACCCAGATCAAGGTGATTGGCGTGGGCGGTGGTGGCGGCAATGCGGTCGAGCACATGATCGGCCGCGGCGTGCAGGGCGTGGAATTCGTTTGCGCCAACACCGACGCGCAGGCCCTTTCGCGCAGCGCGGCCCACCGGACCATCCAGCTGGGCAGCAGCGGCCTGGGCGCGGGCAGCAAGCCCGAAAAGGGCCGCGACGCCGCCGAGGCCGCGGTGGAGGACATCCGCGCGGCGATCGACGGCGCGCACATGCTGTTCATCACCGCCGGCATGGGCGGTGGCACCGGCACCGGTGCCGCGCCCGTGATCGCCCGCGTGGCCAAGGAGATGGGCATCCTCACGGTTGGCGTGGTCACCAAGCCGTTCGACTGGGAAGGCGGCCGCCGCATGACCAACGCCGACCAGGGGCTGGCCGAGCTGGAGGCCAACGTGGATTCGCTGATCGTCGTGCTCAACGAGAAGCTGCAGGAAGTGCTGGGCGACGACATCACGCAGGACGAGGCCTTTGCCCACGCCAACGACGTGCTCAAGAACGCCGTGGGCGGCATTGCCGAGATCATCAACGTGCCAGGCCATGTGAATGTGGACTTTGAAGACGTCCGCACCGTGATGGGCGAGCCCGGCAAGGCCATGATGGGCACCGCGGTGGCCAACGGCCCGGATCGCGCCCGCATCGCCGCTGAGCAGGCCGTGGCCTGCCCGCTGCTCGAAGGCATTGATCTGTCGGGCGCCAAGGGCGTGCTGGTGCTCATCACGGCGGCCAAGGGCTCGCTCAAGCTCAACGAATCCAAGCTGGCGATGAACACCATCCGCGCCTACGCCTCGCCCGACGCGCACGTCATCTATGGCACCGCCTACGACGACAGCCTGGACGACGACATCCGCGTGACGGTCGTCGCCACGGGCCTGAGCCGTCAGGGCGCGCGACGCCAGCCCATCACCGTGGTGCAGGGCGGCCAGCGCACCGGCACCGACAACATGGACTATGGCAACGTACCCGTCAACGTCATGGGCGGGCAGACGGCCACACCGCAACCCGACTACGGCAGCATGAAGACCCCCAGCGTCTGGCGTGCCCGCGACCGCACCCAGGCGTCGGCGCGCGTGGAGGCCTTGAGCGTGGGTGGCATGGAGGATCTGGAGATTCCGGCGTTCCTGCGCAAGCAAGCAGATTGACTGGAGCCCCCACGTTCGCCCACTTCGTGTGGCTCTCTGCCCCCCGAGGGGGCTGGCCTTGCTTGGGGCGGCCCGGCGCGGCGGCCTGGAGCCCCCACGTTCGCCCACTTCGTGTGGCTCTCTGGACGAGACGCTGCCAGAGTCAGCGTCCCTTCGGGCTGTCCGGCCCTGCGCAGGCACGCCCGGAGCCGCAGCCCTCAGCCCCTCGGGGGCTGGCCTTGCTTGGGGCGGCCCGGCGCGGTGGCCTGGAGCCCCCACGTTCGCCCACGGGGGCTCTCGCGCCGTGGGCTGCACGCTCTAGAACGGGCACCTAAAATATTGCCATGCTCCAGCAACGCACGCTCAAGTCATTGACCCGGGCCGTGGGCGTGGGTCTTCACAGCGGCCAGCGGGTGGAGCTCACGCTGCGGCCGGCCCGGCCAGACACGGGCATCGTGTTCCGGCGGGTTGATTTGCCCGAGCCGGTGGACATCCCGGTCAATGCGCTGGCGGTGACCGACACCCGGCTGGCGTCCACCATCTCCAGCGGCAGTGCCAAGGTGCACACGGTCGAGCACCTGATGTCCGCCTGCGCCGGCTTGGGCATCGACAACCTTTATGTGGACATCACCGCCGAGGAAGTCCCCATCCTTGACGGGTCAGCCGCGTCGTTCGTGTTTCTGCTGCAAAGCGCAGGGATTGAACTGCAGGGCACGCCCAAGCGCTTCATCCGGGTGCTCAAGCCGGTGGAGGTGCGCGAAGGCGAGGGTGCGAATGTCAAATGGGCCCGGCTGGAGCCTTATCACGGCTACAAGCTCAGCTTCGAAATCGACTTTGACCACCCGGCGGTCGATTCGACCGGCCAGCGTGTGGAGTTCGACCTGAGTGCGGGTTCCTACTCGCGCGACATCGCCCGTGCCCGCACCTTCGGTTTCACCAAGGACGTGGAGGCCATGCGAACCCATGGCCTGGCGCTGGGCGGCGGCCTGGACAACGCCATCGTCATGGACGACTACAAGGTGCTCAACGCCGAAGGTTTGCGTTACGACGATGAGTTCGTCAAGCACAAGATTCTCGACGCGATGGGCGACCTCTTCCTCATCGGCAAGCCGATGCTCGCGGCCTACAGCGCCTTCCGCTCGGGGCATGCGCTCAACAACCGGCTGCTGCGCGAACTGCTGGACCATCCGCAAGCCTACGAGGTGGTGACCTTTGCCGACGAAAAGCTCGCGCCCCGGGGCTTCAGCCAGCTGGCGCGGGCCTGGTAGATGCATCCGAAGCCCGAACCATCATGCTGATGTTGCGCTGGATCATCCTGTTGCTGCTGGTGGCATCGGCCGTCTGCTTTGCCCTGTTTGCCGGCACCCGCGAGGCGCGCTACAAAACGCTGGGTCTGGTGATCCTCAAGTGGACGCTGCTGGCCGCCGCAGGATTCTTCGCCGTGCTGATCGCGCAGAATATCCTGACCTCCTGAGCCGCGCCTCAATACGTGCGGCCGTGCTTGAACATGGCGCTGGTGCGGCGCTGCAGCGGCGTGGCTTCGGCCAGCCGGGCCATGGCGGGCCCGATGTGGGCGTGCGCGATGGCCAGGCCCAGGCCGTCGGCGGCGTCAGTGCCGGGCAGTCCGGGCAGTTTGAGCAGGCGCTTGACCATCTCCTGCACCTCGGCTTTGCCGGCCTTGCCGTAACCGGCCACGGCTTTCTTCATCTGCAGCGCGGTGTATTCGGCCACGGCGAGGTTGCGCGCCACCAGCGCCGTGACGCAGGCGCCGCGCGCCTGCCCCAGCAGCAGCGTGGCCTGCGGGTTGACGTTGACAAACACGATTTCCACCGCCGCCACATCGGGCGTGTAGCGCGCCACCAGTTCGCCGATGCCGTCAAACAGCACCTTGAGCCGTGCGGGCAGGTCACCCCGGTCAAGGTGGGTGGTGGTGAGGGTGCCGCTGGCCACATAGCTGAGCGACGCGCCCTCGGCATCGATCACGCCGAAGCCGGTGGTTTGCAGTCCGGGGTCGATGCCGAGGATTCTCATGTACTATAGAAAAAATAGCAAACTATGACCATTTTACGGGGGCTAAAGGTCAAAAATCCATCGAATCGAGTGAAAAAACACCGGTGCGGCAAAGCACAGGGCGTCGACCCGGTCGAGCAGTCCGCTGGCGCCGGTCACGGAAATTCCACCGGCCCCCCAGTTGGTGACACCGCGGTCACGCTTGAGGGCTTTCATCACCAGATGGCCGAGCGACCCGGCCACGCAGGCAATCAGCGACACGGCCAGTGCCTGCCCGGGCTTGAACGGCGTGATGCCGGCCAACAGGCCGCCCAGTACGCCACCCACGGCCACGCCAATGAACCAGCTGGTCCAGTTGAACGTCTGACTGACGGCGGGCGCACGCGGCGGACGCCGCAACCGGCGGCTGGCCAGGTGCTGGACGATCATGCAGGTCTGCACCACGAACACCAGAAAGAAAACCAGGAACGCGTTGCGACCGTCGTAGCGCGGAAACTCCAGCAGCAGCAACGCGGGCACATGGCTCATGCCGTACACGCAGACCATGATGCCCCACTGCAGCTTGGCGTTGCGTTCCAGAAATCGATGCGGGTCGTTGGCCAGTGCGCTCACGACGGGGATGGCCAAAAAGACATAGACCGGGATGAACACGGTGAACAGATCGAAGCGCCGGGTGGCCACCAGCCAGAACTGCACGGGCAGCACCACAAAAAATGCCAGCACCAGGCTGCGGTGGTCGCCGCGACGGGTGGGCGACAGCGTGATGAACTCGCGCAGTGCAAAGAACGCCACCACGGCAAACAGCACCGTGGCCGCCCGTTCGCCCAGAACCCAGCCGATCCAGAACACCACCACCATGACCCAGGAGGTTCGGAGCAAGCCCTGAAAGTAGCGCTGCTCAAGCTGGCGCGCTTCGCCCTGCTGGGTGTCGGGCCGTTCGCGCAGCGACAGCACGAAGGCCCAGGTGCTCGCCAGTGCCAGAACACCGAACACGAAGATGAACAGCGCACTGACCTGTTGCGTGGCGCTCATGTTGCGCAGGAACTGGTTCATGCAGGGCGCTCCGGTTCAGACATCGCGAAGTGCGACCACGGCGTCGCGGGCGCGGTCGAGGAAAGCGCGGCATTCCTCACCCGGCTCGACCTGCATCGGCGCGCCGAAGGTCACCGAGCACAGGATCGGCACCGGCACCACTTCGCCCTTGGGCATGACGCGTTGCACGTTGTTGATCCACGCGGGCACCAGCACCGCGTCGGGGAAGCGCAGGGCCAGGTTGTACAGGCCGGCGCGAAACGGCTGCGGCTCCTCGGCATTGCCGCGCGTGCCTTCGGGGAAGATGATCAGCGAGTCGCCGCTGGTCAGGGCGTCGGCCAGCGGCTGCAGGGGGTCTTCGTCGCCCTTGCGCTCGCGCTCGACGTACACGGCGTTGAAGACGGCGGTGGTGATCCACTGCTTGAACGGCGTTTGCGTCCAGTAGTCTTTGGCCGCGATCGGGCGGGTGATGCTGCGCAGCTCCAGCGGCAGCGCGGCCCAGATCATGACCAGGTCGGCGTGACTCTGGTGGTTGGCAAAGTAGATGCGCTGCTCGGCCTTGGGCGGGCAACCGTACCAGCGCGCCTGCGCGCCCGTGAGAACGCGGATCAACCCCAGCAGAAACAGACTCATCAACTTGGCCAGCATGGGGGGGATGGTAACTGGCCCCCACGCTCGCCCACTGCGTGTACTGCGCTGCCTCCGGGCGTCAGGGCAGTTCGGCGTCGGCCATGCGGGCCTGGATGGTGGCGGCGCGGCTGGCGAGGTAGCCCGAGCTCGGCCGCGTCTCGAAGTATTTGGGGCGCGGCAGCATCACGGCCAGGCGTGCGGCTTCATAGCTGCCAAGCCGCGCTGCGGGTTTGCGGAAGTAGTGCTGCGCAGCGGCCTCGGCGCCAAACACGCCCTCGCCCCATTCCACGCTGTTGAGGTAGATCTCCAGGATGCGCTGCTTGCTCAGCAGGGCCTCCAGCAGCAGGGTCAACACGAATTCCTGGCCTTTGCGCAGCAGTGTGCGTTCACCTGAAAGAAACAGGTTCTTTGCCAGTTGTTGGGTGATGGTGGAGCCGCCCACCACCTTGGGCGGGCGGGTCGGGGCGCGCGCGGGGGCACGTGCCGTCAGGTTCTGTGCGCGGGCTTCGGCCTTGCTGTTCTTCTCCCAGGCTTTTTCCAGGGCTTCCCAATCGACCCCCTCGTGGTTGACGAAGCTGCCGTCTTCCGAAGCGATCACCGCGCGCTTGAGGTGGTCGGAAATCTGGGCGTACGGCATCCACTGCTGGCGCCAGCGAAAGTCGGCCTTGCCGGTGCGGATGCGCCAGGCTTCGGAGCGCTCAAAACTGGTGGACTGCGGATCGATCACCACCATCAAGGCAATGCGGGCCACAAAAAAGAGCTGCAACGCGACCGCCGCCACCGCCACCAGAACCAGCCAGCGCCAGAAGGCTTTCATGGACGCCGGAGGTGGGGTTGCGCGAGTTGCTGGCGCAGTTCGGCCAGCACGGCGTCGGTGGCGGGGCGCACGCCGCGCCAGATGCGAAAGGACTCGGCCGCCTGCTCCACCAGCATGCCCAGGCCATCGCGTGCCACGGCGCCATGGGCGCGGGCCCAATCCAGAAATGGCTGGGCCGCCGGGCCGTACATCAGGTCGCAGGCGAAGGCGCCGGGGCGCAATACCTGCGCGGGCACGGGCACGCCACCGCCCTGCAGGCTGCTGGACGAGGCGTTGAGCACCACGTCGAAACGGCCGTCCACCACCGCCGGATCGTCCAGGCCGCAGCCCTGCAGGTCGACGCCCTGCGCAGCGGCCAGTGCGGCGTGGCGCGCGGCCACGGCGTGCGCGCGCGCGGGTGTGCGGTTGGCCAGCACCACGGCGGCGGGTTGCGCTTCGAGCAGGGGCCCCAGCACGCCCGCGCCGGCACCGCCCGCGCCGATCAGCAGCACCCGCTGGCCTGCCAGCGGCACGCCGGCGTTGTGCGTGATGTCGCGCATCAGGCCCACGCCGTCGGTGTTGTCGGCGTGCACGCCATCGGCCGCAAAGCGCAGCGTGTTGCTGGCCTGCGCCAGCACCACCCGCGGGCTGGCATGGGTCGCCAGCGCGGCCGCCTCGGCCTTGAAGGGCACGGTGACGTTGCAACCCCGCCCGCCTTCGGCGCGAAAGGCGGCCACGGCCGCGGCGAAACCGTCGAGCGGCACCAGCCGCTTGTCGTAAAACATGCGCTGCCCTGTGATCCCGGCAAAGCGCTGGTGAGTCCAGGGCGATTTGCTGTGCTCGACGGGGTGGCCCAGCAGGCAATAGAGGTCCATGGGAGGGGTGCGGGAATGAAAGGGCCGGTGGCGCGGGCTACTGGCTGGTGAGGTTGGTCTGCAGGGTTTCGTCACGCGTGAACTTGAAGCGCGAGACCACCACGATCTGGTCGGCCTTGCGGCGCATGGCGGCGTTGAAGCGCTCGAACGGGCCGGCGCTGGTGGCAATGGCCTGGGCGCGCCGGTCCAGTGTGAGATTGCCCGACGTTTCGACCACCTCGGTGCCCACGACCCGGCCGTCGTGGTTGACGGTGACGATCATGGTCAGCTCGCCATAGAGCTTTTTGCCGGCCACTTCGGGGAAATGGGTGGTGCCGCGGTCTTCGATCTTGCGGCGCAGCTGGTCGTAATACACCGCATACACCTCTTCGCGCGTGGCCGGGCTGATGTAGCGCTTTTTGGGGCGCGCGTTTTCTTCGTTGATGCGGCGCTCGATCTCGGCCAGGATTTTCATCAACTGGCGGCGCTTTTGCTCGCGTGCCTCGTTGGCGGCGGCGTGGCTGGAATCCTTGGGCTCGGGTGGGGGCAGCGCGGCCAGCATCTTCTTGATCTGGGCCAGCATGAGCGTTTGCTGCTCCTGCAGGGCTTCCACCCGGCGCTGGGCGTCTTCGGCGGCCTCGCCGGCTTCGGTCAATGCCGACGGCGGCAGGGGCGAGGTGGCGCGGCCCTTCGCGGCGTCGCCGCCCCCGGCCAGCGACGCCTGCGCGATGGCTTTGGCCTTGTCGGGGCGCTCGGTGGATTTGGCGTTGACGAGGATGACCTCCAGCGGCGTGTCCTGAAACACGCGGTTGAAGCCTTCGGGATCGACGAAGCGGACGGTCAGCAGCACGGCGTGCACGGCCACCGAGGCGCCAAGCGCCAGTTGCAGGGTGCTGAAAGACCGCAGGTTCACGGCGGGAATTATCCCTGCTTATCGGGCCGGGCCCGCCTAAGCCGGTGTTTTCTCAATGGCTTTGCCAGACGTTGTGTCGTCGGATTCGGACAGGTCCACGGCAATCGCAATCGGGCCGGCCACGGGTTCGTCGTCGTCGCCGGTTTCGTCGGCAGCGTCCGGCGCCGCGGCGTCGGCGGGGGTGTCGAGCCGCTCGGTCACGGTGCCGTGCACGTCGAGCGTGATCTCGTCGATCTCGCCCAGGCGCACCCGCACGTGCGCGCCGCGTGGCAGGTCTTGCGCGCCCAGCACCGGCAACACCAGCGGCAGGCGGTCGGCACGCACCATCACCACCCCGTTGTAGGTGTTGACGATGGTGGCCTCCAGCTCGGTCAGGCCCTGCTGCTGCACGTATTTCAGGGTCCAGAAGCGTTCCATGCCCGCCTGGAAGCTGTTGTAGGCGCTGTAGGCCGCGTCAAAGCCCGAGATGATCGAAAACAGTTCGGCGTCCTTGGGCTTGAACGGTGCCACCAGCGCGGCGGTCTTGCCGTGGCGCGCGCAGGCAATGATCTGCCACTGGTTCACCAGATCGGTGTAGCGGCGCAGCGGCGAGGTGCTCCACGCGTAGCTCTTGACGCCAATGCCGGCGTGCGGCAGGGCCTTGGTGCCCATGCGCACCTTCACGCCCGGCGCCAGGCTGGCCTGGCTGCGGTAGATGCCGGGCAGGCCGTGCTCGGCCAGCCACTGGCCCCAGGTGCTGTTGGCCAGGATCATGGCCTCGGCCACGATCAGGTCGAGCGGCGCGCCGCGCTGGCGCACGCTGATGTCCACCTGTTCCTGGCCCACGGGTTCGTGGGCGCTGCTGCCATTGGCTTCGCCGTTGGGGGCGGCCGGGCGCAGCCGGAAGTTGTAGTCAGGGCGGTTGAAGGTCTCTGGCTTGCCGCGCACCACCTCGCGCTGGGTTTTCAGGTGGCGGGCCAGTCGGTATAAAAATGAGAGCGAACTTCGTCCAATTGACGGGGGCTCAGCGCCATTTTCATGCTCAAAATCGGGGTTTTCGAGCCATTCGGGGGTGACCACGCTGTCGAGCTGGTCGTGGCGCAGGTTGGCGGCAATCGGCACGCGCTCGATGCGGGTTTGGGTGGCGCGGATCTCCAGCGTGGCTTCGTCGAGCGTGACATAGAGCGACACCGCCGGGCAGGCGCGGCCTTCGGCCAGCGTGTAGGCCTGCACCACGTCGTCGGGCAGCATGGTGAGCTTGTAGCCCGGCATGTACACCGTGGACATCCGCGCCCGGCCCACCTGATCGACCGCGCTGCCCGGTTGCAGCGCCAGGCCCGGCGCGGCGATGTGCACGCCCAGCACCACGGTGCCGCTGCCCAGACCCTGCAGCGACAGCGCGTCGTCGATCTCGGTGGTCTGCGAGTCGTCGATCGAATAGGCCTGCACGTCGGCCAGCGGCAGATCGTCGGGGATCTGCGGCGCCTCCAGCGCGGGAAAGCCCGTGCCTTTGGGGAAGTTTTCGAACAGGAAGCGCTTCCAGTGGAACTGGTAGGGCGAGTCGATGGCGCCGGCGCGCTTGAGCAGATCAAGCGGTGCGGTGTGCGTGCTGCGCGAAGCCTCCACCACGGCCTTGTATTCGGGCGCGTTCTTGTCGGGCTTGAACAGGATGCGGTAGAGCTGCTCGCGAATCGGCGCGGGGCACTGGCCGGCGGCCAGCTCGGCGGCCCAGGCGGTGATCTGCGCCTGCACCTGCTTTTTCTTTTCGATCGCGGCCAGCGCCTGCTGCAACACCTCGGCCGACGCCTTGCGAAACCGCCCCTTGCCGGCCCGGCGAAAGTAGTGCGGCGCCTCGTACAGCCGGAACAGGGCGGCCGCCTGCTGCTCGACCGAGGCCTTGTCGTTGAAGTAGTCGCGCGCCAGGTCGGCAAAGCCGAACTCGTCTTCGGGGGCGAACTCCCAGGCCAGTTCCAGCTCGATGGTCTCGCTCAGCGCCTGGGCCTGGGCGATCAATTCGGCCGGGCCGGGTTGGTCGAACTTCAACAGCAGGTTGGCCGCCTTGACCTTGACCCGCTTGCCCGAATCCAGCTCCACCTGCAACGAGGCCTCGGCCTCGGACAGCACACGCCCGGCCATGAACTTGCCGGCTTCTTCAAACAATGCAAACATGGGCGCGATTGTCCCATGCGCCCCCCGGGCCGCGCCCCGGTACGGGCAAACGGCACCGGCGCTCGCCCTCGTCAGGCCAGATCGAGGAAGGCGAACACCGCGTCGATGTGCTGGTCAAAGTCGCTCAGGGCGTGGTCGCTGCCCTCCAGCAGCCGCAGGCGCGCGCCCGGGTAGCGGGCGGTCATCTCGCGCCAGTCCAGCAGTTCGTCGCCCTTGGCAATAACGGCAAAGGTGTGTTGCGGAACCGCCGGGGCGGCCGCTTCCAGCGCGCGCAGTTCGTCCACGTATTCGGGCCGAAAGACAAAGCGCTCGGCCGGGTCGTGCCAGGCGCTGTGCTCGCCCACCCAGGGCGCCAGATCGCGCGCCGGGTGTACCGCAGGGTTCAGCACCACGGCCCGGCAGCCGGCCTGCGCGGCCACCACCGTGGCATAAAACCCGCCCAACGACGACCCCACCACCGCCATCGCGTCGCGAGGCCAGTCGGCAATGCCGCGCATGAGCAGCGCCACCGCCTCGCGGGGCGAGGGCGGCAACTGCGGGCACCACCAGGTGACGCCCGGATGCTGCGCCGCCACGCGCGCCGCAAACTGCTGCGCCTTGGTGGACCGCGGCGACGAGCGAAAACCGTGCAGGTAGAGCAGGTGGGTGGTGGGCATGGCGGCAATGATAGGGCGGCGGCGGGCGCACGCGGCCTGGCGCCAGCGGCAAGAGGGGGCGCAAAGCGAGGCCTTGAGCGCCCAACGGAAAAGGCCCGCCGAAGCGGGCCTTTGAGGATCAGGCCCGCCGAAGCGGGCCCTTGCGTGTTGGATCGCGGGGGTCAAGGCGCCGTGAGGGTCACGGCCGGCGGGGTCTCGTTAATTGCACTGAAGATGGCCGTGTAGGCCGCCTCGTTGAGACGCAGGCTGTAATTCTTCGTGCCCGGGATGGAGCGGCTGCCCTGCATCACGGTGCCGGCGTGTTCGACATAGGTGCGCTCGAAGCCACCGATTTGCGCCACCTCTGGCGCTTGCGAGGCAAAGCGCAGCATATTCTTGCCGCCCTGCTGGGTGATCGCATAAGTGGTGCTGGACGACGCGACACAATTGATGACCGGGTTCGGAGCGGTGTCGCTCACGTCGCAAACAAAGAAGTTTGCATTGCCTGAGCTGGGCCCCGTGGCTTCAAAGGAGGCCCGGACGCGCTTTTGGCCGGTTGTACCGGGTGCCGGTTCTTCGAGCGCCGAATAGGTGAACAGGTTCAAGGTGTTGCCGGGGGCGCCCGTGGTTCCCGCAAACCCGCCGTTGAAATTCGACAGGCCGCCGAGGTCCGTCAGTGGGGTCCCGCCAAAGCTGATCGTGACGGTGCTTGCAATCGTGTCCACCGCGGTCAGCGGCCCCGCCACCTGGTAGCGCAATTCCGAGCCTGCGGGGAAGACATCGGTCGCCCCCGCTGCCAACGTGGGGCCCCAGTTGCTGGCGACCTGCCCGTTGTTGTCGCGGCTCGAATACAGGCGGGCCTCGTCGATCACCGACAGCAGCGTGCGTCCTGCAATGCTGACGTCAAAGCTGGTCGAGCCGAACCGGTCCAGACCGCAGGTCACGCTTTCGCGCGGGTTGCTGGTCCAGGTGCCGAACGCGACGCCGTTGCTGGGGCACAGCGTTTCGGCGTCCACCCAGGCACCGGTCCCCGGGTTCCAGTACAGGGTGTTGCGAGCGAACGGCTGGGCACCGCCTAACCCGTCCTTGCGCACCCGGATTTCGTCCAGTGTGCCGCCCGTGGTGCCGCTGTTGTTGTTGAGCCGGTACGAGAAAGCGCCAGCGCCCAGGTCGCGGAAGTCGCGCAAACGCTTTCTGGCGTCGGCGGACACGGGTGCGGTGGGGTCCACGTGGGCCGTCACGCCGGGCAGCAGGGGCCGCAAGGTGTCCCAGGCGGCCTTGTTCAGGCGGAAGGTCGTGCTGGTCTGAAGCAGGGCCTTCGACCCGCTGAACACTGCGCCGCCGCGTTCGACATACAACTGGGACGCGCCCGTGAAGGCCGTCACGATGGGCGGAATGCCGGACAGGCGCATGACGCGCGCGTCGGCCCGGGTTTCGATGGTGTAGCCGCCGTCGTTGACGCGTTCACAGGTGCGGGTGTTGGTGTTAAACGGGGCGACCGCCGAATCATTTCGTCGGCAAAGGAAATAACGCGCAATGCCCGCCGCAGGGCCGGTACTTTGAAAAGCGACACGGTAGAAACCCTTTTTCTGCAGGGTGGGGTCGGTGACGGACGCGTCGTCAATGGTGGCGATGTTGAGGGAGATGTTGCCGGTCACGTCGTTGTCCAACACGGTTGTAAAAGAACCGTAGTTGCGGCTGATCATTTTTTCCAGGGTGGCGGCAAAGGGCCAGAGATTGAAGATCAATGAGTCCGTTGGCCCGCGGCCATCCGGCAGCACCCGGATCTTGCTCGACAGGGAATGCGAATCCGGGGTTTTGCTCTGCGTATTGATTTGCAGACGCAGCACCGAGCCAGCCGGGAAGGTGGCGTCTGCCGGGACGATGGCGGGGTCGGCCCCCCATGTGGCGTAATTGCCAATGCCCGAGCCGCGAACACGCTCCAGCACACTGCGCACGGTTTTCCCGGACACGTCTTCATTGGTGCGGCGGCCGGTGTCGGCAAAGGTGCGGCAGAACAGCGATTCGGTCACGCCGTTGGTGGTGATGGACTTGGTGACCTGGTAGCCGTCGGACGGGCATTCATACCATTTGCCGACGGCCTCGTCGAAATACGACACATCGCGATTGAACACGATGCGGGCCCCGCCCGCCATGCGTTCGCGGATTTCGTTGGAAAATTTGGCGCCCGTGCTGTCGGCCACATCGTCGCCCGTGAACAGGCGGTACGACCAGTTGCTGGCGTCGGTGTAGCGCAGGTCGCGCACGGTGACAAACGGCGTGGGCGTGGCAGTGGCCGTGGTGGTGTCGGGCGTGGACTGCGTCAACACCGTGGCCACCTCAGCCTGCGTGGCGACGGTGGTGGCGTCAATGCCCTGGGCCGCCACCAGCGTTTGCGCGAGGTCGGCGCTGGTGCCGGTATTGGCGGCCACGCTGGCGGCCAGGGTGCCGATGGTGTTGAACACCGTCACGGAAATCAGGGCTTCGGTCTGGTCGGTCGGAACGCCCGCGCCCGCGGCCACTTCCCCGATGTTCTTCTTCAGCTCCGTGAGGACCTGCGCATAGGTGGCCGCCAGTTGGGCCGCCGCCTGCTCTTCGGCCGTGCCGGTGCTGCGCATTTCAATAAAGTTGTCCAACGGGGACAAGGTCAACCCCAGCGCCAGCGTGAGTTGCTCAATGGCCGCAGCGGGGTCGTTGGTGCCCGCAGCGGCCATCAGCTGAACCACGGCGTCGGTCAGGGGGCTGACGAATACGGGCAAGGAGGCGTCGGCTTGGGCGGGGGCTTTCAGGGTGAACGCAACGCCGACCGGGGTGCCGGGGTTGTCCTGGTCGATGGCCGTGGCGGGCACGACCGCGATCACGGCGTGTTTGCCGGCCTCGGCGGCGGGGACCGAAAGCGTGTAGCCCCCATCGACCCCTGTTTCGGTTGACTTGGGCTCGTCGTCGTCGCAGCGCCCGTTGTCGTTCAGGTCATAACAGACGGTGGCGCCCGAGATCAACCCGTCAGCGACCACGCCGGACACGGCTGCCGTTGGCACGGGTGTGCCGCCCGTTCCGCCGGGGAGGCCTCCGCTGCCGCCACCGCCTCCACCACATCCGGCGATGGCCAAGGCACCGGCGCAGGCCAGGGCCAGGGAAAGTTTTTCAAATTGAATGATCACGTGCATTCCTCCTGAAGAATGAAATTGCCGGGCTGCGGATGGATTCCGCACCGTCCAACGGCGATTGGGCGGCGAAATGTATCCAGATGCATCCCATGAATATGGGGTGTGTTGTTTGACCGCCTCCCCTGTTTGTGGGAGGCGATGCGCGCGCCGGACCGGGGAGTTCCCGATATGCTCCGGGATGCGTCACGAATCAACGAATTTCTACAAACCACGTGACCAGGGGGCGAGCAGATGTGGCAGGTCCTGATCGTTGAAGACGATCCCCAGATGGGCGAGTTTTTCGCCGCGAGCGTGCGACGTTCGGCGCAGTTGCGCCTGCTGGCGTGCGTTGGCACGGTGGCCGATGCGCGCGTCTGGCTTGACGATCCGTCGCAGGTGGTCGATGTGCTGCTGACCGATCTGGGGCTTCCCGATGGCAGTGGCCTGGAGGTGATCCGGCACGCGCGCCAGCGGCATCCCGAATGCGAACCGTTGGTGATCTCGATGTTTGGCGACGAGGACAACGTGCTGGCCAGCATCGAGGCGGGTGCCTTGGGCTACATCCACAAGGACGCCACGCCGGACGACATTGCGTCGGTCATTGTGGAGATGAAGGGGGGCAGTTCACCCATCTCGCCCATGATTGCCCGCCGCGTGCTGGCCAAATATCGCGCGCTGCAGGCCGTGTCGCCGGAGGTGCCTGTCGCTGCGGTGGTCGCGCTCGAAATCGATCCGGGCGAAACAAGGGGGGTTCTTTCCGTGCGCGAGCAGGAAGTGCTTGCGCTGATCGCCCGGGGGTTTTCCTACGCCGAGATCGCGCGTCTGAAAACCGTGAGTGTGCACACCGTGCAAACGCACATCAAAAGCCTCTACGGCAAGCTGGCGGTGCATTCGAAAAGCGAAGCCGTGTTTGAGGCCACGCGCATGGGCTTGTTGAACACACCGCCACGGGGCGGGCCGATCGCGCCACGCTGATGGGCCAGGAAGACGTCTCGATGACATGGCGCCGGATCGCCCGCGGCGCGCAGCACGCAGGGCGGGTCGGGCTGGTTCTGCTCGCGTGGGCCGCCGGATGGGTGCAAGGGGCGTCGGCCGCGACGATCGAGTTTGCGCAGGCGCACGCGGTGGTGACCGTCAACGGGGTGACCAGCGAACACGACACCGTGTTGCCCTACCACTGGGATCGGCATCACAAGGGCCAGGCGGGCTACGCGGTGTTCGATCTCTCGCAGGATCTGCCCGCCGTGCCCACCGAACCCTGGGGCCTTTACTTGCCGCGCCTGGGCAACGCCTACGAAATCTGGGTCAACGGGACCCTGCTGCAGCGCCAGGGCAACCTGTTTCATCCCAATGGGGCGGACAACGCACAGGTGCCGCGCTACGTGAGCATCTCTCCAGGCGTGTTGCAGCGGTCCAACCAGATTCGCATTCACATCCGGGCCGACATCGGCCGGCGCGGTGGGTTGTCGCAGCTGATTCTGGGCCCGCGGGACGAGGTGTACCCGATCTATATGAAGAGCTTCCACTGGCGCGCCACCGGCTCGCTGCTGGTCGTCGCGTTCAGTGCGGCGGTCGGGCTGATCGGTCTGGCGTTGTGGCTGACCCAGACCGGCTCTTCCATGCCCGGTCACCCGGCACGGGAGCCGATTTATTTGTATGCGGCACTGGCCGAGTTGGCCTGGACATTTCGGGTGGGCGACGCCTTGATCGAAGACCCCCCGCTGCCGTGGCCCTGGTGGGGCTTGGTACCGGTGGTGGCCATGGGCGTCTGGGCTGCCAGCATTGCCCTGTTTTGCATTGACGTGGCAGGCTGGCGGCAGCGCACCTGGGTGCCGTGGTTTCGTGGCTGGCTGGCTGCGTTGCTGGTGGCCAGCACGGGCATGGCGTTTTGGGCCTTGGGTGGGGGGAAGCCGTTGGCGCTGACCGCATGGTATGCGGTCCTGGGCCTGACGTTTCTGGTTTTTGGCACGTTTTTCCTTCGTCACGCCCTGCGCAACGCGTCCACCGAACACCGCATCGTGGCCGCAACAATTTTGCTGAATGTGGCGGTGGGGTTGCGTGACTTGTATGTGTTTCGCATCAACCCGAGCTATGCCGATAACTCCCTCATCCGCTACTCTTCGGTGCTGTTTGGTGTGACGCTGGCCGTGATTGTGGTCAGGCGGTTTGGAGAAGCAAGAAGGCAGGCGCATGAACTGCTGGGCTCGCTGGCTGCGCGGGTTGCGCAAAAGGAGGCCGAACTGTCGGCCAGTTACCAGCATGTGGAGCAGCTTGCGCGCGCGCAGGAGCGTGCTGCCGAGCGCACCCGCATTCTGCGTGACATGCACGACGGTGTGGGCTCCCACATCAGCGCGGCGATCCGCCAGATCCAGTCAGGGCGGTCGAGCCAGTCCGAACTGCTGCAAACCCTGCGCGACTCGCTGGACCAGCTCAAGCTGTCGATCGACTCCATGCACTTTCCCCCTGGGGATGTGACCGCATTGCTGGCCAGCCTGCGTTACCGGCTGGAGCCACGCTTTGCCGCGTCCGACATTGAGCTGCAATGGGACGTGGACCCACTGGAGCCGGTCGGGCGGCTGGACGCCCCGGCCATGCGGCAGCTGCAGTTCATGGTGTTCGAAGCGCTGTCCAACGTGCTGCAGCACGCGCGGGCCAGCAAGCTTCGCATTTCCGCCACCAGCGCCTTTGGGGGGGCGAGGCTGCGCGTGGTGGACAACGGCTGCGGGTTCGATGTCAAGGCGCCGCTTCGCAAGGGCCTGCTGTCCATGCGCGAGCGCGCGCAAGCCATCGGTGCGTCGCTCACCTTGCACAGCGAGCCGGGGCACACGGTGGTCGAAATCAAGATCGGCTGAGGGATTGGCTTGCCGCGGCTTCTGGCGCCGGGGCAGACCGGGCGGCGCCGCGCAGGATAATCCCCCCATGTCGGCCGTTTTTGACAAACCCTCCCTGGTGCAACGCGCGTTGCCGCTGTTCCGCGGTTTTGACGGTCTGCTGGCGCTGGCCGTGATCCTGCTGGCGGGGGCGGGGCTGCTCACCATGTACTCGTCGGGCTACGACCACGGCACGCGCTTTGTGGACCACGGCCGCAACATGCTGATCGCAGCGGCCATCATGTTCGTGGTGGCGCAGGTGCCGCCGCAGCGCCTGATGACGGCGGCCGTGCCGCTGTACACGCTGGGCGTGGCCTTGCTGGTGGCGGTGGTGTTGTTTGGCATCACGCGCAAGGGCGCCACGCGCTGGCTCAATGTGGGCGTGACGGTGATCCAGCCCAGCGAGATCCTCAAGATCGCCATGCCGCTGATGCTGGCCTGGTGGTTCCAGAAGCGCGAAGGCCAGTTGCGGCCGCTCGATTTTCTGGCCGCCGGCCTGCTGCTGGCCATTCCCGTGGGGCTGATCATGAAGCAGCCCGACCTGGGCACCTCGCTGCTGGTGCTGGCGACCGGCCTGGCCGTGATTTTTTTTGCCGGCCTGAGCTGGAAACTGATCCTGCCGCCAGTGCTGCTGGGGCTGGTGGGCGTCTTTTTGCTGGTGTGGTTCGAGCCGCAACTGTGCGCCGACGGCGCGCGCTGGATGGTGCTGCACGATTACCAGCAGCAGCGCATCTGCACCTTGCTCGACCCGGGCAAGGACCCGCTGGGCAAGGGCTTTCACATCATCCAGGGGATGATCGCCATTGGCTCGGGCGGGGTGTTTGGCAAGGGCTTCATGCAGGGCACGCAGACGCACCTGGAGTTCATCCCCGAACGCACCACCGACTTCATCTTCGCCGCCTATTCCGAGGAATTCGGCCTGCTGGGCAACCTGCTGCTGATCAGCGGCTTCATCTTCCTGATCCTGCGCGGGCTGGTCATCGCACTGGAAGCGCCGACGCTGTTCGCCCGCTTGCTGGCGGGCAGCGTGACGATGATCTTTTTCGTCTATGCCTTTGTGAACATGGGCATGGTCAGCGGCATCTTGCCCGTGGTGGGGGTGCCGCTGCCCTTCATCAGCTATGGCGGCACGGCCATGGTGACCCTCGGCATGGCCATCGGCATCCTGATGTCCATCGCCAAATCCAAGAGGTTGATGCAGTCATGAGCGCCGTGCCGGGCCGTTCCCAAGCAAGCTCAGCCCCCCGAGGGGGCAGCGCAGTACGCGAAGCGACAAGCGTGGGGGCATTGACATGAGCGACCTGGCGAGGGGTGAAAAATTTCCCGTGGGCATCGTCGGCGTCGGCAACATGGGCGGCGGCATGGCGCGCAACCTGCTCGCGCGGGGCTGGACCGTCCACGTGCACGATGTCGAGATTGAAAAAACTGAAAATCTCAAGCCTTTTGGGGCACTAGCCCCCGTCAATGCTGGCCAAGTTGCTATTCAATCTGAAGTATTGATCGTTTGCGTGGTGGACGCCGCGCAAACCCGCGACGTGCTGTTCGGCGCGGGCGGCGCCGCTGCCGCGCTGGCACCGGGCCGCACCGTGATGCTGTGCCCGACCATCGCGCCTGCCGACGTCGAATCGATCGCCCAGACCCTCGCCGGGCACGGGCTGCACACCATCGACGCACCCATGTCTGGCGGTCCGGTGCGCGCGCAGGACGGCTCGATGAGCCTGATGGTGGCCTGTACCGACGCGGTGTTTGAGGCGCACCGGGCGCTGATCGAGGCGCTGTCGTCCAGGGTGTTCCGCATCGGCGAGCGGGTGGGCGATGGCGCCCGCACCAAGCTCGTCAACAACCTGCTGGCGGGCATCAACCTGGTGGGGGCGGCCGAGGCGCTGGCACTGGCCGGGCGCATGGGGCTGGACCTGACGACCACGCTCGACGTGATGCAGCAGTCCAGCGGCCAGAGCTGGATCGGCGAAGACCGCCTGCGCCGCGCCATCGCGGGCGACTACGCGCCACGCGCCCACACCACCTTGCTGGCCAAGGACACGCGCCTGGCCCTGGAGGCGGCAGCCGCACTCGGGGTGCAGCCCGCGCTGGGCCGCGAGGCGTCGGCCGCCTTCTGGCGCGCCATCGAACACGGTTTGGGCGGCGAGGACGACGCCAGCGTTTTCAAACTGTTACGAAATACCGGGTGAGCCGGGTGAGCCGGGCGCCCATGGCGGGCGCGGCACGCCATGGCGCAACACTGTGGGCCTGCAAATGTGAACAAATGCCGGATATGGCGCCCCCCGATTGCGCTTGTAACCGGTTCAGGCTACAAACTGGGCAGCCAACCGTGCTTTGGCGAACCCTCAGGAGAGATTCATGGCAGGCAAATTCGAGCTGAAAAAGTCCAAAAACGACAAGTTCTATTTCTCGCTGCTCGCGGGAAATGGCCAGAAGATTCTGGCCAGCGAGATGTACGAGTCCAAAGCCAGCGCGGTCAACGGCATCGAGTCGGTGAAGAAAAACGCCACGGACGACGGCAGGTTTGCCCGCCTGGTGGCCAAGGACGGCTCGCCGTATTTCACCCTCAAGGCCGGCAACGGCCAGGTGATCGGCCAGAGCGAAATGTATTCGGGCGAAAAGGCCCGCGACAACGGCATCGAGTCGGTCAAGACCAACGCCCCGGGCGCCGCCACCGACGACCAGACGGCCTGACGGGCGTGGGCGCGTGCCGGGCAGGCCGCGATTGCGCCTCTGACAATGGCCGCACTGCGGCCTTTGTTGTTTTGGGTGCCTACAATGCGCCATGATTTCCCGCGAACCCACCCTTGAACGTCTGGCCACCGCCGAAGCGCTGCTGCTCGCGCCGTTTGGCCTCACGCAATCCCACCTGTCGCACGCCCTGAGCGAGATCACCGCGCACCGGGTTGACGAGGCCGACCTGTATTTCCAGTACACCCGCTCCGAGGGCTGGAGCCTGGAGGAGGGCATCGTCAAGACCGGCTCGTTCAGCATCGACCAGGGCGTGGGCGTGCGGGCCGTCAGCGGCGAGAAAACCGCCTTTGCCTATTCCGACGACATTTCCGAGGCCTCGCTGCTGGACGCCGCGCGCACGGTGCGCTCGATTTCCTCGGCCGCGCAGACCCGGCGCATCCAGGTGCCCAGCCGCAAGCTGGCCCCCAGCCGTTCGCTCTACCACGGGCTGGACCCGATTGCCTCGCTCGACAGCGCGGCCAAGATCAAATTGCTGGGCGAGGTGGAGCAGCGTGCCCGTGCCAAAGACCCGCGCGTGGCGCAGGTCATGGCCGGCCTGGCCAGCGAATACGACGTGGTGCTGGTGGCGCGCGCCGACGGCACGCTGGCGGCCGACGTGCGCCCGCTGGTGCGCCTGAGCGTGACCGTGATCGCCGAACAGAACGGCCGCCGTGAAATGGGTTCGGGCGGCGGTGGCGGGCGGCTCGGGCTGGCGTATTTCGACGATGCCCGCATTGATGAATACGTCAACGAAGCCGTCAAGGCTGCGCTGACCAACCTCGAAGCGCGCCCCGCGCCGGCGGGCGAGATGACGGTCGTGCTCGGCCCGGGCTGGCCCGGCATCCTGCTGCACGAAGCCATCGGCCACGGCCTCGAGGGTGACTTCAACCGCAAGGGCTCCAGCGCGTTTGCCGGGCGCATCGGCCAGCGCGTGGCCGCCAGGGGCGTCACCGTGCTGGACGACGGCACCATTGCCGACCGGCGTGGGTCGCTCAACGTGGACGACGAAGGCAACACCAGCCAGCGCAACGTGCTGATTGAAGACGGCATCCTCAAGGGCTACATCCAGGACGCGATGAACGCGCGCCTGATGGGCGTCAAGCCGACCGGCAACGGCCGCCGCGAAAGCTACGCCCACATCCCGATGCCGCGCATGACCAACACCTACATGCTGGGCGGCGACAAGCCGCCTGAAGAAATCGTGGCCAGCCTGAAGAAAGGCCTGTACGCCACCAATTTCGGCGGTGGGCAGGTGGACATCACCTCGGGCAAGTTCGTGTTCTCCACAAGCCAGGCTTACTGGGTTGAAAACGGCAAGATCCAGTACCCGGTCAAGGGCGCCACCATCGTGGGCAACGGGCCCGACGCCCTGACCCGCGTGAAGCTCATCGGCAATGACATGGCGCTCGACAGCGGCGTGGGCACCTGCGGCAAGGAAGGCCAGAGTGTGCCCGTGGGCGTGGGTCAGCCCACGCTGCGCATCGACGGCCTGACGGTGGGCGGCACCGCCTGAAGGGCTGACCGCGCCCCAGCGGCGTGCCCATTCGAGTGTGCTACATTCAGCCCCTATGCCAATGCGCAGCGCGTTTTACTTTGAGTTCTGGTTCTCAGTCCCCGGTGGACGAGAGGCGAACGCGTAACCCCAAGCGAACCCCACATCGAACCGCCGGCCTGCCAAGCCCGGCGGTTTTTTTGTGCCCCACGCACCCCGAACCCCACCGTAATTTCCAAGGAGCCCGAGATGACCGCCAAAGCCCCCGCCCCCGCCAGCGACGCCTGGTATGCGAGCCCCGTCGACAAAACCAGCCAGACCGACGACGAACGCATCAAGGACATCACCGTGCTTCCCCCTCCCGAACACCTGATCCGCTTCTTCCCCATCGGCGGCACGCCGGTGGAGGCGCTCATCACCCGCACCCGCCGCGCCATTCACAACATCATTGCTGGCAAGGACGACCGGCTGCTGGTGGTGATCGGCCCGTGCTCCATCCACGACCCGGCGGCGGCGGTGGATTACGCGCGGCGCCTCAAGCCGCTGCGCGACAAATACGCCGACACGCTGGAAGTCGTCATGCGCGTCTATTTCGAAAAACCCCGCACCACCGTGGGCTGGAAGGGCCTGATCAACGACCCCTACCTCGACCAGACCTTCCGCATTGACGAAGGCCTGCGCATTGCGCGCCAGCTCCTCATCGAGATCAACCGCTTGGGCCTGCCGGCCGGCAGCGAGTTTCTGGACGTGATTTCGCCGCAGTACATCGGCGACCTGATCTCCTGGGGCGCCATCGGCGCGCGCACCACCGAGAGCCAGGTGCACCGCGAGCTGGCTTCGGGCATCTCGGCGCCGATCGGCTTCAAGAACGGCACCGATGGCAACATCCGCATCGCCACCGACGCGATCCAGGCGGCGGCGCGCGGGCACCACTTTTTGTCGGTGCACAAGAATGGCCAGGTTGCCATCGTGCAGACCCACGGCAACCAGGACTGCCACGTGATCCTGCGTGGCGGCAAGGCCCCCAATTACGATGCGGCCAGCGTGGCCGCCGCCTGCAAGGAGCTGCAAGCCGCCAAGCTGCCACCGACCCTGATGGTCGACTGCAGCCACGCCAACAGCAGCAAGCAGCACGAACGGCAAGTCGATGTGGCGCGGGACATTGCCGCACAACTCTCAGGGGGGTCGCGCCACATTTTTGGTTTGATGGTCGAGAGCCACATCCACGCCGGGGCCCAGAAGTTCACGCCCGGCAAGGACGAGGTGGCCGCACTCGAATACGGCAAGAGCATCACCGACGCCTGCATTGGCTGGGACGACTCGCTGACCGTGCTGGACGTGCTGTCGCAGGCGGTCAAGGCGCGCCGCGGCGCCTGACGGCCGACCGCACGGGCGGCGTGCTTCAGTCGGTGCCGGCACGCGGCGAAGGCGGCATCCAGGTCCAGGCCACGCCAGCGCCCAGGGTCAGGCCCGGGCCGCTGGGCGCGAGGTTGCCGAGTGCCAGGCTGCGGGGTGAATCGAGCAGTGCGTAGGTGAACACCTGCCAGTCGGATGACAGCGGCCGCGAGGCCGACAGGCCCAGCCGCCAGCTGGTCTGCCCGCGCCGCTCCAGGGCGCTGGCGACCGTGCTGCCCGGCAACAATCCGTAGCCCGAGGGTTGGAACGTGGTGCGATCACCCAGCTGGGCGCCCAGGCTTGCGCCATAGTGCCAGCCCGACGTGCGGCGCTCGTAGATCAGTTCGGGGCCGAGCGAAAAACTGCGTGGCGCCACCGTGCCCTGGGCCGAAACCGCGCCCTGCAGCGGCAGGGCCACGCGCCAACTGCTCTGGGCGGTGTCATCGCTCCAGCGCCAGGTCAGCTGGGGGCCAAGCGCGAACCGGGTGGCGGGTGATGCCGCTGTGGCCCCAACCGGGTGGCGCAGCAGGCCAAGGGTCGGCGCGGCCTCGGCGGTGGCCATGACGATGTCCAAAGCCAGCGAGGACGCCGGTGCCGGTCGCAATCCCGGCGCACCGCCATCCCGCAGGTTGCGCTGGTACAGTGACAGCAAGGGGGTGCGCAGGGCGTTGGCGTGCCACGGGTCGGCCACACCGGCCGAGAGTCCGGGCGGCGCGGCGTCCAGGCCCCAAGACGCCGCGGACGGGCGCAGCGTCTGGGATTGCACCGTGGCCGCCGCTGCAAGACTGGCCACCGCGATGAGGGCATGAGAGGTTCGCATACGGGCCTCCGGGGTCTGGAGCCAGTTTGCACCGGTGCGGTGGCGATTGCAAAAGCTATTTGTGAACCGCCCGGCCGTTGTGCGGCCTTGGCGCCGCACGGCCTGCGGCGCGAATTCAGGCGTCAAAAGTGCCTTTAGCCCCCGTCAAATGGTTGAAGTCAGCTATTTCTTCCGGAGTAAATCCAGCAGCCGGGCGTGAATATTTCCGAACCCGCCGTTGCTCATGCACAGCACATGGTCACCATCCTGGGCGGCGGCGGCCACCTGGGCGGCCAGTGTTTCGATGTCGCCGGCCACCTGCGCCCGTGCGCCCATGGGGGCCAGCGCTGCGGTGGCGTCCCAGTCCAGCCCGCCGCTGTGGCAGAAGGCGAGGTTGGCTTCTTCCAGGCTCCAGGGCAGCTGGGCCTTCATGGTGCCCAGCTTCATGGTGTTGCTGCGCGGCTCGAATACCGCCAGGATGCGGGCCGAGGGGCCCACCTGGCGGCGCAGCCCGTCCAGCGTGGTGCGAATGGCGGTGGGGTGGTGGGCAAAATCGTCATAGACCGTGATGGCGCCGCCGGGGCGCGCCACGCTGCCGCGGGTTTCCATGCGCCGACGCACGTTCTGGAACGTGCCCAGGGCCTGCGCGGCCGCGTCGGGCGCCACGCCCACGTGTTCGGCTGCGGCGATGGCGGCCAGTGCGTTGAGCTGGTTGTGCACGCCACCCAGCGCCCAGCGCACCTGCCCCACCGGCTCGCCGCGGCGCAGCACGGTGAACGCGCCGGGGTCGCCGCTGGCGGTGAAGTCGCTGGTGGCGGCGCCAAAGCTGCGCAGCTCGCTCCAGCAGCCCTGGTGCAGCACGCGGTCCAGGCTTTCTTCGAGGCCGTTGACCACCACGCGGCCGCTGGACGGCACGGTGCGCACCAGGTGGTGAAACTGCCGCTCGATGGCGGCCAGGTTGTCAAAGATGTCGGCGTGATCGAATTCGAGGTTGTTCAGGATGGCCGTGCGCGGCCGGTAGTGCACGAATTTGCTGCGTTTGTCGAAAAACGCGGTGTCGTATTCGTCGGCTTCAATGGTGAATGTGCGGCCCGTGCCCAAGCGCGCCGAAACCCCGAAATTAAGCGGCACGCCCCCCACCAGAAAACCCGGCTGCAGGCCCGCGGATTCCAGAATCCAGGCCAGCATGGCAGTGGTGGTGGTTTTGCCGTGGGTGCCGGCCACGGCCAGCACGTGGCGGCCTTGCAGGATGTGCTCGCTCATCCACTGCGGGCCGCTGGTGTAGGGTGCGCCCGCATCCAGGATGGCTTCCATCAAAGGGAATCTGGGTGTGCCTTCGGCCGCTCGGGCGCGCGACACCACGTTGCCCACGACGTAGAGGTCGGGCGCGAGCGCCATCTGGTCGGCGCCAAAGCCTTCGATCAGCTCGATGCCCAGCGCGCGCAGCTGGTCGCTCATGGGCGGATACACGCCCGCGTCGCAGCCCGTAACCCTGTGCCCGGCTTCCCGCGCCAGCGCCGCGACGCCGCCCATGAAGGTGCCGCAAATACCGAGGATGTGAATGTGCATGCCGTGATTTTACGGTAATTTTCAAGCTTTTTTGACCTCTTGCCCCCGTCAAATGGTCATAGTTAGCTATATAAAATGTAGCTATGAAGATCGGCGTGCGGTCGCCTGTTGGCGATTGGGCCTGGGCGAACGAGGCGCGGGCCCTCAGCCTGGCGGGGCCGCAGCGGGCGTGGCAAAGCGCTCGCGCAACTTCATCTTCCAGAACTTGCCGGTGGAGGTGCGTGGCACGGCGTCGATGAACTCATAGCGCTCGGGCAGTTGCCACCTGGCAAATCGGTGGGCCAGCAGGTGCGCCGCAAAGTCGGCCGCGCTGGCCGACCGGCCAGGTTTGAGCACCACGCAGGCCAGCGGGCGCTCGCTCCATTTCTCGTCAGGGATGGCGATCACCGCGGCCTCGGCCACGGCCGGGTGGGCCATGAGGGCGTTTTCCAGGTCCACCGAGCTGATCCATTCGCCGCCGGACTTGATCAGGTCCTTGGTGCGGTCGGTGATGCGCACAAAGCCCAGCGGGTCCACCGAGGCCACGTCGCCGGTGCGCAGCCAGCCGTCGGCGGTGAACTTGGCGGCGGCGTCTTCGGTCATCGGACCGGCCCCGTCGCGCACGTGGTAGCGGCCGGTGATGAAAGGCCCGCGCACCTGGATCTCGCCCACGGCCTGGCCGTTCCAGGGCTGGTCCTGGCCGGTGTCGTCGCGCACCCGCAAGTCCACCAGCGGCACCGGCACCCCGGCCATGGCGGCGCGGCGGTAGCGTTCGTCCAGCGGGGCGTCGCGCAGCTCGGCCCGGGGGTAGGAGATGGTGCAGACGGGCGAGGTTTCGGTCATGCCCCAGCCCTGCAGGATCCAGATGCCGTGCGCATCGAACGCGCGGATCAGCGCTTCGGGCACGGCCGCGCCGCCCACCAGCGAGCGCATGCCCCGGGGCAGCTTCCAGCGGCCGTGGTGGGGCGAGTCGGCCGCCTGCGCGGCGTCGTAGGTCTGGATCAGGCTCATCCAGATGGTGGGAACGCCCAGCGACAGCGTGGGCGGCTCCAGCTGCATCAGATCGAGCAGGTCGTCGGGGTGCAGGTGCGGGCCGGGGAACACCAGCTTGACGCCCATCATCACCGCGCCGTAGGGCATGCCCCAGCTGTTGGCGTGGAACATGGGGGTGACGGGCAACACCACGTCGGTGCCGCGCAGGCCCCAGAAATCGCCCAGGCTGGCCACCAGCGTGTGCAGCACGGTGGAGCGGTGCGAGTACACCACGCCCTTGGGCTGCCCGGTGGTGCCTGAGGTGTAGCACATGGCCACAGGGTCGTTTTCGCCGTGCGGCGCATAGACAAAACCGTCGGGGTCGGCCGAGGCCAGCAGGGCTTCATAGTCGGTGAACCCTGCGGGCACTGGGGCGCCCGAGAACGGGAACACGATCACGTGCTCAAACGCGTGCAGGTGCGCAAACTGCCGGTACAGCGGCAGCAGCACATCGTCCACGATCAGGATGCGGTCCTGCGCGTTGCCGGCGATCCAGCCGATCTCGTCGGGCGCCAGCCGCAGGTTCAGCGTGTGCATCACGCCGCCGGCGGCCGGAATGCCGAAATAGCATTCCAGGTGCGCATGGTGGTTCCAGCACAGCGTGGCCACGCGGTCGCCCTGGTGCAGCCCGAGCTGCGCCAGCGCCGAGGCCAGCGAGCGTGTGCGGCGGTAATACTGGGCGTAGCTGTGGCGGCGCAGGGATTTGTCGGGCAGGCGCGAGACGATTTCTGCCTGACCGAACAGCGTGCCGGCGCGCTCCAGCAGGTGGTTGAGCGACAACGGCACGTTCATCATGGTGCTTTGCATGGCAGAAGTCTCCTTGGTGTCAGGCACTGTACGGAAGCCGTGGAGGGCGGGCAATGGGCTGGCGGTGCAAAATGTCCCGAAATGGACAGTCTGAAGTCAGAGATTGCGGCCACCACCGCGCGCCTGGTGGTGGAAGAGGGGCTCGAATACGGCCCGGCCAAGCGCCGGGCGGTCAAACAGCTGGGCCTGTCGGCACGTACCGCCTTGCCCGACAACGACCAGGTCGAGGACGAGGTGCGCGACTACATCGCCCTGTTCTGCGGCGACACGCAGCCCGCGGAGCTGGCGGCGCTGCGGCGGCTGGCGCTGGTCTGGATGGAGCGGCTCGCCCCGTTTCGGCCGCACCTGCAGGGCGCGGTCTGGCGCGGCACGGCCACCCGTTTGTCAGACATCTATATCCAGTTGTATTGCGACGACCCCAAATCGGCCGAACTGGCGCTGATCGACCGGCAGGTGGCCTACGAGGTGCGAAGCGTCCCGGGCACCGGCGGCCGCCTGGTGGACGCGCTCAGCGTCCATGCCCGGTGCGAGGAACTGGGCGAGGCGGTGGGGGTCCATTTGCTGATCCACGACCATGACGACCTGCGCGGGGCCCTCAAGCCCGACGCCAAAGGCCGCGCGCCCCGCGGTGACTTGCGGGCCCTGCGCACCCTGATTGAGGCATGATGACCCCCATGAGCGAACCCTCCCCATCCCCTTCGCCCGAATCGACGGCGACCACCGCAGCGCCCCGCCGTCGGGGCCTGATCCTGGGTGTGGCGGCTGCCGCGGCCGTGGCGGGCGCCGCCATGGCCTGGCGGCGGCTGCAACCCCATGCGGTGGGGCCCGCAGCGACCGCCGACGCCGCCGCGGGCGGCGCCAACCCCGGTGCCATCGGGTCGGCCAACCCGCTGTGGGCGCTCACGCTGGACACGCCAGCGGGCACCCCATTGGCCTTGAGCCAGTTCCGGGGCAAGCCGTTGCTGGTCAATTTCTGGGCCACCTGGTGCCCACCCTGCGTGGCCGAATTGCCGTTACTCGATCGCTTTTACAAGGAAAATGCAGCGAACGGTTGGCAAGTGGTCGGGCTGGCGGTCGATCAACTGGCGCCGGTGCAACGCTTCCTGCAGGCCGCCCCGGTGAGTTTTCCGATGGCCATGGCCGGCCCCAATGGCATGGCCCTGGGCCGCGATCTGGGGAATGTGGTGGGGGGGTTGCCGTTCTCGGTGGTCGTTGGCGGGGCGGGTGGCATTGTTCATCGTAAAATGGGGCAACTGTCTGAGCAAGACCTTGTGGCGTGGGCCGGATTGCGCTGACGCTCCCCGGGTAAACGGGGGTTAAGGCTTTTTAGCGCATTTAATTTTAAATTAACGTCAGTTGCTGGAAATTGTCGGAATTTGATGTAAATTCCCGCCTTTCAGAATTTCCCCGCTGGAGCCCCCATGGATTTGCGCAAACTCAAGACACTGATCGACCTCGTGTCCGACTCCAATGTGTCCGAACTCGAAATAACCGAAGCCGAGGGCAAGGTCCGCATTGTCAAGGGCGGCACCGCAGGCTACCCGACAGCGATGACCCTGGCCGTGCCGGCCGCAGCCCCGGCGGCGAACCCGGCGCCAGTGCCGACGCCGGCGGTGGCAGCGGTGGCTGCGCCGGCCGCGCCCGCAGGCCACATCGTCAAGTCGCCGATGGTCGGGACGTTCTACCGTTCGGCCAGTCCCGGTGCCAAATCGTTCGTTGAAATCGGCAGCCAGGTCAAGCAGGGCGACACCATCTGCATCATCGAGGCCATGAAAATCCTCAACGAGATCGAGGCCGACCAATCGGGCACCGTGACCCAGATTCTGGGCGAGAACGGCCAGGCGGTTGAATACGGCCAACCCCTGTTCGTGATCGAGTGACGCACCAGCCCGCAGCCTTATTCCATGTTCAAGAAAATCCTTGTTGCCAATCGCGGTGAAATTGCCCTGCGGATCCAGCGCGCCTGCCGTGAACTCGGTGTCAGGGCGGTCATGGTGTATTCCGAAGCCGACCGCGACGCCAAATACGTCAAGCTGGCCGAAGAGGCCGTCTGCATCGGCCCGGCGCCGTCCGGCCTGAGCTACCTCAACATGCCGGCCATCATCTCGGCGGCCGAGGTGACCGACGCCGAGGCCATCCACCCGGGCTACGGTTTCTTGAGCGAAAACGCCGATTTCGCCGAACGGGTGGAAAAAAGCGGTTTCCAGTTCATCGGTCCGACGCCCGAGTCGATCCGCATCATGGGCGACAAGGTGTCGGCCAAGCAGGCCATGATCCGCGCCGGCGTGCCTTGCGTGCCCGGCTCCGAAGGCGAGTTGCCCGACGACCCGGTGCAAATCCGCCGTGCGGCCCGCGCTGTCGGTTATCCGGTGATCATCAAGGCCGCAGGCGGTGGCGGCGGGCGTGGCATGCGCGTGGTGCACACCGAAGCGGCACTGGTCAATGCGGTCCAGATGACCAAGGCCGAGGCCGGTGCGGCGTTTGGCAATCCGGCGGTCTACATGGAGAAATTCCTGCAGAACCCGCGTCACATTGAAATTCAGGTGCTGGCCGACAAGCATCGCAACGCGGTGTACCTGGGCGAGCGCGACTGTTCCATGCAGCGGCGCCACCAGAAGGTCATCGAAGAGGCGCCGGCGCCGGGCATTGCGCGCAAGCTGATTGAAAAGGTGGGCGAACGCTGCGTGGCGGCCTGCAAGAAAATCGGCTACCGCGGTGCGGGCACGTTCGAATTCCTGTACGAGGACGGCGAGTTCTATTTCATCGAGATGAACACCCGCGTGCAGGTGGAGCACCCGGTGACCGAGTGGGTCACGGGCGTGGACATCGTCAAGACCCAGATCATGGTGGCCGCCGGCGAAAAACTGCCGTTCACGCAGCGGCAGATTGAAATCCGCGGCCATGCCATCGAGTGCCGCATCAACGCCGAAGACGCCTACAAGTTCACGCCGTCGCCGGGGCGCATCACCATGTGGCACCCGCCCGGCGGGCCCGGCGTGCGGGTGGATTCGCACGTCTACACCAACTACTTCGTGCCCCCCAATTACGATTCGATGATCGGCAAGATCATCGTGCACGGCGACACGCGGGAGCAGGCGCTGGCGCGCATGCAGACCGCGCTGGCCGAAACCGTGATCGAAGGCATCAGCACCAACATCCCGCTGCACCGCGAATTGATGGTGGACGCCAAGTTCATGGCGGGCGGTACCAACATCCACTACCTCGAAGAATGGCTGAGCCAGCATCCGCGCTGACCCCCGGCCCCATGTTCGAGCTGCGGTTGCTGTGCCCCGAAGACCGGGTTGAAACCTTGTGCGAGGCGCTGGACGCGCTGGAAGCGCTGAGCGTGTCCGTGGAAGACGCCGACGCCCAGACCGACGCCGAGCAGGCCCTGTTTGGCGAGCCCGGCATGCCGCCGCCCAAGGAGGGCTGGCAACGCTCCCGCATCCTGGCGCTGTTTGCCGACGAACCGCTGGCCCGCGAAGCCGCCGCGCTGCTGGCGGCGCAGGACTTTTTCACCGGCTGCACGGTCATGGGCGTGCACCCGGTGCCGGACCAGGACTGGGTGCGCCTGACGCAGTCGCAATTCACGCCGGTCGAGATCACCCCCGATTTCTGGATCGTCCCCACCTGGCATGAACCCCCCGCGCAAGCCCGGCAACTGATCCGGCTCGACCCGGGGCTGGCCTTTGGCACCGGCACCCACCCGACCACGCGCATGTGCCTGCGCTGGATCGCCCGCCACGGGATGCAGGGGCAGCGCGTGCTCGACTACGGCTGCGGTTCGGGCATTCTGGCGATTGGCGCGGCCCTTTACGGCGCGGCGTCTGTCGATGCGGTGGACATCGATCCGGCTGCGGTGGTGGCCACACGCGACAACGCCACGGCCAACCAGGCACCCCTGAATGCAGGCTTGCCCGAAATGGCGCGCGGCGAGTACCAGACCGTGCTGGCCAACATTCTGGCCACGCCGCTCAAGGTGCTGGCGCCCCTGCTGTGCGGGCATGTGCAAGCCGGTGGCAGCCTGGTGCTGGCCGGCATCCTGGCGCGCCAGGCCGACGAACTGAAAGCGGCCTACGCGCCGTATGCGCAACTCGTCGTGAGCGACACCGAGGACGGCTGGATTCTCATGACCGCCACCGTCTGAGGCCGCGCGGACGTGGGTCCTACAATCGCACGCTGATGAGCCTGATCACACGCTGCCCCGCCTGCACCACGACGTTCAAGGTCGTGCCCGACCAACTCCGGATTTCCGAGGGGTGGGTGCGGTGCGGCCAATGCGCCCATATCTTTGATGCGTCGGTGCATCTGCAGGACGATGCGGCCGTTGTCGGCACGCCGTCGGCAGCCGCCCCAGGTGGAGCCGCGCCCGTGGCGGGCGCGAGTCCTGCGGCGCCACCAGTACCGCCACCGCCACCGCCACCGCCACC